>CAVQFJ010000010.1:0-194713 GCA_963711715.1 uncultured Actinomycetota bacterium
TCGCCTGCCCAATCCGCCCGTCCGCACGCGTTCTCGCCGGTCAAGCCACCAGATTCGGACCACCCGGTCTTGACCTTGTTGGGGCCAGTCCCCTCGGTCCCTCGCGGGTGGTCGCGTGACCTCAGAGCGGCGTGATGACCGGACGGCAGGACTGTCCACGACCACCCTTCACCATTCTCGACCGAAGGGACATCGTGGAGATCGCCACCATCATTGGCATCGACGCTCACAGCCAGATCCACGTCGCAGCCAGCATTGACGCCCAGGGCAGACCCCAGCATCTGGTGACCGTTGGAGCGGCGGCGGACGAGCTCGCACGCCTCGTGGCATGGGTGCAGCAGCAACCCGCGCCACGGCTGGTCGGGTCGAGGGCACCAAGGGCGACGGTCGCGCGCTCACCCAAGCGTTGCTGGCCGTCGGCGAGACCGTCGTCGATGTGGCCACGCACCTGACCGTGGATTCGCGGCGCCGCTCCCCGCGCCGCGGCATGGACGACGAGGGCGATGCCATCGCCATCGCCCGGGTTGCGCTGCGTGAGGACGGCCTTCCGCAGATGAACGACGCTCACCTTGACGCTGACCTCAAGCTGCTCGTCGATGCCCGCGACCAGCTGGTCGCCGAACAAGGACGGGTGCGCAATCGCCTGCACGCCCTGATGCTGGGCTGCGCGCCCGGCCACCGGGCAACCACCGGCGCACTCATCTCGAAAGCGGCGCTGGCACGCGCCCGAAGCCTCGCACTCAAGGCCCGCAGCAGCGACCCGGTCCGCGCGCAGCTCAGCCTTGCCGCGATCCGCCGGCTGAGCGCCCTGACCGCTGAGATCCGCGAGATGGAGGGAAGCATCGCTAGGGCGATGGCCACCCGCCCTCACGACCGTCTCCTTGCGATCCCCGGGGTCGGCCCCTCGTCGCCGCGAAGATCCTCGGCGAGACCCACGACGTCCGACATTTCCCGAGCGCGGCCGCCTTCGCCGCGCACGCCGGGACCGCCCCGATCCCGGCCTCGAGCGGCAACACCACCCGCCACCGCCTCGCGCGCGGCGGCAACCGCCAACTCAACCGCGCACTGTTCACCGTCGCCATGGTCCAGGCCCGATGGCACCCTGAGGCCCGCGAGTACCTCGCAAGGAAACGTGCCGAAGGCAAGACCGGCCCCGAGGCCCGGCGGTGCCTGAAACGCCACCTCGCCGCCACGATCTACCGAGCGATGATCAAAGACGTTCAGCCGTTCACCCGTCCTGCTCCAGCCCGCACTTGACGAAAGCGGCGCCCCGACCGCGACGCCCTGGTCCGCCTCGTCGGCGCCGTGCTCGCCGAACAGCACGGCGAATGGGCCGAAGGACGCCGCTACCTCGGCCTCGACGTCCTCGCCCGAGCCCGCCTCACCACCGTCCCCGACACCGCCGAGAAGAGCGAGGAGGCAACCAGCACCAACACGATCCCGGCGCTCAGCGCCTGACCGACCGGAAGATCACGCGTCTCGTGCGCACCGTGGGTGGCCTGGTCATCGGCGGACGATCATTCCTGACTGGAAGTGGTTCGACGAGGTCGAGCATGCGGCCCGTGCGGCGTTCACCGTGCACACCGGCGGCTCCATCGACGACGAGCACGGTGGCTGGGCGAGACTGTTACGAGGCGCCAGCGAGTTGCTGGTGCAGGACCGCGAGGAGCACCGTGCTGCGCAGAACGTGAGAGGGGTCTGTCCGAGCGCTACCGCCGCCTGCTCGCTCGGGAGGACCGCACCATCTACATCCATCTGAGCGATGCCCAGGTGCTCGCTGCGACTGACAGCCCTCTGCCCCCCGGCGGGATGCACTGGCGGGGACGGCTGTTAGAGGTCTCGGGGTGGTCCTTCGGACACCTTGGCGAACTGTCACCGGCATCGGTCGAGGACCCCAACCACACCTTGTAGACCCTCCGGCCTGCTGCGCCTGCTCGCCGCGCGAAACCCGCCGTCCGTCCCGGAGCGGAGTACCGCTTGCATCAACGGCGTCCGACGCGGATGGTGGCGGCAAGCTCCACGTCATCGCCGACCACCCTGCGGACGGCGGCCTGTCGGGAGGGAGTTCCCGCATGACGCTGCTGCTTCAGACCTTCGGCTCACTCGGCGGCGCGCAGGTCGGTAAGCACGGCTTTCTAGGCGCTGGCGGTCACCTCCACCACGCGGATCTTAATCAGCTTGATGGCCGCAGCCGCCTGATTCGCGGCGTTGCCTTCGACGTTCTTCTGGAAGGCTTCCGCGGCACCGCGTGAGCTGAAGATGACGACAACGACGCTCTCCTCGGCCTCCCGGTCCAGCATCCAATGGCCGCCCAGGAAGCCGGCGTGCTGGCTGACCCGAGGAACGAGGAACTCGCGTAACCCGCGCCGCTGCTCGTCCTCCCTAGACATGTCCATCTGGAAGGTGGCCATGGTCGCGTGGGTCGCTTCGCTCACGGTGGGCATCGTCTCATTGCGGCCCCGGATCGCCGCCGATGCAGCGCCACTTGGTGGCCTTCGTTCCCCCGGGTTGCCCCTCCCCCTCGCCACACTCCCGCCGGCGTTGGTTCCCCGGCGGCTACCGTGACGCCCAACCGGCCACCTCGACCCCGATGCGGCCTGAACCCCGCCCCCCGACGAATCCAGGCCGGTAACAATTGCGCGGCGGTGCGGGTGGCCGAGTCCGCCGACCGCTACTGCGTCGACCAACTCCCAACGGCTCGACGACCACAACGGGGCCCGCTGGCTGCTGCCGGCGTGGCGCGCCGTTGTCGGTCACTGACATCGACGACCACCGGTCGCCGTTCTCGCCAGGACCACCGGCGGCCCTGTTGTTCAGAACATGCCCTGCCCGTGGTGCCCGAATTCGGATCACCGCCTTCCGCCTGCGGTCACTGGTCGGCTGAGCGTAGGGCGGGGGCGATCCAGGTGAGCGCGTCGCGCAGCATGACCGAGAACTTGGCGTTCGGCTGGGGTTGCAGCCAGCGTTCGGCGGCGACCCGGGCTGCCGCGGAAACGGCGGCGGCAAGCACCTCGGGCCCGAGCCCGCTCTGGCCCTCGGCGGTGCGGGCCGCGATCGCTTCGGCCAGGGGACGCTCGATTGCGGCGATGGTGTCGAGGAACTCCGCCTGCAGGGCGGGTGCGGAGGTGATCAGCGCGAGCGCGTCGCGGTCGGGTTCTCCATCATCGGAGTACTGCTCGATCAGCGCCCCGACAACGGCGGGCTCGAGTGGCTCGTCGATGGGGCGCTTGCGCAGCGCAGCCGCGACGCGCGCACCGCGTTCCGCGGCGAGCCCGACCATGATTGCTTGCTCCCGGCTGGAGAAGTAGTTGTTGTAGGTACGCGGGGACACCCCGGCGGCCTCGGCGATGTCGTCGACCCGCACGTTCCGCGGTCCATGTTCGAGAGCCAGGCGCAGCGCAGCAGCGCTGAGGGCCTCCCTGGTGGCAAGCTTCTTACGCTCGCGCATGCCGACGTTGTCGCTGGTGCTCATGCCCCGCATCCTACGGAAAATATGCGCGCACGCATAACTGCGTGGACGCAAACTCGGTGTAGGGTAGCGGTTAGCACTCGGGGCATGGGAGTGCTAAACCACAGTGATCGCCGCCGGTGCGGGCCCGGGCTCCGGTTGGGGTCCGTCCGTCACGGGGCCAGTGCCGACTACGCCCTGCACGAGCAGCTGGAAAGGACGATCCGCCATGGCGAAGATGATCGCTTTCGACGAGGAGGCGCGCCGCGGGCTCGAGCGCGGCATGAACGTCCTCGCCGACGCTGTCAGAGTGACGCTCGGCCCGCGTGGCCGCAACGTCGTACTGGAGAAGAAGTGGGGCGCGCCCACCATCACCAACGATGGTGTGTCGATCGCCAAGGAGATCGAGCTCGAGGACCCCTGGGAGAAGATCGGGGCCGAGCTCGTCAAGGAAGTGGCCAAGAAGACCGACGACATCGCCGGTGACGGCACCACCACCGCCACCGTCCTCGCCCAGGCGCTGGTCCGCGAGGGCCTGCGCAACGTGGCGGCCGGGGCCAACCCGATGGCCCTCAAGCGCGGCATCGAGAAGGCCGTCGAGGCCGTCTCGCAGCAGCTGGTGAAGACCGCGAAGGAGGTCGAGACCAAGGAGCAGATCGCGGCCACGGCCTCGATCTCCGCGGCCGACTCCACGATCGGTGACCTCATCGCCGAGGCGATGGACAAGGTCGGCAAGGAAGGCGTCATCACGGTCGAGGAGAGCCAGACCTTCGGGTTGGAGCTCGAGCTGACCGAGGGCATGCGGTTCGACAAGGGCTACATCTCGCCCTACTTCGTCACCGATGCCGAGCGCATGGAGGCCGAGCTGGAGGACCCTTACATCCTCCTGGTCAGCTCCAAGATCTCCACCGTGAAGGACCTGCTCCCGCTGCTGGAGAAGGTCATGCAGGGTGGCAAGCCGCTGGCGATCATCGCCGAGGATGTCGAGGGCGAGGCCCTGGCCACGCTCGTCGTCAACAAGATCCGCGGCACCTTCAAGTCCGTGGCCGTCAAGGCGCCGGGCTTCGGGGACCGCCGTGAGGCGATGCTGGCCGACATGGCCATCCTCACCGGTGGCGAGGTCATCTCGGAGAAGGTCGGCCTCAAGCTGGAGAACGCCGACCTGTCGCTGCTGGGCAGCGCCCGCAAGGTCGTCGTGACCAAGGACGAGACCACCATCGTCGACGGTGCCGGGGACGCCGACCAGATCGCCGGGCGGGTCTCCCAGATCCGCAACGAGATCGAGAAGACCGACTCGGACTACGACCGCGAGAAGCTGCAGGAGCGCCTGGCCAAGCTGGCGGGTGGGGTTGCGGTCATCAAGGCCGGAGCGGCCACCGAGGTGGAGCTCAAGGAGCGCAAGCACCGCATCGAGGACGCCGTCCGCAACGCCAAGGCGGCCGTCGAGGAGGGCATCGTCGCCGGTGGCGGCGTCGCGCTCATCCAGGCTGGTGCCGGCCTCTTCGAGGGTCTCGGCCTCGACGGGGACGAGGCCACCGGTGCGAACATCGTCAAGGTTGCGCTGGAGGCCCCGCTCAAGCAGATCGCGATCAACGCCGGCCTCGAGGGCGGCGTCGTGGCGGAGAAGGTCCGCGGCCTGGCCGCAGGCGAGGGTCTCGACGCCGCGACCGGTGAGTACAAGGACCTGATCAAGGCCGGGATCATCGACCCGGCCAAGGTCACGCGCTCGGCGCTGCAGAACGCGGCCTCGATCGCGGCCCTGTTCCTCACCACCGCGGTCGTCATCGTCGACAAGCCCGAAAGGAACTCGGCCCCGGCCGGCGGCATGGCCGGCATGGACTTCTGAAAATGCCCTTCGGCGGGTGGGGCCAAGTATGTACTCGGCCCACCGGTCTCACTCCGCGACCGCTCGTCCACCGTTCAGTCATGCTCGTCCATCGACGATGCCGGTGTCCCGAGCGTGCCAGCAGTAAGCCGCCCACGCGTCGCCGCCGACAGTGAGACAGGCGCCGGGCGGCGGCGTAGCCTCGGTAAGCTTGGTCCTCGTGCACCTCTCCGAGGTGCCGCGCCAGGAGATCAACGACCTCATCGGCGGTGCCGCCGAAGTCAGGTACTAATCATGACGACCGAGTTCGATGTCCAGTCGCCGGGATCCGAACCAGTAGACGGCGACGCCACGGTGCCAGTATGCGACGAATGCGGGCATGCCCGGTTGTCCCACGATGCGATCGCAACGCGGTACTGTCAGGCGAGCCGCGATCGCGCTCTGGATCGCGACTGCGCCTGCACGATCCGTGCTTCCATCGGCGAAACAGAAAAGGGACACGCGGGCAACACGGCACAGCGATCCGAGGCGCCCATGTACGGGCGCGGTCGAATCAGTCGAACGTGAGGTCACCAGGCCGGACGAGGCATGATATCGTCGGTCACCGGAACGGGCCGACGCGGAAGTTGAGTCAACCCGGACCACACGCCATCACCTGTGGGTGCCGAGAACCGATCATGTCGTGGGGCTGAGGCATTCGCGCCCGGGGGACCATCCAGCGTTCCGAGAACGCGTTGGCTCATGGTGCCCGCATCGTGGTCGGACAATGGTGATGACGGCGCCCGCGAACGCCGCGACGAACGCATCGGTGGACTTGGCTTCCCGGTCCCGGGCAGGAGAACCCATCGGGCTCCAGAAATCGGGCAATTGGTCGCCGCACCGTCGGAGGAAACGACTCGATACGTTCTGCCCCCCGATCAGCGCCGCATGCAGTGCGACCGCGACGAAACAAGGGTCTTCCCGCCCGCTCGAGGCCGACCACCACGCTGATCGGCCTCCACCGTCGCCGCCCCGGTCTGCAGGACCGTAGATCGGACGCCGGGCTGATGGACGACTCGCCCCACCTGACTGAGACCGCCCGACGAAATCGGGAAGGCAACATGCGCGTCGTGGTCTACGACCGCGTGGGCACGTGGTGCTCGTCAGCGGCGAGCACGTGATGTCACCCCGCTGCGCCTCGCCCGGGTGCCGAGAAGAGAGCATGCTGGTGTGGGTCCAGCTTCCCTCTCACGGGGTCTGGATCAAGGGGCGGCCCGCGGGGAGTTTGGTCCCCAAGGTCCGCCCCGCTCCCGCACCGCGGGGACTGGCCCTCGTGAACCGACGTTGGGCCGATGCCGCGATCATTGTGGATGGTCGCGGACGACCATTTCGCGCAGCCTGCGGGTGCCGAGAACCCTGTCACCCGGGCTGACCGGTCGCGACCGAGCGTGACTGCTTGGTCGCCGCGGGGCTGGGGCAGCGTACGGGCGTTGGGTCAGCTGTGTCTGTTCCTCGAAGCACTCGCTGAGACCTACGCTTCGCCGATGACGTGTCGTGTCGAAGTCTTCGTCCGCAGCGGGCACACCATTGACCTGGCACTGGAGGACGGCGAGGATCGCACCTTCGCACATGCCCTACGCGAGGCCTGGGCCTCGCCCGAGGCGATCGGATTCTCCCACCTTGCGCTCGGTGAGAACGCCGTGATTCTCGCCAGCGAGGTCGTCGGATACCGGCTCCACGGCACGTTACTGAAAAGGTCGACACTGTAGCGGATCTGAGGCCGGCGGCGACCAGCGGTCGCGCTCGGCGCTCAGCTCCACACGACCACGTCTCCCAGCGCCGCTGCGCTGCCTCCGCCTCCACCCAGGTGGTAGCTCACCCGCTCGATGCGCCGAGCCGACCGACAGCACGGTGAGCAGGGCGCGGAAGCTCGGGGCCAGGTCCCCGGCCTGCCTAGCGGCAACCCGGACCGCTCATTCGAACCCACGTTCGAAGATCACCGTCTGGCTCGCCGGCTACGCGACAGGGTCACCGACGCGCTGCGGAGGTACTTCCACGTCATCGCAACCCGCAGGTCGTAGTCGCGGAACCCCATCGGGACCAGAGTCGGCCGCAGCGCGATCGACGTTGGGTCGCCGAACTCGAAGCACTGGTACAACAACGCCCGGCTGCACTCCTCGATCGGGCACGTTCCGCCGGTCGAGTTCGAACAGCACTACCGTGACGCACGACCGGTCGCCTCGACACCCGAGGTGGCCTGAATCCCGCCTCCGGCGGAACCAGGCCGGTTCAGACCTGTAACGCGTGCGAACTCCTCGGGGGCCGTGTCGTCGAACCCGGCGACGAGCAGGACCCCGGCCATCTGCACCCAGGTGTCGAGCCGGCCGTAGATGTGCACGGCGCGGTCGGCGACGGCCTGGACCTGGGCGCGGTCGGTGACGTTGGCGACGACCGCGGTGGCCGTGCCGCGCGCCGATCGGTGCTCGGAGGGCTGATCAGCGAGTACGAGCGCGCCGCTTAAAATCGCAGGTCAGCGCCCATAGCCGAGTTTGGAACCTTACAGGTGGCAAAGGCGCTGATCAGGTGCCGTGACACAGTTCTCGGCACCCAGAGGCTGCGAGAGCCTGCACCGAGCAGGCAACGGACCAGCAGCACCGCTGCGTCTGGACGTCTCATCGCCGCACCTACCGGTCGCCGCCGATGAGTACCTGCCCGTTTGAGGAGCACCGCCACCGCCCGTACCGGGCCATCGTGTCCGCCCTGCTCATACGCCTCGGCTCGGGTACGGCGGGATCCCTCAGCAGCACCCGCCCATCGGCCCAGCCGCTGACGATTCGTCCGTCCCGCAGCTCAGCCACGGCCCAAACCCCGGTGCGTCCGGGTCTCAAATTAGTAGCCGCCCGGCATATTCGCGGCTGGTCACGTCACCAGCTCGGGGACCCGCAGGTGGGCCAGCGTCAACTCGTACTCGCCGACCTCGAGGACCTCCGCGCTGGCGGAGCGGGCGCCTTGCTCGCGCACCACCGCGGCCAGGTTACGGGTACGCCTCATGGCGTCATAGCTGTCGAAGGTCACCGACGACACGGCGTACCCGGTGGAGCGGTTGACCATGAAACTGGCGCTGCAGAAGCCCTCGAACCCCCGGATCTGGGGCAATAGCGCGGTCCGGTAGATGTCGACGATGCGGTCGGCGTGCTCCGGCGAGATCCGCACCCAAGTGGCGCGGACGCACGCGGCTGGCGTCGAGGCGTGGTCGCGATGCAGCACGGCGATCTCCCATTCCTCGACCAGAGGGCCGCCGCCGAGCGTTTCGGCGGCGCGGTCCCGGAGCGGACGGAGCTCCTCCTCACTGGCGTGCATGGTGCCCTCGGTCTGCCACGCGCTGGTGACGATGCAGCGACCTGATGGGCGATCGACCAGCATCGACATGCCGATGCACCCGCTCATCCGCAGCAGCGTCGGCATGACCTGCTCGCGGATGTACGCAATGCCGGCGTCGATGGCCTCGGGATGTGCGAGGACAGTGGTGGAGCGCGCGTACACGATCCACCCCCTTCTAATCCCAGGGCGTCCTGGCGGCGCCGCCGGTCGATGCCCAGCCTTCACCCGGCAGGCCGGTACGGCAAACACCAGGGAATGTGATCATCACCCCGCAATCCGGATTGGCGCTCAGTGGCCACCGGGTTAGCAAGGGAAGAGTTCGCTTGAGCCGGGTCGATCACGCTTCTGACTTGTTGGATGTGGCTCAGGCCGCGGGGTCTGCAGCCCATAGCGTGCCGAGGACGACGGCCGGCTGGCTCGGACGCTTCTTGCCGCTCCCGGGCTGGCTCACCCATAGCGTGCCGCTGGCCGTCGTCCGCCCGCGGCGTGGCTCAACAGAGGCGTGATCAGACCGGAAGTCAGGTTGCCCACCGCGGGGCTCCCCGTCCCCCCGCGACAGAAGGTGGCCCGTGATCACCATCGGGATCGACCCGCACAAGAGTTCGCTCACCGCCGTGGCCCTGCAGCCCTCCGGCGATGTCACCGCCGCGATCCGGCTCGCGGTCACCAGCGACACGGTGACCCGTCTGCGCGCCTGGGCCGGCCAGTGACCCCAGCGCCGCTGGGCGGTCGAAGGCGCGGCCGGGCTCGGCCGGGGTGTCGCGCAGGGCCTGGCTGCCGCCGACGAGTCGGTCGTGGATGTGCCCGCGCAGCTGGCTGCGCGGGCCCGGCTGCTCAACACCGGCCACGCCCGCAAGACCGACGCCATCGACGCCGCCGCGGTGGCCACGGTCGCTCAGCATCATCAGCGGCTGCACCCGGTGCGCGCCGAGGACCACAGCATCGTGCTGCGGCTGCTACGACCTCGAGGAGGTAGTTCGACAACGCGTTGATGGCGGCCAGCCAGCCCAGCGGCGCTGCCGGCCGGTCGGGGCGGGCGAAGCGGGCGGCATCCGGGCGGGTGCGCGGGACAGCCAGGCCGCGCACGACACGGCGGCGCCCGCGTCGACCGCGATGGGCAAGAGCCATGCGAGTTCGCGGTGGATGCGGACGGCGACGGCGAGGTCGCGCAGCGCGGCGAAGCTCAGGACGGCGGCGGCGGTCAGGACCACGGCCAGACCGAGCCATGTGACCCACCCCGCGCCCGGCGATGTCGACCCCGTCGGAACAGGCTCCGCGACCACTGTCGGATCGAGCGCACTCACGCCGACCTCCCAACCAGGACGGCCAGCACGTGCGACTCGGCCGCGCGCGAGTCGCCCACGAGCTGGTGGTACGTGGCGTCCTCGACCCATGGCCCGCCGTTCCGACGGCGACGTTCGACCTCGGCGTCGATCGCGTCCGCGGCCGCGTACATCCACAACACGGCGGCGAGGACCCGGCGCATGTAGGCGATCACCGGAACCACCCACATCGCCGCCACCAGCCCTGGCTCTCTCGGCGCTGCGCGGTCTCGATCCGCTGCCGGATCGCGGCCACCTGGGCCGGGTCGTTCACCACACCGCCACGCAGGGCGGTCGGATACACCCCCCGAGAGTCCGCGTCGAGCGGGCCCCGCCACGACGGAAGTGCCCGCGTCGAGATCACCTCGCCGTCGACCACCGTGGGCCGATGCCAGGGCGTCTCAGCGAGCGCGTCGAGGTTGATCGGCTCGGCCGCCCCGCAGCCGTTGACGAGCACCTGGCCGATGTGCACGTTCCCGATCTCGATGTTCACCGCGGCTCGGCGGTCGGCGCTCATGCCGTGACCTCCGCTCGGTCTGCAGCAGCGAGCAGAGCTACCGCGAGCCGGCGTGCAGCTGCGGGGGACAGCTCGCCGACGCCCGCCCCCTGCTCGACGCAGACGAGCGGCACCGCGCCGTGGCCGTCGGTCCAGCGTCCGGCCGAGACCTCCACCGGCCGATCGGCGCCGCGGGTCTCCACCGCGGTGATCGGAGCGTCACAAAGCCAGCCAGCCAGGTGCTCGTCGCGGCCGTGATTGGTGGTGCACCCCGGAAATCTGCGCTCGCAGCTAGGTGGGAGCTGTCCGGGGTCGTCGAGCAGGTACGAGAGAATGTCGTGCACGGTCGCCTCCTAGGGGCGATCGAGGGCCCGGCCGGCGTTCTCAGCGCCGCGCCCGGGCCCGCCTACGTTCAGGACAGGCTGAGGACATGCGCGATGGCCGGCGGTCCTCGTGTCCGCTGTGGACAGTGCGGGGCCGTGGTGGGGCCGCGGGAGCCCGGTCCTAGTGGGGGCTCGGCGGGAAGGTCCGGGAAGTCCCAGGAAGGTCGATTCAGCAGGTCAGGACGGCGATTCGCGGTCCGTGCGCTGGTAGGCCGATCGGAGTAATCAGAGGGGTCAGGCGTTGCCGTCGAACAGGCTCGTGACCGAGCCGTCGTCGAACACCTCGTGGATCGCCCGGGCGAGCAGCGGGGCGATGGACAGCACCGTCATCGTCGGGAACCGCTTCTCGTCCGGGATCGGCAGCGTGTCGGTGAAGATCACCTCGCGGGCCCCGCAGCTCGCGAGCCGCTCGGCGGCCGGCCCGGACAGCACGCCGTGGGTCGCGGCGACGATCACGTCCGCTGCGCCCTCCTGCGCCAGCAGCGCCTCGACCGCCTTCGACACCGTGCCGCCGGTGTCGATCATGTCGTCGATCACCACGCAGAGCCGGCCCTCGATCTCGCCGACCACCCGGTTCGCGACGGCCTCGTTGGGCTCGCGCGGGTCGCGGGTCTTGTGGATGAACGCCAGCGGGGTGCCGCCGAGGGTCTCGGCCCAGCGCTCGGCCAGCCGGACGCGCCCGGAGTCGGGGGAGACGACGGCCAGCTCGTGGTCCGGCGTAGGTGCGCTTGATGTGCTCGGCCAGCACCGGCAGCGCGAACAGGTGGTCGACCGGGCCGTCGAAGAAGCCCTGGATCTGCGACGGTGTGCAGGTCGACGGTCATGATCCGGTCGGCGCCCGCGGTCTTGAACATGTCGGCGATCAGCCGGGCCGAGATCGGCTCGCGGCCGCGGTGCTTCTTGTCCTGGCGGGCGTAGCCCCAGAACGGCATGACCACGGTGATCCGCTTGGCCGACGCCCGCTTGAGCGCGTCGACCATGATCAGGTGCTCCATGATCGGGTCGTTGATCGGCGCGGAGTGGGACTGCAGCACGAACGCGTCGCAGCCGCGCACCGACTCCTCGAACCGGACGAAGATCTCCCCGTTGGCGAAGGCGTAGGCCGACTGCGGGGTGATCGTGACGTCGAGGTGCTTGGCCACCTGCTCGGCCAGCTCGGGGTGCGCCCGGCCGGAGAAGAGCATGAGGTTCTTCTTCGGCGTCGCCGACATCGCGCTCACCGTGCCGTTCCTCCGTGGCCGTCGTCGGTCGGGTCGGCGGGTTCGGCGGGCTGGCTCGGCGCCGCCGGCGGCGGCCTCCGCGGCCGGGGTGCCCGGCCGCTTCGCGCGACCCAGCCCTCGATGGTGCGCTGCGCGCCCGGCCGACACGGCGAGCGCCCCGGGCGGGACGTCGTGCCGCAGCACCGTGCCCGGCGCCGGTGTAGGCGCCGTCGCCGACCTGCACCGGCGCGACGAACATGTTGTCCGAGCCGGTCCGCACGTGCGAACCGATCACCGTGCGGTGCTTGCGCACACCGTCGTAGTTGACGAACACCGAGGACGCCCCGATGTTGCTGTGCTCGCCGATCGTCGCGTCGCCGACGTAGGTGAGGTGCGGGACCTTCGTGCCCGCGCCGATGTCGGAGTTCTTCACCTCGACGAACGCGCCGATCTTGCCGTCGCTCGCCGAGCCGCGCGCCCGGTCGCAGGTAGGCGAACGGCCCGACCGACGCGCCGGCTCCGATCCCGGCTCGGCTGCCGTGGGTGCGCACGACGGACGCGCCGGCGCCGATCTCGCAGTCGCGTCAGCGTGGTGTCCGGGCCGATCTCGGCGCCGCGACCGGACGGTCGTGGTCCCGTGCAGCTGCGTGCCGGGGTGCAGCACGACGTCGGGCTCCAGCCGGACCTGCACGTCGACCCAGGTGCTGGCCGGGTCGACGACGGTGACGCCGGCGAGCATCCAGCGGTGCAGCAGCCGGCGGTTCAGCTCGGCGCGCACGTGGCGGCGAGCTGCACCCGGTCGTTGACCCCGCGCACCTGCCAGACGTCCGGGCAGCGCGACAGCCGCGGCGGGTCCGCCCGTCGTCGTCGCGCGATCTCGACGAGGTCGGTGAGGTAGAGCTCGCCCTGGCTGTTGGCGGTGCCGAGCCGGCCGAGCGCGGCGGCCAGGAAGGCGGCGTCGAACACGTAGATGCCGGAGTTCACCTCGCGGATGGCCCGCTGCTCGGGGGTGGCGTCGGCGTGCTCGACGATGCGGGCGACGGCCCCGCCCGGCGTCGCGCAGCATCCGCCCGTAGCCGGTGGGGTCGGCCGGCTCGGCTGGTCAGCAGCGGTGACCGCGCGCGCCGGCGGCGGCGTGCTCGGCGAGCAGCTCGGCCAGCGTGGCCGGGCTCGAGCAGCGGCACGTCGCCGTAGGTGACCAGCACCGGCCCGGTGAGGTCGGCGGGCAGCGCGTCCAGCGCGCACCGGACGGCGTGCCCGGTGCCGAGCCGCTGCTCCTGCTCGGCGACGAGCGACCGGGCGGCCGAGCTCGCTCGGCGAGCACGGCGAGCGCCGTCCGGACCTGCTCGCGCGCCGTGCCCGACGACCACGACGAGGTGCTCGGGCTCGAGCGCGGCAACGGCGTGCACGGCGTGGCCGAGCAGGCTGCGGCCGGCGATCGGGTGCAGCACCTTCGGCACGGCCGACCGCATGCGGGTGCCTTCGCCCGCGGCGAGCACGATCGCGGCGGCAGGACGCGCGGGAATGCGTCCGGGCCCGGGACGGTCGAGCATGGCCACTCCTGCTTCTGCTCGTGCCCTGCTTCTGCTCGTGCTTCTCGCCGTGCCCCGCGGCGGGCAGCTCCGCCGGGCGGCAGGACGCGCCAGGTGCCGATGGCGGACGTGCGGATCGTACGTGGTCGCCGCAGGCCCGGCCGCGGGCGGAGCGGCGCTCCCGCACGTCGCCGAGAGGTGACCGCTCGTCGTGGAACCTCGACCGGTCGTCTCAACGGACGGCGGGGGCGCAAACGCCGCGTCCCGGCCGTGCGTACTTCGGGGAGACGCCACCGACGCTGGAGGACACATGCCCACCCGCACCGCACGAACGGCCTGGAACGGATCGCTGGAGAAGGGCTCGGGACAGGTCGAGCTGACCAGCAGCGGCGTCGGCACGTACGACGTGAGCTTCCCGAAGCGGGCAGCCGACGACGCCGGCGGCACCACCAGCCCGGAGGAGCTGATCGCGGCGGCGCACTCCTCGTGCTACGCGATGCAGCTCTCGGCGTTCATCGCCGAGGCCGGTGGCACCCCGCAGTCCCTGGACGTGCAGGCCGACGGTCACGCTCGGCCCGGACCCCTCGGGCGGGTTCGCGATCACCGGGATCGCCCTCACCGTGCGTGGCGAGGTCGAGGGCCTCGACGCAGCGGGTTTCGAGAAGGCCGCGCAGGCGGCCAAGGACGGGTGCCCGGTCAGCAAGGCGCTCACCGGCACGACCATCACGCTCGACGCCGCGCTCGACTGAGTCCGACCGGCCCGACCGGGCCAGGAGGTACGGCAGAGGGGGACGGACATGAGGTGCACGGGGAACGGGCGACCGCCCGAGCCGCCGCCGCGCCCGGGCGATCGCTGATCGCGGGGGACCGGGGACCGCGCTCCGGGTGATCGTCTCTGCGGGTGATCGTCTCGGGGCCGTCCGGACTCCGGGGCGATCCCCGTCCGGGGGCGTTCCACCGTGCTCAGCACTGCTCCGCGTCCCCGACGGCCGATCATCGCTGTGGGTCAGGCGCACACGGTGGGCACCGCCATCGGCGAGCCGGTGATCGTGGTCTGCTCCGCCGCCAGGATTCGAACCTGGACCATCGGAACCAAAGTCCGAGGTGCTGCCGTTACACCACGGCGGACAGGGCTCCTATCCTGTCACGGCCGTGACGCCGAGCCTGCCGGTACGGGCGGCGCCGGACGGGTTCGGCCGGGTCGCGCGGGTCTCCCAGCCGGTGTGCGGTCCCGGCCCGGTCACCTAACCTCGCGAACGTGACGACCGGTTGCCGGAGGCGCCGGCCCGGACACGCATACCGACGAGGAGCCGAATGACCGTCACCGCGCAGGACGCCGATGCGGACGCGCTGAGGCCGGGCCGAACCCGGTGATCTCCGGGCGGCGCACCGCCTTCCAGCACTCGATGATCTACGTCTTCGTCGCGGTCCCCGATGGTCGCGTTGGCCGTGGCGGTCCCCCTGGTGTGGGGGTGGGGGGTGGGATGGCACGACCTCGCCCTGCTCGGGGCGTTCTACGTGCTCGCCGTGCTGGGCATCACGGTCGGCTTCCACCGCCACTTCACCCACAAGTCGTTCAAGGCCAAGCCGTGGCTGCGGGTCGTGATGGCGATCACGGGCTCGCTGGCCGTGCAGGGCAACGTCCTCAACTGGGTGGCCGACCACCGCCGCCACCACGCGTTCTCCGACCGCGACGGGGATCCGCACTCGCCGTGGCTGCACGGCACCTCGCCCGCCGCGGTGGCCAAGGGGTTCCTGCACGCCCACATGACGTGGTTCTTCGACCGTGACGAGACCAACCACCGGCGCTTCATCCCCGATCTGCTCGCCGATCGCGCCATCGTCGGAGTGAGCCGCACGTTCGGGATCTGGGTCGCGGTGAGCCTGCTGCTCCCCGCCGTGCTCGGCGGCCTGATCACCTGGTCGTGGGCGGGAGTGCTGACCGGCTTCTTCTGGGGCGGCTTGGTGCGGCTGGCGGTCTCGAACCACGTCACCTGGTCGATCAACTCGATCTGCCACATGATCGGTCGGCAGCCGTTCCGGACGCGGGACCGGTCGCGCAACTTCTGGCCGCTCGCGGTGCTGTCGATGGGCGAGTCCTGGCACAACCTGCACCACGCCGACCCCACCTGCGCCCGACACGGCGTGCTGCCCGGCCAGATCGACATCTCCGCGCGGCTGATCTGGATCTTCGAGAAGCTGGGCTGGGCCCACGACGTCCGCTGGCCGACGACCCAGCGGCTGGCCCGGCTGCACCGCGCCGGCTGAGCCGCTGCCGTCCACCCCGCACGGCGGGCCGCGCTGTCCGTGGGATGATCGCGCCCGTGCGCCAGGTGCGAGAACGCGAGCGGTAGGCCGTGCTCAGCCTGCTGCCCGAGCGCCTCGACCGCATGCTCCTGCTCGGTGCCCACTCCGACGACATCGCCATCGGTGCCGGCGGCTCGCTGCTGGAACTGTGCCGGGCGCATCCGGGCGTCAGCGTTTCGGCGCTCGTCCTGACCGGCGGGGGCTCGCTGCGCGAGGAGGAGGAGCGCGCCGCGCTCGCCGCGTTCTGCCCCGGCGCCCGGGTCGAGGTCGTGGTCCTCGACCTGCCCGACGGCCGGGTCCCGCTGCGGCGGGAGCGCGCCATGCTCGCGCTGGAGGACCTGCGCGCGCACTCGGAGCCGGACCTGGTCTTCGCGCCGTCCCCGCACGACGCCAACCCGGACCACCGGACGCTGGCCGAGCTCGTCCCGACCGCGTTCCGCGACCACCTCACGCTGGGCTACGAGCTCCTCAAGTGGGACGGCGACCTCACCCAGCCCGCGGTCTACCTGCCGTTGGCCGAGCCGGTGCTCCGAGAGAAGATCGCCAAGCTGCACGAGCACTACGGCTCGCAGCGCGACCGCAGCTGGTTCGACGCCGAGACCTTCGGTGGGCTCGCCCGGATCCGCGGCGTCCAGTGCCACGCGCGCTACGCCGAGGCGTTCCACGTCGCCAAGCTGGTGCTCGGCGTGGCCCCGCTGACCGGGCCCGACCCGGCGGACTAGGGGCCGGACGAACGGCCCGTTCGTCCCGTAGGTTCGGACGGGAGTGCCGTCTCGTCCAGGAGGGGTTCTTCCCGTGTGCCGCAACATCCGCACCCTGCACAACTTCGCGCCGCCGGCCAGCCCCGACGAGGTGTCGGCGGCCGCGCTGCAGTACGTGCGCAAGATCAGTGGATCAGCGCAACCGTCGCAGGCCAACGCGGCCGCGTTCGACCGGGCCGTCGAGGCGGTCGGCGACGCCACCCGCCGGCTGCTCGACGAGCTGGTCACGTCGGCTCCGCCCAAGGACCGCGAGGTGGAGGCGGCGAAGGCACGGGAGCGGTCGGTCGCCCGCTACGGCCGCTGAGAGACCGACCCGACCGCGGTCGGCGCCAGCTCAGACCGGCGCGACCCGCAGCACCTGGTCCTCGCTGCCGTTGGACGTCGAGACGAGCAGCGCGCCGTCCGGGGCCAGCCGCACGGCGCGCAGCCGCCCGAAGGCGCCGTCGAGCTCCGCGGGGACGCTGACCGCCCTGACCGCACCGTCGGCCCCCGGGGTCATCAGGAGGAGCTTCTCCCCCGCAGCGCGGCCACGGCGAGCACCCCGTCGAGATCGCCCCACTGCGGACCGGACAGGAACGCCGCTCCCGCCACGGCCTCGACGGGCCGGCCCGAGCTCCACGCGGCCGGCACGGCGTCCGGGAAGCGCTCGAGGTCGGTCATCGGCACCGACTCGTCGTACCCGCCCACCGTGCCGCCCTGCGACGGGTCCCAGCCGTAGTTGCCGCCGGCCTGCAGCCGGTTCACCTCGTCGTCGACGGTGGGGCCGTGCTCGGCGGAGTACACGTCCCCGGTGCCGGGTTCGAGGGCCACGCCCTGCACGTTGCGGTGCCCTGAGGTCCAGATCAGGCGCTCCGTCGGGTTGTCGGCGTCGGCGTACGGGTTGCCCGGAGCGGGGCCGCCGGTGGCCAGGTCGATCCGCAGCACCTTGCCGCCCAGCGTCGTGAGGTCCTGCGAGATCGCTCCGCGCGCGGTGTCGCCGGTACCGACGAACAGCGTGCCGTCGTCGCCGACCGTCGGCCGGCAGCCCGAGTGCCGGCCCGACGGGTTGATGGGCAGGCCGCCGACGAGCGGGTCGACCACCCGCGACGCCGACGCGCCGTTGGCCGACAGCTGCCAGGTGACCAGCCGGACGTCGGTCGCGGTGTCGCCCTCGGCATGGGTCTGGCAGGTGGTGAACCGTCGGCTGGTGGCGAAGTCGGGGTGCACGGCCATGCCCATCAGCCCGCCCTCGCCGCGGACGTAGACGTCGGCGAGATCGGCGTCGACGGGCGTGACCGTGGCGCCGGGAGCGGCGCTCGACAGGAGCACCAGGCGGCCCGCGCGCTCGCTGACCAGCACGCGGCCGTCGGGAAGGACCCCGACGTCCCAGACGTGCGAGAGACCCCCGGCGACGACGTCGACCCGCAGGTCGGGCACGCCCGCACGGGTGGGGGCGACCGTGCCGGCCGCCGGCGCGCTGCCGGCGCCGCCGGCCGCCACCGAGCCGGGGGAGGGGAGCGAGCACCCGGCCAGTGCGACCGCAGCGACCAGCAGCGCGGCGACGAGCAGCGCGGCGCCGCGCCTCCCGCCGGTGGCCGGGGTCCGGCGGCCGGGGCGCCGCAGCACGGCGGCCCCTGCCGGGGAGGCCCACGTCAGGGAGGCCCGAGTCATGGGAGGCATTCTGCTGGGGCACCGGTGAGGGGCGCGTGTGCACCCCGGTCGGTGGCCCGCGCGTAGGCTGGATGCAGACCCCACCGCGCCCCGGTCGGGGTCTGTTGCGCGTGCGCTCACTTCTGCAAGGGGTCTGACGACAACCGTGGCCAAGCTCTCCGGTCTCCTCCGCTCCACCCTGTCCGATCCGGATCTGCGCGCGGCGCTCGACGCCGCCCGCGACGCCCGTGCCACCGACGTGCCCGCCCTGGCGATCGAGGGCCCGGCGGCGCTGCGTCCGTTCCTCGCCGCCGGGCTGGCCGCAGGGACGGGCGCGACGGACGGGGCCGCCCGCACCGTCCTCACCGTCACCGCCACCGACCGCGAGGCCGAGGATCTCGGCGCCGCCCTCGCCGACCTGATCGGTGCGCCGGCCGTCGCCGTGCTCCCGTCCTGGGAGACGCTGCCGCACGAGCGGCTCTCGCCCCGCCCGGACACCGTCGGGCGGCGACTGTCGATCTTCCGTCGGCTCGCCGTGCCGGCCACGGCGCCACGCGTCGTGGTCGCGGCCGCCCGCAGCCTCATCCAGCCGATCGCCCCCGGCCTGGGCCGGCTCGATCCCGTGCAGCTGCGGGTCGGCGAGACGCACGACTTCGACGGGCTGCTCGTGCGGCTGGTCGAGCTCGCCTACACCCGCGTCGAGATGGTCACCACGCGCGGGGAGTTCGCCGTCCGTGGCGGCATCGTGGACGTGTTCCCGCCGACCGCGGAGCACCCCGTCCGCGTCGAGTTCTGGGGTGACGAGGTGAGCGAGCTGCGCTCCTTCGGGGTCGCCGACCAGCGCTCCGTCGCGCCCGTCGACGAGCTCCTCGCGCCCGGTTGCCGGGAGCTGCTGCTCACCGAGCCGGTCCGGGACCGCGCGCGCGCCCTGGCGCGCGACCACCAGAACAACCCACCGCTGCGCGAGCTGCTGGAGCACCTGGCCGAGGGCATCCCGGCCGAGGGCATGGAGTCGCTGCTCCCCGCGCTGGTCGGCGGCGAGATGGAGCTGCTCACCGATCTCCTTCCCGCGCGCGCGCCGGTGCTGCTCGCCGATCCCGAGCGGATCCGCACGCGCTGCGCCGACCTCGTGCGCACCGGGGAGGAGTTCCTGGAGGCGAGCTGGTTCGCCGCGGCCAGCTCGACGAGCGCGGCCGGCTCGGGCAGCGGGGGCGCGGCGCCGATCGACGTCGGCGCGTCGGCCTACCGCGACCTGGGCTCGGTCCTCGCCCACGCCACCGCCACCGACCGGCCGGTACTCACCCTGAGCCCGCTGCGCAGCGGCCGCGACGGCGCGCTCGCCCCGGCGGTGCACGAGGTGGAGTCCTACCGCGGCGACATCGATCGGGCAGTGATCGACCTGCGCGCGCACGTCGTCGCGGGTGGCACCGCGGTGCTGGTCGTCGGCGGCCAGGGCACCGCCCAGCGCTCGCTGGAGCAGCTGCGCGAGGCCGACGTGCCGGCCGTCGGCGTCGACGAGCTGGTCGACGTTCCCGCCGCGGGGTTGGTCACCGTCACGTGCGGTCGGCTCACCGAGGGCTTCACGGCCACCGCCAGCGCGCTCGCCGTGCTCAGCGAAGCCGACATCACCGGCAACCGGGCCGGGATGGACGACACGCGCAAGCTGCCGAGCCGGCGCCGCAACGTCGTCGACCTGGTCACCCTGAAGCCGGGCGACCACGTCGTGCACTCCCAGCACGGGATCGGCCGGTTCGTCGAGATGCGCCAGCGCACGGTCGGCGGCGCCACCCGCGAGTACCTGGTGCTCGAGTACGCCTCGTCCAAGCGCGGCCATCCGGCCGACCGGCTGTTCGTCCCCACCGACGCCCTCGACGAGGTCAGCCGGTACGTCGGCGGCGAGGTCCCGACGCTCAACAAGCTCGGCGGGGGCGACTGGGCCAGGACGAAGGGCCGTGCCCGCAAGGCCGTGCGGCAGATCGCCGCCCAGCTCGTGCAGCTCTACGCCGCCCGCCAGTCCGCACCGGGGCACGCGTTCTCCCGCGACACCCCGTGGCAGCGCGAGCTGGAGGACGCGTTCCCCTACACCGAGACCCCCGACCAGCTCGCGGCCATCGACGAGGTCAAGGCGGACATGGAGCGCCCCGCCCCGATGGACCGGGTGATCTCCGGTGACGTCGGGTTCGGCAAGACCGAGATCGCGGTGCGAGCGACGTTCAAGGCCGTGCAGGACGGCAAGCAGGTGGCGGTGCTGGTGCCCACGACGTTGCTGGCCACGCAGCACCTCGGGACGTTCACCGAGCGGATGCGGGCCTTCCCGGTGACGGTCAGGGGCCTGTCCCGCTTCACCGACGCCGCCGAGGCCAGGGAGACGATCGCCGGCCTGGCCGACGGCACCGTGGACGTCGTCGTCGGCACGCACCGGCTGTTGCAGGCCGGCGTGCGGTGGAAGGACCTCGGCCTCGTCGTCGTCGACGAGGAGCAGCGCTTCGGGGTGGAGCACAAGGAGCACATCACCGCCCTGCGCACCCACGTCGACGTGCTCACGCTCTCGGCCACGCCGATCCCGCGCACCCTGGAGATGAGCCTGGCCGGCATCCGGGAGATGTCGACGATCGCCACGCCGCCCGAGGACCGCCACCCGACGCTCACCTACGTCGGTGCGTACGACGACAAGCAGGTCACCGCGGCGATCCGGCGCGAGCTGCTGCGGGACGGCCAGGTGTTCTACGTGCACAACCGGGTGTCGACGATCGACCGGGCCGCGAAGAAGATCCGCGACATGGTGCCGGAGGCGCGCGTCGCGGTGGCCCACGGGCAGATGAACGAGGACCTGCTCGAGCGCACCGTCGCCGGGTTCTGGCACAACGAGTACGACGTGCTCGTCTGCACCACGATCGTGGAGAACGGCCTCGACATCTCCAACGCCAACACCCTGGTCGTCGAGCGCTCCGACACGCTGGGGCTCTCCCAGCTCCACCAGCTCCGCGGCCGGGTCGGGCGGGGGCGGGAGCGCGGCTACGCCTACTTCCTCTTCCCCCCAGAGCACCCCCTCACCGAGACCGCCCACGACCGGCTGGCGACGATCGCGCAGCACTCCGAGCTGGGCGCCGGCGCGGCCGTCGCGATGAAGGACCTGGAGATCCGCGGGGCCGGCAACATCCTGGGGGCCGAGCAGTCCGGGCACATCGCCGGTGTGGGGTTCGACCTCTACATCCGGCTGGTCGGCGAGGCCGTCGCGGCGTTCCGGCAGCAGGCCGGCGCGGGGGAGGGCGACGACGCCGAGGCACTCGCCGACGTGCGCGTGGACCTGCCGATCGACGCCCACGTCCCCTACGACTACGTCACCGGTGAGCGGCTGCGGCTGGAGGTCTACCGCAAGATCGCCGAGGCGGGTGACGCCGCCGCGCTGGAGGCGATCGTCGAGGAGCTGGGCGACCGCTACGGCGAGCCGCCCACCCCGGTGCGCAACCTGCTCGCTGTCGCCGCGTTCCGGCAGACCTGTCGGGCGCTGGGTGTCGGCGAGGTGACGGTGGCCGGCAACGGTATCCGGCTGGGTCCGCTCGACCTTCCCGACTCGGCGCAGCTGAGGCTGCGCCGGCTGCATCCGAAGGCCACCTACAAGCCGGCGGCGCGGGCCGTGCTCGTGCCCAGGCCGATCGCGGGCGGGCGGATCGGTGGCGCGCCGTTGCGGGACGTCGAGCTGCTCGACTGGTGCGTGAAGCTGCTGCGGGACCTGCTCGTGCCGACGCCGGTGCCGGCCGGGGTCTGAGCAGGCCGGGCGCCGCCTGTGGTGTGGCATCCCCGTGAGAAGGTGGTCGCCGTGCGGAGGCGGGTGGGGCGCGTGGTGACGGCCGTGGCGGTCGTCGGCGCGGTGATCAGCGGGTGCGGTTCCCCTGGCCAGGCGGGATCGGCCGCGATCGTCGGGTCCGAGGTGGTGCCGCTCGAGACCGTCCAGGCCCAGCTGGACGTCGCCCTGAGCAAGCCCGACCAGGTCGCGCGGCTCACCGAACAGGGCGGGGGAGCAGCCGACGTCGCACGCAGCATCGTCACCCGCGAGGTGCTGCACGACCTGCTGAACCGGCGCGCGGCCGTCGAGGGCATCGTGGTGACCGACACGCAGATCGACGCCGAGCTCGCCGGCAGCGGGGGCGCCGCCGCCGTCCTCGAGAGCTCGCTGTTCGACGAGTCCACCCTGCGCCGGCGGGTGCGCGACGATCTCGTTGCCACCGAGCTGGCGCAGCGATCGGTGGGCGGCCTGGCCGTCGCGGCCGATCTGGTGGCGGCCACCTCCCGGGTCGACGCGGAGGAGAAGGCCCGGATCCTCGCCACGGGCGGCCCGGAGGCCGATGCGCTGTTCGCCGACCAGCAGACCTCGGCGAGGGGCGTCGTCTACCAGGCGGCCACCACACCGGAGGTCGCCGGCACCGTGCTGTTCGGCACGCCGGTGGGTGGGGTCGTCGCGTTCCGGCCCGACCCCCAGCAGAGCACCTGGATCGTCTTCAAGGTCGTCGACCGGCGCACGGACGCGCCGTCCGACCCGGCCGCCGTCAGCAGCATCAGCCGAACCCAGCTGATCACGATCGGGGAGCGGCTGCTGCAGCCGACCGGTGCCGAGGTGGGCGTCCGGGTCAACCCGCGCTACGGCGTGTGGGACCCGATCCAGCTGCGGGTCGTCCCCGCCGACCAGGAGGTGGGGACGATCCTGCCGCCGGCCGCGGGCTGACCGGCATGACCGGCACGGTCGTCGTCCTCCCGGCGCGCTGGGCCGGAGTGCTGCCCGCCGCGGCCGTGCCGGCGCTGCGGTCGGCGCACCGCCTGCAGGCGGACTCCACGGTCCCCGCCGAGGTCCTCGCGGCGACCGGCGCCGTCCTGACCCCTGACGGTGACGGGGCCGACGTGCTGCTCACCTCCGACCCCGAGCACCCGATGATCGCCCGCGCCGACGCCGTCATCAGGACGCCGGAGCCGCCCGGGGCCGGGTTGCTCGACGCCGTGGCCGTCATGGACCGGCTGCGCTCACCGGGCGGCTGCCCGTGGGACGCCGAGCAGACCCACACCTCGCTCCTGCCCTACCTCGTCGAGGAGTGCTACGAGCTGCACCAGGCGATCGAGGACGGCGATCGGGACGCCACCCGCGAGGAGCTCGGCGACGTCCTGCTGCAGGTGCTGTTCCACGCCCGGATCGCGACCGAGGACCCGGCCCCCTTCGACGCCGACGACGTGGCCGCGGACCTCGTGGCCAAGCTGGTGGGCCGGCACCCGCACGTCTTCGCGGGCACCGAGCGCGTGGACACCGCCGAGCGCCAGCAGCACCGCTGGGAGGAGCTCAAGCGCGCCGAGAAGCAGCGGGAGTCCAGTGTGGACGGGGTGGCGACCGGCCAGCCCGCCGTGGCGCTCGCCGCCAAGCTGACCGCTCGCACGGCCCGCGCCGGGTTGCCCGCGGACCTCCTCCCGGTGGGCCCGGGGGTCGGCGAGCAGCTGTTCGCCCTGGCTGCCGCGGCCAAGCTGGCCGGGATCGATCCCGAGGCGGAGCTGCGCGCCGCAGCGCGCCGATTCGCCGACGCCGTACGCGCCGCGGAACGGGCGGCGGCCCGCGCCGGTGCCGACCCGCACGATCTCGATGCGCCGGGGTGGCAGCGGTTCTGGCCCTCCTCCTCCTCCTACTCCTCCGCGGACCTCACGACGGTCGATCACGGCTGAGACCCGCTCAGCCGGGCCTGGATAACCTGGCTGGGTGCTCCGTCGTCGCGCCGCCCGTGTCGTCGGCATCGCGATGTGGGGGCTCCTGCTGCTGGGACTCGCCGTCCTGCTGGTCGGTGTGCTCGGTGGGCGCGACCGGTCGGGTCCGGCCCCGCGAGCCGACGGGCTCACGGCCGCCCAGGTCGATCGCGACACCCCCGTGCCCCAGCCGGCGCCGCTCGCCCGTGACGTCGACCTCGCCGCCTGGGCGCCCGCCGTCGCCGAGCGCAGCCGGGTGCCCGGTCGTGCGCTGCGGGCCTACGGCCGGGCCGAGCTGGCGCAGCGGTCGGCGACGCCCGACTGCCGGCTGTCGTGGAGCACGCTCGCCGCGATCGGCCGCGTCGAGTCCGACCACGGGCGGCTGGGACGCGCCGGCCTCGACGCTGACGGGGTGGCGCGCCCGTCGATCGTGGGGCTGCCGCTGGACGGCTCGCGCGGGGTCCGGGAGATCCGCGACACGGACGGCGGCCGGCTCGACGGCGATACGACCTACGACCGGGCGGTCGGGCCGATGCAGTTCCTGCCGACCACCTGGAACCGCTTCGGCGCCGACGGCAACGGCGACGGCGTGCGCGATCCGCACCAGCTCGACGACGCCGCGCTGGCCGCGGCGGCCTACCTCTGCGCCGACGGCCGCGACACGGCGACCGGCGAGGGCTGGTGGGACGGGGTGCTCACCTACAACCAGTCGGTCTCCTACGCCCGGCTGGTGTGGGCGGCGGCGGACCGCTACGCCGGAGCCGCGGCCCCGTAGTGCGCGGGTCCCAGCACTCAGGTCCCAGCACTCAGGTCCCAGCACGCAGGTCCCGCAGTCAGGTCTCCAGGAGGCGCTGCCCCCAGTAGGCGCCCTCGCCCAGGCCGGAAGGACAG
Organism: uncultured Actinomycetota bacterium; assembly: GCA_963711715.1. GTDB lineage: Bacteria > Actinomycetota > Actinomycetes > Mycobacteriales > Pseudonocardiaceae > Pseudonocardia. The sequence goes on from CAVQFJ010000010.1 coordinate 24,872, forward strand.
GCGAACACGGCCGAGCCGGTGTGCTCGATGTACTCCATCAGCACGTCGGCGTTGGCCAGCGCCCGCTGCATCGGCACGAACTGGCCCTGCGGGTCGCGCATGAAGGCCACGAAGAACAGTCCGGCGTTCAGGTGGCCCTGGCCGTCTGTGCCGTCGACGAAGTTGTAACCGCGCCGCAGGATCCGCACCCCACCCAACGACTCGGCCGAGGCGAGCCGGATGTGCGCCTCCGTCCCGATCGCGGGCTTCCCGTCGGATCCCGCGGTCGTGAAGTCGGCGGGCTCGAACTCGGTCGCCTTCCCGAAGGCCGCGCCCTCACCCTTCGTCCGGCCGATGATGACCTCCTGCTCCGCGAGCGAGGTGCGGTCCCAGATCTCGATGTGCATGCGGATCCGGCGTGCCACCAGGTAGCTGCCGCCGTCGAGCCAGGAAGGGCCGTCGCCCGGTCGCACCCAGAGGTGCTGGTCGAGCGCGGCCGGGTCCTCGGCCTTGAGGTTGTTGGTGCCGTCCTTGAAGCCGAAGAGGTTGCGGGCCGTCGCCTGCGTCGTCGACGTCGAGGACGTGCGCCCGAACCCGAGCTGCGACCAGCGGACCGAGGTGGTGCCGAAACCCATCCGCACCAGGTTGCGCACGGCGTGCACCGCCACCTGCGGGTCGTCCGCGCACGCCTGGATGCAGAGGTCCCCGCCGGACAGGGCGGGGTCGAGCTGGTCACCGGTGAACACCGGCAGCTCGGCCAGGCCCGGCGGTCGTTGCGCGGCCAGCCCGAGCCGGTCGACACCGTCGCGCTCGAACAGGCCGGCGCCCACGCCGAAGGTCAGCGAGAGCTTCGAGGCCGGCAGTCCGAGCGCCTCACCGGTGTCGCTCGGGGGGGCCTGCGGGTTGCGATTGACCGCGCCGCCCGGGGTGGCCTCCGCGCCGGCGGTCATCCGCTCGGCCGCAGCTGTCCACTTCTGCAGCAGGGTGCGGAGCCGCTCGCGGTCGTCGGTCAGCACGTCGAGCGCGACGAAGTGCATCCGATCCTGGGCCGGCGTGATGATCCCGGCCTGGTGCGGCCCTCGGAAAGGCACGACGGCGTCGGCCGGCGGGGCCGGGGTGGTGCCCGCGGTCGTGGCGGTCGAGCACCCCGCGGCGCCGGCCAGCGCGACGCCGGCACCGGCGCCGGTCCAGCCGAGCAGGCGTCGCCGGGAGATCGACCTCACGACGTGACGACCCCCGCGACCTGGCTCACCGGCTCCCCCAACGCGTCGACGGCGTCGGACATCTTCTTGATGTCGTCCGGGGTCAGCTCGGTGTACAGGACGAAGCCGTCCCCCTGGCGGTAGCCCTCCAGCAGCGTGTCGACCGCCGCGAAGCGCTCGTCGAGGACCGGGCCCAGCGCCGGGTCCTTCTCGTCGATCACCGGGCGCAGCGCGGCGACGGCACCCTGCGACCCGTCGACGTTCGCCTTGAAGTCCCAGAGGTCGGTGTGCGAGTAGCGGTCCTCCTCACCGGTGATCTTGCCGGTGGCCACCTCGTCGAGCAGCTCCTTCGCGCCGTTGGCCAGCTGCACCGGCGTGAGCTCGACCGCCTGCACCTGGACGACGAGGTCGTTGATGTCGACCATCAGCTGGTCGGCGATCGCGGCGGAGTCGGGCTGCAGCCCGTCGACCCAGAGGTCCTTCTCGAGGCGGTGGTAGCCGGTGAACGCGACGCCGGGTTCCCGCTCGTCGTCCTCGCGGCCGTCGATCTTGGGGTCGATGTCGCCGAAGGACTCCGCCACCGGCTCGATGCGCTCCCAGTACGTCCGGGCGATCGGGAACAGCGTCTTCGCGGTCTCGACGTCGCCGGCCTTCACGGCGTCCACGAACTCCTGCGTCTTGGGCACGAGGGCGTCGATCTGGGAGGTCACGTACCGCTGGTAGCCCGCGGTGGCCTCGGCGAGACGGGTATCGGTGTCGACGGAGCGGGTGGCCGAGCCGGTGACGGTGAACGGGCTTCGGATGCCGTCACCGACCATGCCGGGCTTGCACGCGGTGGTGTAGCTGCCGCCGTCGGGCACCTCGACGATGAGCTGGCGCGTGAGACCCGGGCCGATGTTCTCGACCTCGCCCATGATCCGGTCGCCGGTGGCGTAGAGGTAGAACTCGGTGACCTTCGACCCGGTGTTGTTGACCGCGAAGGTGATCTTCCCGGCCGGAGCCTCCACGGCGCCGACCTCGCAGGCGGTGTCGGCCGCGGTGACGCTGATCGGACCCCCGCCGGAGGCGGCGTCGCCCGCCGGCGGGGCGGTGCTCGTGCATCCGGCGAGGGCCGCTGCGGTGGCGAGGGCGGCCGTGGTGATCCCGGCGCGGGAACTGCGGGACATGGTTCTCCTCGGAGGGGTCATGCGGACGTCAGGACGAGGCGGCGGCGGTCGGGGCCGGCCGGGCGGTGCGCTGTGGGCGCAGGAACAGGGGCAGGACGACGGCGACGTAGGCGACCCAGACGATCGCCTCGAGGACGGTCGTACGCGGGGAGAAGTTGAAGATCCCCTTGAGCAGCGTGCCGTACCAGGAGTCCGGTGGGACGGCCGCGCTGACGTCGAACGCGAGCGTGTTGAGGCCGGGAAGGATGGCGGCCTCCTGCAGGTCGTGCACCCCGTAGGCGAGGATCCCGGCCGCCACGAAGATCAGCAGGACGCCGGTCACGGAGAAGAACTTGCCCATGTTCAACTGCACCGCGCCGCGGTAGATGAGATAGGCGAGCACGATCGACACCGCGATGCCGAGCAGGAACCCGATCAGCGGCTCGGTGGTCTGGCCGGCTGCCTGGGCGGCCGCGAAGAAGAAGACGGCGGTCTCGAGGCCCTCCCGGCCCACGGCCAGCGCCGCCATCACGACGACGGCTGTGGTGCCCATCCGGACCGCGTTGTCCAGCCGGTCGCGCAGCTCGCCGGACAGCGACCGGGCGACCCGACGCATCCAGAAGATCATCCACGTGACGAAGCCGACCGCGACGATCGACAGGATGCCCCCGAAGGCCTCCTGCGCCTCGAACGTCAGCGCCTGCTGGGTGAGGGTCAGCGCCAGCGTGACGCCCACGCTGACGGCGACCGCGATGCCGACGCCGAGCCACACGCCCGGCAGCGCGGAGCGACGGTCGGTGCGGACCAGGAAGGCGATCAGGATGCTCACCACGAGCGAGGCCTCGAGCCCCTCCCGCAGTCCGATCAGCGCATTGCCGAGCACCCGCTGCTCCCCACCCAGTTAGGCCAGCCTCAACATTGGGGAGGCTAGCTTGTCGCCAGCAGCTGTGGGAAGGGTCCCCTACGGTCCGGGCCTGGAGGCCGTGCGTCGGTGGGGAGTCGCCGGTCCGCGCCGTCAGGCGCCGTTGCGGTCCGGGTCGGTGTCGCCGTCGGTGTCGCCGGCAGCGTCGCCATCCAGGGCCATCCGGGCCCGCACCTCACCGAGGGCCTCCTGGTACTCGGGGCGCGGGTCCATCGCGGCCGCCATCTTCAGCTGCGCGTGCGCCTCGCCCAGCCGCCCCTGCCGCTGCAATGCCTTGCCCAGTGCGAAGCGGGCGTAGTGATCGGCGGGGTCGAGGTCGAGCACGCGCCCGAACGCCTCCTCGGCCCGCTGCAGCTGCGCGGAGTTGAGATAGGCGCGCCCGGCGAGCAGCTGCACGGACACGTCGTTCGGTTGGCTCTCCAGGACCGGATGCAGCGCCTGCAGGGCGTCCAGCGGACGGCTCCGCGCGATCAACATCTCCGCCCGGCGGAACGACTCGAACAGGCCGTCGGGCGCTGGCTGGCTCGTCATGGTCGTCCCTACGTTAGGTGTCCCCGCCGCGATCTGCGAGGGGTCGACGGCCGGCGCGGCGGCGCCGGCTCGCCACCTGCCCGCGGGTTCCTCCGGGATCACGGCGCGCCCGGCGGCTACGCTCGGTGCGGATCAGGAACTACGCCGAACGGGAGCACTGGTGGCGGTCATCGAGCAGGTCGGCGCGCGCGAGATCCTCGACTCGCGGGGCAACCCCACCGTCGAGGTCGAGGTCGCGCTGGACGACGGCACCCTGGCCAGCGCGGCGGTGCCGTCGGGTGCGTCCACCGGCGAGCACGAGGCGGTCGAGCTGCGCGACGGCGACCCGCTCCGGTTCGGCGGCAAGGGCGTCCAGAAGGCCGTGCTGGGGGTGCTCGACGAGATCGGCCCGGCGCTCACCGGGATGGAGGCCGTCGACCAGCGCCTGATCGACCAGCGGCTCGTCGACCTCGACGACACCCCGGACAAGTCGCGGCTGGGCGCGAACGCGCTGCTCGGTGCCTCACTCGCGGTGGCCAAGGCCGCGGCGGAGTCGTCGGGCCTCGAGCTGTTCCGCTACGTCGGTGGGCCGAACGCCCACGTGCTGCCGGTGCCGATGATGAACATCATCAACGGTGGAGCCCACGCCGACAGCTCGGTGGACGTGCAGGAGTTCATGATCGCGCCGATCGGCGCCGACACGTTCCGCGAGGCGCTGCGCTGGGGCTGCGAGGTCTACCAGGCGTTGAAGTCGGTGCTCAAGACGAGGGGGCTGGCCACCGGGCTCGGCGACGAGGGTGGGTTCGCCCCCGACCTGCCCGGCACGCGGGCCGCCCTGGACCTCATCGCCGAGGCCGTCGAGAAGACCGGCTACACGCTCGGCCGGGACATCGCGCTGGCCCTCGACGTGGCGGCCACCGAGTTCCACAGTGACGGCGTCTACGCCTACGAGGGCCGGAAGCTGGGCTCGGACGAGCTCAGCGCGGTCTACGCCGAGCTGATCGGTGCCTACCCGCTCGTGTCGATCGAGGACCCGCTCTCGGAGGACGACTGGGACGGCTGGGTCGCGCTCACCGAGGCGATCGGCGGGGGGGTGCAGATCGTCGGCGACGACCTGTTCGTCACCAACCCCGAGCGCCTCGAGGAAGGCATCAACCGTGGCGCGGCCAACGCGCTGCTGGTCAAGGTCAATCAGATCGGCACCCTGTCGGAGACCCTGGACGCCGTGACGCTCGCGCAGTCGTCGGGCTACCGCTGCATGATGAGCCACCGGTCCGGCGAGACCGAGGACGTGACGATCGCCGACCTCGCGGTGGCCACCGGGTGTGGTCAGATCAAGTCCGGTGCCCCGGCGCGTTCCGAGCGCGTGGCGAAGTACAACCAGCTGCTGCGCATCGAGGAGTCCCTCGGTGATGCGGCGCGGTACGCCGGCGACCTCGCGTTCCCGCGCTCCACGTCCGCCGAGGCGGGAGCCTGAGGCGGCGGCGGCGGAAGGTCGGGGAGGCCAGGTGAACCGGGATCGGGCGCGGGAGCGCCGGCCGATCCGTCCCCGGTCGCGCGGCGTGGTGGGCGCCACCACCGGGTGGCTCGGGCTCTCGTCGACCAAGCGGGTCGCCGTCCTCGCGATCGTGGTGTGCGCGCTCGCGTTGAGCGTCGCCGTCCCCCTCCGCAACTACGTGGCCCAACGGCAGGAGTTGGCGGCCGTGTCGGAGCAGCAGCGGACCCTCGCCACCGAGGTCGACGACCTCACCCGGACGCGGGCCCGGCTGGCGGACCCGGCCGACGTCGCCGCCCAGGCCCGGTCGCGGCTCGGCTACGTGACCCCGGGGGAGGTTCCCTACGTCGTGCAGCTGCCGGCCGACCCCGGCCCGGGGCGCGACCCGGCCGCCGACGGGGGCCAGCCCTGGCACCGGGTGCTGTGGCGCGAGCTCACCGAGGGACCCCAATGATCCCTCGGCCCAGGATCGCTCGGCCGGGGATCGCCGACGCCGACGCGGCCGCGGTCGAGGTACAGCTGGGCCGGCCACCGCGCGGGGTCCGCGACGTGGCCCACCGCTGCCCGTGCGGCCTGCCGGCGGTGGTGCGGACCGCACCGCGGCTGGCGGACGGCACCCCGTTCCCGACGCTCTACTACCTCACCTGTTCGCGACTCAGCTCCCGGATCGGCGGGCTGGAGGCGGTGGGCCGGATGCGGGGGATGACCGAGCGGTTGACCGACGACCCGGAGCTCGCGGCGGCCTACCGGCGGGCCCACGAGGCCTACCTGGCCGAGCGCGACGCCATCGAGCCGCTCGGCACGGGCGTGAGTGCGGGCGGAATGCCCGACCGGGTCAAGTGCCTGCACGTCCACGCGGCGCACGCCCTCGCCGCCGGGCCCGGGGTGAACCCGTTCGGCGACGAGGTGCTGGCCGAGGTGGGGGAGTGGTGGGCCGCCGGCCCGTGCGTCCGTCCCGGTACGCCGTGAGGAGCGTCCCGCCCGTTCCGGCGAGCGGTCAGTGGGGGGTCACCCTGGCCAGGAGGCCGTCGGTGGGGGCCTCCGCCGGCAGGGTGCCCGCGGTGCGCCACGGGCCGTCGGGGAGGAAGCGGGACGACACGAACGCCGACGAGACCTCGTCCGGGGCGTGGCGCAGCAGCAACGAGCCCTGCAGGCACAGCGCCACCATCTCCGCCAGCCTGCGGGCCCGCCGTTCCTCGCGGCCCCGCAGCTCCGTGCGCAGCTCCTGGACGCCGCGGTCGAACCACGGGTCGGCACCGGCGGCGGCGTCGACTTCCGCCAGTACCGCGTCCACGGAGTCCTGCTGCCGCGTGACCGCCCGCAGGGCGTCGAGCGCCGTGACGTTGCCCGACCCCTCCCAGATGGAGTTCAGCGGCGCCTCGCGGTACAGCCGCGGCAGCCCCGAGTCCTCGACGTAGCCGTTGCCGCCCAGGCACTCCAGCGCCTCGGCCACGACGGTGGGGGTCCGCTTGCAGACGAGGTACTTCGACGCCGGGAGCGCGAGCCGCAGCAGCGCCCGCTCATCGCGGTCCACGGCGCCCGCGAGCCGCATCGCCAGTGCGGTGGCGGCCTCGGACTCCAGCGCCAGATCGGCGATCACGGTGCGCATGAGCGGCTGGTCGGCCAGCCGCGCTCCGAACGCGCTGCGGTGCGCGACGTGGTGGGCCGCCTCGGAGAGTGCCGCGCGCGTGAGGGCCGCGGAGCCGAGCACGCAGTCGAGCCGGGTCATCGAGACCATCCCGATGATCGAGGCGATCCCGCGGCCCTCGTCGCCGAGCCGCCAGCCCGTCGCTCCGGCGTACTCGATCTCGGCGGAGGCGTTCGAGCGGTTCCCCAGCTTGGGCTTGAGCCGCTGCAGCAGGATCGCGTTGCGGGTGCCGTCGGGCAGCACCCGCGGGAGCACGAAGCAGGTGAGGCCACCCGGGGCCTGCGCCAGCGTGAGGAAGAGGTCGTTCATCGGTGCCGAGGTGAACCACTTGTGCCCGACGAGACGGTAGCTCCCGTCGGCGGTGGGCGCGGCCGACGTGGTGCCCGCGCGGACGTCGGAGCCACCCTGCTTCTCGGTCATCGACATCCCGGCGAGCAGGCCGGCCTTCGTCGCGCTCGGCGCGGCCGGGTCGGGATCGTAGGTCGTCGACCGCAGGCCTGCTTCGAAGGCCGCCGCCAGCCCCGCGTCGAGGCGGAGGGCGGGGACGGCGGCGTAGGTCATCGAGATCGGGCAGGCGTGGCCGGACTCGACCTGCCCCATCAGGTAGAACCCGGCCGCCCTGGCGACGTGCGCACCGGTACCCGGTTCGGCCACCCACGGGGTGCCGTGCAGTCCCCAGCCCACCGCGGTGCGCATCAGCCAGTGCCACGACGGGTGGAACTCGACTTCGTCGATGCGGTGTCCGTAGCGGTCGTGGGTGTGCAGCACCGGAGGGTGGGAGTCGGCCAGCCGCGCGTGCTCCCGCGCCTGCGGCGACGCGACGACCGCGCCCAGGCGTTCGAGGTGCGGCAGCGCCTCCTCGGCGCCCTCGCGGCTGACGGCCGCGGTCAGGGCGGGATCGCAGCCCAGCGGGTCGAAACCGGCCAGTGTCGGGGGCTGATTCTCCACGCGGTGGGTGCGGTGGTCGCCCGGCTCCAGCGGCGGCTCGGCCGGGCGCGACGCCCGCCCGGCCGCCGTGGGCCGTGGCCGGGGCGACGGCGTCGCCGCCGCGGCCAGGTCGCCTTGCGGACGTCGCATCTCCGCCGCATCCGTAAGTCCCGGCGCCTCCCGGGCACCGGGGACGGAGCCGGCCGGGACCGGGCGGCCGCCGTCCCCCCGTGCCGACTGGTGCTCCTGCGGATCGGCCACTCACCGAGGGTAGCGGCGCGAGGGCTCGATCGGCGGCCTCCGCGCCCGCGTACGGTGACGCCGTCGGACCTGCCGGTGCGACCCGAGCAGACGAGGAGAGCGGATGTCGCGCGTCGCCGCCATCGACTGCGGGACGAACTCCCTGCGCCTGCTCGTCGCCGACGTCGGGGCGGACCGCGCGGACCTGCGCGACGTGCATCGCGAGATGCGCATCGTCCGGCTCGGCCAGGGCGTGGACGCGACCGGGCAGCTCGCCCCCGAGGCGCTGAACCGCACGCGGGCCGCCCTCGTCGACTACGCGGCGACCCTGCGCCGTACGGGCGCCGAGCGCGTCCGGATGGTCGCCACCAGCGCCACCCGGGACGCGCGCAACCGCGACGACTTCTTCGGCATGGTCCGCGACACCCTGGGCGTCGAGGCCGAGGTGATCTCCGGCGACGAGGAGGCCGTCCTCTCGTTCACCGGCGCAGTGGGCGAGCTGGATCCCGCTGACGGCCCGTTCGTCGTGGTGGATGTCGGCGGCGGATCCACCGAGCTCGTCGTCGGCACGCTCGAGGACGGGGGCGCGGTGTCGCTGCATGCCGCGCGATCGGTGGACGTCGGCAGCGTGCGGATCACCGAGCGCTGCCTGGCCGGCGATCCGCCGACAGCCGGCGAGGTGGCCGAGGCCCGCGCCGTCGCCTCCGCGATCCTCGCGGAGGTCTTCGACGCTGTGCCGGTGGAAGGCGTGCGCACCTGGGTCGGCGTCGCGGGCACGATCACCACGCTGTCGGCCGTGGCGCTCGGCCTGCCGGAGTACGACCCCGCGGCCGTGCACCTGTCCCGGCTCTCGCGCGAGGACCTGCACCGGGTCGCGGAGGAGCTGCTCGGCATGAGCCGGGAGGAGCGCGCGACCCGCGGCGCCATCCACCCCGGCCGGATCGACGTGATCGGCGGTGGCGCGCTGGTCGTCGACGTCCTGGCCCGCGAGCTGCACGAGCGCGCCGGCATCACCGAGCTCGTCGTGAGCGAGCACGACATCCTCGACGGCATCGTCCGCTCGATCGTCTGACGCCCGGCCCGTCCCCATGATCGGCGTTCCGAGCGGGGCCGGACTCCCCGGCCGTTCCCGCCGAGGGTTTCCCGACTCTGGCCGATCTGGACTCGGCGCTGGTCGACTGCCGCGCCTGCCCCCGGCTCGTCTCCTGGCGCGAGCGGGCGGCCCGGGACAAGCGGGCCGCCTACCGCGATCAGGAGTACTGGGGGCGCCCGGTGGCCGGCTTCGGCCCGTCGGACGCGTCGCTGCTGGTCGTCGGGCTCGCCCCGGCGGCGCACGGCGGCAACCGGACCGGTCGCATGTTCACCGGGGACCGCTCCGGGGACGTCCTGTTCGCCGCGCTGCACGCCGTCGGCCTCGCGAACCAGCCGACGGCGGTGCGCTGGGCGACGGGCTGGCCCTGCGGGGTACGCGGATCACGGCGCCGGTGCACTGTGCGCCGCCGGACAACGCACCGACACCGACCGAGCGCGACACCTGCGGCGCCTGGCTGCGCGCCGAGCTCGCCCTGCTCGACACCCCGCGCGGTGGTGGTGCTCGGGGGCTTCGGCTGGCAGGCCCTGCTTCCCGTGCTGGCCTCGGCGGGCTGGACGGTGCCGCGGCCCCGCCCGCGGTTCGGGCACGGCACGCACGTGGAACTGGTCGGGGAGCGCGGGCGGCTGCACCTGTTCGGCAGCTACCACGTCAGCCAGCAGAACACGTTCACCGGCCGGCTCACCCCGGCGATGCTGGAGGACGTGCTGCGGGCCGCGGCCGAGACGGCCGGGCTCTCGTCGCTGCCGACGGCTGCTGACCGTGGTGGTACGACCTCGCGCTACTCCGGCCGCCATGAGTAGGGGTAGCGGGTGTCACGTACGCGACACGGCTGAAGGCGCTGCCGGGTGGGAACATGGAGGTCATGGGGCGCAACGCGAGGATCGTCGTGGTCGGCGGCGGCTACGTCGGGATGTACACGGCTCTGCGCCTGCAGCGCACGCTGCGCCGCGGGGAGGCCGACATCACGGTCATCGACCCGCAGCCGCACATGACCTACCAACCGTTCCTCCCCGAGGCGGCGGCCGGCTCGATCGAGCCCCGCCACGTCGTCGTGCCGCTGCGCAGGGTCCTCAAGAAGTGCCACCACCTCACCGGACGGGTCACGGCCATCCAGTCACGCGAGCCGCGAGGTCACCGTGGAGCTCGCCGCCGGTCACGTCACCACGCTCGGGTACGACGTCCTCGTCGTCGCTCCCGGCTCGGTGGCGCGCACCCTGCCGATCCCCGGGCTGGCCGAGTGCGGCATCGCGTTCAAGACCGTCGGCGAGGCGATCTACCTGCGCAACCACGTGCTGTCCCGGCTCGACGCCGCCGCCACCACGATGGATCCGGCGCTGCGCAGACGGCTGCTCACGTTCCTGGTGGTCGGCGGCGGCTACGCCGGGATCGAGGCGCTCGCCGAGCTGGCCAGGACATGGCCCGCTACGCCAGCCGCTACTACGAGGACATCGCGCCGCGAGGACGTCCGGTGGGTGCTCGTCGAGGCCGCCGGGCGGATCATGCCGGAGGTGGGCCCGAAGATGGGCCGCTACACCGTGGAGCGGCTGCTCGACGCGGGGATCGAGGTCAACCTGGACACCAGGGTGAAGACCATGGAGGGCGGGCACGTCGTCCTCGACGACGGGCAGGAGTTCGAGACCGACACGATCATGTGGACAGCCGGGGTCAAGCCCAACCCGATGCTGGAGCAGACGGACCTGCCGCGCGACGGTCGGGGCCGCACTCGAGTGCACGGCCGAGCTGCAGGTCGTGGGCCTGCCGGACGTGTTCAGCGCCGGCGACTGCGCGTCGGTGCCGGACCTGTCCAAGGACGACCCGGAGGCCCGCACCAGCCCGTCGGCGCAGCACGCCGTCCGCCAGGCCAAGGTGCTGGCCGACAACGTGGTGGCGCACCTGCGCGGCCGGCCGTTGACGCAGTACAAGCACAAGCTACGCGGGGTCGGTGGCGAGCCTGGGCCTGTACAAGGGCGTCGCCGAGATCTACGGGATCAAGCTGCGTGGGATCGTCGCGTGGTTCATGCACCGCACGTACCACGTGAGCCGGATGCCGACGTGGAACCGCCGCATCCGCATCGTCGTGGACTGGACGGGTGCGCTGTTCATGGGTCGCGAGGTGGTGGCCCTCGGGCAGATCAACGACCCGCGAGCCGACTTCAGCCGGGTGGCCGGTGGCCCGTTGCCGCCGGCGCCGCCGGCCGAGCGCCCCGAGCCGGCGCAGAACCCGCCGGTCGGAGCTACGCCGGAGGAGCGGGTCTCGGCCGCACCCCGGCCCGCCTGACCGCGCCTCCCACCGTCCGCCCTCGTCCCGTCCCGCACGTCTCGGTCGCCAGGAAAGCCACTTTCCTGTCCGCAGAGGGCAGGAAAGTGGCTTTCCTGCCTCCCGCGGCCCGGAGGTCCGCGTAGGCTCAACCAAGTGGTTGGTGGAGCGGACCGGCGGGCCGCGCTCGTCACGGCGGCGTTCGACCGCGTCGCCGAGGTGGGTTTCGAGGGACTGCGGCTGCGCCAGGTCGCCGCGCACGCCGGGATCGACCATTCGACGCTGCACCACTACTTCGCGACGAAGCAGGATCTGGTGACGGCGGTGGCCGACCACGCGACGCGGCAGTTCTGGGACACCGCCTCCGAGGATCCGGACCCGATCGTCGGCCTGCGTGAGCACCTGCGCAGGCTCCGCGAGTTGATCGAGACCCAGCCCCGCTTGTTCGCCGTGACCGTCGAGCTGGATCTGCGGGCCTCCCGGGACTCGGCGGTGGCGGAGCGGATGGCGGCCCACGAAGCCGGCTGGCGCGCGTTCCTCACCGGGGTGCTGGCGAGGGGGAGGGCGGCCGGCTCGTTGGCCGCTCCCGTCGATCCGCCGGCCGCGGCCGAGCTGGTGATCGCCACGGTGAAGGGCGTCCGGCTGGATCCGGGTGCGGCGGCGCGGGTCTTCGCGCAGCTGGAAACGGTGTTGATCGGCGAGCCAGGGGGAGTGCGATGAGTCGTCCGGACCACGTGATCGTCATCGGCGGTGGGATCGGGGGGCTGTGCCTCGCGCAGTCGTTGCGTGGCGCCGGGGTGCCCGTCACCGTCTTCGAGCGCGACCGGGCAGCGGGGAGCCGGTGGGAGGGGTATCGCATCCACGTCAACCCCGCCGGGGCGCGGGCGCTGCGCGCCTGCCTGCCCGCCGCGGTCTGGCGGGAGTTCCTGGCCACCGCGGGGCCGGGCGGCGACTTCGGGTTCCTCACCGAGCAGCTCGACGAGCTCGTGGTGGTCGAGGAGTCGATCATGTACCCCGACGCCGACGACCCGGCGGAGGGTCACTACGCGGCCGACCGCGCCATCCTGCGCCGGCTCCTGATGACCGGGCTCGACGACGTCATCCGCTTCGGCGCGGAGTTCGTCGGCTACGAGCGCCGCCCGGGCGGCCGGATCGAGGCCGCCTTCGCCGACGGGAGCACTGCCGTCGGTGACGTGCTGGTCGGTGCGGACGGCACCGCATCGCGGGTCCGCCGGCAGTACCTTCCCGATGTCCGCACCATCGACGCCGGTGCGGTCAGCGTGGCGCACAAGATCTGGCTCACCGACGAGGTGCGGGCCGCCCTCCCCGCGCGGCTGTGCACGGGCATGAACGTCATGACCGTCGACGCGCCGTACTTCCTGTTCACGTCGGTCTTCACGCCGCCCACCGACGCGCCGCCGTACCTGCTGTGCGCGCTGGTGGCCCGACCCGACGTGCTTCCGCCGGACGTGACCGAGCTCGACACCGACACCGTGCGGGTCGCGGTCGACGTGCTGGCCGCGGGTTGGCACCCGGAGCTGCGCCGGGCGCTGGCCGCGTCCGACCCGCAGAGCCGCAGCGCGATCTCCTTCCACGCCACGTTCCCGCCCGAGCCCTGGACCAGCACGAACGTCACGGTCCTCGGCGACGCGATCCACATCATGCCGCCGATCGGGGGCCTCGGCGGCAACACCGCGATGCGCGATGCGCACCTGCTGGGGCGCCTGCTCGCCACCACCGCGGCGGGCGAGCGGGACCTCGTCGCCGCCATCGACGAGTACGAGTCGGACATGCGGGAGTACGGCGCGGCCGCCGTCCGGTACGCGCTGACCCAGACCGACCAGGCGCTGGCGACCGGCCGCACCGCGACCGTCGCGGCCCGCACCGCGTTCCGGCTGTGCGCCCGGTTCCCGGCGCTGCGCCGGCGCGTCTTCGGTCAGAGCTGGACCGGGCCCGCCGCACCGCGCGCGTGGGAGCGCGGCGCCGATGCAGTCCCGGGTATCCCGACCGGATCCGTAGGCTGATCCCGCGCCCCCGTAGCCCAATCGGCAGAGGCAAGCCCCTTAAAAGGGTTCGAGTGTGGGTTCGAGCCCCACCGGGGGCACCCTCTCGCACGTCGTAGGACCACCCGCTGACCAGCAGTTGAGGGTCTGGAGGTGAAGTTCCCGGCCGCTGCAGCGCACCTCGACGCCGCCCGGGCGGACCTGCTGGCGTGACGCAACCGAGCTGGACCGCCTCGGACGCTCAGCTTCTGCGCAAGGACCTGCGGCGGTCCGGTGGCCATGGCCAGAAGCGAGCCGGCACCCGGGCTCAACCTGGCCCATCGCGGTGGGCGAGATCGTAGGCGCGGGAGAGCTTCTTCGGCACCACCATGCGCCAGGCGTCGACCACGAACTCGCGTGCCTCCGCCGGGTCGAGGGCCGCAAGGTCGGCCTCCACCCAGTTGAACCGCAGGTCCGACGGCCGCGGCAGGTGGAAGCGGTGCGGCTGCGCCGCGACAAGCGCCGCGCGCTCCTCCTTGGAAAACGCGAAACCCATCTCGGTCTCGTCGAGCGAGAACGCGACGTAGACGATCTGCTTGACGCGAAACTTCAGCCTGCCCCGGACGTAGACCTGGTACGAGCGCTCCAGGCTCGAGCCCAGCCACCGCACGTCGTCGACCGTGGCCACGTCAGAACCAGGCGGCCTGGACGACGCAGAACCGGACGAGCGCTGGAGGTAACACGCCATACCGAGCGCGGCAGCTCGACGCCAGCACGAGCATTCGTTTGCGCACCTCCCACGCTGCACTCCGTGAAGAAGGATCTCCGTCGGCCAGCCATGGCCAGTCTTAGCATCAGTCTCGTTCACGGTTGTCCGGCGTAGCTCGGCGGGTCGGGAGCCGTGACTCGTCGGTCGGCCCTCATCGGCCGAGGCCAGCGCGCCCCTGATGGCGGCCAGCTCCTCGTCGCGGCCGATCAGGGCACCGGAGAGCGGTGTCGATGGGGACCCGTGTGCGACCAGTCACGGCGTTAACGGTCGCCCGGTCCCGATCATCGAGTTCCGGGTCACCAGGGCGGCCAGCCGTTCCACGTCCCAGCCGTCCGTGCCGTCCGGTCGCAGCGGCAGCACCAGGTAGCGCTGCTCGGCCGTCGAGTCGTGCACGCGGAGCTCGACCCCGGGCTCGACGTCCATCCCGAACTCGGCGAGCACCGCCCGCGGCTCGCGGACGACCCGGCTGCGGTACTCGAAGCTCTTGTACCAGGTGGGAGGGTTGCCGAGGACGCCGCTCGGATAGCACGAGCACAGGGTGCAGACGATCACGTGGTGCACCGTCGGCGTGTCCTGCAGCACCGCGAGCGGGACCGCCTGCTGTTGGTACTCGGCGACCGCCCCGATGGCATCGGCCAGCAGGCGGGCGCGGAATTCGGGATCGCCCCAGGCGCGCGCCACGATCCTGGCCCCGAGGGCCTCGCTCGGACCGTTCCCGGCCGTCGCGTCCGCGACGGCGTCGTCCATGCGTTCGTGATCGGCGTGTCCGTGGTCGTGCAGGTGCCGTTCCAGGATCTCGGTCCGTTGCTCGGGGGTGAGCGTCATGCTGCCTCCAGGTCGCCCTCACCGAGGTCGGCGGTGAGGATGTGGTCGGCATCGGCGCCGAACAGGTCGGCAGCCTTGAACGCGACCGTGTAGACGAGCTCGAGGTCGCCGTAGCGTCCCGTGTCTGCCGAGTCGCCGGGGTTGGGCCAGGCGAACGCGACGCGTTCGACCAGGCCCTCGTGCAGGCGCAGGTACCGCGGGACGCGGGTGTGCGCGGCGGTCGTGGCGTTGACCACCCGCACCCGCTGACCTGGTCGGAACCGGCCGTCCCAGACCGGTTCGGACGGCGAGGGTCGGGATCCGCGCTGCGGTCGCTCGTCACTGTCGAGCAGGCCCTGCTCGACAGCGAGCCGCTCCAGCGCCCACAGCCATCGCTCGTAGTAGCCGGACGACAGGTACTCCGGTGGCGGCATCTGCTCGATCGTCCAGCGGAAGCGATCGGTAGTGGACGCCACCGCACGCTGCATCGCCCAGACCCGACCCTCCCAGGGCTCATGGAAGAGCGGCTCGTCGGTCTCGATCGGGATCGCACCGAACCCGTGCATCCCGCCGAGGTCGTGCACGCCGTCCACGCGGTCATTCTGCCCGGCTCCGCCGCTGGCCGGAACGCCTGATCCGACTCCCTGTGGGCTGCGGTGTCGAGGGCCCGGCGGCGGGCAGGCGTTGTGGTGGCGGGCAGGTGATCACCCTCAGAGCGTTCGAGAATGGGTTCGACCCCGCCGCCGGGCCTCCCGTTCCGCCATGCGCTTCTGCGATCGGCGGCTGGGGACCGGCAACCGGAACATGTGCGGCGGGATGTCCCAAGCCGCTGATCATGGCGCCGGCCGCCGTCCTCGCCTTCCGCTTGCATTAGGTGCCCCCCCGGCCCCTAGTCCGCGTGTTCGACGATGTTGAGCACGATGCCGTGCGGATCCCGGACGAAGAACCGTTGTACGCCCCAGGGCTCGTGGGTGAGTGGGTAGACGATCTCGTAACCGCGGCGTTGTGCCTCAGCGTAGGCGGCGTCGACATCGTCCACGTGGACACTGAGCGATGACTGCTCGGGTGCGGTGGCGTCGCCGGAGACCAGGCTCACCTGCACACTCGGGTTCGTCGGTGATCGGAAGCTGGCGACCCAACCCATGTCGAACTGCTTCTGAAGACCGAGGAAGTCCTCGTAGAAGTCGTGACCGGTGGTCGCGTTGTCGACGTTCAGGTTCGGCACGATGCGGCGGAGGATCATCGAGTCGCTCCCATGCTCGGTGGTCGCCCCATCCTGCCCGCAGCGGCCCCTCGCGAACGAACGGCACTCTCGTCCAGCTCGGTTGGACGAAAGGGCCGTTCGCTCGCTGCCGGCTCCTCGATCATCGGAGCGCGGTCCAGAGGAGCCGCTCCAGCTCGTCGGGGTCGGGCCTCCCGCCGCGAGCGAGGTGCTGCACGAAGTAGCCGTCGATGGCGGCCACACACGTCTGGACCCGCGCCGCATCGCCCGTGTGGTGCCGGGCGAGCCCGGTCAGCAGGTCGAGCCACGGATCGACACCGGCGCGGAGCCCGGGTCGGCGCGCGGCGAGAAGGTAGAGCTCGTACCCGGCGATCACGCGGTCTCGGTTCTCCAGGAAGAGACGCACGAGCTCGTCGGCGAACCATCGCAGGTCACCACCGGCCGGCACGTCTGGCATCGCGGCGACGAGCTGCTCGGTGTGCGAGGTCAGGGCTGCGGTCAGCAGATCGTCCAGGGTCGCGAAGTGGTACGACACGGCGCTCTTCGACACCCCGGCCTCGGCGGCGACCGATCGATGGCTGACGCCGGCGACCCCGTCACGTGCGACGACCCGCATCACCGACTCGATCAACAGGGTTCGGCGGCGTCCGCCACGCGCACGCCGGCCGTCCGTCTCCTCGTCCGTCCTCACGTTCCACCGCCGACGTTCATCGCCACCACGCCGAGAACCACCAGCGCCAGACCCATGACCTGTCGCCGACTGAGCCGATCTCCGAAGAAGACCACCCCCACGACCGCGGCGAGCGCGATGCCCGACCCGGTCCAGACGCCGTACCCCACGGCCAGTGAGACGCCCCGGGCCATGGCCTGGGCGATCAGTGCCACCGAACCGCCGAGGCCGATGAAGGTCAGCGCTGCCCACCACGGTCGCCGCAGACCGTCGGAGGCCCGCAGGGCACTGATCCCGACGACCTGGGTCGCCACGGCGGCGATCACCAGCAGCGACGCGGTCACGACTCCCTCGGCACCCGCGTCGCCTGCAGCGCGAGCACTCCGCCCGTGAGCAGGACCAGGCCGACGACGTGGACGGGTGTCATCGGCTCACCGAACGCCCATGTGCTCAGCAGCGCCGCGGCAGCGAGCCCGCACCCGGTCAAGGTGCCGTAGGCGATGCCGAGAGCCACGCCTCGATGAAGGACCCGGGAGAACAGAACGATGGAGACCCCGTAGCCGGCCAGTACACCCAGGGAGGCGAGGGGCCGGGTGAACCCCTCGGAGACCCGCAGCAGCAGCGTTCCGGCGACCTCCGTGAGGATCGCGGCGACGAGCAGCAGCCACGGCGGGGCCGACCAACTATCTGGACACATGTCCCCATACTTACCACGACCACGGTCGGGGTGGAGTCGACCAGGAGGGTCGGCGGCGCGGCGCCGCCCGTGCGGACCGTCAGCGGGCGGGGGCACCGCCGTCGCGGACGCTCACCGGATCGGCGGAGCGGCGATCGGACCTCGCGGAGAGTGGTCCACGCGAACGCCGTCCCAACCACTCCCGGCCGGTCTGCAGCACCCGGCTGACCGTGTTCGGCCCGCGTCGGGACTCGATCACGTCACCGATCTTGCCGAGCAACCAGCCGACCACCGGTACGACCACCGCCAGGATCAGCCACATCCGCAGCCGCGCCGAGAAGAACGCCCACATCGTGCCCACCGCCTCCTTGCCGCCGGGCGCCCGCCCGGACCGGCGCGAGCCTACTCACGAGCGCCGCGCAGCCCGGGACGGAGCAACGAACGGCACGTTCGTCCAGTGCGATCGAACGAGAGTGCCGTTTCGTCGCGGTCCACGCGCGTGCAGACGCGGGCCGGCGGCGTACCCTCCGAGGTGTGACGGGCGACCGTCCGGTCCTGGTGGGCCTGCTCCTGTACATGATGATCGCAGTGGCGCCGACGCTGGTCTTCTGGGTGGCACTGCGGCTGCTACCCGCTGCCGTCAGCGCGCTGGCCGAGCGTCGCCGCCGTCGACACCCGCCGATCGGGCCCAGCCTCGAGAAGGTGGTCGCCGACCTCCGCAGGCTCCGCCGCGAGGTGCGGGGCCGGCCCCAGCTCACCCAGGTGCGCCGCGTGGCCCTGCTCGCGGCGTACGACGACCTCCTGCTCGAGGTCTGCTCCCTGGTCGACGTCGACGCCCCGCTCGCCGCCGCCGTCGGGTCCGATCGCGCCTTCGCCCGGCTGCTCACCGAGGCCGCGCTGGAGGACGCCGGCATCGCGCTCGACCCGCCGGCCGACGGGACTGCCGCAGCGTGACCTGCGGGCAGTAAAGTCCCGCTTTACCGAGCGGGAACGTCGCGACCCACTCCGGCGTTGAACCGCACGGACGCCCAACACGCTTCCGAGGAGGAAACCGGTGCGCACCAGCAGCAACCCGGCGTTCCGCAACCTGCCCACGGGGCAGGGCGGCGGATCCGCCACCTTCGACCGCCAGGGCGGGGCGATGGGCGGCGCAACCGCCTACGCCGACGCGCAGGCGGCGCAGGTCGAGTTCGGACGCGCCGGCACCGGCGAACGCCCGCTCACGATGGACGACGTCGTCACGAAGACCGGGATCACCGCCGCCGTCGCGCTCGTCACCGGCCTGCTCACCGTGCTCACGGGGCTCTACGCGCTCGTGCTCCCGGCGTTCATCATCGGCTTCGTCATCTCGCTGATCGTCATCTTCAAGCAGAGCACCAACCCGGGTCTGGTACTCGCCTACTCCGCGGCCATGGGAGTGGCACTGGGCGGGATCACCGGTGTGCTGGAGCTGAGCGGCACCCAGTTCCAGGGGATCGGCCTGCAGGCCGTGATCGGCACCGCGGGCGTCTTCGTCGGCATGCTGGTCGTCTACAAGACCGGTGCCGTGCGCGTCACGCCGAAGTTCACCAAGTGGCTGATGGGCGCCCTCATCGGCGTCACGGTGCTGATGATCTTCAATCTGATCTTCGCGTTCTTCGTCCCCGGCGGGCTCGGGGTCCGCGAGCCCACGATGATCGGCTACCTGTTCAGCATCGTGTGCATCGGTGTCGCCGCGTTCAGCCTCCTGCTCGACTTCGACATGGCCGACCGCGCCGTGCGCGACGGGGCCCCGGCGAAGTTCGCGTGGTACATCGCGTTCGGCCTGATGACCACACTGGTCTGGCTCTACATCGAGATCCTGTACCTGCTGAGCTACCTGCGCTCGGACTGACACCGGCAGGAACGGCGTCGCGGCCGGCACCCTTCGGGGTGCCGGCCGCGGTCGTCTGCCCGGTCAGCTCAGGCGCTCGAGCACCATCGCCATGCCCTGGCCCCCGCCGACGCACATCGTCTCGAGGCCGATCTGCCGGTCGTGGGTGCGCAACGAGTTGATCAGAGTGGTGGCGATCCGAGCACCGGTCATGCCGAACGGGTGGCCCAGCGCGATGGCCCCGCCGTTGACGTTGAGCGTGTCCTCGTCGATGCCCAGCTCGCGGGCCGACGGGATGACCTGCGCGGCGAACGCCTCGTTGATCTCGACGAGGTCGATGTCGTCGATCGTCATGCCGGCCCGGGCCAGCGCACGGCGCGACGCCTCCACCGGGCCCAGTCCCATGATCTCGGGCGACAGTCCGGAGACACCGGTGGACACGATCCGCGCGAGCGGGGTGACGCCCAGCTCGGCTGCCTTGGTGTCGGACATGACCACGAGGGCTGCCGCGCCGTCGTTGAGCGGGCAGCAGTTGCCCGCCGTCGACCCGGCCGTCGGGGCGGAACACCGGCTTGAGCTGGGACACCGCGGCGTAGGTGACGCCGGCCCTCGGCCCGTCGTCGGTGCTGACCACCGTGCCGTCGGGCAGCGTGACCGGCGTGATCTCGCGGGCGAAGAACCCGTTGGCGATCGACTTCTCGGCGAGGTTCTGCGAACGGACGCCGAAGTGGTCCATGTCCTCGCGGCTGACGTCCTTGAGCAGTGCCACGTTCTCGGCGGTCTGGCCCATGGCGATGTAGACGTCGGGGAGGTGCTCGTCGTCGCGCGGCTCGCTCCAGGAGTCCGCGCCCTGCTCGGCGATGTGACGCGGTGCGGTCGCGCGGCGTCGTCGAAGATCGGGTTGCGGGTGTCGGGCAGCGAGTCGGAGTTGCCCTTCGCGAACCGGGACACGGTCTCGACGCCCGCCGAGACGAACACGTCGCCCTCGCCGGCCCTGATCGCGTGCAGCGCCATGCGGGTGGTCTGCAGCGACGACGAGCAGTAGCGGGTGACCGTCGTGCCGGGCACCGCGTCGTGGCCGAGCAGGACCGCGACGACCCGGGCCATGTTGAAGCCCTGCTCGCCGCCGGGCAGGCCGCAACCGAGCATCAGGTCGTCGATGTCGTTCGGGTCGAGCTGCGGCACCTGGTCCAGCGCGGCGCGGACGAGCTGCACGGCCAGGTCGTCGGGCCGGATGCCGGCGAGCGACCCCTTGAACGCGCGGCCGATCGGGGACCGGGCGGCGGCGACGATCACGGCTTCGGGCATCGTCATCTCTCCTCGTCGAGGTCGGCTTCCGTCGGAGCTTACGCGCCGGTAACCGGCCGAGGCGGGTCCCGAGGAGGTGACGTGGACCGCTGGACGACCTCCGGGCGGGCGGTCATCCTGTCGGCATGGCCGCGAGGTGTCGCTGGAAGGACGTCGAGCACGCCGCCCCCGAGTTCGCCGACCGGGTTCGGACGATCTTCGACGCGCACCGCCACAAGACGATCGCCACGCTGCGGGTCGACGGCTCGCCGCGGATCTCCGGGATCGAAGCGCAGTTCGCCGACGGCGAGCTCACGTTCGGGTCGATGCCGGGTGCCCGCAAGGGGGCGGACCTGCGGCGCGACCCGCGGTTCGCGCTGCACAGCGCGTCGGTGGACCCGCCGGACCCCCCGGACGAGGCCAGCTGGGCGGGCGACGCGAAGGTCGCGGGCCGGGCCCTGCACATCGGTTCGCCCGAGGGGCCGGAATCCGGCGACCTGTTCCACGCCGAGCTCGACGAGATCGTCTGGACGGGGCTGAACGCCACCGGCACGGCTCTGGTCATCGAGGTGTGGCGGCCGGAGAAGGGCCTGGAGCGGATCGAGCGCGTCTGACGCTCTCCCGGCCGTGATCGGCGCGTGATGAGGCGTGCCGGGATCCGATCGGGTGCGTTTCCGCCGCGAAAGGGAGCAATCCTGCGCCGAAGGGTCCGGCGACCCCGCGCCGGACGGCCGCACCACCACTGACCGTCGCACGGAAATGCCCGGTCACGGATCCGGACCGCCCCCCGGTGGGCTGCTCGATCGCCGGATGCGACAGTCGGGAGCACGTCCGAGGACACGAGCGTCGAGGAGGTCGGAATGGTGGCGTGGCCCGCGAGGGTGCCGTGTTCCTGCGCCCTCCCACCCGCTCGCGCCGCCGTTCCCACGAAGGTGTCGGCGTCCTGACCGGCCCCCGGCGTCCGCGACACGCCCGCCCGTCCGCGAGGCACGGGACGGGGCGCCACGGCGTCGTGCGGTCCGGCCCGACTCCCGGCGGCAGCGATCGCGCGCCGCTGCAGGCGCCGAACGGGCACGCGCCGAACGGGCACGCGCAGAATGGCTACGTCCCACCAGGCGGCTACCTCCCGCCCAACGGGAACGACCCTGCGCGACGCGGCTCGGACCGGTTCGCGACCCGCGACTACTCGGTCCGACGACCCGCGACGGACGAGCCGCCCGCCGCCGCCGCACCGCCGGCAGCGCCACCCGGAGGAGGAGTACCGCCAGCGCGAGTACCCCCAGACCGCCTACCCCCAGACCGCCTACCCCCAGACCGCCTACCCCCAGACCGCCACTCCCAGACCGCTCACTCCCAGACCGCTCACTCCCAGACCGCCTACCCGCAGCGGGAGTACCGGGAGTACCGGCCGCCCGAGCACCGGCGGTCGGGCGCCGGCTCCCATCGGGCGGTCAGCCAGCCCATCCCGCAGGTCGCGCCGGTGCGCGCGGAGTACCGCCCGCCGAGCACCCCACCCCGACCACCGGACGGGCCGCCGACCGGGCGGATCTCTTCGGGGCCGATCTCTGCCGGGCCGATCCCCTCGGGCGCCATCTCGACGGGCCTCGTCTCATCGGGACCCCTCTCGTCCGAGCCGCTCTCGGAGCCGGTCCGGGACCCCGTGGTCGGTGGGATCGACCTGGTCAAGGTGTACGGGCGCGGCCCCCGCGAGGTGCGGGCGCTGGACGGCATCTCGGTCGCGATGGAACGCAGCCGCTTCACCGCGATCATGGGCCCGTCGGGATCGGGCAAGTCGACGCTGATGCACTGCCTGGCCGGGCTGGACCTCCCCACCAGCGGACGTGTGCTGCTGGGCCCGACCGACCTGACGCAGTGCTCCGAGCGGAAGCTGACCAAACTGCGACGCGGTCGGGTCGGGGTGGTGTTCCAGTCCTCCAACCTCCTGCCCCAGCTCACCGTGCGCCAGAACATCGTGCTGCCCGTCGAGGTGGCCGGGAACCGGGTGGACCGGTCCTGGCTGGACACCGTGCTCGAGGTGCTCGACCTCGGCGCGGTGCTGCGGCAGCGACCGGCCCAGCTGTCGGGCGGGCAGCAGCAGCGCGTGGCCGTCGCCCGGGCGCTGCTGCCCCGTCCCGACGTGGTGTTCGCCGACGAGCCGACGGGCGCGCTGGACGCCGGGACGGCCCGGGAGATGCTCCGGTTCCTGCGCGCCTCCGTCGACGACCTGGGGCAGACGGTCGTCATGGTCACCCACGATCCACTCGCGGCTCAGCACACCGACCGGGCACTGATGCTGCACGAGGGCCGGCTCGTCTACCAGCTGCTGCAACCGACGGCTCACGGCGTGCTCGACGCCCTGGCCTCGCTGGATGTCGCCGCGCCGCCCGCGGAGCACGACCGCGGAGCCGATGGGCGTGCCCCGGCCGCTCCTCGTCGCCCCGCCGACTCCGGATCGGCCCGACACGCCGGGGCGGGCCGCCGTCGCGCCCCGCGGCACGCCTGAGCATCGTGCCCGGCACCGTGCTTCGAGCCGTGCTCATCCAGAGCTGGCGTCGTCCTGGCCGACAGTTGCTCGTGGGGCTGGCCGTGACGATCGCCACCGCCTTCGCCGCGGCCTCCCTGATGCTCACCGACGCGGCTCGCGCGACGATCGTGCGCGAGCTGGCCGGCACCCCGCAGGCCGTCTCCCTCGTGGTGCTCCCCACGCCGACGCCCGAGGGAGCGGAGTCCGACGACACCCCGCCGCCCGGCCTCCCGAGCGACGTGGAACAGCGGGTGCGTGACACGCCGGGAGTCGACGAGGTGGCCGGGTTCGGGTCGGGCACCGTCGGTCGGCTGCTGCCCGGCGCCCCCGGCGACGGTGAGGCGTGGACCGTTGTGGGCTCGGTCGACGGCACGCTCGCGCGCTACCCGGTGGTGGTGGGGGCCTTGCCGGCAGGGCCACAGGACGCCGCGCTCAGCGAGGAGTCAGCGGAGCGGACGGGGCTGGGCCCGGGAGGTGTCCTGTCGCTCGTCGCGGCGGACGGCACCGCGGAGGACTTCACCGTCACCGGTGTCGTCCGGGTGCGGCTGCAGGCGCTGAACACGGTGCTCCTGCGACCGGAGGTGGCGGCCGGGATGACCGGGGCCGGCCCGTCGCAGCTCGACGTGCTGCCCGCCGCCGGCGTGCCCGCCGCCGACCTGCGGGCCCGCCTGGTCGACGCCGTCGGCGATCGCGCGCTGGTGCGCGACGGCGACTCGGTGCGGGCCGACGAGCTCGCCAGGGCCTTCGGCTCGGTGGACGGCGTCTTCGCCGCGCTCGCGGTGTTCGGCGGCACCGCCGCGCTGGCCGCGGCGCTCACCACCTCGTGCGTGTTCGCGGTGGTGATGGGCCGGCAGCGGCGCACCGTGGTGCTGCTGCGTGCGGTCGGGGCCGGGCGCGGGCAGGTGCTGCGTGCGCTGCTCGCCGACGCCGCGGTGATCGGTGTGGTGGCCGGAGTGCTCGGTACGGCGCTGTCGCTGGGGCTCGTCGAGGTCGTGCGGGTCGCCGTCCGCCGCGGCCTCGGCGAGGAGCTCCCCGCACCGGGGGTGCCATGGGCGTTGCTGGCGGTGTGCGTGGCCGGTGCCGTGGTGACCACCCTGATCGCCGCCGTCGGACCGGCCGTGCGGGTGAGCGGTGAGCGGCCTGCCTCGGTGGTCGCCACCGAGGTGCGGTCCCGCCGAAGCGCGCCGAGGATCCTGCGGTTCCTCGCCGCGGGGGTCCTCGCCGGCGCGTCCGCGCTCCTGGTCCTGCTCTCCACGCGGGTGGTCGACCCGCAGCAGTCGCTGCTGCTGGTGGCCGGGGGCGGCGTGCTCGCCTTCGGCGCCGCGCTGGCCGCGGGTCCGGTGCTGCTGCCGGCGCTCGCCTGGCTGCTGGGCGTGCTCGTCGCCCCGCTCTCGCGGCTCACCGGGCGGCTGGCGGTGCGCTCGGTGCTGCGCGCCCCGCAGCGCGCCACCACCACCGCTGCGGCGTTGGTGCTCGCCGGCCTGCTGCTGTCGGTCGTGCTGGTGGGGATGGAGTCGATGAGCACGTCGGTGACCGACCGCATCGCCGCCCGGTTCCCCGCCGCCGTGGTGACCCTCGCTGCGGGGCAGCGGCCGCTGCCGGTCGACCTCGACGGGCGCATCGCGGAGCTCCCGGAGTCCGGCGCGGTCGCACCGGTGCAGGCCGCGTCGATCGAGGTCGTCGTCGGGGAGCCGCGACTGGACATCACCGCCGTCGACCCGGCGGCGTTCCCGCCGCTGCTGGAGGGAGCCGTGGACGCCGGCTCCCTCGCCGACCTGGTTCCCGGCACGGTCGCGATGGACCGGGAGCAGGCGGCGCGGTGGCAGGTCGGAGTGGGCGACCCGGTGACCTTCGCCGTGCCCGACGCCCCGGTCGAGCTCACGGTGGTGGCCGTGTACCGATCGAGCGGCGTGCTCGGAGCGGTCACGACGCATCCCACCGACCTGCCGCGGATCGTCGAGGACTCGGCGAGCGTGCGGCAGGTGCTGGTGGCTCCGGCCGGTGGGGTGGCGGTCGAGCCGCTGCGCGAGGCGGTCGCGGAGGTGGTCGGGTCCGACCGCGAGACGCTGGTCACGGTGCCGGCCGATCTCCGTGCGGCGCTCGACTCCACGCTGGCGCTGACCCGGACCGTGGCCCTCGGCCTGGTCGCGGCCACGGTGCTCGTCGCCGTGTGCGGGGTGGCGATCGCGCTCGCGCTCGCGGTCGGCGAGCGCCACCGGGAGTCGACGACGCTGCGGGCGCTCGGGCTCACCCCCGGGCAGATCGTCGCGGCCCTGAGCATCGAGAGCGCACTGCTCGGGCTCGCCGGGGTGGTGGTGGGAACGGGCCTCGGCCTGGTCTTCGGAATGCTCTCGGTCCAGGCCCTGCGGGAGCAGGTGGTGCTCCCCCTCGTCACCGTCCTGCTCGGATCCGGCGTGCTGGTCGTCGTGGCGACGGTGGCGGGCACGCTGCCCGCGCTGCGGGCGGCCCGGAGCAGGCCGCTGCCGGCTGCCGAGGACTGATCCTCCCCGGTCGTCGCAACGGACTGTCGATACCGGCCCGGCCTGTTCGTCGTCATGCTGGTGGCACCCAGCCACCACTGACCGAGCAGCCGCCACCGATAGAGCGGAGCTGAGCCATGAAGTACATGCTGCTGATCTACGGTTCGGAGCCCACCGAGCCACCCACGGAGCAAGCCATCCAGCAGGAGATCGACGCCTACTGGGCGTACGAGAAGGCCGTCGCCGATGCGGGCGTCTTCGTCGCGAGCGACGCGCTCCAGGGCGTCGAGACCGCCACGACGCTGCAGGTCAGGGCGGACGGCGAGCGCGTGGTCACCGACGGCCCCTTCGCCGAGACCCGTGAGGTGCTCGGCGGCTACTACCTCCTGGACGTCCCCGACCTCGATGCGGCGCTCGACTGGGCGGGCCGTTGTCCCGGCTCGCGGAACGGCGGGAAGGTGGAGGTCCGGCCGGTGATGGAGTTCGAGGCACCGTGACGCGCGGGCGGGCCGCTGGCTCCGTCGGGTCCGTCCTCGAGGAGGTCGCAGGCCGTGAGGAGCGGGGCCGGCTGCTCGCCACGCTCGTCCGCCAGTTCGGCGACCTCGACCTGGCCGAGGAAGTGCTCTCCGACGCCGTGACGGCGGCGCTCGAGCACTGGCCGGTCGACGGGGTGCCGGCGAAGCCGGCCGCCTGGTTGCTCACCACGGCGCGTCGCAAGGCCGTCGACCGGCTGCGTCGCGACCGCGCCTACGCCGCCCGGCTCGCGCTGCTGCAGGCCGAGGCCGACCGCGACGGACCGGCCGTCCCCGTCGACGCCGGGGACGATGTTCCCGACGAACGGTTGCGGTTGTTCTTCACCTGCTGCCATCCGGCCCTGCCGCTGGAGGCGCAGACGGCGTTGACGCTGCGCTGCCTGGCGGGACTGTCCACCCCGGAGGTGGCCCGCGCGTTCCTGGTCCCACCCGCGACGATGGCCCAGCGGATCGTGCGCGCCAAGCGCAAGATCCGGGACGCGCGCATCCCGTTCCGCGTACCGGGCTCGTCCGAGCTGCCCGACCGGTTGCCCGGGGTCCTCCGCATCGTCTACCTGATCTTCACCGAGGGCTACGCGGCGAGCGGAGGGCCGGAGCTCGTGCGGGCCGAGCTGGCCGACGAGGCGATCCGGCTGGCTCGGATCCTGCACCGGCTGCTCCCCGACGAGCGCGAGGTGACGGGACTCCTGGCGCTGCTGCTCCTCGTCGACGCCCGGCGCGCGGCGCGGACCGGGAGGTCCGGCGAGCTGGTGCTGCTCGACGAGCAGGACCGCTCGCGGTGGGACCGCCACCTCATCGCCGAGGGTCGCGCGCTCGTCGTCCGGGCGCTGCCGGGCGGAGCGCCGGGACCGTACGCGCTGCAGGCCGCGATCGCGGCCGTGCACGACGAGGCGGCCGACGTGGCGACGACCGACTGGCCGCAGGTGGTGGCGATCTACGACATCCTCGCGCGGGTGGCGCCGTCGCCGCTGGTGGAGCTCAACCGGGCGGTGGCGGTGGCGATGCGCGACGGTCCGGCGGCGGGGCTCGCGCTGCTCGACACCCTGGCCGGTGACGACCGACTGGGCGGCTACCACCTGCTGCCCGCGGCCCGGGCCGGCCTGCTGGCCCGGTTGGGCCGGCTCGACGAGGCCGCGGCCGCCTATCGCTGCGCGCTCGGGACCGTCGGGAACGAACCTGAGCGGGAGTTCCTCCGGCGGCGGCTGCGGGAGGTCACGAGCTGAGTCAGGCGGCCGGGCCGCGGGCCGGGATCGGCGGATGGGGGCCGGGGACCGCGTCACATCCGGCACAGGGTCCCGATCCGATGATCACAGGGTCGGCTGGCGCGGGCGGCGGGCCGTGATCAGCGGATGGGGGCCTGGGACCGCGTCAGATCCGGCGCAGCGCCCCGACTCGGTGATCATGGGACGTTGGCGCGAGCCAGTGTCCCGATCCGGTGATCACGGGGTCGGCTGGCCGAGTGACAGGCCGTGATCGGCGTTCCGGGACCGGGGACCGCGTCAGATCCGGCGCAGCGTCCCGATCGGGTGATCACGAATCGGCCGACCGCACGACCCGCGGCCGCGCACCCGACACGCGGACCGGCCGTGCGGGACCATGGGGCCATGCGCTACGTGGATCACGTCGTCGATCTGGTCGGGAACACCCCGCTGGTCCGGCTCGGGGCGGTCGCCGAGGGCATCGCCGCCCCCGTGCTGGCCAAGGTCGAGTACTTCAACCCCGGCGGCAGCGTGAAGGACCGCATTGCGCTGCGGATGGTGGAAGCCGCGGAGACCTCGGGCGAGCTCCGCCCCGGCGGCACGATCGTGGAGCCCACGTCCGGGAACACCGGCGTCGGCCTGGCGATGGTCGCCCAGCGGCGGGGCTACCGATGCGTGTTCGTCTGCCCGGACAAGGTCAGCGAGGACAAGCGCGACGTGCTGCGCGCGTACGGCGCCGAGGTGGTCGTGTGCCCGACCGCGGTGGACCCCGATCACCCCGACTCCTACTACCGCGTCTCCGACCGGCTCGCCGAGGAGATCGACGGCGGGTGGAAGCCGAACCAGTACGCCAACGTCCACAATCCCGAGTCGCACTACCTCGGCACCGGCCCTGAGGTCTGGGAGCAGACCGACGGGAGGATCACCCACTTCGTCGCCGGCATCGGCACCGGCGGCACGATCAGCGGGACCGGCCGGTACCTCAAGGAGGTGTCCGCCGGCCGGGTCCAGGTGGTCGGGGCCGACCCGGAGGGTTCGGTGTACTCGGGCGGCTCGGGGCGGCCGTACCTGGTGGAGGGCGTCGGCGAGGACTTCTGGCCGTCGACCTACGACAAGGACATCTGCGACCGGATCGTCGCGGTCTCCGACGGTGACTCCTTCGAGATGACGCGGCGGCTCGCCCGTGAGGAGGCGCTGCTCGTGGGCGGCTCGTGCGGGATGGCCACGGTCGCGGCCCTGCGGGTCGCGGCCGAGCTGCCGGCCGAGGCGGTCGTCGTCGTGCTGCTGCCCGACGGCGGGCGCGGCTACCTCGGCAAGGTGTTCAACGACCGCTGGATGGCCGGCTACGGGTTCCTCCCGCCGGCCCAGGGAACCACGGTCGGCGACGTGCTCCGCCGCAAGGACGGCGCGATCCCCGATCTCGTCCACGCGCACCCGAACGAGACCGTCGCCGACGCCGTGCAGTACCTCCGGGAGTTCCACGTCTCACAGATGCCCGTGGTGCGCGCGGAGCCGCCGGTGATGGCGGCCGAGGTGGCGGGCGCGGTGGTCGAGCGCGACCTGCTCGACGCCCTGTTCACCGGCCGCGCGCAGCTGACCGACCGGCTCGAGCAGCACATGTCCGACGCCCTTCCGACGATCGGGGCGGGCGAGGCGCTCGACACCGCGATGAGCGCCTTCGCCGAGGCCGACGCCGCGCTCGTGCTCGTCGACGGCAAGCCGGCCGGCGTCGTCACGCGCTCCGACGTGCTGGCGTTCCTGGGGAGCTGACAGTCCTCGGAGGGCAGGAAAGCCACTTTGCTGTCGTGAGGGGACAGCAACGTGGCTTTCCTGCCCCGCGCTGACGCGGCGATCGACGACGCTGGCCGGGAGGTGGCGCTCGAGGTCGGCGGGGATGGACGTGCTCCGCAGCGCGAGGTAGCCGTCCGGCCGTACGAGGTGCGCGCCGCCGGAGGGCAGCTGGTGGCGCTCGTGCAGCGCGACGCCGACGTCGTGCAGGTCGGCGGGGACGGGGGTGATCCCGTGGTATCCCGGGGCCCGCACCAGCACCCGGTGCACCACCACCCCCGATCGATGCGCCTGCAGCCTCCTGACCGTCGCCCCCAGCGCGTCGAGCCGGGCGTCGGTGGCCGTCACCCCACCGAACAGCAGGAGGTGGTGCCGAGTGTCCCGAGCGAGCTCGCCGAAGAGCCGGGCAGGTCGCCCCTCGCCATCGAGGAGCCCGGTGGCGTCCCGCACGAGTGGGCTGCTGCGTAGCCGACGCCGATCTGGGACACCGCGCGGGCCACCGGCCCGTGCACGGCCGACGTGCCGAGCACCCGTCCCAGCGCCGGGCTGGCGACGCGGAGCACCGCGGCGACCGCGGGATGGGCGAGCCGGCGCCCGTACCCGCTGAGCAGCCGGTGGCCGAGCGCGGTCTCCCGCACGACGGCCTCGATGATCGGCAGGCGCTCGGTCTCGTAGCTGTCGAGCAGCGCTTCCCCGCCGTCGAGCAGGCCGCCGTCGAGCACGTCGGCGAGCTTCCACGCCAGGTTGTGGGCGTCCTGCACCCCGGTGTTCAGGCCCTGGCCGCCCATCGGGCTGTGCACGTGGGCCGCATCACCGACGAGGAACACCCGGTCGTGTCGCAGCCGCCCGACCATCCGGTTCGACACGCGGTACACCGAGCCCCACGCCACGTCGCCCATCGTCGCGCCGAGGTAGGGGTGCTCGTCGAGCACGGTCTGCATGGACCCGGCCGTGAGCGGCTCGGGCGTCGACCGGGCGTCGTCCGCGCGGAGGTAGGCGATCACGCGCCAGACGTCGTCGCGCACCCGGCCGAGACCGACGATCGTCGTGCGCCCGGCGTAGAAGTTGCCACGGTGGTCCGGCGGTGGGGTCCCGTCGAAGCGCAGGTCGCTGTCGAGGAGGTGGATCACACCCTCGAACGACCGACCGGGGAACTCGACCCCGAGCAGGTGGCGCACGGTGCTGCGGCCCCCGTCGGCGGCGACGAGGTACCGGGTGTGCAGCGCCTCGCCGGCGCCGGTCCCGACGTGGACGCCGTCCCCGTCCTGGGTGACGCTGACGAGCTCCGTCGGGCGGCGGACGCGCACACCCAGTTCGGCCAGCCGGTCGAGCAGGATCCGCTCGATCACCCCCTGCGGGAGCAACAGGATGTAGGGGTACGGGGCGTCGAGGCCGCGCACGTCGAGCGCGGCGACCTCGCGGCCACCGACGTGGTAGGCGAAACCGTGGATGGGGCGCCCCGCGTCGAGCATCCGCGGCAGCACCCCGAGCCGTTCGAAGACCTCGAGGTGCGCGCCTGGACGCCGAGCGCCCGCGACTCGCTGTCGGCCCGCGGGCCGACGCGGTCGATGATCGTGACGTCGATCCCGCGGCGGGCGAGGTCCACGGCCACGGACAGGCCCACCGGCCCCGCCCCCGAGACCAGTACGTCACTGCTCGTGCGTTCCATGACGGCCCTCCTAAGGAACAAGACTCCTGCTGGCCGGCCTGGACCACCTCATGCCGCCGCCGGACCGTGGCGGGCCCGCCGACGCTCCGATCGGCTCGGCGCTACCGGCGCTCGTCGACGCCTTCGCCCGTCAGCTGACCGAGGAGCCGTGGGCCGCGGCGCTGCCGGTGCTGCTGGACGCGGCGCGGCGCCACCCCGCCCTTCGGGCCCGGATGCACCAGTTCCTCGAGCAGCGCCAGGCGCCCGTCCGCGACGTGCTGAGCACCGCCGTGCGGGCCGGGGAGCTGGACACCGGGCTCGATGTCGACGCGGCCGTGGCGCAGCTCATGGGTCCTCTGGTCTTCCGGCGGATCGTCAGCGCCGAGCCCCTCGACGCCGCGTTCCGGTCGGCGGTCGTCACGGGCTTCCTGGACGGCCACCGCACCGGGGCGGCGGACGGCACCGGCGGCGGTGAGCGACCGCCTCCCGCGTAGCGTTGGACCATGCGCGGCTTCTCGACCAACGCCATCCACGCGGGCCAGCAGCCCGACCCCACCACCGGCGCGGTGATCACGCCCATCCACCCGTCGACCACGTTCGTCCAGGACGGGGTGGGCGGACTGCGCGCGGGAGGGTACGAGTACTCGCGCAGCGCCAACCCCACCCGCACCGCGTTGCAGGAGTGCCTGGCCGCGCTCGAGGGCGGGCGGCACGGCATCGCGTTCGGCTCCGGGATGGGCGCCACCGACGTCCTGCTGCGCGCCGCCCTGGTGCCCGGGGACCACGTCGTGATCCCGCACGACGCCTACGGCGGCACGTTCCGGATCGTCGACAAGGTGCTCGCCCCGTGGGGCGTCGAGTACTCCACCGTCGATCTCGGCGATGTCGACGCGCTGCGCGCCGCCCTGCGGCCCACCACGAGGCTCGTGTGGTGCGAGACGCCCACGAACCCCCTGCTCGGGATCGCCGACATCGCGGTCGTGGCCGAGGTGGCGCGCTCGGCGGGGGCGCGGCTCGTGGTCGACAACACCTTCGCCTCACCCTACCTGCAGTCCCCCCTCGCCCTGGGGGCCGACGTGGTGCTGCACTCCACCACCAAGTACATCGGCGGGCACTCCGACGTCGTGGGGGGCGCCCTCGTGACCAGCGACGACGAGCTGGTCGAGCAGTTGTTGTTCCTCCAGAACGCCACCGGGCAAGTGCCCAGCCCGTTCGACGCGTGGCTCACGCTGCGCGGGGCCAAGACCCTCGCCGTGCGGATGGAGCGCCACAGCGACAACGCCGAGCGCATCGCCGAGCTGCTCGCCGGCCACCGGGCCGTCGCGGACGTGCTCTACCCCGGCCTACCCTCGCACCCCGGCCACGAGGTCGCGGCCAAGCAGATGCGCCGCTTCGGCGGCATGGTGTCGTTCACGGCGGCGGGCGGGCGGGCGGCGGCGTTGCGCGTGTGTGCGGCCACCGAGCTGTTCACGCTGGCCGAGTCGCTCGGTGGCGTGGAGTCGCTCATCGAGCACCCCGGCGCGATGACCCACATGTCGGTGGCCGGCTCCGCGTTGGAGGTGCCCGACGACCTGATCCGGCTCTCGGTCGGCATCGAGGACGTCGAGGACCTGCTCGAGGACCTGCGCGGCGCGCTGGACGCGGCCTGACCGCCCCGGCTCAACCCTTGGCGGGTGCGGCGGGCCCGGCCGGCGCGGGAGCCCGTGGTGCCGGTTCCGGAACCACGATGTCGCCCGGCGCAATGCAGCCGCCCACCAGCTCGTAGCCGCCGGCCGCCAGCTCGAAACGCGCGGGCTCGTCGCACCCCGCGCCCTGCACCGTGGCCACCGCCACCGCGGTGAGTGCCGCGGCCACGAGCAGCGGCGCGATGGCTCGCAGCCGCGTCATCCGACCTCCCCGGGGCGGGGTCACCGACGGCGCCCACCGTTCTGCTCACCGGGAGGTTACCCGGGCCCACCGACCGTCGCCCGGGACGGTGCAGGATGCCGACATGGCTCCCCGCGTGCCCCCGGTCGGGCTGGACGACGTCCGCGCCGCGCGACAGCTGCTGGAGGGCGTGATCTCGCCGACGCCGGTGGCCGGTTCCCGGGCGCTGTCCGAGCTCTGCGGCGGACCGGTGTGGCTCAAGTGCGAGAACCTGCAGCGCACCGGCTCGTTCAAGATCCGCGGGGCGTACACGCGGATCCACCGCCTCGAAACCGAGCAGCGCGACCGCGGTGTCGTGGCCGCCAGCGCCGGCAACCACGCGCAGGGGGTCGCCCTCGCCGCCCGGATGCTCGGGATCCGCGCCACGGTCTTCATGCCCGAGCGCGCGGCCATCCCGAAGGTCGGTGCCACCCGGGGCTACGGCGCGCAGGTGCACCTGGTCGGCGAGACCATCGACGGCAGCATCGACGCGGCCACCGAGTTCGCCGAGCGCACCGGCGCGGTGCTCGTGCACCCCTACGACCACCCCGACATCATCGCGGGACAGGGCACCGTCGGGCTCGAGGTGCTCGAGCAAGTCCCGGACGTGCAGACCGTGGTGGTGTGCACCGGCGGCGGTGGGCTGCTCGGCGGGATCGCGGCGGCCGTGAAGGGCCAGCGCCCCGACGTCGCGGTCGTCGGAGTGCAGGCCGCCGGGGCCGCGGCCTGGCCCGCGTCGCTGACGGCCGGCCGGCCCGTCGCGCTGGCCGCGATGCGCACGATCGCCGACGGCATCGCGGTCGGCCGCCCGGGTGACGTCACCTTCCCGCAGGTCGCCAGCCTGGTCGACGAGGTGCTGACGGTCGACGAGGACGCGCTGAGCCGCGCCCTGCTGCACTGCCTGGAGCGGGCGAAGTTGCTGGTGGAGCCGGCGGGGGCGGCCGCGGTGGCCGCCTTGCTCGAGCACCCGCACCGGTTCCGCACACCGGCGGTGGCCGTGCTGTCGGGGGGCAACGTCGACCCGCTCGTGCTGCTGCACGTGATCGAACACGGCATGGCCGCTGCCGCGCGCTACCTCTCCCTACGGGTGCGGGTCGGCGACCGGCCGGGGGCCCTGGCCGAGCTGCTCACGCTGGTGGGAGCGCTGGGCGCGAACGTGCTCGACGTGGCGCACTCGCGGATCTCCACCGCCCTCCCACTCGGCGACGTGGAGGTAGCGCTCGCGCTGGAGACGCGGGGCCCGGAGCACTGCGTCGAGCTCGTGGACGCGATGCAGGGCGCCGGCCACGCCGTGGTGGACGTGGCCGGCGACCGTTGAGGAGTCAGCGGCGGAACGGCTCCGCGGAGACCAGCGCGACCTTCATGCTGCCGCCGTCGGGCAGCTGGTACTCGCGCGTCTCGCCGACGCGCGCGCCGAGCAGGGCTGCACCCAGCGGGGAGTTCGGCGAGATCACCTGGAGGTCGCCGTGGCTGCCCTCCTCGCGGGAGCCGAGGAGCACGGTCTCGCTGTCCTCGTCGTCGTAGCGGATGCCGAGGACCATGCCCGGCGCGGCGGTGTCGGAGCTCGTGGGAGCCGTGCCGACCTGCGCCGTGCGCAGCAGCTCCTGGAGCTGACGGATGCGCGCCTCCTGCTGTCCCTGCTCCTCACGGGCGGCGTGGTAACCGCCGTTCTCCTTGAGGTCGCCTTCCTCGCGGCGGGCGTTGATCTCGGCGGCGATGACGGGGCGGTTCGCGATCAGCTGATCCAGTTCGCCCTTGAGCCGGTCGTAGGCCTCCTGGGTCAGCCAGGTCACCTGCGTATCGGTCACGGTCATCACTCCTCCAGCCTGTCCTGGTCCTGCAGCCGCGGGCCCGGTCGCCCCGCGCGGGACACCCCTCGTCCGGGGGTCCCGGTCTCGACGGCGACACAGCCCCGAGTAAGGAAAAACACGACCCGCCGGCGGGCCGTGTGCAGCTCACGGTAACACGGTGGCCACCGCTCGTCGCAGCCATTCGACGAACGGTAGGGAGCCCTCCGAGTTCCCCGGCTCGGCATCCCCGCAGGTCAGCCGGGGTCGACCGGGCCAACGACCAGTCGGCGTGCGGCCGTTCCCGGCCGACACGGACCGCTCACCGTAGCCGCGGCGCAGGTATCCCGCGAGCCGGGCCGCCGGTCGCGGGAAGCAGCGGCGCCGCGCCGGCGTTGACGGGAGTCGACGCCAGGTCGTCGGTGCGGTCTGCCACCATCATCGCAGCGGATCGACAGCCGGACCCGAGCCCCCGAAAGGACCGCGACCCACCCCATGTCCCCTCCCGATCCGACCGACACCGGCCCGCTCCGGCTCATGACCGTCCACGCGCACCCCGACGACGAGTCCAGCAAGGGCGCGGCCACCGCGGCACGCTACGTGGCCGAGGGCCATGAGGTCATGGTCGTCACGTGCACCGGGGGCGAGGCCGGGAGCATCCTCAACCCCGCGATGGACCGCCCCGAGGTCCTCGAGCGCCTGTCGGAGATCCGCCGCGCCGAGATGGCGCGGGCGGTCGAGATCCTCGGCGTCCAGCACCGCTGGCTCGGCTTCGTCGACTCCGGGCTGCCCGAGGGGGATCCCCCGCCGCCGCTGCCCGAGGGGTGCTTCGCGCTCGTCGATCCGGAGGAGGCCACGGCCCCACTGGTCGCGGCGATCCGCGAGTTCCGCCCGCACGTCGTGGTCACCTACGACGAGAACGGCGGGTACCCGCATCCCGATCACATCAAGTGCCACGAGATCTCGATGGCCGCCTTCGACGCTGCGGGCGACCGGGAGCGGTTCCCCGACGCGGGCCGGCCCTGGCTGCCCCTCAAGCTCTACTACTCGCACGGGTTCTCGAAGGCCCGGTTGAGGGCGTTCGACGAGGCCCTCACCGCGCGCGGGCTCGAGTCGCCCTTCAGGGAGTGGCTGGAGAACTGGAAGGACATGCCCGATCCCGGAGCGCGCGTCACCACGCGCGTGCCGTGCGGCGAGTACTTCCCGGTGCGTGACGAGGCCCTCAAGGCGCACGCCACGCAGATCGACCCCACGAGCCGCTGGTTCGTGGTGCCGCAGGAGATCCAGCGCGAGGTCTGGCCCACCGAGGACTACGAGCTCGTGCGGTCCGCCGTCGACGCCCCGCTGCCGGAGGACGACCTCTTCGAGGGCCTCGGCGCCGAGGTGGCGATGCGCCCGGCCAGCTGACCGCGCGTAGCGTGAGCAACGTGAGCACGGTCCTGGTCGACCTCGGGGCGGTCCCCGGGTCCGGCGTGTCGGCCATCGTCGCGCCGGCCCAGAATCCGGCACCGCCCCCCGGGCAGGGCGAGGAGTTCGGCAAGGCGTCCCCGGTGGCGCTCATCGTCATCCTGTCCCTGGCGGTGGCCACGATCTTCCTCATCCGGTCGATGTCCAAGCGCATCCGGCGGCTGCCGCCGAGTTTCGACCCGGCCACCGACGACGCCGGGCCCGGGCCGGCGCGCGCCGAGGACGCCCGCACCCGGCCGGCCGCGGGTGGCGACATCGGCGACCCTGGCGACGACGCCGCGCCACGGGCGTGACGCCGCGGCCCGGCGCAGCGGTCACGCCGGGTTCTTGACACCCTGGTCGCATGCCCAACCGGCTCGCCGCCGCCACCAGCCCGTACCTGCTCCAGCACGCCGGCAACCCCATCGACTGGTGGGAATGGTCCGACGAGGCGTTCGTCGAGGCGGCTGGGCGCGATGTCCCGGTGCTCTTGTCGGTCGGCTACGCGGCCTGCCACTGGTGCCACGTCATGGCGCACGAGTCGTTCGAGGACGCGGCGACCGCGGAGCAGGTCAACGCGGAGTTCGTCGCGATCAAGGTCGACCGCGAGGAGCGCCCCGACATCGACGCGGTCTACATGGCCGCCACGCAGGCGATGACCGGCCAGGGCGGCTGGCCGATGACCTGCTTCCTCACCCCGGCCGGCGAGCCCTTCCACTGCGGCACCTACTACCCGCCGACACCCCGGCAGGGGATGCCCGCGTTCCGGCAGCTGCTCGCCGCCGTCACGAAGGCGTGGCGGGAGGACGGCGAGCGCGTGCGCGGGGCGGCGGGTGAGATCTCGGCCCGGCTCGCCGACGGGGCGGCCGCGTCGCTGCCGCCGGCCGGGCTGGACCCCGACGCCCTCGACCGGGCGGTCACCGCCCTCGGCGCGGGGTTCGACGAGCGCTCCGGTGGCTACGGCGGGGCACCGAAGTTCCCGCCGTCGATGACGCTGGAGTTCCTTCTGCGCCACCACGAGCGGACCGGTCCCGACGACGACCACGACGCGCTGCGCCAGGCCGCCCTCACCGCGGAGCGGATGGCCCGCGGCGGGATGTACGACCAGCTCGCGGGCGGGTTCGCCCGCTACAGCGTCGACGCCGCCTGGGTCGTCCCGCACTTCGAGAAGATGCTCTACGACAACGGCTTGCTGCTGCGGGTGTACGCGCACCTCGCCCGGGTGACCTCCGCGGCCCTCCCCCGGAGGATCGCCGAGGAGACCGCGGCGTTCCTGATGAGCGACCTGCGCACGGCGGAGGGCGGGTTCGCCTCGGCACTGGACGCCGACACCGAGGGGGTCGAGGGGCTGACCTACGCGTGGACGCCGGCGCAGCTGCGTGAGGTGCTCGGCGACGAGGACGGCCGGTGGGCCGCGTCGCTGCTCGAGGTGACCGGGGCGGGCACCTTCGAGCACGGCTCGTCGACGCTGCAGCTGCTCGTCGACCCCGACGACCCGGACCGGTGGCAGCGGGTCCGGGCCGCGCTGCTGGCCGCCCGACTCACCCGGCCCCAGCCGGCCCGTGACGACAAGGTCGTGACGGCCTGGAACGGGATGGCGGTACTGGCCCTCGCCGAGGGTGGCGCGGCGCTGGGTCGTCCGGACTGGGTCGACGCCGCGGCGGACGCGGCGGAGCTGCTGGTGGACCTGCACGTCGTGGACGGCCGGTTGCGCCGCTCGTCGCGCAACGGCGCCGTCGGAACCGCCGCAGGTGTGCTGGAGGACCACGGCTGCCTCGCCGACGGGCTGCTCGCGCTGCACCAGGCCACCGGTGCACCGCGGTGGCTGCGCTCGGCCACCGACCTGCTCGACGTCGCACTGGAGCATTTCGCCGACCCCGCCCGGCCCGGCACGTTCTACGACACCGCCGACGACGCCGAGGCGCTGCTGCACCGCCCGCGCGAGGTCACCGACGGGGCGACGCCCTGTGGCTCCTCGGCGTTGGCCTCCGCATTGCTGACGGCATCGGTGCTGGTGGCGGACCCGGCCCGGTACTCCGACGCCGCCGAGGCCGCCCTGCGCTCGGCCGGCACGCTGGCCGAGCAGCACCCCCGGTTCGCGGGGCACTGGCTCACCGCGGCCGAGGCGATGGTGCGCGGGCCGCTGCAGGTGGCGGTGGTCGGCGCCGGGAGCGACCCGGACCGCGAGATCCTGCTCGCCCACGCGCGGAGCCGCGCGGCCGGCGGCACCGCGGTGGTCGCGGGCGAGCCGGATGCGACGGGGGTGCCACTGCTGGCCGGGCGACCGCTCGTGGACGGTCGGCCGGCGGCGTACGTGTGCCGCGGCTTCGTCTGCGACCGGCCGGTGACCACGTCCGAGGAGCTGGTCGCCCTCCTCTCCGCCCGCGCCTGACCCGCGCCCCGCGTCGACCAGCTCGTTCACCGTCGACGAACAGGTGCGCAGGTTGCACTTTTGCTGTGTAATCTCGTAATCGAAGACGAGAGTGACAGCAGGCGGAGGTGGCGAGATGTCCGGACGGATGCACCGCGGGTGGCCCGGGGCCGGAGGGCGTGGTGGCCGGGGTCCCGGTCGGGGTGGGTGGCAGCAGGCCGACCTGCCCGGGGCCGAGGACGCGAAGGCGTGGCTGCAGGGCCGGCTGCCCGACGGGTGGTTCACCGGTACGCCCGAGGTGACGATCGACCGCGAGGAGATCCTGATCGTCGGCGAGCTGCCTGCCGTGGAGGGTGAGTACGCCGACACCGAAGCCGGCCGGGCGGACCGGACCGCCGCGGTGACCGGCCGGATCTCGCGGTTCCGCGAGACCACCCGGGACGAGCGCATCGAGATCGCGCGCCAGGCCGAGCACCGCTACCAGCGCAAGGTCGCGTGGGGCGCACGGCTCGGCGACACCGTGGAGCTGTTCACGGTCGCGTCGGTTCCGGTGATGACACGGCTGCGCCAGCCCGAGCGGATCGTGCTCGACACCCTGGTCGACGCCGGGGTCGCCCGCTCCCGCTCCGACGCCCTGGCCTGGGCCGTGCGGCTGGTCGGTCAGCACGCCGACGACTGGTTGGGTGAGCTGCGCGACGCGATGGCCAAGGTGGACGACCTGCGCGCGAAGGGCCCGACCGGCGACGAGGCCTGACCCGGCGCGGGATCCGCCGCGCTCAGAACAGCACGAGCCAGATCGCGACGTGGTGGCAGACGGCGGCGAGCACGGTGGCCGCGTGGAAGAACTCGTGGTAGCCGAACGTCGTGGGCCACGGGTTCGGCCAGTGCGTGGCGTAGAACACCGCGCCCACCGTGTACAGCAGCCCGCCCGCCAGCAGCAGCACCAGCGCGGCGACGCCGCCGGTGGCGAGCATGTCGGGGAGCACGAAGACCGCCACCCAGCCGAGCGCGACGTAGATCGGCACGCCGACCCAGGACGGTGCGTCGGGCCACGCGGTCTTCAGCACGATGCCGGCCAACGCGCCGGCCCACACCACGGCGAGCACCCAGCGTGCCGTGACCGGGTCCATCGCGAGCACGGCCACCGGGGTGTAG
This sequence comes from uncultured Actinomycetota bacterium, assembly GCA_963711715.1. Taxonomy (GTDB): domain Bacteria; phylum Actinomycetota; class Actinomycetes; order Mycobacteriales; family Pseudonocardiaceae; genus Pseudonocardia. The sequence goes on from CAVQFJ010000010.1 coordinate 64,388, forward strand.
GTGCCGGCGATGAACAGGAAGATCATCGAGTGGTCGAGGCGCTTCATGACCGCGTGGCTGCGGCGCGTCCGCCAGGTCCGGCGGTGGTAGAGCGCGCTGGTGCCGAACAGCCCGAGGACGGTGACGCTGTACACCGAGGTGGCGAGCGCGGCGGTTCCGCCGACCAGGGACGCCGACACCGCGATCAGGGCGGCGCAGGTGGCGATGGAGGCGGTGAACGACCAGAAATGCAGCCAGCCGCGCATCCGGGGTTTGACCAGGGGGGCGAGGGCCTTCAGTGTCGGCTCGGGCGCAGCTACCTTCCCGATGGTCACGTTCCGAGGCTACGGCAGCCTCTTCGACGCCGACGGTCGTGGACGTGAACCCGACGACCGGACGGCGGCCCGCGCTGGGCTGCGGGAGGCGACGGCCGCGAGCGTAGGGTGCCGGCCGTGGGCGTGCGCGACCTGCTCTACTCGCTGTACGAGCGCAAGCTGAGCCGCGAGCTGAGCGGCGCGGGTGTTGCGGTGCGGCCCCGGCACGTCGCGCTGATGCTGGACGGCAACCGGCGGTGGGCGCGGGACGTCGGTCTCGTCGACGTCAACGACGGGCACCGGGTGGGAGCGGCGAAGATCGCCGACCTGCTCGGATGGTGCGACGAGGCGGGCGTCGAGGTCGTCACCCTGTTCCTGCTGTCCACCGACAACCTCACTCGGGCACCCGACGAGCTCGAGCCGCTCCTGGAGATCATCGCCGACGTCGTCGACGAGCTGAGCGGTCCGGCGGCCACGTGGCGCCTGCGGGTGGTCGGAGCGCTCGACCTGCTGCCGCGCGACATCTCCGACCGGCTCTCCGCGGCGGCGGCGCGCACCATCGGACGCTCCGGACTGGAGCTCAACGTCGCCGTGGGCTACGGCGGTCGGCAGGAGATCGCCGACGCCGTGCGCAAGCTGCTGATGCAGCACGCCGAATCGGGAACCTCGATCGAGGAGCTCGCCGAGGTGCTCGACGTCGACCACATCGCGGCGCACCTCTACACCTCCGGCCAGCCCGACCCGGACCTGGTCATCCGCACCTCGGGCGAGCAGCGGCTGTCGGGGTTCCTGCTGTGGCAGTCGGCCCACTCCGAGTTCTGGTTCTGCGAGGCGTACTGGCCCGAGTTCCGCCGGGTCGACTTCCTGCGGGCGCTGCGCGACTACTCCGCTCGGCACCGCCGCTTCGGGTCCTAGCGTGCGGACCACCGGGGACCCGACCGGTCCGGTGTCCGGGTACCTCGCCCTCGCCCTGCGCCTGGACCGCCTCCTGCCCGGACTCGTCGACGGCGCCGATCCCGCGCTGCGTCGGCTGGTGGGCGGCGAGCCCGCGCCGGTGCCGGCCGACCTCGTGCGACAGGCCGGGAGGCTGGCCCGGGACCTGCCCGGCGCGGGTCTCGACCCCGTTCGCGAGCGCTTCCTGGCGGCCCAGCTGCACGCGCTCGAGTGGACGGCGCGGCGGCTGACCGGCCAGCCCGTCCGTTACGCCGACGAGGTGGCGGCGGTGTTCGACGTCCGCATCGCCCTCGGCGCCGAGGACGGCTACCGGCATGCTCACCGGGAGCTCGACGCCCTCCTGCCGGGGCCCGGGTCGCTCACGGACCGGTGGGTCGCCCACCGCCGCCGCGACGAGATCCCGCCCGAGCGCCTCGGCGTCGCCGTCCGGGCATTGATCGAGGCGCTTCAGGAGCGCACCCGCGCCGCGGTACCGCTGTCCCCCAGCGAGAGTGTCGAGTGCCGGATCGTGGACGACGCGCCCTGGAGCGCGATGCACCGGCACCTCGGGGGGTTCCGGTCTCGCGTCACCGTGAACGCCGCGGCGCTCCCGCGCCGGGGCCAGCTCGCGCAGCTCCTCGCCCACGAGACCTACCCGGGCCACCACACCGAGCGCTGCCGCAAGGAGGCCGGGCTCGGTCGCCGACGGGTGGGAGGAGCACCGCATGGTGCTCGTCACGTCCCCGCAGAGCCTCGTCGCCGAGGGCGCGGCCGAGCTGGGTCTGCACGCGGTGGTCGGGCCGGGGTGGGGTCGCTTCGCCGCGGACGTGCTGGCCGAGGTCGGGCTGGGGTTCGACGGCGAGCTGGCCGAGCGGATGGACGGGGCCGCCGCCGGGCTCGCGCGGGTCCGGCAGGACGCGGCCCTGCTGCTGCACGACCGCCGGGCGGCCCCGGCCGTGGTGCTCGGCCACCTGCGGCGCTGGCTGCTCGTCGACGACGCCCGCGCCCGCCAGGTGCTGCGCTTCGTGGCTCATCCGTTGTGGCGGTCCTACCCGACCACGTATGCCGAGGGCCCGGCACTGGTGCGGCGCTGGTGGGAGCGCGACCCCGGCTCGGAACGCTTCCGCCGGCTGCTCGACGAGCCGCTCACCCCCGCCGCGTTGCGGGCCGAGTCGGCCCGGGCGGCCGAACCGGGCTCGACCGAACCGGTCACGAGCACCGCGACGAGCGGTAGCGGTGGAGCGATGGACGGCCGACTGCCGTGTTAATTCTCGGCGCCGTCCCGGGCTGCGCGAGCGCGTTGCTGTTGACCGGACCGGGGTGACCGCCGGTAGCGTTCGCCTCGGCGGGACGTACCCGATGCGGACCGCCCGGGGAGGCCCTGGTCGTGGTGTCAGTTGCACCCGAGGGGGCCGGCACCCGGCCCTCATGGGCGTGTGCGGCTCCGCCGGACGCGCCCGCCAGGACCGGCCGGCCCACCAGAGTGTGGGCGCGGTGCCGCGCCCGCGAGGGAGCATCCGTGAACGATCGTCGTAACGCCCCCGCTTCGGTCTCCACCCGCTGCTACGTGCTCGACACCTCCGTGCTGCTCTCCGACCCGTGGTCGCTGATCCGGTTCGACGAGCACGAGGTCGTCCTCCCGCTGGTGGTCATCTCCGAGCTCGAGGGCAAGCGGCACCACCCGGAGCTGGGGTGGTTCGCCCGCACGGCGTTGCGCACGCTCGACGAGCTGCGCATCGAACACGGCCGCCTGGACGCACCGGTGCCGATCGGCACCGCCGGCGGAACACTGCACGTCGAGCTCAACCACACCGACCCGGAGGTGCTCCCCGCGGGCTTCCGCACCGACTCGAACGACAGCCGCATCCTCGCCTGCGCCCTCAACCTCGCCGCCGAGCGCCGCCTCGACGGGCGCGGCGGCGTCGTCCTGGTGACCAAGGACATGCCGTTGCGGGTGAAGGCCGCCGCCGTCGGACTCACCGCCGACGAGTACCACGCCCTCGACGTGGTGCCGTCCGGCTGGACCGGCATGACCGACCTGGACGTGACGAGCGCCGACGTGGACGCCCTGTTCCGGGACGGTGTGATCGACCACGACGAGGCCCGCGACCTGCCGTGCAACACGGGGTTGCGGCTGACCGGCGGCGGGTCCGCGGCGCTCGGCCGGGTCACGCCCGACAAGCGCGTCAAGCTCGTCCGCGGCGACCGCGAGGCGTTCGGCCTGCACGGGCGCTCCGCGGAGCAGCGGGTGGCGCTGGACCTGCTGCTCGACCCGGACGTCGGCATCGTCTCCCTCGGTGGCCGGGCCGGCACCGGGAAGTCGGCGCTCGCGCTGTGCGCCGGGCTGGAGGCGGTGCTCGAGCGCCAGCAGCACCGCAAGGTCGTGGTGTTCCGCCCGCTCTACGCCGTCGGCGGACAGGAGCTCGGCTACCTGCCGGGCAGTGAGACCGAGAAGATGTCGCCCTGGGCGCAGGCGGTGTTCGACACCCTCGGCGCACTCGTCAGCCAGGACGTGATGGACGAGGTGCTGGCCCGCGGCATGCTCGAGGTGCTCCCGCTGACCCACATCCGGGGGCGGTCGCTGCACGACACGTTCGTGATCGTCGACGAGGCGCAGTCGCTGGAACGCAACGTGCTGCTCACGGTGCTCTCCCGGCTGGGAACGGCATCGCGGGTGGTGCTCACCCACGACGTGGCGCAGCGCGACAACCTCCGCGTCGGCCGCCACGACGGGGTCGCCGCGGTGATCGAGAAGCTGAAGGGCCACCCGCTCTTCGCGCACGTCACGCTGACCCGCAGCGAGCGGAGCCCGATCGCGGCACTGGTGACGGAGATGTTGGAGGGCCCGAACGCCTGACCGCCTGCACGGCGCAGCAAACGGCCCTCTCGTCCAGCGGTTGACGAGAGGGCCGTTCGCGTATCAGGGCATCGTGGCCGGGGCTCTGAGAGGGCAGACGTTGGATCCGGCTCGGAGCGACCAATGATCAAGTCGACCTCGAGATACCTGCGGGTACTCCTGATGCCGCTGATGACGCTGGCGGTGGCGCTCGCCCCGCCGCCGCCACCGCCGCCGCCAGCGACAGCACCGGCCCCGCAGCAGGCGACGGCCCCAGCCGCGGAGCAGGCGACAGCGTCGGAGCAGGCGACAGCAGTGGTCCCGGAGCGGGCGACGCTGACCGCCACTCCGGCGGAGGCGTACCTGGGCGACACCGTCACTCTCACCGGATCCGGCTTCGGGGCCTGTACGAGCCGCAGCGCGGTCCCCTTCCGCCTCAGGTCGGACCCGGCCGGCATCATTCTGCCCTCCGTCCTGGGTACCGGGGGATTCGAAGTCGGGGCGACGGTGTCCCTCGACGCGACGCCGGGGCCGTACACGATCACGGCGTCATGCGTGGCTCTCGGCGAGCCGAACCTGGTCTCGGCCCAAACCGGGCTCACGGTGCTGGTCGAGCAGGTCACCCAGTCGACCGACGAGCCGTCGACCGGTGGAGAGGGTCCGACGGATCCGATCGGCAATGTCGACACACCGACCGCAGCGGGCGGCGACCCGCAGGCCCCGGCCATCGTGATCCCACCCGAGGTGCCGGTGCCGCCGTTCGGGTCCGTCAGTGCCCGAGTGCTGGTGCTCGGGCTCGTGGTGCTGTTGGTGCTCGTGGTGGCCGGGCTGGTGGTGCACCGCTGGCTGTTCAAGCGGCCGCCGGCCGTCCACGTCGTGCCGTGGTCCGGAGTCGTCGTCGGCCCACGGGTCCGCGCGACGGCCCGCGAACGCGGCGGTGTGCGAATCGTGCCGCGGGCCGACCCCGGCACGCGGGTGCTCTCGACCTCCGGCCAGGATGGTAGGGGATCGTCATGGTGACGACGGTGGCCGAGCTGCTCGGTGAGGTCGGGCCCGACCTCGACGAGGAACTGAGGCGCGTTGCCGGGGATCACGGCGCGATCACCGGTCCGGTGTACCGGCTGCTGCGCGCTCGCATGGCAGAGGCCGTCGCGACCGTGCTCGACATCGATCTCGGCTCGCTGGCGCTCGACGGCTGGGCGAAGTACGGCGAGGTGCGCGCCGCCGCGCGCCGCTCGGCGCCTCCGAACGAGTCTTCGGAGCGGGTCCGGCTCGTCGAGCATCGGATCACCTCGACGCACCGACCCAGCGTCGAGCTGTATCTGAACGAGGTGCTGCTGGCCACGATCGCGCTCGGTCTGGAGGTCGAGATCGATGTGCACGGCCTGGACGCCGAGATCCGAGGCGGTCGGCTCGTCGGTTTCCACGGCGGGGACCTCGACGTGCGTGCGACGCTGTCCGCCGAAGGGCACAAGATCACCGAGCGCGTGCGTTCGTACCGGATCGGCGCGCTGCTTCCGGTCGGGGACGGTATCCCTCTGATCGGCCCCGAGTCCGCGTCCATGTCCATGAGCGACTCCCGCGCCGGACAGCATCGACCCCGCCCGACCCGATGGCGTGGTGTGCTGACCGTGGCCGCTCTCGTCGTGCTCTTCGGTCTGGCCGGCTTGGCCTCGCGGTCGGTGGAGTGGACGTCGTCCGGCCCGCTGTCGCTGCCGCAGGCGGGCGTCGCCGGTCTGGTCCGTCCCGGCTCCGATTGGTTCGTGCGCGACGGCGCGTCACGGCAGTCCGCGGATGTCGGCAAGGTGGCCCCGGGTCAGCAGGTCCGCGTTGCGTGCCTGGATCGGGGCTGGGCGAAGCTGCTCACCCCGCACGAGGGGAAGTACGTCTACTCGCGCGGTCTGAGCCTCGACTCCACGCCGCCGGCCTGTCCCGGCTGAGCTCCACATCTACTCAGAGGCCGTACGGCGTGCCCTCGCTGAACCCCGCGGTGGTCTGCACGCCCACCACCGCACGCTGCGCGAGCTCGTCGAGAGTGCGGGCGCCGGCGTAGGTGCACGCCGACCGCACCCCCGAGCAGATGCCGTCGAGCAGGTCCTCCACGCCGGGCCGGTGGGGGTCCAGGAGCTGCTTCGAGCTGGAGATGCCCTCCTCGAAGAGGGCCTTGCGGGCTCGGTCGAAGCTGCCGTCGCCACGGGTCCGCGCGCCGACGGCCCGCTTGGACGCCATCCCGAACGACTCCTTGTACGGGCGCCCTTCCTCGTCGCGGAGCAGGTCGCCCGGCGACTCGTAGGTGCCGGCCAGCCACGAACCGATCATGACCGCGGACGCCCCGGCGGCCAGCGCGAGGGCAACGTCACGCGGGTGGCGCACGCCGCCGTCGGCCCAGACCCGGACACCGTGGTCGCGACCCGCCGCGGCGCACTCGAGCACCGCGGAGAACTGCGGGCGGCCGACACCGGTCATCATCCGGGTGGTGCACATGGCGCCGGGGCCGACGCCGACCTTGACGACGTCCGCACCCGCAGCGGCGAGGTCACGCACGCCGTCGGCGGTGACGACGTTGCCGGCCACGACCGGAACCGAGGATCCCGTATCGGTGACGACCGCACGGACCGCGCGCAGCGCGTCGAGCATCTTGTCCTGGTGACCGTGCGCGGTGTCGACGACGAGGACATCGACACCCGCGTCGAGCAGCGCCTTCGCCTTGACGGCCACGTCGCCGTTGATCCCGACTGCCGCGGCGGAGCGCAGCCGCCCCGATCGGTCGAACGTGGGGGAGTAGATCTCCGCGCGCAGTGCCCCGAGCCCGGTGAGCAGGCCGGCGAGCCGGCCGTCGTCGTCCAGGCCGAGCGCGACCCGGCGCGTCCCGAGAGCGTCGAACACCGCCCGGGGCGGGGTGTCGAGCGGCAGGGCGAGCGGGGCGGGGTCGAGCACCTCACCGAGGCGGGTGAAGCGGTCGACACCGCCGCACGCCGCCTCGTCGACCGTGCCGACCGGACGTCCGCTCCCGTCGACCACCACGACCGCTCCGTGCGCCCGCTTGGGCAGCAGGTTGAGCGCGTCGGCCACCGCGTCGGCCGGTGTGAGCACCAGCGGCGTGTCCCAGACCGGGTGCCTCGACTTGATCCAGCCGACGATCTCCGCGACCGCCTCCGGTGCGACGTCCTGCGGCAACACGGTGAGTGCACCGCGGCGGGCGAGGGTCTCGGCCATCCGCCGGCCCGCAACGGCGGTCATGTTCGCCGCCACCACGGGGACGGTGGCGCCGGATCCGTCGGCGGTCGCGAGATCGACGTCGAAGCGGGAGGTGACCGCCGACCGGCTCGGGACGAGGAAGACGTCGTCGTAGGTGAGGTCGTGGGACGGGTGCTGCCCGTCGAGGAAGCGCACGGGAAGCTGATGCTACTCCCGCAGCAGCCCGCGAACGGTGTTGATCGTGTCGGCCTCCGCCGGACTCTTGTCCGGGCGGTAGCGCAGTACCCGCGCGAACCGCAGCGCGACGCCGCCCGGGTAACGGGTGCTGCGCTGCGCCCCGTCCAGCTCGATCTCCACCACGAGCTCGGGCCGCAGCAGCACAGCGTGGTCCGACTCCTCCGTGACGAGCTCCGGGAACGTGGCGGTCTGCCAGGCCAGCAGCTCGTCGGTCATGCCCTTGAAGGTCTTGCCGACCATGATCGGCTCACCGCCGTCGGGATCCCGCGCCCCGAGGTGGATGTTGGACAGCGACCCGGTGCGGCGGCCGTAACCCCACTCCGCCCCGAGCACCACCAGGTCGAGGGTGTGCACGGGCTTGACCTTCTGCCAGGCCCGTCCGCGGCGCCCCGCCGCGTAGCGCGCATCGAGCGACTTGACCATGACGCCCTCGTGGCCGGCGTCGAGCGCGCGGTCGAGCAGGTCGGAGGCCTCCTCGGGAGTCGGGCGGACCGTGCCCGGCATGCGGTGCGGCCCGACCGCGGCATCGAGGGCGTCGAGGCGGGTGGTCAGCGGGGCGTCGAGCAGGTCGACGCCGTCGAGGTGCAGGCAGTCGAAGAAGTACGGCTGCAGCAGCTCGCTGCCGGCCGCCGCCCCGAACCGGCTCATCGTCTCCTGGAACGGGCGCGGCCGGCCGTCGTCGCGCAGGGCGAGCGTCTCCCCGTCGAGCACGACCGTCTGGCAGGGCAGCGACCGCACGAGCTCGACGAGTTCCGGGACGGCCGCCGTGATCTCCCGCAGCGTCCGCGTCCACACCCGGACCTCGCGACCGCGGCGGTGGACCTGGATGCGGGCCCCGTCGAGCTTGTACTCGACGCTCACCTCGCCGCCCAGCTCGGCCAGCGCGGCGTCGAGGGTCTCGGCGGGCGAGGCGAGCATCGGTCGCACCGGGGTGCCGACCTGCAGCGCCACCGCGGCGAGCGCATCGGCCCCTCCGGTCAGTGCGAGCCGGGCGGTCTGCGGCAGTCGCCCGGAGAGCATGAACGCCCGCCGCACCGCGGTCGCGGGGAGGTCCGCCGCGGCGGCGACCGCCTCCAGCATGACGCCCTCCAGCGCGCCCTGGCGCAGCTCGCCGGTGAGCAGGCGTCGGAGGAACGCCTGCTCCGGTGCGGTGGCCGCGCCGAACAGGTCCCCGAGCACGGCCGAGCGGCGGGCGGTGGAGCCCACGCCCGAGGTCGCGGCCAGTACGTCGAGCGCGGCGTCGACGCGCCCCACGTCCAGGGCCGGCTCGGTCGCCGGCGGGGTGTCGAGCCCGGCGAGGGTGCGCCAGCCGGTGCCGATCCGTCCCTGCCGCGCCTCGCCGGCCAGCCAGGACGTGACCGCCTCCACCTCGTCCGGAACGGCCGCACGCAGCAGGGCGGCCAGGGTGGCCGTCTTCTCGGTGCGGGATCGGGTGGCCCCGACCGCGGAGGACGCGGCGACGACATCGGCGAGCAGCACGGTCTCATCCTCCCCGACGCCCGCGACGGTGCTCGTGCACGCCGCGACGCGCGGCCGCGCGCTGCTACCCCATCGTCTTCTGGCCGTCGAGGGCCTCGCGCAGGACGTCGGCGTGGCCCGCGTGCTGTGCGGTCTCGGCCACGATGTGCAGGAACGCCCGCCGCGCCGACCGCCGGGCGCCGGGCGGGAACCAGGGCGCCTCGGGGAGCGGGTGGGAGAGATCGAGGTCGGGCAGGGTCCGCACCACCTCATCGGTGCGGCGGGCCACCTCGTCGTACCCGGCCAGCAGACCGTCGAGCGTCTCGTCCTCGCGCATGACGAAGCCGTCGGCGTGCTCGGCCCAGCTGTCCTCGGTCGCCTCCATCACCGCTGGACCGTCGAGCACGAAGTCGACCCAACTCCGCTCGGTCGCCGTGACGTGCTTGATCAGGCCCCCGAGGGTGAGCTCGCTGACGGTCGTGCGCCGACGCGCCTGCTCGTCGGTCAGTCCGCGGACGGTGTACCGCAGGAACCCGCGGTGCGCCGCCAGGGTCTCCAGGAGGTCGGCGCGCTCGCCGGTCGTGGTGGTGGTCCCCGTGGTGGTCGTCCCTGTGGTGGCCATCTGCTCACTCCTTCGTCGTCGTTCCTGGCTGTGAGGCTATGCGGGCAAGCGGTCACTTCCTGGCCGCAATGCGGACGAGCTCAGGACCGGCGGCCACCGCGGGCCATGGCCAGGACGTCCAGTGCCTCGTCGAGCTGTTCCGCGGTGAGCACACCGGAGTCGACGTGCCCGCGCTCCAGCACGACCTCGCGGATCGTCTTGCGTTCCGCCAACGACTGCTTGGCGATCGAGGCGGCCTCCTCGTAGCCGAAGTAGCGGTTGAGCGGCGTGACGATCGACGGCGAGGACTCGGCGTACTCACGGGCTCGGGCCACGTCGGCCTCGGTCCCGTCCACCACCTTGTCCGCGAGCAGTCGGGCACTGGCCGCGAGCAGGCGCGCCGACTCCAGCACGTTGCGGCCCATCACCGGCGCCATCACGTTGAGCTCGAGGTTGCCCTGGCTGCCGGCGAACCCGACGGCGGCGTCGTTGCCGATCACCTGGGCCGTCACCATCATCGTGGCCTCGCAGACCACCGGGTTGACCTTCCCCGGCATGATCGAGCTACCGGGCTGCAGGTCCGGGAGGTGCAGCTCGGCGATCCCCGCGCGCGGGCCCGATCCCAGCCAGCGCAGGTCGTTGGCGATCTTGAACAGCGACACGGCAACGGTGCGCAGCGCCCCGGAAGCTTCCACGAGCCCGTCGCGCGCCCCCTGCGCCTCGAAGTGGTCGGGTGCCTCGGACAGCTCGGCGATCCCGGTAGCCGCGCGCAGCTCGTCCACGACCCCGGCCGCGAAACCGTCGGGCGCGTTGAGCCCGGTGCCGACCGCGGTGCCCCCGATCGGCAGCTGCCCGAGCCGGGGCAGCACGTCCCGAAGTCGGGCCGCGCCGTACTCGACCTGCGTCGCCCAACCGCCCGCCTCCTGCCCCAGGGTCACCGGCACGGCGTCCATCAGGTGGGTGCGGCCGGCCTTCACCACGTCGACCCAGTCGACGGCGCGGCGGCGCAGCACGGCGGCCAGATGCTCGAGGGCCGGCACGACGTCGGTGGCGAGCGCCTCGGTGGCGGCCAGGTGGATGGTGGTGGGGAAGACGTCGTTGGACGACTGCGAGGCGTTGACGTGGTCGTTCGGGTGCACGTCCACGCCGGCCCTCGCGGAGAGGGAGGCGATCACCTCGTTGGCGTTCATGTTCGACGAGGTACCGGAGCCGGTCTGGAAGACGTCGACGGGGAAGTGGTCGTCGTGCTGCCCCGCGGCCACCTGGTCGGCGGCATCGGCGATCGCCTCGGCGAACGCCGGCTCCAGCACGCCGATCCGCCCGTTGACGCGCGCCGCCGCCCCCTTGACCAGCCCCAGCGCGCGGATCTGCGTCCGCTCCAGCCCGCGGCCGGAGATCGGGAAGTTGTGCACGGCGCGCTGGGTCTGGGCCCGCCACAACGCGTCCGCGGGCACCTGGACCTCGCCCATCGTGTCGTACTCGGTGCGGTGGCGGTCGTCGTTGGCCATGCCCCCAGTGTTCATGCCCCACAGTGTTCTCGTGCCGCCACCCGCGTGCACAGGGGCCCGCGCATGTCGATCGATCGCCGTGCCGCCAGTGGTCCGAGCGGGTGGTTCCGCATGCGTGACGTCTCAGCGGCTTGGCGGGATACTCCTGCCGGCGGGTTGATCGCGGAGAGGTGGCTGGTGCGCTTGCGCGCGCACGGCGGGGACGAGGTGCTCCTGGTGGCGAACGTCCCGCACCGGTTTGTCCGCGAACACGTCAGCAGCGTCCGGTGAGCGGCGACCTCGGGTCGCTGCGGGCGGCGCTGGACGGCGTCGTGATCGGCCCGGACGACCCCGGCTACGACGAGGCCCGCACGATGTGGAACGCCGACGTCGACCGCAGGCCGGTGGCAATTGCCCGGTGTGCCAGCGCCGCCGACGCGAGTGCCGCGATCGCCTTCGCTCGCGGGGCGGGCTGGGAGATCACCGTGCGCTGCGGTGCCCACAGCACCGTGGGGGCGGCCGTGGCCGACGGAGCGCTCATGATCGACCTGCGGGACCTCGACGGTGTCGTCGTGGACAGGTACGCCCGCACCGTGCGGGTCGGTGGTGGGGCCACGCTGGCCCAGATGGACGCCGCGACCGCGCCGTACGGGCTCGCCACGGTAGGTGGCACGGTGAGCCACACCGGGGTCGGAGGACTCACGCTGGGCGGGGGGATCGGCTGGTTGACGCGCAAGTTCGGGCTGGCCGTGGACAACCTCCTGTCGGTGCAGATCGTCACGGCCGACGGCGACGTGTTGCGGGCCGCGGCTGACGAGCACCCGGACCTGTACTGGGCTGTCCGCGGCGGCGGCGGGAACTTCGGCGTGGTCACCGAGTTCGAGTTCCGGCTGCAGGAGCTCGACCCGATGGTGCAGCTCGGCCTGTTCTTCTGGACCCTCGACGACGGCGCGGAGGCGCTCCGGTTGGCCCGCAGGGTGATCCACGACCTCCCGCCCGACCTCAACGCCATGGTCGCGGCGATCAACGCCCGGCCGGCACCGTTCGTCCCGGAACCCCTCCACTTCGCGCCGGGATACGTGCTGATCCTCGTCGGGTTCGACGGGTCGGCGCGGCACGCCGAGTTCGTGGAGCGCGTGCGCGCGGAGCTGCCGCCGGCGTTCGAGCTGGTCACGCCTATGCCCTACGTCGCGCTGCAGCAGATGATCGACGGGGCATCGGCGTTCGGGTTCGGCCGCTACGAGAAGGGCACCTACCTCGAGGATCTGAGCGACGACGCGATCGCGGTGTTCACCGAGCGCCTGCCGCACAAGACCTCGCCGCTGACCCGAGTGATCATCATGCTGCTGGACGGGGCCTATTCCGAGGTCGACGAGGACGCCACGGCCTTCGGTGGCGGGCGGTCTCCTCGGCTGGGGGTCTTCATGATCGGGGCCGTGCCCGACGTCGCCATGCTGCCTCCCGAGCGGGACTGGGTGCGGTCCCTGTGGACGGCGCTGCAACCGCATGCCATGGGCGAGGGCGCCTACGTCAACGGCGGGATGAGCCCGCAGGAGCACGACCGCATCCGGGCCACCTACGGCCCGAAGTACGCCCGGCTGGCCGAGGTGAAGGCGGCGTACGACCCGCAGAACGTCTTCCACCACAACATCAACATCTCGCCAAGGGGTTGAGCCGACTGCCCTCGCGCGGCGGTCCCGATGCACAGGGGGTGTGGCCCTCAGCGCACGACCTGCACGACCTCGCCCCGGCTCAGCGACCCGAAGAAGGTCTGGGCCGCGGTCTTGGACAGGTGGATGCAGCCGTGCGACTTCTGCCGCAGGCTCCCCTGGTGGAACGCGATGCCGCCGTTGAAGAAGACCGAGTACGGCATCGGCGCGTCGTAGATCGTGCTGACGTGGTGGCGGTTCTTGAACGAGACCTGGAACGTGCCGGGCGGCGTGCGGAAGCCCTTGCGGCCGTGCGTGATCGGAACCGGGCCGTACTCGACGGCGCCGCTACGGATCAGCCAGGCCCGGTTGGCGCCCAGCTCGATGCAGGCCCGGGCCGTGTCGAGGCACGGGGTGCCGGGCACGATCTTCGGGACGGGCGGTGGCGGCGGTGGCACCGCGACCGGAGCCGGCGCCGGGGTGGCCTCGGCCGACGACGTCTCCGCGGCCGCCGTCTCCGGACCCCGCGCCGACAGGACATCGGCCGACCGCGGGACCGGCCCGCGGGCCGGCGGCAGGACCCTCGCCGCGGCCGTCACGATGGCCGCGGTGGTCGGGGCGGCCCCCGCGGCACCGCCGCTGAGCAGACCGCTGACCGCCACGACGACGACGAGTCCCAGGACTCGGAGCGCGCGCATGAATTCGAAACCCCCGTGTTCGACAGCCGAGCGTGACCGGCCGTCGTCCCCCATCTCCGATCTTCGAGCATTCGCGACGCGGAGGTTCTGATCAAGTAGGGGCGCGCGGCGGGAGTCTCACGATTCGATCACGGCCGCCCCGGCCGCGATCCGATGCGGACGGGGCCTCACGGCAGCGGTGGCGCCGCCTGCTCGACCGCGAGCTGCTCGGCGGAGAGGTCGAAGCTGACCGAGGAGTACTCGCGGAGCTTCGTCAACCGGTGATAACCGTCGATCATGCGCACCGTTCCGGACTTGGAACGCATCACGATCGACTGGGTCGTGCACCCACCGGCGCGGTAGTGCACACCGCGCAGCAGGTCGCCGTCGGTGATGCCGGTGGCGCAGAAGAAGACGTTGTCGCCGCGGACGAGCTCGTCGGCGGTGAGGACCCGGTCCAGGTCGTGCCCCGCCGCCAGCGCCCGGTCCCGCTCGTCGTCATCGCGCGGCCACAGCCGGCCCTGCATGGCCCCGCCCATGCACTTGATCGCGGCGGCCGTGATGATCCCCTCGGGGGTACCGCCGATCCCGTAGAGCAGGTCGACACCGGTGTTCGGACGGGCCGCGGAGATCGCCCCGGCGACGTCGCCGTCGGAGAGGAAGTGGATGCGCGCTCCGGTGCGGCGGATCTCGCCGACCAGGGACTCGTGCCGCGGCCGGTCCAGGACGCACACCGTGACGTCGGCGACATCGATCCCCTTCGCGGCGGCAGTACGCCGAATGTTCTCCGACACCGGCGCGGTGAGGTCGATGACGTCGGCGGCCTCGGGGCCCACGGCCAGCTTCTCCATGTAGAAGACGGCCGACGGGTCGAACATCGCCCCGCGCTCGGCCACCGCGAGCACCGCCACCGAGTTGGGCATGCCCTTGGCCATCAGCGTCGTGCCGTCGATCGGATCCACCGCGACGTCGCACCACGCGCCCTCCCCGTTGCCCACCTCCTCGCCGTTGAACAGCATGGGCGCCTCGTCCTTCTCGCCCTCACCGATCACGACCACACCGCGCATCGAGACGCTGCCGATGAGCTGGCGCATCGCGTCGACGGCCGCACCGTCGCCGCCGTTCTTGTCGCCGCGCCCGACCCAGCGACCCGCGGCCATCGCCGCCGCCTCGGTGACGCGGACGAGCTCCATCGCGAGGTTGCGGTCGGGCGCCTCCCGGCGCCGTTGCGGGGACTCGGCACCGTCACCGGGTGTGGCCATGGCCGGCGTCCTCCTTCTCGCTCTGCTGCTGCTCCCCGACTCGTCGACGACGCGACGGGCCGCGGGCCAGCGGGATCATCGGCGATCCTCGCAGATCGGGCCCTCGTCGTGGCCGTGGAGCCGGATGACCCGCGCGCTGGGACGATGACGCTGGGACGATGACACCGTGACATCCGATCCCGACCCGGCGCCGCGGTGGGTCGGCGGCCCGCCACCGCCGTCCAAGCCGCCGCGCTCGGCACTCACGGTGCGGGACATGGTGGTCGCGATGGCCGTGCTGGTGGCGGTCGTCCTGCTCGTCGCCGGGGTGTCGCAGTCGTGCACGTTCGCCCCGGGTGGGCCCACCGTCGACGCCTCGCGGTTGCCGGTCGTCGATGCCCCGGCTCAGCTGCGCGCGCTGCGAGTGCCGTTCGCGGTGCGGATCCCCGCGGTCCCGCCGGAATGGCGGTCCAACTCGGTCGACCAGGACCTCGTGGCGGGCGTCCGGGCGGTGCGCACCGGCTACATCACCCCGGCGGGCCGCTTCCTGCGGTTGTGGCAGAGCGACGCACCCGAGCCCGCGCTGCTGGCGCTGGAGGCCGGGGCCGAGCCGTGCCTGCCACGGGGGCGGTGGACGTCGGCGGGCAGCGTTGGGTGGCCTACGGCGCGGCGGACGACGAGCCGATCTGGATCGCGGAGGTGCCGACGCCGGGTACCGGACCGCTGCGGCTGCTGATCACCGGCAGCGGCGACGAGGACGAGTTCCGCGCGCTCGCGGGCGGCGCGCTGGCGGGGGAGCTGCTGAGCCCGTCCTGAGCCCGCCCTGATCTCGTCAGTCGGCCGCGTCCAGGACGCGCTGCACGCGCTCGCGGGCGCCGGCGAGCTGCTCCTCGCAGCGCCGCGCGAGCGCCTCCCCGCGCTCCCACAGCGCCACCGACTCGTCGAGGCCGAGCCCGCCCGCCTCCAGGGTGCGCACCACCTCGGCGAGCTCGTCGCGTGCCTGCTCGTAGCCGAGGCCGTCCACCGCGGGCCTCTCGTTCATGTGCTCGACCTCCTCGTCCACGGCCCGGGCGCCGTCGATCCTGCTGCCTCCGTGATCCTGGCGGCCCCCGATCCTGGCGCCGATCCGGTCACCTCCGCCGCCACCGCGCCGTCGGCCACCCTGATCCGCACGTGCGATCCCGGTTCCACCTCGCCCACCGACCGCAGGACGGGCAGGGTCGCGCCCGGCGCTGTGCCGTCGGGAACCCGCTGCACGACGGCGTAGCCGCGGGCCAGGGTCGCCGCCGGGCCGAGCGTGGCCAGGCGGGCCCGGACGTGCGCCACGTGGTCGGCCCGTCGGTCCACGCCGCGCCGCACGCACGCCCGGCTCGCCTCGCGCAGGCGCTGCACGTCCGCCGTGCGGGCGTCGACCGCGTGCAGCGGGTCGGCGAGCACCGGGCGTCCGCGCAGCGCGACGAGCAGCCGCTGCTCCCGATCCACCCAACCGGCCAGCGCGCGGCGGGCCCGGTCGCGCAGGCCGGCGATCCGCGCGGTCTCCTCCCCGATGTCGGGCACGAGCGAACGGCCGGCCTCCGTGGGGGTGGAGCAGCGGACGTCGGCGACGTGGTCGACGAGTGGGGTGTCCGGCTCGTGCCCGATCGCCGAGACCACCGGGGTGCGGCACGCGGCCACGGCGCGGCAGAGCGTCTCGTCGGAGAAGGGCAGCAGATCCTCGACGCTGCCGCCGCCCCGGGCCAGCACGATCACGTCCACCTGCGGGTCGCGGTCCAGGACGCCGAGCGCGTCGACGATCTGGGGCACGGCCAACGCGCCCTGCGTCGCCACGTGCTCGATCCGGAAGCGGGCCGACGGCCACCGTGCCACCGCGTTCGACACGACGTCGCGCTCCGCGGCCGACGCCCGCCCGGTCACCAGGCCGATGCAGCCCGGCAGGAACGGGAGGCGGCGCTTGCGGGCCGGGTCGAACAGGCCCTCGGCGGCCAGCAGTCGGCGCAACCGCTCGATCCTCGCCAGGAGCTCACCGATTCCGACGGCGCGGATCTCGTCGACCCGCAGGCTCAACGTGCCGCGGCCCAGGAAGAACGACGGCTTGCCATGGACGACGACCCGGTTGCCCTCGGCCACCGCCGTCCCGCCGTCGCGGACGAGCCCGATCGGGGCGGTGAGCTGCAGCGACACATCGGCGGCCGGATCGCGGAGCACGAGGAACGCGGTCCCGGTTCCGGCCCGCGCGGTGACCTGCGCGAGCTGCCCCTCCACCCATACCGCCCCGAGCCGGTCCACCCACTCGGCGATCTTGCGAGCGACCGTGCGCACCGGCCACGGTTGCTCGGGGGTGTTCGGGCTGGTCACCCCTCGGTGACCGTGGTGATCCGGTTCGTGAGCATCGTGACGAACGGAGGACGGTCGTCGTGCGCGATCTCCCACTCGAGCAGTGCCCGCAGGTCCTCGACGCTCAGCCGGCGCAGCTTCCCCCGCAGCTGCGGGATCGTCATGGTGCGGTACTCGGGCAGGAGGTTGGGGCCCGAGGCGTCGTCGTCCCGGGGACCGGTGACCGAGTCGGCCCCCGCGACGTCGCCGGCTGCCCGCGCCGCGGTGGCCTCCGCCGCCACCCGGGCCGCCCCGTTGTCCCGGCTCTCGGGCTCCGGGGCTGCCGACGACGGCAGGAGCGGCGGCCGCAGCTCCGTGACCGTGCTCGCCCCGTTGCGGCGCGGTGCCTCGTCCTCGTCGAAGGTGGCCCAGCTCGGCTTCTCCTCGACCGGACGCAGCGTCCCGAGCGCCCGGTCGCCCTTGATCGCCAGCTCGGTGACCTTCTGCTGCACCCGCATCGACAGCTGCAGCGCCTGGCTCACCGCCGTGACGGGGAACTCGATGACGAGCCTGGGCAGGTCCCTGGCCTGCTCGACGGCGATGGCGACGAGACCGGCGGTGATCCGCACCGGCAGCGGGAGCGGCTTCATGAACACAGTCTCCACCTCGGCGGACCGGTGGGCAGCCCGGGGCCGCGCGGCGTGGGTCACGTGTCGCGGCCCCGCCGGTGGGCCGCCCGTAGGCTGGGGCCATGTCCGGATCCCCCACGAAGCGTGTCCTGCTGGCCAAGCCACGGGGTTACTGCGCCGGCGTCGACCGGGCTGTCGAGGCCGTCGAGCGGGCGCTCGACCAGCACGGCGCGCCGGTGTACGTCCGCAAGCAGATCGTGCACAACGTGCACGTCGTGGAGACGCTCAGCGAGCGTGGGGCGATCTTCGTCGACGAGGCCGACGAGGTGCCCGAGGGCGCGCTCGTGGTGTTCTCCGCGCACGGTGTGTCGCCGGCCGTGCGGGACGAGGCGCGCGAACGCCGGCTGCGCACGATCGACGCGACGTGCCCGCTGGTCACCAAGGTGCACCAGGAGGCGAAGCGGTTCGCCCGCGAGGACTTCGACATCCTGCTCGTCGGCCACCACGGGCACGAGGAGGTGGAGGGCACCGCGGGCGAGGCTCCGGCGCACATCCAGCTCGTCGAGACGGCGGCCGACGTCGCGGGCGTCACCGTGCGCGACCCGGAGAAGGTCGTGTGGCTGTCGCAGACGACGCTCAGCGTCGACGAGACGATGGAGACCGTGCGGGCGCTGCGCGAGCGCTTCCCCACGCTGCAGAACCCGCCGAGCGACGACATCTGCTACGCCACCCAGAACCGGCAGGTCGCCGTGAAGGCGATGGCGGGGCAGTGCGACCTCGTGCTCGTCGTCGGCTCGAAGAACTCGTCGAACTCCGTGCGGCTGGTGGAGGTGGCGCTCTCGGCCGGGGCCGGGGCTGCCCGCCTCATCGACTACTCCCGCGAGATCGACGAGACGTGGCTCGACGGCGTCGCAACGGTCGGGGTCACCAGCGGTGCGTCGGTCCCGGAGGTGCTGGTGCGAGGCGTGCTCGACTACCTCGCCGACCGCGGCTGGACTTCGGTGGAGGAGGTCACGACGGCGGAGGAGACCCTGACGTTCTCGCTTCCCCGCGAGCTGCGGCCCCAGAAGCAGAGGACGGCGGGCGCGGGCCGCTGACCGCTGACCCGGGCGAGTCGAGCGGACGCTGCATCGCCGCCCGGAACGCCCCGACGGCCAGCACGAGCCCCGTCGTGACCGCCATCATCGGGAACGCGTTCACCAGTGGAGCCGCGATCACGAGCAGGCGCTCCGCGGCACCGGCGCCGGGCTTCGCGTCACCGGTCAGGAGCACCACCAGCGGGACGATCACGGCCACCAGCAGCGGGGGCTGGACCATCGGACCGAACAGGCTCCGGCGGCGCACCCAGGCCACGGCGAGCACGCAGCCGGTGAGGTAGCAGACGGCGAACACCGTGCCGAGGCGGCCGCTGCGGAGCAGGTCGACGAGCACGCCCACCGTCGTGAGCCCGGCGGCGAGCCCGACCGCGGCCACCAGCGGTACCCCCAGGACCGTCGGGATCACCGATCGCTCGGCCATCGGCCACCCGACGGCCGACCACCCCTCGGCGCTCCCGGTCATCCGGTCACGGTAACCCGCGGTTCGGGACGCACCTCCGTGGTGGCCCGTTCGCCCCGGCCGAGCTCGCCCCGTCCGAGCTCGTGCAGCGCGATCAGCGACTCGGCGGCCGAGGCCACCAGCTCGGGGGCCGCAACCGTGCGGGGGGCGCGCTCGACCTGGGCCGGCGCGGGGAGCTCTTCGTCGGCGACCTCGAGGTCGGTGAGCCGCCGCGCGGTGACCAGCACGCGCGACTCCAACGACGAGACCGTCTGGTTGTAGCTGGACACGGCGGTGTCGAGGCTGCGACCGAGCTTCGCCACGTGGGTGCCCATGGTGGCCAGCCTGCTGTGCAGCTCCTTGCCCAGCTGGTGCACCTGCGCGGCGTTGCGGGCCAGCGCCTCCTGCCGCCAGCTGTAGGCGACGGTGCGCAGCAGCGCGATCAGCGTGGTGGGCGTGGCGATCACGACGTTGCGCGAGAACGAGTGCTCGAGCAGCGCGGGATCGGAGCGCAGGGCCGCCTCCAGGAACGGATCACCCGGCACGAACAGCACCACGAACTCCGGCGACGGCTGGAACGCCGCCCAGTAGCTCTTGGCGCTCAGCGCGTCGACGTGCTGGCGGAGCTGGCGCGCGTGCGCGGCGAGCCGTTCCCGGTGGACGTCGGGGTCGCGGCTCTCGACCGCCTCGAGGTACGCCGCGAACGGCACCTTCGCGTCGACGACCACCTGCTTGTCGCCCGCCAGGTGGACCACCACGTCGGGCCGGACGCCGCCGTCCTCGCCGCGGCCGGTGACCTGGGTCGAGAAGTCGCAGTGCTCGACCATTCCGGCGAGCTGCACGATCCGCTCCAGCTGCAGCTCGCCCCAGCGGCCACGGACCTGCGGCGAGCGCAGCGCGTTGACCAGCTGTCGGGTCTCGGTCTGCAGGTGCTCCGAGCTGCTGCGCATCGCGCTGACCTGCTCGCGCAGCCCGGCGTAGGCCGACTCGCGCTCCATCTCCACGGTGCGCAGCTGACCCTCCACGCGCTGCAGCGTGGACGTCATCGGTTCGAGCAGCTGCCCGATCGCGTGCGCGCGGGCTGCGGCGTCGCCGTCGGCCTTCGCGTGCAGGGCCGACGTGGCCTCCTTCAGGCGGCCCTCGGCCAGCGCCACGAACTGCTCGTTGTTGCGGGCCAGCGCATCGGCGGAGAGCGCGCCGAACGCCTGCTTCAGCTCGGTGTCGCGACGGGTCAGCAGCTCCTCGCGCTGGACGCCTGCCTCACGCTCGCACCGCAGGGCGGCCTGGGCGGCGGCCGCCTCCGACTCCGCGCGCCGCAGGCGCTCGACGGCCCGGTCGTGCTGCTCGCCGAGCTCGTCGAGGCGCTCCAGCAGGCCGGCGCGCTCGGCCCGCAGGCCGGCCGTTTCGGCCCGGGCCGCCGTCGATGCCCTGGCCGTGGCGTGCCCGGCCTCGGCCGCGACGACCCTGGCCCGGGACGAGACCAGGAACCAGGCCGCGCCCGCGCCGAGCGCCGCGCCCACGATCACGCCGATGAGCAGCACGGAGAGGGTGGCGGTGTCCACGTGATCAGGGTGCACGCGGCCTCCGACAGAACCGCGGCAGGCGCGCCGGGCCGGGGACCCGGCGGCGACCGGGAATCGGCGAACGGTCGAACGAATGGTCGAGCCGCGGTCGGCTCGGTGACTCAGCGCCCGGCGGTGCGCCCGGCGGCGGTGCGCCACAGGTGGACGGCCGCGTAGGACCTCCACGGCTTCCAGTTCCGCGCCCGTGCCGTCAGGGCCCGTGGGTCGGGGGGCAGGCCGAGCACCTCGGCCCCGCGGCGGACCGCGAGGTCGGTGACGAGCAGCTCATCGGGATCGCCCAGCACCCGCATCGCGAGGTAGCCGGCGGTCCACGGCCCGATCCCGGGCATCGCGGTGAGCGCGGCGCGCAGGTCCGCGGGATCGCGGCCGGCGTCGAGCACGAGCGATCCGTCGGCCAGCGCCGCGGCCAGCCCCAGCACGGTCTCGATCCGGCGGGCGGGACCGGTGAGCACCTCGGCGCCGCGCGCCGCGATCGCGGCAGCCGTGGGGAACAGCAGGTCCGGACCCGGTTCGGGGCGGTCCGCCCGGGCGTCGGGAGGTGCGTCGGCGGGCTCGGCGCCGCTGACCCACGGCGCCGGCAGCCGCTCGCCCAGTGCCGCGGCCAGCCGGGATGCCGCCGTGCACGCCGCGGGCACCGACACCTGCTGCCCGAGCACCGCGCGCACTGCCGTCTCGACCCCGTCGACCGTGCCCGGCAACCGGACGCCGGGCGCGGTCGCGACCGCCGCGGCCAGTGCGGGGTCGGCGCCGAGCAGGGCGTCGACGCTCACCGGGTCGGCGTCGAGGTCGAGGAGCCTGCGCACCCGCGCGACGGCCGGGCCGAGGTCGCGGGGATCACCGAGCCGGAGGGTGCAGACGACGTGCGGGTGCGCGGCGTCGGGGCCGGACCCGGCCGGTCGCAGCGCCGCCGTCGCCGCTCCGTGCGGCAGGCGCAGGGTGCGACGGTAGGTGCCGTCCGCGACCGACTCGACGCCGTCGAGCGCGCGCGCCGCGAAGAAGTCGAGCAGCCCGGCGACGTCCAGCGGCGGACGGTACGGGAGGCGGAGCACCAGCGCACCCCCCGTTGTCGGCCCGGTCCCGCCCCGGCGACCCGCCTCGGTGCGCAGCGTGGTCGGCGAGACCCCGTACACCTCGCGGACGGTGTCGTTGAACTGCCGGACGCTGGCGAACCCGGCCGCGAACGCAACGTCGGCCATGCCCAGCGTGGTCGTCTCGATCAGCAACCGCGCGGTGTGCGCCCGGTGTGCGCGCGCGAGGGCTAGGGGACCGGCGCCGAGCTCCGCGGTCAGCACCCGGTTGAGGTGGCGCTCGGAGTAGCCGAGCGTGGTGGCGAGCCCCGCGACGCCGTCGCGCTCGACGACCCCGTCGCCGATCAGACGCATCGCCCGCGCGGCGAGGTCGGCGCGGGCGTTCCAGTCCGGGGAGCCGGGCACGGCGTCGGGCCGGCAACGGCGGCACGCGCGGTAGCCCCGCTGCTGGGCGGCGCCGGCGGTGGGCAGGAACTCGACGTTCGCGCGCTCGGGCGTGACGGCGGGGCAGGACGGGCGGCAGTAGATCCCGGTGGTGCGCACCGCGGTGATGAAGTGCCCGTCGAAGCGCGCGTCGCGGGAGGCGACGGCGCGGTAGCAGCGGTCCTGGTCGAGCAGCACGACCTGAACTCTGCCACCGCGTCCGGGGACGCACTGGCGGAAATCGGACGTGGCCGGTCGGAGGTGGTGGAGTGACGGCCCGCGGTGCGACCGGCGACTACCCTGGACCCCCGTGTCACTCACCCTCGGGATCGTCGGGCTGCCCAACGTCGGCAAGTCGACCCTGTTCAACGCACTCACCCGCAACGACGTGCTCGCCGCGAACTACCCGTTCGCCACGATCGACCCCAACGTCGGGGTGGTGCCGCTGCCCGACCCCCGCCTCGAGGTGCTCGCGAAGATCCACGACTCGGCGAAGATCGTCCCGGCCGTGGTGTCCTTCGTGGACATCGCCGGCATCGTCAGGGGAGCGTCGGAGGGAGCGGGGCTGGGGAACAAATTCCTGGCCAACATCCGCGAGTCCGACGCGATCTGCCAGGTCGTCCGGGTGTTCGACGACCCCGACGTGGTGCACGTCGAAGGCCGCATCGACGCCGCCGCCGACATCGAGACGATCTCCACCGAGCTGATCCTCGCCGACCTGCAGACGCTGGAGAAGGCCGTCCCCCGGCTCACCAAGGAATCCCGGATGCAGAAGGACCGGCGGCCGGTGCTGCAGGGCGCGGAGGCCGCCGTCGAGATCCTCGACGGGGGGACCACCCTGTTCGGCGCGGGCGTGGACCTCGCGCCGCTGCGCGAGCTCTCGCTGCTCACCACGAAACCGTTCCTCTACGTGTTCAACGCCGACGAGACCGTCCTCACCGACGAGGCGAGGCGCAAGGAGCTCACGGAGCTGGTGGCCCCGGCCCGGGCGGTGTTCCTCGACGCCAAGGTGGAGGCCGAGCTGCTCGAGCTGGACACCGAGTCCGCCGGCGAGCTGCTGGCGTCGATCGGCCAGGACGAACCGGGTCTGGCCGCACTGGCCCGCGCCGGCTTCGCGACGCTGGGCCTGCAGACCTACCTGACGGCCGGCCCGAAGGAGGCCAGGGCCTGGACGATCCGGCGCGGCGCCACCGCTCCGCAGGCCGCCGGCGTGATCCACACCGACTTCGAGCGCGGCTTCATCAAGGCGGAGGTCGTGTCCTACGCCGACCTCGTCGAGGCCGGATCGATGGCGGCCGCCAAGGCGGCGGGCCGGGTGCGGATCGAGGGCAAGGACTACGTCATGGCGGACGGGGACGTCGTCGACTTCCGGTTCAACGTGTAGGGATCTGCTGCTCGCGGCCTCCGGGTGTCCTCGGGGGCCGGTCCGGAGTTCGAACCTTGACAAGAGATGTCCAGGTCCTACGCTTCGTCCCATGCGGCTGGGCGAGGGAGTGGAGTGGGTCCTGCACGTCCTGCTCACCTTCGCCTGGCTCGACGACGACGAGCCGGTGTCGAACGCCCAGCTCGCCGAACGGCACGGACTGCCGGCCGCCTACCTGAACAAGCAGTTGCAGGCACTCGTCCGGGCCGGGGTGCTGGAGTCGCTGCCGGGGGCGCGCGGCGGGTTCCGGCTCGCTCGAGCGCCGTCGGCGATCTCGCTGATGGACGTCGTGGTGGCGATCGAGGGTCCGCAGGAGGCGTTCCGCTGCGCGGAGATCCGCCAGCGGGGGATGGGCGAGGACATGCCGCGGAGCGCGTTCAGCGCGCCCTGCGCCGTGAGCGCGTCCATGCAACGGGCCGAGCTGGCCTGGCGTCGCGAGCTGGCCGCGCAGACGGTCGCGGACGTGCGGGCCGAGGCGGACCGACATGCCCCGGGCGCTGCGGCGACGGTTCGCCGCGCGTTCGGCCGCGCCCCGACCGCGGTGACCTGACCGGTACCTGACGCAACTGCCGATCCCTGAAGAAGAGGAAGGTGAATCTAGATGTCAGATGTCCTGGTTGTGGGTGGTGGATTCGCAGGCGTGTGGTGCGCCGCGGGCGTGGTGCGAACCTGTCGCGAGGCGGGGGTGCCCGACGTCCGGATCCGGGTGACCGTCGTGGATCCCGCTGACGACATCGTGATCCGGCCTCGGCTCTACGAGACGGACCCGCAGCGGATGCGAGTCCCCCTCGACCGCGTGCTGGGCCCGGTCGGTGTGCGCCGGATCGCGGCGACGGTGACGGGGATCGACACCGCGGCCCGGAAGGTGACGGCCGTCGGACGGGACTCCACGCTTCTCGACCTCCCCTACGACCGGCTGGTCCTCGCTGCGGGCAGCCGGGCCGTCCGGCCGACCGTCACCGGTGCAGAACACCTCTTCGACGTCGACACGATGCCGCACGCCGCGAGGCTGCACGCCCACATCCAGCGCCTCGCCACGGACAGCAGCGAGGAGGGTCGCTTCACCGCTGTCGTCGTCGGGGCCGGATTCGTGGGGCTCGAGGTCGCCACGGAGATGGTCGATCGCCTGCGCGGGGTGGCAGGCGACCGGCCCGTCCGGGTCGTACTGGTCGAGCGAGCCGCGGTCGTCGGGCCGGAGCTCGGCGAGGGGCCCCGCCCGCAGATCCTCGAGGCGTTGGCCGAGACCGGCGTGGAGCTCCGGCTCGACACGCAGGTCGAGCGGCTCGACGCGGCGCAGGTGACCTTGTCCGACGGGTCGACCATCGCCGCCAGCACCGTGGTGTGGACCGGCGGAATGCGCGCCAGTTCCCTCACCGAGGAGATCCCGGGCGAGCGGGACGCGCTCGGGCGGCTACGGGTGGACGAGTACTTGCAGGTCGTCGGCGTACCCGGGGTGTACGCGGCCGGCGACACCGCCGCCGCCGTGGCCGAGCCCGGCCACATCGTGATGCAGAGCTGCCAGCACGCAGTGCCCCAAGGCAAGTTCGTCGGTGTGAACGTGGCGTCGGACCTGCTCGGCCGACCGAGCGTCCCGTTCGCGCCCGACCCCTACGTGACGTGTCTCGACCTGGGGACCTACGGCGCGGTGCTCACCGCCGGCTGGGACCGCGCGGTGCAGCAGACCCGGCAGGAGGCGAAGGCCCTCAAGCGGTCGATCAACGCCGAGTGGATCTATCCCCCGGTCGACGACGCCGAGACGATCATTCGCCACGCCGACCACCGCACGACCTGGCCGACGGCAGCAGTCACTCAGCAGTCGTGATCCCCGACGTCCCGACATCTCCGACGTCCCGACAGAGAGCAGGTACGGCAGATGACCGCGCCAGACACCGAAACCCGCATCAGCGTCCTCGACGAGCACGACCTGACCGAGTTGCCGGCATCAGGCCACCTCATGACCGTCGTCGTCGAGATTCCACCGCAAGGTCAGTGCCATCGTGATCGCCGCGTCGGAGGGCGGGGGGCGAACCCTCACCGAGATCTCCTGCCGTTCGGGACTGCCGACGTCCACAGTGCACAGACTGGTGACCGAGCTCGCCGCGTGGCAGGTGCTGGAGCGCGATGGAGAGGGGCGCTACTGGGCCGGGAGACCGTTGCACGCGGTGGACGGCATCGGCCCGCCGCCCGTCGTGAACGCAGCGACCGCCTGGACTGCGGTGGACGTCCGGCAGCGCGCCGTGCCCGTCCTTGAGGACCTGTTCCGCGCGACCGGGACGCCCGTTCGGGTCGGATTCCTCGACGGGACGTCGGTTGCCTTCATCGAGAAGACGGCTGGACATCGTCCGGTCTCGGGGCCCTCGACGGCGGCGCGGCTGCCGGCGCACGCCACCGCGCTCGGCAAGGCGCTGCTGGCCTTCTCGCCGCCGCGGACCATCGATGGCGTCCTCGCGCGCGGACTCACCCGGTACACCCCGTCCACGCTGACGCACGCGGACCGGCTGCACCGCAGCCTGCGGACCATCCGGGCCACCCGGATCGCGGTCAGCTGCCGCGAGCTCGACGACACGTCGAGCGCGATCGCCGCGCCGGCGTTCGGAGCGGGTGACGTCGTCGCCGCGATCGAGGTGCGGATACGCGACGTGGCGGAAGACCTGCCGTTGGTCCGGGCTCCGCTGATGGTGGCAGCCGCCTGGTTGTCCCGCGAGCTGACCCTTCTCGCCATCGCTTGACGACCGACATCCGGGTCCTAGGCTGCGCACAGGTGCTCGTTGTGGTGTCGACGGCCGCAGGAGGCAGACTGCCGTGGCTCGAATCCCGCTGCACGATCCCGACGATCCCGGGTGCGACCCGGAGGCCCGGGCGGCGCTGGAGGAGCTGCGCACACGACGGCGGATGACGAGCCTGCGCAACACCCATCGGGCGATGGCCAACCACCCGAAGGCGATGGAGCAGTTCTACGCCCTGGCCGACACGGTCTACCACCAGAACTCGCTGCCGACCGACCGGTTGCGCGAGCTGCCCACCGTGACCAGCGCGATCGCCAACAACTGCTTCTATTGAACGCCGACCCACGTGGTGCTCGGTCGAGCATCGGGGTTGACCGACGAGGAGATGTCACACCTCCTCGACGACCCGCTCCCGGAGGGCATGTTCTCGGCAGCCGAGGAAGCGGTCATCGTCTACGCGCGTGCCTCCACCTGGATGCAGCCGATCACCGAGGAGATCTGGGCGGGGCTGACCGCGCACTTCGACACCAAGCAGATCGTCGAGATCGCGTTCACCGTCGGGATCGACCAGCTCGTCGGCCGGTTCCACGCGACGGTGCACACCGACGTCGACGACGCGACGATCGCTGCGACGAACGCGTGCGCGGTCACGATCCCGCCCGCACCATCGTCCTAGGAGCACGCGAGCGGGCGCCGGCGCGTGGCCGCGGGCCGCGCCGGGCCGGAAGAACGAGCGATCGGATCGAACCGCGCCGGTCGTCTCGTCGAACCACCCTTCGCTCACAACTCTTCTGCGAGCTGCGCCGTTCTCGATGAGCGGATCGCGCCGTCCGCCGCCGACGAGGGAGGCCAGATGCCGGTCATCTCCTTGCCCCACGCCTTCAACGAGGACGAGCTCTACGTCGATCTCCGGTCGATCTTCGAACACTCCCTCTTCCTGAAGTGCGAGGGTTTCAACTTCGCCGGTTCGATCAAGTTGAAGGCAGCCAACGAGATGGTGGAGGCGGCCGAGCGGGACGGCATCCTGAGGACGGGCTCGGTCCTGGTCGAGTCCTCGTCCGGCAACCTCGGCGTGGCGCTGAGCATGATCGCAGCGAGCAGGGGTTACGGGTTCCTCTGCGTGACCGACTCCCGCTGCAACCTGTCGACGAGGCTGATGATGGAGGCGTTGGGCAGTCAGGTCCACGTCGTCTCCGAGCCCCTCGCCCACGGGGGGTTCCTCGGCGCCCGGTTCGCCTACGTCCGCGCACTGTGCGCCGCGGACGACCGGTACGTGTGGCTCGATCAGCACGCCAACCCGAGCAACTGGCAAGCGCACTTCCGGACGACGGCGCCCGCGATCGCTCGCCAGTTCCCACGGCTCGACGTGCTGTTCATCGGGGCGGGTACCACGGGCACCCTGATGGGCTGCGCGC
Organism: uncultured Actinomycetota bacterium; assembly: GCA_963711715.1. Lineage (GTDB taxonomy): Bacteria > Actinomycetota > Actinomycetes > Mycobacteriales > Pseudonocardiaceae > Pseudonocardia. The sequence continues at coordinate 92,074 of CAVQFJ010000010.1, forward strand.
GCTACTTCCGGAACCTGCACCGGCCGGTGCGGATCGTCGCGGTGGACAGCGTGGGCTCGGTGACGTTCGGCGGTGCGCCAGGGCGCCGCATGATCCCCGGCCTGGGCACGAGCATCCGTCCCCCGCTGCTCGACGAGTCCTACGTGGACGACGTGGTGCTGGTCGAGGAACGGGACGCGATCCGGGCCTGCCATCGGCTCGCCCGTCGCGGATTCCTGTTCGGCGGCTCCACCGGCACGGTGGTCAGCGGCGCCATGACCTGGCTCGCCCGGCACGGCGATCGTGAGCTCACCGCCGTCGCCATCGCACCCGACTTCGGCGAGCGCTACCTCGACACCGTCTACCAGGCCAACTGGCTGCAGGACCTCTACGGCGTGGACGTTCTCGACCCCGAGGAGCTGACGGCCGGTTCCCGGGCCTCGTGAACCGCCGCTATCGATCATCGGCACGCCTCGCCGTGCCTCCCGAACTGCACACGGAACGGGCGACTCATGGTTCACGGAACTCGGGTGGCGGAACCTCCCGTCGAGGTCCTGCCATCTGATACGGCGGCGCCACCCATCACCCGAGAGGCGTACGTCGCCCCGCTCGCCGGCACGGAGCGGGTGCTCGCCGAGACGCTGGCGGAGATCGTGGGCGTCGACCGGGTGTCGGTCCAGAGTCACTTCTTCGACGATCTCGGTGCGGATTCGCTGGTGATGGCGCGGTTCTGCGCGCGGGTCAGGAAGCGGACGGACCTGCGGTCGGTCTCGATGAAGGACGTCTACCGACACTCCACGGTCCGGAGCCTGGCCGCTGCGCTCGCGGACGCGGCGGGGCCCGCCTCCGTCGAGCCGCCGGTTCCGGTCTCGGTCGCGACGGCGCCCGAGCCGAGCAGCACGCTGCAGTACGTCGTGTGTGGAGTCCTGCAGTTCCTGATCTTCGTCGGGTACTCGTTCCTCCTGGCGCTGATCGTCACGCCGTGGCAACGAGTGGATCTCCGCCGCCGGCTCGGGACTGGTCGACGTCTACCTGCGGTCGGTCGCTGTTCGGCGGGGCGGCGTTCCTCGGCCTGAGCGCACTCCCGATCGCGGCGAAGTGGGTGCTGATCGGCCGGTGGAAGCCCCGGCAGATCCGGGTCTGGAGCGCGGCCTACGTCCGCTTCTGGGTCGTCAAGACGCTGGTGCGGTCCAGTCCGCTGGTGCTCTTCGGCGGCTCCCCGCTCTACGTGCTCTACCTGAGAGCGCTGGGCGCGAAGGTCGGGCGGGATGTCGCGATCCTGTCCAAGAGCGTGCCCGTGTGCACCGACCTGCTCACGATCGGCGACGGCACCGTCATCCGCCAGGACTCGACCTTCAGCGGTTACCGGGCCCACGCCGGGCTGATCCAGATCGGCGCCGTCACGGTCGGTGCGGACGTGTTCGTCGGCGAGGCGACGGTGATCGACATCGATACGTCCCTCGGCGACGGGGCCCAGCTCGGCCGCTCGTCCTCCCTGCATCCCGGCCAGAAGGTGCCGGACGGCGAGCGCTGGCACGGATCGCCCGCGCAGCGGACCGAGGTGGACTACCGGACCGTCGGCGCGGGCGACGGCGGCACCTTGCGCAAGGTCGTCTACTCGACAGTGCAGCTCATGAACGTGCTGTTGATCTGGGTGCCGCTGGGGTTCGGACTGACGACCGTGCTGCTCGCCGAGGTCCCGCAGCTCGCCGCGCTCGTGCGCGCCGAGCGGATGGCGCTCACGAGCTGGACGTCCTATCGGGACGCCCTGATCGCGTCGTTCGTCGCTCTTCTTCGGCGCCGTGCTGATCGGCCTCGTCGTCGTCGCCACCGTCCCCCGCGTGCTCAACCTCGCCATCGAGCCGGACAGGGTCTACCGCCTGTACGGCTTCCACTACGGGGTCCATCGGACGATCACCCGGATGACCAACATCAAGTTCTTCACGCGCATCTTCGGCGACAGCTCCTACATCGTCGGGTACCTGCGCTACCTCGGGTACGACCTCGCCCGGGCCACGCAGACCGGGTCGAACTTCGGCACCGAGGTGAAGCACGTCACGCCGTACCTGTGCTCGTTCGGCGACGACACGATGGTCGCCGACGGCTTGTCGATCATCAATGCCGAGTACTCGAGCACGACCTTCCGCGTGTCCCGGGTGACGATCGGGAGTCACAACTTCCTCGGCAACAGGATCGCCTATCCCGCGCAGGGCCGGACGGGAGACGACTGCCTGCTCGCCACGAAGGTCATGGTCCCGATCGACGGGAAGATCCGGGAGGGCGTCGGGCTCCTGGGGTCGCCCTCCTTCGAGATCCCGCGATCGGTCGAGCGCGACAGCATGTTCGACGGGCTGAAGAGCGCCGACGAGCTGCGGCGTCGGCTGGCCGGGAAGAACAAGCACAACGTCGTCACGATCGCGATGTTGCTGCTCGTGCGGTGGATGTACGTCTTCGGGCTCATGCTGCTCACGGCCGCCACGGTGGACCTCTACGACTCGGTCGGTGTGTCGGCGATCGCGCTGGACCTCGTCCTCACGCCCCTGTTCACCGTGGCCTACTTCGTGCTGGTCGAACGCGCGATCACGGTGTTCCAGGCACTGACGCCGCTGTACTGCTCGATCTACGAGCTCAGCTTCTGGCGGCGCGAACGCTATTGGAAGGTTCCGTCGGAGATGTACCTCCAGGCGTTCAACGGCACCCCGTTCAAGAACGTCATCTGGCGGCTGCTGGGAGTTCGGCTGGGCCGCCGCGTCTTCGACGACGGCTGCTACCTGACGGAGCGGACCCTCGGCGCCGTCGGCGACGACTGCACGCTCAACGCCGGGAGCGTCATCCAGTGCCACTCGCAGGAGGACGGCGCCTTCAAGTCCGACCGCACCAGCATCGGCGCCGGGTGCACGCTCGGCGTCGGCGCGTTCGTCCACTACGGCGTGACGATGGGCGACGGGTCGGTGCTCGCCCCCGACTCCTTCCTCATGAAGGGCGAGGAGATCCCCGAGCGTGCGCGGTGGGGTGGCAACCCGGCCCGGGATCTCCCCGAGGACGGGGTCGGCCGGCCGGTGCGGAGGACCGTGGTGCCCGCGCCCGCCCCCGACGTCCGGCTCCTGACGCCCGGCCCCGGTCCACGGCGGCGGATGTCCCTCTGGTCCCCGCCGGCGATCTGGATCACGCTGCCCGTGACCCTGACGGTCCTGATCTGGGCGCCACAGGTCGCGTCAGGGGTCTGGGCCGGCCTGGTCGGTCTCTACAGCGAGGCGACCACGGGCATCCTCAGTGGGGAGCTCGCCCGCTCCGGACCGGCCGTGCTGGCGGCGGTGCTGGTGGTGGCGGGCGTGGCGCTGGCGCTGTTCGTCCTCGGCCGCACGATCCGCCGGGCGCGCCGTGCCCCTGTCGGGGGACCCGAGCCCTCTCCGCCCGCGTCGGCCGAGCGCCCGGCCGAGCGCCCGGCCGACCGCGCGGTCCCGCGGGTCCGCGTCGTCGTCGGAACGGTCGGCACGTTCCTCGTGGCGGCCGTCCCGGTGCTCCTGGTCGGCCTGCTGGCTGTCGCCGGCCTCGACACCCGGGTCGCCACCGTCGGCGAGGCCGTGCTCGCGGCCGCCGCCGCGATGCCCCCCGGTGACGTTCTGGGCCCCCTGTCGTGGCCGGACGCGGTCGCGGCGCGACAGATCGCTGCGATCGACGCCCTGCTGTCCGTGCTCGGGCCACAGAGCGTCGTGGACGCCGCGCGCACCGCGCTGGTCGCGGTGAGTGTCGTGGGCTGCCTGCTGCTGTGGCCGGTGGCGCGGCGGATCCAGCTGTCGGCGCCGAGCGCGGCGCTGGCCGTGGTCCTGTGTGGACTTCCGGCGCCCGTGGTGTCGAGCCTCGTCGGATCCGTCGATCCCGGGGCGCTGGCGGCCCTGTGGTTGACCATCGCTGCCCTGCTGGCCGGCCGGAGCCGTGGCGCCACCGCCGCCGCCGTCGGCGCGGTCGTCATCGCCTCGCTCACCGTTCCGCTGGCGACGGTCGGCATCCTCGCCTTCGCGGCGCAGGGCGTGCTCGACAAGGTCTTCGCAGCGAGCTGGCCGCGGCGCAGGGCCCGACTGCTGGCCGTGCTCCTGGCCGCGGCGGCCGGCTACCTCGCCCTGCGCACGACCGGCGTGTGGTCGACCGGCGCCGGGGCCTGGATCGGGTCGGGCCGGGGTGCGGCGCCGCCGGCCGTGCTCGCCGGGATCCTCGCCGTGGGTGCCGTGGTGCTCGTGCTGGCCTGGTACCGGGCGCCGTGGTTGCGACCGGTCGTCGCCGCTGCGGCAGCCCTGCTGATCTGTGCCGCGGTCCCCGGCCCGCACGTGACCACCGCGCTGCTGCTGGCCCTGCCCGTCGTGGCCGTGTCCACCGCCGCCGTGATCGACGGGCTCACGGCGGTGACCCGTCGATGGCCTCGCATCCTGCTGGCCGCGGCGCTCGTCGCAGGGGGCGTCGCCGCCCAACCGATCGTCGTGCTGACGTCGGCCTCGGACCCCGACCGGACGGGCCTCGCCACCTGGGTCGACACGCAGCTGGACCGCAGCGCCGGTCTGCAGGTGGACGCCCTGACGGGAGCGCAGCTCATCCGGGACGGGATCTCGGCCGATCGGCTGATCCGTGCCGGTGCTCCGGTTCCACCGGGCGCGTTGTCCGTGGTCGCGGCGCGACCCGGCGCACCACAGCTCGAGCCAGCGGCAGCGGCGCGGGCGCTCATGACCATCGCGGACGGACCCGGCGGCGGGTCGACATCGGTCGTGCAGCCCGGTCCCGGTGCCGACCGATCCGCCGAGAGGCGCGAGGTCGGGTCCCGGCTGGCCGGCAACCGTGCCCTCACCCTCACGCCCGCAGCCACCGAAGCGCTGCGCAGCGGGCAGGTCGACACGCGCCTGGCGACGGCGCTGGCCCGGCTGACCGCCCTGCATCGGCTGGCGATCGCGGACTTCCCCGCCGTACCGGGCGAGCCGGCCGATGCCGCCCGCCGCATCGCGCTGATCACGGAGGTCGGCGGCGCGTCGACCTCTGCGCCGGCCGTCACGGAACTCGTGCTGCGCCAGCTCAGGGTCCAGCGTCCGCCCTACCAGCCCGCGTCGGCCGCGGTGGAGCAGGGCGTGCTCGTCGTCCGCTACACCACACCGTCAGCGCTCGACCTGCCCGACCGCTGACCGGGTGGCTACCGCCGCCGACGACGGAGCACGACGAGGAGCAGGACGACGACGACGGCGGCCGCACTGGCCAGTAGGCCCGGCCGCCCCCGCACGGTGCTCCCGACGCCCGCGGCCTTGTCGGCCACGACCCGGCGCGCCCGGTCGCCCTGCTGCTGCAGGGTCGCGACCGCCTCGTCCCTCGTGGCCCGCACCCGCGCGGGGACGTCCAGGCGCGCGGCCAGCTCCTCGACGGTGTCGCCGAGGTCCTCGCGCAGCTCCTCGACGTCGCCCAGGCGCTCGTCGCGCAGCACCTCGACCTCGGCGCGGATCTCCTCCGCGGACATCTCGGTGCCGTCCACGAAGGGGCGGTCCGGCGCCACGGGCACCGCGGCGGCGGGGTCGGTGTCGTCGTCGCGGTCCTTACGCGTCGCACCCGTACTCATGGTCATCCATCCCCTCCCAGGATCACCCGCCTGGCCACGGATCGGGGGCGTCGCGCCCGGGCCCGGTCAGGCGCCCTCGACCGACCCGGGTGGCAGGAAGTCCACGTCGTGCAGCGCGGAGAGGCGCACGGCCTCGCCGAGGTCGTCGAGATCGTGGAGCTTGTCGAACAGCTCGGCGAGACGCCCGGCCGGGCTCACCCAGAACAGGCCGCGAGTGGGGCTGTCGCTGCGGTTGTAGTAGGCGTGCGGGATGTTCCTCGGCAGCCGCACGGTGTCGCCGGGGCCAGCGGTGTCCCACTGGCCGTCGAGGTAGAGCGTGAACACGCCGTCGAGGACGTAGATGTGCTCGTCCTGGGTCGGATGCACGTGGGGCGGGACGCCGGTTCCGGGCGGATCGTAGGTCTCGAACGCGAAGCTGGATCCGCTTGCCGCCTTCATGTAGTAGGTGTGGCCGAGGACGTTCCACACCTTGTCGGCCATCGGCTCCCGAGCGAGCGTGATGCCTTTCGGGAGTGGGCCGAGCACGATCTCCTCCGTCATGACGCCTCCCGGTCCCGGTGGGGTGTGAGCAGGAGCACTCACCGTAGCCCGAGGCGTCGGCGGGTGGCAGGTGCGCGCGCTGGCGAGACCCACGAGGACCGGACGATCACGGGTCGGGCGTCGTGAACAGCGGGGACTGGTCGTTGTAGACGCGCAGCGAGGTGACCTCGCCGCGCTCGTCGCGGTCGATCCAGGCCACGGCCCGGATCGTCACGCGGCGCCCGTCCGTGGTCGTGTAGTGGTTGAGCGCTTCGTGCACGAGATTCCGATCGGTGCCGTAGATGTTCAGCTCGTCGTGCTCGATCGTGTCGAAGCTCTTCCAGAACGCCGACAGGCCCTCGTGGACGACCTCCCGGCCACGCATCGTCATCTCGCCGTTGTTGAAGACGACTTCCACGTCGTCGGCCATGAAGTTCGTGTACCTCTCGACGTCCTTGCTGTCGAGGGCGATGAGAACCGAGCGCAGCCATTCGGTGGCCTCGGCGCTGAGCTGGTTGATGCGGACGTTGTCGAACGTCGTCACGGCGCTCCTCCGAGGAGGGGAAGTGGGGGTCCCAGTTTCCGAGTGGGCACGCAGGAAGGTCAAATGAACAGATCGGGATGCGCTCAGGGTTGCGGTCCGCGCGACGCACTCGGCCGAGCACGCTTCCCGCTCGAGCACTCCTCGCCGCCCGCGTGCGACCGGACACCGCCTCCGGCTACAGTGCAACCGACAACCGTTGTCGTTCCCGATATGGGGTCGCGCCTGCAGGCCCGGAGTACCGATGACCATGCGCCACGCCGTCGCCCTGGTGCCGGCTCTCACCCTGGCCACCCTGGCCCTTGCTGCCTGCGGCTCGGGGGCCCCGCCGCCGGGATCGGGCAGCGCCCCCGCGACCCCGGCCACGGTGACGGTCGTGGCGTCCACCAACGTCTACGGCAGCATCGCGTCGGCCGTCGGCGGCGATGCCGTCGACGTGCGGTCGATCATCGACAGTCCGGACGCCGACCCGCACGAGTACGAGAGCACCCCCGCGGACGCCACGGCGATCAACGCCGCGAAGATCGTCATCCTCAACGGGGCCGACTACGATCCGTTCGCGGAGGAGCTGGTCGATGCGGCCGGCACGAAGCCGACGACGATCGACGTCTCCGATCTGTCCGGCCTCGAGGCCGAGGTCCCCGCGGGCGAGGAGTTCAACGAGCACGTCTGGTACAGCCTGCCCACGGTCGAGAAGCTGGCCGACAGGGTGGCCACCGACCTGGGCACGGTCGACGCCGCCTCGGCGTCGACCTTCACCACCAACGCCGCGGCGTTCAACGCCCAGGTCGACGGGCTCATGTCCGAGCTCGAGGCGATCAAGGCCACGCACGGCGGGGCGAAGGTCGCGATCACCGAGCCGGTGCCGGTGTACCTCATCGAGGCCGCCGGTCTGCAGAACGTGATGCCCGAGGAGTACTCGGAGTCCGTCGAGGAGGGCGTCGACGCTCCGCCGGCGGTGGTGGCCGACGCCCTGGCCCTGTTCGAGGGACCGGACCGGGTGCGGGTGCTGTTCGCCAACACCCAGACCGAGGACGCGGCGACCCAGCAGGTCGTGGCGGCCGCGACCGCCGAGGACGTGCCGATCGTCGAGGTCACCGAGACGCTCCCGGCGGGAGTCACCGACTACGTCACCTGGATGACCCGGCAGATCGACGCGCTGTCCACCGCGCTCGACACGACGGCGGCCTGAGCCGGGATCATGACCTTCGTGGCGCAACACGCGCAGGGACTCCGGGCGCGAGCGGGAGACCGTCCGATCTCGCTGCGGGGCGCTGCTCTGCGCTTCGGCGACCGTACGCTCTGGGCCGGGCTGGACCTCGACGTCGAGCCGGGCGAGTTCCTCGCCGTCCTGGGGCCGAACGGGTCCGGCAAGACCACCCTGCTGCGGGTACTGCTCGGCCTGCAGCCGCTGCACGCCGGCGAGGTGCTCGTCGAGGGCCGTCCGCCTCGTCGAGGCAGCGCCGCCATCGGCTACGTCCCGCAGCAGAAGGCGCTGCCCGAGGACCTGACGCTCCGGGCCCGGGACCTCGTCGGGCTCGGGTTGGACGGCGACCGGCTGGGCCTCGGCCTCCGCGGCCGTGGCGAACGTCGTCGACGGGTGCGGACGGCGCTGGAGTCGGTCGGCGCGGCGGGATACGCGAACGCGCCGGTCGGGCGGCTCTCCGGTGGCGAGCTGCAGCGGCTCCGCGTCGCGCAGGCCCTCGTCGGCGATCCGGCGGTGCTGCTGTGCGACGAACCGCTGCTCTCGCTCGACCTGGCCCACCAGCGGGTGGTGACGTCGTTGATCGAGCAGCGCAGGCGGACGGCCGACACCGCGGTCCTGTTCGTGACCCACGAGATCAACCCGGTGTTGCAGTTCGTCGACCGCGTGCTCTACCTGGTGGACGGCCGATTCCGGGTGGGGACGCCGGACGAGGTGATGACCTCCGAGGCGCTCTCGGAGCTCTACCGGACGGACGTGGACGTGCTGCGTCTGCGGGGCCGGCTGGTGGTGGTGGGGACCGACGCCGTCCCGCACACGGGCGACGACCACCACCACGACCTGGACGACCGCCGAGGCATCCGGTGACCGGCTCCCTCTCCCGCCTGTTCAGCCTGGACGGGGTCGGCGAGCTGCTCGCCCTGCCGTTCGTGCAGAGCGCCCTGCTCGCGGCGGCGCTGCTCGGGCTGGTCGCCGGGGTGCTCGCCCCCCTCGTCGTGGCCCGCGGAATGGCGTTCGCCGTGCACGGCACCGCTGAGCTGGCGTTCACCGGCGGGGCCGCGGCGCTGTTGCTCGGGATCAGCGTGAGCGCCGGCGCGGTCGCCGGCGCGGTCGCGGCCGGGCTCGTGTTCGGGCTGCTGGGCATGCGGCAACGGGAGCGCGACTCCGTGATCGGCGTGGTCCTCGCGTTCGGTCTCGGCCTCGGCGTCCTGTTCGTCGCGCTCTACGAAGGACGCGCGGCGAACAAGTTCGGCCTGCTCACCGGCTCCATCGTGTCCGTCGACTCGACGAACATCGTGGTGCTCGGGGTGGTCACGGCCGTGGTCCTCGCCACGCTCGCGGTCTGCTACCGGCCGCTCCTGTTCGCGAGCACGGACCCCGACGTCGCGGCGGCCCGCGGCGTGCCCGTGCGCGTGCTGTCGCCCCTCTTCGCCGTCCTCATCGCGCTCACCACGGCGATCGCCGTGCCGATCGTCGGTGCCATCCTGGTGCTGGCGGTCACCGTCATCCCGGGCGCCGCGGCGGCTCGGGTCACCGCCAGCCCGCTTCTCGCCACCGTGCTCGCGGTGCTGTTCGCCGAGCTGGCGCTGCTGGGCGGAACGGTCCTCTCGCTCGCCCCTGGCCTGCCGATCTCCGGATACGTCGCCACGATCGCGTTCCTCTGCTATGTCGCGTGCCGCCTGATCGGCAGGTTCCGCGGACAGATGAGGGTCGCCACGACGGCCACGTGAGCGGCGTCCGAACCACCGTCACGTGTCCGTCGCCGTCAGCCGCCCTGGTCGCCGGTCTGGAGATCGGGCGACGCGGGGTCGATGGGCCGGTCGCCGCTGTCGAGGTCGTCCTGGGCGGCCCGGCCGACCGGACGCCCCGACTCGCCCTTCGTGCCCACGTCGTCGCGGTCGGGCGCGAGGTCCTCGGCGCGGCCGCCGCGGCTCTCGCCGACGCCGAGCGGTGGTTCGGGGTTCATCTCGGTGCTCGACATCCCGGTGCGCTCCTGCTCCGACACGGGCGGCGGAGGACCGGGAGCGCCGGCGTTGCGGGCGTCGAACGCCTTGCGGGCGCCCTCGGCGCCCTCCCCGGTGTCCTCGCCGCGCAGGTCGTCGTAGGGCGGGACGAGTCCCTGCGGCTCGTCGGCGGCGGGCGGTTGACCAGTGCTCGGGCGGTCGTCGTCGACCATGGTGATCACCTCGGCAGGAGGTACCCGTTCGGCAGGAGCGTCGAACCGGGCCATCCGGGCGGTGCATGGCGCGGATAGGGGCATCACGCCTCCGTCGACCGGGGTCCTCTACACCGAACCCGTGGGCGGGCCCTCAGGACGCCGTGGCGACCTCTGCGGCGTGGTCGGGCACCTCGGTGAACTGTTCACGGGGCGGGCGCTGGTAACCCTTCTCCGGGGGACGCTTCGGCATCTTCAGCTTCCGCGACCGCACCGGCTGCCACGGAACGCTGGCGAGCAGATGCGCGATCATGTTGATCCGGGCCGCCCGCTTGTCCTCCGACTCGACGGTGAACCACGGTGCGATCGCGGTGTCGGTCTTGGCGAACATCTCGTCCTTCGCCTGGGAGTAGTCCTCCCACCGGGTGATCGAGTCGAGATCCATCGGCGAGAGCTTCCACTGCCGCATCGGGTCGTCCATCCGGGCGCGGAACCGACGTTCCTGCTCGGCGTCGCTCACCGAGAACCAGTACTTGCGCAGCAGGATCCCGTCCTCCACCAGCATCCTCTCGAACACCGGGCACTGCTCGAGGAAGCGGTCGTACTCGGCGGGTGTGCAGAACCCCATCACCCGCTCGACGCCGCCGCGGTTGTACCAGCTGCGGTCCAGCAGCACGATCTCCCCTGCTCCGGGCAGGTGCTCGATGTAGCGCTGGAAGTACCACTGCGTGCGCTCGCGCTCCGTCGGCTTGGGAAGGGCGACGATGCGGCAGATCCGCGGGTTGAGGAACTCCGTGACGCGCTTGATCGCTCCGCCCTTGCCGGCGGCGTCCCGACCTTCGAACACGACGACGAGGCGGGCGCCGCTGGTCGTCACCCACTCCTGCATCTGCACCAGCTCGCCCTGCAGGCGCAGCAGCTCACGCTCGTAGGGCTTCTTCGGCATCCGGGCCATGTCGGGCATCGTGCCGGGTCGCGCCCGGATCTGCCGGACGGGATCGCCGAACGGCGCCGATCCACCGGCGCCGCCCGGCGTTGCGAGCGGCGCCGGTCAGCCCGCGTCCGCGATCTCGTCGGAGATCGCCCGGGCCAGTGCGACGTCGAGCTCGGTCACCCCGCCCGCGGAGTGCGTGGAGCAGCGGAAGGTCAGGGTGCGCCAGCGGATGTCGATGTCCGGATGGTGGTCACGCTCCTCGGCGATCTGCGCCACCCGCTCCACCACGGTGATCGCGACGGGGAACGAGGACAGTTGGGCGGTGCGCCGGATGCCGTTCCCCTCCCGATCCCACCCCGGGAGGTCGGCGAGGGCGGCGGTGACGGCGGCGTCGTCGAGCAGTTCGGGCATGTCGGAGATCCTGCCGCGTCGACCGGCCGGACGGGAGACGGGCGGCGGGGACGGGTCAGCGGCCCCGCGGCGTCAGGCGTCTCGGCGCAGCATCCGGTACGCGGTGAGGCCGGCGCCGACCGCGAGGTAGCACAGCGCGCGCAATGAGCTCTCCACCATCTCGCCGAGCGGCAGGGGGTCGCGCAGTGCGTCGGCGCCGGCGGTCCATCCGCTGGTGAGCAGGTAGGGCTGCAGCCACTCCAAGGCCGGGATCGCACTCAGGACCCCGAACACGATCAGCGTGCCGAGCACCGAGGCCAGCACGACCAGCGGATGCTCGGTGACCGAGGAGATCGCCAGTGCGATCGCGCCGATCGCCGCGAGCTGGCCGACCGTCCACACCAGGACGAGCGCGACCCGGCCCAGAGCCTCACCCAGCCCGACCGCCGTGCCCGACAGGGTGACGAGCTGCCCGTCGGCGCCGCCGACGACCACCAGCCCGGCCAGCACCCCGACCACCGCGATCGCCGCCGTGGCCAGCGTGGCCACGACGAGCACGCCGAACGCCTTCATGCCGACCAGCCGCAGCCGCCCGACCGGGGAGATCAGCAGCCCGCGCAACGTGCCGCTCGCCGTCTCGCCCGCGATCGCGTCGGCCGCCGCCATCGCCACCGCGAGCGGCAGCAGCAGGGCCAGCGCGAGCGTCATCGCCGCGATCGGCAGCACGAGCCCGTTGCCGGCGATCGCGCCGATGAGGCCGGCGCCCGGTCCGGGGGTGCGGTCGGCGACGGCCACGCCGATCGCGATCAGCACGGGGATCAGGGCGAACACGCCGAACATCACGAGCGTCCGCGGGCGACGCAGCACCCAGCGCAGCTCCGCGCCGAGCAGCCGCCCGATCGGGGCGCTGCCCGGCGCGTCGGCGGCCGCGTCGGCCGGTGCCGCCATCTCGCCGCGGCCGTCGCGAACGGCGGTCGTCACGACGGCTCCTCGGTGAGTCGGGCGAACAGCTCCTCGAGGTTGGCCCGGCTGCGGCGCGCCTCGTGCACGGCGACACCCGCGCGCACCAGCAGGGCGATCGCCTCCGGCGCCGGTGGCCCGTCGTCCCCGACGACCACCGCGCCCTGGTCGCCGTCCGCGCGGTAGGCCGTGGCCCCCGCGTCGCGCAGCACGCGCAGCGCGAGGTCGACATCGGGGGTGACGACGACCAGGCCGCCTGCGCCGGAGTCGAGCAGGGTGCGGAGCTCTCCGGTGGCGACGAGCGACCCCGCCTGCAGGACGGCGACGTGCGTGCACGTCGCTTCCACCTCGGCCAGCAGGTGCGAGGAGACGATCACCGTGGCCCCGCCGGAGTGCAGCTCCGCGATGATCCGGCGGACGTCGCGGGTGCCGGCCGGATCGAGGCCGTTGGTCGGTTCGTCGAGGACGACCAGTCGGCGGGGCAGCAGCAGGGCGGCGGCGAGGCCGAGCCGCTGCTTCATGCCCAGGGAGTAGCCGCGGTAACGGCGGTCGGCGGCGTCGGCGAGCCCGACCCGCTCGAGCGCCGTGCCGACCGCGCTGGGGATCTCCCGGCCCCCGAGCAACGGCTCGGTGGCCGCGACCCGGCGCAGGTTCTCGCGCCCGGACAGGAACGGGTGGAAGCCGGGCCCCTCGACCAGCGCGCCGACGTGCGGCAGCGCCCGCGCCGCGCCGTCGGGGATGGGCTGCCCGAGCAGCTCGGCCGAGCCGGCGGTGGGCCGGGTGAGGCCGAGCAGCATGCGGATGAGGGTCGTCTTGCCCGAGCCGTTCGGGCCGAGCATGCCGAGCACCGAGCCGGCGGGGACGTCGAGATCGATGCCGTCGACGGCGACGGTCCGGCCGAAGACCTTCCGCAGGCCGACGGCCCGGGCCGCGAGGGCCGGACCGGCCGCGGCACCGGCTGCAGCCGGCACCGCGTCGACCTGGGCGTCGATCCGGCCGTCGACCCGGCCGTCGATCTGGGAGGCGCTCGTCACCGGGCCAGGGCCTCGGTGAGCACCTGCTCGGGCACGGCGCCGGCGGCGACCCGGCCGTCGTCGGTGACGATCGCACTCGCCACGGCGGTGCTGATCAGGCGGCCGCTGCCCCACGGGCCGCTGACCGGGGTGCCGAGCGTCGACAGGTCGGCCGGTCCGCCGAACCGGTCGCCATCCTCGTCCGGCGCGGCGGCGGCGTCAGGTGCGGGCATCCGCCCGACGACCACGGTGTCCCACCCGTCGCCGACGGTCGTGGGGGCCGCACCGTCGGGCTTGTCCGCGCGCGAGCCCTCACCCGCGGGTGCCTCCTCGACGGTGGCCCCGGGCGGCGGGGTGAAGGTGAACAGCGAGGGGTCCTGCGCGCCGAACTCGACGTCGGTGAACCCGACCCGCAGCGCCGGATCGGAGGAGCCGTTGGCCAGGACGGTGAGCTGCAGCGGGACGCGCTTCTCCGCATCGACCGCGATCCGCACCTCGCGCAGCAGCGTGCGCTCGGACGGCGCCGGGGCGAGCACGAGCTCGTATGCGGGCCGGCCCGCGACCTCGGCGGTGCCGTCCACGCTCACCTCGCTGGTGGCGCGCAGCCGGGTGAGCGCCTCGGTGGCCGCGGCGTCGGGGTCGGCCGCCGCCGCGTCCCCCTCGGGCTTGCCGGCCCGCTCCGTCGACTTCCGCACGGTGCGGTCCTCGGAGTTCCACGCCCAGTTCGTCTCCCCGTCGGCCACCAGCGTGCGCTCGCCGGAGTCGGTGGGCAGCTGGACCCGTCCGCGCCCCTCGCCGTCGGACCACACGCGGGCCGTGCTGGTGCCGTCGGCCGCCTGCGGGGCGCCGGGCAGCGCGGGCAGCCCCAGCGCGTTGTCCAGCTCGACGGTGCCGGCGAACGCGCCGGGCTCGGCCGTCAGGACCGAGCTGACGAGCTCCTCGGCGTCGACGGGCGGGAGTTCCGGTGCCGCCCCGGCGCCGGCCGGGATCGTCAACAGCCCGAGACCCACCACACCGACCACGGCGATGCCGGCCGCCACCCTGCGTCCTGTCGTTCCTGCTCGCCCGTTGGCCATGGGCACAGCCTGTCCCATGGCGGCTGAGAGTGTTCTGAGGTACGGGGGTCGCCCGGCCGGTAGCTTTCGCACGTCATGGCGAGAGTGCTGGTGGTCGACGACGAACCGGGCATCCGGACGGCGGTCGCGCGCGGACTCACGGCCGAGGGCATGGAGGTCGTCGCCCTCGCCGACGGCCCCAGCGCGCTCACCGCCGCGCTCACCGGCAGTTTCGACGCGGTCGTGCTCGACATCATCCTGCCGGGCCTGTCCGGCTACCGGGTGCTCGAGCAGCTGCGCGGTGCGGGCGTCGACACGCCGGTACTGCTCGTGTCGGCCAAGGACGGTGAGTTCGACCAGGCCGACGGGCTCGACCTCGGTGCCGACGGTTACCTCGTCAAGCCGTTCCCGTTCGTGGTGCTGGTGGCGCAGCTGCGCGCCATGCTGCGCCGACGCGACGCCGCGCTCGGACGGTCGGGCCAGCGGGTGCGGATCGGGTCGCTCGTCGTGGACCCGGTGGCGCGGGCGGTGAGCTGGGAGGGCGCGTCCGTGGAGCTGTCGCCGCGGGAGTTCGCCCTGCTGCACGCGCTGGCCAGTCGCCCGGACACCGCCGTGGCCAAGGACGAGCTGCTGCGCCTGGTGTGGGGCGACGAGCAGGCCGCGAGCCGCAACGTCGTCGAGGTGTACGTCGGGTACGTCCGCCGCAAGCTCGAGGCGGTCGGGGCCGGGCACGTGCTGAGGACCGTGCGGGGGTACGGCTACATCGTCGGCTCGACATGAGCGGTCGGCCCCCGCTGCGGGACCGGCTGCGTGGCTGGTGGGCGGGCCGCACACTGCGCTTCCGCATCACCCTGGTGGTCGGCGTCGTCGCGCTCGTGGCGCTGCTGGTCCTGAGCCGGCTGGGCGTCGGTCTGCTCTACTCGACGCTGCTCGGGGCGGCCGATGCCGAGCTGCGCGGCGAGGCCGAGGTGGTGGCCGCCCGGATCGTGGGCGGGGACCCGCCGACCGCGGTGCGTGGCCCGTCGGTCCGGGTCGTCGACACCGCCGGGAGACCGGTCGACGGGGGACCTGCGCTGCCGCTGCGACCGGCCGAGGTCCGCGAGCTCGCGGCGGGGGAGGCACTCATCGTCGGCGGGTACCGGGAACTGCGGCGATGGCTCGCCGTGCCCGCCGTCGCCCCGGACGGCTCGACACGCCTGGTCGTGGTCGCCGGGGATCTCGTCGGTGGGGCGACCCTGCTGGCCAGGGCGGCCGTCGGGTTCGTGCTGGGTGCACTCGTGGTGGCCGCGGTCGTCGTGCTGGCGGCGTGGCTGGCGACGCGGGCGGCGCTGCGACCGGTGGACCGGATGCGGGCCTCCGCCGCCGCGCTGCCGCCGGGAGAGCGGCTGCCGGTGCCCGTTCCGCGCGACGAGCTGCGCGCGCTGGCCGAGGAGATCAACCTGCTGCTGGCCCGCCGCGACGAGGCCGTGTCCCGGCTCGAGCGGTTCACCGGCGACGCCGCCCACGAGCTGCGCTCGCCGGTGGCGGCCATCAGGGCGCAGGCCGAGGTGGCCGTCGCCCACCCCGACCCGGAGCTCGCCGGTGAGACGCTCGCCGCGGTCGCCGACGAGGCCGCTCGGCTCTCGACGCTGCTCTCCGATCTGCTCGCCCTGGCGCGGGCCGATGCCGGCCAGCGTCAGCCGCCGCAACCCGGTCGACGTCGTCGCCGCGGCGCGGGCGGCGATCGCCCGCTCGGACGGATCCGGGCCCGACGGGCCGGTGCTGCAGCTCGTCGCCCCGACCCCGGCCCAGGTCGGTGCGAGCCCGTCGGAGGTCGCTCTGGTGCTGGACAACCTGATCGGCAACGCCCGCCGGTACGCCCGATCGCTGGTCCGCATCGGCGTCCTGCCGGCCGGGCGCACCGTCCGGCTCGTGGTGGAGGACGACGGGCCCGGCATCCCGGAAGCCGATCGCCAGCGGGTGTTCGACCGGTTCCTCCGGCTGCAGCCGGAGGCCGGTGGGGGAGCCGGGCTGGGCCTCGCGCTGGTGGCGGCGCTGGTGCGGGGCCGGGGTGGTTCCGTCACGGCGGGCGCCGGCCCGGCCGGTGGGGCCCGCGTCGAGGTGCGCTGGCCCGCCGCGCCCTGATGGATCGGGCCCTGATGGATCGGGCCCTGATCGGATCGGGCCCTGATCGAGCGCGCGGCGACGCGGGGATCGCGTCAGGATGTGCCGTGCCCACGCTCCGTTGCTCGGTGATGATCGACGCGCCGCCGTCGGCAGTGGCCGGGCTCCTGCGCGACTCGGCGGTGGCTTCGGTGGCGATGCGGCGAGCCGGTCACCGGTTCACCGCCTCGGTGCGGCTGCTGGGGCCGGGTGACCTGGTCCGCATCGCGGCCAGGATCGGGCCCGGACTGCGCGTCCCCGTCCGCACCGTCGTGCGGGCCGTCTCCGCCGCGGGCATGACGTCTACATTGGACCGAGGTCCGCTGCGCGACCTGGACCACACCGTGACGCTGACGCCGACCGCCGCAGGCACCGTCGTGCTCGACGAGCTGCGCTGGACCTCGCCGCTCGGCCCGCTCGGCCGGCTCGCGGACGCCGTCCTGATCCGCCGGCTCGTGCGCCGCCTGCTCGCCGTCCGGGCCGAGGTGCTGGTGGAGCGCGCCGCCGCGCTGGTGGCCGGGCCGGTGGTCGTCGCGACCGCACTGTGCCGGAACGGGCAGGTGCTCGTCGCGCAGCGGAGCCGGCCGCCGGCGCACGCCGGTCGGTGGGAGCTGCCAGGCGGGCGGGTGGAGCCCGGGGAATCGGAATCGGACGCGGCGGTGCGGGAGTGCCGTGAGGAGCTCGGTGCCGCGGTCCGTCCGACCCACCGCCTCGGTACCGATCTGCCGATCGAGGCCGGTGTGCTCCGCGTGCACGTCGCCGAGCTGCGGCCGGGTTCGCCCGAACCGCGGGCCCTCGAGCACGCGGCGGTGCGTTGGGTCGGGATGGACGCGGTCGGAGACCTCGACTGGGTCGACGCCGACCGGGCGGTGCTGGAGGATCTGCGGGCGCTGCTCGGGCCGGTGGCGCCGGAGCTGGGGGAGGTGCCGGAGCTGGGGGAGCTGCGGGCTGTGCCGGAGCTGCTGGAGCTGCCGGAGCTGCGGGACTTGCCGGAGCGGCCGGAGGCCGGCTCGGGGGAGCGCCGGCCCGATCGGTGATCAGCTGTGGGGACGGGAAGCCGTACGTGATGCGGTGGCGCGTCCCCGGCTGGTGATGACGGCAGGTCGGGGTGGCGACGGGGTGGGTTGATCGGCGGTCGAGGACCGGCAGCCGTCCGTGATGCGGTGGCGTGCCCCTGTCCGGTGATCAGCGGCCCAGGCGCCGGCCCGGGAGCGGGCCCCGAGCGCGGGCGCTGGACCGGGGTGCTGGCCGCAGGCACCGGTCGCGTCGGTAGGTCGTCGCCGTTCACGATCGCACCACCGTCCGCGGTCCCGGGAACCGTCGGCGTCCCGGATTCGTCCGTGCCGGGCATGTCACTCGACACGATCCTCGTCCGCCAGGCCGGTGTGGTCTCCCGGGAGCAGGCGCTCGCCGCCGGCCTCTCCCCGGACGCCGTCGACCACCGGCTGCGGCTCCGGCGCTGGCGGCCGCTGCACCCACGCGTCTATCTCGCGGCCGGCCACCGCCTGGACGACGAGGCGCGGATCCGCGCTGCCCTGCTGTGGGCCGGTGATGACGCGGTGCTGTCCGGGGTCGCCGCGGCATGGTGGTTCGGGATGGCGGAAGAGGCCCCGGCGACGATCGGGCTCACCGTCGGTCGGGACCGCCGCCCGCGGCCCCGGCCCGGCGTGTCCGTGCGCCGCCGCGATCTCCCGGCCGAGGACCTCGTCCGGTGGCGGGGACTACGGCTCACCGACCGACGCGTTGACGGTGCTCGAAGCGGCGGTCGAGCTCGGCGCACCCGGGAGCCTGCTGCTGGACCGCGCCCTGCAGCGCGGTGTGTCGTTCCCGTCGGTGTACCAGGCCTACTGCCGCAACCTCGGCGCCCGCGGTTCGGCCGGTGCCAGGAACATCCTGGTCGCCGCGGCGGACCGCTCCGCGTCCGCGGCGGAACGACTGCTGGTCCGGATGCTGCGCGCTTCGGGCGCCGCGGGATGGTGCTGCGGCCTGCACGCCGCTGGGTACGCGATCGACGTCGCGCTTTCCTGCGTCCTTCGTGGCGGTCGAGGTCGACGGGTGGGCGTGGCACATGGACGCCGTGCGGGCCCAACGGGACAAGCAGCGGCAGAACGTGCTCGTGCAGCAGGGTTGGACCGTGCTGCGCTACACGTGGCACGACCTCGTCGGCCGTCCGCGCGAGGTGCTGGCCGAGATCGCACGCGCTGTGGAACGTGGCACCGCTACTGGGTGACCGGCACGGGCACCGGAACGGCGAGAGGATGATCGGCAGTTCGGGACCCGGAGCCGGCGTGATCAACGGCTCGGGACCCGAAGCCGCGCTGGAGACGGTCAGAGGCCCCGAATCGGTGATCTTGATGAGAACGCCCGCGCCCGCCGTCCCCAACCGATGATCTTCGAGTTGAGTCGGGCGCCCGTGGGCCGGGCCGCGGCGGCGCCGTGATCTCCACCACCCACCCGAGACCGCCGAGCGGGATGGCCGGACCGTGATCGGCTCATCCGGGGCGCGATCCGGGCCGTTCCCCGCGAGGGACGAGGTCGGATCGGTTCAGTACACCCGCGCGGCCTTGACCGCCCGTCGCAGGTCCTTGCCCCTCAGACCTTGATCCGCGATCTTGCCCAGACGCTTCGCCACGACCGGGCATCGCGAGCAGCGCTTGGGCTTGGAGCGACAGCACGTCTTCTTGACCTTGGTCATGGTGAGGCCAGCCTAGGCTCACTCCAGGGAATGGGCCAGCCTCCGGTCGGGCTATCCTGAGATGTGAGCACAGCAGCAACCACCGTCGCGGCCCCCGCGGATCCGTTCCGCGTCAACCGCGGGTCCGGCGGGCAGCTGCGCAACGTCGCCATCGTCGCGCACGTCGACCACGGCAAGACCACCCTCGTCGATGCCATGCTCCGCGCCTCGGGCGCCTTCGGCGAACGGGCCGCTGTCGTCGACCGGATCATGGACTCGGGTGACCTGGAGCGGGAGAAGGGCATCACGATCCTCGCCAAGCACACGGCGATCGACTGGCAGGGCATGACGGTCAACGTCGTCGACACCCCCGGCCACGCCGACTTCGGCGGTGAGGTGGAGCGCGGGCTGTCGATGGTCGACGGCGTCGTGCTGCTCGTCGACGCGAGCGAGGGCCCGCTGCCGCAGACGCGCTTCGTGCTGCGGAAGACCCTGGCCGCCGGCCTGCCGGTCGTGCTCGTCGTCAACAAGACCGACCGACCGGACGCCCGTTGCGTCGAGGTCGTCGACGAGAGTCTCGAGCTGCTCCTGGAGCTGGCCGACGAGCTGGAGCTGGACGAGGCCACCACCGCCCACCTGCTCGACCTGCCGGTCGTCTACGCGAGCGGGCGCGCCGGTCGCGCGTCGCGCATCCGGCCCGCCGACGGCGAGCTGCCCGGCCGACCCGGGCCTCGAGCCGCTGTTCGACACCATCGCGGCCACCGTGCCCGCCGCCTGCGGACGACCCGGACGCGCCCCTCCAGGCCCACGTCACCAACCTCGACGCCACGAGCTTCCTGGGCCGGATCGCGCTGTGCCGGATCCGGGCCGGCGTGCTCCGCCGCGGCCAGCAGGTCGCCTGGTGCACCGCGGACGGGAAGAGCACCCGTGTCAAGATCACCGAGCTGCTGCGGACGGAGGCGCTGACCCGCGTTCCGGCCGACATCGGCGCAGCGCGGGCGACCTCGTGGCCGTCGCGGGCATCCCGGACGTGACGATCGGCGACACGCTCGCCGACCCCGACGACCCGGTGCCGCTGCCGCGCATCCACGTGGACGAGCCGGCCATCTCGGTCACGATCGGCATCAACACCTCCCCGCTCGTCGGCCGCGACCCGCACCCGGGCAACCAAGCTCACGGCGCGCCAGGTGAAGAGCCGGCTCGACGCCGAGCTCGTCGGCAACGTCAGCCTGCGCGTGCTGCCCACCGAGCGCCCGGACGCGTGGGAGGTGCAGGGCCGCGGCGAGCTGGCGCTGGCCGTCCTCGTGGAGACGATGCGCCGCGAGGGCTTCGAGATGACCGTCGGCAAGCCCGAGGTGGTCACCCGGATCGTCGACGGCAGGCTGCACGAGCCGTTCGAGCAGCTGTCGTGCGACGTGCCCACCGAGCACCTCGGGCTCCGTCACCCAGCTCGTGGCCGGGCGCAAGGGCGAGCTGAGCGCAGATGGTGCACGGCGAGACCCGGGTGCGCATGGACTACCGCGTGCCCTCGCGCGGCCTGATCGGGTTCCGCACCGAGTTCCTGACGATCACCCGCGGCGCGGGTATCGCCAGCCACGTCTACGACGGCTACGGCCCGTGGGTCGGGGAGATGCGCACCCGCCTGCGCGGCTCGCTGATCGCCGACCGGGCCGGCCCCGTCACCGCCTACGCCGTGGACCAGCTCTCGGACCGGGGCGTGCTGTTCGTCGGGCCGGGCACGCTGGTCTACAACGGCATGGTGATCGGCGAGTACACCCGCGGCGAGGACCTCGAGGTCAACATCGTGCGGGAGAAGAAGCTCACCAACATGCGGATGTCCACGAGCGACGAGCTGGTCAAGCTCACCCCGCCGACGGTGCTGAACCTCGAGCAGGCGCTGGAGTTCTGCGCGAACGACGAGTGCGTGGAGGTGACGCCGGAGTCGGTGCGCCTGCGCAAGGTGGTGCTCGACTCCCACACCAGGGCGCGGATGCGCTCTCGGGCGAGGTCGGCCGGCTGACCGGTCGGGGGCGGAGGCCGGACTCGCGAGCGGCCGGCGCTGCGCACGGTGCGAGGATGGCCGCGCCCGGGCGCGCGTCCTGCGGGGTCCGGAGGTCGAGGGTGAGGCGCACGTCGGTGGTGGCTCTGCTCGCGGTGCTGCTGGCCGCGTGCAGCGCGCCCCGACCCGCAGCCACCGCCGCCCGCGCCGACGCCGCAGCCGGAGCCCACCGAGCTGGTCGTCGGGGTCGACGGCCTGCCGCCGGGCTTCAACCCGCACCTGCTCGCCGACCTCTCACCGACGACGACGGCGCTCGCCACCCTGGTGCTGCCCTCGGTGTTCCGCCCGGACGCCGACGGCATCCCACGGCTCGACCCGACGGTCGCGACGAGCGCCGAGGTGGTCTCGACCGCGCCGTTCACCGTGACCTACGAGCTGAACCTGGAGGCCGCCTGGTCGACGAACGCGCCGATCGCCGCCGAGGACTTCGTCTACCTCTGGGAACGGATGCGCAGCGAGCCGGGGGTCACCGACGCCGCCGGCTACCGGCTCATCACCGAGGTGCGGTCCCGCGCCGGCGGCAAGGCCGTGGACGTCGTGTTCTCCCAGCCCTACCCCGCCTGGCAGCACCTGTTCTCCGACCTGCTGCCCGCGCACATCCTCAAGGACGCGCCCGGGTCGTGGGTCGGGGCCCTCGTCGGCGGGCTGCCGGCGTCCGGTGCGCCGTTCCGGATCGGGACGGTCGACCGCGGCCGTGGTGAGGTCCTGCTGGAGCGCAACGACCTGTACTGGGACACCCCGGCCGTCCTGGACCGGCTGCGCCTGCGGAGCCTCGACGACCCGGCGATGGCGGCCGGGCTGGCCGCCGGCGACGTCGCCGTGGCCCTTCCCGAGTCCGGCCCGGGGATCCGCACCGCGCTCGGCGGGCTGGTACCGGCGCCGCGCGCCCAGCCTGCGCCGCAGCCGGTCGTCACCCAGCTCGGCATGCGCGCCGACACCGGCCCGCTCGCCGACGTCCGCGTCCGGCAGGCCGTCGGCGCGCTCGTCGACCGCGAGGCGCTCCGCGCTGCGGTCGCTCCCGAGGCCTTGCCGGCCGACGCGTTCGGGCCGGCCCCGTCGGAGCCGGGCTATGCCGCCACCGCGCCCGCGGGGGCACCCGCCCGCCCCGATCCGGTGGCCGCCGGTCAGCTGCTGGCCGCGGCCGGGTGGGCCCGCGACCTCACCACCGGCCGGTGGGCGGTCGACGGGGTGCGGGCGCGGCTGGTGCTCGGAGCGGCCGGGGACCGGCCCGACGACCTGCGGGTGGCCCAGGCTCGTGGCCGAGCAGCTCGACGCCGCCGGCATCGACGTGACCGTGGTCGCTCCGAGCGCTGTGGAGCTGTTCGGCCAGGTCACCGTGCCTGCGACACCGCCGAGTACGACGGCGACCGTGCCCCCGACAGGGCCCCCGACCGCGCCGCCCGCCGGCCCCACGGCCGAGTCGACGGCCACCCCCGGCACGGCCTCGTCCGGCGCGAGCCCGACCACCGCGGTCCCGGCGCCCGGCACCACCGAGGTGGACCTGCTCGTCCTGCCCCGCTCGATCGGCGGCGATCCGGGCACCGAGCTGGCCTCGGACTACGGCTGCCCGATCCGCGCCGCACCGGCGCCCGACCCGCCGCGCTCGCCCACCGGGTTCTGCTTCCCCGCGCTGCAACCCCTCCTCGACGAGCTGGTGTCCGAGGCGCCGCGCCCGACCACCGCCGCGGCGGTCGAGCGCCTGCTCTGGCAGCAGCTGCCGGTGCTTCCGCTCTTCCAGCCGGTCACGCTCGTGGTGAGCACCCCTGAGGCCGATGCGGTGACGGGCATCGGTCCCGGTCCGGTGCGCACCGGACCACTGAGCGGGGCCGAGCAGTGGCGGGCGCCGGCCGACTGACGTCGGCCGGTCACCCTTTGGTCACGATCGGAGAACCGCCGGTGACGGGTGGGAGGCCGGTTCATAGCGTCGTCCGACCAGCACGGTCAGCACAGGAGGTCAGGGAGTCGATGACGAGAACGAGGGCTGCGTCCGTGGTCGCGATGTCCGCGGCGGCCGCGTTGGTGCTCGCGGCATGCGGTGGCGGGGGAGCCGGCGGTGGCGCCGGCGGTGAGGGCGGCTCGCCGACCGCGACGGGCCTGTTCGAGGGCTGCACCGATCCGAACACGTGCAACCAGGTGGCGGCCGACCAGCTGCAGCAGGGCGGGCAGGTCACCTTCGCCATCGAGAAGAACATCGACAACTGGAACCAGAACTCGTCGGAGGGCAACGTCTTCGAGACGGGCCTGGTGTTCAAGGCGCTGCTGCCCTACACCTTCGTCACCACGCCGGACCTGAAGTCGACGCTGAACACCGACTACGTCAGCTCGGCCGAGGTCACCAGCGAGAGCCCGTTCACCGTCACCTACACGATCAACCCCACTGCGTCGTGGAACGACGGCACCCCGGTCAACGCGGAGGACTTCGTCTTCAACTGGAAGACCCAGAACGGGCGGGACTGCCCGGACTGCGACACGGCCGGCAACGGCGGCTACGACCAGATCGACAGCGTCGTCGGGTCCGAGGGCGGCAAGACCGTCACCGTGACCTACGCCCAGCCCTACACCGACTGGCAGGGCGTCTTCGGCTCCTCGGCCCCGCTGTACCCGGCGCACATCGCCGCGCAGCAGGGCGACCTCGCCTCCCCGGCCGGCCTCAAGTCCGCGTTCGACTGGTTCGGCACGACGGTGCCGACCTTCTCGGCCGGCCCGTACGCGATCGAGGACTGGCAGCCCAACGTGGCGCTGACCGTGGTGCCGAACCCAGCGTGGGCCGGTGAGACGAAGCCGAAGCTCGACCGGCTGGTCTACCGGGTGATCACCGATGCCACCCAGGAGCCGATCGCCCTGCAGAACGACGAGGTCCAGGTGATCTACCCGCAGCCGCAGGTGGACCTGGTCACCCAGGTGCAGCAGATCCCGGGCGTCTCCCAGACCCAGGGGCTCGGGCTGACCTGGGAGCACTTCGACCTCAACCTGGTGAACCCGTTCCTCGCCGACAAGGCGCTGCGCCAGGCGATGTTCACGGCGGTGAACCGGGAGGACATCATCGCCAAGACCGTGGGCCAGTTCAATCCCGAGGTCACGCCGCTGAACAACCACATGTACATCCCGCAGCTGGAGGGCTACCGCGACGTCATCGGCCCGACGGGTCAGGGCACCGGGGACCTCGACGCGGCCAAGAAGATCCTCACCGACGCCGGCTACACCGGGGTGGGCACCGCGCTGGTGGCCCCGAACGGGCAGGCCGTGCCCACGTTCCGCATCCGGTACACCGTGGGCAACGCCATCCGGCAGAGCCAGTGCGAGCTGTTCGCGTCGTACATGAAGGGCCTGGGCGTGAACGTCACCATCGAACCCACCGACTCGCTCGGCGACACCACCAGCAGCGGCGACTACGACATCATCGTCTTCGCCTGGGTGCAGTCGCCGTTCGTGTTCGGCGGCGCGCAGCAGCTCTGGCTGTCCACCTCCGGCTCGAACTACGGCAAGTACAACAACCCCCAGGTGGACGCGCTGATCAACCAGGCGGCGTCGTCGACCGACCCGGCTGCGGCGACCGAGCAGCTCAACGAGGCCGGCCGGATCATGGCCGAGGACGCCTACGTGCTGCCGCTCTACCAGAAGCCGACGTTCGTCGCGGTCCGCGACAACGTCGGCAACGTGCGCAACAACTCCTCGCTGGACGGGCCGACGTACAACGTCGAGCAGTGGGGCCTGAAGGCCCAGTGAGGGGCACCAGCCATGCTCGCCTTCGCCGTGCGCCGCATCGCGATCTCGATCCCGATCCTGCTGATCGCCGCGTTCATCGTCTTCGCCCTCGGCACGTCGGCCGGCAACCCGCTCGATCCGCTACTCGCCAAGAACCCGCCCGCGCCGCCGAACGTCATCGCGGCCGAGACCGCGCGCCTGCACCTCGACCAACCGCTCATCCCGCGCTTCTTCTCATGGATCGGCGGGGTGCTGCAGGGTGACTTCGGACCGTCGGTCGTCTCCACCCAGGACATCGGAGCCGAGCTCGCCGGCCGCTTCTTCGTCACGCTGCGGCTGATCGCGCTGGCGATGGTCATCGCGCTCGTGCTGGCGATCGTGGTCGGCGTGGTCAGCGCGGTGAAGCAGTACAGCCTCGTCGACTACACGGCCACGTTCCTGGGCTTCCTGTTCCTGGCCATGCCGTCGTTCTGGCTGGCGATCCTGCTCAAGCAGGCGGGCATCGACTTCAACGTCGCCGTCGGCGAGCAGGTGCTCTACACGATCGGCGCGAGCTCCGTACCGCCACCGCCCGAACTCGGCGCCCGGATCGTCGACGTCCTCGGGCACATGGTGCTGCCCGACGATCGCGCTGGCGCTGATCTCCTACGCGTCCTGGAGCCGGTTCCAGCGCGCCTCGATGCTCGAGGTGATGAACAGCGACTACATCCGGCTGGCCCGGGCCAAGGGACTGTCGCGGCGCACGGTGATGGTCAAGCACGCGCTGCGCACGGCGCTGATCCCGCTGACCACCGTCACCGCGCTGGACCTCGCCGCGATCATCGGCGGCGCGGTCGTCACCGAGACCGTGTTCCAGTGGAACGGCATGGGCGACTACCTGCTGAACGCGATCCGCACCGACGACGTCTACGCGGCGTCGTCGTGGCTGCTGGTCGCCGGCCGTGGTCGTGATCGCTGTTCAACCTGGTCGCCGACCTGCTCTACGCCGTCCTCGACCCGAGGATCCGCTATGCCTGAGAACCCGACCGCGCTCGCCACGCCACCGGCCGGGCAGGACCGGGCGCCCGACCGCGAGTTCACCGTCGCCCAGCGCAGCCAGCTCCAGCTCGTCGGTGCGCCGCTTCCTGCAGCACCGGCTGGCGGTGGCGAGCCTGGTCGTGCTGGTCGCTGCTGGTCCTGCTGGCGTACGTCGGCGGAGCGCTGTGGAAGTACCGACGCCGGCGAGATCACCCCGGACAACTCGCGGCCGCCGTCCTGGGACCACCCGTTCGGCACCGACGCGGTCGGGCAAGGACCAGTTCGCCCAGGTGCTGCGCGGCACCCGGATCTCACTGCAGATCGCGGTGACTGGTGGCGATCTTCGCCACCGTCGTCGGCACGCTCTGGGGCGCGGTCGCCGGCTACTTCGGCGGCGGCGTCGACAGCGTGATGATGCGGATCGCCGACCTGATCCTGACCCTGCCGCTCATCGCGGTCGCCGCCATGCTGGCCCACAACTTCGGCGGCACCGTGGTGCCTGATCGCGCTCGTGATCGCCGGCCTCTACTGGGCCTACGTCTCGCGGGTGGCCCGCGGCGTGGTGCTGTCGCTGCGGGAGAAGGAGTTCATCGAGGCGGCGAAGGCGCTCGGCGCCACCGACACCCGGATCATCCTGCGGCACCTGGTGCCCAACGCGCTCGGCTCCATCATCGTCAACGCCACGATCCTGGTGGCCATCGCGATCCTCGCTCGAGACGGCGCTGTCCTTCCTCGGGTTCGGCGTGCAGGCCCCGGACACGTCGCTGGGCCTGCTGGTCAGCGAGTCGCAGACCGCGCTGACCACCCGGCCGTGGCTGTTCTACTTCCCCGGGCTGTTCATCATCATCATCGCGCTGACCATCAACTTCATCGGCGACGGCCTGCGCGACGCGATGGACCCGCAGCAGACGACGGTGCGCCGGTGACGACAGCGCAGGAGGATCCGCTGGCCGGCCGGGGCGGCGTCGATGCGGACGTCGACGTCGTGCTCGAGGTGGACGAGCTGACCGTCGCCTTCCCCAGCGAGGACGGCCTGGTCCAGGCGGTGCGCGGGGTCAGCTACGGGCTGCGCCCCGGCGAGGTGCTGGGCATCGTGGGCGAGTCCGGTTCCGGCAAGTCGGTCACGTCGCTGGCGGTGATGGGGCTGCTGCCGCGCACCGCGCAGGTCTCCGGCTCGGTGCGCTTCCGCGGCCAGGAGCTGCTGGGTGCCGCCGACGCGGAGCTGAACACGGTCCGCGGCCGCAGCATCGTCGATGATCTTCCAGGACCCGATGACGTCGCTGAACCCGGTCTACACGGTCGGCTACCAGATCGCCGAGGCGGTGCTGGCGCACCAGGACGTCGGCAAGGATGCCGCCCTGGACCGCGCGGCCGAGCTGCTCGAGATCGTGCGCATCCCGAACCCGCGGCAGCGCCTGGAGAGCTACCCGCACGAGCTCTCCGGCGGGATGCGACAGCGGGTGGTCATCGCGATCGCCATGGCCAACGACCCCGACGTGATCATCGCCGACGAGCCCACCACCGCGCTCGACGTCACCGTGCAGGCCCAGATCATGGAGGCGCTGCAGGCCGCACAGCGGGAGACCGGCGCCGCCATGGTGCTGATCACCCACGACCTCGGCGTGATCGCGGGCCAGGCCGACCGGCCTGTGGTCATGTACGCCGGCAAGCTGGTGGAGATGGGCACGGCGGAGGACGTCTTCTACACCCCGCGCATGCCCTACACGTTCGGCTTGCTGGGCAGCCTGCCCCGCCTGGACCGGCCGACCGAGCGGCTGACGCCGATCACGGGCGCTCCGCCCTCGGTGGTCGACATGCCGCCTGGCTGCCCGTTCACGCCCCGCTGCCCGCTCGCGGTCGCCGTCTGCGACGAGATCGAGCCGGCCCTCGAGCCCACGACCGGACCGGAACATCTCGCCGCCTGCCACCGCTCGGAGGAGCTCGTCGGCGCCACACCCGGCGACCTCTTCCCCACCGAGGTCGCGGACACCGCGGCGCTCGCGCACTTCCTCGCCCAGACGGAGGGCTCGTGAGCGGGCCCGCTCGCCATCGCACAGCAGCGTCGCCCCCCACGTCGGCGGGCGGGCCGGCCGCCGCCGGCCCCGAGCCGATCCTGTCGGCCCTCACCTGGTCAAGCACTTCCCGATCCGCTCCACCGGGCTGGTGCGCCGCCAGATCGGCGAGGTGCACGCGGTGTGCGACGTGTCGTTCGACCTCGGTCGCGGCGAGACGCTCGGACTGGTCGGCGAGTCGGGCTGCGGCAAGTCCACCACGGCCCGGCTGGTGCTCAACCTGATCGAGGCCACGTCGGGCGAGGTGCGCTACGAGGGTCGGGACCTGACGTCGCTGACGCGGGAAGCAGATGCGCGCCGCTGCGCCGCGACCTGCAGATCGTGTTCCAGGACCCGTACGCCTCGCTCGACCCGCGGATGCCGGTGAACGAGATCGTCGCCGAGCCGCTGCGCATCCACGGCCGCTACGACGAGGCCGGCCGCGCCCAGGTGCGCGACCTGCTGCGCACCGTCGGGCTCCAACCCGAGCACGGCAACCGGTTCCCGCACGAGTTCTCCGGCGGGCAGCGCCAGCGCATCGGCGTGGCCAGGGCCCTGGCGCTGCGGCCCAAGGTCCTCGTCCTCGACGAGCCGGTGTCGGCGCTGGACGTGTCGATCCAGGCCGGCGTGCTCAACCTGCTCGACGAGCTGCAGGCCGAGCTGGGCCTGTCGTACCTGTTCGTCTCGCACGACCTGTCCGTGGTGCGGCACATCGCCGACCGGATCGCGGTGATGTACCTCGGTCGCATCGTCGAGACGGGCCTCGCGGACGACCTGTTCGACGCGGCCGCGCACCCCTACACGCAGGCGTTGATCTCGGCGATCCCGCTGCCCGACCCCCGCAAGGAGCGGGCCCGCGAGCGGATCACCGTCGTGGGCGACGTGCCGAGCCCGGTCGACCCGCCCAGCGGGTGCCGGTTCCGCACCCGCTGCCCGAAGTTCGCCCACGAGCTGGGTGCCGGCGAGCGCGAACGCTGCGTGGACGAGAAGCCCGAGCTGGTCGAGCGCGGACAGGGGCACCCGGTGGCGTGCCACTTCGCGGAGCGCAAGAGGCTGATCTGACGGTGACGCCCGCAGCCCGGCGCCTTCTCCTGGTCCACGCCCACCCCGACGACGAGACGCTGACCACCGGCGGCACGATCGCACGGCTCGTGGCCGAGCCCGACACGACGGTCACGCTCGTGACCTGCACCCTCGGTGAGCAGGGCGAGGTGATCCCGCCGGAGCTCGCCGAGCTCGCCGCCGACCGCGCCGACCAGCTCGGCGGTTACCGGGTCGGGGAGCTGGCCGGGGCGTGTACGGCGCTCGGGCTGCGCGACCACCGCTTCCTCGGTGGGGTCGGGCGCTGGCGCGACTCCGGCATGGACCTGGCCGGCAACGGGATCCGCGCGGCCACGCCGCAGGTGCTGCACCCCCGCGCGTTCGCCCGGGCCGAGGCGTTCTCCGAACAGGTCGACGCGCTGACCGGGGTTCTGGAGGAGGTGCGGCCGCAGGTCGTGATCACCTACGCCGAGGACGGCGGCTACGGGCATCCTGACCACGTGCGTGCCCACGAGATCACCGTCGCGGCGGTTCGGCGGGTGCCGGCCCGGCTGCTGTTCACCGTGACCGGACGATCGACGCTCGACAGGGGACTGGCCGGGCTCGCCGCCGTCGACGGCATGCCCTTTCGCCTGCCGGGGCCCGACGAGCTGCCGAGCGTGCCGGACGAGGCGATCACCGCGCGCGTCGACGTGGGTGGGCAGCGGACGGCCCGGCTCGCCGCCCTGCGCTCCCACGCCACGCAGATCGCGCTGTGGGCCGGCCCGGGCGGGTCCGGCGCCGGGACGGGCGACGGACCGGTCGCCCTGGCCATGAGCAACCTCGTCGCGCAGCCGTTCCTCGACGTCGAGGAGTACGTGGCCGTGGACGGTGCCGGCGGGCTCTTCGGGGCGGACGCATGATCACCGAGGAGGGGACGGAGGCGGCCGACGCACCGGTGATCTCGGACAACGCGTTGCTCGCCCTGCTGGTCGTCGACGGTGTCCTGCTCGGGGTGTTCGGGCTGGTCTTCACCCCGCTCCACGCCGGCGGCCTGCCGGTGCCGATCGGCGCGCTGCTGTCGATCCTGGTCCTGCCCTGGCTCGTGCGCCGGGCCGGCGAGGTCGACCCCCGGCCCGGCGTGGCCGCGACCCCGTTGACGGCGTGGGTGCTCACCGTCGGCGTGCTCGGGCTCACCGGACCGGGAGGCGACGTCATGCTGCCCCTCACCTGGCAGTCGCTGCTGCTCGTCGTCGGCGGAACGGGTGCCGGGCTGTGCGCCCTGAGCCGCGTGCTGGACCGGGGGTACGCCGCGCCGGCGGATCCCGCCCGTCATCGGGGCGGCACCAGGTAGCGGTAGCGGTGGTGCTCGACGAAGCCCAGCCGCTCGTAGAAGGCGCGCGCGGCACCGTTGCGCCGGGCCACCTGCAGCACCCCCCAGCGGGCGCCGTGCCCGCGACCCCAGGCCGCCGTGGCGGCGAGCAGCCTCGTCGCGAGGCCCCTGCGGCGCGCCGCGGGGAGGATCTCCAGCACGGAGTGGTGCAGGTGCTCGTCCACCACCGCGGCCCGCACCCGTCCGAGTGCGGTCCCGTCCGGGTCCCTGAGCAGCGCGAACGCGATGCGGGGCGCACCGGCCGGGGCGCACTGCGGGTCGCACTGGGGGTCCAGGACGCCGCGTTGCGCGGCGGTCGGAAGACGGCCCGCGGGCAGCCGCCACCACTCGTCGGACGGCCGGTCCGCCACCTCGACGCTCGGGTCCGGGCCGCCGTCGAGCGCCGCGACGAGCACCGCCACCTCCGCGCCGGCGGCGTGGTCGGCGTCGAGCACCCACCCCTGCGCGGCCACCGCCCGGTCCCACGGTGACCCGTCGGGCACCTGGACGCGCGGCGGGATGCCCTGGTCACGGGAGAATGTGCGCACGACGTCGAGCGCGGCGGACACCGGCATCCCGGGGTCGCCGATCGCGAGGGCGGAGTTGGCCCGGCCGGTGTAGCCCCCCGCGGCGCGCAGCCGCCACGCCCCGAGCGATCGCTCCACGGCCGCGGGCCACGCGTCGGCGCAGAGTCCCTCCAGCCGGGTGATCGCCGCCAGCGACGCGCGTCGCGCAGGAGCGGGGGGCACCGCCCGCACCGCCACCACCGTGGCGCGCTCGACGCGGACCGGGCCGCGCCGGGTCGTGACGAGCACCGCGCCCGGCCCGTCGGTGCCGAGCTCGCCCAGGGCGTCGGTGTACAACGGCCGCCCGTCCCGTTCACCGGTGCGGTACCGCAGCGCGACCCGCCGACCGAGCAGCTCGTCGGGGATGTCCACCTGCACATCCTCGCTCCCGCCCGCCGGTCCGGCCGGGCCGGGACGGGACGGGGTTCACACCGCCCCGGCTGGGGATCGGCTCACCGGGGATACATACTGGGGAGGTCGTTGAACGGCCCGAGTGGAGGACCACCCGTGACCTACGTGATCGCCGAGCCCTGCGTCGACCTGCTCGACAAGGCGTGCATCGAAGAGTGCCCGGTGGACTGCATCTACGAGGGCGCGCGGATGCTCTACATCCACCCCGACGAGTGCGTCGACTGCGGGGCCTGCGAGCCGGTCTGCCCGGTCGAGGCGATCTACTACGAGGACGACGTCCCTGAGCAGTGGACCGCCTACACCAAGGCCAACGTGGACTTCTTCGACGAGCTGGGCTCACCCGGTGGCGCGTCCAAGGTCGGCAAGGTGGACCACGACGTCGAACCGGCGCTGAGCCTGCCCCCGCAGCAGCACGACGAGTGACGCTGGTCCCTCTCACGCTCCCCGACTTCCCCTGGGACTCCCTGGCCGAGGACAGGGCGCTCGCCGCAGCCCACGTCGACGGGATCGTCGACCTGTCGATCGGCACGCCGGTCGACCCCGTGGCACCCGTCGTCCGCGCCGCCCTGGCCGGGCCGGCGGCCGACGAGCCCGGATACCCGACCACGCACGGCCCGGCGTCCCTGCGGGAGGCCATCGCCGGATCCCTCCGGCGCCGCTTCGGAGTGACCGTCGACCCCGTCGCGGTGCTCCCGACGATCGGCTCGAAGGAGCTGGTCGCCTGGCTGCCCACGCTGCTCGGACTCGGCCCCGACGACACCGTCGTCATCCCGGAGCTGTCCTACCCGACCTACGAGGTCGGCGCCCGGCTCGCCCGTGCCCAGGTCGTGCGGGCGGACTCGACGACCGCGCTGGGACCGCGGCGGGTGGCGCTGGTCTGGTTGAACTCCCCGTCCAACCCGACCGGCAGGGTGCTGCCGCCCGAGCACCTGCGCAAGGTCGTGCGATGGGCGCGGGAGCGCGGCGCCGTGGTCGCGTCGGACGAGTGCTACCTGTCGCTGTCCGACGGCGCGGCGTCGATCCTGCGTCCTGACGTGTGCGACGGATCCGCCGAGGGACTGCTCGCCGTCCACTCGATGTCGAAGTCGTCCAGCCTCGCCGGGTACCGCGCGGGCTTCGTGGCGGGCGCCCCGGCGCTGGTCGCGGGCCTGCTGGAGGTGCGACGGCACGCTGGCATGATCGTCCCGCGGCCGGTGCAGGCCGCGATGGAGGCCGCGGCGTCCGACGACGTCCACGTCGCCGTGCAGGCCGACCGGTATGCCCGGCGCCGCGACCAGCTGCGGGTGGCGCTGGAGGCCGCCGGCCTGCGGGTGGAGCACTCCGCGGCCGGGCTCTACCTGTGGGCCACCGCAGGCGAACCCGGCCGGTTGACGGTGCGGCGGCTGGCGGCGCAGGGTGTCCTGGTGGCGCCGGGGGAGTTCTACGGTCCGACCGGGGTGCACCACGTGCGCGTGGCCGTCACCGCCACCGACGAGCGGATCAGCGCGGCGGCTCGGCGGTTGACCGCGGTGTGAGGGTGACCGTCCGGCCGGCTGTCGTCCTGCTCGGCCTGCTGGCCCTCGCCGCGAACCTACGGGCCGCGCTGGCCGGCTACCCGCCCCTGCTGGAGACGGTGCGTGCCGAGCTCGGCGTGTCCTCGGCGGCGGCCGGGCTGGTCCAGGCCGGAGCGGTGTTGATGATGGCCGCCGGATCGTTCGGCGGCTCGGCGTTCGGCAGCCGCGTCGGCCGCGAGCGAGCGCTCGGGGTCTCGGTCGGGCTGGTGGCGGCCGGCAGCTTGGTCCGCGGAATACCGGCGCTGGTCACCCTCATCGGCGGCAGCCTGCTCCTCGGACTGGGTATCGGGCTGGCCGGGGTGCTGATCACCGGCGTCGTCAAGGAGCACCTCGGCGAGCGGGCGGGGGCGGCCACCGGCGGCTACGTGGTGTCGATGATGGTCGGGGCGACGATCGCCAGCGCGGTAGCGGTGCCGCTCGCGACGGCGCTGGGTGGCTGGTCCTTCTCGCTCGCCGTATGGGCCGTGCCGGCCGCGTTGGCCACCGCCGTCTGGGTGCCGATCGCCCGCCGGATGCCGGCCGCGAGGAGCGCGGGAGCGCCACCGCCGTGGCGCGACCCGTTCGCTCGCCTCGCCGCCGCCTACCAGGCGGGCACGTCGCTGATGTTCTACGGGTGGCTCACCTGGCTCTCGCCGTACTACGAGGGGCAGGGCTGGACCCCGGAGCAGGCCGGCCTGCTGCTGGCGGCGTGGAGCATCGCCCAGATCCCCTCCGCATTGCTCGTCCCGGCGCTGGCCGAGCGGCGTCGGCGTTGGCGGTTCTGGTCCGGGCTCACACTGGCCTGCGGCCTCGCCGGGACGATCGGAGCGCTGCTGCTCCCGATCCCGCCCTTGGTGGGTCCGTGGCCGTGGGTGGTGCTCATGGGCATCGGGGTGGGGGCGGGCTTCCCGCTGGGGCTGGCGGTGATCGCCTGGCGCACCCCGGACGGCGCGGCCAGCGCGGCGACGAGCGGGCTCGCCCTCGGCGTCGGGTACCTGAGCGCCGGGCTGGGCCCGCTCCTGATGGGCGTGCTCATCGACGTGACCGACGGCTTCCCCGCCGCGATCACCGTCCTCCTGGTGGCCGGGACCCTCCAGGCGTGGGCGATCGCCCGCATCGGTGATCGCCCGCTCAGTTCGCGTGCAAGACCGCGTTCAGAGCGTTGCTCGTGACACCACCCTCGAGGGTGCGGGGCAGCACCTCCACCGCTCCGCTCACCGAGTTGCGCCGGAACAGGAGCCCGTCGCCTCCCGACAGCGTGCGGGCCGCGGCGGTGGTGCCGTCCGGCAGCACGACCTTGGTGCCGGCGGTGACGTAGAGACCTGCCTCGACCGTGCAGTCGTCGCCGAGGGAGATGCCGATCCCGGCATTCGCGCCGACCAGGCAGCGTCGCCCCACCGAGACCACCTCGCGCCCACCACCGGACAACGTCCCCATGATCGACGCGCCGCCGCCGAGGTCGGAACCGTCGCCCACGACCACCCCGGCCGAGATCCGGCCCTCGACCATCGAGACCCCGACGGTGCCGGCGTTGAAGTTGACGAAACCCTCGTGCATGACGGTCGTTCCCGGGGCGAGGTGCGCCCCCAGCCGCACGCGATCGGCGTCCCCGATGCGGACGCCGGCGGGGACGACGTAGTCGACCATCCGCGGGAACTTGTCGACCGAGAGCACCGTGACCGGGCCCCGCGCGCGCAGTCGGGCCCTCGTGAGCTCGAAGCCGGGCACCGGGCACGGGCCGTGGTCGGTCCACACGACGTTCGCGAGCAGCCCGAAGATCCCCTCGAGGTCGGCCTCGTGCGGGGCGATGATCCGGTGGCTGAGCAGGTGCAGCCGCAGGTAGACGTCGTGGGCGTCGGCCGGCGGGTCGGACAACGACGCGATCGCCGTGCGCACCACGCGCGTCTCGACCCCGCGGGCCGGGTCGGAGCCGGTGAGCGGCGCGAGGTCGGCGGCGACGTCGGGCGCGTCCGGCCCGAGTGCGGGGGACGGGTACCAGGTGTCGAGGACGGTGCCGTCGGGCGTGACGGTGGCCAGCCCGGTGCCGGAGGCGCCCTCCCGGAGCGGTGAGGTGGTCACCGATCCGACGCTAGACGCTGTAGCGACCCCAGATCTCCGGGGGTGGCGGGACGTGGCGGTACTGGGCGACGCGGACCTCCCACTGGCTCCGCCGGCGCTGGTCGTCACGCCGGCGGCGGTCGCGGTAGAACGTCTCCGGCGGCCGCGCGAGTCCGTACCGGTCGCCCCACCAGTCGCCGGACCGCGGATCGAGCACGGTGTCGAGGTGTGACGGGTAACGGCGCTCGGCGCCGTCGCGGAGGTCGTCGCGGTCGCGCATGGGCCGGACGAGACGACCCTGCCTGTCGACGGCGACGAGGCCGAGATCGGCGGCGGCGAGGATCCGGCGGAGCAGCCCCAGACTCGGAGCGAGCGAGCCGGACTCGATGCGCGCGACACTCGACGGTGCGACGCCCGCTCGCTGCGCGAGCTCGCGCTGGCTGCAGTCCATCCGCCGCCGCGCCGCGCGCACCAGCCCGACCGGATCGAAATCGTCGAGGTGGATCTCCATGCTCCCGAGGTTGGCGGCCCCGACCGCTGCCGGCCAGCCCGTCCCGGCGTCCTGTGGACAACCTGTGGACGCGCCGTGCCCCGGCGCCTCGGGCCGGTGTTCCCGACGGGTGGCAGTGCCAGCTCCTCGGCTCCTGACCCGCAGGGCCCTGTTGCCGACCCTTTGCTCTGCGCACCGATACGCGTCACCCGGGTGCATCGGTCAGCGAGAGGTCCGATCCGGCGAGTTCGACCGGAGCGTGGTCCGGATGCAGATCGAACCACTCGGTGGTCGATCTCGGTGCTCTCGCGCGGAACCGACCCGGGTCAGTGGACGAGCGATGTCCGCGATCCCCGTTGCGCCGTGGTGCGCAGAGCCTGGGTGGCCCGCCGCGTTGCGCCGGTGTGCGCAGAGCCTGGGCGGGCCCGCCGCGTTGCGCCGGTGTGCGCAGAGCAAAGGAGCGGCGAGCACCCCGGGAGCCCGGACGGCGGCAGGTAGCGTCCGCCGGGTGACCCCCGAACTCGACCTCACCGCGGACCCCGTCGACCTCTGTGCCGCCCTCGTCGACGTGCCCAGTGTCTCGGGGGAGGAGGCGGCGCTGGCCGATGCCCTGGAGGCGGCGCTGCGGGCGCAGGCCCCGGCGTTGCAGGTGCTGCGCTCGGGCGACGCCGTGCTGGCCCGGACGGATCTGGGTCGCGAGCGGCGGGTGCTGCTCGCCGGGCACATCGACACCGTGCCGATCGCCGACAACCTGCCCAGCCGTCGCGAGGGAGCCCTGCTCTACGGGTGCGGCACGTCGGACATGAAGGCCGGCGACGCCGTCATCGCCCACCTGGCCGCGACCCTCACCGAGCCGCGCCACGACCTGACGCTGGTGTTCTACGACTGCGAGGAGGTCGAGGCCGAGCGCAACGGCCTCGGCCGCATCGAGCGCGAGCACCCGGACTGGCTCGCCGCCGACCTCGCGATCCTCGGCGAGCCGACCAACGGCACGGTCGAGGCGGGTTGCCAGGGCACGCTGCGTGCGGAGGTCACCACCCGGGGTCGGCGGGCGCACTCGGCGCGCTCCTGGCTCGGGGAGAACGCGGTCCACCGCGCCGGCGCGGTGCTCGAGCGGCTCGACGGTCACCGCGCGCGCGAGGTCGACATCGACGGCTGCGGGTACCGCGAGGGGCTGCAGGCGGTGTGGATCACCGGCGGCGTGGCCGGCAACGTCGTCCCCGACGAGTGCGTCGTGACCGTCAACTTCCGGTTCGCGCCGGACCGGGACGCGGCCGCGGCCGAGGCGCACGTCCGCGAGGTGCTCGACGGGTTCGAGGTCACCGTCACCGATCTCGCGGCCGGCGCGCTTCCCGG
This sequence comes from uncultured Actinomycetota bacterium, assembly GCA_963711715.1. Taxonomy (GTDB): domain Bacteria; phylum Actinomycetota; class Actinomycetes; order Mycobacteriales; family Pseudonocardiaceae; genus Pseudonocardia. The sequence goes on from CAVQFJ010000010.1 coordinate 128,867, forward strand.
GCTCGGCGCGCCGGCCGCGCGGGAGTTCCTCGCTGCCGCCGGTGGGTCGGTGTCGGCGAAGTACGGCTGGACCGATGTCTCGCGCTTCGCCGCCCTCGGCGTCCCCGCGCTCAACTACGGCCCCGGCGACCCGAACCTCGCGCACACCCGCGAGGAGCACGTGGACACCCGGCAGATCACGGAGGCGACCGAGGTCCTCCGCCGCTTCCTGTCCGCCTGATCGCCGTCATTACCCTGGCGGTCATGACCGTCAACGGGGACCGCCGCCCCGAGGAGAAGCAGCGTGGTCCGGTGCTGCTGCGCCGCGAGCACCGCAACGAGTCCACGACCACCGACCAGCGGTTGCTCGACTCCCGCGGCCCCAGCGACTGGGTGCACACCGACCCGTGGCGGGTGCTGCGGATCCAGGCCGAGTTCGTCGAGGGCTTCGGCATGCTCGCCGAGCTGCCCCGCGCCGTCACCGTGTTCGGCTCGGCCCGCACGCCGGCGGACCACCCGGAGTACGCCCAGGGCCGGGCGCTGGGCACCGCACTCGCGGAGGCCGGGTTCGCGGTGATCACCGGCGGCGGGCCCGGCGTGATGGAGGCCGCGAACAAGGGGTGCTCCGAGGCGGGCGGGTTCTCCGTCGGGCTGGGGATCGAGCTGCCGTTCGAGCAGGGACTCAACGAGTGGGTCGACCTGGGCATCAACTTCCGGTACTTCTTCGCCCGCAAGACGATGTTCGTCAAGTACTCCCAGGCGTTCGTGTGCCTTCCCGGCGGGTTCGGCACGCTCGACGAGCTGTTCGAGGCGCTCACCCTGGTGCAGACCAAGAAGGTCACCAAGTTCCCCGTGGTGCTGCTGGGCACCGAGTACTGGGGCGGCCTGCACGACTGGATCTCCAAGACGGTCCACGGCAGCGGCAAGATCGGCGACAAGGACCTCTCGCTCCTGCACCTCACCGACGACGTCGACGACGCGGTGCAGGTGGTGATGAGGCCTACGGTGCGTGGGAGGACGCGCATTGAGCGCGGGCGCCCGCGACCGCGTCGCCTCCACCGCCGTGATCCGCTTCGGAGCGCGTGAGCCGGCCCAGGACCGGGCGCTGGTGATGGCCATCGTCAACCGCACGCCCGACTCGTTCTACGACGGCGGTGCGGCGTTCGCCGACGACGCCGCCATGGCCCGCGTCGATGCGGCCGTCGACGAGGGTGCGGACATCGTCGACATCGGCGGGGTCAAGGCCGGTCCCGGAGCCGAGGTGGACGCCGACGAGGAGATCCGGCGCGTCGTCCCGTTCGTCGCGGCGGTGCGCGACCGGCACCGGGACGTCGTGATCAGCGTGGACACCTGGCGCGCGGAGGTGGGTCGGCGGGCCGTGGCCGCGGGCGCCGACCTGCTCAACGACACGTGGGCGGGTGCCGACCCGGCGCTGGGGGAGGTGGCCGCGGAGACCGGCGTCGGCATCGTCTGCTCGCACACCGGCGGAGCGGTGCCGCGGCGCCGGCCGCACCGGGTGCGCTACGTCGACGTCGTCGCCGACGTGCTCGCCGACGTGTGCGGGCAGGCCGAGCGGCTCGTCGCCCTCGGGGTGCCGCGGGAGGGCGTGCTCATCGACCCGACCCACGACTTCGGGAAGAACACGTTCCACGGCCTGGCCCTGCTGCGCCGCTGCGGCGAGCTCGTCGACACCGGCTGGCCCGTCCTGATGGCGGTGTCCCACAAGGACTTCGTCGGTGAGACCCTCGGCGTCGCCCTCAACGAGCGCCTGGAGGGGACGCTGGCCGCCACGGCGTTGGCCGCCGCCGCGGGGGCCAGGGTGTTCCGCGCCCACGAGGTGGCCGCAACCCGCCGTACCGTGGACATGGTCGCGGCCATTCTGGGTAACCGACCTCCGGCACGGACGGTCCGCGCGCTCGCCTGAGACGTCACCGGCAGCGCTGCCACCCCCGCACGACCCCTCGATCGCGCAGGAGGTCCGATGGATCCGGTCACCGAGCAGTGGTTCGCCCGACGCACGTACCAGGAGCCCACATGGCGCGTCGACGAGCTCGTCGCCGCGAAGGCCGGTCGCCGGGTGTCGGTCGTGCTCCCCGCCCTCGACGAGGAGGCGACGGTCGGCGCGATCGTCGCGGCCATCGTGCCGCTGACCCGGGGGCCCGCCCCGCTGGTGGACGAGCTGGTGGTGATGGACTCCGGATCGGCCGACCGCACGACGACGGTCGCCGCCGCGGCCGGGGCCCGGGTGGTGCTGCGCACCGACGTCGTGGCGCACCTCCCACCCGTGCCCGGCAAGGGCGAGGTGCTGTGGCGATCGCTGGCCGCCACGACCGGCGACATCATCTGCTACCTCGACTCCGACCTGGTCGACTTCGACCCCGCCTTCGTCCCGGCGCTGCTCGGCCCGCTGCTCACCGAGCCCCACGTCGGACTCGTCAAGGGGTTCTACCGGCGTCCGCTGCGCCTGGAGACGCACGCAGTCCGACACCGGGGGCGGGCGGGTCACCGAGCTGCTGGTGCGGCCGCTGCTGGCCGCGCTGCGCCCCGAGCTCGCGGGCATCGTCCAGCCGCTGGGCGGGGAGTACGCCGGGACCAGGGAGCTGCTGGAGTCCGTGCCCTTCGCGGCCGGGCTACGGCGTGGAGATCGGGCTGCTGCTCGACACCTGGGCGGCCCTGGGTCTCGACGGGCTGGCCCAGGTCAACCTGGGGGTGCGCAAGCACCGCAACCGGTCGCTGCTGCAGCTGGGCGTGATGGCCCGGCAGATCCTGGCGGCGGCGCTGGCCCGGTGCGCGATCCCCGACGCGCGGTGGTGCTGACCCAGTTCCTGCAGATCGACGGCGAGTGGTTGCCGGCGTCCACTGCCGTCGAGGTGACCGAGCGCCCGCCGATGCGCGAGGTGCTGGTGCGCTGACGGCCCCGTCCGCCGGGACGTGGTGGGATGGGATCGTGGGAACGGCGCTGATCTACCTGCTGGTCGTCGCGGTCGTGGCCGCCGCGGTGTTCGGGCTGGCCGCGGTGGTGTTCGGTCGCGGCGAGGAGCTCGCGCCGCTGCCGCCCGGGGCGACGCCCGACCCGGCTGCCCGCCGGCGAGATCGACGGCGAGGACGTGCGCGACCTGCGGTTCCCGCAGGCGCTGCGCGGCTACCGGATGGAGGAGGTGGACTGGGTGCTGGATCGGCTGGCCGACGAGCTGGACCGCGGCGGTGTCGAGCGCGACGGGCTGCTGGCCCGGGTGGCGGAGCTGGAGTCGCAGCTGGCGGGCGCGGGCGCCCGCGGCGAGGGGGAGCGATGAGTCGCGGTGGAGCTGACCGTGCCGGTCGACGTCGACGCGCCGGCCGAGGTCGTCTGGCGGGCGGCCACCGACTGGGAGGGGCAGGGCGAGTGGATGCTCGGCACCCGCGTGCGGGTCGACGGCGCGGGCGACGGCCGCGGGCCCGGCGCCACGTTGAGCGCCGTCACGGGCGTCGGCCCGCTGGGGTTCATCGACCCGATGGAGATCGTCGAGTGGGACCCCCGAAGCGGTGCGTCGGTGCGCCACCTCGGCCGGGTGGTGCGCGGCGACGGGGTGTTCGAGGTCGTCGAGCTGGGTCCGCAGCGCTCGCGGTTCCTGTGGACCGAGCTGCTCGACCTGCCGCTCGGTGCGGTCGGGCGCGTCGGCTGGCCGATCGTGCGCCCGGTGTTCCGGCTCGGCGTCGAGCGCTCGCTGCGGAGGATGGCGCGGCTCTGCGAGGACCGGTACCGCGCCGGTGGGTGAACCGACCCGGTGCGGCTGGGCCGGCACGCGCGCCGGAGTACGTCGCCTACCACGACGACGAGTGGGGCCGGCCGCTGCACGGCGTCGCAGCGCTGTTCGAGCGGCTCAGCCTGGAGGGCTTCCAGTCCGGGCTGTCGTGGCTGGTGATCCTGCGCAAGCGGCCCGCGTTCCGCTCGGCGTTCGCCGGTTTCGACCCGGAGGTCGTGGCCGCCTTCGGGGAGTCGGACGTGCAGCGGCTGCTCGCCGACGCCGGCATCGTCCGCAACCGCGCCAAGATCGAGGCGACCGTCCACAACGCGCGCCGGGTGCTCGAGCTCGACACCCCGCTCGACGAGCTGCTGTGGTCGTTCGCCCCGGATCCCGGCCACCCACCGCCGGCCCGCGAGCATGGCCGAGGTACCGGCCACCACCGCGGAGTCCACGGCGATGGCGCGCGAGCTCAAGCGTCGCGGCCTGCGCTTCCTCGGGCCGACCACGTGCTACGCCTTGATGCAGGCCGCGGGGCTGGTCGACGACCACGTCGATGCTGCGGCTGCTGGCGAGCCGGCGTGAAGCCCGGTTGATCGCTCCGGTTTCACTCCGCACCCGCCGATGAGGAAGGATGTTCTCCAGCATCCCGCCGCGCGCTCCCCCCGCGCAGCGGCACTCTGCACACGAACACGGAGGGAGCAGGAGATGGCGGCGATGAAGCCCCGGACCGGTGACGGTGACATGGAGGTGACCAAGGAGGGCCGGGGCATCGTGATGCGCGTCCCCCTCGAGGGCGGCGGCCGCCTGGTCGTCGAGATGTCGGTCGAGGAGGCCGGCCAGCTCGGCGACGCCCTCAAGGCCGTGTCCGGCTGATGCCGGTGCGGCATGTCCGCGCGTCAGCGCAGCGAGCGGTAGATCTCCACCGTCCGCGCCGCGGCGTGCTCCCACGAGAACTCGAGCTCGGCGCGTTCCCGGCCCGCGGCCCCCATCGCCGCGGCCCGGCCCGGGTCCGCGAGCAGCGTGTTCACCGCCTCGGCGAGCCCGCGTGCGGAACTCCTCCACGGCGTGCTCGTCGTAGTGCACCAGCAGCCCGGTGCCACCGTGCGCGACGACCTCGGGGATGCCTCCGACGTCGGAGGCGACCACGGCCGTGCCGCACGCCATCGCCTCCAGGTTGACGATGCCCAGCGGTTCGTAGACCGACGGGCAGACGAAGACGGTGGCCGCCGACAGCAGCTGACGGACCTCGGCGGTCGCCAGCATCCCCCGCACCCAGATCACGCCGGGACGGGCCGCACTCAGCTCGGCGACCGCGATCTCGGTCTCCTCGGCGATCTCCGGGGTGTCCGGCGCCCCGGCGCACAGCACGATCTGGGCGTCGCGGTCGATGTGGTGCGCGGCCGCGACCAGGTGCCCCAGGCCCTTCTGCCGGGTGATGCGCCCGACGAACACCACGCTCGGCCGGTCCGGGTCGACGCCGGCGTCGCGCACGGCGTCGCGGGCCGGGTCGGGGTGGTAGAACGCCGTGTCGATGCCGTTGTGCACCACGTGGACGCGCGCTGGGTCGAGGTCCGGATAGCACTCCAGCACGTCGCGCCGCATCCCCTCGCTCACCGCGATCACCGCATCGGCGTGCTCGTAGGACGTGCGTTCCACCCACGACGACAGCTGGTACCCGCCGCCGAGCTGCTCGGCCTTCCACGGCCGGCGCGGCTCGAGCGAGTGCGCCGTGACCGCGTGCGGGACGCCGTAGAGGATCTTGGCCAGGTGCCCGGCCATGTTGGCGTACCAGGTGTGGGAGTGGACGAGGTCGACGGCCTCGACGGCCGCGACCATGGACAGGTCGACCCCGAGCGTCTGCAGCGCGGCGTTCGCGCCGGCCAGCGCGCTGGGCGGGCGGTGCGCGTGCACGTCCGGGACGCCGGCGCGCGGCTCCCCGAAGCAGTGCACCTCGACGTCCACGAGCGCACGCAGGGCCGGCACCAGGTGCTCGACGTGCACCCCCGCTCCGCCGTAGACGTCCGGGGGGAACTCGCGGGTGAGCAGGCCGATGCGCACTACGGCACGGTAGGCCATCACGGGCTCCGTCTGGCTCGCCGGCGGGCGACCGCACTAGGGTCTGCGGCGTGACGACGGTGCCGAACGGCTTCACCGCCAACGTGCTCGGCATCGTGCTCGCGGGAGGCGAGGGCAAGCGGCTCTGGCCGCTCACCGCCGATCGGGCCAAGCCGGCCGTCCCCTTCGGCGGCAACTACCGGCTCATCGACTTCGTCCTGTCCAACCTGGTCAACGCCGGGCTGCACCGGATCTGCGTGCTCACCCAGTACAAGTCGCACTCGCTGGATCGCCACATCTCCACCACATGGCGACTGTCCAGCGTGCTCGGGCAGTACATCACCACCGTCCCGGCCCAGCAGCGGCTCGGCCGGCGCTGGTACACCGGCAGCGCCGACGCGATCTACCAGAGCCTGAACCTGGTCTACGACGAGCGGCCCGACTACATCGCGGTCTTCGGCGCCGACCACGTCTACCGGATGGACCCGGGCCAGATGCTGACCCGGCACATCGAGAGCGGTGCCGGCTGCACCGTCGCCGGCATCCGGGTGCCGCGGGCCGAGGCGAAGGCCTTCGGTGTGATCAACTCCGACGCCGACGGTCACATCATCGACTTCCTGGAGAAGCCCTCGGACCCGCCGTCGGTGCCCGACGACCCCGACGTCACGTTCGCGTCGATGGGCAACTACGTCTTCACCACCGAGGCACTGCTCGACGCTCTCCGCGAGGACGCCGAGGACGGTGACTCCGACCACGACATGGGCGGCGACATCATCCCGCGGATGGTGCGCCGGGGCGACGCGGCCGTCTACGACTTCGCCGACAACGTGGTGCCCGGCGCCACCGACCGCGACTCGGGCTACTGGCGCGACGTCGGCACCCTCGACACCTACTACGAGGCCCACACCGATCTCGTCTCCGGTGCACCCGATCTTCAACCTCTACAACCAGCGGTGGCCGATCAGCACGGCGACGGCCCCGCTGCCGCCGGCCAAGTTCGTCGAGGGCGGCATCGCGCAGGACTCCGTCGTCGGCGCGGGCACGATCATCTCCGGGGCGATCGTCCGCCGCTCGGTGATCAGTCCGAACGTCCGGATCGAGGCCGGCGCCGAGGTGTCGGACTCCGTGGTGCTGCCCGGCGTGCGGGTCGGCCGGGGCGCCGTGGTGCGCGGCGCCATCCTGGACAAGAACGTCGTCGTGCCCGACGCCGCGCTGGTCGGCGTGGACCTCGGGACGGACCGGGCGCGCTACACCGTCAGCCAGGGCGGGGTCGTCGTGCTGGGCAAGGGCGCCACGGCGCTGTAGGGCCGAGGTCAGGACGACTTGACCGCGGCCAGCAGCCCGTCGCCGAGGGGGAGCAGCACGGACACGAGCCGATCGTCCTCCCGCACCTGCCGCGCGGTCTCACGCAGCGCGAAGGTGCTCGGGTCGACCGCCGTCGGGTCGACGACGGCGGCCGTGAGGACGTCGTCGAGCACCACGATGCCGCCGACCCGCAGCAGCCGCACCGCCTCGTCGAGGTAGCGCGGGTAGTCGGCCGGCTCCGCGTCGACGAAGACCAGGTCGTAGGCCTCGTCGCTGAGTCGTGGCAGCACCTCCAACCCCATCCCGTTGATCAGCCGCAGCCGGCCCGGACCGTGCCCGGCCGCGGCGAACGCACCCCGGGCGGCCCGCTGGCTCTCGGGATCGACGTCGATGGAGGTGAGCACTCCGTCCGGGGCCATGCCGCCGAGCAGCCAGAGACCGCTGACGCCCGCGCCGGTGCCGATCTCGACCACCGCGCGGGCGGAGATCGTCGCGGCCAGGAAGCGGATGCCGGCCCCGGCGGCCGGACCGACCGGAGCGCACCCGAGCTCCGCGGAGGCGGCGCGCGCGGCGACGAGCACGTCGTCCTCGGCCAGGTAACCGTCGACGTGCTCGCGCACCGCGAGCGGATCGCTCCGCGGGCGGCTGGTCATGGTCAACAGGCTACTGGGTCGATCGGGGCGCGCCGGCCGACGCCAGGACTCACAGGTTCCTCTCAGCCGATCCTCACCCCCCTTTCACGCGTCTGCGGCACGCTCTAGGGCATGACGGAGGCCCCGCGATGACCGACGCCGCAGCTGTGCTGCCCGGTGAGGCCGCGGAATGGACGCCGCCGAGCTGGGACGAGGTGGTTCGGGAGCACGCCGACCGGGTGTACCGCCTGGCGTACCGCCTCACCGGCAACCCGCACGACGCCGAGGACCTCACGCAGGAGACGTTCGTTCGCGTCTTCCGGTCACTGGCGTCCTACAAGCCCGGCACGTTCGAGGGCTGGCTGCACCGCATCACGACCAACCTCTTCCTGGACATGGTCCGCCGGCGCGCCCGGATCCGGATGGAGGCCCTCCCGGAGGACTCCGACCGCATCGCCGGCCAGGGGCCGGAGCCCGAGCAGGTCTTCTCCGACACCCACCTCGACCCCGTGCTGCAGGCCGCGCTCGATGAGCTGCCCCCCGAGTTCCGCGCCGCCGTCGTGCTGTGTGACGTCGAAGGTCTGTCCTACGAGGAGATCGGCGCGACCCTCGGCGTGAAGCTGGGTACGGTGAGGAGCAGGATCCACCGCGGGCGTGCCGCGCTGCGGAGCTCACTGGAGCGCCGCCGGGCGTCGCTCGCGGAGGTCCCCCACGGTCCAGCGCTGGAGGAGGTTCGCCGATGAACGACGGGCGTTGGCGCATCACCGTGGAGGCTCCCGACTGGGGACAGGACCACCTCTGCTCCGACGCCATCGTCGCGTTCGTCGACGACGAGCTCGCCCACCGTCCGCACCAGCGGGCCACGCAGCACGTCGCGCAGTGCCGCGAATGCGCGTCGCAGGTGATCGCCCAGCGACAGGCGCGCTCGGCACTGCGCACCGCGGGCGGTCCCAGCCTGCCGTCGTCGCTGCTCACGAGCCTACGATCCATCCCGCAGAACGCCGAGCTGCCCGCCCCACCACCCGGGCTCGCCGTGACCGGTGATGGCACGCTGGTCGCACTGGCGAGCCCCGAGCGCGCAGCGCCGGCATCGGACCCGGAGCGCGGTGCGCCGAGCGCCCGTGGAGTCCGCCCCCAGCCCAGCTCCGTCTCGGATCACGGCAGGCGCCGCATCCGTCTCGGCACCGGTGTGGCCGTGTCCGGTCTCGCGCTCGGCGCGCTCGCGTTCGGCGCTCCCACGGGAGACACCGCCAGCCCGGTCCCCCCGTCCGCCGAGCGCGGCGTGCTCGGTGGACCGGTGCTGGGCGGCACCGGCGCCGGCCCGTCCGGTGTGCTGGAGGCGCGGCTGCAGCTCGCGCCGACCGGCCCCCGTCCTCCGGTCGCGGAAACCTTCCTGGGCCCGGCCCTCGGCGGGCGCTGAGCCGGCTACGCGGACTTCACCAGCCCTGCGCCACGCTGGGGCGGTGACAGAGGGCGAGCCGGGGACACAGGGACAGGGCGAGCCGGGGACACAGGCGAGCCGGGGACACAGGGCGAGCCGGGGACACAGGGCGAGCCAGGGACACAGGGCGAGCCGCCCCGGCTCGGGCCGCGACCGCTCGAGCGGCCGGCGGTCGACGCTGAGGTCGCGGAGGTCTTCGGCCGTCCCCGCGGGGTCGCCGGCGGGTTCGCGGTCGCCGCCAACGGTGCCGCGCCGCCCGCATCCCGCACCACGGTCACCGCGCCGCCGCCCGCCGCGCTGGCCAGCGCCTTCGGCCGGCCACCCGACGCGGGTGCCACCACGCTGCAGCGCCCTTCCACGAGCCTGCCCGGTGGCCCGTCCGGGGTCGACCCCTCGTGGAATCCCGATGCCAACCGTGATCCGTGGCGCGACCCCGACAGCGCGGTTGCGCTCGGCCCGCCGATCGCCCAGGCCGGAGGACCGCGGACGCCGGCTCCCGGCGAAGGGCCGCGGCTGAGCCTGCGCGAAGTGCTGTTCGGCCGACGGGTCGCCCCCCGCGCCCTCGCGGTGCTGGCCCTGCTCGCGCTGCTGGTGGGGGCGGCGGGCGGTCTGGTCGGGCGGATGACGGCCGACGGCGCCACCGGCCTCACCGACCCGGACGCGACGATCGCCGAGGCCGTGCAGGGCAAGGAGCGTCCGCCGGGTTCGGTGTCCGACATCGCCGCCCGCACCGTGCCGGCCGTGGTCTCCATCGAGATCCGCGTCGGGGAGGAGGGCGGCACCGGCTCGGGCGTGGTCATCGACCGCGCGGGCTACGTGCTCACCAACAACCACGTGGTCGCACCGGCCGCCGAGGTCGGCGGCGCCCAGATCGAGGCGATCTTCCACGACGGCACTCGCAGCGCCGCGCAGGTCGTCGGGCGCGACCCGAAGACCGACCTGGCCGTGGTCAAGGTGGAGGTCGCCAACCCGGTGGTCGCGAGCATCGGGTCGTCGGCCGGCCTCGCCGTCGGCGACGGAGTACTGGCCATCGGGTCGCCGCTGGGTCTGGTCGGCACCGTCACCGACGGCATCGTCAGCGCGCTGGACCGGCCGGTCCGGCTGGACGGCGCCGGCACCGACACCAACGCGGTGATCGACGCGATCCAGACCGATGCGGCGATCAACCCCGGCAACTCGGGAGGTCCGCTCGTCGACTCCACCGGCGCGGTGGTGGGCATCAACACCGCCATCCGCAGCCTGAGCGGCGGCGAGGGCGGTTCCATCGGCCTCGGCTTCGCCATCCCGATCGACGACGCCCGCCTCATCGCCGAGGAGCTGATCCGCTCCGGCGCCATGGTGCACGCCGACATCGGGATCAACGCCCGCTCGGTCAGCGACGGCACCACCGACGGCGCGCAGGTGCAGAACGTGCAGCAGGGCGGGGCCGCCGCCGCGGCGGGCATCGTCGAGGGCGACGTCATCGTGCGGGTGGGGGAGCGGTCCATCGCCGGGGCCGACGAGCTGGTCGTGGCGGTCCGCGAGCACGAGCCCGGCGCGACCGTCCCGGTCGAGATCGTCCGGGACGGCCGTCCGTTGACGGTGTCCGTGGTCCTCGCCGCCGGCTGACGCGGACGGGGCGAAGGCGGAAGGGCGCCGGCCGGTGGGGCGCCGGACAGTAGGGTGGAGTGGTGTTCGACAGCGTGGGGTGGGGCGAGATCATCGTCCTGATCGTGGCCGGGCTGTTCATCCTCGGACCCGAGCGACTCCCGTCGGCCGCGGCGTGGGTGGGCCGGTCGATCCGCCAGCTCAAGGAGTACGCCAGCGGGGCCCGTGAGCAGCTCCGCGGCGAGCTCGGCCCGGAGTTCGACGAGCTGCGCAAGCCGCTGGAGGAGCTCCGCGGACTGCGCGACTTCAACCCGCGCACCGCGGTGCGGCGGACCTTCCTCGACGACGGCCCGGCCGAGAAGCCGAACGGCTTCGCGCCGGGGCCGGACCTGACCAAGAGCGGCGGGACGTCCGCCCACCCGCCCCAGCCGCAGTCGCCCCAGCCCCACCCGGCCACCGGCCCGGCCCCCGACGGTCTGGGCCGCAACGAACGACCCCCGATCGACTCCGACGCCACCTGACGCCGGGCACCGACCCGACGTCGGGCCCTGGCTACTTGCGCACCGGGCTGATGTTCAGCGACATGCCGGCCAGTCCGCGGGCGCGGGTGGTGAGCCGATCGGCCACGGCGGCCAGCGCCACCGCGCTCGCGCACTGCGGGTCGGCCAGCACGACGGGCGTGCCGGAGTCACCGCATTCGCGCAACCGCGTCTCCAGCGGGATCTGCCCGAGCAGCGGCACGGGCGCGCCGAGGATGCGGGTGAGCGACTCGGAGACCGTCTGACCACCGCCGGAGCCGAACACCTCCATGCGGCTGCCGTCGGGCAGCTCCATCCACGACATGTTCTCCACGACCCCGGCGAGCCGCTGGCGGGTCTGCAGTGCCACCGAGCCGGCGCGCTCGGCCACCTCGGCCGCCGCCATCTGCGGGGTGGTGATCACCAGCAGCTCCGCGTTGGGGATCAGCTGCGCAGTGGAGATCGCGATGTCCCCCGTGCCGGGAGGGAGGTCGAGCAGCAGGACGTCGAGGTCGCCCCAGAAGACGTCCGCGAGGAACTGCTGCAGCGCGCGGTGCAGCATCGGCCCGCGCCACACCACCGCGTCGTTGCCCGGAGTGAACATGCCGATCGAGATGACCTTCACCCCGTGCGCCTGCGGCGGCATGATCATGTCGTCGACCTTGGTGGGCCGCGCGGTGGTGCCCAGCATCCGCGGCACCGAGTGGCCGTAGATGTCGGCGTCGACCACCCCGACCGACAGACCCTTGGCGGCCATCGCGGCGGCCAGGTTCACCGTGACCGACGACTTCCCCACCCCGCCCTTCCCCGACGCCACGCAGTAGACGCGCGTCAGCGAGCCGGGCTGGGCGAACGGGATCACGGGCTCGGCGGCGTCGCCGCGCAGGCCGCGCCGCAGCTCGGTGCGCTGCTCGTCGCTCATGACGTCGAGCTCGACCTCGACCGCGGTGATGCCGGCGACCGCGGACACCGCGTCGGTGACGCGCCGGGTGATCGTCTCGCGCATGGGGCAGCCGGCGACGGTGAGGTAGACGGCGACGTGGGCCCGACCCTCGGGGGACACCGCCACGCCCTTGACCATGCCGAGGTCGGTGATCGGCTTGTGGATCTCCGGATCGTCGACGGTGGCGAGGGCGGTGTGGACGGCCTGCTCGATCGTGGTCGTGCTGTTCGGCCTGGCGGACATCAGGGTGGTTGCACCTTCCCGTGGATTGCTGGCCCCATGCTACGTCGGGGGCGGTCCCCCGAGCGGTCGCCGAGCTTCTCCAGCTCCCCCCGCAGGTAGTCGCGCGTCACCACCTCGCCCACTGCGAGCCGGAGCGCCGCGAGCTCGCGGGCGAGGTACTCCGTGTCGGCCTTCGTCCGCTCGCCCCGGAGGCGGTCCTCCTCGAGCGAGATCCGGTCGCGGTCGTCCTGACGGTTCTGGGCGAGCAGGATCAGCGGTGCCGCGTATGCGGCCTGGGTGGAGAAGGCCAGGTTGAGCAGGATGAACGGGTAGGGGTCCCACCGCAGGCTCACGGCGAACAGGTTGAGCGCGATCCACACGACGACCAGTGCGGTCTGGATCGCCAGGAAGCGGCCGGTCCCGAGGAAGCGGGCGATGCGTTCGGAAAGCCCGGCGAACCAGTCCGGGTCGACCTCGAAGCGGGTGCGGGCCAGCCGGGGCTGGTCGAGGCGGCGCTGCGCGGTGTTTTCAGGCATCAGTGTTCTCAGGCATCGGCGTTCTCAGGCATCGTTGTTCTCAGGCATCGGCTACCTCGTTCTCGTTCCTCTGGTCGTTCTCGTCCCTGCGGTCGTGGCGGGTGTCGTCCGGCTCGGTCAGGCGGTCCCGCCAGTCCGGCGGCAGCAGGTGGTCGAGCACGTCGTCCACCGTCACCGCGCCGAGCAGATGGTCCTCGGTGTCGACCACGGGTCCCGCCACCAGGTTGTACGCCGCGAAGTAGCGGGTGACCTCGCCGAGCGTGGCCTCCGGCGCGAGCCGGGCGAGGTCGGTGTCGACCACGCCGGCCACCAGCTCGAACGGTGCCTCGCGCAGCAGCCGCTGGGCGTGGGCACAGCCGAGGTAGCGCCCGGTCGGGGTCTCCGACGGTGATCGGCAGACGAAGACCATGCTGGCCAGCGCGGGCGGGATGTCGGGGTTGCGGATGCGGGCCAGGGCCTCGGCGACGGTCGCGTCCGGACGCAGGATGATCGGCTCGGGCGTCATGAGACCGCCTGCGGTGTCCGACGAGTAGCTCATCAGCCGGCGCACCGGCGCCGACTCCTCCGGCTCCATCAGGGCGAGCAGCGCCGCGGCGTCGGCGTCCGGCAGCTCGTGCAGGAGGTCGGCGGCGTCGTCAGGGGACATGGCCTCGAGGATGTCTGCCGCCCGCTCGGAGTCGAGGTGCCCGAGCAGGGCGCGCTGGTCGGTCTCCGCCAGCTCCTCGAACACGTCGGCGAGCCGCTCGTCGTCGAGGGCGTCGACCACCTCGTGCTGGCGCTGCTCGGGCAGGCCGGCCAGCGCGGCCGCGACGTCGGCCGGGCGCATCGTCTCGAACACCGAGAGCAGGCCGGCGGTGCCGTGGCGGTCGGAGAGGGTCAGCCCGGTCACGGCCGTCCACGGGACGACCTGCACCGGTCCGCGTCGGGCGAACGCGTGGCGCCGCGCCCGCACCGCGAGCCGGGCGACGATCCAGTCCCGGGAGCGGGTCGGCTCGATCGCCGCGTCGACGACGACGGCCTCGGTGCCGTCCGCCACCAGCCGCACGGGAGCGTCGAGCAGCTGCCTCACGAGCAGCGTCTCGTTCGGCCGCTCCGCGAACCCGCGCAGGCTCACCGACCCGGTCGCCAGCGTGACCGCGCTCGGATCGATCCCGGTGACGCGCAGCATCGGGACGAAGATGCGCCGGTTCGTCGCGAGGTCGACCACCAGGCCGAGCACCCGCGGCGGGCTGGCGTCGACACGCAGCGTGGCCGCGAGATCGCGCACCTTGCCGATGCGCTCGCCGTCGGGCCCGAACACCTCCAGGCCGACCAGCCGGGCCACGAAAACGCGCTCGGTCACCACGGGGTGAGCCTAAGGCGTGTGCTCGTGGCGCCCGTGGAACCCATGCCCCGCCCTGGCACGGGGTGGCCGACGAACGGCCGGATCGGGCTACAGTGATCGCAGGCCGTGATCGTCCGCCGCGGCACTGCGTGACACGAGAGCGGGGAACCGCGTCGTCGAGGGGAGCACCGAGCGTGACCGACGCGCAGCAGCCGCAGATCGACACCACTGTGGCGCACGAGGCGCGGATGTACGACTACTGGTTGGGCGGCAAGGACAACTACCCGCCCGACCGGGAGCTCGGCGAACTCATCCAGGGCCACATCCCGACGATCAGCGCCATGGCCCGGGCGAACCGCGCGTTCCTCGAGCGCGCAGTGCGGTACCTGGCCGGCGAGGTCGGCATCCGGCAGTTCCTCGACATCGGCACCGGGATCCCGACGGCGCCCAACGTGCACCAGACGGCGCAGACCGTCGATCCGGCGACGAGCGTGCTCTACGTGGACAGCGACCCGCTCGTCCTCGCCCACGCCCGCGCGCTGATGGCCGGCAGCCCGGAAGGCCGGACGTCGTTCATCCTCGGCGACTTCTTGGACCCCGACGCGGTCCTGCGCAGCCCCGAGCTGCGGGAGACGCTCGACCTGAGCCGCCCGGTGGCCCTGATGCTGGTCGCAGTGCTCATGTACTTCGACCCGGCGGAGGGCAACGATCCGTATCCGCTGGTCCGCAAGCTGGTGGACGCGCTGCCCTCGGGCAGCCACGTCGCCGTCACCCACCCCACCGGGGACTTCGACCCGGAGGCCATGGCCAGCGTCCAGGGCGTGGCGAAGGGCGCCGGGATGACGATCCTGCCCCGCTCACGGGAGCAGGTCGAGAGGTTCTTCGACGGCCTCGAGCTCGTCGAGCCCGGCGTCGTCCCGGTGCTCACCTGGCACCCGGATCCGCAGGACACGCCGGCCGACGACCCGCACGCCGCCTACTACTGGGCCGGCGTCGGGCGGAAGCCGTGAACGAGCCTGCGGGTCCGTCGGACCGTCGTAGCACCCGAGCCCGGGCCCGTCGTTCGTGCCTCGCCGTGCCCGGGTCCAGCCAGAAGTTCATCGACAAGGCCCGTTCGCTGCCGGCCGACCAGTTCTTCCTCGACCTCGAGGACGCCTGCGCGCCGCTGGCCAAGCCGGGGGCGCGCACGACGATCGTCGAGGCGCTGAACGAGGGCGGCTGGGGCGAGCGGATCCGCGTCGTCCGGGTCAACGACTGGACCACCGAGTGGACCTACCGCGACGTCGTCGAGGTGGTCGAGGGCGCGGGCGCCCATCTCGACGCGATCATGCTGCCCAAGGTGCAGACGCCCCAACAGATCGTCGCGCTGGACCTGCTGCTCACCCAGATCGAGAAGACGATGGGCTACGACGTCGGCGCCATCGGCATCGAGGCGCAGATCGAGAACGCGCTCGGACTGATCAACGTCGACGCGATCGCCACGGCGTCGCCGCGGGTCGAGACGATCATCTTCGGCCCGGCCGACTTCATGGCGTCGATCGCGATGAAGTCATTGGTGGTGGGCGAGCAGCCACCCGGCTACGACGTCGGCGACGCCTACCACCACATCCTGATGAGCATCCTGATGTCGGCCCGGGCGCACGACAAGCAGGCCATCGACGGCCCGTACCTCCAGATCAAGGACGTCGACGGGTTCCGGCGGGTCGCCGGACGCTCGGCGGCGCTGGGATTCGACGGCAAGTGGGTGCTGCACCCCGGCCAGATCGACGCGGCCAACGAGACCTACAGCCCGCTGCAGAGCGACTACGACCACGCGGAGAACATCCTCGACGCCTACGAGCACTACACCTCGGAGGCGGGCGGCAAGCGCGGTGCGGCGATGATCGGTGACGAGATGATCGACGAGGCGAGTCGCAAGATGGCCCTGGTGATCTCGGGCAAGGGCCGCGCCGCCGGCATGCAGCGCACCGACCGGTGGACCCCGCCCGAGAGCTGAGCCCATCGTGCTGAGGACGCGCCTGTGCACCCTGCTCGGCATCCCGGTTCCGCTGGTGCTGGCCCCGTTCGGGCCGTGGGACGAGGTCGATCTGGCCGTCGCGGTCTGCGAGGCGGGTGGACTCGGGAGCGTCGGAACCGCCGTCCGGTCCCCTGACGAGCTGCGCGAGCAGTGGCAGGCCGTCCGGGACCGGACGGATCACCCCTTCGCCGTGAACCACACCGGGCGCCCGTTCTCCCCCGAGGCGTTCGAGGCGACGCTCGCCTTCGGGCCCGCCGCGATCTCGTTCCACATGGGCATACCGGCCGAGCTCGTCGCCCGCGCGCACGACTACGGCATCCGCTGGCTCCAGACGGTGAGTGACGTGGCGGCCGCGGAGACCGCCCTCGAGGCGGGAGCTGACGTGCTGGTGGCGCAGGGAACCGAGGCCGGCGGCAACGGCGGCTGGGTCTCGACGATGGTCCTGGTGCCGGCGGTGGTGGACGTGGCAGGCGAGGTACCGGTGGTGGCGGCGGGCGGCATCGGTGACGGGCGTGGCGTCGCTGCAGCGCTGGCCCTCGGAGCCTCCGGCGTCAGCCTCGGCACCCGTTTCCTCGCGACCGAGGAGATGGGCGTCGCGCGGGACTGGAAGGACCGGATCGTCGCGGCGAGCGCGGAGGACGCCGTCAAGGTCATCAACAGCGAGCGGGCGATGCCTCCGTTCACGCTTCCCCAGACGGGGACGCCCGCTGTGCCGCGGTCGCTGCGCACCGATCTGGTCGACCGGCTCGCGCGAGACCCGCTCTCCGTCGACCCCGCGCTGATCGGACCGCAGTTCGTCGCGGCGGTGCGTGCGGGAGCGGGCCACGACCTGCTGCCGTTCGCCGGACAGTCGGTCGAGCTCGTCCACGACGTGGTGCCCGCCGCGCTGCTCGTCGCTCGCCTCGTGCAGGAGGCCGAGGTGGCGTTGGCGCAGGCGGCGGGTGCGGTGGTCGCCCCGCCCTCCGAGTGATCTCCACGAGCGGGCGATCGTGCACGTCCACGGATGTCTGAGGGTGCGTTCGCGGCGATCAGGTGAGGACCTTCACAGGGGACGACGGCGCGGTCGCCGTGTCAGCCGGGAGATACTTCCGGCCAGTCGCCCAGGAGGAACGCCATGGCCCGGCTCGCCCAGACCGCCGGACTCACCGAGATCCAGCAGGAGATCCTGTCCACCGTCCGGACGTTCGTGGACAAGGAGATCCTCCCGCACGCGGGCGCGCTGGAGCACGCCGACACCTACCCGCAGGACATCGTCGACGGGATGAAGGAGATGGGCCTGTTCGGGCTCACCATCCCCGAGGAGTTCGGCGGCCTCGGTGAGTCGCTGCTCACCTACGCGCTGGTCGTGGAGCAGATCGCCCGCGGGTGGATGAGCGTGTCCGGCGTGATCAACACCCACTTCATCGTGGCGCACATGATCGCCCACCATGGCACCGATGCGCAGAAGCAGCGCTACCTGCCGCCGATGGCACGGGGGGAGACGCGCGGCTCGTTCTCCATGTCCGAGCCGGATCTCGGCTCCGACGTCGCCGCGATCTCGACGCGGGCGGTGGCCGACGGCGACGACTTCGTGATCGACGGCGCCAAGATGTGGCTGACCAACGGCGGCACGTCCAACCTCACCGCGGTGCTGGTCAGGACCGACGAGGGCGCGTCGAAGCCCTACCAGAACCTCACCTGCTTCCTGGTGGAGAAGCCCGTCGGCTACGGCGAGGTCGCCCCGGGCCTCACCATCCCCGGCAAGATCGACAAGATGGGCTACAAGGGCGTCGACAGCACCGAGATGGTGTTCACCGGCCACCGGGTGCCCGCCGACCGGATCATGGGCGGCGAGCGCGGCGGCGGCTTCGCGCAGATGATGGACGGCGTCGAGGTCGGGCGGGTCAACGTCGCCGCCAGGGCCTGCGGAATCTCCATCCGGGCCTTCGAGCTGGCCGTCTCCTACGCCCAGCAGCGGCGCACGTTCGGCAAGCCGATCGCCGAGCACCAGGCCATCGCGTTCAAGCTCGCCGAGATGGCCACCAAGGTGGAGGCCGCGCACCTGATGATGGTCAACGCCGCGCGGCTGAAGGACTCCGGTGAGCGCTTCGACGTCGAGTCCGGCATGGCCAAGCTGCTGGCGAGCGAGTACTGCGTGGAGGTCACGCAGGAGTCGTTCCGGATCCACGGCGGCTACGGCTACTCGAAGGAGTACGAGATCGAGCGGCTCATGCGCGAGGCCCCGTTCCTGCTGATCGGCGAGGGCACGAGCGAGATCCAGAAGACGATCATCAGCCGCGGCCTGCTGAAGGAGTACCGGCTCCGCTGACCACACCGCGTCCGGACCTCGGCACCCGGGAGCGGTGCCGACGTGGAATCGTCGCACCGGTGCGGTACCTCTTCCGTCCGCCCGCCACCGACGCGACCGAGCTGCTCGCCCTCCCGTGGGACCAGCCCCTGGAGGAGTGGGACGCGCGGCTGCTCCTCGACGTCCCGCAGCGGGGGATCTCCCGGCACGTGGTGCGGTTCGTGGTCGGCGACGGTCGGGTCTACGCGCTCAAGGAGATCTCCGAGACACTGGCCCGGCACGAGTACGGGATGCTGGCCCGCTTCGAGGAAGAGGGCCTGCCCACGGTCTCGGTGCTCGGCCTGTGCGTCGACCGCCCGGACGACCAACTGGCCATCCTGGTCACCCGGTACCTCGAGTACTCGATGTCCTACCGCTACCTGTTCTCCGGGCCCCGGGGCGAGCACTCGGCCGGACGGCTGCTGGACACCCTGGTCGAGCTGCTGGTCCGGCTGCACCTGGCCGGCATCTTCTGGGGCGACTGCTCGCTGTCCAACACGCTGTTCCGGTTGGACGCCGGCCAGTTCGCCGCCTACCTGGTCGATGCCGAGACCGTCGAGCGCCACCGCACCCTGTCCGACGGGCAGCGTCGCTACGACGTCGACCTGGCCCGCGAGCGGGTCGGCGCCGAGCTGCTCGACCTGCAGGCCGGCGAGCTGCTCCCGCCGGACATCGACCCGATCGAGGTGGCCGACGCGCTGCCGCTGCGCTACGCGGCGCTGTGGGACGAGGTCACCCACGAGGAGGTGTTCCGGCTCGACGAGCAGCGCTACCGGGTGGCGGAGCGGCTGCGGCGGCTCAACGACCTCGGATTCGACGTCGGCGACGTCGAGCTGATCACCGAACCGGACGGGGCCAGGCTGCGGGTCCAGACCCGGGTGGCCGAGCCGGGCCAGAACCGCCGGGAGCTGTTCCGGCTGACCGGTCTGGAGGCCCAGGAGGGGCAGGCCCGGCGGCTGCTCAACGACCTGCGCTCCTACCGCGCCTACCTCGAGCAGCGCGACGGCCGGCCGGTCTCCGAGACCACGGCGGGCCACCGGTGGCGCGGCGAGGTCTACGGTCCGGTGGTCGACGCGGTCCCGTCCGACCTGCTCGGCCGGCTGGCACCGGCCGAGATCTTCCACGAGGTGCTGGAGCACCGGTGGTTCCTGTCCGAGGGGGCCGGCCGCGATGTGGGCACGACCGCAGCCACCCGGTCCTACCTGGACACGGTGCTGCCTCGGGCTCCGCGCGATATCGGTTCAGCAACCACTCGATCCGATCACCGCTGAACCCTTCCCGGCGAGGTCGGCTTGCGTGTCGGGCCCGATGTGCGGCGGTGTGCAACGCTCCGGTGTCAACCCTTGATCTGTGCTGCGCGTCACCGCATGATGGCCGCGGGTGGCGCACGGATGGTCTCTCGCGGTGGGAGACGTCGATCGTCCGGGGTGTCTGTGCCCGTGGCCGCGCCCCTGCAGCCGTGGGCGTGATGTGGTCTGATCCGGCCGGTGCGGGCCCCTGGCTCGAGCGGTCGGGATGGGCCCGGAACGTGTCGGAGGAGACGGATGCGCCAGCGTTGGCACCGGCGGCTGTGGGCGGCGGCCCTGTCCGCGACGGCCGTGCTCGGGATCGCCGCCTGCGGCGGTGGGCCGGCCGGCCCACCCACGCTCACCTGGTACACCAACCCGGACTCCGGCGGCCAGGAGGAGATCGCCTCCCGGTGCACCCAGGCGTCCGGCGGGCGGTACCAGATCGTGACCAGCGTGCTGCCGCGGGAGTCGCCCGAGCAGCGCCAGCAGCTGGTCCGCCGGCTCGCGGCCAACGACACCTCGATCGACATCATGAGCCTCGACCCGCCTTACATCCCGGAGTTCGCCGAGGCCGGGTTCCTGGCCCCGATGCCGCCGGACGTGGCCGCCCGGGTCAGCCAGGGCGTGGTGGAGAGCTCGCTGCGCGGTGCGACCTGGCAGGGCCAGCTGGTCACCGTCCCGTTCTGGGCCAACACCCAGCTGCTCTGGTACCGCAAGTCGCTGGCCGCGCAGTCCGGGCTGGACCTGAACCAGCCGGTGACCTGGGCCCAGCTCATCGAGGCCGCCGAGCGCCAAGGCAGCCAGCTCGCGGTGCAGGGCAAGCGCAGTGAGTCGCTGACGGTGTGGATCAACGCGCTGATCGAGTCGGCCGGCGGCGCGATCATCACCGACCCGTCGGTGACGAACCCGGAGGAGATCCAGCTCGGGCTGACCCAGGACCCGGCCAAGCAGGCCGCCGAGGTGATCCGCGGCGTAGCCGACGCCAACGTGGGCGGGCCGGCGCTGTCCACCTCCGGCGAGGACGAGAACGTCGCCTCGTTCGAGGACGGTGCCGCGGAGTTCATGGTGAACTGGCCGTTCATCTGGCCGCGGGCGACGTCCGCCGTCGAGGAAGGCACGCTCGACCCCGGCGTGCCGGCCGACTACGGCTGGGCGCTCTACCCGGAGACGGTGGCCGGGCAGCCGAGCGCGCCGCCCTACGGCGGGATCAACCTGGGGATCGGGGCGTTCAGCCGCTACCCGGCGGAGGCCTACGAGGCCGCCGAGTGCATCGTCAGCACCGAGAACCAGACCTACTACTTCGTGGAGAACGGCAACCCGGCGTCGAAGGAGGCCGTGTTCAGCGACCCGGCGGTGCTGGAGGCCTTCCCGATGGCGCCGACCATCCTGCAGTCGCTGGAGCTCGCGGCCCCGCGACCGCCGACCGCGTACTACAGCGAGGTGTCGGAGAGCCTGCAGCGGAGCTACCACCCACCGGGCTCGGTGACCCCGCAGACCGGTGACGAGGCCGCCGCGCTGATCACGGCCGTGCTGGCCAAGGAGGAGCTGCTGTGAGCACCACGACCGAACGGCCGGCGGAGCAGGCACCGGCGCAGCCCACCGCCGCACCGGGGCTGTCCGAACGGTCGCGGGCCGAGCGCCGGCTGGGCTGGATGCTGGCCGGGCCGGCCTTCGCGGTCATGCTGCTGGTCACCGCCTACCCGATCCTGCAGGCGATCTTCGACTCGCTGTACGACTTCCGGCTCACCGACCCGGAGAACAGCTCCTTCGTCGGGCTGGGCAACTACTGGGTGATCCTCACCGACCAGATCTGGTGGATCTCACTCGGTGTGACACTGTTGATCACCATCGTCACGGTCGCGGTCGAGCTGGTGCTGGGCTTCGCCCTCGCGCTGGTGATGATGCGGGCCCTGAAGGCGATCCGGCCGGTCATCCGCGCGGCCATCCTCATCCCCTACGCCATCATCACGGTGGTGTCGGCGTTCTCCTGGCAGTACGCCTTCTCCCTCGACTCCGGGTTCGTGAACTCCTGGTTCGCCTGGCTGCCGGGCATCAGCGCCGACACCGACTGGTTCGGCGGGACCTTCTCCTCGCTGTTCGTCATCTGCCTCTCGGAGATCTGGAAGACCACGCCGTTCATCTCGCTGCTGCTGCTGGCCGGTCTGGCCCAGGTGCCCGACGTGCTGCAGGAGGCGGCCAAGGTCGACGGGGCCACCTGGTGGCAGCGGATGAGCCGGGTGACCATCCCGAACATGAAGGCCGCGATCATGGTGGCGCTGCTGTTCCGCACCCTGGACGCGTTCCGCATCTTCGACAGCGTGTTCGTGATGACCGCGGGGGCCAACAACACCGAGACGGTGTCGTTCCTGGCCTACCGCCAGACGATCGCCCGCCTGGAGATCGGGCTCGGCTCCGCGGTCTCGGTCTTGCTGTTCATCTGCGTGATCCTCATCTGCGCCCTGTTCATCAAGGGCTTCAAGGTCGACCTGTCCCAGCAACGAGGAGACAAGTGATGTCCACCCGCGAGCGGAACTGGTGGCTGGTCGGCGGCCTGGCCATCGTCATCTACGCGCTGTTCCCGGTGGCCTGGATCATCTCGCTGTCGTTCAAGTCGTCGTCGGACATCGCCAACGGCCAGTTCCTGCCCACGGTGTTCACGTGGGAGAACTACGCGCAGATCCTCACCGGCGACGCCAGCGAGCTGTTCCTGCCGGCGCTGCGCAACTCGTTCGGGATCTGCCTGATCGCCACCGGGATCTCGTGCGTCCTGGCGATGTTCGCGGCGTACGCCATCGCCCGGCTCGACTTCCCGGGCAAGCGGCTGATCCTGTCCACCGCGCTCGCGGTGGCGATCTTCCCGGTCATCTCGATCGTGACGCCGCTGTTCAACCTGTGGCGCCAGATCGGGCTGTACGACACCTGGCCGGGCCTGATCATCCCGTACCTCTCGCTGACCCTGCCCATCTCCATCTGGACCCTCTCGGCCTTCTTCCGGGAGATCCCGTGGGAGATGGAGCAGGCCGCGCAGGTCGACGGGGCGACCACCTGGCAGGCGTTCCGCAAGGTCATCGTGCCGCTGGCCGCCCCCGGGGTGTTCACCACCGCGATCATCGCGTTCTTCATCGCGTGGAACGACTTCATCTACGGCATCTCGCTGACCTCGACCGGAGCGGCCCGACCGGTCCCCGCGGCACTGGGCCTGTTCTCCGGGGCGTCCCAGTTCGAGTCCCCGAACGGCCCGATCGCCGCGGCCGCCGTCCTGGTCACGATCCCGGTCGTGATCCTCGTCCTGCTCTTCCAGCGCCGCATCGTGTCCGGACTCACCAACGGCGCCGTCAAGGGCTGACGAGCACCTCGCACACCGATCGAACCCAAGGGAGACCGCCCCGCATGGCATCCATCGAGATGAAGAACATCGTCAAGCAGTACGGCGACGGCTTCCCTGCCGTGAACGACGTGTCCCTGGACATCGCCGACGGTGAGTTCATGATCCTGGTCGGCCCGTCGGGATGCGGGAAGTCCACGCTGCTGCGCATGATCGTCGGGCTGGAGGACATCACCAGTGGCGACATGATCATCGCCAACGACCGGGTCAACGAGAAGGCCCCACGGGACCGCAACCTGTCGATGGTGTTCCAGAACTACGCGCTGTACCCGCACCTGTCGGTGTTCGAGAACATCGCCTTCCCGCTGCGGCTGCGCCGCGAGCCGGAGGAGGAGGTGCGCCGCCGGGTCAACGAGGCCGCCGACGTCCTGGAGCTGCACGAGCACCTCGAGCGCAAGCCGGCCAACCTCTCCGGCGGCCAGCGCCAGCGCGTGGCGATGGGGCGGGCCATCGTGCGTGAGGCCGACGCGTTCCTGTTCGACGAGCCGCTGTCCAACCTGGACGCCAAGCTCCGCGGGCAGATGCGCACCGAGATCTCCCGGCTGCAGCGGCGGCTGGGTATCACCACCGTCTACGTGACGCACGACCAGACCGAGGCGATGACGCTCGGCGACCGGGTGTGCGTGCTCCGGAAGGGGATCGTCCAGCAGGTGGCCTCCCCGCGGGAGCTCTACGAACAGCCGGTCAACCTGTTCGTGGCGGGCTTCATCGGCTCGCCGCCGATGAACTTCCTGCCGGCCACGATCAACGGCTCGCAGCTGGACACCCCGTTCGGCCCGATCGATCTCGACGAGCGGCAGGTCGCGGCGGTCGGTGACCGTGAGCTGGTGCTGGTCGGCATCCGACCCGAGTACTTCGAGGACGCGACGCTCGTCGAGGCGGAGCGGCGCAACCTCGGTTCGGTCTTCACCGCGCGGGTCGACGTCACCGAGTGGCTGGGCGACTCCCAGTACGCCTACATCCCGTTCGACGCCACCGAGGAGATCACGGCTCAGCTGCGGGACCTCTCGCGGGAGCTCGACAGCGACCAGCTCCGCACCCAGGCCGTGGTGTCCATCGACTCGACGAGCCGGATGCGGGAGGGGCACGACGCCGAGTTCTGGCTGGACAGCCGCAAGATCCACGTGTTCGACCCCGCGACAGGTGACAACCTGACGCGCGACGAGGAAGCCGGCGCCGAGCTGACCCGGCAGGCGAGCGAGGACCGCGTCGAGCAGGTCGAGGAGGCGCGCCACGCCCGCCCCACCGGGCAGGCGCGCCACGCGCGCCCCAACGGGGGCGGGGAATCGACGAGTGACTGACCGTGTCGTCGGCGCCGCGGCTGCCCGGCGCGGCGGGTGACCGCACGGCCGGTCGACCCCGCCCCGGACGGGCCGTGGTGGCGGACGGCGGTCGTGTACCAGCTCTACCCGCGGTCGTTCGCCGACTCGGACGGCGACGGCACCGGCGACCTTCCGGGCATCACTGCGCGCTTGTCCCATCTCGCCGACCTCGGTGTCGACGCCCTGTGGCTCTCGCCCTTCTACCCCTCGCCGATGGCGGACGCCGGTTACGACGTGGCCGACTACCGGGCCGTCGACCCGCTGTTCGGGACGATCGCCGACGCCGACCGGCTGATCACCGAGGCCGCGCGGTTCGGGCTGCGGGTGCTCGTCGACCTCGTCCCGAACCACACCTCCGACGAGCACGCCTGGTTCCGCGCGGCGCTGCGGGCCCGTCCGGGCAGCCCCGAGCGGGCGCGTTACCTGTTCCGCGACGGCCGCGGCGACCAGGGGGAGCTGCCGCCCAACTCCTGGCGCAGCATCTTCGGCGGCCCGGCCTGGACGCGGGTCACGGAGCCGGACGGCAGCCCCGGGCAGTGGTACCTGCACCTGTTCGACGCCAAGCAGCCCGACCTGGACTGGTCCAACCCGGAGGTCCGCGAGGAGTTCCACGACATCCTCCGCTGGTGGCTGGACCGCGGCGTCGACGGGTTCCGGATCGACGTCGCACACGGTCTGGTGAAGGCCGACGGACTGCCGGAGTGGCACCACGAGCAGGACCTCCTCGACGCGGGCGATGATGCGACCGGCCGAGCACCGATGTGGGACCAGGACGGCGTCCACGAGATCTACCGGGGCTGGCGGAAGATCGTCGACGGCTACGGGGACCGCATGCTGGTGGGGGAGGCGTGGGTCGCTACCCCCCGGCGTCTCGCCCGCTACGTCCGGCCGGACGGCCTGCACCAGGTGTTCAGCTTCGACCTGCTGACCGCCCCGTGGCGGGCGCCCGACATCCGGGAGGCGATCCGGTCCTCGATCGCGGCCAACGCGGAGGTCGGCGCACCGACGGCCTGGGTGCTCAGCAACCACGACGTCGTCCGGCACCCGACCCGGCTCACCCTCCCGCCCGGCCGGCACAACCCGGAGGGGATCGCGAGCACCGATCCCCAACCCGACGAGGACCTCGGCCTGCGACGGGGCCGGGCGGCGTCGGCGGTGATGCTGGCGCTGCCCGGGAGCGCCTACCTCTACCAGGGTGAGGAGCTCGGGCTGCCCGAGCACACGACGCTGCCCGACGAGGTGCGGCAGGATCCGGTCTGGTTCCGCAAGGGCGGTGCCGTCGCCGGCCGGGACGGCTGCCGGGTCCCGATCCCCTGGGAGGCCGACGCCCCCGCGTTCGGCTTCAGCCCGAGCGGCCGCACCTGGCTGCGCCAGCCGAGTTCGTTCGCCCGGTACGCCGTGGACCGCCAGCGCGGGGTGCCCGGTTCGACGCTCGAGCTGTACCGCACGCTGCTCGACCTGCGACGTCGGCTCCGCATCGGCGCTGGCGAGCTGACGTGGGACGCCGGTTTCGGCGACGACGTGGTGGCGTTCCGGATCCGGACCCCCGCCGCGAGTGTGATAGTGGTGGCGAACCTCGGGACGACCCCGCTCCGGCTCCCCGCCGACGGCCAGCTCCTGGTCAGCACCGATGACCTGGACGCCGGCCAGGTGCCGACCGACGTCACCGTCTGGCTCCGGACGGCCTGACCGTCCGACGGTCAGGCCGGGCCGGGCCCGCCCATCGCCAGCTTGGCGAGCAGCTCGCGGGCCTTCTCCGCGCTGCGCGGCTGGCACAGGACGTCGTACCGCCCGGCGACCATCTGGCTGGCGGAGGTGAAGTCGCGCCGACCGCGGGTGGCCCCGTATCCCACGGCCGCGAAGACCAGGCCGAACAGGATCCCGCTGGCCAGGCCGACCAGGATCGGACCGAACGACGTGCCGGCCGCGCTGAACAGGCTGAGCAGCAGCCCGACGAACAGGCCGAACCACGCTCCGGACGCGGCACCGGACAGCAGCACGCGTCCCCAGGTGAGACGCCCGATCACGCGCTCGACCAGCATCAGGTCGACGCCGACGATCGTGACATCACGCACGGTGAAGTCGGAGTCGGCCAGGTGGTCGACCGCCCGCTGGGCCTCCTCGTAGGTGGCGTAGGAGCCGACGGGCCAGCCGGTCGGCGGGGTGGGCAGGTTGGGCAGGCCGGGTGCGGGACGCGCAGGGCCACCGAACGGTGAGCTCACGTGCCTCCTCCTCACTACTGCTCCGTCGCGGCCATCGTGCTGCTTCGACGATCATGTCACGACGCCGGCCGCCGTCCGCCAGGGTACGGGGCCCCGCGACGCCGCCGGTGGTGATGGGCCAGGATGCCGGGGATGAGCCAGTCGCAGCCCGGCCGGATCGACCGGTCCAACGTGCCCCGCTCGTTCGACGTCCACGCCCGCAGCTACGACCGGCTGGTGGGGGCGAACCCCGGGTACCACGAGCATCTGCGGATGTCGGCGCGTCGCATGGGCCTACCGGACCAGGGCGTCGGGCTCCGGCTGCTCGACCTGGGCTGCGGCACGGGGGCGTCGACCGCCGCGCTGCTCGATGCGGCGCCCCGGGCGGAGATCATCGCCGTGGACATGTCGGCGGAGATGCTGGCACAGGCCCGACGCAAGACCTGGCCGTCGCACGTCCGGTTCGTGCAGGCCAACGCCGAGGAGCTGCGCCGATCCAAGATCACCGGCCCGTTCGACGGCATCCTGGCCGCGTACCTGCTGCGCAACCTCGTCGACCGGGACGCGGCGCTGCGTCAGTTCCACGCCCTGCTGGCCCCCGGTGCGCCGCTGGCGGTGCACGAGTACTCGGTGCGGGACTCCGCGCGCAGCCGGGCGGTGTGGACGACCGTGTGCTGGAGCGTGATCATCCCGATGGGCCGGCTCCGTACCGGCTCGAGCGACCTCTACCGCTACCTCTGGCGCAGTGTGCTGGACTTCGACGGCGTCGACCAGCTGTCGGGCCGGATGACCGCGGCCGGCTTCTCCGACGTGCGCGTCCAGACCGTCCCCGGCTGGCAGCAGCACATCGTGCACACGTTCCTCGGCCGCAAGCCGGGATCGTCCGCGGGACGCCCGTCGGCCGAGGTCGACGCCCCGACCCCGCCGGAGGGCGTGGACCTGCGGAAGCCGGACCTCCCGGCCTGACAGCGCGGCGAAGCCGCCTCCACGCGAGCGGTTCATCACGGACGATGCGCTGCGTCATCATGCCGATCTCACGTTCTGGTCTGCCTCTCCTCGTCGTCGCCGGTGTCCTGTGGGGCACCGGGGGCCTCATCGGCCGGCTGCTGGCGGACACGACCGGGCTGTCCGCCGTCGCGGTCGCCGGGTACCGCCTCACCGTCGGCGGCGTTCTGCTGGTGGTCTACCTCGCCGTCATCGGTTCTCGCCCGCCCCGCGGTCGGGCAGCGCGGCGACGGATCCTCGCGATGGGGCTGCTCGCCGCGCAGTTCCAGGCCTGCTACTTCACCGCGGTCTCGCTGACGACGGTCAGCCTGGCGACGCTCGTCACCATCGGCAGCGCTCCGGTGATCGTCCTGCTCGCCGACCCGGGGCAGCGGCGGCGGATGTCCGGGATCGTCGGGCTCGCGGTGCTCGGACTCGGCCTGCTGGTCGGGGTCCCCTCCGGTACGCCGTCCGCGGCCGTGGTGCTGGCCGGGTCGGCCTTCGCGCTGGCCGCCGGCGCGGGCTTCGCCGCCATGACGCTGTTGGCCGCACGTCCCGTTCCCGGGCTCGACGCCGTCAGCAGCACCGGACCGGCGTTCGTCCTCGGCGGGGTGCTGCTCCTGGCCGCTGCGGCCGTCGGTCCGGGGCTGACGTTCGAACCGGACGTCGCCGGGATCGGGCTGCTCGTCGTCTTCGGCGTGCTGCCCACGGGCCTGGCGTACGCGCTGTACTTCCGGGCGCTGGCCACGACCTCGGCGGGGGTCGGTGCGGTGATGGCGCTCCTGGAACCGCTGACTGCGGCGGTCCTCGCCGCGCTGCTGCTCGGGGAGCGGCTGGGAGTGGCGGGCACGATCGGCGCCGTGCTGATCGGCGTAGCGGTCGTGCTCGCCGGCCGCCGGGGCGATCAGGCCCGCGCGCGCAGCTCGTAACGGCGCTCAGCATAGGCGATGTCGTCGCGCCAGAGGCGTTTCGCGGCCACGCCGATGAGCGGCCGTAGCGCACCTGCGACCCGACGGGCGTGGCCGAAGCCGGGGCGCTCCGAGTGCGCCACCACGGCCTCGATCACTGCGGTGCGCGGCCGGCCGTCCGGGCCGGGTCGCAGGGGCGTGGCGTGCGTCTCGACCACGGTGCCGGTGCCCTCGCCGTCGACGATCTCCATCGTGATCGTGCGGGGCTCGGGGCAGCTGAACTCCGCGTGGACCGGGACGCCCAACCGCGCACCGAGGGTGAAGGTGACCTCGACGAGGAAGCGGTCCTCGGCGGGTGGGCAGTCGAGCGGCGGTGCGCTGAGCACGCGCAGCGCGGCGAACGAGTACGGGTGGAACCACGCACCGTGCCAGGGGTCGAGACGGTTGGCGAGCACGTCCTCCGGCTCGCACCGCCCGATCACGGTGGCCACCGCGGCCAGGCTCCGCCGCGCGTCCGGACGGGGGCCGAGCACCGGAGCGTCGGTCGGCGCGCCGCCGGCCACGTCGTCGAGCCGCACCCAGGCGAGCACGCCGTCGTCGTGGGCGGGCAGGGTGCGCCAACCCGGCCGCCCGGCACCGCCGAGGGCCAACCCGTGCCACCGGCACACCACCTGCCCCGCGTGCACGGGCGCGTTGCACAGGGCGGCGCCGAGGTGCGGGCAGGCGCCCGGTCCCACGTGCAGCCCACCGGCGTCGTCGCGCCACGCCACGAGCTCCCGCCCGGCGACGACCCGCCCGAAGGCGGCGCGCGATCCGATCTCGCGGCTGGCGGCCAGCACGAACCAGCCGCCCGACGGCCGGTCCAGCGCCCGGTTCAGCGCGGCCCTGATGAGCCCCGGCTTGGCGTCGGCCCAGGTCGGCTCCTGCGCGGCCCACGCCGGGCGACGCAGCCGGCGCACCGGGTTCACCGGTCGGCGGTCGGGACGGTGCTCGTTCACCCGGACAGGTTAGGGCCGGCTTCGTTCTACAGCCACTGGTTGCGCCGGAACACGCGGAACACCCGCTGATCGATGGGCGGCGAGTTAGATTACCCGTCCCGGTCGGATCGGCGATGGAGGCGACGGCGTTGCAGTTCGGGCGGTACTACGAGGAGTTCGAGGTCGGGGCGGTCTACAAGCACTGGCCGGGCAAGACGGTCACCGAGTACGACGATCACCTGTTCTGCCTGCTCACCATGAACCACCATCCGCTGCACCTCGACGCCCACTACGCGCAGGAGGCCACCGAGTTCGGCCGCAACGTGGTGGTCGGCAACTACGTCTACTCGCTGCTGCTGGGGATGTCGGTCCCGGACGTGTCGGGCAAGGCGATCGCCAACCTCGAGGTGGAGTCGCTCAAGCACACGAAGCCGACCTTCCACGGCGACACGATCTACGGGGAGACCGAGGTGCTCGGGAAGACCGAGTCGCGGTCCAAGGACGACCGCGGTGTGGTGCACGTCGAGACGCGCGGTTACACCCAGGACGGCACCGTGGTGTGCATGTTCCGGCGCAAGGTCATGGTCCCGAAGCGGTCCTACGGTCAGGCCCGCGGGGGCGAGCAGCCCGGCCGTCCGGAGCCGCGGGTCTGACGCCACGCGCGGGCGTCAGCCCGGCAGGGCGTCCCACCCCGCGAGGGTCTCCACCAGCTGCTCGACGAGGGGGAGCTCCGCCAGGTCGGCGGCGTCGCACCAGCGGGCGTCGAGGGCGTCGTCGCCGGCGCGCAGCTGCCCGCCCACCACGGTGCACCGGTAGTCGGCGATCTGGTACCGCCCGCGACGGACCCGGCCCACGAGGGCGCCGGGCTCCACCACCAGTCCGGTCTCCTCGGCCATCTCGCGCACCAGCGCCGCGGCATCGTCCTCGCCGGGCTCCACCCGGCCGCCGGGCAGCGACCACAGCCCGCGGCCGGGCTCGTTGGCCCTGCGGACCAGCAGCAGCCGGCCGTCGGCGGTGTAGGTCAGGGCCCCCACGCACGCGACGGCGTCCTCGATCGGGGGCATCCGGGCGACTCTACGACCCGCGCCTGATCGACGGGTTGGTGCAGGTGCGGTACAAAGAAGTGGCGTCTCTGTCGACCGGAGGCTCGTGTCGACCCTGAACGGTGGTCCGGTGAACGCAGCACCCGTCACCTCCCCCTTCCTCCGTACCCCGCTGCTGTAGCCGTGCTCGCGCCGCGGGAGATCGACGAGTACCTGCTCCCCACGGAGCGCAGGGTGATCCGGGTGCGACAGCACTGGGCGCTGATGTTCAAGCACGTCGCGTCCACCGCGATCGTCCTGCTGATGGTGGTGGTCGCCGAGCGCTACCTCCCCGACAGCGTGCTGGTCGACAACGTCACGTTCTACCTGGCACTGGTGGCGGTGCTCCGGTTCACGATCCTGACGATCCTGTGGTGGGTCGAGCGCATCGTCATCACCGACAAACGGGTGATGCTCGCGCAGGGCATCATCGTGCACAACGTCGGCATGATGCCCCTGAGCAAGGTCACCGACCTCACCTTCCAGCGCACCCTGATCGGCCGCGTGCTCGGCTACGGCACTCTGATCGTCGAGTCGGCGGGTCAGATCCAGGCGCTGAACCGCATCGACTACATGCCGCGCCCCGAGGAGATCTACGAGGCCCTCTCGGAGCTGGTGTTCGGCGAGAAGGGCAAGACGCGCGCCACCGGGCTGCTGGCCCGCCCGCGCTGGCGGCGCTGATCGTGGCGACCCCCCGGATCGACCTGCACACCCACTCCACCGCCTCGGACGGCACCGACAGCCCGGCCGGGCTGGTCGCCGCGGCGTCCGCGGCCGGGGTCGACGTGCTCGCGATCACCGACCACGACACGACCGCAGGATGGGACGAGGCGACGGCGGCGCTCCCGCCGGGCCGACGGCTCGTGCGCGGGGCGGAGTTCTCCTGCACCAGCCCCACCGGGCGGGGGGACCGCGACGTGGCGGTGCACCTGCTGGGCTACCTCTTCGACCCGGGCCACGAGGCGATCGTCACCGAGCAGGCGCGGCTGCGGGCGGAGCGGGTGGAGCGGCTGCAGCGGATGATCGAGAAGATGGCGGCCGACGGGTACCCCGTGGACGTCGAGACCGTGTTCGCCCTGCTCCCCGAGGGGACCAGCGCCGGCCGCCCGCACCTGGCCCGCGCGCTCGTGGCGGCCGGCGTGGTCGGATCGGTCGACGAGGCGTTCGTCGAGCTGCTCCACAACGGCAGCCCCTACTACGTCCCGAAGGCCGACACCCCGATCGTCGCGGCGATCGACATGGTCGCGGCCGCCGGCGGGGTCACGGTGTTCGCCCATCCGCTCGCCCGCACGCGCGGGCGGGTGGTGGAGCCGTCCGTGCTCGTCGACCTGGCGTCCCGCGGACTGTCCGGGGTGGAGGTCGACCACCCCGACCACACCCCCGCGGACCGCGACCTCCTGCGCGGACTCGCCGGGGAACTCGGGCTGGTGGCCACCGGGGCCAGCGACTACCACGGCTCCAACAAGACCACCCCGATCGGCGCGGAGACCACCGCCGAGGGAGCGTTCGACGAGCTGGTGGACCGGGCCACCGGCGTCGAGGTCCGCACCGGGTGATCCCCGCGATAGCGTGCCCGACGTGGACGGCGGTGCGCAGCTCGGGTTCGACTTCGGGACGTCCCGGCTGGTGAAGGTCACGCCGTCCCGGCTGGCGACGTGGACCGACTGCCCTCGTCGCTACCGGATGATCTACCTGGACCGCCCGCCACCACCGCGCGGTGGGGCGTGGGCGCACAACACCCTCGGCGCCGTGGTGCACCTCGCCCTGCGGGCGCTGTTCGACCTCCCGGCCGCGGAGCGCACGCCACGGGCCGGTGCCGCGCTGGTGGACCGCCACTGGACCAGCGAGGGGTTCCGGGACGCCGCGCAGGCCGCGGCGTACCGCGATCGGGCCCGGAGCTGGGTGGCCGACTACGCCGCCGATCTCGACCTCGACGCCGAGCCGGTGGCCCTGGAGCAGTGGGTGTCCGTGGCCACCGACCGGATCGTCGCCGAGGGCCGGGTGGACCGCATCGACCGGCGCGGCGCCGAGCTCGTGGTCGTCGACTACAAGACGGGTGGGCGCGTCCCCACCGAGCAGGACGCGGGCACGTCACAGGCCCTCGCCCTCTACGCCGTGGCCACCGAACGCACGCTGCGCCGGCCGTGTCGTCAGGTGGAGCTGCACCACCTCCCGAGCGGGAAGTGGCGTGCTGGCGGCACGACGTCGACTCCCTGGGCACGCACGTCCGCCGGGCGGAGGAGACGGCGGGAGAGCTGGCCGGAGCGGCCGAGGCGTTCGTCGACGGCGGCGACGGCGACGGGCTCTTCCCGCCGCGGCCCGCGCCGCGCTGCGCGACGTGCGAGGTCCGCCGGAACTGCCCGGAGGGCAGGGCCGCGGCGCCCGAGCGGCCGTCGTGGGCCCTGCTCGCGCCGTGACCGCGCGTCCGCTGCCGGTCAGCCGGCGTCCTGGCGGGTGGGCTCGTCGCCCTGTTGCTGGTGTTGGGGGCGGCCTGGTTCGTCGCCCGGCAGACGGGCACGCCCGGTCCCGGGCCGGACATCCTCGCCTGGCACGCCGCCGCCGCTGGTGGTGGCCGTCCTGGCGCAACGGCATGCCGACCGGCATCCCGGGCGGGCGGGGCGCTGGCCGCGCTCGTCGTGACGGCGGTCGCCGCGGCGGTGCTGGCCGCGCTGTGGCTCGCCTGACCCCCGCGCCAGGGAGTGCCCGGTCAGGGCGCCGGCACCAGGGCCACCAGCTCGGGGCCGCGCTGCTCGAGCAGCACCTCGCCGGCGGCCGCCGGCCGTACCGGCGCGGCCGGGTCGTCGCGCGCGACGGGCAGCGTCCGCCGACCGGCTCCGGTCGCCGGATCCACCTCCAGCAGCCCGTCCGCGCACGGGGACGAGCAGACCTCCCCCGTACGGGCAGCGCGGGGCCCAGCGTCCTCGCCGACCGTCCAGCGCGGGGTGAGAGTCGGCGCCGTCCAGCGCGACCGTCCGCGATCCCGTCCACCAGTGGACCGCTCGGCCGTCCGACCCCGACGGCCACCGCTCCGCCCGGCGGGTCGACGCGTCAGCTCGACGTCGGGAACGTCCAGCCGGAACTCGCGCGACCTGCCGCGCCGGCGCGGTCGAACAGCAGCAGGCGGGCCGGGTCCGGCAGCGCCACCGCCGCACGGTCGGCGGACAGCGCGACCAGCGTGGCGCCGGCCGCGGGCAGCGGGACCGAGAACTCCTCGCTGGGGCTTCTCGGCTCCTTCGGACCCGTCGGGTGAGAGCACGGTCAGCCGGTCGGTCGACTCGTCCGGGCAGCGTTCGACGACGCCGAGCCGGCCGCTCGCGATGAGCGCGTCGAGCCGTAGGTGCAGCCCGTGCGCGGCTGCCGGTCGGCCTGCACCGGCGTCGGGACAGCGCCGTACTCGAGGGTCTCGACGAGATCGGAGCGGACGACCTCCAGGTAGTCCGCGCCGGTCGCGACCACGAACGTGCCGTCGGCCAGCAGCCGGGTACCGGGCCGGGCGTCGGGGTTGCGCGGCCGCGGCCCGGACGCCGGTGTCCGGACGCAGCGCCGTGAGCTCGCTGCAGTAGCCGGTGCCGCCGACGTAGAGGGCGAGTACCCGGCCGAGCGACGTCGTCGACGTCGGGGAAACCGGCTCCGACGGTGCAGAGCGGCACGTCGCGCGCGTAGCTCCAGCCCTCGGCACCGGTCACCGCGTCCCGGCCGACGACGGTGGACGCCGTCGGCGCTGATCACCGCCGGTCCGGCGATGACGGGCTCGGGCGTGGCGGCGCTGGCGGCCCGCCAGGCCTCGTCGAAGCCGGCCGGGACGCCCGCTGCCGCGGGGGGCGCGGCGATCGGCTCGGCGGCCGGCCCGGTCGGTGGCGCCGGCGATCGCGCTGGTGCGCCACAGGACGGCCACCCCGACGAGCAGCAGGACGGCCAGGAGCACCGCGGCGACGACGGTCACCGCGGCGTCGCCGTTCGGGCCGCACCCTCGCCGCGGTGCACGGACTGTTCAGCTGGCGGCGGCGTCCTGGGTGGGCTGCTCGGCGCCGTCCCGGCCCGCGCCGCCGCGCCGGCCGCGGCGGCGGCGACGGCGACGGGGCTCGTCGCCCTCGGCCCGGACCCGCTGATCGGTGTCGACGTCCACGCCGGGGCGGGAGCGGCTCCGCTGCGGGAGCGGCGCGTCCCGGCCGCCGACCGCGACCCCGGATCGGCTGCGGGTCCGGGTCCGGTCGCGCCGCGGACGGCGCTGCTCGGCCACGGCGTCCGGCTCGCGCTGACCGCCGCGCGCCGCGCGGTCACCGCGCTTGCGACCGCCGCCCTGGTCACCCGCGGTGTCGACGTACTCGGCGTCGAGTCCGGCGCGGGTGCGCTGGGAGTGCGGCAGCCGGCCCTTGGCGGTGGCCGGGATGATCGAGGTCGGTGTACAGGTGCGTCGGAGGTCGAGTAGGTCTCCGCGGGCTCGGGCATGCCCGAGCCCGAGGTCGTCGCTGATCGTCTTCCAGCGGTGGATCTCGTCCCAGTCGACCAGCGTGACGGCGACGCCCTCCTTGCCGGCGCGGCCGGTGCGGCCGATCCGGTGCACGTAGGTCTTGGCGTCCTCGGGGCACTGGTAGTTGATCACGTGCGTGACGTCGATGACGTCGATGCCGCGGGCGGCGACGTCGGTGGCCACCAGCACGTCGACCTTGCCGGAGCGGAAGGCGCGCAGCGCCTGCTCGCGGGCGCCCTGGCCCAGGTCACCGTGCACGGCGGCGGCGGCGAAGCCGCGGTCGGCCAGGTCGTCGGCCACCCGCTGCACGGTGCGCTTGGTGCGGGCGAAGATCATGGTGAGGCCGCGGTCCTGCGGCCTGCAGCACGCGGGTGAGCAGCTCGACCTTGTCCATCGCGTGCGCCCGGTAGACGAGCTGTCGGGTGCGTTCGTGGATCGAGCCCTGGTCGGCCTCCTCGGCCCGGATGTGCGTGGGCCGGTTCAGGAACGCCCGCGACAGGGCGATGATCGGGCCGGGCATCGTGGCCGAGAACAGCATGGTGTGGCGCTGCTCGGGGAGCATCCGCAGGATGCGCTCGACGTCGGGCAGGAAGCCCAGGTCGAGCATCTCGTCGGCCTCGTCGAGCACGAGGGCGCTCGACCCGGCCGAGCACGAGGTGGCGCTGCTCGGCGAGGTCGAGCAGGCGTCCGGGCGTGCCGACGACGATGTCGACGCCCGCGACGCAGCGCGGCCAGCTGGGGCTCGTAGGCGCGGCCGCCGTAGATGGCGGTGACGCGGATGCCGAGATGCACGCCGGCGTCGGCGATGTCCTTGGCCACCTGCACGCACAGCTCGCGGGTGGGCACCACGACGAGCGCCTGCGGCACGTCGCGGCTGCGGTCGGCGCCTGCTCGCCGTCGGCCGGCTGGTCGGACGGCGGGACGACGCGCTGCAGCAGCGGCACTCCGAAGCCCAGGGTCTTGCCCATGCCGGTGCGGGCCTGGCCGATGATGTCCTCGCCGGCCAGTGCCAGCGGGAGCGTGAGCTCCTGGATCGCGAAGGTGCGCTCGATGCCGGCCTCGGCGAGCGCCTGCACGATCTCGGGGCGGACGCCCAGCTCGGCGAACGTGGGGGCGGCGTCGCTGACGGGCGCACCGGCCTGCAGCGGGTGCGCTTCGAGGACTCGTCGGGAGCGGTGGCCTCGGGTCGGCCGCCGTGGAGTGCGAACGCTGTGGAGTCGTCGGGGGTCTCGGGGGAAGTGTTGCTCGGAACGGACAGGATGATCGCCTCTCTCCGCGCACAGGAGCCGGGGCCGGCTCGTCGACCACCGGCTGCCCTGTCGGTATCGCGGGCGCCCGGGCGGGAGAGCCGACGAGGCGCTGTACGCACCAGGTCGTTGCGGCTCCGGTCCTGCATCCCGTTGGTGGGGAGTGCCCTGCGGCGGCCGCGGGTGAGCGCGCACCCCTGACGGGTACTGCGCTGCGCCTCATCATACCCGGTCACCGCGGCGCACCGGGCAGTGCGGACGGGCCGGTGAGTCGCGTGACGCGCATCGCCCGGTCGCGGCGCGATGCGCTCTACGCTGGCCCGATGGCGACGGCGGCTGCGACGGATCCCGCGGCGGTCGGGACGGGCGACCGTCGATCTGCTCGGGGTGCTCGCGTACGGCGAGCTGTCGGCCTTCGACCGCCTGGCCGCGGACGCCGCGCACCGCGCCCACGCTGAGCGGCCGGGCGGCGCTGTCGGCGATGGCCGCCGCGGAGATCGGTCACTTCCGGCTGCTGGAGGAGCACCTGCGCGGGCTGGGCGTGCCGGTCGAGGACGCCATGGCCCCGTTCGTGCGCACCGCTGGACGCCTACCACGCCTCCACGGCCCCGCGGAGCTGGCTGGAGTCGCTGGTCAAGGCCTACGTCGGCGACGGGCTGGCCGCCGACTTCTACCGCGAGATCGCGGGCTGGCTCCCCGGTCCGACCGGGGCGCTCGTCCAGCAGGTGCTGGCCGACACCGGGCACAGCGCGTTCGCCGAGCGCGAGGTGCGCGCGGCGTGTGCGAGCAACCGGCAGGTCCACGATCGGCTGGCGCTGTGGGGCCGCCGGCTGCTCGGCGAGGCCGTCACCCAGGCCCAGCGCATCGTGGCCGAGCGCGACGAGCTGGCGGACTTCATCATCTCCGGGTCCGGCGACCTGTCCGGCATCGCCGCGCTGCTCAAGCGACTGCAGTCCAACCACGGCAAGCGGATGGCGAGCCTCGGCCTGACCTGAGCGAACGAGTTCGCCGAGGGCGCACTGCCCGTCGCGGCCGCGGCCGCCGCCCTCGACTAGCCTGGGCCGAGCGAGCCAGAACGTCACATGCGTCACGACCAGGAGGTCACCCGGTGGAGGTCAAGATCGGCATCGCGGAGAGCGCGCGCGAGCTCGTGGTGTCCAGCGACCAGACGCCGGACGAGGTCCAGGCACTGGTGGACGACGCGTTGAAGGGCGAGGGCGGGTTGCTCAAGCTCGTCGACGAGAAGGGTCGGCGCTACGTCGTGCGCGCCTCGCAGATCGCCTACATCGAGATCACGCCCGACGAGACGCGTCGGGTCGGGTTCGCCATCGGCTGAGGTCGCCGCCGGGTGACCCCGCCGGCCGCACGCTCAGCCGTGCACGAGCGGGAAGCCGGCCAGCCCGCGCCACGCGAGACCGGACATCAGCGCCACGGCCTCGTCGCGCGGCACCCGCTGGTCGGAGTCGAGCCAGTACTGCGCCGCCACCTGGCTGAGCCCGACCAGCCCGACGGCCAGCAGCCGGGCCCGCGGAGCGTCGAGCCCGGCGTCGGTGGTCACGGCGGAGGCCACGGAGTCGATGCAGCGGCGCAGCGCGCTGTCCACCACGGCGGCGGCCTCGGGCTCACCGCGCAGGTCGGACTCGAACACCAACCGGTAGGCGTGTCCCTCGCCGGCCACGAAGTCGAAGTAGGCCGACACCGCGGCCTGCACCCGCTCCTCGTTGACCGAGGTACCGCCGATGGCTTTCTGCACGCGGTCGACCAGCTCGTCGGCGTAGGTCGTGAGCAGCGCCCGGTACAGCTCGAGCTTGCCGGGGAAGTGCTGGTACAGCACCGGTTTGCTGACGCCGGCCTTCTCCGCGATGTCGTCCATCGCCGCGGCGTGGTAGCCCTGCGCGGCGAACACGTCGCGGGCGGCCACGAGCAGCTGCGCCCGGCGCGCGCTGCGGGAGAGTCGGGTGCCGCGGAGCACGGGAGCCGACGTCTCGGTCATGCCGTCACCCTCCCCGTACGGTCGGCCCGCTCCGGGGCGTGGAAGTACACCGTACCCGCCGGTAGCCCGATCGGGTGGCCGGCGGTGGGTCCGACCTGCCGTCGCGGACGACGGCGATCCGGGAGCGAGTCACGCCACCAAGACTGGCCGGGACGCCCACGGTCCGGTACTCCTCGACAGGTGTCCTCCGTCGTGTCACCCGTCGTTCGCCCGCTCGTCACCCGGGTGTCGCCGCCGACGGTCCCCCGGCCCGCACCGCCGCTCGCCGATCCGGCCTCGATGCCGGTGCGCGACCCCGCGCAGCGCCCGTGGCCCGGACGTGAGGTCACCTCCGGGGGCGTCACCCTGCACGTGCGGGAGACGCCGGGGCCGGGCGGCGTCCCGGCCGTCTACGTCCACGGCCTCTCGGGCTCGGCCACCAACTGGACCGACCTGGCCGCGCTGCTCTCCCCGCGGGCCGCGGGAACCGCCGTCGACCTGCCCGGCTTCGGGCTCTCCCGACCGCTCGCGTCGCGCGACTACTCGCCGGGCGGGCACGCCGACGCCTTGCTCTGCTTCCTGGCCGGCCGCGGCCGGCCGGTGCACCTGCTGGGCAACTCCTTCGGCGGGGCCGTCGCGCTCACCGTCGCAGCCCGGCGCCCCGAGCTCGTGCAGACGCTCACGCTGGTCTCGCCGGCGATGCCCGACCGTCGACCGGACCCGCGACGGGTGTCGGATCCGCGGCTGCTGCTCGCGATGCTGCCCGTCCTCGGCCGGCGCGCGCGGGCCGAGCTGGCGGCGCAGAGCCCCCGCATCCGGGCCGAGCAGGTGGTGCGGCTCTGCTTCGGCGACCCGAGCCTCGCCCCCGAGCACCGGCTCGCCGAGGCCGCCGCGGAGTTCGAGGCCCGCGCGCGCCAGGAGTGGGCCGGCGAGGCGATGGAGCGCACGGGCAAGGCCATGATCGCGAGCTGGCTGCGTGGCGGGCTCTGGTCGGTGGCCGCGCGCGTGCAGGCCCCGACGTTGGTCGTCTGGGGTGACCGCGATCGGCTCGTCGCGCCCCGGCTGGCCCGGCGGACCGTGGCCGCGGTGCCGGGGTCGCGGCTGCTGATGCTGCCGGGCGTCGGGCACATCGCGCAGATCGAGGCGCCGGACGCCGTGGCCCGCGCCGTCGCCGGCATGTGGGACGCGGTGGCCGAGGGCAGCTGGGAAGATCCCGCGGTTGGCCGGCGTTGGCTCGACGAGAGCCAGTAGGACGATCCGAGGAGCTTGCATCATGGCGCTACCGCCGCTCGTGGAGCCGGCCGCCGAACTGACCAAGGACGAGGTGGCGCGCTACAGCCGGCACCTGATCATCCCCGACATCGGGATGGCCGGGCAGAAGCGGCTGAAGAACGCCAAGGTCCTCGTGGTCGGGGCGGGCGGGCTCGGCAGCCCCGCGCTCCTCTACCTGGCCGCGGCCGGGGTGGGCACGCTGGGCATCGTCGACTTCGACGAGGTCGACGAGTCGAACCTGCAGCGCCAGGTGATCCACGGGCAGTCCGACATCGGCCGGCCGAAGGCCGAGTCGGCGCGCGACTCGATCCGCGAGGTGAACCCGTTCGTCGACGTGCGACTGCACCCGGTGCGGCTCGACTCGTCGAACGTCCTGGACGTCTTCGACGACTACGACCTCATCCTGGACGGCACCGACAACTTCGCCACCCGCTACCTGGTGAACGACGCCGCGGTGCTGCTCGGCAAGCCGTACGTGTGGGGCTCGATCTTCCGATTCGAGGGCCAGGCGTCCGTGTTCTGGGAGGACGCGCCGAACGGGCTGGGCCTCAACTACCGCGACCTCTACCCGGAGCCCCCGCCGCCCGGGATGGTCCCGTCGTGCGCCGAGGGCGGCGTGCTGGGTGTGCTCTGCGCGTCCATCGGTTCGATCATGGTGAACGAGGCGATCAAGCTGATCACCGGCATCGGTGAGCCGCTGCTGGGCCGGCTGATGGTCTACGACGCCCTCGAGATGAGCTACCGGACCATCCGGATCCGCAAGGACCCGGCCTCCGCCCCGATCACCGAGCTGATCGACTACGACGCGTTCTGCGGGGTGGTGTCCGACGACGCCCAGGCCGCGGCGGCCGGGCACACGATCACGGCCCTCGAGCTCAAGGACATGTTCGACGCGGGCAAGGACTTCGCGCTGATCGACGTCCGCGAGCCGCACGAGTACGAGATCGTCAGCATCCCGGGGGCGACGCTCATCCCGAAGGACCGGATCCTGTCCGGTGAGGCCCTCTCGGAGATCCCGCAGGACAAGCCGGTGGTGCTGCACTGCAAGTCGGGGGCCCGCTCCGCAGACGCACTGGCCGCGCTGCACCGGGCCGGGTTCCGCGATGCCGTCCACGTCGGCGGCGGCGTTCTCGCGTGGGCGAAGCAGGTGGACCCCGCGCTTCCCACCTACTGATCGGGCCGCTCGGACGGGGCCGGCCCGCCCCCTGGGGGACGCCCGCATCCCGCGTGGCAGCTCCGCTCCGTCGCGGAGCGCCGGTACCGTGCCCACCCGTGACCGCTGTCCCCGTCGTGCCGCCGGCCGACCCGGCCGGGTCGTCCCTTCCGCCGCACGTCCGCTCGGCGTTCGGGGTGGCCGAGGTCGAGCCGCTCCCGGTCGTGTGGGCGGGATGTCGGGCCTGGCACTGCGGTGACCTGCTGATCCGTCCGGTGTCCGACAACGTCGTCGCCGCCTGGTCCGCCGGCGTGTTCGACGGTCTGCGGGTGGAGGGCCTGCGGCTGGCTCGCCCGATCCGCTCCTCGGACGGGCGCTGGGTCGTGGCCGGGTGGGCCGCCACCCGCTTCGTCGCCGGCACCCTCGAGCCGCGCTACGACGAGGTCGTCGAGTCCGGCCTCCGGCTGCACGCGGCCACCGTGGACGTGCCGCGGCCGCGGCTGCTCAACGGGCGCGACGACCTGCTGATGCGCTCGGCGGCCGCCGCGTTCGGCGAGCGCAGGGCGGTGCTGGACCCCGCGACGGGTGGCACGCTGTACGCCCAGTTCGCCGGTTATCGGGCACCCGTCCGGGCGACACCGCAGGTGGTGCACCCGGAGCTGTTCGGCTCCGTCCTCTTCGACTCCGACGGCGTGCCCGGACTGATCGAGCTGGTGCCCTGCTGGCGGCCGAAGGAGTGGGCGGCCGCGGTCGTGGTGGTCGATGCGCTGGCGTGGGGCGGGGCCGACGACGGCCTGCCGCAGCGGTGGACGCACCTGGACGAGTGGCCGCAGATGCTGCTGCGAGCCGTGCTGCACCGGCTGGCCCTGCACGCCCAGCACCCTGACGCGTCCGCTCGCACCCTGACCGGCCTCGAGCGCGCGGCGGGAGTGGTCAGCGCGCTGCTGTGACTCCGGCCCGCGGGTCCGCTGCAGACGAACGGCACTCTCGTCCAACAGGATCGGACGGGAGTGCCGTTCGTTGCGCCCGCGGATCCGGAGGGCTACCGACGGGGGCGGGGCAGGCGGCCGTCGACCAGGAGGACGCCTTCCGCGCGCAGTCGGGCGCTCTGCTCCGTCGCGATGTGGGGGGCGCAGGTCCCGTCGGCCCGCAGCACGCGGTGCCAGGGCAGGTCGTGCCCGTCCTCGGCCAGGATGCGCCCGACCAGCCGCGCGGACCGCAGTCCGGCGCGGGCCGCGACCTCCCCGTAGCTGGCCGTCTCGCCCGGCGGGATCGCGCGGACGACGTCCCGCACGCGCTCGACCGTCTCCTCGTCCACCTGCTCACCCCGCCAGGAACCGGCGGATCTCGGCCGCGACCTCCGCGGGGCGCTCGAGGAGGACCATGTGCCCGGAGTCGATCTCGACCACGGTGAGATCCGCGCTCAGCTCGGCGCGGCAGGCGTCCACCCAGGCCGGGTCGACGTAGTCGGACCGTGCGGCGGGCAGGAGCAAGGTGCGGGTTCCGGGTGGCGGCGTGACCGCGGGCCGCGCCATCTCGTTCCACGCGACGACGGCCGCGGCGCCGCAGTAGCGGTAGCGCCACCCCCCACGATCGGGGACGAGATGCTCGGCGAGCTCGGCGTCCACGAGGACAGCCGGTAGGTCGGGCCAGCGCTGTGCCCGATCGGCACGGGCGGTCGGGAGGTCGGGATAGGACTCGTCGGCGCGGCTCTCCTCCGCGGTCTCGAGCATGTCGTGGACGTCGAGGCCGATGGCCGGGTCGAGGAGGACCAACCCGTCGACCCGCTCCGGCGCGGTGCGCGCCAGGTGCACGGCGATGGCCCCGCCGAACGAGTGCCCGACGACCGTGACTCGCGCCAGGTCGAGGTCGTCGAGCACGGCCAGGACGTCGGCGACGTGCTGCTCGAGGTTCCACGGCGGTGTCCAGGGCGACCGGCCGTGACCGCGCAGGTCGACGGCGATCATGCGGAGCTCCGGCAGCGCCTCGGCCAGCACGTGCCAGCGCGCAGCGTGCCCGGTGACCCCGTGCAGGACGAGCATCGGCGGCCCGTCCGGGCCGTATGTGCGGATGTTGAGGGCGGCCACGACCCGATCGTGCCAGCCCGGCGCGGGACTGTCGGTGCCCCGTGATTGCATCCGCGCATGTCCCGAACCGAGCTCCCCGGCCGGGCCGCGCTCGCGCCCGGGCTCGTCCGGCGGCCGCGGGGAGCGCCGCCCGAGCCGCTGTGGGACCACGCCGC
Organism: uncultured Actinomycetota bacterium; assembly: GCA_963711715.1. Classification (GTDB taxonomy): domain Bacteria; phylum Actinomycetota; class Actinomycetes; order Mycobacteriales; family Pseudonocardiaceae; genus Pseudonocardia. The sequence goes on from CAVQFJ010000010.1 coordinate 171,982, forward strand.
GCAGCGGGTGCTGGCGCACCGCGCCGGTCCGCTGCGGGTCGTCGGCGGCCCGGGCACGGGCAAGACCACGTTGCTGGTGGCGTCGATCGCGGCGCGCGTCGGGTCCGGCTCCGATCCGGCCCGGACGCTGCTGCTCGTCGGCAGCCGCCGCGCGGCCGGCGAGCTGCGCGAACGGCTCGGAGGGGAGCTGCTCGCCGACCTCGCCGGTGCCGCCGGGCGCACGGCGCGGGAGCCCCTGGTCCGAACCGTGCACTCCTACGCGTTCGGCGTGCTGCGGCTGCACGCGGCCCGCAACGGGGATCCACCGCCGCGGCTGCTCGCGAGCGCCGAGCAGGACGCCGTCGTCCGCGACCTGCTGGCCGGCGAGCTGCTGGGTCCGCGCAACGGTGGGGCGACCGACTCGGGCTGGCCCGTCCGGCTGCGGCCGGCACTGGCCCTGCCCGGGTTCGCCGCGGAGCTCCGCGAGCTGCTCCTCCGCGCCGCCGAGCGGGGCCTCGGCCCCGACGAGCTCGCCGAGCTGGGTCACCGGCACGGCGTTCCCGAGTGGAGTGCCGCGGGCCGGTTCTTCCGCAGCTACGAGCACGTCGTCCTACTGCGGGGGGCCGCCGGTCGGGGCGCACCCCAGGCCACCGCGCCGGCCCTGGACGCCGCGGAGCTGGTGGCGGCGGCGCTCGACGCGCTCGCGTCGGATCCCGAGCTGCTCGCCGCGGAGCGCGAGCGCGTGCGGCACCTGGCCGTGGACGACGCCCAGGACCTCGATCCCCAGCAGATGGAGCTGGTCAGAGTCCTCGGTTCCACCGCGACCACCGTCCTGCTGGCCGGCGACCCCGACCAGGCCGTGCTCGGCTTCCGCGGGGCGGACCCCGGCGGGCTGCGGGCCGTCGAGGCCGAGACCGTCGTGCTCACCACCGACCACCGCGGCGCCCCGGCGGTACGCGCCGCGAGCGCACGGCTCGCGGCCCGGCTGCCGGGACCGGGCGCCGGCCGGGAGCGGGTGGCGCCGGTGGAGGGGGACGGCGCCGGGTCGCCGGGCGTCGTGCAGGTGCGGGTGTTCGGCTCGGCGGCGCAGGAGGCCGGGTGGGTGGCCGATCAGCTGCGCCGCGCTCATCTGCGCGACGGGCTGCCGTGGTCGGGGATGGCCGTGCTCGCCCGTTCCACCCGCCGCTCGCTGCCGACCCTGCGCCGGGCCCTGCTCGCCGCGGGCGTGCCGATCGCCGCTCCGCCCGACGAGCTGCCGCTCGGGCGCCAGCCAGCGGTCGTCCCGCTGCTGATGGTGCTGCGCTGCGCCACCGACCCCCACGAGATGGACGCCGACGCCGCCACCGCTCTGCTCACCTCGCCGCTCGGGTCGGCCGATCCGGTACGCCTGCGCCGGCTGCGCCGCGGACTGCTGCGGCTGCAGGCCGGCGGTGCGGTTGTCCCGGACGGCACGGTCGACGGGAGCCGACCCGCCGACGCCGAGCGCGCCGGCAGCGATCCCGTCCTCGTCGAGCTCCTGCGGGAGGCGGCCGAGGGACGGCCCGACCCGCTCGTCGCGCTGCCGCCCCACGAGGTCGCCCCGCTGCGCCGGGTCGGTGCGCTCCTCGCGCTGGCCGGCGACGCCGTGCGCGACGGCGAGAGTGCCGAGGAGGTGCTGTGGCGCGTCTGGCGGGCCAGCGGGCTCGGGACGCGATGGAGCGAGGCCAGCGCACGCGGCGGGCCGGTCGGGGCCGCCGCCGACCGGGATCTCGACGCGGTGCTCGCCCTGTTCGACGCCGCGGCCCGGCATGCCGACCGGCTGCCCGGAGCCGCGGTCGCGGGATTCATCGAGTACCTCGCCGACCAGGAGCTCCCGGTCGACTCGCTGGCGCCGCGCGCTCCGCCCGGTGCGGCCGTGGCCCTGCTCACCGCCCACGCGGCCCGCGGCCGCGAGTGGGACGTCGTGGCCGTGCCCGGGGTGCAGGAGGGGAGCTGGCCCGACCTGCGGCTGCGCGGCAGCCTGATGGGCAGCGAGCGGCTCGTCGACCTGGTCGCCGGGGTGGCCGAGCCGGGTGGGGAGACCGTCTCGCGGGTCGCGCCGCTGCTCGCCGAGGAGCGGCGGCTGTTCTACGTCGCGTGCACTCGGGCCCGCCACACGCTGCTGGTCAGCGCGGTGCAGGGCGAGGACGAGCAGCCCTCGCGATTCCTCGACGAGCTCGACCCGGTCCCGGCCGGCCACGCCGACCGGCCCGTGCACCGGCCGGGCCGTTCACTGGTGCTGCCCGAGCTCGTCGGCGAGCTGCGTCGGGCGGCGTGCGCGCCCGACCCCCCGGTGCCCGAGGCAGGCGGCACCGGCGAGGTGGACGACCGGCGCCGGCGGGCCGCCCGGCAGCTGGCCCGGCTCGCGGCCGCCGGCGTCCCGGGTGCCCATCCCGACGACTGGTACGGGCTGCCGCCGGTGTCCAGTGCGGCCGCGTTGCGCACGCCGACTGACGTCGTGCCCGTGTCGCCGTCGGACGTCGAGCGCATCGCCCGGTGCCCGCTGCGCTGGGTGCTGGAGCGCCACGGCGGCGGGGAGGTGGGAGCACTGGCCGCGGTCACCGGCTCGCTCGTGCACGCGCTGGTGCAGGCGGGAGCGGCGGGGGCCGACGGAGCCGAGCTGGAGGGCGCGCTGCACTCGGCGTGGTCGCGGCTCGACGCCGGGGCGCCCTGGTTCGGTCGTCGCGAGCTGGCGCGGGTGCGGGGGATGCTCGCGGCGTTCGACGGTTGGGTGCGGTCGAGCCGGGCCGAGGGACTTCGGCTGGTGGCCGTCGAGCAGCCCGTCTCGCTCGAACTCGCCGGGGCGGCGGACGGCCCGTCCCTGCGCCTGCACGGCCGGGTCGACCGGCTGGAGGTCGACGCGGCCGGCCGACCGGTGGTCGTCGACGTCAAGACGGGGAAGGCGGCCGTCACCGCACGCCAGGCGGCGGAGCACCCGCAGCTGGCCGTCTACCAGCTCGCCGCGGCGCTCGGCGCGTTCGGCGAGCTGCTCGATCCGGGGGCGCGGCCCGGTGGTGCGCGGCTGGTGTACCTCGCCGACCGCAAGGCCGGGCAGGCCCGCGAGCCGTCCCAACCTCCGTTGGACGATGCGGAGCTCGCGCGATGGGAGGAGGTGGTGCGTCGCTGCGCTGACGAGACGTCGGGCACGCGGTTCGTCGCGCGGATGGGCCCGGACTGTGATCGCTGTTCGGTCCGGACCAGCTGTCCGCTCAGCGAGGCGGGCCGCGCGGTTCCCGGTCCCTAGTCGGGAGTAGAACACGGGCGTGGAGCTCACCCCACGGGCGTTGGCCATCGCCCTCGGCCTGCCGCCGCCCACCGACGAGCAGGCGCTGGTGATCGCCGCGCCGGCTCGTCCGGCCCTGGTCGTCGCGGGGGCGGGGGCGGGCAAGACCGAGACGATGGCGGCCCGGGTGGTCTGGCTCGTCGCCACCGGAAAGGTGCTCCCCGAGCAGGTGCTGGGCCTGACGTTCACCCGCAAGGCCGCCCAGCAGCTCGGCTCACGCGTGCGGTCGCGGTTGCGCCGGCTCGCGGGCTCCCGACTGCTCGACGAGCTCGATCCGAGCGGCCACCGCCGGGCCACGGTGCTGGCCGGTGAGCCGACGGTGTCCACCTACCACGCCTACGCCGGCCGACTGGTCGGCGAGCACGCCCTTCGGCTGCCGGCCGAGCCCGCCGCCCGCCTGCTCGGCAGTACGGCGTCGTGGCAGCTCGCGCACCGGGTGGTCACCAGCTGGGCCGACGACCTCGAGGTGGACGTGGTGCCGGCCACCGTCACCGGCTGGCTGCTGGCGCTGGCCGGGGAGCTGGGCGAGCACCTCGTCGAGCCGGCCGCCGTCCGGGAGCACGCCGAGCGGATGGCCACCGCGCTCGCCGCGGCGCCCCCGGGGAAGCGCCAACGGGCGGAGCCGTCGCTCACCTACCGGCGGTGGATCGACGTGCAGCGGCTGCGCACCGCGTTGCTGCCGCTCGTGGAGGCGTTCGCGGCGCGCAAGCGGGCCGAGCGCACGGTCGACTTCGCCGACCAGCTCGCGATCGCGGCGCGGGTCGCTGCCGCGCACCCCGAGGTGGGAGCGGCGGAGCGGGCGACCTACGGCGCGGTGCTGCTCGACGAGTACCAGGACACCGGATACGCCCAGCGCGTGCTGCTGCGGGCGCTGTTCGGCACGGTGCCGGGGGAGCCGCCGCGCGCGCACGGACCCGCCGTCACGGCCGTCGGCGACCCCTGCCAGTCGATCTACGGGTGGCGCGGGGCCAGCGCCGGGAACCTCGCCCGGTTCCGCACCGACTTCCCCGGGCCCGACGGCGCAGCTGCCGACGAGTACGGGCTGCTCACGAGCTTCCGCAACCCGCCGGAGGTGCTCGGGCTGGCCAACGCGGTGTCCGCACCGCTGCGAGCCGCCCCGGGTGCCGTCGGGGTCGGCGAGCTGCGCGCCGACCCGGGGACCAGGGCGGGCGACGTCCGCATCGCGCTGCTCCCCGACGTCACCTCCGAGATCGACTGGATGGCGGACGGCGTCGCCGAGCACTGGAGCCACGCCGAGGCGGCGGGGACGTCCCCACCCACGTCGGCGGTGCTCGTCCGACGGCGCGCGGACATGGACGCGATCGCCACGGCGCTGCGGGCCCGGGGGCTGCCCGTCGAGGTCGTCGGCCTCGGTGGCTTGCTCGACACTCCCGAGGTGCGCGACCTGGTCAGTGCGCTGCGGCTGGTCGCCGATCCGCTCGCCGGGCCCGCCGCCGTCCGCCTGCTCACCGGGGCCCGCTGGCGGCTGGGCGTTGCCGACCTCGCCGCGCTGTGGCGGCGCGCGCGGACGATCGTCCCGGCTGCGCCGGCCCGTCCCGGACCGCTCACCCCGGCCGAGCTGGCCGTGGGCGCGTTGCCGGGGGAGCACGCCGAGCAGGCCGGGCTGGTCGATGCGCTCGACGATCCGGGCCCGGCCGAGCAGTACTCCCGGGCGGGCTTCGCACGGATCACCAGACTCGCGCGTGAGCTGGGGTGGCTGCGATCGCGCGGATCGGCCCCGCTGACCGACCTGGTGGCCGACGCCGAGCGCGTGCTGCTGCTCGACGCCGAGACAGCGTCCCGGCCCGGGCCGGTCGGGCGCGCGCACCTCGACGCGTTCGCCGACGTGGTGGCCGACTTCGCGGCCGGTGCGGAGGTGGCCACGCTGCCGGCCTTGCTGGACTACCTGGAGACCGCGGAGAAGGCCGAGGACGGTCTCACGCCCGGCGAGGTGGAAGTCGCGCCGGACCGCGTCCAGGTCCTGACGGTGCACGCGGCGAAGGGACTGGAGTGGCAGGTCGTGGCCGTGCCGCACCTCGTCGCGCAGGTCTTCCCCGGTCGCAAGATCGGCGGTACGTGGCTCACCAGCCCGGCCGAGCTGCCCGTCCCGCTGCGGGGCGACGCTGCCGACCTGCCCGGTCTGCACCTCCCGGGCGACGGGGCCGACCGCCGCCGGCTCGAGGACGCGATCAGTGCGCACTCCGAGGCCCTCGAGGAGCGACGGCTCGTCGAGGAGCGGCGGCTGTTCTACGTCGCGCTCACCCGCTCCGAGCACGTGCTGCTGGCCTCCGGGCACCGTTGGGGCGCGGACCGGGTGCGCGAGCCGTCACCGTTCCTCGTCGAGATCGCCGCGGTCCGCCCACCGGAGTGCTGGGCCGACGAGCCCGACGGCGATGCCGTGCCCGGTTCGGCCGAGCCGGTGACGGCGCAGTGGCCGGCCGACCCGCTGGCCGGGCGCTCGGCGGACGTGCACGCGGGCGCGCAGCGGGTGCGGGCCGCACTGCGCGAGCTCGACGAGGCGCGCGCCGCCCGCGCGGAGGACGTCGCTCCGGGGGCCCAGCTGGAGCTGCTGGACACCGTCGGACCCGCGCCGGACGGGGCCGGCGATCCGGAGGGGGGCGACTCGGAGGAGGGCGACCCGGAGGGGTGGGCCACCGACGTCGAGGTCCTGCTGGCCGAGCGCGCCGCCGCTCGGGCCCGACCGACGGTGGTGCTCCCCGCGTCGCTGTCGGTGGGCCAGCTGGTGGAGCTCGCGGCCGATCCGGCGGCACTGGCCGCCCGGCTGCGGCGCCCGCTGCCGCTGCCCCCGAACCCGCACGCCCGCCGCGGCACCGCCTTCCACTCGTGGCTCGAGCAGCGGTTCGGCGCCGCGCAGCTGCTCGATCTCGACGAGCTGCCCGGCGCCGCCGACGACGGAGCCGCCCCCGACGATCTGCTCACCGAGCTGCAGGACGCCTTCCTCGGCTCGGCGTGGGCGGAACGGCGCCCGGTCGAGGTGGAGGTGCCGTTCGAGACGGTCGTGGCCGGCGTCGGCGTGCGCGGCCGGATGGATGCCGTGTTCGCGGACCCCGACGGCGGCTACACCGTCATCGACTGGAAGACCGGCGCGCTGCCGGACGAATCGCGCGTGCCCGCGCTCGCCGTGCAGCTCGCGGCCTACCGACTGGCGTGGGCGGGTCTGGCCGGCTGCCCGCCGGAGCGGGTGCGCGCGGCGTTCCACTTCGTGCGCCAGGACGTCACCCTGCACCCGGCCGACCTGCTCGACGCCGACGGCCTGCGCGAGCTGGTGGCGTCGGTGCCGATCGGCTAGGGGGTGCCCGCAACGTCGGCATCCTCGGAGGCGAGCGGGCGCACTCAGCTGGCCGGGACCTTGTCCAGGAACCCGAACACGCTCTGCAGCCGGCCCTGGCCGTCGGTCACCGCGACGTCGAAGCCGACGATCGGCGCGTCGATGCCCTCGGGACCGAGCTCCCAGCCGAATCGGGCCTGGTCGTGGTGGGAGTCCACCGCGCCGGCGAGGCGGAACCGGAAACCGGGGAACTGGTCCTGCACCGCCCCGATCGTGGCCGCGATGGCCTCTCGGCCCTCGGCCACGGCGAGCGGGTCGACGTAGCGGGCGTCCTCGGCGTACAGCTCGTCGACGGCCCGGCGGCGGGCAGTCGGGTCGGTCTCGTTCCAGCTGGCGATGTAGCGCTGCGCCAGTTCGTCGAAGGTGCTCATCAGGGTGCTCCTCTCCGAGGGCCGGATATCCGTCTCGATGACGGCCGGACGCCCGGCACGGCCGGAAGGGCCGTCACGACCTGGATCGGCTCGCGCGCGAAGTCGCTCTCACCGCCGATCCGGAACTCGCCGAACTGCACCGAGAACTGCTCGACTACCCGGGCGGTGCCGAACCCGCGCCTTCCGCCGCCGCGGCCCTGGCCGTCCCCCTGCACCTGCGGATCGGCGACCGTGAACTCGCCTTCCTCAACACCGTGACCACCTTCGGCACCGCGATCGACATCACGCTCGCCGAGCTGAGCATCGAGGCGTTCCTGCCCGCCGACGACGCCACCGCCGCAGTCCTCGCCGGCACCGGTGGAGACGGCGACGCAGAGTTCGTCAGCTGATCGACACGAGCTCGGCCAGCTTCGTGACCGTGTTCCAGTTGCGGGTCGTCACCGTGGGCGCGCCCTGCGCCGTGGCGGGCCAGCCCACCGGCGGTGCGGCCATGAGCCCGTCGGGGCACCACTGGTAGATCACCCGCGGTCCGATGCGGGCACCGTCGGGGTCCTCGGCGGTGGGGTCCTGCTCGGCGAGCAGCCCGGGGTCCGGCGAGGCGGACAGGACGTGCGCCATCATCCGGGAGCCGTCGGACGCGACGTCCGCGAACGGGTTGCCGTCGACGACCTGCCGCAGCTCGTCGGCGTCGAGCACGACGCAGGGCACGTCCATGCCCGTCCGGTCGGCGATCACGGCCTCGATGCGCGCCGCGTGCGCCGCGGAGGGCTGGTCGTCGCCGGTGACGACGGCGTTGCCACTGTTCAGGAGCGTCCGCACGGCGGTGTACCCGAGCCCGGTGAGCATCTCGCGCAGGTCGGCCATGGCGAGCCGGCGATGTCGCCCGACGTTGATACCGCGCAGCAGCACGACGTAGCGAGGCACCCGGGCAGGGTACGCCCGTCATGATCCGCACGAGGGACACTGACCTCGATCTGGGCGGTGATGGTGCGCAGCACGGCGACGAACGCGGCGGTGACGGTGGCAGCGGTGTCCCCGGCGGGGCCGGTGGCGCCGTGGGGGGCGGTGCGCAGGTGGGTGTGCAGGGTTTCGGGCGGGGTGCGGCCGCAGTAGCCGACCGAGGACAACCACGCGGCCAGGCGTTTGGGCGAGAGCCGGCCGGCACGGTCCTGGGTTCCGAAGCGCTCGAGGAATCGCAGGCTGATGCCGGAGTCGATGTCAGCGAACAGCCCGACTGCGCCGGGGAAGCAGATCTGCAGGTGAGCGCGCAGCTGGTTCGCGACCGCTACTCGATGAGTGACCAGGTCACGGCGTGCTCGCACGGTCTGGCGCAGCGCGGTCGTGGCCGGTGCGTCGACCAGCAGCGGACGCAGCCGGTGGCGGTCGGTGCGCACGACATCGGCCAGGACGTAGGCGTCGAACCGGTCGTCCTTGTTGCCGGCCGAGCCGTAGCGGCTGCGCAGGTTCTTGAGCTGGCCCGGCGCGATGACGTAGACGACGAGCCCTGCCGCGCGCAGGGCGTCGACGACGGGTCCGTCAGGGCGTTCGATCCCGACCCCGGCCACTCCGGCGCCGAGCAGTTTGCGAACCAGGGTGCGCAGCCCGGGCGCGTCGTGGGTGACGGGGAACCGGCCGGTCTGCTCGCCGTCAGGGTCAACGATCGCCACGGCATGATCGGCGCTGGCCCAGTCCACCCCCGCGGTCGGTCGCGGCGGCTGGGTGGGATCGGCGACACTCATCGTTGTCTCCTCGCTGTTGGCGCAGTGGGAAGACACCCGGTGGTCCCGGGACGCGGCTGCCGGTCGCTCACTGATCGGCGCTCGATGGCGCACAGCCCTGTAGCCAGTCGGCGCGTCCTGGGCCACCGGACCTCGCAGAACTCACGTTGGACCTCAGGGGTCAAGCGAGCAGGGCGATGGCCCGGTGGGGACCTCAGGTGCGCCCAAATCCTGGATCAACAACCAGGCTCGGACACAAGGAGGGTGACCAGTGAGCGGGGTCCGCACACCACTCACGTGTCCCTCGGCGTGCTCCTCGACCCCTACCGGGCCGCGCCCCGCCGGACCCTGAGCGCCCACCACACCAGCGGGATCTGCAGCGGCAGCCGTCCGTACGCGACGGCCCGCTCGGCGGCCGAGCGGTCGGACCAGTCCACGGCCATCTTCACGTTGGCCGGGAACACCGCGACGAACAGCCACGCCGCCGCCAACCCGCCGAGCCGTCGGGTGCGCGGCACGGCCACCGCGACGGCGACGGCCAGCTCGGCAGCGCCGGAGGCGAGCGTCCAGAAGCGCGGCGTGCCCGGGAGCCGCCCGGGGATCACGGCGTCGAAGGGGGCCGGGGTGAGGACGTGCATCGTTCCGCTGCCGGCGAGCACGACGGCGAGCGCAGCGGCCGCTCGGGAGGGTGCGGAGGTCACACGATGATCGTGGCACGGCCGGTCCCGGCCCGGCGCGGACCGGGACGCTATCGTCCGCGCTTGTGGGCGGCCCGACGTGCGACGTGCCGGCCGCGCGACGTGACGGGAATCGGACGTGACGGCGATGCGGCGGGATCCGGATCGGCGTCCCATCGGCGATCCGTCGCTCGTCGGGCCCATCCGGATGCCCGACTCGGGGATCACGCCGCTGGCGTCGCTGCTGCGGCGGCTCGCCATCGCCGTCGGCTCACTCGTGGTGACGGCCCTGATCGTCTACTTCGGACGAGACGGCTACATCGACAACAACAGCGACACGCCGCTCAGCCTCGCCGACGCGTTCTACTACGCCACGGTCTCCGTGTCGACGACCGGCTACGGCGACATCGTCCCGGTCAGCCCGGAAGCGCGGATGTGGACGACGGTCGTCGTCACACCGCTGCGGTTGATCTTCCTGATCACGTTCGTCGGCACCACCGTGGAGCTGCTCACCGAGCGGTCCCGGCAGTCGTTCCGCATCCAGCGCTGGAGGTCCCGCGTGCGCGACCACACCGTCGTCGTCGGCTACGGCACCAAGGGTCGGGCCGCGGTGGACACGCTGCTGGGCGACGGGACCGAGCCGACGGACATCGTCGTCGTCGACACCGACCGCACCCAGCTCGACGCGGCGTCGGCGCTCGGCCTGGTCACGGTCACGGGCAACGCGACGCGCTCGAGCGTGCTGCGGATCGCGGGCGTGCAGCAGGCCCGCGCGATCGTCGTCGCCACCAACCGCGACGACACTGCGGTGCTGGTGACGCTCACGGCCCGCGAGCTCGCCCCGAACATCCGCATCGTCGCGTCGGTGCGGGAGTCGGAGAACGTGCACCTGCTGCGGCAGTCCGGGGCCAACTCGGTGATCGTCTCGGCGGAGACGGCGGGGCGGCTGCTCGGAGCGGCGACGACCACGCCCAGCGTCGTCGAGGTGATCGAGGACCTCCTCACGCCCGACGCCGGCTTCGCGATCAGCGAGCGGCCGGTGGAGGAGTCGGAGGTGGGCGGGTCGCCGCGGCACCTGCCCGACATCGTGCTCGGCGTGGTGCGCGGCGACGACCTCTTCCGCGTGGACGCCTCGTCGGTCGACGCGCTCGAGCGCGGCGACCGCCTCCTCTACGTCCGCAAGGCCTCCTCCCCCGACGACGACTGAGCCGGGCTCAGACCCGCGGCAGGGTCAGGACGAACGCCGCACCCGTCCCACTCGGGGGTTCGACGCAGCGGAGGTCGCCGCCGTGGGCCCTGGCGATGCCGCGCGCGATCGCGAGCCCCAGCCCGGCACCACCGGCGTCGGCGCTGCGTGCCTCGTCCAGCCGCACCAGCCGGTCGAAGATCCGTTCCCGCTCGGCGGGCGGCACCCCGGGGCCGGTGTCGGTCACCACCACCGTCGCCACCGCGTCCGCGCGCACGGTGACGGTGACGCGCCCGCCGCTCGGAGTGTGCCGACGGGCGTTGTCGAGCAGGTTGCCCACCACCTGACCGAGCCGCGCCGGGTCGCCGGGCACCGTGACGGCCACGCCGTCGACCGCGATGGTCCGGTCCGGCGCGAGCAGCGCCACCCGGTCGGCCTCGGCGCGGGCGAGGTCCAGCAGCTCCACCGGCTCCCGGCGCAGCTCGATGCCGGCGTCGATCCGGGCGAGCGCGAGGAGGTCGTCCACCAGCCGTCCGGCCCGGTGGCTCTCCCGCAGCAGGAGGAGGTGCAGCCGCTCGCGCTCGTCGGCGTCCAGCTCGGGGGCCATCGCCGCCTCGGCCACGGCCTGCACGCCGGCCAGCGGGGTGCGCAGCTCGTGGGCCGCGTCGGCCACGAACCGTCGCGTTCGCGCCTCCGATGCCCGCGCGGTCGCCTCGGCGCCCTCGAGCTCGTCGAGCATGTCGTCGAACGCGGCGGCGGTGCGCCCCAGCTCGGTGTTCGTGCGTGACGGGGCCAGCCGGCGCCCGCGGTCGCCTCGCGTGATCGAGCGGGCCAGGCCGGTCATGGCGTCCAGCGGCGCGAGCGCGAGCCGGGTGGTGAGCAGGGTGACGACGCCGGCGACGGCCAACGCGGCCAGGCTGAGCAGGAAGAGCGTGCGCCGCAGCCGCTGCTGGGCGCCGGTCACCGGGGTGTCGTCGACCACCAGGGTGAGCTGCGAGCCGTCGGCCAGTGCCCGCTGCAGCACCTGGTCGTCGTTCCACCGTCCGGGGCGCTCCGGCCGCCACCGGGGCCCGTCACCGTCCCCGCCGCGGTACACCCGGCCGCCGGCCACGACGACCGCGCGGATGCCCGGGGCCTCGACCCGGCGCGCCACCTCGTCGGCGGTCTGCCCCTGCTCCACCAACTGGCCGGCCAGTTCGGCACGGACGGCGAGCTGGTCGCGCAGGGCGGCGCGGCTCTGGGAGGTGAACACGATGTCGGTCAGCACGCCGACCAGCAGCAGCACCGCCGTCAGCACGATCATGCTGAGCGCCGTGACCCGAGCGCGCAGGGACACGGTGCGCAGGGTGCCCGGGCGTGGGGAGGTAGGGCGCGGCCGCCTCATCCGAGGCCGTTCGCCCGGAGCACGTAGCCCAGGCCGCGCACGGTGTGCACCAGCCGCGGCTCGCCGAGCTTGCGCCGCAGCGCCGAGACGTGCACCTCGACGAGGTTGGGGTCGTAGTCGGTGTAGCCCCACACCCGCGTGAGGATCTGGCCCTTGCTGACCACGCGCCCGCGCTGGGTGGCGAGGTAGTCGAGCAACCGCAGTTCGGTGGCGGTGAGCTCGATCGGCACCCCGCCGCGACGCACCGACCCGGCGGCGGCGTCGACGAGCAGGTCGCCGACCTCCACGGTGGTGGGGGCGCGTCCCGTCCGCCGCAGCACCGCGGTCACCCGGGCCACGAGCTCGGCGAGCGCGAACGGCTTGACGACGTAGTCGTCGGCGCCGCCGTGCAGCCCTCGCAGCCGGTCGTCGACGCCGTCCCGTGCGGTCAGCATCACCACGCCGGCATCGCTGTGTCGGCGCACCACCGGGAGGAGGGTGAACCCGTCTCGGCCGGGCAGCATGACGTCGAGCACGACGAGATCGGGCCGGAACACGGCGAGATCCTCCTCCAGCGCGCGCCCGTCCACCCGCCCCGCCGTCTCGTAGCCGGCCTCCGCGAGCCCGGCGAGGACGGCCGTGCGGATCGCCTCGGCGTCCTCCACCACCAGCACGCGTGCTCCCATCGGGCCATTCTGGCGCGCGGACGGCCGACCCGGCTGAAGATCGGCTGAAACCGGGGGCCGCTTCAGGCTCCGCTCAGGCCGGGCGGCCACCGTCGACGGGGACAGCACGTGACGACCCGAGGAGCCCCGCCATGACCACTCCCCTCCCACCCGACGAGCCCTCCGCGTCCGCCGCACCACGGCCCGGTCGGCGCTGGTACCGGCGACGGCCCCGCGGGCGCGCCGCCGTGCTGGGGGCGGCGCTGCTGGCCCTCCTGGTGGTCGGCGGGGTCGCGGCGGTGCTGCTGATCCCCGACGGGTGACCGCGCCGACCGGCGGGGCTTCCACGGCCCGGACATCGGCCTGACCGGGGAGTTCGGCGAGCTCAGCGGCACCGACGAGCTGGACGCGTCGCTCACCGGGGACGGGTCGGGATCCCGGGACGGCGGATGGCGCGACCGGGGTCGGGGAGGGGGACGCGGGCTCGGCGACGACACCCTGCTCGTCGGGACGGTCGCGTCCACCGCTGACGGCTCGATCGTCGTCACCCCCGACGGGGGCGACGCACCGCGCACCGTCCGCACCGACGACGATACGCGCGTGCGCGGTTCCGGGAACGCGGCGCTCGGGGACCTCGCGCCGGGCGAACGCGTCGTCGTCCGGGTCGAGGGCACCGGCGACGCTGCGACGGCGGTGGCGGTCCTGACCCCGCGGACCCGTGTCACCGGCACCGTCACCGCGCTGACCGGCGACTCCGCGACGATCACCAGGATCGACGGCCTCGCAGTGACCGCGAACGTCGCCGCGGTGACCCCGCCGGCAGTGGGTGATCTCGTCGTGCTGACCGGCGTGACCACCGACGGCACCACGCTGACCGCCGAGGTGATCCGGGTGCTGCCGACGGCGTCCTGACGGTCCGGGGCCGCGGCGGCGGGCGGCCCGGCTGCCTGCGGTCACGGGTGCCGCAGGCGCGCCCGGACCACCGACGCCGCGGCCCCGCGCAGGGCACCACCGGCGCCGGGATCGGACAACCGGACGTCCGGCGCGGGGCGAGTCGGCACCCTGGCGGCCAGCTCGGCGGTCACCGCGTCCAGCAGACCGTCGCCGAGCTGTGCGTACAGCCCACCGAGCACGACCGTCGGCACGTCGAGCAGGTGGACCACGCCGGCCAGGGCCACGCCCAACGCCCGGCCCGCCTGGGCGCAGGCGGGGCCCGGCCGGGCCACCAGCTGTGCGACGCGCGGGGCGCCGGCGGCCCGCAGCAGCGCCTCCTGCCCGGCCGCCTGCTCCAGACAGCCCCGGCCACCGCAGCTGCACGCCGGTCCGTCCGGATCGACGACGACGTGCCCGAGCTCGCCCGCACGCCCGCCGGGCCCGCGGAACAGCTCCCCACCGAGCACGATCCCCGCCCCGACTCCGATGCCGCCGGACACGTGGACGAAGTCGCCGGGCGCCCGGCCGAACCACAGCTCGGCGAGCGCGGCGAGGTCGGCCTCGTTCGCCGGGTGGACCGCGACCCCTCCGAGCAGCTCGGACAGCGTCTCGCCCACCGCGACGTCGACCCAGCGCGGCAGGTTCGGGGCCCGCTGCAGGGTCCCATCGGGACCGACCAGGCCGGGCAGCGCGACGCCGGCCCCGAGGATCGGCAGGCCGGCCTCGGCGACGACCTCGCGGGCGTGCTCGGCGGCCCGGACCAACCCGGCGGCCGGAGGGAGGTCGCGGTGCGGCGACGGGGCGATCAGCCGGGCGCGCACCGCCCCGGACAGGTCGACGACACAGGCGCCGACGTGGTCCACACCGATCTCCACGCCGAGCCCCGCCGGTCCGGAACGGTTGAGCTGCAGGGGGTTCGACGGCCGTCCCGTCCGGCCCCGCGCGGCCGCGAGCTCGGTGATGAGCTCGGCCGCGAGCAGCTCCTCCACCAGCGACGACACCGTGCCGCGGGTCAGACCGGTCCGCTCGGCCACCCGGGCCCGCGAGACGGGTTCGCCGCCGGCGACCGCACGCAGCACGAGCGCGAGGTTGTGCCGCCGCACGTGCCGGCCCGCCGCCGGGCCGACGGTCGCGGTATGCGGGCCGGCGGGCCCGCTGCTGTGTCTGATGGTGAGCTCGCCAGCTCGCTCACGCCGTGCGGTGCGCCGTCAGGTCCCGCACCCCCGCGTAGCGCTCGCGGACGTCCGGCGTCGCCGCATCCTCGAACGTCTCGGTGTCGGTGGCTGCCCACGCCGGCGGCTCGCCGGTCGCGGCGAGCACCCAGGCCGCCTGCCGCGCGGCCCCGTCGGCCACGTATTCGCCGGGCGTGGGCCGCAGCACCGGCCGCCCCAGCAGTGCCGGCGCGATCCGGGCGACCGCCTCCGACCGGGCCCCGCCGCCGATGAGGAACGCCCTGTCGGCCGGTACCCCGGCTGCGACGAGTGCGTCGAGCGCGTCGGCGAGGCCGCACAGGAGCCCCTCGACCGCAGCCCGCGCCAGGTGTTCGGGCGTCGACGTCCCGAGCGTCAGCCCGTGCAGCGCGCCCGTGGCGTCCGGCCGGTTCGGCGTGCGTTCGCCCTCCAGGTAGGGAACCAGCACGAGTCCGCCCGCTCCCGCCGGCGCGGACAGCGCCAGCTCGGAGAGGCCGGCGTGGTCCACCCCGAGCAGGGCCGCGGCCGCGTCGAGCACCCGAGCCGCGTTGAGCGTGCACACCAGCGGCAGGTGCTCCCCGCTCGCCGAGGCGAAGCCGGCGATCGTGCCGGTGTCGTCGGCGGTCGCCGTGGTGCTCACCGCCGAGACGACGCCGGAGGTCCCGAGCGAGACGACGATGTCTCCCGGCCCGGCCCCGAGCCCGAGCGCCGCGCCCGCGTTGTCGCCCGCACCCGGGCCGAGCAGGACGCCGTCGGGCGTGCGGCCGGCCATCTCGGCCGGTCCGAGCACCCGGGGCAGCACCACGTCGGAGCGGCCGAGGGCGCGCTCGAGCAGATCGAGGCGGTACTCGTCGCGGACCCCCGAGAAGTAGCCGGTGCCGCTGGCGTCGCTGCGGTCGGTGACCAGGTCGTCCAGCGAGCCGGTGCCGCGCAGCCGCCACGTCAGCCAGTCGTGCGGCAGGCACACCGCGGCGGTCGCCGCCGCGTGCTCGGGCTCGTGGGTCGCCAGCCAGCGCAGCTTCGTCGCCGTGAACGACGCGACGGGCACGCTGCCGATCGCCTCGGCCCACTCCTTCGCGCCGAGCTCGGCCACGAGGTCGTCGGCCGCCCCCGCGGAGCGGGTGTCGTTCCAGAGCAGGGCGGGGCGCACCACCTCCCCGTCCTCGGACAGGCACACCATCCCGTGCTGCTGCCCGGCGACGGCGAGAGCGTCCACATCGGACAGGCCACCGGCCGACTCCAGCGCGGACTGCAGGGCGTCCCACCAGGCGGCGGGGTCCACCTCGGTACCCGCAGGGTGCCCGGCGCGCCCCTGCCGGACGAGCTCGCCGCTCTCGGCGTCCCGGATCACGACGGTGCACGACTGCGTCGACGAGTCGACGCCGGCGACGAGCGTCCGACCGGCGTTCACCGCGCCCCCATCAGGTGCTCCACCGCCAGCTGGTCGAGCCGGGCGTACCCGTATCCGCGCTCGCCCGCCTTGTCCGCGTCGTAGTCCTCGTAGGCCGATCGGTCGGCCAGCAGGTCGGCGACGGTCTCCGCCGCGCCGAGCGTCGGCCGGCCGAGGTCCGCCACCCCGGACACGGCGAGCGCCTCGGCCACCTCCGGATCGGCCCGGAACGCCGCCGCCCGTTCCTTGAGCAGCAGGTAGGTGCGCATGTTCGCGGCCGCCGACACCCACACGCCCTCGACGTCCTCGGTGCGCAGCGGCTTGTAGTCGAAGTGCCGCGGCCCGTCGTAGGCCGGCCCGGCTGTGCCGTCCCGGCCGACCCCGCCGTGCTCGATCAGGTCGACCAGTGAGAACGCGTTGAGCAGGTCCCCGTGGCCGAACACCAGGTCCTGGTCGTACTTGATCCCGCGCTGCCCGTTGAGGTCGAGGTGGAAGAGCTTGCCCGCCCAGAGCGCCTGCGCGATGCCCGCGGAGTAGTTCAGCCCGGCCATCTGCTCGTGTCCGACCTCGGGGTTGACGCCCACGATGTCGCCGTGCTCGAGCTCGGCGATGAACGCGAGGGCGTGCCCGAGGGTGGGCAGCAGGATGTCGCCGCGCGGCTCGTTCGGCTTGGGCTCGATCGCGAACCGGATGCCGTACCCCTGCTCCTTGACGTAGGCCGCGAGCAGGTCGATCCCCTCGCGGTAGCGGTCCAGCGCGGCGCGGATGTCCTTGCCCGCGTCGACCTCGGCGCCCTCACGCCCACCCCAGAACACGTAGGTCGACGCGCCGAGCTCGGCGGCGAGATCCAGGTTGCGCAGCACCTTGCGCAGGGCGAAGCGCCGCACGCCCCGGTCGTTGCTGGTGAAGGCCCCGTCCTTGAACACCGGGTGGGTGAACAGGTTGGTGGTCATCATCGGCACCACCAGGCCGGTGTCCTCGAGCGCCGCCCGGAAGCGGGCGATCAGCCGGTTCCGCTCGGTCGGGGCCGTTCCGAACGGGACGAGGTCGTCGTCGTGGAACGTCACGCCGTAGGCGCCGAGCTCGGCGAGCCGGTGCACGGACTCGACGGGGTCGAGCGCGGGCCGGGTGGGGTCGCCGAACGGGTCGCGGGCGGGCCACCCGACCGTCCACAACCCGAAGCTGAAGCGGTCCTCGCGGGTCGGATGCGGCATCGGGAACCCCTTCGTCCTTCTTTGTTCGACCGTCGTACAAACTCCGGTGACGGTAGCGTGTCCCGGGTGCGTGTGGCTACCTGGAACGTCAACTCCGCCCTGTCCCGGCTGCCCCGGTTGCTGCCCTGGCTCGACGAGCGGGCGCCCGATGTCGTGTGCCTGCAGGAGACCAAGCTGGCCGACGACGCGTTCGCCGAGTCGTTCGCGGCACCGCTGGCGGAGCGGGGCTACCTGGTGGTGCACCACGGGGAGGGCCGCTGGAACGGCGTAGCGCTGCTCTCGCGGGTCGGGCTGGTCGACGTCGTCCGCGGACTGCCGGACGAGCCGCGGTTCCCGACGCCCGACGCCCCGGCCGAGGCCCGGGCGGTCTCTGCGACCTGCGGCGGGCTGCGCTTCACCTCGGTCTACGTGCCCAACGGCCGCACCCCCGACGACCCGCACTACGGCTACAAGCTGGAGTGGCTTGCTGCGCTGCACGCGTCGGTCACCGTGCCGGCCATGGCCGTGGTCGCGGGGGACATGAACATCGCCCCCACCGACGACGACCTGTGGGACCCCGCGCTCTTCGTCGACTCGACCCACGTCACGGTGCCGGAGCGCAAGGCCCTCAGCGCGCTGCTGGACCTCGGCCTGCACGACGTCGTCCGGGACCGCTGGCCCACCGATCGCGTCTTCAGCTACTGGGACTACCGCGCCGGGCGCTTCCACCAGGACAAGGGCATGCGCATCGACCTCGTCCTGGCCGGGCGCGACCCGGCCGCGCGGGTGGCGGCGGCGTGGGTGGACCGCAAGGCCCGCAAGGGCAGCGGCCCCAGCGACCACGCGCCGGTGATCGTCGACCTGGACACGGCGCCGGACGGGGACATCGGTCCGGTCGTCCCGCCGCCGTCGACGCCGGCGAAGTTGCCACACCGGTCGTAGCGCCCGGGCGGGCCCGCGATTGAGCGGAACGGCGCCGGGTACTTCTCCGTGTGACCCTGGTGGAGCCCCGCGAGCTGATCGTCGCCGACCCCCGCACCGACGAGGTGGTGTCGCGCGTCCGGATCGCCTCGGATGAGCGCTGCGACGACGCGGTGCGCGCGGCCCGGACGGCGGCCGCCGGATGGGCCCGCACCCCTGCGGCCGAGCGCGGGTCGGCGGTGGCCGCAGCGGCCGCCGCGGTGCTCGCCGCCGCCGACGAGCTGGCCGCGCTCAACGCGCGGGAGACCGGTAAATCCCTCGACGACGCGCGGGGCGGCGTGCAGGCCGGGGCCGGGACGCTCGTGCAGTACGCCGAGCTCGGTCCGGTGCACCGCGGACGCAGCCTCCAGGGCGGCTGGGGCGCGACCGACCTGATGGTGCCCGAGCCCCGCGGAGTCGTCGCCGTCCTCACGCCGTGGAACGACCCGGTCGCGGTGGCCGCCGGGCTGATCGGCGCCGCGCTGGCGACCGGCAACACCGTGGTGCACAAGCCGAGCGAGCGCTGTCCCCGCACCGGGCGCCGGTTCGCCGAGATCATCGCCGAGCACCTGCCCGCGGGCGTCCTGGAGATCGTCGACGGGGCCGGCGGAGTGGGGGCGTACCTCGCCGCGGCGCCGGTCGACGTCGTCGCCCACGTCGGCAGCACGGCGACCGGTCGCGCGATCGCCGAGGCGTGCGCCCGCACCGGTGCCCGCGCGCTGCTGGAGAACGGCGGCAACGACCCGCTCATCGTCGACGAGGGGGTGGATCCGGCGTGGGCGGCCGCGCAGGCCGCGCTCGGTGCCTTCGCCAACGCGGGACAGATCTGCGTGGCGGTCGAGCGGATCTACCTGCACGCCGCGCTCGCGGACCCGTTCCTCGCCGAGCTGAGGCGGGAGGCCCTGCAGTGGGCGCAATGGATCGGCCCGCTCGTCGACCGGGAGCACCGCGTGCACGTGCACGGCCACGTCGCCGGCGCGCTCGCGGGCGGGGCCCGGGCCCTGACCGGCGGCGACGTTCCCGATGGTCCGGGTGCGTTCTACCCGCCGACCGTGCTCATCGGCTGCCAGCCCGACATGGGTGTCATACGCGAGGAGACCTTCGGACCGGTCGCCCCGGTGCGCGTGGTCGCCGACTTCGACGCCGCCCTCCGGGAGGCCTGCGACGACGTCTACGGCCTCGCCGCCACCGTGCTCACCTCCGACATGGCGCACGCGCAGGCGGCCTGGCGGGAGCTCCCCGTCGGCACGGTGAAGGTCAACAACGTCTTCGGGGGCGCGCCCGGCGGTGCCGCGCAGCCGCGGCGTGGCAGCGGCTCCGGGTTCGGCTTCGGGCCCGAGCTGCTGGACGAGATGACAGCGGTGAAGGTGGTGCACCTCGCGCCACCCGCGACGGTGTGACGACGCCGTTCGGTCCGACGGCCCGGCCCGGCCCGAAGGGCGTCCTGCGGGACCTTTGCTCTGCGCATCGATACGCATCGTTGTGCACCGAAGCGCGGCGAAACGCCGCGGTGCGGCAGTCCATCCCTACTGGTGGTCGGTGAACCCGAGGCGTGCGGTGCACCTGTGAGATCCCGGTGTCACCCCGTCGAGATGTGCACGGCCCGCGGTCGCCGCACGGCGACGCTGAGGATGCGGGCTCGCCATGACAGCAGCAGGGCAAGGGCGGTGGCGACGGCGAGAATGGCGATGCCGTTGCCGAACGCCCACGTGATCGCCGATTCGCGCACGGACTCGACGGTGGTGCTCGGGTCGCGGAACCGGGGGTTGATCGTGGTGATGAGGACAACCTTCGCGGCCGCGGCGACGACCAATGCGGCCAGCGCGCCCTGCACGCGTCGGACGACCCAAGAGGGCGCCGAGAGGCGGCTCAGTCGCGCGGCGAGGATCGCGACCAGTACGACGCCGAGCGGTGCCCAAGGAAGGTAGTAGTAGTAGAGCGGGCTGCCCGGCGCGAGTTCGCCGACGAGCCCGCCGACCTGGGGGTTGGTGATGTTCGCGGTGTTGGTGACGACCACCTCGTAGAGGTTGCCGAACAATTGCACGGCCAGGAACACGCCCGCGGTCGTCGACAGCGGTCGGGTTGCCGAGAGGAGCGTTTCAGCGCCGTCGAGGTCGAGGTCGAGGTCGAAGGCTTCGATCGTCGGACGGGTGGTCTGCGTCGTTCGGAGCATGGGATCTCCAGGAAGTAGTATCAGTCAGCAGATACTAGAGTATCAGCCGGTGGATACTCAGTCTGAGGGGAGTCGGGTGATCGATCCGGGCGGCTTGCGGCCGCAGGACTTCGTCGAGTACCGGCTCGTGCGCTTGGCTGACCAGCTGGAGCGGCGGTTCACGGCCGCGTTGGCGCCCGCTGAAGTGTCTCCGCGTCAGTTCAGCGTGCTGGCCGTGCTGGCCGCGAGACCGGAGATCACCTCGGCAGGCTTGGCCCGTGCCGTGCTGACCACACCGCAGAGCATGCATACCCTGCTCGATCAGTTGCAGGTCCGTGGGCTGGTCGATCGTGGACAGGTGCGAGGTCGTGGGAGGCCTGCTCCCGTCCGGCTGACGGCCGACGGCCTGGCCGTCCTGTCGGCATCGGCTGCCCGCGTCGTGGAGCTGGAGAGCGAGACCCGAGCACGTCTCGGAGAAGCCAGCTACCAGCAGCTCGTCCGTTTGCTCGACCGCGTCGAAGACATCATCGGAGTGGGCCGAGCCGTCGAGGATTGACGGTGGTCCTGCCAGCACCGCCAGGTCACAGAGAGCCAGGCCCTTGCCACGATCCGCACCGCGTGCGGGAGGCGGTGACCGCGGCCGCATGCCTGCCGGTAGAGCTGGGCGGCCCAGAGGTTGGTGAGCTGTTCGCCGGCCGACCAGCGGAACGAGGTGGTCGTCGGGTGACGCTCTTGTCCCGATTTCGTCGATCATGCCGGCGCCCGAGCACTCCACCACGGCCTGACGCGTATTGGTGCGCAGAGCAAAGGTCCCGCGTGGCAGCCTTGCGCTGTGACCGCCAGCACCACCAGCGCCGCCGCGAGCGGTACCGATCCCGACCGCGCCGCCGTCCGCGCGGCCGCCGTCCGCGCGGCCGCAGCTGCCCCGGGAGTCCGGTCGGCGGGCGGCCGGGCCGTCGACGACGCGTTGCGCGCCGCGGCCGGCCTGCTGCGCGAGTGCACCGCCGACCTGCTCGCCGCGAACGACCTCGACGTCGATGCGGCGGAGCGCAACGGCACCGCGCGCGGGCTCCTCGACCGGCTGCGGCTCACACCCGCGCGACTCACCGAGATGGCCACGCAGCTCGAGGTGCTCGCCGAGCACCCGAGCCACCGCGCCAGCGCGGAGTCCGGACACTGGCCACCGGCGAGCGGGTCTTCGAGCGCCGGGTGCCGGTCGGGGTGATCGGCGCGGTCTTCGAGGCCCGCCCAACGTGACGGTCGACGTGGCCTCGCAGGTGCTCAAGGCCCGCAGTGCCGCCGTCCTGCGCACCGGGTCCGCCGCCCTGCGCAGTGCCCGCGCGCTCGTCGACCTCGTGCTCGCCCCCGCGCTCGAGCGGCACGGCGTGCCGGCCGCCGCCGTCCAGCTCGTCCCGACGCCCGGCCATGCCGGCGCCGAGGCGCTGGTCGGGCTGCCGGAGCTGGTGCCGCTCGTCGTCGTCCGCGGGAGCGGCGAGGTCACGCGGCGGCTGTCTGCGCTCGGCGCGGCGGCCGGCACCCGCGTGCTCGCCCACGCCGACGGTGGCGGGGTGCTCTACCTCGACGGCAGCGCCGACCGAGGCCGACGTCGAGCGGCTGGTCACCGAGGGCACCGACCGGCTCGGCGTGTGCAACCGGCTCAACCTGCTGCTGATCGACCGCCCCGCCTACGACCGGCTCTGGCCCGTCGCCGAGAAGGCGTTGCAGGCTCGGGACATCACCCCGAGCCTGCCCCCGCACGACCACCCGCTCGGCCACGAGTGGGCGCTCGACGCCGGCGCCGAGGCGCACGTCACGGTGGCGGCCGTCGACGGTCCGGTCGACGCGGCCGCCACCGCGACCCGGGAGACGTCCGGGCTCGCGGCCACCGTCTGCGCCACCGACGAGGCGGCGGCGGAGGCCTTCATCGACGCCTACACCGGCACCGGCGTGTTCTGGAACGCCACGCACCCGCCTGCTCGACGGCTACAAGCTGCTCGGGCTGCCCGAGACGGGCATCAACGTCGACCACACGCCCGGGCCCCGCGGCCCCGTCACCTACCTCGACCTGTCGCTGCGCCAGTTCGTCGTGCTGCCCCCGCCTGACCGGACCGGATCTCGCGCGCGGTGCAGCCGAACCGCGCCCGGAACGCCCGGCTGAAGTGCGACACGTCGACAAACTCCGGAGAACGCCAGGTCGCTGATCGTCCGGTGGGCGAGGGTGGGATCGCACAGATCGGCCCGGACGCCGTCGAGACGCTGGGCCCAGATCCACTCCGCGATCGAGCACGGCTCGCCCGCGAAGGTG
>CAVQFJ010000011.1:0-11566 GCA_963711715.1 uncultured Actinomycetota bacterium
TTCTTTGGCGATGTCCGGATCGATGGTGATCTCGACGCCACGCCACCGAGCCGGACGATGTTCGGCCTCCGCTCACCGCTGCGGTGGGGCAGGATCGGGTCGTGGAGCGAACCGCGGCCTCACTCGCGCGCCTCGGGTTCACCGAACCCGGGGCGGAGGCGACGCTCACCGAGCTCGGCTGGTGGTTCGGCGACAAGCCCGCCGATGGCGCGGAACCGATCATGTGGGCGTTGGCGCGCAGCCCCGATCCGGATCTGGCACTGCGTTCGGTGGAGCGGCTCATGAAGTCCGTCCCGGACCGGGTCGCCCTCGACGCCGCCCTGCGCGCCGACGTCGGCCTGCGCGGGCGGCTGCTCGCGCTCCTGGGCAGCTCGACCGCCCTCGCCGACCACCTCGTGACCCACCCCGACCGATGGCGACGCCTCGCCGGGGACGCTCCGGGCCCGGTGGACCCGACGATCACGCTGCTCACCGCCGTCGGTGCCGACCCGGACGGACCGCCCGCCGGGTCACCGAGGGGCGCGGCCGCCACGGTGACCGGGGCCGAGGCGGTCACCGTGCTGCGCGCGGCCTACCGCGACGAGCTGATGGCGCTGGCCGCCGCCGACCTCGCGGCGGTGGGAGAGCCGGAGCTCCCGGTCCTCGACGTGGAAGTCGTGGCCGTGCAACTCGCCGACCTCGCCGCGGCCGCCCTGCGGGCGGCTCTGGCGGTCGCCGTCGCCGAGTCCACCGACGAGCCGGGGCGACTGGCCGTCATCGCGATGGGCAAGTGCGGAGGCTGCGAGCTGAACTACGTCAGCGACGTCGACGTGGTGTTCGTCGCCGAGCGCGCCGACCAGTCGACCACGAAGCTGGCGAGCCGGCTCGTCCGCGTTGCCGGTGAGGCCTGCTTCGCCGTCGACGCCAACCTGCGACCCGAAGGCCGCCAGGGTGCACTCGTCCGCACCCTCGAGGGGTACACGTCCTACTACCGGCGCTGGGCGAAGACCTGGGAGTTCCAGGCGCTGCTCAAGGCCCGTCCCGTCGCGGGGGACGAGGAACTGGGCGCGGCGTATGCCGAGGCCGTCGCCCCGATGGTGTGGAACGCCGCCGGCCGCGACGATTTCGTTGCCGACGTGCAGGCGATGCGCCGTCGGGTCGAGGAGCACCTCCGACCCGACCACGCCGCCCGCGAGCTCAAACTGGGTCCCGGGGGACTGCGCGACGTCGAGTTCGCGGTGCAGCTCCTGCAGCTCGTGCACGGCCGCACCGACGCCGCGCTGCGCTCGCCGACCACGTTGGACGCGCTCGCGGCCCTCTGCGACGGCGGGTACGTCGGCCGCGAGGACGGGGCCAACCTGGCGGCGTCCTACCGCTTCCTCCGGCTGCTCGAGCACCGGTTGCAGCTGCAGCGCATGCGCCGCACCCACCTGCTGCCGGCGCCTCAGGACGTCGGTGCGCTGCGCTGGCTGGCCCGCGCCGCGCGGCTGCGACCCGACGGCAGGCGGGACGTCGTCGGGGTGCTGATGGCCGAGTGGTCGCGCAACGTGCGGCGCGTCCGACGGCTGCACGAGAAGCTGTTCTACCGGCCACTGCTGACCGCTGTCTCGCGGCTGTCCACCGACTCGGCCCGGCTGTCGGAGTCGGCGGCGGTGGCCCGGCTGGGTGCGCTGGGCTGGGCGTCCCCGGAGGGTGCGCTCAACCACCTCCGGGCGCTGACGTCGGGTGTGTCGCGAGCCGCGTCGATCCAGCAGACCCTGCTGCCGGTGCTGCTCGACGAGCTCGCCCACAGCCCCGACCCGGACCGGGGCCTGCTCGCCTACCGGCGGGTGTCCGAGGCCCTCGCCGCCACCCCCTGGTACCTGCGGCTGCTGCGCGACGAGGGTCTCGTCGCCGGCCGGCTCATGCGGCTGCTGGGCACGTCGGCGCTCGTACCCGACCTGCTGGTCCGGGCTCCTGAGGTCCTTCGCCTGCTCGCGGCACCCGCAGCGGGCCAGCCCGACGAGCTGACCCGCGACCCGGCCGACGTGGCGGCATCGCTGCGCACCACCGTGGCCCGACAGCAGGATCCGGACACCGCGGCGCGCACCGCACGGTCCCTGCGCCGGCACGAGATGCTCCGCGTCGCCTGTGCCGATCTCCTCGGCGTGCTGGATGTCGAACAGGTGTGCGCGGCCCTGAGTGCCGTGTGGGTGGCGGTGCTGCAGGCGACGCTGGAGTCCGTGGAGCGCGCACTGGGGGCCGGACCTCCCCCGGCCCGGCTCGCGGTCATCGGGATGGGTCGGCTCGGCGGCGCGGAACTGGGTTACGGCAGTGACGCCGACGTGCTGTTCGTCTGCGAGGCCGTCGACGGTGCCGGCGAGCAGGACGCCGTGCGGTACGCGACCACGGTCGCCGAGACGGTGCGGCGCCGCCTCGGTGCGCCGAGCCCGGACCCGCCGCTCGTCGTCGACGCCGACCTGCGTCCCGAGGGCCGGTCGGGTCCGCTCGTGCGCACGTTGGAGTCCTACCGCGGTTACTACGCCCGCTGGTCGCAGCAGTGGGAGGCGCAGGCTCTGCTGCGGGCCAGCCCGGTCGCCGGGCACGCCGACCTCGGACGACGGTTCGTGGAGATGGTCGACCCGGTGCGGTACCCGGTCGACGGGATCGACGCGGCCGCCGCGTCCGAGATCCGCCGGATCAAGGCGAGGGTGGACGCCGAGCGGTTGCCGCGGGGAGCGGACCGCGCCACCCACACGAAGCTCGGCCTCGGTGGTCTCGCCGATGTCGAGTGGACGCTGCAGCTGTTGCAGCTCCAACACGCGGGTGCCGTCCCCGAGCTGCGGACGACGTCCACGCTCGAGGGGCTGCGGGCGGCCAGCGAGGCCGGGTTGCTCGCCGAGAACGACGCTGTCGAGCTCGCCGCCGGATGGACGATGGCCACCCGGGCGCGCAACGGCGTGATGCTGGTGAAGGGCAAGCCCGGCGACCAGCTGCCGCGGTCCGGCCGCGAGCTCGCCGCCGTCGCCAGCACGTTGGGCTACCCACCCGACGGCGACCCCGGCGTGTTCCTCGACGACTACCGGCGGGCCACCCGCCGCGCCCGGGCCGTCGTCGAGCAGGTGTTCTACGGCACGTGAGAGTCGCACCGGGTGGAGGGTCGTGGCCCGCCCGGTGCCACACTGACGCCGTGGGGGAGGTGGCGCAGGACGTTCTCACCGCGCTCCGCACGCTAGTGTCCGACCACCGCGGCGAGCTCCTCGCCGCAGGCCTCGCGTTCGTCGCCGTGGCCTGGTCAGCGGCCTGGCGCTGGACCCGCACGGTGGTGACCATTGCGCACGAGAGCGGGCACGCGCTCGCCGCCGTGCTCACCGGCCGCGGCCTGACCGGGATCCGGTTGCACCCCGACACCTCGGGGACGACGGTGTCCACGGGCGCCCGGCGGGGCCCGGGTCTGGTGCTCACGTTCTTCGCCGGTTACCCCGCGCCGTCGGTCCTGGGTCTGGGTGGGGCCGTGCTGGTGGCGGCGGACCGATCGGCGCTGGTGCTGTGGATCGCTCTCGGCCTGCTACTCGCGACCCTGATCCACGTCCGCAACGTCTACGGCGCGTTCGTCGTGCTCGCCACCGGTGCGGTGGTGGTCGTGGTCGCGGTGGGTGCCGAGCCGGGCGTGCAGTCCGCGTTCGCGGCTGCGCTGTGCTGGTTCCTGCTGTTCGGCGGCATGCGTGCGGTGCGGGAGCTGCAGCGCGGCCACCGGCGTCACCGCGGGAGCTCCGATGCCGAGGCGCTCGCCGGGCTGACGCGGGTGCCGAGCGGAATGTGGGCGGCCTTGTTCTGGTTGCTCGCCGGTGTGGCCATGATCACCGCGGTCAGGGTCCTGCTGTTCTGACGATCACGAGGAGAGCTCTGTGGCCAACCACAACGACTGGAACGCCAAGGTCATCGAGGAGTTCCGCGCCAACGAGGGCAGGGTCGGCGGTCCGTTCGAGGGCGCCCCGATGATCCTGATCCACCACATCGGGGCGAAGAGCGGTGCCGAGCGGGTCACACCGCTGGTCTACTTCCCGGAGACCGACGGGCGGATGGCCATCGTCGCATCGAAGGCCGGGGCGCCGACGAACCCGGACTGGTACCACAACCTCAAGGCCAACCCGAAGATCGACGTGGAGGTGGGGACGGAGACATTCCCCGTGGTGGCCACCGAGCTCACCGCGGGCGACCGCGACGAGATCTGGCCCCGCCTGGTGGCGAGGATGCCGGGCTTCGGCGAGTACCAGACGAAAGTCAGCCGGACGATCCCCGTGTTCGTCCTCACCAGGGAGTCCTGAGCCGCATGAGCATCACCCTCGACCAGGCCCAGTCCATCGTGCGCGCGGCGCTGGAGCACGGCACCGCGGAGGGCTTCAACCCGTTGACGGTCGCCGTGCTCGACCCGGGAGGAGCTCTCGTGGCGCTCGGTCGCCAGGACGGGTCCGGCAACCTGCGCCCCGACATCGCCGTGGCGAAGGCCTGGGGTGTGCTGGGCATGGGCATGACGAACCGCGCCATCGCCGCACGGGCCGCGGACTCCCCCGAGTTCTTCACCTCGGTGGCCGCGCTCGCCGGGGGCCGGATCCTATCGGTTCCCGGTGGGGTGTTCGTCCGCGACGCCGGGGGCGGCCTGCTCGGCGCCGTCGGCGTGACCGGAGACCTCTCGCTCAACGACGAGGCGGCGGCGGTCGCGGGCATCACGGCCGTCGGACTCGTCGCCCAGACGGGCGCCGAGGACTGACACCTGGTGCAGGATCGCAGCCATGCCACGACTGATCGGGTCCCCGAGCCGCGTGACGGCCGCGGGTGAGCCACCGAAGACGATCGACGAGTACGTGGGCCGGGTGAACACCGAGGACGGCAGGGTGTCGATCGCCAGGATGCGCAGCCCGGCCGGCTGGTCGGAGCCGGGGCAGCGGCCGGAGTTCGACGAGTTCACGCTCGTCCTGCGCGGCGCGTTGCGGGTCGAGCACGAGGACGGCGAGCTCACCGTCGAGGCCGGTCAGGCCGTGCACACGGCGGCGGGGGAATGGGTGCGCTACAGCTCTCCGGCGGTCGAGGGCGCGGACTACGTGGCGGTGTGCCTGCCCGCGTTCGCGCTCGACACCGCCCACCGCGACGGCTAGCTCCGGTCGCGCCCGCCGCTGGGCCCGGGGTCCGGGTCCAGCCCGGATGCGTGCGAGGCGTCGTGGAGCAGGAGCACCACCGAGGACGGGGGATCGAGGAGCTCCAGCGCACCGTCCCGGGCGGCGAGCCGTTCCTGCGTGTCGAGCAGGACGTCGAGACCGTCGGTCGCGATGGACGTCAGGCCCGACAGGTCGAGGACGACCCGCGGCCCGATCTCCTGACCCCGCACGACCTCGCCCAGCCGCCGCTCGAACTCGCCGACGGCGGGCCCGGCCATCGCCCCGCGCACCACGACGACGGCCACCCCGGACCGGGTGCGGTGCAGGTCGATCTCGAGCGGGGGCCGCGTCGCGGCCGGCGCGACGCGGATCCGCCCGCCGTCGTCGTCCCGTGCCTGCACCGGTGCTCCTGTCCGCCCGTCGCGGCGCCGTCGATCCGCTAACGCACCACCGTCGGTCCCGGTTCCGGGGACCGGCCGCCGTGGGTCAGCGGTCGGCCCGGGGATGGCGCAGCATCGCGTCCACAGCCTCGCGCAGAGCCGTGACGCGGGCCACCCGGTCCGCGTCGATGCCGCCGGTCGCCGCCGGATCACCGGTGGCCCCGATCGCGACCGGGACGTGCGGAGGCAGGGTGCCCAGGAGGCCGGGCGCCCCGGCGCGCTCCAGCTCGAGGGCCGGGACCCGTACGTAGCCCACCGCCGCACCCAGCTCGACGACGAGCTCGTCGACCTCGGTGGACGTGTGGAGGCCCGGCACGACGTCGAGGACGATCCCGCCGCCCGTTCCGGCCACCACCTCCCGCGCGCGCTCCGGGGTGGCGACCGGAGAACCCTGGACCACGCAGATCAGCGGACGCAGCCGGTAGCGCCCGGCCAGCTCCGCGAACCGCGCGAAGAGCTCGTCAGGATCGCCGGAACCGGCACGGGCGGTGACGAACTGCGCGCCGAGTCGGACGCCGATCTCGAGGACCCGGGTGTAGGCGTGGCGACTGTCCAGCACGCGCAGCTCCGGGCCGAGCTCCACGTGCCCCACGTCGAGGACGGTCACCCGGGACGCGAGCAGGGCCGCGACCAGCGCGTGCAGCATCTCCGAGCCGATGCCCTTGGACCACCAGTGCTGCACGTCGCCCGCTCCTGCGACCCGCAGGCCGACCGACTCCAGCCCGGCCTGCTGCGCGACCTCGACCAGCCCGACCGGGTCCAGGGGGTGGACCGTCGACTGGTGCAGGGCGATGCGGTTCACGGATGAGGCCTCCTCCCCGGGGTGGGAGTCACGCTAGTGCGGCGACCACTGACAGGAGGCCGACGCGGCAGAACCACCGATCATGGACGTCCACCCGGTCCGGCGCACGCGCACGCGGAAACTTCCACCCGGCGGGAACCCCGGTGATGAGCGCCCCGCCGCCCTGGCGCTCGCCGCACGCTGGGCACCGCAACCGATGCGGAGGTCGTCGTGGATCAGTACGAACTGCTCGCGAGCGCGGCCGAGAACCTCTTTCCCGCGCGGATGCAGATGGCGTTGTCGCTGGGCTGGCACATCATCTTCTCCTGCTTCGGCGTCGCGTTCCCGGCGATCGTCGTGTTCACCGAGTGGCGCGCCCACAAGCGCGGAAACCCGGACCTGCACGACCTGGCGCACACCTGGGCGAAGGCCATGGGCGTGCTGTTCGCGGCCGGGGCGGTCTCCGGCACGCTGCTCTCGTTCGAGATGGGGATCCTGTGGCCCGGCCTGATGGAACCGTTCGGTGAGGTGTTCGGCTTCCCGTTCGTGCTCGAGGGCTTCGCCTTCTTCATCGAGGCGATCTTCGTCGGGATCTACCTGTTCGGGTGGAACCGGATGTCGCCGCGCGCGCACATGCTCAGCGCGATACCCATGATCGTCTCCGGGATGGCGGGCGCCTTCTTCGTCATCGCGGCCAACGCCTGGATGAACAACCCGACCGGCTTCGCCCTGGACGCACAGGGCCGGGTCATCGACGCCGATCCCGTCGGTGCCATGTTCGGCCCGTCGACCTGGGCCCAGGTGACGCACATGCTCCTCGCCGCCTACATGGTCACCGGCTTCACCGTCGCCTCGGTGTACGCCGTGGGCATGCTGCGGGGACGGCGGGACCGCTACCACCGCTTCGGCCTCCTGATCCCGCTCACGGTGGCGGCGATCGCCGCGCCGGTGCAGATCGGCGTCGGCGACTGGATCGCGAACGTCGTCGCGGAGAACCAGCCGGTGAAGCTCGCCGCCATGGAGGGGCTGTACGAGACGGGTACGGCGGTTCCACTCTCGCTGGGCGGGTTCTACGTCGACGACGAGCTGCAGTACGCCCTCGAGGTCCCGTGGGGACTCTCGCTGCTCGTCACCCACGATCCGAACGGCGAGGTCATCGGCCTGGACAGCGTGCCCCCGGACCTGCGTCCGCCGGTCAACGTCGTGCACCTCGCCTACAACACCATGGTCGGCATCGGCTCGGCGCTGCTGCTGCTGGCGCTGTGGCTGGGGTGGTCGTGGTGGCGCCGACGGCGTCAGCCCCGCAGCGACTGGTTCCTGCGCGCCGTGGCGGTATCGGGTGCGGCGGCGATCGTCGCGATGGAGGCGGGGTGGGTCACCACCGAGGTGGGGCGCCAGCCGTTCATCGTCTACGGCGTGCTGCGCACCGCGGACGCGGTCAGCCCCGCGCCCGGGCTCCACCTCGGCTTCTGGGCCGTGCTCGTGATCTACGTCGGGTTGACCGCGCTCACCGCCTACGTCCTGCGGCGGCTCGCCCACACGCACAGCACCCCGGCACCGCAGGAGATCGAGCCCGAGGGGTCGTCGGCCGGTCGCGAGGACGAGGTCGCGCTCCGATGACGCTCGCCGAGGTGGTGCTCGGCGTGATGTTCGTCGGGCTCATCGCCTACGGCCTGTTCGGAGGGGCCGACTTCGGGGCAGGCATCTGGGACCTCCTCGCCGGCGGCACGAAGCGCGGCCAGCGCCAGCGCGACCTCATCGAGCGATCCATCGGTCCGGTCTGGGAGGCCAACCACGTCTGGTTGATCTTCGTTCTGGTCGTGCTCTGGACGGCGTTCGCCGGCGCGTTCGCTGCGATCGCCTCGACGCTCTACATCCCTCTGACCCTGGCGGCCTTCGGCATGATCGCGCGCGGCGCCGCGTTCGCCTTCCGCAAGAGCATCGCCACCCTCGGGATGCGCCGCTTCCTCGGCGGGTCGTTCGCGCTGTCCTCGCTGATCACGCCGTACTTCCTCGGCGCCGTCGTCGGTGGGGTCGCCTCGGGCCGGGTGCCGCCGGGGATCGCAGCCGGTGATGTGGTCACGAGCTGGGTGAACCCGACCTCGGCCCTCGGCGGGGTGCTGGCCGTCCTGGTGTGCGCCTACCTCGCGGCGGTGTTCCTCTGCGCGGACGCCCGTCGTGAGGGGCACGAGGATCTGGCCGACCAGTTCCGCGGCCGGGCCCTCGGCGCGGCCGCCGTGACCGGTGCGGTCGGCCTGGCCGGGTTCTTCGTGCTGCGCGCCGACGCCCCGCAGCTGTTCGCCGGGCTGACCGGGCGCGGCCTGCCGGTCATCGCGGTGTCGGTGCTGGCGGGGATCACCGCGATCGTGCTGCTGGTGCGGGGCCGGTACGCGATGGCGCGGATCAGCTCGGCGGTCGCGGTCGCGACGATCCTCGTCGGCTGGGCGGTGGCGCAGTACCCGTACCTGCTCCCGCCCGACGTCACGATCGAGGAGGCGGCCCGCGGTCGGGCGACGCTGGTGGCCATGCTCGTGTCGCTGGTCGGCGGTTCACTCATCCTCGTGCCGGCGCTGGTGTACCTCTATGCGCTCTTCCAGCGGGCCCAGCCGGATCCCGCTGCGGCCGAGCCCACCCCGCGCCGAGGCGCCGTCCCGGACCGCCGCTGACGCCCGTCCGGGCCGGGCGCCCGCCGATCGGCGACCGGTCACCGATCCGGCCCCGGCACGGGGTTCCGCCCGTCGCCGGGTGGGGCCACCATGGGCTGGTCACACCGCCGTGGCGCGCCCACCGCGCCGGCCGCCGGTTTCCTCCCATCCCCGCGCCGGCCCGCCACGCCGCCCTCGCGGCACCTCGTGGAGAGGGGCCATCATGGCCCGGTCCGCCCATCCGTCCCTGCGGCGCCCGCTACCGGCCTACGGTCCCGACGCCGCCCACTACGACCTCCGCACCGGCCCCTTCGCCCGCTACCGCCGCCGGGTCGTCGATCTGCTGCCGCTCGAACGCGGTGACGTCGTGCTCGACGTCGGCTGCGGCACCGGCCTGTGCTTCCGGCAGCTGCAGGAACGCATCGGGCCCGGTGGCACGATCGTCGGCGTCGACGCGTCGCCCGACATGCTGGCCGTCGCCGCCGAGCGGGTGAGCGCGGCGGGGTGGACGAACGTCGTCCTCGTCGAGTCGGCCGTGCAGGACGCCGATCTGCCCGACGGGGCCCACCACGCCCTGTTCTGCGCGGTGCACGACGTCCTGCAGTCCCCGGCGGCGCTCGATCGAGTGCTCGGGCACCTGCGCCCGGGCGCCGCGGTGGCGGCCGGACGGCGGCAAGTGGGGCCCGGCCTGGGCCGTCGGTCTGAACGCCGCGGTGCTCGCCATGCACGCGCCCTACGTGAGCGACTTCGCCGGCTTCGGCCGGCCGTGGACCCACCTCGCCGAGCGCGTGCCCGGGCTCACGGTGCGCGAGGTCGAAATGGGCGGCGGCTACCTCGCCTCGGGGCGTGCCCGCGCTCGGTAGGGCTTCCACCGAGCGGGAACGGCCGGTCGGCCCGCGGCGCCGAGTCGATGATGGCGGCGTGAGCGTGCGATGAGCGTGCAGAAGGCGATCGACCTGATCGGCACCGGCGACACGATCCAGGACGCCGTGACCGAGGCGCTCGACCGGGCTCGACTGTCCCTGGAGGGCATCAACGCGTTCGAGGTGCAGCGCATCTCCGGGGCGTGGACGGGACCGCGACCGCGTTCCGGGTCGAGCTGCGGGTCTGGTTCACGCTGCTGGAGCGCATGCACGGATGAGCGGTCGACCAGCGGCGGGGCGGTATCAGCCTCGGGTGCCGGGTCGCGCTGCCGATCGGCGTGAACGCGGTCGAGAGCGTGAACATGCACGTCCTCGCCGACGGCGACCGCGTGACCCTCGTGGACTGCGGGGTGTGGCGGCCCGACCTGCCCGACGGCGGGCTCGCCGCGGTCGAGGCGGGTCTCGAGGGGGCCGGGTACGCGCTTCGCGACGTCGTCCCGCATCGTGGTCACGCACGCGCACATCGACCACTACGGCCTGGCCGGGCGGCTCATGGAGGTCACCGGCGCCGAGCTGGCCATGCACGCGATGACCGACCTCGACTGCGAGAAGTACCGCCACCCCGACACCGCCCGGGCCCGCCGCCGCGACACCTACGCCGACCACGGCGTGTCCGAGGCCGAGCGCACCGATCTCGCCGACCACCTCACGCGCTGGCTGCCCTACCTGCACTCGGTGGTGGAGGCGTCGCGGCGGCTGCGGGGCGGCGAGGAGCTGGTGATCGGCGGCGACCGCTGGGAGGTGGTCCACACCCCCGGGCACTCACTCGGCCACGTCTGCCTGTGGTCGCCGGCGCGCCGGGTGCTGCTGTCCGGGGACCACCTGCTCCCGGGCATCACCCCGCCGGTGAGCTTCGAGCGCGGGTTCGACGCCGACCCGCTGCGCAGCTACCTCGACTCGCTGCGCCGGATCGCCGACCTGCCGTCCCGAGCTGGTCTACCCGGGCCACGGCCGTCCCTTCGGCGACGCCGCGGGCCGGATCGAGGCGATCCTCCGGAACAAGGTGCGGCGGCTGGAGACGATCCGCCGGGCGATCGAGCGAGCGGCCGTCGCACCGTCACCGAGCTCGCCGACCGGCTGGTGCGCCAAGGCGGTGCTGGCCCACCAGCGCCAGCTCGCGATCTCCGAGACGCTGGCCCACATCGCCTACCTGCGCTGGTCGGGCGCCGTGGAGCGGCGGACCCGGCCGGACGGCGTCTACGAGTGGTACGCCACGGCCCGACCGGACCGTGATCACGACCTCGCAGAATGAGTGGGCTCCGTGCGGACTTCCGAGATCGGGCGCGACGTCCACGCGGTCCGCGCGGACCGCTCCTGCAGCGAGCGGGAGGTCGAGATCGCGGCCGTGCGCACGGCCGGACCGAGCCGGCGCACGTCGCGCCGACCCGTCCGGGTCAGCACGGCGATGGCCGCGACCACCGTGCCCGCGCCGTCGACGACGGGCGCGGCCACCGACCGCGAACCGAGGCGCATCTCCTCCTGCGCATAGGCGAGGCCGGTGCGGCGCACGTCGGCGAGCCCGCGGCGCAGCTGGCCGGGATCGACCACGGTGTGGGGGGTGTAGCGGCGCAGGCCGGTCGCGACGAGGTCCGGCAGCAGCTGGTCGGACGCGTGTGCGAGCAGCACCTTCCCGACGCCGGTCGCGTGCAGCGGCAACCGGGCG
>CAVQFJ010000012.1:0-466223 GCA_963711715.1 uncultured Actinomycetota bacterium
CTGCCGGACCTGGGTCATGTTGCCTGCCGCACCCGACTGGACGATCGTCGGGATCGGGTTGTCCTCCGGGAAGTTGTCCTCCATCGCCTTGGCGACCTCCTCGGACGCCTGGCTCCAGATCTTGACCATCTCGTCGTTGCGCTCCTGGTGGGAAGGGCGCACCGCGCTGGTAGCGCTTGTTGACCTGGTCGGCCTTGGCCTCGTAGCCGTCGAGGATCGTCTGCTTGCTCGGCGGCACGACACGTCGGAGATCGCGATCGTGACCCCGGACCGGGTGGCCCAGTAGAAGCCGGCGTCCTTGAGCCGGTCGAGCACCTGCGCGACCTCGGTCATCGAGTAGCGCTCGGCCAGCTCGTTGATGATCGCGGCCTGGCGCTTCTTGGGCAGCGGGCTCGTTGACGAACGGGTAGTCCGCCGGCAGCAGCTCGTTGAACAGCACCCGGCCCAGCGTGGTGTCGGCCAGCCAGGCGTCGCCGGGCTGCCAGCCGTTCTCGGCCAGCGTGGCGGCGATCTCGGCGGGCGGCACCGCGTCCGGGATCCGGATCTTGATCGGGGCCTGCAGGTGGAGCACCTTGCGGTCGTAGGCCATGATCGCCTCGGCCACGGAGGAGTAGACGTGCCCCTCGCCCATCGCGCCCTCGCGCAGCCGGCTCAGGTGGTACAGGCCCGTGACCATGTCCAGGCGCGGCATCGCCAGCGGCCGTCCGGAGGCCGGCGAGAGGATGTTGTTGCTGGACAGCATCAGCACCCTGGCCTCGGACTGCGCCTCGGCCGACAGCGGCAGGTGCACCGCCATCTGGTCACCGTCGAAGTCGGCGTTGAACGCCTCGCAGACCAGCGGGTGCAGCTGGATGGCCTTGCCCTCCACCAGCTGCGGCTCGAAGGCCTGGATACCGAGACGGTGCAGGGTGGGGGCCCGGTTGAGCAGCACCGGGTGCTCGGAGATGACCTCCTCGAGCACGTCCCACACCTGCGAGCGGCCGCGCTCGACCATGCGCTTCGCGGACTTGATGTTCTGCGCGTGGTTGAGGTCGACCAGCCGCTTCATCACGAAGGGCTTGAACAGCTCCAGGGCCATCTGCTTGGGCAGGCCGCACTGGTGCAGCTTGAGCTGCGGGCCGACCACGATGACCGAGCGGCCCGAG
Source organism: uncultured Actinomycetota bacterium (assembly GCA_963711715.1). Taxonomy (GTDB): domain Bacteria; phylum Actinomycetota; class Actinomycetes; order Mycobacteriales; family Pseudonocardiaceae; genus Pseudonocardia. Next base: position 1,146 of record CAVQFJ010000012.1, read on the forward strand.
TAGTCGACGCGCTTGCCGAGCAGGTTCTGGCGGAACCGGCCCTGCTTGCCCTTGAGCAGGTCGGACAGCGACTTGAGCGGGCGGTTGCCCGGGCCCGTCACCGGCCGGCCACGACGGCCGTTGTCGAACAGTGCGTCGACGGCCTCCTGCAGCATCCGCTTCTCGTTGTTGACGATGATCTCGGGGGCGCCGAGGTCGATCAGTCGCTTGAGGCGGTTGTTGCGGTTGATGACCCGGCGGTAGAGGTCGTTCAGGTCGCTCGTGGCGAACCGACCGCCGTCGAGCTGCACCATCGGACGCAGGTCCGGCGGGATGACCGGCACGCAGTCGAGCACCATGCCCATGGGGCTGTTGCCGGTGGCCTGGAACGCGGCCACCACCTTGAGCCGCTTGAGGGCGCGGAGCTTCTTCTGCCCCTTGCCGCTGCGGATGGTCTCCCGCAGGTTCTCGGCCTCGGCCGCGATGTCGAAGTTCTGCAGCAGGGTCTGGATCGCCTCGGCGCCCATCGACCCGGTGAAGTAGTCGCCGTAGCGGTCGTAGAGCTCGCGGTAGAGCCCCTCGTCCGCGATGAGCTGCTGGACGTCGAGCTTCGAGAAGCTCGTCCAGATCTCCTCGAGCCGGTCCAGCTCGCGCTGGGCCCGGTCGCGGAGCTGGCGCATCTCGCGCTCGCCGCCCTCCTTGACCTTGCGGCGGACGTCGCTCTTCGCGCCGTCGCGCTCCAGCTCGGCCATGTCGGCCTCGAGCTTCTGCGCCCGGGCCTCCAGGTCGGCGTCACGGCGCTGCTCGACCCGCTTGCGCTCCACGCTCATCTCGTTCTCGAGCGTGGACAGGTCGGTGTGGCGCAGCTCGGAGTTGACCGAGGTGATGACGTAGGCCGCGAAGTAGATGATCTTCTCGAGGTCCTTGGGCGCCAGGTCGAGCAGATAGCCCAGCCGGCTCGGCACACCCTTGAAGTACCAGATGTGCGTGACCGGGGCGGCCAGCTCGATGTGCCCCATCCGCTCGCGCCGCACCTTGGCGCGCGTGACCTCCACGCCACAGCGCTCGCAGATGATGCCCTTGAAGCGGACGCGCTTGTACTTGCCGCAGTAGCACTCCCAGTCCCGGGTCGGACCGAAGATCTTCTCGCAGAAGAGCCCGTCCTTCTCCGGCTTGAGGGTGCGGTAGTTGATGGTCTCGGGCTTCTTGACCTCGCCGTGCGACCACTGGCGGATGTCCTCGGCCGTGGCCAAGCCGATGCGCAGCTCGTCGAAGAAGTTGACGTCGAGCACGTGTGTCCTCAGTTTCCCGAAGTTGATCGAATACCGGTGTTCTGGAGCTGGTCAGTTGACGACGTCGTCGACGGTCATCGAGTCGGCGCCGGGCCGGCTGGACAGGTTGATGCCCAGGTTTGCCGCCGCGCGCTCGAGGTCCTCGTCGTCGGTGTCGCGCATCTCGATCGCCGCGCCGTCGCTGGAGAGCACCTCGACGTTGAGGCACAGCGACTGGAGCTCCTTGAGGAGCACCTTGAACGACTCGGGGATGCCCGGCTCGGGGATGTTCTCGCCCTTGACGATCGCCTCGTAGACCTTGACCCGGCCCACCACGTCGTCGGACTTGATCGTGAGCAGCTCCTGCAGCGTGTACGCCGCGCCGTAGGCCTGCATCGCCCAGCACTCCATCTCGCCGAACCGCTGGCCGCCGAACTGGGCCTTACCGCCCAGGGGCTGCTGCGTGATCATCGAGTACGGACCGGTGGAGCGAGCGTGGATCTTGTCGTCCACCAGGTGGGCCAGCTTGAGGATGTACATGTAGCCGACGGCCACCGGGAACGGGTACGGCTCCCCGGAGCGCCCGTCGAGCAGCTGGGCCTTGCCGTCGGAGGCGACCATCCGCTCACCGTCGCGGTTGGGCAGCGTGACCCCGAGCAGGCCGGTGATCTCGTTCTCCTTGGCGCCGTCGAAGACCGGTGTGGCGGTCTTCGTGCCGGCGGGCACGGAGTAGAGCTCCTCGGGCATCTTCGACGCCCAGTCGGGGCGGCCGTCGATGTCCCAGCCGGACTTGGCGATCCACCCGAGGTGGGTCTCCAGCACCTGGCCGATGTTCATCCGCCGCGGCACGCCGTGCGTGTTGAGGATGATGTCGACCGGGGTGCCGTCGGGCATGAAGGGCATGTCCTCGACCGGCAGGATCTTGCCGATGACGCCCTTGTTGCCGTGGCGCCCGGCGAGCTTGTCGCCGTCCTGGATCTTGCGCTTCTGGGCCACGTAGACCCGCACCAGCTCGTTGACGCCGGGAGCGAGCTCGTCCTCGTCGTCGCGGGAGAAGACCCGGATGCCGATGACCTTGCCGTTCTCGCCGTGCGGGACCTTGAGCGAGGTGTCGCGCACCTCGCGCGCCTTCTCACCGAAGATCGCCCGCAGCAGGCGCTCCTCCGGGGTCAGCTCGGTCTCGCCCTTCGGCGTGACCTTCCCGACCAGGATGTCGCCGGGCTGCACCTCCGCACCGATGCGGATGATCCCCCGCTCGTCGAGGTCGGCGAGCACCTCCTCGGAGACGTTCGGGATGTCCCGGGTGATCTCCTCGGCGCCCAGCTTGGTGTCGCGGGCGTCGATCTCGTGCTCCTCGATGTGGATCGACGTCAGGACGTCGTCCTGCACGAGGCGCTGCGAGAGGATGATCGCGTCCTCGTAGTTGTGGCCCTCCCACGGCATGATCGCGACGAGCAGGTTCTTGCCCAGCGCCATCTCACCGTCCTCGGTGCACGGGCCGTCGGCGATGACCTGCCCGACCTCGACCCGCGCGCCCTCCTCGACGATCGGCTTCTGGTTGTTGCAGGTGCCCTGGTTGGAACGGCGGAACTTGTTCAGCCGGTAGGTGAACCGGGTGCCGTCGTCGGCCATCACGGTGATGTAGTCGGCGCACAGCTCCTCGACCACACCGGCCTTGTCCGCCACGAGCACGTCACCGGCGTCGACCGCGGCCCGCAGCTCCATGCCCGTGCCGACCAGCGGCGACTCGCTGCGCAGCAGCGGCACCGCCTGCCGCTGCATGTTGGCGCCCATCAGCGCGCGGTTGGCGTCGTCGTGCTCGAGGAACGGGATCAGCGCCGTGGCGACCGACACCATCTGCCGCGGCGAGACGTCGATGTAGTCGACACCCCGCGGGGAGATGTAGTCGACCTCGCCGCCCTTGCGGCGCACGAGGACACGCTCCTCCTCGAAGTTGCCGTCGTCGTCGAGCGGCGCGTTGGCCTGCGCGATGACGAAGCGGTCCTCCTCGTCGGCGGTGAGGTAGTCGATCTGCTCGGTGACCCGGCCGTCGGCGACCTTGCGGTACGGGGTCTGGATGAAGCCGAACGGGTTGACCTGGGCGAACGTCGACAGCGACCCGATCAGGCCGATGTTCGGGCCCTCCGGGGTCTCGATCGGACACATCCGGCCGTAGTGGCTGGTGTGCACGTCGCGGACCTCGAAGCCGGCCCGCTCGCGGGACAGACCGCCCGGGCCCAGCGCGGACAGCCGGCGCTTGTGGGTCAGCCCGGCCAGCGGGTTGTGCTGGTCCATGAACTGGGACAGCTGCGACGTGCCGAAGAACTCCTTGATCGCCGCCACCACGGGTCGGATGTTGATCAAGGTCTGCGGCGTGATCGCCTCGACGTCCTGGGTGGTCATGCGCTCGCGGACGACCCGCTCCATGCGGGACAGGCCGACGCGGACCTGGTTCTGGATCAGCTCGCCCACGGTGCGCAGGCGGCGGTTGCCGAAGTGGTCGATGTCGTCGGTCTCGACCGGGATCTCCCGGCCGGAACCCTGCTCACCCTCGACCGCATCGACGATCATCGAGGTCTCGCCGGCGTGCAGCCGGACGAGGTACTCGATGGTGGTGGCGATGTCCTCCTCGGTGAGCGTGCCGACCCCGGTCTCGACGGCCAGGCCGAGCTTCTTGTTGGCCTTGTAGCGGCCGACCTTGGCCAGGTCGTAGCGCTTGTCCTTGAAGAACAGGTTCTCCAGCAGCGTCTGGGCGCTCTCCCGGGTGGGCGGCTCGCCCGGCCGGAGCTTGCGGTAGATGTCGAGCAGGGCCTCGTCCTGGCCGGCCGTGTGGTCCTTCTCGAGCGTCGCCAGGATCGTCTCGGAGAAACCGAAACGGGCCTGGATGCGCTCGGCGGTCCAGCCCAGCGCCTTCAGCAGGACGGTGACCGGCTGGCGGCGCTTGCGGTCGATCCGGACACCGACGGTGTCGCGCTTGTCGACGTCGAACTCCAGCCAGGCACCCCGGCTCGGGATGATCTTGACCGAGTAGACGTCCTTCTCGGTGGTCTTGTCGATGCTGTGGTCGAAGTAGACCCCCGGCGACCGGACGAGCTGGGAGACGACCACCCGCTCGGTGCCGTTGATGATGAACGTGCCCTTGTCGGTCATCACCGGGAAGTCGCCCATGAACACCGTCTGGCTCTTGATCTCGCCGGTGGTGTTGTTGGTGAACTCCGCGGTGACGAACAGCGGGGCGCCGTAGGTCATGTCCTTGTCGCGACACTCCTCCACCGAGGCCTTGACCTCGTCGAAGCGGGGGTCGGAGAAGGACAGGGACATCGAGCCGGAGAAGTCCTCGATCGGGGAGATCTCGGTGAGGATCTCCTCCAGACCACCCATCGGGTTCTCGTCACCCGCGTCGATCCGTCGCTGGAACCAGGCCTCGTTGCCGACCAGCCACTCGAACGACTGGATCTGCAGGTCGAGCAGGTCGGGCACCTCGAGTGGCTCGCGGATCTTCGCGAAGGTGACCCGGGTGGGTGCTCCCGGGAAGCTCGGGTTGGCCGATACGGCGATCGCGGGGGACTTGGTGGCACGGGACGAAGCCAAGATGCGTCCTTCCGAGAACTGCACTCTCATCTGGCGTACACCGGCTCCTTCGCGCTACCGTTCGCTCGACCGGCCCGGGCGGGAGGTCCGGGTGGGCGGTGAACGGACGCGGGCGTCGGTGCACGCCGTCAGTTGTCAGGGCGCGACCACCGACCAGACTCGCGACATCAGCGGGGAGGACTCCCGGTGGTGGGGACCCATCTGATGTGCGCAGGGCTGGACGAGGGCAGCGCAAAGAGGCAGTCTAGCTGCAAATGCAGCCGCTGTCGAGACGGGTCGCCAAGGCAACCATCGAGACCTAAGAGTGACCTGGCAGGCGCACCGCGTCAAGACGCTACGCGTCGGTAAGTGGTCCTCTTCGTGGGACGGACGGGCCGTCGCGCCGCTCGTCCTGCGCCCGGTCGACGCGAACTTCCGCCCGCCGACCACCCACCGACCGCCGCGACCGGTCCGCCGCTCGCCGGTCCCATCGTCGGTCTCGTCCGCGCCGTTCGTCCCCCGTCTCGTCCTTGACACCCGGCGACAGCCGACCCAACGATCAGGTCGCAGCCCGGCTGTCGATGATGACGTTGAGGAGACGATGATGTCCGACGCCCCCGCGATGGGTGAGTTCCTCGGTTCCGACACTCCGACGAACTGGGGGAAGTGGGGTCCCGACGACGAGCTGGGCGCCCTCAACTACCTCGACGCCGCCGAGGTGCTGCGCGGGGTGCAGCACATCCGGACCGGCGACGTGTTCACCCTGCAGATCCAGATGGGACGCACGGACGGTCCCGGTGATCCGCTCTGGCCCGGCCGCACCGGCATCGAACGGCAGAACGTCCTCGACGAGGGCACCTGGGATACCGACGGTGCCCCGCAGTTCCCCGGCGGCCTGCACTACGCCGACGACACCGCGAAGCTGTTCCTCCAGGGCTCGACCCAGTACGACGCGCTGGGCCACGTCTGGTACGACGGCAAGCTCTGGAACGGCTACGACGCCCGCTCCACGATCGACGGCATGGACAAGGCCTCGGTGCTGCCGATCGCCGAGAAGGGGATCGTGGGCCGCGGCGTGCTGATCGACATGGCGCGTCACCGGGGCAAGGACTGGTTGGACAAGGGCGAGACCTTCGACCACACCGACCTCGACGCCGCGGCAGCCGCGCAGGGCGTCGCGATCGAGCCGCACGACATCCTCTGCGTGCGCACCGGGTGGATGAAGTACTGGTACGAGCTCAACGACAAGGACACGTTCTACGACGGCTTCACCGAGCCGGGCCTCACCCACTCCCGCGAGCTCGTCGAGTGGTTCCAGTCCCGCGAGGTGCCCAACCTGGTCACCGACACGATCGCGAACGAGGTGACGTTCGACCCGGAGACCGGCGTCGCGCTCCCCCTGCACTGCGCACTGATGCGCAACCTCGGCGTCACGCTCACCGAGATCGCCTGGCTCGACGACCTCGCCGACGCGTGCGCCGCCGACGGGCGCTGGAGCTTCCTCTATGTCGCGGCGCCGCTGAAGGTGGTCAGCGGCACCGGTGCGCCGGTGAACCCTGTCGCGATCCGATGACGATCTACGACGACAAGCCGTGGCTGGCCCGCTACAACCCGGGGCAGCCGGCCGAGATCGCCGTGGAGTTCGACAGCGCGCTGGACATGTTCTCCGCGGCCGTTCAGCGCGATCCCGACGGCGACATCATCCGGTACTTCGACGGTCGGATCACCCTGCGCGAGCTCGACGATCTGACCGACGCGTTCGCGGCCGGCATCGTCGACGCCGGGTTCGCCCCGGGTGAACGGGTTGCGGTCTACCTGCAGAACGTGCCGCAGTTCGTGATCGCCCAGATCGGCACGTGGAAGGCCGGCGGCATCGCCGTGTCGATCAACCCGATGAACAGGGAGCGCGAGCTCAGCGAGCTCCTGCGGGACTCCGGGGCGTCCGTGCTGGTGTGCCTGCAGAGCCTCTACCGCGACGTAGCGGCGAAAGTCGTGCCGAGCACCGACGTGCGCACGGTGATCACCACCTCGGAGTTGGAGTACCAGACCCGCGACGACCAGCGGATCTTCGCCGGCGTCGAGCGCATCACCTGCGAGGGCACGGTCGACATGGCCGAGCTGCTCGAGCGCTTCCGCGGGCAGGCCCCGCCCGCGGTGGCGCTGGGCGCGGACGACATCGCGTTCCTGACCTACACCTCGGGCACCACCGGCCCACCCAAGGGCGCGATGACGACGCACCGGAACGTGGTGTTCAACGCCCAGACCTACCGTGACTGGGTCGGTCTGTCGGGCGAGGACGTCGTGCTCGGCGTGGCTCCGCTGTTCCACATCACCGGCCTGGTCGGTCACATCGCGATCGCGCTGCTCGTCGGGGCGCCGCTGGTGCTCATGCACCGGCTCGACCCGAGCGTCACCATCGAGACGATCGGGGAGCAGCGGGTGACGTTCACGGTCGGCTCGATCACGGTGTTCATCGCGTTGATGAACGCCCCGAACGCCGAGAAGGACGCGTTGGCATCGCTGACGAAGATCTTGTCCGGCGGGGCGCCGATCCCGCCGTCGACGGTGAAGGCGTTCGCCGCGACGTTCGGGCACTACATCCACAACGTCTACGGCCTGACCGAGACCACGTCGCCCTCCCACGGCACCCCGATGGGGGTGGAGGGGCCCGTCGACGAGGCCTCGGGCGCGCTCTCGGTCGGGGTGCCGGTCTACAACACGGTCGTGCGGATCGTCGGCGACGACGGCGCGGACCTGCCGGCCGGGGAGATCGGCGAGCTCGTCACGTCGGGCCCGCAGGTGGTGGTCGGCTACTGGAACAAACCCGAGGAGACCGCGAAGGCCCTTCCCGGCGGGGCGCTGCATACCGGCGACGTCGGGTACATGGACGAGCAGGGCTGGTTCTACATCGTCGACCGCAAGAAGGACCAGATCAACGCGGGTGGCTACAAGGTGTGGCCCCGCGAGGTCGAGGACGTGCTCTACGAGCACGAGGCGGTCCGCGAGGCCGCGGTGGTCGGCGTGCCCGACGAGTACCGGGGCGAGTCGGTCAAGGCGTTCGTCAGCCTGCGGCCGGGCAGGTCGGTCGACGAGGCCGGGCTCATCGCGTTCTGCAAGGAGCGGATGGCGGCCTACAAGTACCCGAGGCACATCGAGTTCCTCGACGAGATCCCGAAGACGGTCACGGGCAAGCTGCTGCGGCGCGAGCTGCGCGCCCGCGAGCAGGCCTGACGGGATTCCGCGGAGCGCGCGTTCGTCGCCGCGGGCGTGGCGGGTACCCCGTCGGCATGAGTCAGGCGCACGGACCCGTGTTCGCCGACCGGGCCGACGCCGGTGAGCGGCTCGGGGCCCTCCTCCGGTCGCAGCCGTGGCGCGATCCGGTGGTAGTGGGACTGGCCAGGGGCGGCGTGCCGGTGGCGGCCCGGGTGGCCGACGCGCTCGGGGCCCGGCTGGACGTCGCCGTGGCGCGGAAGATCTCCGAACCCGGTCGTCCCGAGCGCGGAGTGGGCGCGGTGTCCCCTGACGGATCGGCCCGCTACGACCGGGTCGCCCTGGCCCGGGCCGGGCTGACACCCTCCGACCTGGCCGCGGGATGCGCTGTGGAGCTCGCCGAGGCGCGGCGCCGACTCCGTTGCTACCGGGCGGTGGCCGAGCCGGTTCCCGTCGAGGGCCGTGACGTCGTCCTGGTGGACGACGGCCTCGCCACCGGGGTCACGGCCCGAGCCGTGCTCGGACGGCTGCGCGCGGCCGGCGTCCGCCGGCTGGTCATGGCCTCGCCGGTCTGCTCCCACCGAGGACGGGACGCCGTGCGCGCCGACGGGCACGTCGACGAGCTCGTGTACCTGCACTCACCGGCGCCCTTCGGTGCGGTCAGCGCGTGGTACGCGGACTTCGCACAGACCGATGACGGCGAGGTGCTCACCCTGCTCGCGGCCCGGGACCGCGGCTGAGCCGGGCGCGCGCCCCCCAGGACCACGAACGGCACTCTCGTCCGATCGGATGGGACGAGAGTGCCGTTCGTTGCCCGCGGCGGTGGCGGAGATCAGCTCAGGCTGACCTTGGCTCCGGCGTCCTCGAGCTTGGTCTTCGCGGCGTCGGCCGCATCCTTGGCCACGCCCTCGAGGATCGGCTTCGGAGCCGCCTCGACGAGGTCCTTGGCCTCCTTGAGGCCGAGGCCCGAGACGAGCTCGCGGACGACCTTGATGACCTGGATCTTCTTCTCGCCCGCGGCCTCGAGGACGACGTTGAACTCGTCCTTCTCCTCGGGGGCCTCGGCGGCGGGACCGGCAGCAGCCGGGCCCGCGGCCACGGCGACCGGGGCGGCCGCGGTGACGTCGAAGGTCTCCTCGAACTTCTTCACGAACTCGGACAGCTCGATCAGCGTGAGGTCCTTGAACGCGTCGAGCAGTTCGTCGGTGGACAGCTTCGCCATGGTGGCGCTTCCTCTCAGGTGGAACGGGTGCTGGGGTGGTCAGCTCTCGGCAGCGGCCGGAGCGTCGGTCGGGGTCTCGGCGTCGGTCGGGGTCTCGGCGTCGGTCGGGGTCTCGGCGTCGGTCGGGGTCTCGGCGTCGGTCGGGGTCTCGGCGTCGGTCGGGGTCTCGGCGTCGGTCGGGGTCTCTGGGACCGACGCGTCGGCGGTGTCGGCCGAGGCCGCGCCGCCCTCCTCCGCGCGCTTGTCGGCCAGGGCCTGGGCGAGGCGCGCCACCTGCGAGGCCGGTGCGGCGAACAGGGCAGCGGCCTTCGACAGGTTCGCCTTCATCGCGCCGGCCATCCTGGCCAGCAGGACCTCGCGCGACTCCAGGTCGGCGAGCTGGTTGACCTCGGTGACGGTCAACGCACGACCGTCCATGAAGCCACCCTTGATCACCAGGGCCTGGTTGGTGCGAGCGAAGTCGCGCAGCGCCTTCGCGGCGTCCACGGGCTCGCCGGTGATGAAGGTGATCGCCGTGGGGCCGACGAGCAGGGCCTCGATGCCCTCGACGCCGGCGTCCTCGGCCGCCCGCTTCACCAGGGTGTTCTTGGCGACGCGGTAGGTGGCGCCGTCGCCGAGCGTGCGGCGCAGCGTGGTCAGCTGGGACATGCTGAGACCGCGGTACTCGGTGATCAACGAGGCGGTCGCGCCCCGGAACCTCTCGGCGATCTCATCGACCGCCGTGACCTTGTCGGATCGGGCCATCCCTCGCCTCCTCTCGTTGTCGGGCAGCGGGTGCGGACCACCGACGACGGACCCGGAGACGACGAACGCCCCGGCGCAGGACGCACGGGGCGTGGCGACGCGCGCACCAGCGCACCTCGCGATGACCTCGTCCTCCTGCGCGGGCCGCCCGCTCTCGCGGAGCCTTCGTGCGTCGCCTCCAACAGCCGGGACGGCGCAGACCTGCGGTCTTCGGTGGAACTGCCCATCAGGTTACGCGACGGGCGCGCCGCGGTGGGCGGGGGCGTCCTTCCCGCGGTGGGGTGGTCTCGACTCGCATACGATTGGCCTTCTCCAGCAAGGCCAATCATGGGGGTAGGACACCGTGGACGACCTCGAGCGGCGCATCGGCGCCCGCAGCTTCGCCCGGCTGCTCGGTGACTGGCGTCCGCCCGACGGCCGCGGGCTCGCCGGTGGCCTGGCCGAGCGCACCCGGTTGCTCGTGCTGGACGGCCGGCTGCCGCTGCAGATGCGGGTGCCGGCCGAGCGGGAGCTCGCCGCGGTGCTCGAGGTCAGCCGCACCACCGTGGCGGCGGCCTACGACACGCTGCGGGACGCCGGGGTGCTGCACAGCCGGCGCGGCGCGGGCAGCTGGACCCAGCTGCCCGTCGACCCGGCGACGGCGGCGACGGTGTCGGCGTTCTCCCCGCCCACCGACGACTCGCTGTTCGACCTCGCGCACGCCGCGCTGCCGGCCCCGTCCACGGAGCTGCGCAGGGCGGCTGCGGCGGCTGTCCACGACCTGGACGCCTTCCTGCCCGGTCACGGCTACGACCTGCTCGGGCTCCCCGCGTTGCGGGCCGCGGTCGCACAGCGGTTCACCGCGCGCGGGCTGCCCACTGCTCCGGACCAGGTGCTCGTCACGGCGGGGGCGCAGCACGCAATCTCGCTCGCGCTCACCGCGCTGACCGCTCCCGGCGACCGGGTGCTGATCGAGCACCCGACGTACCCCAATGCGCTCGACGCCCTCGCCGCCCGCCGTCTGCGCGCCGTCCCGGTGCCGATGGGGCCGCACCCCGACGGCACGGGCAGCTGGGACCTCGACCTGCTGACCGCCGCCGTGCACGACGCCGCTCCCCGGCTGGCGTACCTGATCCCCGACTACCAGAACCCGACGGGCGCGCTGCTCGACCGGGGCGGGCGAGCACGGCTCGTCGAGCTCGCCCGCCGCACCGGGACACCGCTGCTGGTCGACGAGACCCTCGCGGAGCTGTCGCTGGACGGCCACCCCGCGCCGCCGGTCGCGGCGCACGGTGCGGCCGACTCCGCGCACGTCCTGACGATCGGGTCCGCCGGCAAGGTCTTCTGGGGTGGGCTGCGCATCGGCTGGATCCGGACCGCGGCGGCGATGGTGCGCCGGCTCGCGGCCGTGCGCGCCACGGTCGACCTCGGTGGTCCAACCCTCGAACAGCTGCTGGTCGCGCGGTTGATGACCGACATCGACGCCGTGTCCGCCGCCCGGCGCGTCGAGCTCGCCGCGGCTCGCGACCACCTCCTCGGTCGGCTCGGCACCGCGTTCCCCCGGTGGCGGCCGTCGCGGCCCGGTGGTGGGCTGAGTCTGTGGGTCGACCTCGACGAGCCGGGGTCGAGCCGGCTGGCGATCGCGGCCCGACGGCACGACGTCCTGCTCGCGGCCGGGCCGCGGTTCGGCGTCGACGGGGCGTTCGAGCGCCGGCTGCGGCTGCCGTACACGCTGCGCCGCGACCGGATGGACACGGCGCTGGAACGGCTCGTCGTCGCCTGGCGCGATCTCGACCACGCCGGACCCGTCGACGACGTCGAGCCCGTCGCGGTGGCATGAGGCCGGCCGTAGGGTGCGGTCGTCGATCGGGATGAGGTGTCGGGTGGCCGGACCGCTGGCAGGGCTCAAGGTGGTGGAACTGGCCGGGATCGGCCCGGGCCCGCACGCGGCGATGATCCTCGGTGACCTCGGCGCCGACGTCGTCCGCGTCGACCGGCCGGTCGGCGGGCTGCGGCTCGGCGCGCCCGAGTCCCCGGACCCGACGCTGCGGGGCCGCCGGCGGGTGGCCGCCGACCTCAAGGACCCCGCGGGTCGGGAGGCGGTGCTGCGCCTCGTGGAGCGCGCCGACGTGCTGCTCGAGGGCTATCGCCCCGGGGTGACCGAACGGCTCGGGGTGGGCCCGGCCGATTGCCACGCCCGCAACCCGCGGCTCGTCTACGGCCGGATGACGGGATGGGGCCAGGACGGCCCGCTGGCCCAGCGCGCCGGGCACGACATCAACTACATCTCATTGACCGGCGCCCTGCACGCGGTCGGCCGGGCCGGTGGACGGCCGGTCCCGCCGTTGAACCTCGTCGGCGACTTCGGCGGTGGCTCGATGCTGGTGGTCGTGGGGGTGCTCGCGGCCCTGTGGGAGGCGCAGCGATCGGGGCGCGGTCAGGTGGTCGACGCCGCGATGGTGGACGGGGCGTCGCTGCTGAGCCAGATGGTCTGGGGGTTCCTCGCCCAGGGGTTGTGGACCGACGAGCGCGACACGAACCTGCTCGACGGCCACGCACCGTTCTACGACACCTACACCTGCGCCGACGGGGGGCACGTGGCCGTGGGTGCGCTCGAGCCGCAGTTCTACGCGGCGCTGGTGGCCGGGCTCGGCCTCACCGAGGCTGAGCTGCCGCCCCAGTACGACCGGAACGGCTGGCCCGAGCTGCGCGCCCGTTTCACGGAGGTGTTCGGCACGCGCGGTCGCGACGAGTGGGCCGCGGTGTTCGACGGCACCGACGCCTGTGTCACGCCGGTGCTCGCGTTCGGCGAGGTGGCCGATCATCCCCACCTGGCGGCACGGGGCACGATCGTCGCACCGGACGGCGTGCCCCAGGCCGCCCCCGCGCCGCGCTTCTCCCGCACGCCCGCGGACCTCCCGCCGCTGGGCAGCTCGCCCGAGCCGGTGGAACGGGTCCTCGGCGACTGGTCGTAGCCGCCACCTGGAGGGCAGGAAAGCCACGTTCCTGTCCTGTGCGGGCAGTAACGTGGCTTGCCTGTCTTCGCCCGGAGCGCGGGCAGCGGCAGGACGTCCTCAGGTAGTGGGAGTCTCGTCCACCAGCAGGTTGCGGGTGCGGTTCGGGTCGACCGGGATGCCCGGACCCGTGGTCGTGGAGACCGTCACCTTCTTGATGTAGCGGCCCTTGGCGGCCGACGGCTTGGCTCGGAGGATCTCGTCGAGTGCGGCGCCGTAGTTCTCCACCAGCTTCTCGGTGTCGAACGAGGCCTTGCCGATGACGAGGTGCAGGTTGGCCTGCTTGTCCACCCGAAAGTTGATCTTGCCGCCCTTGATGTCGGCCACGGCCTTCGCCACGTCCGGGGTGACGGTGCCGGTCTTCGGGTTCGGCATCAGGCCGCGCGGGCCCAGGATGCGGGCGATCCGACCGACCTTGGCCATCTGGTCCGGGGTGGCGATAGCCGCGTCGAAGTCCAGCCAGCCACCCTGGATGCGCTCGATCAAGTCCTCGGCCCCGACGACGTCGGCGCCCGCGGCCTCGGCCTCGGCGGCCCGGTCCCCGGAGGCGAACACGATGACCCGCGCGGTCTTGCCGGTGCCGTGCGGGAGGTTCACGGTGCCGCGGACCATCTGGTCGGCCTTGCGGGGGTCGACGCCCAACCGCATCGCGACCTCGACGGTGGCGTCCATCGCCGTGCTCGACGTCTTCTGCGCGAGGTTGGCGGCCTCGAGCGGGCTGTAGAGCCGGGTCGAGTCGATCTGCTCGGCGGCCTTGCGGTAGATCTTGCTGCGCTGTGCCATGTGCTGTCCTCAGGTGGAGTCAGTTCGTGGTGCGAGCCGCGCTCGGCTCTCCCACGCTTACGGGTGGATCAACGCCTCAGCTCCGGACGGTGATCCCCATCGACCGGGCGGTGCCCGCGATGATCTTGGCGGCCTGGTCGAGGTCGGTGGCGTTGAGGTCGGCCATCTTGGCCTGGGCGATCTGACGCACCTGGTCCATGGTCACCGTGGCGACCTTGCGGATGTGCGGTTCGCCGCTCCCCTTCTCGACGCCGGCCGCCTTGAGCAGCAGCCGCGCGGCGGGCGGGGTCTTGAGGGCGAAGGTGAACGAGCGGTCCTCGAACACCGAGATCTCGACGGGGACGATGTCACCGCGCTGCGACTCGGTGGCGGCGTTGTAGGCCTTGCAGAACTCCATGATGTTGACGCCGTGCTGGCCGAGAGCGGGGCCGACGGGCGGCGCCGGCGTCGCCGCGCCGGCCTTGATCTGGAGCTTGATGATCGCGGAGAGCTTCCGCTTCTTGGGGGGCATCTCGATTTTCCCTGGGTTCGGAGTGCGGCGGTCAGATCTTGGCGACCTGGCTGAACGCCAGCTCGACGGGGGTCTCGCGGCCGAAGATGGACACGAGCACCTTGAGCTTCTGGGCGTCGACGTTGACCTCGTTGATCGTGGCCGGCAGCGTGGCGAACGGGCCGTCCATCACGGTGACGGACTCGCCGACCTCGAAGTCGACCTCGACCGTGGCGCGACCGGGCCCGGCCGCGACGTCCGAGCGACCGCTGCCGGCGGCCTGCTTCGGCTCGACCCGCGGGAGCAGGAACTTGATCACGTCGTCGTGGGACAGCGGGGACGGGCGCGAGGTGGCGCCGACGAACCCGGTGACCCCCGGGGTGTTGCGGACCGCGCCCCACGACTGGTCGTTGAGCTCCATCCGGACCAGGATGTAGCCGGGCAGCACCTTGCGCTGCACCTGCTTGCGCTGGCCGTTCTTGATCTCGGTGACCTCCTCGGTGGGCACCTCGACCTGGAAGATGTAGTCCTCGACGTCCAGGGTCTGCACCCGGGTCTCGAGGTTGGTCTTCACCTTGTTCTCGTAGCCCGCGTAGGAGTGCACGACGTACCAGTCGCCGGGCGCGCGGCGCAGCGCGGCGCGCATCTCCTCGACCGGGTCGACCTCCGCCTCCTCGGCGTCCTCACCGGCGGCAGCGTCACCCGGGGCCCCGGCGGGACCGGCGCTGTCACCGCCGTCGTCGACGTAGCCGGCCGAGACCGACCCCGGCCCGTGCGCTGCCTCGGCGTCCGCGTCCTGCACCGCCTGCTCGGGAACATCCGGGGCGGGCGCGGCCTCGGCCACGACGTCGATCGCCGCCTCGTTGGCGTCGACCTCGGCGTCGGTCAGACCCCGGTCACCGTCCTGGGAAGTCACGTGCGTCTCGCTTCCTTCGTCTGTGTGGCGTGCGTCGGTGTGGCGTGCGCGATCAGGTGCCGAACAGGAACAGCACACCCTGTGCGAACACGAAGTCCAGCAGGGCCACCAGCGCGACCATGAACGACACGAAGACCAGAACGACGATCGTGTAGGTGATCAGCTGCTTGCGGGTGGGCCAGATGACCTTCCGCAGCTCCGCGACCACCTCGCGCAGGAACCGGACCAGGCGGCTCACCAGCGAGGCCTTCGCGGGGCGGCCGTCGCGGACCGCGGTGGCCCTGCCCTTGCCACCGCCGTTGCCGCCGTCGGGCGCGGGACCGGAGCGACGACCCCGACGGTCGGCGGCGGTGCTCGGGCGCTCCCGCCCGTTCCCCTCCGCCTCGCGTTCCTCAGTCACGCATCCTCCAGCTCGCTACCCGGCGGTCCGCAAGTGGCAGGGGTGACAGGACTTGAACCTGCAACCTGCGGTTTTGGAGACCGCTGCTCTGCCAGTTGAGCTACACCCCTAGACCAGCCCCGCGCGCGACGTCGGCCCGCGTGCGGAGGGATGCGTCGCATGACGACGCCTCCAGCAGAGCGAGTGTACGGCACCACCGGCGGGCGCCGGACTCGGCACACCTCGTGAACCGGCCCGACGGCGGGCGAGCGCGGTGCGGCCGGACCGTCGGGCCGGCACCTGCGGGCGCCGGCCCGAGCGGCCTACTTGTCGAGATCGGCGAGAGCGACGAGCGCCGAGGCCCGCTGCGCGTACTTCCACGTGCCGAGATCGGACACCGACTTGATGCCGAGGCCCTTGAGCACCTCGTCGTGCTTCTCCGTGAGACCTTCCAGCGCCGACGGCGGGGCGGCGAGGATCTCCGCCGCGCTCTTGTCCTCCCAGGCCTTGTCCACGAGCTTGCCGAACTTCACGTCGTGCTCCCTTCCGGCTGCAGTGATCGGACGCCGACGACGTCGATCATCCTCCGAACGCCGGCAGCGACGATCACCCACCAGGGTGAACGGCGACGTCGGCGGTGGCCCGGCCGAGCACGGCCCGCCCGTCGACCGTCGCGGTGATCGCGATCGTCGCGACCCGGGTGCCGTTGTCGTCGGAGACCGCGGAGACGGTGCCGGACAGCTCGACGAGCGCGCCGTCGTCGTCGTCGGGGACGAGCACCGGACGGGTGAACCGGACCGCGTAGCTGCGCACTGCGCCGGGATCGCCCACCCAGCCGGTGACGAGCCGACCGGCCGTCGCCATCGTCAGCATCCCGTGGGCGATGACACCGGGCAGGCCGACGGCGGTGGCGACGCGGTCGCTCCAATGGATCGGGTTGAAGTCGCCGGAGGCCCCGGCGTAGCGGACCAGGTCGGCCCGGGTGATGCGGGTGGACAGCGGTGGCAGCGTGTCGCCGACGGCGAGCTCGCTCACGACGGCTCGGCGGCCGTGATCAGCGTGGCCCGCGTGGTGGCTACGGCGGCGCCGTCGACGTCCGCCACCTCGCAGCGCAGCGTCAGCCGGTGACTGCCGGCGCGCGTCCGCAGGTCCTCGACGTGGATGGTGGTGACCAGCTCGTCACCGGCGTGCACCGGCCGCCGCAGCTGGATCGACTGCTCGGCGTGCACCATCCGCGAGTAGTCCCAGCCGAAGGCGGGGTCGCGCAGGAAGGCCTCGATCGCCGGGAGGACGAACGTGATCGTGAACGTCGGCGGAGCCACGACGTCGGGGTGACCCGCACCGCGGGCGGCCGCCGGGTCGTGGCACACCGGAACGTCCTCCCCGATCGCGACGGCGAACTCCCGGATCTTCTCGCGTCCGACGAGGTACGGACCGGTCGGCGGCAGTGCCTTTCCGACGAACGACGCGTCGGGCACGCTCACGCTCGGCTCTCAGCGCGTCTCGCGGTGCTCGCGGTGCGTGCCGCAGTTCGGGCAGAACTTCTTGATCGTGAGCCGGTCGGGATCGTTCCGACGGTTCTTCTTGGTGATGTAGTTGCGGTGCTTGCACTGCTCGCACGCCAGCGTGATCTTCGGCCGGATGTCCGTGGCCTTGGCCATCGCGGGTGCCTCCTGCACGGTCGGTGACGGATCTGGTAGCGGTGGCCGGACTTGAACCGGCGACACAGCGATTATGAGCCGCTTGCTCTACCGACTGAGCTACACCGCTTTCACGGGGCGCGCCCCGCTGGAGCCCCTTTACGGAATCGAACCGTAGACCTTCTCCTTACCATGGAGACGCTCTGCCGACTGAGCTAAAGGGGCGGCCGGCCACGGGACGCTCGATCCCGACGGCCCCGACGATGCTACACAACTCCGAGGACGGACCAGCAGTCGGTGGGGCGCGACCTCATGATCGCCGAAGGGGTCGGTCGTGGTCGGGGTAAGGGGCTGCGCGGGCCCTTACCCTGCACGGCCCCGATGTCCCTCGGACCCGACGTGATCGTCCGATGCCGGATGCGCGGCCTCAGGACGACTCTCGACGACATGTTCACCGACATGGCGTTCGCCACCACCGAGGCCGGCCAGCGCCACCGCGCGCTCCTCGCCGACGCCGAGAACTTCCGGCTCGCCCGGTTGGCGCGGCGGTCCACCGGATCGCCCGCCTCCGGAACCCGGCTTCGCACGTCGGACCGTCGTCGACACAGGTAGTCGGTACGCCGTGCCACGATGACTGGCGTGGCGCGGCTGGGGGTCGGGATCGGGCTGGTCGGGCGCCGGCGCGAGGTGTCCGCCCTCACCGCCGCGTTGGACCGCGCCGCCGCCGGCACGCCAACCGGGGTCGTGCTGTCGGGCGACGCCGGCGTCGGCAAGTCCCGCCTGGTCACCGAGACCGTCGAGCGGGCCGCGTCGGCGGGCTTCACCGTGCTCCTCGGGCGGTGCCTGGACACCGCCGAGTCGTCGCTGCCATACCTGCCCTTCACCGAGGTGGTGGGTGCGCTGGCGGCCGCACAGCCCGAGCTCGTCGCCCGGCATGCCGCCCTGCGGCACCTCCTCCCCGGCGGGTTCCCACGCGGGGAGCAGGCCGGCGAGAACCGCGATCTCGGCCAGCTGCGGGTCTTCGACGCCGTTCTGTCCGTCCTCGACGAGCTGGCGGCCACCACGCCGGTACTGCTGGCGGTGGAGGACCTGCACTGGGCCGACCGGTCCAGCCGCGACCTGCTGGTCTTCCTCCTCTCGCGGCTCGGCGCGCAGCGGTTGATCGTGCTGGCCACCTACCGCGCCGACGAACTCCACCGCCGCCACCCCCTGCGCCCGGTCCTGTCGGAGCTCGTGCGGCTGCCCGCGGTCGAACGGGTCGAGCTGGCGCCGCTCGATCCCGGCGAGTCGCTCGAGCTCGTCCGGCTGCTCGCCGACGGCACCCTGTCCGAGCCGATGCTGCGCAGTGCGGCCCGCCGCAGCGAGGGCAACGCCTTCTTCGCCGAGGAGCTGGTGTCGGCCTGCTCCGACGGTCTGCCGCACGGTCTGGCCGAGGTCCTGGTGGCCCGGGTCGACGGCCTGCCGCCCGACACCCAGCAGGTGCTCCGCATCGCGTCGGTCGCGGGGCGGCGGGTGCCCCACGACCGGCTGGCGGCGGTGTCCGCGCTGCCCGTCGACGATCTGGAACGGGCGCTGCGCGAAGCCGTCACCCACCACGTGCTGGTGCCGGAGGCCGCGGCGCCCGCCGAGGGCGATGCGTACGTCTTCCGGCACGCGCTGCTGCGGGAAGCGATCTACCACGAGCTCCTGCCGGGTGAGCGCAGCCGCCTGCACGGCGCCTTCGCCGCGCTGCTCGCCGGCGACGGCGCGGGCGGCGGCCGCCCCGGCGACTCCGGCCGGGCCGCCGAGCTCGCGCACCACGCGATGGCCGGCCACGACCTCCCCCTGGCGCTGGCGGCGTCGGTCGAGGCCGCGGCCGAGGCCAACGACCGAGAGGCAC
Organism: uncultured Actinomycetota bacterium; assembly: GCA_963711715.1. Classification (GTDB taxonomy): domain Bacteria; phylum Actinomycetota; class Actinomycetes; order Mycobacteriales; family Pseudonocardiaceae; genus Pseudonocardia. The sequence goes on from CAVQFJ010000012.1 coordinate 20,222, forward strand.
CGGCCGAGATGCTGCTCCACGCCGAGCGCGCCATCGAGCTGTGGCCGGCGGTGCCCGACGCCGAGGCGGTGGCCGGGGTCGACGAGGGCACGCTCACCCGGTGGGCCGCGTGGGGCGCGAGTGCCACGGGCGATCCCGACCGCGGCATCGAGTTCGGTCGCCGGGCCCTCGGGCTCGCCGAGCAGCGCGGCGACCCGGAGCTCACCTCGGCGATCGGGCGGCGGTACGCGGTGCGCCTGCTCGAGCTCAGCGGCCGCGAGCAGGAGGCCCTCGTGGCCGCCCGTCGCGCCCTGGCCCTCATCGCGGACCTGCCGCCGTCGGGCGACCTCGCCTGGGCCCACGCCGTGCTGGCCGGGGTGCACCTCCGGCTGGACCACTTCGCCGAAGCGGTCGCGGAGGCGGAGTCCGCTCTCCGGGTCGCCCGGGCCGTGCCCCCCGACGATCTCGATGCGCTCGGTGCCACCGCCGACGCGCTGGTCACGCTGGCCGTGTGCGAGGACTACGGCGGCGATCCCGACCAGGCGCGGCGTCGGCTCGAGGAGGCCAAACCACTGGCGCGGCGCGCGGGCAACCTGGGAGTGGAGCTGCGCGCCTACTACGACGTCGGCCTCTCCCTGCTCGACGAGGGCCGGCTCGCCGAGGCCGGCCACGAGTTCGCCGCCGGCGAGGAGCGCGCCGCCACCACCGGCACGGCGTGGAGCAGCTACGGCCTCGAACTGCGGGTCGCGCACGTCATCGCCCGGTTCATGCGCGGCGCCTGGGACGACGCGGAGGCCGCGGCCGAGCTGGCCGCCGAGTCGGTGTCGGCCACCGTCGCCTCCCGGCTCGCCGCGGTGGGGCTGCTCACGGCGGTGGCCCGCGGCCGGTTCTCCTCGGCCGGGCGGCGGCTCGACGAGCTGCGATCCGCCGAGTCCACCGACGATCAGGTGATCATGCTGATCGGTCAGGCCGCCGCGGAGGCCGCGCTGTGGCAGGGCCGGCCCGAGGATGCGGTGCGGAGCGTCCAGGAGGCGCTCGTCGGCATCGACAGCGGGCCCTACGCGACGCTCGCCCCCCACCTGGGCGCGATCATGCTGTCCGCGCTGGGCGTGGCCGGTCAGGCCGACCTGGCCGCCGCGGGCCGGGTTCCCGCCGAGGAGGCCGCGCGTGCGGCCCGCGAGCTGGTGGCCACCGCCGAGCGGACCGCAGCCAGCGGGCTGCCGCGCGCCGGCGCGCTCGGTCCGGAGGGCCGCGCGTGGCTGGGCCGGGCCCGAGCCGAGCTCACCCGGCTCACCGGACCGGACCCGGCGGCGTGGACGGCCGTCGTCGACTCCTTCGGCTACGAGACCGGCACCCCCGGCGCACCGCCCGGCTACCGACAGGCCTACGCGCTGCTGCGCCGGGCGGAGGCCGCGATGGCCGGCGGCGCCGTGCACGACACCGAGGCCGATCTCCGCGCCGCCCTCGACACCGCCGAGCGGCTCGGTGCCGGCCCGCTCGCGGACGCCGTGCTGGCCGTGGCCGAGCGGGCCGGGATCCGATTGCGGGCCCGCCGCGAACCGGCCGGGACGAACCCACTCACCCCGCGCGAGCAGTCGGTGCTCGCGCTCGTCGCCGGCGGGCGCACCAATCGGCAGGTCGGGGCCGAGCTGTTCATCAGCGAGAAGACCGTGAGCGTGCACCTGTCGCGGGTGATGGCCAAGCTCGGCGCGTCCAGCCGCACCGAGGCGGTGAGCGTGGCGTACACCCGCGGGCTGCTGGTGCCGGCGGACGGGGAGTTGGCGCGTTCGGACCCTTGAGCCCTACCGCGCAGTAACTAGGGTGGGCTGATCCGCACCCACCCCGGAGGAGGTCCGGCGACTATGCCGACCGAGATCACCAGCGACGGCACCACCACGTGGGCCGGACGGCCGGACCTCTCCGACGTCCAGGGTTTCTGGGCCGCCCCGCTCGCGGAACGGGCCGCCGCCTTCGCCGTGCTCCGGGAGCGTGAGCCGGTGCCGTTCTTCGCCGAGCCGGAGCTGAGCCTCCTCCCCCGGGGCCCCGGCTACTGGGCGCTCACGCGGCTCGACGACGTGGCCGAGGCCAGCCGCAACGCGTCGATCTTCACGTCGGGTCGAGGGGCCACGTCGATCACGGACATGCCCCCGGAGTTCCGCGAGTTCTACGGTTCCATGATCAGCATGGACGACCCGCGGCACGCCCGGCTGCGCCGGATCGTCTCGCGCGGGTTCACCCCCAAGCGGCTGGCCGGCCTCACGGCGGAGGTCGAGCGCACGGCCCGCACCATCGTCGACGACGTGATCGCCACCGGCGGGTGCGACGCGGTCTCCGCCATCTCCGCGCGGCTGCCGCTGAAGATCGTCTGCGACATGATGGGCGTGCCGGAGAGCCAGTACGAGTTCGTCTACGACCGCTCCAACATCGTCCTGGGCGCCGCCGATCCCGAGTACGTCCCCGACGCCGACAACATCATCGTGGCGCTGCTGCAGGCCGGGAACGAGCTGGCCGAGCTCATGCGCGACCTCGGTGCGCACCGCACCGCCCACCCCACGGACGACGTCACCTCGGCTCTGGTCAACGCGGAGATCGACGGCGGCAGGCTCACCCCCGACGAGCTGGCCAGCTTCTTCATCCTGCTCGTCGTGGCCGGGAACGAGACCACCCGCAACGCCATCAGCTGGGGTCTGCAGCTGCTCACCGAGCACCCCGACCAGCGCGCGGTGTGGCTCGCCGATCTCGACGGTGTCACCCCCACCGCCGTGGAGGAGATCGTCCGGTGGGCGTCACCGGTGATCTTCATGCGGCGCACCCTGGCCGCCGACACGGTGCTCGGCGGGCAGCAGATGGCCGCGGACGACAAGGTGGTGCTGTTCTACTGGGCGGCCAACCGCGACCCTGCGCATTTCGCCGACCCGGACGCGTTCGACGTCCGCCGGTCGCCCAACCCGCACGTCGGGTTCGGCGGCCCGGGCCCGCACTTCTGCCTCGGCGCGCACCTCGCCCGCCGCGAGATGGGGGTGATGTTCCGGGAGCTGCTCACCCGCGTGCCCGACATCCACGCCACGGCACCTCCGCAGCGGCTGCAGTCGATGTTCATCAACGGGATCAAGCACCTGCCGGTCACGTTCGGCACTCCGCGGGGCGCAGGCGGTCCCCGATGATCGACCGGGAGCCCGCCGTCGTCTCGCTCGACTACCCGGAGGTGCCGGTCGGGGCGCTTCTGGCCGGCTCCGCGCGCCGCTACGGGGACCGCACGGCGATCCATTTCGCCGGGCGCGAGCTCTCGTTCACCACGCTGCACGAGCGCGCCTGCGCCCTCGCCCGCGCGCTCGGCGATGCCGGGATCGGGCGCGGCGACGTCGTCGCGGTCCACCTGCCCAACTGCCCGCAGTTCGCCATCGCCTACTACGGGATCGTGCTGGCCGGCGCCACCTCCTCCCCCACGAACCCGTTGCTGCCACCCGCTGATCTCGCGTTCCAGCTGGTCGACTGCGGTGCCGTCGCGGCCGTGAGCTGGCTACCGGTCGCCCCGGCGCTCACGGCCGTGCGGGATCGCACTGCGGTGCGGCTGGTCCTGCTCACCGACCGCGACCAGGCGATCGATCCCGGCCACCGGGTGCCGCTGGCGGGCGTCCCGGGTGCCCAGGACTTCGAGGCGTTCCACGCCGGGTTCGCCACCACCGATCCCGGCGTGCCGATCGACGTCCGGCACGACCTCGCCCACCTCGCCTACACCGGCGGTACCACCGGCCGGTCCAAGGGCGTGCAGCTGCCGCACCGCAATGTCGTCGTCAACACGGTGCAGTACGCGTGCTGGGGGTCGGGGTCCGTGCCCGCGCTCGACGACGCGGGAGGTGTCGTGCTCGACCAGGTCGAGCCGGCCGAGGAGTACCCCACCCGGCTGGGCACCGGGATCGCGATCAACCTGACGCCGTGGTTCCACGCCATGGGCACCGTGGGCGCGCTGAACGTCCCGACGCTCACCGGGTCGACCACCGTGCTGCACGAGCGCTTCGACCCGGCCGACTACCTGGCCGGGGCCGAGCGTTTCGGCGTCACCGGCATGGGCGGCGCCCCACCGCTGTTCGGCGCGATGCTGCGGCATCCCGACTTCGCCACCCGCGAGCTGTCCACCGTCCGGATGATCACATCCGGGGCGGCGCCGCTCCCGGTCGAGATGATCCAGGCGCTGCACCGGCGGTTCGGGGACGACGTCGTGATCGCCGAAGGCTATGGCCTCACCGAGGCGACGATGGGCGCGACCATCGGGCCGGGAGCGCGCTCGGCGATGCGCAAGATCGGCACGGTGGGGGTCCCGGTCTTCGACACCGAGATCCGCATCGTCGACCCGGGCGGCGTCGACCTCACGCCCCTGCAGGCGGGCGACCCGGGCGAGGTGTGCATCCGGGGCCCGCAGGTGATGACGGGCTACAAGGACCGCCCGGACGACAACGCGGCCACGCTCGTCGACGGCTGGCTGCGGACGGGTGACATCGGCGTGCTCGACGCGGACGGCTACCTCTCGATCGTCGACCGCAAGAAGGACATGCTCCTCTACAAGGGCTACAACGTGTACCCGCGCGAGCTGGAGGAGCTGCTGTTCGCCCGACCCGGGGTGGTCGGCGCGGCGGTCGTCGGACGGCCCGACCCGGTGGCGGGTGAGCTGCCCGTGGCGTTCGTCGTCGCGGCACGGGGGGTTGACGTCGACGGTGCTGCGCTCATGGCGGCGGTGAACGCCCAGGTCGTGCCCTACAAGCAGCTGCGGGAGCTGCATCTCGTGGACGCGATACCGGTGTCGGCGGCCGGCAAGGTGCTCAAGCGCGAGCTGCGGGAACGCCTCACATGAGGTCGACCCGTCGGGTCAGGCGGCGTCGGACTGCGCGATCGGGGTCTTCAGCACGTGGTCGACCAGGCGCATCACGAGCTGCCCCCGCCCAGCCGGTACCCGAACTCCTCCCACGTGAGGAGCTCACGGGAGAGCATCTCGCCGACCGGGCCGGGGTACAGGCGGGTGACGCGGAACGCGGCCGCGCGCAGCCGCATCTTCTCGTGATGGTCCATCGGTACGGGGGTCATCCCGACTCACCTCCGAGGTGCGATGCCGTTCGGCGCGCTCTCAGCGCTGAGTCGCCACCCGTGGGATTCCCATCCTGACCGATTCGATTACTCGGTCCGGACTTTCGTCACCGAACAGTGACCGAGCCCACAGTGATCATGTCCCGGGCCGGCTGCTTCGACCTGTGTCAACGCCGATCCACGCGGTCGGGGATGACGAGTTGCAGGATGAAGCCGACCACCGCGACCACGATGGCCCCGACGAACGCGGCCCCGAACCCGTCCACGGTGAACGGTAGGCCGAGTCCGCCGGCGATCGCCCCGACCAGCAGGAACAACAGCGCGTTCACGACGAGCCCGATCAGCCCGAGGGTCAGGATGTAGAACGGGCAGCCGACCACCTTGATCAACGGCTTGAGCACCGCGTTGACCAACCCGAAGATCAGCGCGACGGCGAGGAGCGTGCCCACCCGTGCGCCGGTGCTACCGGACCCGTCGTCGATCCCGGGCACGATCAGCGTGGCGATCCACAGGCTGACAGCGATCACCACCACCCGGACGAGGAGCGCCATGGCATCCGACATCAGTCCACCAGCGCCTGCATGACCAGCGTGCGCAACTGGGTGCGGATGGGATAGGTGCTCGACGGCATGAGCTGGGTGAAGAACATCGCCGTGATCTCCTCGACGGGGTCGACGTAGAACGCCGTGCTCGCGAGCCCGCCCCATGCGTACTCACCGACGCTCGTCAGGGCCCTGAGCGCGGCCGGGTCGACGACCACGGACACCCCCAGCCCGAACCCGACGCCGCGGAAGCTCGACTCGGCGAAGATCGGCCGGCCGATGTCCTCGAGGTCGGTCCCGCCCGGCAGGTGGTTGCGGGTCATGTAGGCGACGGTCCGCGGTCCGAGCAGCCGGGCGCCGTCGAGCTCGCCGCCGCGCGCCAGCATCTGGGTGAACCGGTGGTAGTCGGCTGCGGTGGAGACCAGGCCGCCGCCGCCGGAGAGGAAGGTGGGCGGCCGGGTGACGGCGTCGCCCATCGCACTGCTGCGGCGCAGGCCCCCCGCGGGATCGGGTGTGTAGAGCGCCGCGAGCCGTCCGAGGTCGTCCTCGACCGAGAACGCCGTGTCGGTCATGTCGAGCGGGCCGAGGATGTGCTCGTCGAAGAACGCCTCGAGCGTCTGCCCGGACACCACCTCGACCACGCGGCCGAGCACGTCGGTGGCCACGGAGTAGTTCCACTGCACGCCGGGCTGGTGCACCAGCGGAAGGCTGGCCCATGCGTCACAGGCGGTGGCGAGGTCCATCCCCTGGGGCACCCCGAACTCGAAGCCCTTGGCCCGGTACATCTCGTCGGTGGGGTGCGCGTGGAGGAAGCCGTAGGTGAGCCCGGCGGTGTGGGTGAGGAGGTGCCAGATCAGCAGTGGCTCGACGGCGGGCACGGTGCCCGGATTCGCCGCCGAACCGGCCGTGTACACCCGCATGTCGGTGAACGCCGGGAGGTAGCGCGAGACCGGGTCGGTGAGCTCGAGCGCGCCCTGCTCGTAGAGCATCAGCGCAGCGACCGACGTGATCGGCTTGGTCATCGAGTAGATGCGCCACAGGGTGTCGTCGGCGACGGGGCGGTCGGCCTCGAGATCGGCCAGCCCGTGGTGGCTCAGGTGCACGACCCGCCCGCGCCGCGCCACGGCGATCGTCCATCCGGGGAGACGACCGGAGTCGACGTACCGCCGGAAGTGCGCGTCGATCCGCTGCAGCCGGCCGGGGTCGAACCCGACCTCCTCCGGTTCGGCGTCCACCTTGAGCTGTGCCACCCGCAGGACCCTACCTGCGCGAGGTGGATCGTCGCTCGGGACGAATGGGGGCCGCGGCACCGGTCACACTCGGCCGCGCCGCGGCTCCGCAGGCGAGATGATCGGAGGGTGACGGCACAGCCCGAGCCGGTCCTCGACGCGCTGCCCGGACTCCCGGGCGACGACGAGGTGCTGCGTGCACTCGTCCGCCGTCGCGATCGCGGCGACCGGGCCGACGGCCGGCGCATCGCCCTCGTCGTGAGCGGCGGTGGCATGCGCGGCGCCTACGCCGGCGGGATGGCGCACGCGCTGGACGACGCCGGGCTCGGTGGCTGCTTCGACGTCGTCTACGGCAGTTCGGCGGGTGCGTACATCGGCGCGGCACTGCTGCTCGGCGACGGTCGCGGGAGCGCGCACATCTTCTTCGAGGACATGGCCTGCCGGGCCTTCATCGACCCCCGCCGGTTGTCGTCGACGTTCCGCGGCCGCCCGATGGTGTCGCTGGACCACCTGCTCGACCACGTCATGGTCGTCTCCAAGCCCATGCCGTGGGACCGGCTGCGTGACTCGCCCGTCCCGCTGCGGGTGGTGGCCACGGCAGCCGACGACCTCAGCCCGCACGTGCTGGAGCCGCGCACCGCCGAGGAGTGGAAGCTCGCCCTGCGCGCGACCGCGGCGATCCCGCTGCTGGCCGGGCCGGCCGTCGAGCTGCACGGGCGCCGGTGGATCGACGGGTCGGTGTCCGAGCCGCTGCCGGTGCTGCGCGCCCTGCGCGACGGTGCGACCCACGTCCTGGCGCTGCTCAACCGCACCGGCCCCGAGCTGAGGCGGGCCGATCCCGGTGCCGGGCCGGCGCGGTGGGCGCGGGCGTTGGACCGGCTCGCACCCGGTCTCGGTTCGATCGCGCAGGAGAGCAGTCGGCACGGTCCCGTCCTCACCGTCCTCGACGACGCCGCGCACCCGTCTCGCGGCGGCGCGCATCTGCTCGCGCTCGTACCGGGGCGGGACGTCGGGATCCAGGGTCTGACCATCGACGTCGGGCGGGTGGAGCTCGCGACCCGCGTCGGCTACGAGACGCTGGCGGCTGCGCTGCGCCGGGTCTCGGGCTGAGCGGCCCATCAGCATCTCCCCAGGCAGGCGACCGTGGTTGCTTGACCCTGACCGGCGGGCCCCGAAGGGTGGCGCGCGTGGACGCCGATGTGATCGTGGTGGGGGCGGGGCTCGCCGGCCTGGCGGCGACAGCGGAGCTGGCCGACGCGGGGCGCCGGGTGCTGCTGCTCGACCAGGAGCCCGAGTCGAACCTCGGCGGACAGGCGTACTGGTCGTTCGGCGGCCTGTTCCTGATCGACTCGCCCGAGCAGCGCCGCATGGGCATCAGGGACTCCCACGACCTGGCCATGCAGGACTGGTTGGGAAGCGCGGCGTTCGACCGCGGCGTCGACGACCCGGGCGGCGAGGACTACTGGGCCCGGCAGTGGGTCACGGCGTACCTGGACTTCGCCAACGGCGAGAAACGGGCCTGGCTGCACGGGATGGGCGTGCGATGGTTCCCCGTCGTCGGCTGGGCCGAGCGCGGTGGGTACCTGGCCGACGGGCACGGCAACTCGGTGCCGCGCTTCCACGTCACGTGGGGCACCGGGCCAGGCGTTCTCGAACCGTTCGAGCGGCGGGTGCGCGCGGCCGTGGCGGCCGGGCTGGTCGAGATCGGCTTCCGGCACCGCGTGGACGGGTTGACCGTGACCGACGGAGTCGTCGACGGGGTGCGCGGTGCGGTGCTCGAGCCGTCCGACACGGCCCGGGGCGTGGCGAGCTCCCGCACCGTGATCGGGGAGTTCGCGCGGCACGCATCCGCGGTGATCGTCACGTCCGGCGGGATCGGGGCCGACCACGACATGGTGCGCGCCCACTGGCCGGCGCGGCTCGGCCGGCCGCCGAAGGAGTTGATCTCCGGTGTGCCGGCGCACGTGGACGGCCGGATGCTCGCCATCACCGAGGCGCGCCGGCGGCCGGATCGTCAACCGCGACCGGATGTGGCACTACACCGAGGGTATTCGGAACTGGAACCCGATCTGGGCGCGGCACGGCATCCGGATCCTGCCCGGCCCGTCATCGATGTGGTTCGACGCCCGCGGGCGTCGCTTCCCCGCCCCGAACTTCCCCGGCTTCGACACCCTGGGCACGCTCAAGGCGATCACCGACACCGGGTACGACCACTCGTGGTTCGTGCTCACGCAGAAGATCATCGAGAAGGAGTTCGCGCTCTCCGGCTCCGAGCAGAACCCCGACCTGACCGGCAAGGACATCCGGGCGACCCTCTCCAGGGTGAGGCCCGGTGCGGCGCCGCCGGTCGAAGCGTTCAAGGAGCACGGCGAGGACTTCGTGGTCGCCGACACCCTCGCGGAGCTGGTGGCGGGCATGAACAAGCTGGCCACCCGACGCGACAGCGACGACGACCTCGACGTCGGCGGACCGCTGATCGACCTCGCCGACCTCGAACGCCAGATCGTCGCCCGCGACCGGCAGATCGATAACCCGTTCACCAAGGATCTGCAGGTCATGGCGATCCGCGGCGCCCGGCACTACCGCGGCGACCGGCTCATCCGCACGGCCACCCCGCACAAGATCCTCGACCCGCGCAACGGTCCGCTGATCGCCGTCCGACTCAACATCCTCACCCGCAAGACGCTGGGCGGCGTGCAGACCGATCTCTCGAGCCGGGTGCTGCGCGCCGACGGCAGGCCGTTGCCCGGGCTCTACGCCGCGGGCGAGGTGGCGGGGTTCGGTGGCGGGGGCGTGCACGGGTACCGGTCCCTGGAGGGCACCTTCCTCGGCGGATGCCTGTTCTCGGGCCGGCAGGCCGGGCGCACCGCGGCGATCGCGGTCGGGTGAGCCGTTCCGGCGGGCTGACGACGCCCGCGACGGACACATGACGCCTTCCGCCACTACCCCACGGGCACGCGTCCCTGGACATCCACGGCTCACCGCAGGCCGGCGGCGCGGGCGGCCAGCAGGCTGCGCTCGCGATCGTTGCGGGTGAGCGAGGCCGCGCGCTCGAACTCGGCGCGGGCCTCGTCGAGGCGACCCAGCCGCGCGAGCAGATCGCCGCGGACGCTCGGCAGGAGGTGGTAGGTGGGCAGCGCCTGCGCCTCCGTCAGCTCGTCGACGAGCTCCAGGCCCGCGGCCGGGCCGAACGCCATCGACAGCGCGACGGCCCGGTTGAGCTCCACGACCGGTGACGGCGTGCGCTGGGTGAGCGCCGTGTAGAGCGCCGCGATGCGCACCCAGTCGGTCTCCTCCGCGGTGCGCGCCCGGGCGTGGCAGGCGGCGATGGCGGCCTGCAGCACGTACGGGCCAGGGGTGGTGGCCAGCGCGTCGGCCCGCTCCAGCGCGGCGAGGCCCCGGCCGACGAGGAGCTGGTCCCAGCGCGCGCGGTCCTGGTCGAGCAGGAGCACCGGTTCGCCCGCCGGGCCCGTCCGCGCCCGGGTGCGCGATGCCTGGATCTCCATCAGCGCGACGAGCCCGTGCACCTCCGGCTCGTCGGGCACGAGACTCGCGAGGACCCGGCCCAACCGCAGGGCTTCCTCGCACAGCCCGGGACGCACCCAGTCCTCGCCCCGGGTCGCCGAGTAGCCCTCGTTGAAGACCAGGTAGAGGACTTCGAGCACCGAGGACAGGCGCTCGGCGCGCTCGGCGCCATCGGGCACCGCGAACGGCACCCGCGCCGTGGTGAGCGTCCGCTTGGCCCGGACGATCCGCTGCGCAACCGTCGGCTCCGGGACGAGGAACGCCCGCGCGATCTCCTCGGTCGTCAGGCCGCCCAGCAGCCGGAGCGTGAGCGCGACCCGTGCCTCCGTCGAGAGCACTGGGTGGCAGGCGACGAACATCAGCCGAAGGAGATCGTCCTCGATGGGTTCGCCGAGGACGCCGTCGAGGTCCGGCTCGACCCCCTCACCCTCGACGACCAGCTGATGGCCGAGCTCGCCGACCTTGCGCTCGAGCGTCTCGTTGCGGCGGATGAGGTCGACCGCACGGCGCTTGCCCACGGCCATGAGCCAGGCGCCCGGGTTGCGCGGCACGCCCGACTCCGGCCACTGCTCGAGCGCCGCGACCAGCGCATCCTGCGCCAGCTCCTCCGCGACGCCGACATCACGCACCATCCGGGCCAGCCCGGCGATGAGCCTCGCCGACTCGATACGCCAGACGGCCTCGATCGTCCGCCGGGCCTCGAGCGCTCTCACGGCCGACCATCAGAGCAGCCTCGAGGGGCCCGGGCAACTCAGTGCCCTTCGGACTGCGCGCGGATGCGCGCGTCCTGCTCCCGCAGCTCGGGGGTGAGCTCGGGCCCGAAGTCGTCGAGCTCGAACACCTGCCGGATCTCGATCTCCGACTCGGGTTGCGAGGGATCCGCCGGGCAGCGCTTCACCCACTCGATCGCCTCGTCCATGGAGCGGACCTGCCACAGCCAGAAGCCCGCGACGAGCTCCTTGCTCTCGGTGAACGGACCATCGATCACGGTGCGGTCCTCACCGGAGAATCGGACCCGGGCCCCCTTCGAGCTGGGGTGCAGACCCTCGCCCGCGAGCATCACGCCGGCCTTGACCAGCTCTTCGTTGTAGCGCCCCATCGCGGTGAGCAGCTCCTCGCTGGGCATGACACCGGACTCGGTGGCCGCGTCGGCCTTGATCAGAACCATGACTCGCATCGCTGTCTCCTCGTGCTCCCGGTCCGGGCTCGTCCCGGTCCCATCCACGCGTCGAACGGGCGGCGGCCGGATCGACACGGTTCTCGGATGTTTCTTCGGCTGCGGTCACCACGGCCACCGGGTGGGGCCGACGCCGGGCCGGCTCCGGGAGCGGTGACGGCCCCGTCGGAACCAGCGTCGCAGCCAGTTGATCACCGGGGGAAGGTAGACGATCGCTCACCTTGAGTAGTCGCGGGGTACTACGGATCGTGACGGCTCGACTCAGCGATGAGTTGCGCCGACGCCGCCGGTCCGATCCCCGACCGTCACACCCTCCAGAGCAAGGACCGCACCATGAGCACCCTCGACACCCGTACGCCGTCGGCGACGATCGGTCGCACCCTGCACCGCACCCTGCGGGTGCTGCAGGTCCTCGTCGCCGCGTTCTTCGTGGTCGCCGCGGCCGGGCCGAAACTGCTCGGCGACGCCTACGCGGTGGAGATGTTCAGCCAGATCGGCGCCGGCCAGTGGTTCCGCTACGTCATCGGTGTGCTGGAGCTCGCCGGGGCGGTCGGCCTGCTCGTCCCGCGGCTGGCCGGGCCGGCCGCGCTCGGCCTCACCGGGCTCATGATCGGCGCCATCGGCACGCAGATCGTGGTCCTGGGCTCTCCGATCATGGCCCTCACCCCGGCGTTCCTGGGTGTCCTCGTCGGGACGATCGCGTGGTTCCGGCTGCGCGAGGGGCTCGGGGCCCGCGCAGCCGCGTCCCCGTCGGACCGCTGACCGTGGACGCCGGTCTACGCCCAGAACGCGGCGCTCCCGGCCGGTCTCGCGTCGACCATCCACAACTCGGTCACGCGTCCGTCCGCCACCCGGGCCAGGAACCCCGCGACGTTGTGCAGGTCGTCGCGGCCGTCTCGGCGGGCCACGATCTCGACCATGCTCAGTGCGCGCTCGTCATCGACGCCGACGACCTGGGTGACGGTGAGCCCACCCTGCGCCGAGCCGAGGTCGGGAAGGCGCGCCAGGTAGGCGGCGCGGCCCTGGACCCGGTCGACTCCACCGTCGCTCGTCGTGACGTGAGCGATCACGTCCTCGGCGAGGAGATCGCCGACCCCGTCGACATCGCCGGCGGCGTATCGGTCGAAGAGGCGCATCATCACCGAAGCCGGATCGCGGTCGGACACAGCGCGACATCCTAGTGCGCAGACGCGGCCCCGACGTGTTCGCGCACCCGACGAACGACGGAGGCAGGAACCATGGCCAAGCTGCTGTACGCGGCGACCATGTCGCTCGACGGCTTCATCGCCGGACCCGGTGGCGACATGTCGTGGCTCACCGAGCACATCGCGGACCCGAACCCCACAGCGGACCGCCTGCTGGCCGAGGTCGGCGCGATCCTGGTCGGCAACGGAACCTTCGGCGGCGATGACCCGAACCGCGGGACCGACCGCGAGGGCGCGTTCGGCGGCGAGTACCACGGCCCGGTGTTCGTGCTGACCCACCGGCCGCCGCCCGACCCACCCGCCGACATCACGTTCGTGAGCGACCTGCCGGGCGCGATCGCGCAGAGCACGAGGGCGGCCGGGGACCAGTACGTCAACATCCTCGGCGCGAACGTCGCCAGGCAGTGCATCGAGGCCGGACTGCTCGACGAGATCCTGGTCTTCGTCGCCCCGGTGCTGCTCGGTGACGGCGTGCGCCTGTTCGACCGTCCGGGTGGCGCGAGCGTGCGGTTGACGCCGGTCGCCGCCGACGCGGCGCACTGGTACCGCGTCGTCTACTGATCCGTTGCGCTCCGCGCACCGCGGAGCAAGCGGCCGCTCGAGGAGGTTTGCGGCCAGCCCGAGCTGCGTGTGGTGAAGCGTGTCAACGGTGGCTGACCGAGGGGCTACTACGCTTCGAGCGGCCCCGCAGCTGTGACGAGGAGGCAGGGTGTCCGCAGACCTTGAGGACCGGACCGATTTCGAGAATGCGAACCGCGGCCTGATCACTCGTCTGGAACCCGGGATGATCAAGGCCGCGGACGGCAGGGTGGTGTACGACGCCGACGTGTACACCCGGACGATGGCCGGGGACTGCCCCGAGACGGTCCATCCGAGCCTGTGGCGGCAGAGCCAGCTCACCGCCATCCAGGGGCTGTTCGAGGTCACCGAGGGCATCTACCAGCTTCGTGGCATCGAGTTGTCGAACATGACCCTGGTCGAGGGAAGCGCGGGGGTGCTCGTGATCGATCCCGCGATCTCGGCCGAGGTATCGGCGGCCGGGCTGGCGCTGTACCGCGCGCATCGGGGTGAGCGGCCGGTGACCGCGGTGATCTTCACCCATTCCCACATCGACCACTTCGGCGGTGTGCTCGGCGTTGTCGATGTCGACACCGAAGTCCCGATCGTCGCCCCGGCTGGTTTCCTGGAGCACGCCGTCTCGGAGAACGTCTATGCCGGCGCCGCGATGTTGCGACGCGGGATGTACCACACCGGGATGGGCTTGCCCGTCAGCGCGGTCGGCACCATCGGGGTCGGCCTGGGGCCCGGCTCGTCCACAGGGGACAGTGGGCTTGATCGCACCCACGCTGGACATCACCCACACCGGTCAGCAGGAGACGCTCGACGGCGTCCGGATCGACTTCCAGATCACGCCCGGCACCGAGGCCCCGGCCGAGATGAACTTCCACTTCCCCGACAAGCGCGCGTTGTGCCTGGCCGAGAACGTCACGCACAACCTGCACAACCTGCTGACGCTGCGCGGCGCCGAGGTCCGTGACGCGCGCGGCTGGTCGCGCTACATCAACGAGGCGATCGACCTGTTCGCCGACGACACCGACGTCGCGTTCGCCTCGCACCACTGGCCGACCTGGGGCTCGGACAACGTCGTGAAGCTGATGACCGAGCAGCGCGACCTCTACGCATTCCTGCACGACCAGACGTTGCGTCTGATGAACCAGGGCTACGTCGGCAGCGAGATCGCGGAGCTGATCGAGATGCCACCGGCGCTCGATGCCGCGTGGCACACCCACGGCTACTACGGCTCGGTCAGCCACAACGTCAAGGCGATCTACCAGCGCTACCTCGGCTGGTACGACGGCAACCCGGCGCACCTCTGGCAGCACCCGCCCGAGGCCGCGGCCAGCCGGTACGTCGAGATCATCGGCGGCATCGACGCGACCGTCGCCAAGGCACAGGAATTCGCCGACTCCGGGGACCTGCGCTTCGCCGCCGAACTGGCTAGCCACGCCGTGTTCGCTGATCCCTCCCACGACGCAGCCAAGGACGCTGCTCTCCGACGTCTTCACGCGCCTCGGCTACGGCTCCGAGTGCGGCACCTGGCGCAACAACTACCTGACCGGGCCCAGGAGCTCCACGGCCCGGTTGCGGCGGCGGGGGTCAGCTCGGCCGGCATGGCATCAGCGCTGACCATCACCCAGCTGTTCGACAGCCTCGCGATCCGCGTCGACGGAAAACGCGCGTGGGACGCCGCGACTTCGATCCGCTGGCACTTCACCGACACCGATGAGACATACCGGATGGAGTTGTCCAACGGCGTGCTCACCCACCATCCGACAACGCGGACTCAACCCGTCGACCTCGTCGTCACCCTGACCAAACCGCAGTTGCTCGGCATGCTCGCCGGCGCCGGCGTCGACGGCGTGCAGTTCGACGGCGACGCCGAAGCCTTCGCGAAGATCGCCAGCTTCACCGACGAGCCCGACCCGAACTTCGCCATTGTCACTCCGTAGAACGTCGGCGGTGGCTGAGCGTCGCGATTCCGGACTCGCCGACGATCGAGGGGAGCCACGATGGGTGCAGTGATCGGTGAGATCCTGCCCTTGGCGATCGGAGTAGCGGTGTCTCCGATACCGATCATCGCGACGATCCTGATGTTGTTCTCGAAGCGGGCGGGAAGCACGAGCGCGGGGTTCCTGATCGGCTGGATCCTGGGGATCGTGGTCGCCACGGCGATCTTCACGGCCCTCGCGGGCACACTGCAGACCGGCGGCGAGCCGTCGGCCGCCGCATCGTGGATCAAGATCGGCCTTGGTGTGCTGCTGTTGCTCGTCGGGATTCGCCAGTGGCGCGGGCGGGGCGGGCAGCACGACACCCCGAAGTGGATGGCGGCAATTGACGGGTTCACGTTCGTCAAGGCGCTCGGCCTCGGCTTCCTGCTGTCCGCCGTGAACCCGAAGAACCTGATCATGGCTGCCGGCGCTGGTGTGATCATCGGGTCGGCTGGCCTGGATGTGGGCGGTGACGTGATCGAGATCGCCGTGTTCACCGCGATCGCGGCGTCGACGGTGGCGATCCCCGTGGTCGGCTACCTGGTCGCGGCGGAGAGGATGCGCGGGCCGCTGGACTCGCTCAAGAGATGGCTGCAGGACAACAATGCGACCGTGATGGCCACGCTGATCCTGGTGATCGGGGCGGTGCTGCTCGGCAAGGGTGTCAGCGGCTTGTAGCGGCCTGGCCGGCTTCAGGCCATGAGGAGGAGGCTTGGGAGCGGCATCGCGCCGGGCCTGGCCGGTGTTCGGGTCCCTGCGGGGCTACCGGATGGCGGGGCTCCGGCCAGACGTGGTGGCGGGGCTGACGGTATGGGCCGTGCTGGTCCCGGAGGCGCTGGCGTACGCGACGATCGCCGGCGTGCCGCCGGTGGTGGGCCTGTACGCGGCGGTTCCCGCGCTGCTCCTGTACGCAGCGTTCGGGAGTTCCCGTCATCTCGTGGTCGGGCCGATGTCGGCCACCGCTGCGCTGTCCGCAGCGATCGTCGCTCCTCTCGCAGCGGGTGACCCGGCCCGGCAGATCGCATTGACCGCCGCGCTGGCGCTCGTGGTCGGGGTTCTCGGGCTGCTCGCCGGGCTCGTCCGGCTGGGGTTCATCGCTTCGCTCATCTCCGAGCCCGTGCTGAAGGGATTCATCGTCGGACTCGCGTTGACGATCATCATCGGTCAGGTTCCGAAGCTGCTGGGCGTGCCGAAGACCAGCGGCGACTTCTTCGAGCAGACCTGGGGTGTGATCTCCCAGCTCGGCGACGTCGACGGGCTGACCGTACTGATCGGCGGGTTGAGCCTCGCCGCCGTCCTGATCCTCCGGCGCTGGTTGCCAGTGGTGCCGGGGTCCCTCGTGGTGGTGCTGCTCGCCATCGCCGTCACCGCGGCGTTCCAGCTCGATGCTCAGGGCGTGGCCATCGTGGGACCGATCCAATCCGGGCTGCCCGCGGTCGGGCTCCCCGACGGCGTCGGTCCGGATCGCTACCTCGATCTTGTCGGGCCGGCGGTAGGGGTGCTGCTGATCGGGTTCGCCGAAGGTCTGGGCGCGGCGAAGACGTACGCGGCGCGGGCGGGGTACGAGGTGTCGGCGAACCGTGAGCTCACCGGCCTCGGCGCGGCCAACCTGGGAGCTGGGCTGTGCTCCGGAATGGTCGTCAACGGAAGCCTGTCCAAGACCGCGGTCAATGGCGCCGCGGGAGCGAAGACGCAGGTCAGCGGGCTGGTGGTGGCCGTGCTGACGGTGCTGACCCTGCTGTTCCTGACTGGGCTGTTCGAACAGCTCCCCGAGGCGACATTGGCCGCGGTCGTCATCGCTGCGGTGGTGGAGCTCGTCGACGTCTCCTCCCTCCGTCGGCTGTACCGGGTGTGGACCACACGGCTCGGCAGCATCTACGGCTTCGCCGCCCGCGCCGATTTCGCCGCCGCGATCGCCGCGATGCTTGGTGTGCTCATCTTCGACACCCTGCCGGGGCTGTTCATCGGCATCGCGGTGTCGATGTTGCTGCTGCTGTACCGGGTGTCTCGACCGCACGTCGCGAGGCTGGCCAGGTCGGGGGGAACCTGGCTCGACGTGGATCGCCACCCCGGGCTCCGTCCGGCGGCGGGCAGTGCGGTCGTTCGGGTCGAGGCCGGGCTGTTCTTCGCCAACAGCGACGATGTCCGGGAGCAGATCGAACGGTTGTGCACACCCGAGACCCGCGTCGTCGTCCTCGACGCGGAGACCAGCCCGTTCATCGACATCACCGCGGCACAGATGCTCGTCCAGCTGGCGGCCACGCTGCGTCGGGACGGGATCGAGCTGCGCATCGCCCGCGACATCGGCCAGTTCCGCGACGTCATCCATACCGCCGCGCCGGAGGCGTTCCGGCACAACGTGTTCCGCACCGTCGACGAGGCACTCCGGGCCGACCCGCCGCGGGATGGCGGAACGACGCAGCACTGATCGACCAGCGGGGTCTGGTGGCCACAAAGCGACCCCCGACCGCGTTCGTGCTGGTCGAGGGCCGCTTCTGCGGGGTGTGGCAGGTGAAGGATTCGAACCTTCGTAGGCTAAGCCGACGGATTTACAGTCCGCTCCCTTTGGCCACTCGGGCAACCTGCCGGGTGCGCCGTGGCGCGGGTCAACGATACGGCAAGCGGTGATCGGGACTGACCAGGGGCCCGGCCGCGAGCAGGAGGAGGCACCCATGGCTGACCCGTCGTTCGACGTGGTGAGCAAGGTCGACCGGCAGGAGGTCGACAACGCCCTCAACCAGGCGGCGAAGGAGCTCTCGCAGCGGTTCGACTTCCGCGGCACGGGCACGTCCATCGCCTGGGCCGGCGACGAGGCACTGACCATCGAGTCGGAGACCGAGGAGCGGGCGCTCGCGGCCGTCGAGGTGTTCAAGGAGAAGCTGATCAAGCGGAACATCTCGCTCAAGGCGTTCGACGCGGGCGAGCCGGCGATCTCCGGCAAGACCTACCGGGTTCACGGCAAGATCCTCCAGGGCATCGAGTCGGACAAGGCCAAGGAGATCAGCAAGGCCATCCGGGACGAGAAGCTCAAGGGCGTGCAGGCCCAGATCCAGGGCGATCAGCTGCGCGTCTCGGGCAAGAAGAAGGACGACCTGCAGGCCGTGATCGCGCTGCTCAAGGGCCGCGACTTCGGGATCGCCCTGCAGTTCACCAACTACCGCTGACGCACCGGCTGTGACCTGGGTTGCCAGGTCGAGGGTTTGGCGCTCCGGTCCTGGACTGGTGCAGGAGAGCTCTTCTGCCGATGAGTCTCGGGGAGTCAGGCGGTCATCAGAAGACGTAGCCCCACGACTCGGGAGCAACTGATGTGGATCATCGCTGGTCATGTCACGGTCGACGACGACAAGCGGGACGCCTACGTCGAGGCGCACCGTGACCTCCTCGTGCGTGCGCGGCAGGCGCCTGGCTGTCTTGACGTCGCGATCACGGCCGACCCGGTCGATCCTGGCCGGATCAACAATTACGAGCGTTGGGAGACGTGGGACGCGATCGAGGCGTGGCGCAGCCGGGCCAACGTGCCGGACACGGGCACCGAGTTCCGTGACGTGGATGTGACGGCGTACGAAGTAGCGAGTACCCGACCGCCGTTCTGAGGACCGGGGACGGCCGACGACCGAGCCGCGCTCCGGTCGCTCCTCGTCACCGAGCCGCGCCGGGAGCTACCGGCCGTGGGGGCCCGCCCGCGCCGGTGAGCACGCCACCGTCGTCGTCGACCCGGTCGACGCGGGCGACCGCGTCCGGCTCTCCTGGCACGGAGGCCGCCGCGCACCTGGAGATCGGCTCGAGCCGGCCGGGGACTGGAGTGGGCCGCGCGGTGCCCAGCGGCCGCCGAGGGCTCGGTCGAGGTGCGGCCGCCGTGTCCGGGATGGTCGGGGCCGGTCGACGCGGCGGATCCAGGCCGGCGAGGACGGTGGACCGCCAGGACGTGCGGCTCTGGACCCCGGATCTCATGAGCTCGTCAAGATCTCCACCGTGGGCAACGCCGCGATCTTCGCTCCGTGGACAGCACCCTGTTGTCCGTTGCCACCCGGGACATCGCCGACGCCGCAGCGGCACTCACGCTCGACGGCTCATGGGCCGGGCAGGACAGCGTGCCGGTCATCGGCCCGGACGACCTCACCCCGGCCGGGATGGCTGCGGTGATCTCCGATGTCCTTCGACGACCGGTCCGCGTCGAACAGCCCCCCGCCGCGGAGTACAAGGCGAGCATGACGCAACGCGGCATGAGCGAACCGTGGGCCCAGGGTCTGCTCGACATGGCTGCCGCCCAGGACGACGGGATCTACGACGACGAGGCACGGACCGCTCCGCGCACCACGACCAGCTTCCGACGGTGGTGCATCGACACGCTCAAGCCCGCGGTCGAGGAGTGAGGTCGTGAGGCGCGGTCCGCGGCTACCCGGCGGGCGGCGCCTCCACCACCACGATGTGGTTGCCGTCCGGGTCCCGCAGCATGAACATCAGCGGCGCGCCGGGCGTGCGCATCGGCTCCGGATCGATGTCGATGCCGCCGACGGCGCTCAAGCGGGCGTGCTCGCCCAGAACGTCCGCCGTCTCCACACCGATGGAGCCGCCGCCCGGTTCGCCGCCCATCGGTGGGTTCAGCGCCAGTCGGGCCCGTGACCCCGGCGGGGCCACCTCCAGCCAGCGCAGCTCATCGTGCTCACCGAAGCGCGAGTCGCCGCGCACCTCGAAGCCGAGCTTCTCGGTGTAGAAGGCGAGAGCCGCGTCCTGATCGGCGACGGCGAACATGGCAACGCCGATGTTCGAGAGGGTGGTCGGGGTTCGGGTGGGATCGCTCATGACCGGTGAGACCGGGCGCGCAACCGGAACTCATCGGTCGGAGTCAGGTGGCCATGGCGACCTGGGTGCCGAGGGGGAGCCACTGGAAGCGCCGGGCGACGTCCGCCGGTGCGCGGGCGATCTCGTGCTCGATGGCGGCGCGCCCCTGCCGGAAGTGCCGCCAGCCCTCGTAGTGAACCGGTATCGCGGTCCGGGGACGGAGCAGGCCGCAGAGTTCGACGGCGTCGGCTGCGGTCATCGTGTACCGGACCGGACCGGTCAGGGGAAACCGCACTCCGCCCAGATGCAGGATCGCCGTGTCGACCTGCATCAGATCGGCGACCTGCCGCACCCCGTCGTAGAGCACGGTGTCACCGGAGATCCAGACCACGCCGTGCTCCTGGCCGTCCCACCGCAGCGCGAACCCGATCACGTCGCCGACGATGGCGTGGCTCAGCGGCGGTCCGTGGCGGCACGGCGTGGCCGTGACCTCGATCGTCGGGCGGTCGGGGGCGTCGAGAGTCGTGGTGGCCCACGGCACGAGCCCGCGCACCCCGCCGCCCAGCCGGCCGGCCCCGGACGCGGTGGTGATGACGACTCGTGCGGCCGGGAGCATGCCGCGTCCGACGGTGTCGAGGTTGTCGCTGTGGTGGTCGTGGGTGAGCAGCACGGCATCGATCGGCGGGAGGTCGGCCACGGCGACGGCCGGCCCGGTCAGCTTCCGCGACGACGTACCCCAGCCGAAGTCGTAACGGCGCCCTGGCGGGTCGAAGGTCGGATCGGTGAGCAGTCGCCAGCCCGCCGCCTCCAGCAGGACCGTCGGCCCGCCGATGTGGGTGATCCGGACGGGTGCCATCGGATGCGCTCAGGCCGCGCGGGCGTTGCGGAGGGCCCAGGCGAGCACGTAGTCGGCGATCTCCTCCCAGCCGGGCGCGGCCGGCAGCAGGTGGGGCTTGCCGCCGAACTCGACGACCTCGGTGAGCGTCTTCTCGCTCTTGTAGTGCTTGGCGTTGGACCACTGCACCTTCGGCGGCATGATGTTGTCCTCGCTGCCAGCGACGAACAGCAGCGGGGCGCGGCCGTCGTTGTGGTAGTCCACCCAGGTCCCGGTGTGTCCCGGGGTCAGGTTGGCCAGCGCGCTCTCGAACAAGATCCGTCCCGACACCGGCACGGCGTAGCGGTCGTAGAGGGCGTGGGCCTCGTCCTCGGGCATCGTGTTGGTGAACGCGTAGTTCCACTGCTCGAACGAGTAGCCGATCGCCTTGTGCCGGTTGGCGGGGTTCTTCAGGACCGGGAACACCGACTTGATCTGGCTCAGCGGCACGACGGGCACCCCCTCGGTGGGAGCGGAGTTGAGCGCCACGCCGGCGGCCCCGAGGCCGTGGTCGAGCAGGATCTGGGTGAACGCCCCGCCCGCGGAGTGCCCCATGATGATCGGCGGCCGGTCCAGGCCGCCGATCATCGACTCGAGGTGTCCGACGATCGACGGGATCGTCGCTGCCTCGACGGCCGACGGGTCGGCGTTGAGGGCCTCGACCTCCACCTCGAAGCCGGGATAGGCGGGCGCGAGCACCCGGAAGCCCCGCTTCTCGAAGTGCGCGACCCAGTCCTCCCAGCTCCGTGGGGTCACCCAGAACCCGTGGACGAGGACGATCGTGTCGGGTGCGGCGCTCATGGTTCCTCCTCGGGTGATCCTTCGGCCTGACGGGAGCCAACCGGGCGGGCGGCCAGCCGGGTGGTCTCCCCGCGCAGGCCTCTGGGACGGCAGCGCAGAGGTCCGGCTCGCACGATCGACCTCCTGGTCGAGCGCCGCTACCCTCGGACTGCCTGGGAGCGGAGGGCCCGCGGTGACGCTCGTGCTGAACACGGACTCGGTGTCCGCGGACGCCCGTGCGGATGCCCTGCGGGCCGCCATGATCTCGGCGGTGGTCCCGTCCCGCGTCGAGGTCACGGGCCGGGGCGACGAGGTCTGGGCCCGGATCAAAGCCTGGCAACTGGGGCCGAGCGTGAGCATGGCGCACGTGGCGTCGTCCGGGCACCGGGTCGCCCGCAGCTCGCGGCACCTGCGCGGCGGTGCCCAGGAGCGGATCTCGCTCGCGATCCAGCTCAGCGGGCACGCCACCCTGACCCATCGCGACCTGCCGTCGCTGCAGCGGGGCGACCTGCAGCTCGTGGACCTGACCTCACCACACGACTACGTCTCCGGGCCCGACAGCAGCGCACACGCGCTCTACATCGACACAGCCCACCTCGGACTGCCGGTCGACGTCGTCCGCGCCGCGGCACCACGGCTGCGCACCAGCCCGGTCTACGAGCTCACCCGCCAGCACCTCGGGTACCTGCGGCAGGTGGCCGACGCCGTCGAGAACCGCCGCAGCGCCACGATGCTCGGCGCGGCGACCGTCGAGCTGGTCCGCGCTCTGATCACGTCGGCCGCCGACTCCCCCCAGCAGAGCCACGCGGCGGCCGAGTCGTTGCTGGCTCGGATCATCGCCTACATGCGGGTGCACCTGGGCGAGACCGACCTCGACCCGGCGCGGATCGCGGCGGAGCACAACATCTCCGTCCGCTCCCTGCACGTGCTCTTCGCGCGGCAGGACCTCAGCGTCCGCCGGTGGCTGATGCGGGAGCGGCTGGACCACGCCCGCCACATCCTCACGACCGACGCCGCGCGGGCCGGCTCGATCGCCGCCCTCGCGCGCAGGTGCGGCTTCTCCGATCCCGGCCACTTCGCCAAGCGGTTCCGTGCTGCCTACGGCATGAGTCCGCGGGAATGGCAGTACCTCAACGCCCCGGGGGAGGAGTAGTCCCTACCGGTAGGGCTCCAGCAACCGCAGGACCGCCGCCGGATCCTCGACGTGGGCGTTGTGGCCCAGCCCGGGCAGGTCGACGGGGTTCGCGACCAGCGCGCGCAACCGCTCGGCGCTCACCATCCGGTCGTGCTCGCCGCGGGCCAGCACGACCGGAACGGGCGCGGCGGCGAGCAGCGCCGCCACCCCGGGCTCACCGACGCCGAACGCCCTCGGGTCCAGCGCCGGACGCCACCGACCGTTGTCCTCGACGACGCCCGCGGCTGCCGCCGGAGCCGTGGGGTCGACCAGACCGTCGAGCCCGGACACGCGGAGGTGCCGGGCGATGGCTGCGGCGTAGGTGTCGAACCGGGCGGGTTCCCTGGCGGCCAGCTCGGTGGCCCGGGCCAGCTCGTCGGCCGTCCAGGCGACCTTGATCCCGAGACCGATCACCACGCGCACCCCCGGCCGGTCGGCGAGGTGCAGCCCGACGACGCCGCCGAAGGAGTGCCCGAGGACCACCGTGCCGGCCGGGTCGACCAGGTCGGCGACCGCGGCCGCGACGGCGGCGAACGAGTAGTCCGGCAGTGGTGCGGAGGCGCCGTGCCCGGGCAGGTCGGGGGCGACCCACGAGCCGGGGAGGACCGCGGTCAGCCCGTCCCACACCTCGGCGGTGGCCCCCAGCCCGTGCAAGAGGAGCACCGTCGTCGTTCCGCTCTCGCCGCCGCGCCGCACCCGCACCTCGGTCACGGCGGCAGCATCCCGCACGACGGGGTGTGCAGCACCCTCCCGTCCGGGGTGGGGTTCCGGGACGGGTCCCGCCCCGGGCCGCGGCTACGCGCTGACCGGCGCCTCCCGCCGGCCGCACGCCTGGGCGTAGGCGAGCGGGGTCATCCCGACGGCCCGCGTGAAGTCGCGGATGAAGTGCGACTGGTCGAAGTACCCCAGCTCGGCGGCGACCTCGGCCCACGGCCGGTGCTGCTCGCGGGCCAGCGCCGCCGCGGCCTCGTGCAGGCGGTAGCGCCGCAGCACCCATCTCGGACTCACCCCGACGTAGCGCGCGAACAGTCGCTGGAGGGTGCGCGGCGCGATGTCGAACCGCTCGGTGACGTCGTCGACCCTGGTGATGGCGCCGTCGTGCAGCAGGGTCGCGACGATCTCGGCGACCAGCTGCGCCTGCGGATCGGGTGGTGGCCGCCGCTCCCGCAGGAACGCCTCGACCAGCCCGACCAGCTCGTCGGCTCCCCGGGCCGCCGTCATCCGCGCGGCGAGGGTGGACGCGGCCGGGCCCCAGAGGTGCTCGGCGGGCCGCACCGCATCGGTGATGTCCGACAGCGACGACCCGAGGAACGGCAGGAACGCCCCCGGCCGGAACTTGACCCCGAAGACGCGACCCGCACCCCGGTAGACGTAGGTGAACCGGTCGCGGCCGACCCCGGAGACGGTGAGCCGACCACCGTCGAGCACCAGGTTGACGCACGGGTGCGGGAGCAGGGTGACCGCCCCCTCGCGCCCGGGCGGCAGCTCCCAGGACACCAGCCAGTGCCGCTCGACGACCATCGCGAGATCGGGCGCGGGCGGGTAGCGGTCGAGCGTGAAGTCGACGTCGCGCACCCCGAGGACGCCGTGCTCGCTCGTCGTGGACAGGCGCTCCTGCATCACTGGTGCAGCATGCCCGCTGCCTCGTGACGACGCTGCCTCGGTGACGACGCTGCCTCGTGGCGATGAGGCCCGGGTCACCCAGCGCACCGGACGACGCACGGGTTCCCGGGGAGCGGTGATGACCGGCATGCTCACCACCGTGGACGTTCGAGAGATCTACGCCCGGGCCGGTGCCGGGTTCGCCGAGCGTGTGCACGCCGTCGGTGGCCGCTGGACCGAGCCGACCCCGCTGCCGGGCTGGAACGTCCGGGAGCTCGTGCACCACCTCGTCGAGGAAGAGCGTTGGACACCACCGCTGTTCGCCGGCGCGACCATCGCCGAGATCGGCGACAGGTTCGACGGCGACCTGCTCGGCGACGACGCCGTCGGCGCCTTCGAGGCCGCCGCGGCGGCCGCCCTGGCCGCGGTGCAGGCCGACGGGGCGCTGGAGCGGACCGTGCACCTGTCCTTCGGCGATCACCCGGGCCGCGAGTACGCGATGCAGCTCGCGGCCGACCACCTCGTGCACAGCTGGGACCTGGCCCGCGCCCTCGGCGTCGACGACACCCTCGATCCCGAGGTCGTCAGGGCCGTCCGGGGGTGGTTCGGCGATCTGGAGCCGGCGTACCGGGAGATGGGGGTGATCGGCCCGCGGGTCGACGTCCCGACGGGTGCCGGCGAGCAGGCGCAGCTGCTGGGGATGTTCGGGAGGACGCCGTGAGGGAGCCTGCGACCGAACCATCGACACAGCGGGAGCCTGCGACCGAACCATCGACACAGCGGGAGCCTGCGATCGAACCATCGACACAGCGGGAGCCTGCGACCGAACCATCGGCGGTCGAGGCCGTGCGGCGCTTCCAGGCCGCTTTCGACAACCAGGACGTCGACGCGATCATGAACGAGATGACGCCCGACTGCGTCTTCGAGGACACATCGCCGCCCGACGGGCGCCGCCACGTCGGGGCCGACGCCGTGCGGGCGGCCTGGACGGCGCTGTTCACGTCGTCCCCGGACGGGGCGTTCTCGACGGAGGAGCTGATCACCGCCGGGGACCGCGTGGTGGTCCGCTGGCGCTACTCCTGGGGGGACGGGCACGTCCGGGGAGTCGACGTCTTCACGGTCCGCGACGGGCTGGTGGCGGAGAAGCTCGCGTACGTCAAGGGCTGACGCCGATCCACCACGGCTCCGGTCCCGCCGCCCGTGATCGACGTACGGGAGCGGGTTGCCGGCATCGGGGCCCGCGCGCCCGGTGATCGACGTACGGGGACCCCAGCGGCCCGTGATCGACGTACGGGGACCAGCAGCCGGATCTGCCACGGCTACAGGTCCCCGATCGGCGATCGGCCCCCATGCGGGTACCGGTGCCAAGCCCGCGCGCCCGGTGATCGACGTACGGGGGACATGCAGCCGGATCTGGCACAGCTCCCGGTCCCCAACCGGTGATCGCCGTACGGACCCCGCACGTTGACAAGAAATTTTGTCGGTGACAACGTGTGCGCCGTGCACGAGGTCGGCGTCATCGAAGATCCGGTCGCGGCGGGGGTCTCGCTCGACCCCGTGCGCGCCCGGCTCCTCGCCGAGCTGGCCGTCCCGGGCTCGGCCACCAGCCTCGCCGCGAACGTCGGGCTGCCCCGGCAGAAGGTCAACTACCACCTGCGGACGCTGGAGCGGCACGGTCTGATCGAGCTGGTCGAGGAGCGCCGCAAGGGCAACATGACCGAGCGGGTCATGCGCGCGACCGCAGCGAGCTACGTGATCTCGCCGGCCGCACTCGGTGCGGTCGCGCCCGATCCTGCTCGGGCTCCCGACCGGCTCTCGGCCCGCTGGCTGATCGCCGTCGCGGCCCGCACGGTGCGCGAGGTCGGCGAGCTGCTCGCCGGGGCGACGGCGGCGGGCCGGCGGCTGGCGACGTTCGCCGTCGACGGCGAGGTCCGGTTCGCCTCCGCGGCCGATCGGGCGGCGTTCGCCGATGAGCTGGCGGGCGCGGTCACGACGCTGGTCGCCCGCTACCACGACCAGACGGCACCGGAAGGCCGCCCGCACCGGGTGGTCGTCGCTGTGCACCCGAGCCTGCGACGAGAGGGGACGCTGTGACCGAGCGGCGGTTGGAGAAGCGCGTCGATCTCGACGCGACGCCCGAACAGGTGTGGGACGCCATCGCCACCGGCCCGGGGATCTCGGCCTGGTTCGTCCCGCACCGGGTGGAGCCCCGGGCCGGCGGGGAGGTCGACGCCCAGTTCGGCGGGGGCTTCGACGTGACCGGGCGCGTCACGGCATGGGACGAGGGCAAGCGGTTCGCCTACGGCTCGGCCGAGACCCCTCCCGACGGCACTGCGAACTACGTCTTCGAGTTCGTCGTGGAGGGTCGCGACGGCGGTGGCACGGTGCTGCGGTTCGTGCAGAGCGGCTTCCTCGACGAGGGCTGGGAGGGCGAGTACGACAGCTTCGACGTCGGATGGGACCTGTTCTTCGGCAACCTGCGCTCTTACCTCGAGCACTTCCCCGGCCAGCCGGCGTGCACGGTCGTGACGATGGGGTTCGCGCCGGGCAGCGCGCGGGAGGCGTGGCCGGTGCTGCACGGCGCGCTCGGACTCCCCGGACGCCCGGCGCTCGGCTCGACGGTGACGCTCACGCCCGAGGGCCCGCCGCCGATCACGGGCGTGGTCGACGTGGCCGGCGACGCGTTCCTCGGCGTCCGATCGGCGCACGGACTGCACCGGATCGGCGCCGAGGGCGAGGACGGCTGCGGCGTGAGCGCCTACCACTACTTCTACGGCGAGCCGGTGGCCACGGGCGCCCTGACCGCCGACTGGCAGGCCTGGCTGGCCGGGCTCTTCCCGGCACCGGAGGTCGAGCAGTAGCTCGATCATCGTCGCCGCAGGGACCCAGCCCCCTTCGACCCGACCACCGATGCGCCGCGGCGTCATCGACCGGCACCGGGCAGGATGCCGGCATGGCCGATCCCGACGTCCGCACGGCGATCACCGACCGCGTCGCTGTCCTCACCCTGTCCCACCCCGAGCGCCGCAACGCGATGAACCTGGCGATGTCGGCGAAGCTCGTCGACGCGATGGCCACCTGCGTCGCCGACGAGGGCATCGGTGCCATCGTGATCACCGGCGAGGACCCGGCGTTCTGCGCCGGCGGCGACCTCTCCGAGCTGGCCGCGGCCGATCCCGCGACGCTGCACCGGGTCTACGGGGGTTTCCTCGCGGTCGCCGAGTGCCCGCTGCCGACGATCGCCGCGGTGAACGGCGCCGCGGTCGGCGCCGGGCTGAACCTCGCGCTCGCCTGTGACCTGCGGCTCGCCGGGCCGTCGGCCCGGTTCGACGCCCGTTTCCTGCCGTTGGGCCTGCACCCCGGCGGGGGCTACACCTGGATGGCGCAGCGCCTGCTGGGACCCCAGGGCGCCGCAGCGCTCACCCTGTTCGGTGACGTCGTCGACGCCGAGGAGGCCGCGCGGATCGGGCTGGTGCACCGGGTGGCCGACGACGTCCTCGCCGCGTCCGTCGAGCTCGCCGGTCGGGCCGCCGCGGCGCCCCGCGAGCTGGCGGTCGTGACGAAGGCCACCATGCGACTGACGGCCGGGATGACGTCCCAGGCCGATGCCGTCGAGGTCGAGGTGCGGGCGCAGGCGACCTCGGTGCAGTCGGACGAGTTCCACCAGCGTCTGGCCGCCCTGCAGGCGAAGATCAGCAAGTCACGCTGACCCTCGCGGGCATGCCCCCGTGACCGCCGCGGCGACGGGCCATCGGCCCACGACGTGGGACAGGCTGCGGGCTGCGCGCACGCAGTACTGCACCGAGAGCTAATCTCGACGGCAGTGGTGAACCGAGACCGGAATCGAGGATCGACCTCGACATGACTGCCTCCGACACGGCCGTCGAACAGTCCGACCGGCCCGAGGTCGTCGAGCGCGACCGGGTCGTCATCCGCTTCGCGGGCGACTCCGGGGACGGGATGCAGCTCACCGGCGACCGCTTCACCTCGGAGACCGCGGCGTTCGGCAACGACCTCTCGACGCTGCCCAACTTCCCCGCGGAGATCCGGGCGCCCGCCGGGACCCTGCCCGGCGTCTCGTCGTTCCAGGTGCACTTCGCGAACTACGACATCCTCACCCCCGGCGACCGCCCCGACGTGCTGGTGGCCATGAACCCCGCCGCGCTCAAGGCGAACGTCCCCGACCTGCCGCCGGGCTGCGTCCTGATCGTCAACACCGACGAGTTCACCAAGCGGAACCTGACGAAGGTCGGCTACACCGCCAACCCGCTGGAGGACTCGTCGCTCGAGCAGTTCTCGGTGTTCCCCGTCGCGATGGCCACGCTCACCCGGGGTGCGCTGGCCGACACCGGACTGTCCAAGAAGGACGCCGAGCGGTCGAAGAACATGTTCGCGCTCGGCCTGCTGTCGTGGATGTACCACCGTCCGCACGAGGGCACCGAGCGGTTCCTGCGCGAGAAGTTCGCCCGCCGCCCCGACCTCGCCGAGGCCAACATCCTGGCGTTCCGGGCCGGGCACGCCTACGGCGAGACGACCGAGGCCTTCGCCGTCACCTACGAGGTGGCACCGGCACAGCTGGACGTCGGCACCTACCGCCAGATCACCGGCAACACCGCGCTGTCCTACGGCCTCGTGGCCGCCGGGCAGCTGACCGGGCTGCCGGTGTTCCTCGGCTCGTACCCGATCACGCCGGCGTCGGACATCCTGCACGAGCTCAGCAAGCACAAGGCGTTCGGCGTCACCACGTTCCAGGCCGAGGACGAGATCTCCGGTGTCGGCTCGGCGCTGGGCGCGGCGTTCGGTGGCGCGCTCGGCGTCACCACCACGTCGGGACCGGGAGTCGCGCTGAAGTCCGAGACCATCGGGCTCGCCGTGTCGCTGGAGCTGCCACTGCTCGTGATCGACGTGCAGCGGGGCGGTCCGTCCACGGGCCTGCCGACCAAGACCGAGCAGGCCGACCTGCTGCAGGCGATGTTCGGACGCAACGGCGAGGCGCCCGTGCCGATCGTCGCGCCGCGCTCGCCCGGTGACTGCTTCGACGCCGCGCTGGAGGCCGTCCGCATCGCCGTCACCTACCGGACGCCGGTGATGCTGCTCTCCGACGGGTCGCTGGCCAACGGCTCCGAGCCGTGGCAGGTGCCCGACGTGACCACGCTGCCCGCCATCGCCGCGGACTTCGCCACCGAGCCGAACGCGCCCGACGGCTCCGGGGAGTTCTGGCCCTACCTCCGCGACGACGACACCCTCGCGCGACCGTGGGCCGTGCCCGGCACGCCAGGGCTGGAGCACCGGATCGGTGGGCTGGAGAAGGCCGACGGCCGCGGCTCGATCTCCTACGACCCCGACAACCACGACCGGATGGTCCGGCTGCGGGCGGCCAAGATCGACGGCATCAGGGTGCCCGACATCGCGGTCGACGACCCCGACGGGGACGCCGAGATGCTCGTTCTCGGGTGGGGCTCCACCTACGGCCCGATCGGCGCCGGGGCGCGGCGGGTGCGGGCGATGGGCCGCAAGGTCGCCCAGGCGCACCTGCGCCACCTGAACCCGATGCCGGCCAACCTCGGCGAGGTCCTCTCCCGCTACCGCACCGTGCTCGTGCCCGAGATGAACCTCGGCCAGCTGTCGATGCTGCTGCGCGCGAGGTACCTCGTGGACGTGAGGATCTACACCAACGTCACCGGCCTGCCGTTCAAGGCCGAAGAGCTGCAGGACCTGTTCCTGGACTACCTCGATGGGGTGCACGCATGACCGCCGACGGACGTCTTCCCGCGGAGGCGCAGCGATGACCGCGATCGATCTCGGACTGCCCCAGCTGGGCGGCCTCGACGATGTCCCGACGACCGACGAGAAGCAGACCGCGAAGGACTTCACCTCCGACCAGGAGGTGCGCTGGTGCCCCGGCTGCGGCGACTACGCCGTGCTCGCCGCGGTCCGCCAGTTCCTGCCCACGCTGGGCGTCAAGCGCGAGAACACCGTGTTCGTCTCCGGCATCGGCTGCAGCTCGCGGTTCCCCTACTACCTCAACACCTACGGGCTGCACTCGATCCACGGGCGTGCGCCAGCGATCGCCAGCGGCCTCGCCATCACCCGGCCGGACCTGTCGGTCTGGGTCGTCACCGGCGACGGCGACGCCCTCTCGATCGGCGGCAACCATCTCATCCACGTGCTGCGCCGCAACGTCAACCTGAAGATCCTGCTGTTCAACAACCGGATCTACGGGCTGACGAAGGGTCAGTACTCGCCCACCTCCGAGGTCGGGAAGATCACGAAGTCCACCCCGATGGGTTCGGTCGACCACCCGTTCAACCCGATCTCGCTGGCGCTGGGGGCCGAGGCCACCTTCGTCGGGCGGGCCGTGGACTCCGACCGGGCCGGGCTCACGGCCGTGCTCGGCGCGGCCACCGCGCACCGTGGCACCGCGCTCGTCGAGATCTTCCAGGACTGCCCGATCTTCAACGACGGGGCGTTCGACGTGCTGCGCAAGGGCGACGACGCGGAGGAGCGGCTGATCCCGCTCCACGACGGCGAACCGATCCGGTTCGGCCCGGCCGCCGACGACGGCCTGGGCAGCTATGCCGTGGTGCAGGACGGGTTCGGGCTCCGCGTCGCCAAGGCCGACGAGGTCGCGCCCGAGGCGATCGTGGTGCACGACCAGACCGACCACAGCCTGGCGTTCGCCCTGTCCCGGCTGTCCGACCAGGACCTCACGCACACCGTCACCGGCATCTTCCGCAACGTCGACCGCACCACCTACGACGACGCCACGCGCGCGCAGATCGGCGAGGCGGGCGACGTCGCGCGGGCCGCGGGCGGACCGGACCTGCAGGCCCTGCTCAACGGCCGCGACACCTGGGTCGTCGCGGGCTGACCCCCTCGACGGCGCGGGTCATGTGACGATGTTCGCTCCGCGAGCTCCGCTCAGCCGGTGCGGTCGACCACGTAGGTGGTGAGTGCGGCCAGGGCTTCCGACGCCGGGCAGGCCGGGAGCTTGTCCAGCTCGGCGCGGGCGGCGGCGGCCCGCTCGGCCAGCACCTCACGTGCCCTGGCGAGACCGGGCCCGGCCCGGAGCAGCACGAGGGCCTCGTCGACCTCGCCGTCGTCGGTGATCGGCCGGGCCAGCAGCACCCGGAGCCGGTCGGTGCCCGAGTCGCTGCCGTGCAGGGCGTACAGCATCGGGAGCGTGTGCACGCCTTCGCGGAGATCGGTGCCGGGCGTCTTGCCCGAGCGGTCCGCCGGTGACGCGATGTCGATCACGTCGTCGGAGATCTGGAAGGCGGTGCCGATGAGCGCGCCGAACCGGTGCAGCGACTCGACGTGCTCGGCCGGGCAACCGGAGAACATGCCGCCGTAGCGGCCGGACGTCGCGATCAGCGAGCCGGTCTTCTCCGCGATCACCGAGAGGTAGTGCCCGACCGGGTCCTCGCCGACGCGCGGGCCCTGGGTCTCGCGCATCTGCCCGGTGACGAGCTCGGCGAACGTCCTGGCGATGATCCGCACGGCCTCCGGGCCGAGATCGGCGACGAGGCGGGACGCGTGCGCGAACAGGAAGTCACCGGTCAGGATGGCCACCGAGTTGTCCCAGCGGGAGTTCGCGCTCTCGGCACCGCGGCGCATCGTGGCCGAGTCCATGACGTCGTCGTGGTAGAGCGTGGCGAGGTGGACCAGCTCGACGACGGCCGCGGCGGTGATGACGTCGTCGGACTCGGGGTCCGGGCCCATCTGCGCCCCGAGCAGCGTGAACAGCGGCCGGAACCGCTTGCCACCCGCATCGATCAGGTGCAGCGAGGTCTCGGTGACGAACGGGTAGTCGCTGCGCACCTCGCGGTGCAGCAGGTCCTCGACCCGGACCAGCCCCGCGGCCGTGATCGCCGCCAGCTCCGGGTCGCCGAGCTCGACTCCCGCGATCGCATCGGTGCTCATATGCCTCCCTCAGCCTGCGAATCCGCCACCGGCGGCCCAGCCCAGCGCCAGCGTCGGCACGATCCCGAGGAGCAGCGTGACGATCACCCCCAGGGTGATGGCCGCGGTGGTGAACGCACCGGGCACGGTGACGGTCGGCCCGTCGGCAGCCGGTTCGCTGAAGTACATGAGCACGATCACCCGCAGGTAGAAGAACGCCGCCACCGCGCTCGCCACCAGCGCGACCACCACCAGCGGCCCCATGCCGTCGCCGAGGGCCGCCGCGAACACCGCGAACTTGGCGGTGAACCCGCTGGTCAGCGGGATGCCGGCCAGGGCGAGGAGCAGGAACGCCATCACCCCGGCGACCACCGGTGACCGCTTCGCGAGCCCGGCCCACTGCGACAGGTGGGTGGCCTCGCCGTCCGCGTCGCGCACCAGGCTGATCACCCCGAACACCGCCAGTGTGGTGAAACCGTAGGCCAGCAGGTAGAACAGCGTGCCCGACGTCCCTTGCTCGGTGATGGCCATGGCGCCGAGCAGCAGGAAGCCGGCGTGCGCGATCGAGGAGTACGCGATCATGCGCTTGACGTCGGTCTGGGTGAGCCCGATGACCGCGCCGATGACCATCGAGACGACGGCGATCGCCCACAGGACCCCGCGCCACTCCCAGCGGGTGTCGCCGAAGGCCACGGACAGCACCCGCAGGATGCCGCCGAAGGCCGCGACCTTGGTGCAGGCGGCCATGAACGCGGTGACGGGCGTCGGTGCGCCCTGGTAGACGTCGGGCGTCCAGGTGTGGAAGGGGCCGACCGACCCCTTGAACATCAGGCCGACCACCAGCATCGCCAGCCCGCCGAGCAGCAGCGCGTCGGACTTCGCGGAGCCGGCCGCGGCCGTGGCGATGTCGGTGAAGCGCACCGAGCCCGCGTAGCCGTAGAGCAGCGCGAGACCGTAGAGGAAGAACGCCGAGGCGAACGCGCCGAGCAGGAAGTACTTGACGGCCGCCTCCTGCGACAGCAGCCGCCGGCGGCGCGCCAGCCCGCACATCAGGTACAGCGGCAGGCTCAGCACCTCGAGTGCGATGAACATCGTGAGCAGGTCGTTGGCCGCGCAGAACGCCATCATCCCGCCGAGGGCGAACAGGGTGAGCGGGAACACCTCGGTCTGCATCGTCGGTGTCTGGTCCGGCGAGCCGTACCCGCGCTCCTCGGGCGGATCAGCCGTCGCAGCGCCGCCGACGGCCGCCCGGGACGCGGCGGACGCGATGAAGGCGCCGCCGGGCTCCACGGAGCGGTCGGCGATGAGCAGGATGCTGGCCAGCCCGAGGGCGATCAGCGTGCCCCACAGGAACAGCGTGGGCCGGTCGATCGCGAGCGCGTCGGCCAGGGTGGTGACGCCGTCCGGGCCGCTGCTGCCCGCGTAGAGACCCAGCGCCAGGCCCGCCACGCCGAGGGACGCGACCGACAGCGCCACCTGGACCGGCCAGCGCTGGTGGCGCGGCAGGAACGCCTCGACCAGCACCGCGACGCACGCCGCGCCGAGGACGACCAGCAGCGGGGCGATCGCGGCGTAGTCGACCGCCGGGATCTCGATGGGCGGAGCGGGCGATGGTCCGCCCTGCGCGGTGAGGCTCACCGGGACAGTCCTCCCACCGGGTCGGGGAGACCCACTTCGTTCATCGTGGCCACCACGGACGGGGTGATGACGTCGAGCACCGGACCGGGGAAGAAGCCGAGCACCAGGATCAGCACGATCAGCGGCGTCAGCACCGCGATCTCCCGCGCGGACAGGTCGGGGAAGCCGGGACCGCCGCGCCGGGCCGCGACCGCCGGGTCGAGCATGGTGCCCGGTCCGCCTCCCCTCTCCAGCGCGCCGAGCACCGCGGCGCCGCGCACCGGCCCCTGCATGGTGCGCTGGTAGACCCACAGCACGTAGAGGGCGGCGAAGATGATGCCGACGGTCGCGAGGATCGTGTAGACGGGCTCGCGGGGGTAGGAGCCCAGCAGCACCAGGAACTCGCTGATGAACGAGTTGGTGCCGGGCAGCGCCAGCGAGGACAGCCCCGCGACGAGGAACGTCCCGGCCAGCAGCGGCGCGATCTTCGACACGCCGCCGTAGTCGGCGATCAGGCGGGAGCCACCGCGGGCGATCAGCAGGCCGACCACGATGAACAGCATCCCGGTGGAGATGCCGTGGTTGACCATGTAGAGCGTGGCGCCGGCGAAGGCCTGCGAGGAGAACGAGAAGATCCCCAGCGCGATGAAGCCGAAGTGCGCGATCGACGTGTACGACACGAAACGCTTCATGTCGCTCTGCCCGACGGCGAGCAGTGCTCCGTAGAGGATCCCGATCACGGCCAGCGTGAGCACGAGCGGCGCGAGCCGCTGGGAGGCGAGCGGGAACAGCGGCAGGCAGTAGCGCAGGAAGCCGAACGTGCCGACCTTGTCGAGCACCCCGACGAGCAGCACGCCCACCCCGACGGGGGCCTCGGCACCGGCGTCGGGCAGCCACGTGTGGAACGGCACGAGCGGGGCCTTGATCGCGAAGGCGACGAAGAACCCGAGGAACAGCAGGATCTGGGTGCCCTCGTCGACGCTCGCGGCCATCGCCTGCAGCTCGGCCCAGGTGAACGTGCCCTGGCCCAGCTCCTCGCCGCTGACGACGAACAGCCCGATCACCGAGGCGAGCATGATCAGGCCGCCGAGCAGCGAGTACAGGAAGAACTTGACCGCCGCGTACTGCCGCCGCGGTCCGCCGAAGCGGCCGATCAGGAAGTACATCGGCACCAGCATGGCCTCGAAGAACACGTAGAACAGGAACACGTCGGTGGCCGCGAAGACCCCGACGAGCATCCCCTGGGTGGCGAGGACCAGTGCGTAGAACCCGGAGGTGGTGGCCCCCTCCGGCAGCGCCTCCTCCCACGAGAACGCCATGACGATCGGCACGAGCACGGCGATCAGCGCGAGCATGACCAGCGCGATGCCGTCGATCCCCAGCGCGAACCGGGTGCCGAACGCGGGGATCCAGTCGACGGCGAACTCGAGCTGGAACCGGACGCCCTCCTCGGCCTCCGTGACGGAGTAGGCGAACCAGACGACGACGGTGAGCACCAGCGACGCCAGCGCGACACCGAACGCGACGAGTTTGGCCAGCCGGGGGTTGCCGGTCAGGGCCGTCACCGCCACCGCGCCGGCCAGCGGGAGCAGGAGCAGGACGAGCAGCAGCACGTTGCCTCCGGTGGTCATACGAACCGCACCGCCAGCAGCGCCGCGATCACGAGCACCGACGCACCGAGCATCGAGAGCGCATAGGAGCGCACGAACCCGGTCTGGAGCCGTCTCAGCCGACCTGAGCTACCGCCGAGCATCGCGGCCGTGCCGTTGACCAGGCCGTCCACCCCGCGGTTGTCGACGTAGACGAGCGCCCGGGACAGCCAGGTGCCGGGCCGGGCGATGAGTGTCTCGTTGATCGCGTTGGCGTAGAGGTCACGACGGGCCGCGCGGACCGGCAGCGACACCGGCTCGGGCCGCTCGACCGGCGTGCGGTGCCGTCCCACCGTCAGGTAGGCGATGAGCACGCCGAGCGCCGAGAATCCGACCACGAGCCATGGGGTGAGCCAGTGCGGCACGACGTTGGCCGGAAGCTCCTCCAGCTCGCCCAGCGACGGTATGAGCCAGTCGACCAGCACCTCGTTGTTGTGGAGCAGGAAGCCCGCGAACACCGAGCCGAACGCCAGCACGATCATCGGCACGGTCATCGTCACCGGCGACTCGTGCGGGTGGTACGCCTCCCCGTCTGCCGAAGATCCGCTTGCGGGATCGAGCGTTGACGGAGCCCGCAGGTCCTCCCAGCGCTTCTCGCCGAAGAAGGTCATCAGCATCAACCGCGTCATGTAGAACGCCGTGAGCCCGGCCGCGAGGGTGGCGGCCCAGCCGAACACCCAGCCCTGCCAGCCCGGCTGGTCGAACGCCGCGGCGATGATCTCGTCCTTGGAGAAGTAGCCGGACATGAAGGGGAACCCGATCAGCGAGAGGTAGCCCAGGCCGAACGTCACGAACGTGATCGGCATGTACCGAGCGAGCCCGCCGAAGCGGCGCATGTCCACCTCGTCGTGCATCGCGTGCATCACCGATCCCGCGCCGAGGAACAGACCGGCCTTGAAGAAGCCGTGGGTGAGCAGGTGGAAGATGCCCAGCGCGTAGCCCGCCGGACCGAGCCCGACGGCCAGGAACATGTAGCCGATCTGGCTCACCGTCGAGTACGCGAGCACCTTCTTGATGTCGTCGTAGGCGCAGCCGATGATCGCGCCGATCAGCAGCGTGACCACCCCGACGAGCGCGACGACCAGGCGTCCGGTCTCCGTCAGGTCGTAGATCGGGTTCGTCCTGGCGATCAGGTACACCCCTGCGGTGACCATCGTGGCCGCGTGGATCAGGGCCGACACCGGCGTGGGGCCCTCCATCGCGTCGGGAAGCCAGGACTGCAGCGGGAACTGGCCGGACTTGCCGCACGCCCCGAGCAGCAGCAGCAGGGTGATGGCGACGAGCGTGGCCGTGTCGACCTCGCCGATGCGCTCGAACACCTCGGTGAAGCCGAGGACCCCCAGCTCCGTCCAGAGCAGGAAGATCGCGATGGCCAGCCCGACGTCGCCGACCCGGTTCATCAGGAACGCCTTCTTCGCCGCGGTCGCCGCGGACGGGCGGCCCTGGTAGAAGCCGATCAGCAGGTAGGAGGCCAGGCCGACGCCTTCCCAGCCCAGGTAGAGCATCACGAAGTTGTTGCCGAGGACGAGCACCAGCATCGCCGCGACGAACAGGTTGAGCTGGGCGAAGAACCTCCGCCGGCCGGGGTCGTGGTCCATGTACCCGACGGAGTAGAGGTGGATCAGCGACCCGACGCCGGTGATGAGCAGCACGAACGTGAGCGAGAGGGGGTCGATGCGCAGGCCGAAGTCGACGTCCAGCCCGGCGACCGAGATCCAGTCGAACAGCGACAGCTCGCGGGTGCGCTGCTCGGGGGCCAGCCCGACGGTCTCGAGGAAGATCGACAGGCCGAGCGCGAAGGCCGCGACGACGGTGGCGACGCCGAACCACTGGGCCCACGGGTCGGCGCGGCGCCCGGCCACCAGGAGCACGACCGCCCCGATCGCCGGCAGCACGAAGAGCAGCCAGGCCAGCGAGGCGACGCCGGAGGCGGCACCGACCTCAGGGAGCTCGGACGCCAGCACGACGCTCATCGCCGGCTCCGGTGACGGGCGCCCGAGTGCCGGGCGCGGGACGGACGGGAACGGCTGGGCACCGGGGAGCTCCTTGCCATCAGTACTTCAGCAGGTTCGCGTCGTCCACCGACGCGGTCCGGCGGGTCCGGAAGATCGACATGATGATGGCCAGGCCGACCACGACCTCAGCCGCGGCCACGACCATCACGAAGAAGGCCATGACCTGGCCGTCGAGGGTGCCGTTGATGCGGGAGAACGTGACCAGGGAGAGGTTCACGGCGTTGAGCATCAGCTCGATGCACATGAACACCACGATCGCGTTGCGGCGCACCAGCACACCCACCGCGCCGATGCTGAACAGCAGCGCCGAGAGCAGCAGGTAGTACGTGGGGGTCACGGTCGGTCCTCCGACAGGATGCTGCCGGCGCCGGACCCCGGTGTGTTGGGACCGGTCGTGCTGGGACCGCCGCCGGTCAGGGAGCGGGCGTCGGGGGGAACGTCGTCCTTGCCCTGCACCGGCGTGGCGTCGATGATCGCCGAGATCGACTCGGGCGCGATCGACCCGTCGGGGAGGACCGCCGGTACGGCGACCGAGTTGCCGGTGGCGAACACCCCGGGCCCAGGGAGCGGTGAGATCCGGTCGTGCTCGCCGCGCAGCCGCGCTTCGACCGTCGCCCGCTGGCTCCGCTTGGCGTACCCCTTGGACTGCGCGAAGGCCAGCACCATCGCCCCCAGCGCGGCCGTGATGAGCAGCGCCGAGGTGAGCTCGAAGGCGAACAGGTACTTGGTGAAGATCAGCGCGCCGAGGCCCGTGACGTTGGCGTTCGACCCGGCTCCGCCGGCGGCGAGCCCGACCGAGTCGATCACGGTGAGGGAGCGGGCGACCGAGGCCACCAGCAGCACCGCCAACCCGACGCCGAGCGCGAGCGCGGCGAGCCGCTGACCGCGGAGCACCTCGACCACCGAGTCGGAGCTGTCCCGGCCGACCAGCATCAGCACGAACAGGAACAGCATCATGATCGCGCCGGTGTAGACGATGATCTGCACGAACCCGAGGAACGGCGCCTGCTGCACGATGTAGAACACGGCCAGGCAGAACATGACCGTCACCAGCATCAGCGCCGAGTGCACGGCGTTGCGCGCGAACACCATGGCCATCGCCGCCGCGAGCGCGAGCGGACCGAGGATCCAGAACGTGATGGCCTCGCCGGTGGTGACGGCGTCGGCGACCTGGGCGAGCGTCATACCACCTGCTCCCCCACCGGGTCGCTCGGCACCGCGCCGGTCTCGGCGTTCTTCCGCGCCAGCGTCGGCCCCTGCACGTAGTAGTCCTGCTCGCTGTCGCCGAGGCGCATCGGGTGCGGGGGCTGCTCCATCCCCGGCAACAGCGGCGCGAGCAGCTGTTCCTTGGTGTAGATCAGGTCCTGGCGGTTGTCGTCGGCGATCTCGTAGAAGTTCGTCATCGTCAGCGATCGGGTGGGGCACGCCTCCACGCACAGGCCGCAGCCGATGCAGCGCAGGTAGTTGATCTGGTAGATCG
The DNA here is from genome assembly GCA_963711715.1 of uncultured Actinomycetota bacterium. Taxonomy (GTDB): domain Bacteria; phylum Actinomycetota; class Actinomycetes; order Mycobacteriales; family Pseudonocardiaceae; genus Pseudonocardia. Next base: position 59,382 of record CAVQFJ010000012.1, read on the forward strand.
CTCCGTACCGTTCGCCGGGCGAGTAGCGGGCCTCCTCGGTGTTGTCCCCGCCCTCGACGTAGATCGCGTCGGCCGGGCAGGCCCATGCGCACAGCTCGCAGCCGACGCACTTCTCGAGGCCGTCCGGGTGCCGGTTGAGCTGGTGGCGCCCGTGGTAGCGCGGCGCGGCCGGCGGGAAGTCCTCGGGGTACTCCTCGGTGACGACCTTCTTGAACATCGTCGAGAAGGTGACCCCGAAGCCCTTGAAGAACTCGAACATGTACTCACCCCTCCGTGGTGGTCGTCTTCGTACCGGTCGTCGCCGCCCCGGTCGTCACCGGTTTGGCGGCGCTCCCGAGCGCGCCCGGCTCGAACTCCGACCGCGGGCGCAGCTTGTGCCGTGACGGGGTGGGCACCCTGAGGTCCAGCGGCGGCACCGGGTAGTCCGACGCCAGCTCGACCACGGGCTCCTCGACGCGCCGGTCCGGCACCAGGAACGCGACCACCAGCACCACGGCGAGCACGATGCCGATGGCCATGAGCAGCGCCGGGACGCTGCCCTCGGCGCTGACCCGGTAGGTGCGGATCGCGAAGATCGTGAGGATCCACAGCAGGCTGCCCGGGACGAGGACCTTCCATCCCAGCCGCATGAACTGGTCGTAGCGCATCCGGGGCAGCGTGCCGCGCAGCCAGATGAACACGAAGAGGAACAGGAACATCTTGATCAGGAACGCGACGAACTGCAGCCAGCCGTTGGCGTTGAGGAACGTCAGCGGCCACGGCCACTGTCCGCCGCCGAGGAACAGCGCGGTGGCCATCGCCGAGACCGTGACCATGTTGACGTACTCGGCGAGGAAGAACAGGGCGAACTTCAGCGACGAGTACTCGGTGTGGAAGCCGCCGACGAGCTCCGACTCGGCCTCCGGGAGGTCGAACGGAGCCCGGTTCGTCTCCCCGACCATCGCGATCACGAACACCACGAAGCTGGGCACCAGCAGCAGCACGAACCAGCCGCTGCTCTGGGCCGCGACGATGTCGGCGGTGGACAGCGACCCGGCGTAGAGGATCACGCCGACGACCGAGAGACCCAGCGCGATCTCGTAGGAGATCACCTGCGCGGCACTGCGGAGGGCCGCGAGCAGCGGGTAGGGCGAACCGGAGGCCCAGCCACCGAGCACGATCCCGTACACCCCGATCGAGCTGCACGCCAGCACGACCAGGACGCCGACGGGGAGGTCGACCAGCTGCAGCACCGTGGGCTCACCGAAGATCGAGACCTCGCCGCCGAAGGGGATCACCGAGAAGGCCACGAACGCCGGGATGGTGGAGATGACCGGCGCGATGAAGTACACGCGCTTGTCGGCCATCACCGGCATGATGTCTTCCTTGAAGGCGAGCTTGAGCCCGTCGGCGAGGGACTGCAGCCACCCGTTCGGACCGGTGCGGTTCGGGCCGGGACGCTGCTGCATCCGGCCCACCACCTTGCGCTCCCAGTTGATCATGAAGAGCGTCAGCAGCACGCCGATCCCGAACAGCGCCACGACCTTCACCAGGATCAGCCAGATCGGGTCGTCGGCCAGCAGCTGCTGGGTGCGAGTCATGATGCCGCCTCCGCGGGAAGAAGTGCGTCGGCGGTGATGTCGCCGCCTCCGCGGGAGGAAGTACGTCGGCGGGTCATGCCGTCACCCCCACGAGGTCACCGTGCCCGGCGCCGAGCACGGCGCGCACCCGCGACACGCCGGAGTTGCCCGGCAGCCACACGACACCATCGGGCAGGTCGGTCAGGGCCACCGGCAGCGTGATCGCGCCGCGCTCGGTGCGCACCGTCGCGGGTTCGCCCTCGGCCACCCCGAGCCGCTCGGCGGTGGCCGCGTTGAGCCGCACCAGAGCGGGACGGGCCGTGCCCGCGAGGGCCGGCTCGTCGGCGCCGAGCGTGGACCCGTCCACCAGCTGGCGCCAGGACGCCAAGACCGCCTGCCCAAAGGCGGGACGCAGCGGTTCGGCCGCGGGTGCCGTCGGCGCCGCCGGCGCGGCGGCGGAGCGAGCACCCAGGCGGAGCAGCTCGCCGGCCGCGGCCGCCGGGGTCTGGGTGAACAGGTCGGCGTCCATCTCGACGGCCAGCGTGTCGAGCACGCGGCAGTCCGGCAGCACCCCGGTGGCGTCGAGGGCCGGCCCGAACTCGCGCGCCCGGCCCTCCCAGTTCCGGTAGCTGCCGGCGCGTTGGGCGTCGGGGGCCACCGGGAGCACCACGTCGGCCAGCTCGGTGACGGCCGAGGTGTGCAGCTCCAGGCTCACCAGGAAGCCCACCTCCCGCAGCCCGTCGAGCGCCGCCGCCGGATCGGCGAGGTCATGGGGATCGAGGCCGCCCACGACGAGGCCGGCGAGGTCACCGATCGCGGCCGCCGCGAGTATCTCGTCGGTGTCGCGGCCCGGCACGGCGGGCAGCGCGTCCGGGGCGAGGCCCCACGCCGCCTCCACCTCGGCCCTGGCGGCCGCATCGGCGACGAGCCTGCCGCCGGGCAGCAGGGTGGGCGCCGCGCCGGCCTCCAGCGCGCCGCGCTCGCCGGCTCGTCGCGGGACCCAGCCGACGGCCGCGCCCGTCCGGGCGACCAGGGCGGAGACGGCGGCGTAGAGGCCGGGCACCTCGGCGGCGCGCTCACCGACGAGGACCACCCCGCCGCCGGTGAGCGCCTCGACGACGTGGGCGGGCAGGTCGGCCAGCACCGCCGCCTCGGCTCCGGGCACGGCCGGGATCAGGTTGTCGCGAGCCGCGGGCTCGGCCGCCCCGAGCGGGGTGGCGGTGCGCAGCACGGCCGGGGTGGACCACTGGCCGAGGTGGAAGACCTTCTGCCCGTGCTTGCGCGCTGCCTTGCGCAGCCGCAGGAACACGATCGGCGACTCCTCCTCGGGCTCGAGCGCCACGCACAGCACCGCGGGAGCGGCTTCGAGGCGGGCGTAGTCGAGCACCTCCGGTCCCTGGCCGACGACGTGCGCGGCCAGGAAGTCGAGCTCCTCGGCCGAATGCGGACGGGCCCGGAAGTCGACGTCGTTGGTGCCGGCCGCGACCCGCGCGAACTTGCCGTACGCGTAGGCGTCCTCGACGGTCAGCCGGCCGCCGGCCAGCACGCCGATGCCGTCCTCCCGCGCGGCCGTCAGGCCGTCGGCGGCCACCGCCAGTGCCTCGGTCCACGAGGTCTCGGCGAGCACGCCGTCCTCCCCGCGGACCATCGGGCGCGTGATGCGGTCCCGCGAGCCGAGGTACCGGAAGGCGAACCGGCCCTTGTCGCAGTTCCACTCCTCGTTGACCGCCGGGTCGTTGCCGGCCAGCCGGCGCAGGACCGTGCCCCGGCGGGTGTCGACGCGTTGCGCGCAGCCCGACGAGCAGTGCTCGCAGACGCCGTCGGTGGAGACGAGGTCGAACGGGCGGGAGCGGAAGCGGTATGCCGCGCTCGTGAGCGCCCCGACCGGGCAGATCTGGATGGTGTTGCCGGAGAAGTAGCTCTGGAACGGCTTGTCCTCGGCCACCCCGATCTGCTGCTCGGCCCCGCGTTCGAGCAGGTCGATGAACGGGTCGCCGCCGATCTCCTCGGAGAACCGGGTACAGCGCTGGCACAGCACGCAGCGCTCGCGGTCGAGCAGGACCTGCGTGGAGATCGCCAGCGGCTTGGTGAAGGTGCGCTTGACGTCGACGAACCGGGAGTCCGCGCGGCCGTGGGCCATCGCCTGGTTCTGCAGCGGGCACTCGCCGCCCTTGTCGCAGATCGGGCAGTCCAGAGGATGGTTGATGAGCAACAGCTCCATCACACCCTGCTGGGCCTTGTCGGCCACCGTCGACGTGTGCTGGGTGCGGACGACCATCCCGTCCGCGACGGTCATCGTGCAGCTGGCCTGGGGCTTGGGCATCGGCCGCCCGCCCATCTCCACCTCGACCAGGCACTGGCGGCAGGCGCCGGCCGGGTCGAGCAGGGGGTGGTCGCAGAAGCGCGGCACGATGATCCCGAGGCGCTCGCAGGCCCGGATGATCAGCTCGCCCTTCGGCGCGTCGACGACCTGGTCGTCGATCGTCAGCCGGACGTGCCCTTCCGGCACGGGCCGCGTGTCGGCCCGTGTCCTGGGCCGTGTCATGCCGTACCCCCCGTCGAGAACGACGTTGTGGTGATCGAACGGCCCTGTCGATCACCAGAGGTTCGTTCTCGACGGACCTGGGGGCGGCTCATGCGGGGGCTCCGGTCAGTTCGGGCAGCTGGTCCGGGTGCGCGACGGCCGGCTGCTCGGCGATCAGGTCGAGGAACTCCTGGCGGAAGTACTCGATCGCGCTGGTGATCGGGCTGGTCGCACCGTCGCCGAGCGCGCAGAACGAGCGGCCCAGGATGTTGTCGCAGATGTCGAGCATCGTCTCGACGTCGGCGGCGGTGCCCTCGCCGTGCACCATCCGCTCCAAGATCTGCACCAGCCAGTAGGTGCCCTCCCGGCACGGGGTGCACTTGCCGCAGGACTCGTGCTTGTAGAACTCCGTCCACTTCATCACCGCCCACGGCACGGACACGGTCTCGTTGAAGACCTGCACCGCTGTGGTGCCGAGCATGGAGCCGGCGGCCGCCGCGCCCTCGAAGTCGAGAGGCACGTCCAGATGGTCCGCGGTCAGCAGCGGCGTGGACGAGCCGCCGGGCGTCCAGAACTTGAGCGGGATCCCGTCCTTCATCCCGCCGGCCAGCTCCAGGAGGTCACGCAGCGTGATCCCGAGCGGGGCCTCGTACTGCCCGGGCCGTTCGACGTGCCCGGACACCGAGTAGATCTTCGGACCGGGGCTCTTCTCCGTGCCCATCGTCCGGAACCAGTCGCTCCCGCCCTGCACGATCGCGGGCACCGACGCGATGGTCTCGACGTTGTTGACGACGGTCGGTGAGGCGTAGAGCCCCGACGTGGCCGGGAACGGCGGCTTGAGGCGGGGCTGACCGCGCCGGCCCTCCAGCGAGTCGAGCAGCGCGGTCTCCTCCCCGCAGATGTAGGCCCCCGCGCCCGCATGCACGATGATGTCGAGGTCGAAGCCCGAGCCGAGGATGTCGCGGCCGAGGTAGCCGGCGCGATAGGCCTCGTCGACCGCGTGCCGGACGCGCCGGATCGGGTGCAGCGCCTCGCCCCTGATGTAGATCGCGCAGAAGTTCGACCGGATCGCGTAGCACGTGATGATGCACCCCTCCACCAGCGAGTGCGGGTCGGCCATCATCGTGGGGATGTCCTTGCAGGTGCCCGGCTCGCCCTCGTCGGCGTTGATCACCAGGTACTTGGGCTTGGCGCCCGGCCCGGTGGGTCCCTGCGGGATGAAGCCCCACTTCATCCCGGTCGGGAAGCCGGCTCCACCCCGGCCGCGCAGACCGGAGTCCTTGACCAGCTGGACCAGCTGCTCGGGACGTGCGGTGAGCGCGTGCCGCAGGGCCTGGTAGCCCTCGAGCTGCTCGTAGGTGCGCAGCGACCAGGACCGCGGGGACTGCCAGCGCCGGGTGAGCACCGGGGTGAGGGGATCGGGTGTGGTGGTGAGGGAGGTCATCGCGTCACTTCTCCTCCGTGAGGGCCGGCAGGGCCGGCGGTGCGTCGGGCATGGCCGGCGCGACCCAGCCGCGCTCGGCGGCGAGCCGGGCGCCGCGCAGCGTCTCCTCCGCCACCGACGGCCCCTCGACGCTCTGCTCCAGGTCGGTGAAGATCCCCGCGAGCTCGAGCGAGACCGTCCTGAGGTCGGTCAGCGGCGCGCCCCGGGTGGGGTGCGGCCGCTCGCCGCGCGCCAGGGCGTCGACCAGGGCGTCGGCCGACGCGGTCGTCTGGTTGTCGAAGAACTCGTAGTTCACCTGCAGGACCGGCGCGAGATCACAGGCCGCGAGGCACTCGGCGTGCTCGAGCGTGATCGATCCCGTGGTGCCGGGCTCGCCCGCGGTCTCCTCGTGACCCACGCCGAGCTTCTCCGACAGCGAGCGGTAGATGTCGTCGCCGCCCAGCGCCGCGCACAGCGTGTTGGTGCAGACGCTGACCAGGTGCTCGCCACACGGCGTGCGCTTGTACATCGTGTAGAACGTGGACCACCGCGGCGACCTCCGCGGTGGTCAGCTCCAACGCCTCGGCGCAGTAGCGGATGCCGTCCTGGCTGACGAAGCCCTCCACGGACTGCACCAGGTGCAACAGCGGGAGCAGCGCCGAGCGCGACTGCGGGTACCGGGCGATGATCTCCTTCGTCCGCGCGCGGGTGATCTCGTCGAACACCGGGGAGACCGGCGACGGGTCGTCGGTGACGGCGTCCCACACCACCTCCTCGGGCGCGACCAGCGGACGGTTCGCCTCCGGGATGCCTCCGGGCAGAGTCATCGATCCACGCCCCCCATGACCGGGTCGATCGACGCCACGGCGGCGATCACGTCGGCGACCATCCCGCCCTCACTCATCGCCGGCATCGTCTGCAGGTTGACGAAGCTGGGCTCGCGGACGTGCACCCGCACCGGGCGCGTGCCGCCGTCGGAGACGAGGTGGTAGCCCAGCTCGCCGCGCGGCGACTCGACGGCCACGTACACCTGGCCGGGCGGCACCGCGAACCCCTCGGTGACCAGCTTGAAGTGGTGGATCAGCGCCTCCATCGACTGTCCCATGATCTTGCGGACGTGCTCCAGCGTGTTGCCCATCCCGTCGGCGCCCACCGAGAGCTGCGCGGGCCAGGCGATCTTGCGGTCGGCGACCATCACGGGACCGGGCTCCGCCTTCGCCACTGCCTGCTCGACGATCTTGAGCGACTCGTGCATCTCGGCGACGCGCAGCCGGTAGCGGGCGTAGCAGTCCGCCTCGGTGGCCGTCGGGACCTCGAAGTCGTATTCCTCGTAGCCGCAGTACGGCTCCACCTTGCGCAGGTCCCACGGCAGGCCGGCGGCCCGCAGGATCGGGCCCGTGGCCCCGAGGGCGAGGCACCCGTCGAGGGGCAGGTAGCCGACCTTCTCCAGGCGCTGGCGCCAGATCGGCTGGCCGGTGAGCAGCTTGTCGTAGTCCGGCAGCCGAGAGCGCATGACCTTGATGAAGTCGGTGACCTTCTCCTCCCAGCCCTCCGGGAAGTCCTGGGCGAGCCCGCCCGGACGCACGTAGGCGTGGTTCATGCGCAACCCGGTGAGGAACTCGAGCAGGTGCAGCACCTCCTCGCGCTCGCGGAAGCCCGCGGTCATCCCGGTGAGCGCACCCAGCTCCATGCCCCCGGTGGCCAGGCACACCAGGTGCGAGCCGATCCGGTTGAGCTCCATGAGCAGGACCCGGGCGACCTGGGCGCGCGGGGGGGCCTCGACGCCGAGCAGCTTCTCCACGGCCAGGCAGTAGCCGACCTCGTTGAAGATCGGGGCGAGGTAGTCCATGCGGGTCACGAACGTGACGCCCTGGGTCCAGTTGCGGTACTCGCAGTTCTTCTCGATCCCGGTGTGCAGGTAGCCGATCACCGAACGGGCCTGCTGCACCGTCTCGCCCTCGAGCTCGAGCACCAGTCGCAGCACCCCGTGCGTGGACGGGTGCTGCGGGCCCATGTTGATGACGATGCGGTCGTCGTGCTCCCCGTCGAGGAGCGTGTCCCAGTCCCCACCGGTGACGGTGTAGACCGTGCCCTCGGTCGTCTCGCGCTCCGGGGCGTAGGCGTCGGGGGCGGAGGCGTCGGGTGCGGGTGCGTCGTGGCTGATGTCGGTCATCTCGCCGCCTCCTGAAGCCGCGGGAGAAGGTCCTCGCCGGTCACGAGTACGCCCTCCGCTCGTCGGGCGGCGGGATCTCCGCGCCCTTGTACTCCACCGGGACCCCGCCGAGCGGGTAGTCCTTGCGCTGGGGGTGCCCGTCCCAGTCGTCGGGCATGAGGATGCGGGTGAGCGCGGGGTGGCCGTCGAAGACGACGCCGAACATGTCCCAGGTCTCGCGCTCGTGCCAGTCGGCGGTCGGGTAGACCGTCGACGACGCTCGGCACGTGGGGGTCCTCGACGTCGAGGGCGACCTCGAGCCGGACGCGGCGCCGGTAGGTCATCGACAGCAGCTGGTAGACGACGTGCAGCCGCTGGGCCACGCCCTCGCCGTAGTCGACCCCCGAGACCCCGGAGCAGAGCTCGAAGCGCAGGCCCTCGTCGTCGCGCAGGGTGCGGCAGAGATCGAGGATGCGCTCGCGCTGCACGTAGAACGTGATCTCACCGCGGTCGATCGTGATCTGCTGCACCGCGCCGCGCGGGACGCCGCGCTCGACCAGCGCCTCGGCGAAGTCGTCGGCGAACTCGTCGAACCAGCCGCCGAAGGGCCGCTCGGCGGGAGCCGGGGCGTAGCCGGGGAGGCGGAGCCCGCCGAAGCCCGAGGTGTCGCCCGATCCGTGGACGCCGAACATGCCCGAACGCTCGCGGGACGGCGGGGCGGCGGGCCGGGTTCCGCCCTCCGGGACGGCGTCCCCGGCCCCGACGTCACCGCCGTCGGCGGACTGCTCGACCTCGCCGCCGGTCGGGGCTCGCCGCCTGCCGCCCGCTGGGCGGTGAGGTCGGCGCCGCTGCCCTCGGCCGAGGACTGCGGGCCCCCGGTCGGCTCGGCGTCCTGCTTGCTGGTACCGGCGGTCCCGGTGTTCTCATCGGCCACGGTTCAGCCCGCTTCCGGCTTTCCGGCCGAGATCGTCTGGGACTCGCGCCACTGGGTCGACTTGGCCTTGTCCTTGGAGAACTTGATCGAGGACGGAACCAGCTCGGTGGTGTGCCCGCTCGCCTCGAGTGCCGCGGCCCGCTTGGCGCCCAGCGGCTCGTCCATGATCTTGGCGTGCAGCTTCAGGATCGCGTCCATCAGCATCTCCGGCCGCGGCGGGCAGCCGGGCAGGTACATGTCGACGGGCACCACGTGATCGACGCCCTGGACGATCGCGTAGTTGTTGAACATCCCGCCGGACGAGGCGCATACGCCCATCGCCAGCACCCACCGCGGCTCGGGCATCTGGTCGTAGATCTGGCGCAGCACGGGAGCCATCTTGTTGCTCACCCGGCCGGCCACGATCATCAGGTCGGCCTGGCGCGGGGAGGCCCGGAAGACCTCCATGCCGAACCGGGCGAGGTCGTAGCGCGGCGCGCCGGTGGTCATCATCTCGATCGCGCAGCACGCCAGCCCGAAGGTGGCGGGCCACAGCGAGGACTTCCGGGTCCAGTTGACCAGCTTCTCGACGCTGGTCAGCAGGACACCGCTGGGCAGGTGCTCTTCGAGGCCCATGTGTCAGTTCCAATCCAGGCCGCCGCGTCGCCACACGTAGATGTAGGCGAAGCCGACCGTCACGACGAACAGCACGATCTCCACCAGCCCGAACAGGCCGAGCGCGTCAGCGCTCACCGCGAACGGGTAGAGGAAGACCATCTCGATGTCGAACAGGATGAACAACATCGCGGTGAGGTAGTAGGCGACCGGCATCCGGCCACCCCCGACGACGGGCTGCGGCGAGGGCTCGATACCGCACTCGTAGGCGTCCAGCTTCGCGCGGTTGTAGCGACGCGGGCCGATGTAGGGCGCGGCGGTCACCGAGAACAGCGCGAACGCGCCGGCGAGCGCGAACATCAGCACCAGCGGCAGATAGGGATCGAGCATCCGTGCACCCTGTCGTCGTCTCGTGGTGGGAGCCTGGTCAGCCTTCCACACTGCGCTACAGGCTCGGTGCGAGCCTGGTCATGGCCGTGATCACGCGATCGCTCGTCCCTCCGTCCCGGGGGTCGTAGAGGTTGGCGAGCAGCTTGAGGACGAACCGCATCAGCGTCTTGCGCGGCAGTCCGTACTTCGTGGCCATCTGCATGACCGTCGGGTTGCCGATCAGCTTCGAGAACACGTTGCCGATGCGGTAGTAGCCACCGAGGGCGTCGCTCATCGCCGCCGGATAGCCCGCGAGCGCCGCCTCGGCCGACCGCCCCGAGCGGGCCAGGGACTGCACCGCGCAGCGCGACGCGATCGCCGCCGACTCCATGGCGTAGGCGATGCCCTCGCCGTTGAACGGGTTGACCATGCCGCCGGCGTCACCGACGAGCAGCAGGCCCGGCCGGTAGTGCGGGATCCGGTTGAACCCCATCGGCAGCGCCGCCCCGCCCACCGGGCCGACGGCGTTCTCGTCGCGATAGCCCCACTCCTCCGGGGTGCCCTGGAGCCAGCTCCGCAGCAGCGCGCGGTAGTCGGTGGAGCCGTACGCCTTCGAGGTGGAGAGGATGCCCAGTCCCACGTTGGAGGTGCCGTCGCCCATCCCGAAGATCCAGCCGTAGCCGGGCAGCAGCTTGGGGTCGGCCGGGTCGGACCGGTCCCACAGCTCGAGGTGGCTCTCGAGGTAGTCGTCGTGGGTGCGCGGGCTCGTGTAGTAGCGGCGCACGGCCACCCCCATCGGACGGTCGTCGCGCTTGGCCATGCCCAGGGAGAGCGCGAGCCGGGCGCTGACGCCGTCGCAGGCCAGGGTGAGCGGGGCGCGGAACCGGACCGGCCGCTTCGCACTGCCCCGTCCGACGTGGCCCGCCACGCCGACCACGGCGCCCGTGCGGTCGTCGGTGATCGCCTCGGTGACCGTGGTGTCCTCGTGCAGGCGGGCGCCGGACTTCTCGGCGTGGCGCACGAGCATCTCGTCGAAGTCCTGGCGGGGTCGCACGGCGCCGTAGTCCGGGAAGCTCGCGAGCGTGGGCCAGTCGAGCTCGAGGGTCACCCCGCCCCCGACCACCCGCAGACCCCGGTTGTGCAGCCAGCCGTTCTGCTCGGAGCAGTCGATGCCGAGGTCGATGAGCTGCTTCATGCCGCGCGGGGTGAAGCCGTCCCCGCAGACCTTCGGGCGCGGGAACATCGACTTCTCGAGCAGGAGGACGTCGAGGCCGGAGCGGGCGAGATAGGCGGCAGCGGTGGATCCCGCGGGGCCGGCACCGACGACGATCACATCGGCGTCGGCGGTGGTGGGTTCTGGCGCGGCCATGCGGCTCCTTGTGAACAGTTTCACGAAGTCCCGACGAGTCTAAGCGGCCGGTCATGGGCGCGCGCGTCCGCCACCCGGGGGGCGGGTCGGACCCATGCGGGTGGAACCCGGACGTCTGCGGGTGGAACCGGACGTCCGCGAGTGGGATCAGGGTCGGCGGGCGCGGTGCAGCGCGACCGCCCCACCCGTCAGGTCGCGCCAGGCGACGTCGACCCATCCGGCGCCCATGATCCGCCGGGCGAGCGCGGGCTGCGCCGGCCACGCGCGGATGGACTCGCCGAGGTAGCGGTAGGCCTCGGGGTTGCTCGACACCCGGGCCGCCACGGCGGGCAGCACCCGCTCGAGGCCCGCGTAGTAGGCGGCCCGGAAGGGCGCCCAGTGCGGGCGGCCGAACTCGCAGACCACCAGCCGCCCGCCGGGCCGGGTGACCCGGGCGAGCTCGGTCAGCGCGAGGTCCGGATCGGCCACGTTGCGCAGGCCGAAGGAGATCGTGACCTTGTCGAACGCCCCGTCGGCGAACGGCAGGTGCAGCGCGTCCGCGGCGACCTTGGGCACCTCGCGGCGCGCGCCGGCGCGCAGCATGCCGAGCGAGAAGTCGGCGGCCACGCACCAGGCACCGGAGCGGGCCAGCTCGACGGTGGACACGGCGGTCCCGGCGGCGAGGTCGAGCACCCGCTCGCCGGGGCGCAGGTCCAGGGCGGACCGGGTGAGCGTGCGCCAGCGCCGGTCCTGCCCCGCGGTGAGCACGGTGTTGGTGAGGTCGTAGCGGCGTGCGACCCCATCGAACATCGCGGCGACATCGCGTGGGTCCTTGTCGAGGCCGGCGCGGATCACGCCGCCGGACGCTACGCCCCGGACCCCGACCGCCGCATCAGCCGCCAGCGAGCGTCGCGAGCATCGACTCCACCGACGCCGGCCACCCGAACTGCTCGGCGCGGGCGCGCGCCGCCACCCGGCGCGCGCCCTCGTCCGCGGCCAGCAGCGTCGTCACCCCGACGGCGAAGGAATCCGGCGAGTCGAGCGCGGCGGCCCCCGACCCGCCGACGATCTCCGGGAGCGCCGACGACGCCGAGACGACCGCCGGCGTGCCACTAGCCAGCGACTCCAGCGCCGAGAGCCCGAACGTCTCGTGCGGGCCCGGGGCGAGCGCGACGTCCGCCGACGCGAGCAACCGCGCCAGGCGGGAGCGGTCACGCACGAAGCCGAGGAACGTCACCGGTAGGCCGGCCGACCGGCGCTCCAGGGCTGCCCGCCGCGGTCCGTCCCCGGCGACGACGAGCCGCACCCGGTGCCCGGCGGCGCGCAGAGCGGCCACGGTGTCGATGCTGCGCTCGGGGTGCTTCTCCGGTGAGAGCCGTCCGCAGTGCACGAGCAGGGCGTCGGCCGGCCCGACCAACGACGTGCGCAGCCCCACGTCGCGGTGCGCCGGGGAGAAGGTCCTCAGGTCGACCCCGAGCGGGACCTGCGCCACGTTGCGCGCGCCGATCCGCTCGAACTCGGCGCGGGCGAACGTGGTCGTGCACACGACGGTGTCGTAGTCCGCCGCCATCCGGGCGTTCGCCCCGTCGGCCACCCGTCGGGCCAGCGGCTCGGGCAGCAGGAACTGGGTGAGGAGCCGGTCGAGGCGCTCGTGGGACACGACCACGCTCACCACCCCGCGCCGCGACGCCCAGGTCCCGAGACCCCGCAGCGTCAGCCGGTCCGACACCTCGATCGCTTCCGGGCGCAGCCGGTCCAGCAGCCGCTGGATCCGCCACGGGTCGACGGCCCGGTAGCCGCCGGTGCCGGGCAGCCGGGGCGCGGCGACGGTCGTCCGCCGGATGCCGGTCGCCAGCCGCTCGTCGGCCGCCCGGGGTCCCGGCACGACGAGGACCACCTCGTGCCCGCGGCTCACGTAGCCCGCTCCCAGGTGGTGCAGGGCGGTGCGCAGTCCGCCGGAGCGGGGTCCGTAGAAGTTCGCCAGCTGGACGATGCGCACTCAGGCGGCCTGCACGGCGGACCCGATGACCTCGGCGTAGTGCCCGACCAGCTCCTCACCCACCGCGGACCAGGTCCGCCGGAGCACCGCCTGCCGCGCTGCCACCCCGAAGCGGGCCCGGGTCGTCGGGTCGGTCAACGCGAGGACCGCGGCCCGCAGGCGGGCGTCGGCGTGGACCGATGCCGGATCAGCGGGATCGAGGCCGTCGGGCCGGGGTGGCACGAGGTAGCCGGTGCGCCCGGGCAGCACGAGGTCCCGGGGACCGCCGGCGTCCGGTGCCACCACGGGCAGCCCGGACGCCATCGCCTCCTGCACGGCCTGGCAGAACGTCTCCGATGGTCCGGTGTGGGCGAACAGGTCGAGCGACGCGTAGATCCGCGCCAGCTCCTCGCCGTCGCGGAATCCGAGGAAGGCCGCATCCGGCAGTACCGCCCGCAGGCGGTCCTCGCTCGGCCCGTTGCCCACCACGACGAGCCGGGTGCCCGGCAGGTCGGCGAGCACGGCGAGGCGGTCGACCTGCTTCTCCGGTGCCAACCGGCCCACGAAGCCCACCAGCAGCTCACCGCCGGGGGCGAGGGTCGCGCGCAGCCGATCGTCCCGCTTGGCCGGCGTGAACCGGACGGCGTCGACCCCTCGGGCCCACGGGTGCACCCGCGGGACGCCACGGGCCCGCAGCGCCTCGGTCGCCCAGCTGGACGGCGAGAGCGTGCGGTCGGCCTGCCCGTGCAGCCGGCACGTCCAGCGCCACGCCGCGCGCGCGGTCAGACCGAGGCCGTACGCGGAGGCGAAGCCGGCGACGTCGGTCTGGTAGACCGCGACCGTCGGGAGCCCGAGGCGGCGCGCGACGACCAGCCCCCGGTGGCCGACGACGAACGGCGCGGCCAGGGTGCACGACGTCCGGCGCGAACTCGCGCATCGCGGCGAGCACCCGCCGGCTCGGCACGCCGACCGGCATCGACGAGACGATCGGCAGGTCGACGGCCGGGATCCGGACCACCGGCGCACCGGCGTACTCCCCCGGCCCGTCCAGACCGGGCGCGATCACCATGGCCTGGTGCCCGGTCCCGACGAGGTGCTCGACGACCCGGAGGACCGAGTTGGTGACACCGTTGACCACGGGGAGGAAGCACTCGGAGACGATCGCGACGCGCACGAGAGCACCGTTGCCGGGCCGGCCGTCAGGGCGCTGACGGCCGGCCGAACGCGCAGCCAACAGACCGTGGCCGGCCCGCGCCGGCGGCTCGCGGCCGGATCGGCGGGTCGCGCCGGGTTAGGCTCTCCCGATCGCCGCCACGTCGACGTCCGGGGCCACGCTGGCCGTCCGGGTCACGCCACTGCTGTTCGTGCTCATCTGGGCCACCGGGTTCGTCGTGGCCCGCTACGCCGCGCCGTACGCCGAACCGCTGAGCTTCCTGATGGTCCGCTACGCCCTGGTCATCGTGCTGATGCTGGGGCTCGCTCTCGTCGCGCGGGCGGCGTGGCCACCCGGGCGTCAGGCGCTGCACATCGCGGTGGCCGGGGTGGGCATCCACGCCGGCTACCTCGGCGGGGTGTGGACGGCGGTGGCCGAGGGCATGCCGGCGGGCGTCGCCGCGCTCATCGTGAACCTCCAGCCGGTGCTGACGGCGGCCTTCGCGGCCGTGATGGGCGAGCGCCTCGGCCGGCTCCAGGTCGTCGGTCTGCTGCTCGGCTTGGCCGGGGTCGCCCTCGTCGTCTCCAACAAGCTGACGACCGAGGGGTTGTCCCCGCTCACGCTCGGCCTGACCACGATGGCGTTGCTCGCGATCACCGCGGGCACGCTCTACCAGAAGCGCTTCTGCCCGGAGTTCGACCTGCGCACCGGACAGATCGTGCAGTTCGCGGCGTCGCTCGTCGTGACGCTGCCGTTCGTGCTGGTCTTCGAGTCCTTCCGCCTGGACTGGACCCCGCAGCTGGTGGGGGCCATGGCCTGGTCGGTGCTGGTGCTGACCGGCGGCGGCGTGTCGCTGCTGTTCCTCATGCTGCGCCGCGGAGCCGCGGCGCAGGTGACGAGCTACTTCTACCTCGTTCCGGGCATCACGGCGCTGCTGGCGTTCGTGATGTTCTCCGAGTCGTTGGGCGTGGTGGCGGTGATCGGCATGGTGGTGGCGGTGCTCGGGGTGGCGCTGGCGACCCGGCGTCAGTGACGGGCAGCGCGCCGGCGGTGCAGTCGCAGCGCCACCGGGCCGAGCACGATCCACACCCCGAGCGCACCGAGGACGAGCGGCCCGGCGCCGTCGAGGGCAGTGCGGCCGGCCACCCGCACCAGGTCGGGGTCGGTCACGTCGTACTCGACCGCGACCGTGTCCCCCACCTGCAGCCCACGCGGGTAGAAGACACCCTCCTGCGGCACGACCGCCTGCCCGTTTGCGACGGTGAAGCGGACCAGCGTGCGGCTGAAGGTGGAGCCCTCCAGCACCTCGGCCTCGGCCACCGCCCGGTTGTCGACGATGGCCCGGTCGTCCAGGGCCGCGCCGACCAGGGCCAGCCCGCAGAGGACGGAGACCAGCACGGCCAGCCCGACGACGATCTCGGGCAGCCGGGCGCCGACGGCGTGGACGACGGGCCGCACCAGCACGGCCAGCTCGTCGACCGCCCTGGTCCGGCCGCTGCCGGTGTCGGTGGTCACAGTGCGTCATCCTAGGCCGGGTCCCCGGAGGGTGTGGTCGGCGCCTCCCGGGGGGGACGGGCACTGGGCCGGTCGGCCTCCTACTCTCGGGAAGGTGACGATCGCGCCGCTGCCGACCGGGTTGGGCGTGCGGACCAGGCTCGTCGACGACCCGGGCCGCCTGGTCGAGCTGCTTCCCGACGACCGCGGACCCCTCACGTGGGTGCGTGGGGGAGACGGTCTGGTCGGCTGGGGCGAGGTCGCCCGGTTCACCGCCTCCGGGCCGCGTCGCTTCGCCGACGCCGATGCGTGGTGGCGGTCCTTCGCCGACCGCCTGGACGTCCGCGACGAGGTGGGCACGCCCGGCACCGGGCCCGTGGCCTTCGCCAGCTTCACCTTCGCCGACACCTCACCGGGGTCGGTGCTCGTCGTGCCACGCGTCCTCGTGGGCCGCCGGGACGGACGTTCGTGGGTCACCGAGTTCTCGCACGGCGACGGCCCCTCGGCCGTGCGCGCCGTCAGCCCGGTGCGGGCGAGCGGCACGCTGCGCTACGCCGACGGTCGGCTGCCGGTGGCCCGCTACCGCGCCGCGGTGGCCGAGGCCGTGCGCCGGATGCGGGCCGGCGAGCTGGACAAGGCCGCACTCGCGCACGACCTGCTCGCGATCGCCGATCATCCGCTCGATGCCCGCTTCCTGCTCGACGGCCTGGCCCGGCGCTACCCGACCTGCTGGTCCTACAGCGTGGAGGGGTTGGTCGGGGCCACTCCGGAGCTGCTGGTGCGGCGCGTCGACGGCACCGTGCAGTCGAGGGTGCTGGCCGGCACGGTCTGGCCCGGTGAGAGCGACGATCTGGCCGGCCAGCTGCTCGGCTCGATCAAGGACCGCCACGAGCACGCGCTCGCCGTCGAGTCCCTCGCCGCGGCGCTCCGCCCGCTGTGCCGCACGCTCGAGGTGCCGCCGACGCCGGACGTGATCGCCCTGCACAACGTCTCGCACCTGGCCAGCGACGTGCACGGCACCCTGCGGACGCTGGCGCCCGCCACGCTGCTGCAGCTCGCCGAGGCCGTGCACCCGACCGCCGCCGTGGGCGGCACCCCTCGCGATGCGGCGGTCGCGTTGATCGCGGAGCTGGAGGGCATGGACCGTGGCCGCTACGCCGGTCCCGTCGGCTGGGTGGACGGCAACGGCGACGGCGAGCTGGGGATCGCGCTGCGCTGCGCGGAGCTCGACGGGCCGGTGGCGCGGTTGTTCGCCGGCTGCGGGGTCGTCGCGGACTCCGATCCCGACACCGAGGTGCGGGAGGCCGCGGCGAAGATGGTGGCGGTGCGTGACGCACTGGAGGACGGGGACTGACGGTCGTCACGCGCGGTGATCGCGATCAGCGCACGCAGACACCGGTCCCGACCTGCGCCACCGTGCGCTCACGGCGATCACCGGCCACTCAGCCGACCGCCGCGGCCACCGCGGCGTCGACCGCCGCCCTGATCACGGCGTGACCCTCGCGCAGCGTCGCGCGATCGCCCGGCACCTCCACGAGCCGCAGCCCCGGCGCCGGCGCAACGGCGGCGGCCAGCGCGCCCGGATCGCGCACGAGCGCGTGGGCGACCCCGGTCGCCGCGGCCAGCGCGGCGAGATCGACGTCGTGCGGTGTGCCGAAGATCCGCTCGAACGAGGCCGCGTGCTCGGGAGCGCCCTGCTCGAGCAGCCCGAAGATGCCGCCGCCCCGGTCGTTGAGCACGACGACGGTGAGGTCGGGACGCGGTTCGTCCGGGCCGATGACGAGGCCGGTGACGTCATGGAGCAGCGTGAGGTCGCCCAGCAGCGCGTAGCCGGGCCCGGCGCCGTGGGCCAGTGCGGCGCCGACGGCCGTCGAGACGGTGCCATCGATCCCGGCGACGCCCCGGTTCGCCAGCACGGTCAGGCCGGGTCGCGGTGCGGCGGCCAGCGCGACGTCCCGGATCGGGTTCGACGATCCGACGACGAGCAGCGCGTCCGCGGGCAGCGCCGCGACCAGGGCCCGAGCCGTCCGCAAGCCGGCCGGGGCCGACGGGTCGTCGAGCGCGGCGTCGAGGGCCTCGCCGGCCGCCCAGTCCGCGGCGCACCACCGCTGCACCCAGTCCGCGTCCGGGGTGAGCCCGGCGAGGCCACCGACGGCCCGGACCGTGCCCGCGACATCGGTCCAGTCGCCGGCCGCCACCGCGTGGACCGCCACGGCCGGGTCGGCGAGCAGGCGCTGCACCGGGCGGTGCAGGGTGGGACGGCCGACCACCACGACCTGCGTCGGCCGCAGCGGTGCCATCGCCGGCGCCCCGAGCAACCACGGACCGGTCCGCAGCGCCGCGGGCCATGCCGCCGAGCCCGGCTCGGCGATCACCGGCACCTGCGGATCGTGCGGTTCGAGCAGGTCGTGCGGGGCACCGTGGCCGGCGATGACGAGGGTCGGCGCCGTCGGGTCGAGCGGCAGCGGTGCCGCCGACGAGGTGATCGGCGGGACGGCCGTCCAAGGGCCACCGCCGGCGCGACCCGCGGGGGTGACGCCGGTGCCGTCGGGAACGAGCGGCTCGGCGAAGGGCAGGTTCAGGTGCACTGGTCCGGGGGCGCCGCCGAGGGCTCCCGTCGCCGCCGCCAGGCAGCGGTCCACAGTGGAGCGCCAGAGGGCGTTGTCGGCGGCACCCCCGCCGACCGCAGCGTCCACCGACCGCCGCACCGCGGATCCGAAGATCCCCGGCTGGACAATCGTCTGGTTGGCGCCGGTGCCGATCGCCTGCGGCGGCCGGTCGGCGGTGACCGCGAGCAGCGGCACCCCGGCGTGCGACGCCTCCAGCACCGCGGGATGCAGGTTCGCGACGGCCGTGCCCGAGGTCGTGCACACCGGGACCGGCCGGCCGGAGCGCAGGGCGAGCCCGAGCGCGAGGAACGCGGCCGTCCGCTCGTCGATCCGCACGTGCAGCCGCAGGCGGCCGAGCGCATCCGCGGCGTTCAGCGCGAACGACAGGGGGGCGTTGCGCGAACCCGGGCACAGCACGGCGTCGGTGACCCCGCAGCGCACCAGCTCGTCGACGAGCACCTCCGCCTGCACCGTCGACGGGTTCACGGCGGGAGCCTAGTGCTGGCCCGGGCCGCGCCCGGCAACGAGCGGCACTCTCGTCCAGACCGATCGGACGAGAGTGCCGCTCGTTCCGGGGCCGGTGCTGCTCAGAGCGGGATCAGCGCTCGGACCCGGGGACGGCGAATGGCAGCGGGCGGGGGTGGCGGGTGGCGGCGGGGTGGCGGTGGCGGTGGCGGTGATCGGCGTTCCGGGACCAGCGAGGGCGCGTCGCGTGGATGATCGACGTCCGGGGACCGGTGACCGCGCCAGGCGCGGCTCCGCGTCCCGAAACACTGACGACGAGCCCGCCATGGTCGCCAGCCCACAGCATGATCGATGTACAAGGACCGGGAACCGCGCCTGACACAGCTCGGTGTCCAAACGAGATGATCATGAGCTCAGCGGGACCACCTCAGATCTGCCGGGCCCCGACGAGCAACGAGCGGCACTCTCGTCCAGTCCGATCGGACGAGAGTGCCGCTCGTTCGGGGGCCGGTGCTGCTCAGAGCGGGATCAGCTCGAAGGCGGTCGCGAGGCGGGCGCCGGGGAGTCGCTCGGCTGCTGCCTCGGCCATCCCGCGCAGGAACGTGGCGGGATCGGCCATCGATCCCCCCAGCGCGGCGAGGTACGCCCGGTGCGCGGCGAGCGACGCCACCCCGCGCTCGAAGGAGTCGCTGGTCTCCACCGCGTGCGAGCTGCGGGGGGACGCCGCGACGGCCACCCACCGGACACCGCTCCACGGCTCGCCGAGCTCGGGGAACAGCCAGCGGTTGGCCGCGTCGCGCACGGCGTCGATCGCCGCGTTCCCGACCACGACGTGGTCGGCCATGTTCAGCCCCCCACCCGGCCAGGTCTCGCGGTGGTTGGTGATGATCACCAGCTCGGGGCGGTGGCGGCGGATTCCGGCGGCGACGTCGCGTCGCAGCGGCAGGCCGTACTCGATCAGGCCGTCGGGATGGTCGAGGAACTCGACGACGTCGACGCCCACCTCCGCCGCGGCCGCCCGCTGCTCCGCCTCACGCAGTGGCCCGCACTCCGCCGGCGGCAACGAGTCGATCCCGGCCTCCCCGCGGGTGGCGAGCAGGTAGGCGACGGAGCGGCCCTCGCCGGTCCACCGCGCGACCGCGGCCGCTCCGCCGTACTCCAGGTCGTCGGGATGCGCGACGACGGCGAGCGCCCGCTGCCAATCGTCGGGCATCGGCTGATAGAAGTCGGTCATCGGCCGATCATGACGGACGGACGTCGAGCGGGACACCAGGGCCGCCCCACCGCTCCCGTTCGACCATGCCGCCCCGCTCGGGCGGAGGGGGTGCATGGTCTCGCACGGAGAGGGCCAGCCAGCCGGAGCCCGCGGCGGCGGCCCGCGGCGGCGCGTAGCGTCGTCCTGTCATGGGCGCGACACTGCAGGCCACCGATCTCGCCGCCGGGCACGGCGCCCGCGTCCTGTTCTCCGGGCTCGACCTCGTCGTCGCCCCGGGCGACGTGGTCGGGCTCGTCGGGGCCAACGGCGCCGGCAAGTCCACCCTCCTGCGCCTGCTGGCCGGTGAGATCGACCCGGAGAACGGGAAGGTGGCCGTCAGCCCGCCCGACGCCACCGTCGGCCACCTGCCCCAGGAGCCGGACCGCCGTGCGGGGGAGACCGTCGCGGCGTTCCTGGCCCGACGGACCGGCGTCACCACGGCGCAGGCCGCGATGGACGCCGCCGCCACCGCCCTGGCCGGCGGCGGGGCCGGCGCCGACGACACCTACGCCGCCGCGCTGGACCGGTGGCTCGCCCTCGGCGGTGCGGACCTCGACGAGCGGGCCGGCGAGGTCGCCGCCGACGTCGGGTTGGGCGTCACGCTGGACACAGCCATGACTGCGCTCTCCGGCGGGCAGGCGGCCCGCGCGAGCCTGGCCGCGCTCCTGCTCTCACGCTACGACGTGTTGCTCCTCGACGAGCCCACCAACGACCTCGACCTCGACGGCCTGGAGCGCCTGGAGCGGTTCGTCACCGGCCTGCGCTCGCCCGCAGTGATCGTCAGCCACGACCGGGAGTTCCTCGCCCGCACGGTGACCCGGGTGGTCGAGCTCGACCTCGCCCAGCAGCAGGTGGGCGTGTACGACGGCGGCTACGACAGCTACCTGGCCGAACGCGAGGTGGCCCGCCGGCACGCGCGGGAGGCCTACGACGAGTACGCCGACACCCGCGCCGGACTGCAGCAGCGCGCGCAGACGCAGCGCAACTGGATGGCCGCCGGTGTCCGCAACGCACGCCGCAAGGCCACCGACAACGACAAGATCGGCCGCAAGTTCCGGGCCGAGGCGAGCGAGAAGCAGGCCGCGAAGGCCCGCCAGACCCAGCGGATGATCGAGCGCCTCGACGTGGTCGACGAGCCCCGCAAGGAGTGGGAGCTGCGGATGACCATCGCCACCGCACCCCGCTCGGGCACCGTCGTGGCCACGATGAGCGGGGCCGTCGTGCACCGGGGGTCGTTCACGCTCGGACCGGTCGACACCCGGGTGGACTGGGCGGACCGCATCGTGATCACCGGCGCGAACGGCTCCGGCAAGACCACGCTGCTCGGTGCACTCCTCGGCCGGATCCCGGTCGACGCGGGGACGGCCGGCCTCGGCTCCGGCGTGCGCGTCGGTGAGATCGAGCAGGCCCGAGGGCTCTTCCTCGGCCCGCAACCGCTCGTCCGGGCGTTCGGCGACGCGGTGCCGGATTGGGCCGAGGCGGACATCCGGACCCTGCTGGCGAAGTTCGGCCTCACGGGCGAGCACGTGCCGCGCCCCGCGGAGTCGCTGTCCCCCGGCGAGCGGACCCGCGCGGCGCTGGCGCTGCTGCAGGCCCGCGAGGTCAACCTGCTGGTCCTCGACGAACCGACCAACCACCTGGACCTGCTGGCGATCGAGCAGCTGGAGCAGGCGTTGGACGGCTTCCCCGGCACCGTGCTGCTGGTGACCCACGACCGCCGGATGCTCGACACCGTGCGGACCACCCGCCACTGGACCGTGACCGGCGGGGCACTGACCGAGGACTGACCGTGGGACTGGGCCGCGTGCGCGGCCAGGATCGGGCGGTCAGCCGAACCGGTCGGGGTCCGGGCCGGTGCGCTCGCCCGTGTCGAGCTCGGCGACGGTCGCCATGTCGTCGGCTGCGAGCTCGAAGTCGAAGACGTCGATGTTCTCGCGCATCCGCTCCGGCTTGACCGACTTGGGGAACACGATGTTGCCGAGCTCGACGTGCCACCGGAGGACGATCTGCGCCGGAGTCTTTCCGTACTTCTCCGCCAGCCCGGAGAGCCGCTCGTCACCCAGCAGGTCCCCGCCCTGGGCGATCGGGCTCCAGGCCTCGGTCGCGATCCCGTGTTCCCGGTGGTAGGCCCGCAGCTCGTCCTGCGGGAGATGCGGGTGCAGCTCGATCTGGTTCACCGCCGGCACCGTGCCGGTCTCGGCGGCGAGCCGCTCCAGGTTCTCGATCGTGAAGTTGGAGACGCCGATCGAGCGCGCCTTCCCGTCGGACACGATCTTCTCGAAGCCCTTCCACGTCTCCACGTAGCGGTTCTCCTGCGGCCGGGGCCAGTGGATCAGGTAGAGATCGACGCGGTCCAGGCCGAGCGTGCCCAGGCTCTCATCGAGGGCGCGGATGGCCTCGTCGTGACCGTGCTTGTCGTTGTTCAGCTTGGTGGTGACGAAGAGCTCGTCGCGCGGTAGCCCGGCCGTGGCGATCGCCTGCCCGACGCCGTCCTCGTTCCGGTACATCTGCGCCGTGTCGATGTGCCGGTAGCCGGCGGCGAAGGCAGCCTGGACGGCGTCGGCGGTCTCGGCCGGATCGATCTGGAAGACCCCGAACCCGAACTGCGGGATCTCGACGCCGTTGTTCAACCTGATGTTCGGTACCTGGGGCATGGACTGTCCCTACCCGCTGGCCGCACCGGGCTAACGGCCCCAGACCTGCCCCACCTCGGCCGCCACCGCTCGGGCCTGCGCCCGCCCGGCGCGCGCGGAGCCCGCCCGCCGGGCCGGGTCGAGCACGTTGCGCCCGATCGCCCGCACCGCCGCCGGGTCCGGGCTGATCAGCGCCACCTGTGCCCCGCCCGCCCGCAGTGCCGCCACCTGCGGTGCCGCGCCGGCTCCCGCCCGGATCCCGCGCACGATGGGAGCGAGGACGACCACCCGCGCGCACCCCGCAGCGAGGTCCGCGTTGGTCGGCGACCGCACCCCACCGTCGACGAAGCGGCCACCGTCGACACTGACCGGTGGCCAGATGCCGGGCACCGCACAGCTCGCGGCGACTGCGTGCACCAGCGGCACGCCCGAATCCCTCTCGAACACCCGGAAGGCGCCGGTGTGCGCGTCCACCGCCGTGACCCGCAGCGCGCGGTCGGGCCACGCGTGCACCGGCAGCCGCCGCGCGATCGCGTCGATCCGCTCCGACTCGGGCACCGTCGGCGTGGTCAAGGCGATCCGGCCGAGCCGCGCCCGCATCCGTTCGGGATCGCGGGAGCTGAGCACGGCGAGCCCGAAGCGCAGCATCGTCGAGCGGGTCATCGTGGAGGCGACCTCACCATCGGGTGCCACGAGCTGCGCGCCGTAGCGCTCCGCCACGTCGACGCCGGTGGTGATCTGCGCCCCGACGACCGAACCCGCCGACGTGCCGACGACGAGATCGGCGTCGGTGAGATCGACCCCCTGCTCGGCGAATCCGACCAGCAGCCCCAGCTCCCAGGCGATCCCGGTGATGCCGCCGCCGCCCAGGACGAGTGCTCGCTCCATCACCCGCGGGGGGCCAGACCGAGGGCGCGAGCGGCGAGCTGGGCGAGGTGCACCGGTTCCCGCGTGCCGGCCTGACGGAGCTGGGTCCGGCAGCTGAACCCGTCGGCCAGCACGTCAACGTCGGGTTCGGCGGCTCGCACGGCGGGGAGCAGCACCCGTTCCGCGCAGGCCATCGACACCTCGTAGTGGCCCTGCTCGAACCCGAAGTTGCCGGCCAGCCCGCAGCAGCCGGAGTCGAGCACCTCGGCGTCGACGCCGAGCGCGGCCATGACCGCGTCGTCGGCGTCGGTGCCGAGCTCCGCGTACTGGTGGCAGTGGACCTGGACCAAGGCTCGCCCCCCGGGCGCGACCACCCGGGTGCGCAGCTCGTCGGCGTGCTGGGCGAGCACCTCCGCGAAGGTGCAGACGCCGGCGGCCAACGCGCCCGCGAGGGGCTCGTCGGGCAGCAGCTCGGGACCGTCCGCCCGCAGGGCGGCGGTGCACGACGGCTCCAGTCCCACCACCGGCACGCCGGCCGCCAGCCACGGATCGACGGTCCGCAGGCTGCGCCGCAGGACGCGGCGGGCCGCGGAGACCTGGCCGGTGCTCGTCCACGTGAGTCCGCAGCAGACGTCGCGCGGCGGGAGCTCGACGGCGTAGCCGAGCGCCTCGAGCACCGCGACGGCGTCGGCGGCCACCGCGGGGTCGAAGTGGTTGGTGAAGGTGTCGGGCCAGAGCAGGAGCCGCCCGCGGGTCTCCCGCGTCGGGGGCAGGAAAGCCACTTTCCGGCCCTCTGGGGACAGCAACGTGGCTTTCCTGACCGTCCGGGAGGTGAACGGGCGGCGGGCGATCGGCGGGATCGCCCGCTCCCGGGTGATCCCGCCCAGCCGCTTGGCCACCGCGGCCAGCGGCCCCCGGGCGGCGGCGTTGAGGGTGTCCACCACGGGGGCGGGGAGCCGGCCGACCAGCCGCATCCATCGCGGCAGCGCTCCCATCGCGTAGTGCGACCGCGGCCGGATCCTGCGCCGGTACCGCTGCGCGAGGAACTCGGTCTTGTAGGCGGCCATGTCGACCCCGACCGGGCAGTCGCGCTTGCAGCCCTTGCACGACAGGCACAGGTCCAGCGCCTCCTCGACCTCCGGCGACCGCCATCCGCCCGTGATCACCTCGCCGGACGCCATCTCGAACAGCAGCCGGGCCCGCCCGCGGGTCGAGTGCATCTCCTCGCCGGTGGCGCGGTAGCTCGGACACATCACTCCGCCGTCCGCGGTGACGCACTTCCCGACGCCGAGGCACCGCCGGGTCGCCCGGGTGAACGAGCCGCGGTCGTGGGCGAACGCCAGCTCGGGCTCGTCGCGCAGCGTCGGCATCCCGACGAACACCCGCAGGTCGTCGTCGAGCTTCGCCGGCCGGACGACGCGACCGGGGTTCATCCGGTCGTCGGGGTCCCACGCCGCCTTGAACTCCTCGAAGGCCGCGATGATCGGCGGCGGGTACATCCGCGGCAGCAGCTCGGCACGCGCTGCGCCGTCGCCGTGCTCGCCCGACAGCGACCCCCCGTGCCCGACGACGAGATCGGCCGCCTCCTCCATGAACGAGCGGAAGTCGGCGATGCCGGGTCGGGTGAACAGGTCGAAGTCGATCCGCACGTGGACGCAGCCGTCGCCGAAGTGCCCGTAGTAGGCCCCTGTCCGGGAGTGCCGCGCGAGCAACGCGTCGAACTCGCGCAGGTAGGCGCCCAACCGCTCGGGCGGCACCGCGGCGTCCTCCCAGCCCGGCCACGCCTCACCCCCGTCGGGCGCGCGCGTCACGATCCCGGCGCCGTCCTCCCGGATCCGCCACAGCGCCTTCATCTGCGCGGGGTCGCTCACGACGACGCTCGTCGGACCGTGCGGCGTCATCGCGGCGACGACGGCGTGCGCGGCCGCCTCGGCCTCGGCGCGGGTGGCTCCCCCGGTCTCGACGTAGAGCCACCCACCGCCCTCGGGCAGCACCCGCGACGCCGTCTCGCCCGGACGCGCGGCTCGCAACGCCGCGATCAGCCCGGCGTCCATCCCCTCGATCGTGAGCGGGGCGAGTTCCCGCACGGCCACCGCGTGGTCGGCGGCGAGGTACGCATCCGGGAAACCGAGGACGGCCAGCGCGCGGGCCGGCGGCGACTCGACCAGCCGGACCGTGGCACCGAGCAGCGTGGCGCAGGTGCCCTCCGTGCCCACCAGCGCGCGGGCCAGGTCGAATCCGTTCTCCGGCAGGAGCTGGTCGAGGTTGTACCCGGACACCCGGCGCGTGAGGTCCGGGAACGACGCGCGCACATCGCCGGCGATCCGGTCGGCCAGGCCGCGCAGCGCATCCGGCACCCGGCCCCGCGGCGGCGCCCCGGGCCCGAGCACCATCCGCTCGCCGCGATAGGTGAGCACGTCGAGGGCGACGACGTTGTCGACGGTCTTGCCCCACGCCACCGAGTGCGAGCCGCAGGCGTTGTTGCCGATCATCCCGCCGAGCGTGCAGCGGTCGTGCGTGGACGGGTCCGGCCCGAACGTCAGGCCGTGCGGGCGGGCGGCGGCCCGCAGGGCGTCGAGCACGACACCGGGCTGCACACGCGCGGTCCGCGCGTCCGGGTCGATGTCGAGCACGCCGTCGAGGTGCGCGGTGAAGTCGAGGGCGACCGCATGGTTGACCGCCTGGCCCGCGATCGACGTGCGCGCGCCGACCGGGAGCACCGCGACGTCGTGCGTGCGGCACACGGCCACGGCCGCCTCGACGTCGTCGGTGTCCACCGGCGCGACCACTCCGATCGGCACCCGCCGGTAGTTCGAGGCGTCCGCCGCGTACATCGCGCGGGTCGCGGCGCCGAAGCGGACGCGGCCCCGCACCGCTCCGGCGAGGGCATGGCGCAGGTCGTCGCGGAGATCGCCGGCTGGATCGTCGCTGTCCGACGGCGTCACCAGTTGGAGACCGACTTCGTGAGGATGTCGGCGATGTCGTCCTCGGTCGGCGTGCGCGCGCAGGTCGCCAGCAGGCGCTGCTGCTTCATCGTGCCTGGGACGAGGTCGGGGACGTCGGACTCGCCGTAGCCGACCCCACCGATCCCGTTCGGGATGCCGATGTCCCGCATGAGGTCGACCAGCGCCGACGGCAGCTGCTCCCGCTGGTCGTCGAGGCGGTCCGCGCCCGGGGCGAGCAGCTCCGCCGCCCGCAGGTGCCGCTGCGGAGCGCTCTCGAAGGAGAACCGGAACGCCTCCGGCGCGGTCAGCGACACCGACTGCCCGTGCGGCACCATCGGTTCGTCCTGCGGGTAGCCCGCCGGCCGGTAGTCCTTGACCATGCCGGCGATCGGGTAGGCGTTGGCGTGCGGGATGTGCACCCCGGAGTTGCCGAAGCCCATGCCCGCGAACGTCGCCGCCATCATCATGTTCGACCGCGCCTCGACGTCGTCGGACCCGTCGTGCACCGCGGTCCGGAACGACTGCGCGATCAGCTGCATCGACTTCTCGCACCACAGGTCCGACACCGGGTTCGAGCCGCAGTAGGTGACCCGCTGCTCGGCCTCCTTGCGGTCGAAGGCGGTGTACCACTTCGCCGTGTAGGACTCGACCGCGTGACACACGATGTCCATGCCCGACGCCGCGGTGACCTCCGGGCCCAGCGTCATCGTCAGCAGGGGGTCGACGACGGCCAGGGCGGGCCGCAGCCGCCAGTGGCTGATCCCGGTCTTGACCTTCATCGACAGGATGTCCAGCACGCACATCGCGGTGGACTCCGAGCCGGTCCCGGCCGTGGTCGGCACGGCGATCAGCGGCTTGAGCCCGCCGGGAGGCGTCTTCCCGCCGCCGATCGGAGGGTTGATGTAGTCCATCAGCTCGCCGGGATGGCTCGTGAGCAGGTTGATCGCCTTGGCGGTGTCGATGGCCGAGCCCCCGCCCACCGCGACGAACCCGTCCCACGGCCCCTGCATCCTGGCGTACTCGGTGGCCTTGTTCATCGAGTCGTCGGTGGGCTCGACGTGCACGCCGTCGAAGATCTCGGCCTCGACGTCGTAGCGGCGGAGGTTGTCGGCGATGCGCTGCGGGATCCCCAGCGCACTCACCCCGGGATCGGTGACGATCAACGCCCGCGAGACGCCGTACCCGGCCATCTCGAAGCCGATCTCGTCCGACGAGCCCGCGCCGAACTTCAGCGGTGGTGCGCCCCAGGTGAAGATCGTCTCCTCCGTGAGGTGGGTCTGGGTGTCCATCACGGTCCTCCCGACGCCGAGGGTTGGTCGCGCCCAGCCTGGCAGGCTGGATCACATGATGCGATACGAGTACCGAGTGCTCCAGCTGCGCGAGAGCATGATCGGCGGGAAGCTGTCGGGCGACAAGCTGGAGAAGCTGCTCAACGACGAGGCCCGCCAGGGCTGGCAGCTCAAGGCGATCACGAGCGTCGAGGTCAAGGGGCGGATCGGGCCCGGTGGCGTCGACGGGCTGCTGGTGACCCTGGAGCGCCCGGCCACCTGATCGGCTCCTACGCTGCGACGATGCCGGACGTCTCCGACCTGTTCGATGCCGCGTCCTGGCGGGTGGTCGAGGGGTTCGGCTTCTCCGACATCACCTACCACCGGGCGGTCGACACCGGGGCGGTGCGGATCGCGTTCGACCGGCCCGAGGTGCGCAACGCCTTCCGGCCGCGCACCGTCGACGAGCTGTACCGCGCGCTGGACCACGCCCGCCAGACCCCCGACGTCGGCTGCGTGCTGCTGACCGGCAACGGTCCGTCACCCAAGGACGGCGGCTGGGCGTTCTGCTCGGGCGGTGACCAGCGGATCCGCGGGCGCACCGGGTACCAGTACGCCTCCGGCGACACCGCCGAGACCGTCGACCCGGCCCGCGCCGGACGGCTGCACATCCTGGAGTGCCAGCGCCTGATCCGGTTCATGCCCAAGGTCGTGATCGCCGTCGTGCCGGGCTGGGCCGCGGGCGGCGGGCACTCGCTGCACGTCACCGCCGACCTGACACTGGCCAGCGCGGAGCACGCCCGGTTCAAGCAGACCGACGCCGACGTCGGCTCCTTCGACGGCGGGTACGGCTCGGCCTACCTCGCCCGGCAGGTCGGGCAGAAGTTCGCCCGCGAGATCTTCTTCCTCGGCCGCGAGTACTCGGCCGCCGACGCGCACCGCATGGGCATGGTCAACGCGGTGGTGCCGCACGCGACGCTCGAGGAGGTCGCCCTGGAGTGGGCGCGCGAGATCAACGCCAAGTCGCCCACCGCCCAGCGGATGCTCAAGTACGCGTTCAACCTGCAGGACGACGGGCTGGTCGGCCAGCAGCTGTTCGCCGGCGAGGCCACCCGGCTGGCCTACATGAGCGACGAGGCCGTCGAGGGCCGCGACGCATTCCTGGAGAAGCGGGACCCCGACTGGTCCGCGTACCCCTGGCACTACTGAGCAGCACTACTGCGCAGACTGGTGGGCGTGCGCACCCCCACCGGCCTGGCGACGCACCGGCTCGACGGATCCCCGGAGCGCGTCGCCGAGCTGGCCACGGCGCTCGCCGGCGCGCTCGACGGCGCCGGTCCCGTGCTGCCGCTCGGACCCGCGGCGACGATCGACGTCCCCACCGACGAGCCGGGTCCCGGCACCGCGGTCGTCATCGCGACGTCCGGCTCCACCGGCGAGCCGAAGCTGGTGGTGCTGTCGGCGGCCGCGCTCCGGGCCTCCGCGCTCGCGACCGCCGAGCGCCTGGACGGCCCGGCGCAGTGGTTGCTGGCCCTGCCGGCGGAGCACGTCGCCGGCGTGCAGGTGGTCGTGCGCGCGCTGCTCGCCGGCACGTCGCCGGTCGTGCAGGACCTGCGCGGCGGCTTCCGCCCCGACGACTTCGCCAGGGCCACCACCGGCTCGGTGCCGGGCGCCGGTGCACCAGCCTCGTCCCCACTCAGCTCGGCCGGCTCCTCGACGCCGGCGATGGCGCGCTCGACGCCCTGCGCAGCTACGACGCGGTGCTGGTCGGAGGGGCCGCGCTGGACCCGGCCCTGCACGCGCGGGCCCGGGCGGCGCAGGTGCCAGTGGTCTCGACCTACGGCATGAGCGAGACGGCCGGTGGATGTGTCTACGACGGCGTCCCGCTGGCCGGGGTGCGGGTCGAGATCGGATCCGACGCCCGGATCCGGCTCGGCGGACCGACCCTCGCCGACGGCTACCTGGGACGTCCGGACGCGACCGCGGACGCGTTCGGCGACGGCTGGTTCCGCACGGGGGACCTCGGGCGGTGGAGCGGCGGGCGGCTCGAGGTGCTCGGCCGCGCCGACGACGTGATCGTCACCGGGGGGGAGAACGTGGCCGCGGCGGCGGTGGAGCGCGTCCTGGTCGCGCAGCCCGGCGTGCGGGTAGCGTGCGTGGTGGGACTGCCCGATCCGGAGTGGGGCGAGGTCGTCGGCGCCGTCGTGGTCCGGGATCCGGGGGCGAGGACCACGACCTGGGAGGCGCCGCTGCGCGCCACCGTGCGCGCTGCGCTGGGCCGGGCCGCCGTGCCCCGTCGACTCCTCGCCGTCGCCGAGATCCCGTTGCGCGGTGTGGGCAAGCCCGACCGCGGGGCCGTCCTGCGCCTGCTCGCCGGTACGCCGGCCGTCCGCGCGGGCGGACAGTCGTGATCGCGGATCCGGGACCGGGAACCTCGTACGGAGCGGCCGGCTGCCCCGAGCCGACGATCACCGACCCGGCCGGCCGGCTAGATCGACCATGCGGGACCGGCAACCGTGTGTACTGCGGCGCGACGTCCGACCCGACGATCATGGGGCGGCCCGGACCGCGACGCACAGGCGTGGCGCGGTCGCGACGGACGGAGAGCTAACGTTCACCCCGTGGCCACCCTGGCGCAGTGGATCGAGGGCGCGCGGCCCCGCACCCTGCCCACCGGGGTCTCCCCCGTCCTGGTGGGCACGGGTGCCGCGATCGGCGCCGGCATCGTCGCGCCGGGGCGCGCACTGCTCGCCCTGATCGTCGCCCTCGCCCTGGTCGTCGGCGTGAACTACGCCAACGACTACTCCGACGGCATCCGCGGCACCGACGACGACCGCGTCGGCCCGCTGCGACTCGTCGGCTCCGCGGCGGCGGCTCCGACCGCGGTGCGCACCGCGGCGATCGCGGCGCTCGCGGTCGCTGCCCTGGCCGGCCTCACGCTGGTGTCGCTGAGCCGGGAGTGGTGGCTGATCGGGGTGGGGGCCCTGTGCCTCGCCGCAGCGTGGTTCTACACGGGCGGCCGCCGGCCCTACGGCTACGCCGGGCTCGGCGAGGTCGCCGTGTTCGTCTTCTTCGGTCCTGTGGCCGTGCTCGGAACGGTGATCACCCAGGGCGGCTCGCCCGGAGCACTGGCGGTCGTCGGCGCGGTCGGGGTCGGCGTGCTCGCCTGTGCGGTGCTGGTCGTCAACAACCTGCGCGACATCCCCACCGACGCGGTGGCGGGGAAGCGCACGCTGGCCGTCGTCCTCGGTGACCGCGACACCCGTCGCCTCTACGCGGCGCTGGTGGCGACGCCGTTCCTGCTGTCGGGACTGGCCGGCCTGCGCAGCTGGCCGATGCTGCTCGCGCTGCTGGCCGGGCCGCTCGCCGTGCTGACGGTCCGCCCGGTGCTCGGCGGGGCCGAGGGCCGGTCGCTGATCCCGGTGCTGGGCCGGACCGGGGTGCTGCTGCTGGCCTGGTCAGCCCTGACCGCGGTCGGGCTGGTGCTGGGGCGGTTCGTCTGAGCCCGACCCCGGGGCCGCGCTGTCGTCGCCGCGCAACCGGGCTCGCAGCGCGTCGCGCTCCCTCGACCGCGCGCCGGCGGGCGTCCTCGAGGGCCGAGTCGAGCCGCGCGCGCAGGCCTCGGAACAGCACCATCGACAACGGGAGCGCCACGACCAGACCGACCAGTACCGCGACGGCGAGCGGCACGCCGGTCAGCAGCAAGAGGGCCGCGACGAGAGCGACCAGCGCGAGCCGGGCCAGCGCGTAGAGGGCGAACGCACCGGCGAGCCCCGCCCCGGGCCCGGGGGGCGGCGTCCGGGGGCGGCGGTGGTGGCGTCGAGCCCATGTCCGAACCCTACGACCGGGCCCGTGTCGGCGCGTTCTCGTCCCGCCTCGTCGTTATCCCCGCCTCGTCGCAGTCCCCTCCCCCGTCGTCGTCCCCGCCCGTTGCGGCGATCTGTCTGGTTCGTCCTTGAGGTGGCCTTTACCTCCGGACAACCGTTCGAGTACGTGGGGTCCGAAGTGTCACCATGGACCGGGAACACTCGCGGGGGATGGGGGTCGGCGCATGTCGGTGCATGTGGGTGGGGACGATCGGCTGCTCACCCCCGGCGAGGTGGCCGTGCTCTTCCGCGTGGATCCCAAGACCGTGACGCGGTGGGCGTCGGCCGGCCGGATCGGCTCCATCCGCACCCCCGGTGGGCACCGGCGGTTCCGGGAGTCCGAGGTGCACGGCATGCTCGCCGACCTCACGAGCGAGGCCACCGTCCCACCTGCTCGATCCTGAGCATCGCGGCACTTCACCCCGCGCTCGCGCGCGCTCCGCTAACCTCGGTGGCGGAGGTGGTTCCCGATGCTGTTCCTCATCGCGTTCGTCGGTGCCGCGGTGATCGCACTGGTGCTGTGGAAGGCGATGAACTCCGCCCAGACCGCCGAGGGGTCGGCGCTGCCGCACCGCCCAGCGGGCGGCCCCGCCCGCCCGCGCGCCTACGGCCCGGACGACGACCCCGACTTCCTGCGCAAGCTCGACGAGAAGGTGCGCAAGCGCGACGACCCGCCCGCCTGACGCCCCCCGTGCTACGCCGGTGCCCCCTCGAAGGCGTCGGCCACCGTCGAGGCCAGCTCCAGCAACGCGATCCGGGTGGCCGGCTCCAGCCGGTCCAGATCCACCTCCGCGCCCTCCTCGAGGTGCGCGTCGAAGGGGATCCGCACCACGATGCGGCAGCGCGCGGCGAAGTGCTCGGCCACCCGGTCCAGGTCCACCCCACCCGACGAGCGGTGCACACAGTTGATCACCGCGACGGCGTTGCGGACGAGGTCGCCGTGCCCGTGCGCGTCGAGCCAGTCCATCGTGGCCGAGGCGCTGCGGGCGCCGTCGATCGAGCCGGACGAGACGATCACCAGCTGGTCGGCCACGCCGAGCACCCCGTACATGGCCGAGTGCATGAGTCCGGTGCCGCAGTCGGTCAGGACGATGTTGTAGAAGTGCTCGAGCAGGTTGACGGTGCGCCGGTAGTCGTCCTCGCCGAAGGCCTCCGAGACGGCCGGGTCCTGCTCGCTCGCCAGGACCTCCAGCCGCGACGGGCCCTGTGAGGTGTACGCCCGCACGTCGGTGTAGCGGCGCACGCGCTGCGCGTCGCGCAGCAGGTGGCGGACGGTGGCGCTGGTCTCCAGCGGGATCTTCTGGCTGAGCGTGCCCAGGTCGGGGTTCGCGTCGACGGCCACCACGCGGTCACCGCGCAGTGAGGCGAACGTGGCGCCCAAGGTGGCCGTCATCGTGGTCTTGCCGACACCGCCCTTCAGGCTCAGCATCGCGATCTTGTAGCAGCCGAGCAGCGGCTGGTTGACCCGCGTGGTGAGCTCGCGACGGCGGATGTCGATCGGGCTCTCGCCGGGGTTGATCAGCCGCCCGGACAGCACGTAGACCAGCCGGCGCCAGCCGGACTGCGGCGGGCGCTTGGCCGGCCGCAGCAACCGGGCCGAGGGCCAGGTCGCGCCGCGCGGCGGGCCGCGGGCCCTGCGGGCACGCGCTGGGCCGGTCCTGCGCGAGCGCGACGGGGCAGCGGCCGGCTCGGTCCACCGGGCCGCCTCCGGGCGGCCGGCCGACCGGGGTGCGGCGACCCCGGTCGGGCTCGGGAGCGGGGGTCGGGCTGCGCGAAGAGGTCCGGTGGCCTCGCCGGTCGGGCGCCGCGCCGGCGCGGCACGCGTCGGGATCGGGGTCCCGACACGCGGTCTCGGCGGGTACGTCGGGCGTCCGCCGATCCGGAGCCGGCCCGGCGCGGCCGGTCGGCGGCGGCGAAGGCGCTGCCATCGGGCGGGCGCGTGGGCGGCGCTCCCCAGCGCTCGCGCACGTACCGGCCCACCGAGCCGTCCGGGTAGTCCCGGTCGTCGCTGAAATCACGCTCCGTCATCGCTGCGGCCCGCCGAACCCGTCTCTCAACCGCTGAACCCATGCCTGGCAGCCGACAGTAGTCGCGTGCATCGCCGCCGGTCGAGGCTGTCCAGTCCCTCGTGGACTGGCCCGAATCGCAGGACTCCCTGCGCCTGTCACCCGAGCCCGGCGTAGGAGTGCAGGCCGGCGACCACCATGTTGATGAAGAACAGGTTGAAGATCAGTCGGCGAAGCCGGCCACGTTGATCCACGCCGCCGCGCCGGTGCGCCATCCCGCGGTCGCCCGGGCGTGCAGGTACGCCGCGTAGATCGACCCAGGCGACGAAGGCGACGGTCTCCTTCGGGTCCCAGCCCCAGAACCGGCCCCACGCCGCCTCGGCCCAGATCGCGCCGGCGATGACCGCGAAGGTGTAGAGCGGGAACGCGAGGATCGTGGTGCGGTAGGCGAGCCGGTCCAGCACGTCCGCCGCCGGGAGGCGGTCGGCGAGCCCGGCCGCGCCGCGCCCGGACCGGCGCAGCAGGTACAGCAGGCTGGCGACGCCGGGGACGAGCAGCAGCCCGGAGGAGAGGCGATCGTCGTGACGTGGATGACCAGCCAGTACGACTGCAGCGCGGGCATCACCGGGGCGGCCTGGGCGTAGAGCACGGTGCCGGCCAGGAACATCAGGACGACCACCGGGAGCAGCACGAACAGGCCGACCGGCCGGGTCGCCGGCGCAGCGGCGCAGCACCACCAGCCAGGCGACGACGGCGGCCAGGCAGATCGCCGAGGTGAACTCGTACATGTTGCCCAGCGGCCAGCGGCCGGCCGCGACGCCCCGCAGCGACGATCGAGGCGAAGTGCAGCGACCACGCCCAGCACGATCAGCGCGACGGCCATCCGCCCGAGCCGGTCGCCGACCGGCCACGGAACCGGCCGCGCCGGCGCCATGCGGGTCGGCCGACGCCGTCGGCGGCCGGGCCACCGGCGCCCGACCAGCACGCCGGCCGGCGAGCGCCGCGGCCGGCGTACTCGGCGCCGTGCAGCACCATCGCCAGCACGTACACGCCGACGGCCGCCATGAACAGGCGGTCGCTGTAGAAGGCCAGTTCGGTGAGCATCAGCGGTCGTCGTCGTGGTCGGTGTCGGGCCGCAGCAGGTCCGCCCGGAGGCGGTCGAACTCCTCGCCGTACCCGGCCCGGTCGGTGCGGGCGAGACCGCCGATCTCCACGATGGTACGCGGTCCGCCGTCGGACGGGGTGAGCCGGACCCAGAACCGGCGCCTGCGGACGCTCAGCGACAGGCCGAGGCCGGCAGCATCAGCACCGCGAACACCAGCACCGCGAGCTGCCCCGGGTCGTGGCTGACCTGCAGCGAGACCCAGTCCTGCACGCCGTCGAAGCGGACGGTCGTGCCGTCGTCGAGGGTCAGCGACTGGCCGGGCACCAGGTTGGCCCGCGCCACCCGGACCAGCTCCCCGGAGTCGATCTTGGCCCGGTCCACCTGGAAGATCGACTGGCCGCGCCCGTCGTCGAGCCCGAGGTCGCCGCGCAGCACGTCGACCGCCACCTCGGGATCGCGCAGGTCCGGGAACACCGAGGTGACGATCTGGCCGCCCGACTCGTGGGGGCGAGCAGGCCGGTGACCGCGAGCTGGCCCGTGCGGCGCTGCGTCGTCGTCGGTGACCCCGGGCGGTTCGAACTTGGTCGCCCCCTCGGACAGCAGCGTCGCCGGGTCGACCGGCCGCCACTGGATCTCCCCGGTGCGCTGCTCGCCGTCCGGGGAAGGTCACGGTGAACCGGGGCGCGTAGCCGTGGCCGAGCAGGTAGACCCGGTTGCCGTCCAGGCGCAGCGGGTTGTTCACCGCCAGCGGGTGCTGGCGCCACGTGTCCACCCGCCCCGCTTCGAGGTCCTCGGCGCTCTGGTGGCCAGGGTGGCGCGGAAGCTCGCGGCCTGGCCGTTCGGCAGGTAAGTCGGCGTCGAAGTCGTCAACCCGCACGCAGAACGGGGCGAGGTCGGTGCCGTCCACGCGCAGCCCGGCGCGGAACGAGTCGTAGCCGCAGGATCCCGGTGTTGCAGAACTGGCCGCCGCCGGACAGCCACGATGACCTGGCCCTCGTAGCCGAACAGCTTGCCCGCGGCGAAGCCGACGAGCAGCCCGATCAGGCTGAGGTGGAACACCAGGTTGCCGACCTCACGGAGGTGGCCGCGCTCGGCCGACACCGCCCGGCCGGCACCCTCGGCCGGTTCCGCGACCCGCCAGCCCCGCAGCCGGGTGCGGACCCGCTCCGCGGCCTCGTCCGGCCCGACGTCGAGCACGCCACGGCCATGGTGCGGCAGCCGGGCGAGGTTGCGCGGGACGGCCACCGGTCCGGCCACCAGCGCCCTGGCGTGCTCGACGGTGCGCGGCAACACGCATCCGACCAGCGACACCATCAGCAGCAGGTAGATCGCGGCGAACCAGGGTGCCGCGAAGACGTCGAAGAACCCCAGCCGGTCCAGGACGGGAGCCAGGAGTGGGTGCTCGGTGGCGTACTGCTCGACCAGCCCCCGGTTCAGCGGGCGCTGCGGCAGCAGCGCCCCCGGCAACGCGGCCACCGCGAGCAGGAACAGCAGCACGAGCGCGGTGCGCATCGAGGTGAGCCCGCGCCACGCGTTGCGCCCCACCGCGAGCGGCCCGTTCCCGGCCGGCGGGTCGCCCGTGTCCTGGGGGCGGGTCGCCGGGGCCGCGGTCGTCGTCATCGCGTCAGCACCGTCATGGCGTCAGCACCGTCATCGCCTCAGCACCGTCATGGCGTCAGCACCGTCATCGCCTCAGCACCGGCATCGCTACAGGACCGGTGTGAAGCCGGCGACGGTGGTCTGCAGCTCGGCGAGCAGCCCACTCCACAGGCCGCTGACCAGCAGGAGCCCGACGGCCACCATGAGCACACCGCCACCGACCTGGATCGCGCGGGTGTGCCGGCGCAGCCAGCCGAGGGCCCGGACGGCCCGCGACGCCCCGAGGGCGATCAGCACGAACGGCAGGCCCAGCCCGGCGCAGTAGGCCAGCGTGAGCACGACCCCACGCAGCGACCCACCGCCGGTGCCCGCGGCCACCGCGACGACGCCGGCGAGCGTCGGTCCGATGCAGGGCACCCAGCCGAGCCCGAACACCGCACCGAGCAGCGGCGCCCCCCAGACCCCGGCTCGGGGCACCCAGTGCACCCGGCGCTCGTTCTGCAGCACCGGGACCAGCCCGACGAACGCCAGCCCCATCGCGATCATGATCACGCCGCCGGCGCGTTGCAGGGCGGCTTCGTTGGCCACCAGCGCGTCGGACAGCCAGACGACGCCGACCAGGATGGCGCCGAAGACGGCCGTGAACCCGGCGACGAACAGCCCGGCCGCACCGGCGACGCGCCACCGCCCCGATCGGGCCGTGCGGGCCTGCTCCACGGTCGCGGGTGGGGCGTCCGCGCCGACCAGCCCGGCGAGGTAGGCGAGGTATCCGGGGACGAGCGGGACCACGCACGGGGACGCGAAGCTGACCGCTCCCGCCAGCGCAGCCACCACGGCCGCGACCAGCAGCGGTCCGGAGATCGCGAGTGCGGTCGTGGGGTCCATCAGCGTCGAGCGTAGGCCGCGAGGCGGGTTCTCCGCTCGCCGGGTTCTACAGGCTGTAGTGGACGGCACTCGACGCGGCCGCCGATCCACCGATCAGGTCGGAGGTTCGGCCTGCAGGCGCTCCACGAGGGGGATCAGATCCGACACCCGGATCTGGAGCAGGTCGACCGCGGCCACCCGGTGCTGCTTGTCGAGCACCAGCGTGGACGGCACGGCGTTGCGCGGGTAGCCGCTCAGCCGGGCGAGGGTCCGGCCCGGCGTGTCGAAGATCGAGTCGTAGGTGACCTCGCGGGAGCGCAGGAAGTCGGCGGCGTCCTGCTGGGAGTCGCGCACCGCGATGCCGAGCACGGCGGCCCCGGTCTGGTCCTGCACGAACTGCAGGTCGGGCACCTCCTCCCGGCAGGGGCCGCACCACGAGCCCCAGAGGTTGAGCACCACCACGCGGCCCGCGTAGTCCTCGAGCCCGACGGTCCCACCGGGTCGCAGCAGGCTCTCGCCCGCGATGCCGGTGACGGCGCCGCGGCTGTCCGGCGGGTCGTAGCGGATCGACGTCTGCCCGCCCGGCGCGACGAACTCGAACTCCCCGCCGGTCGCGACGGCCTCCTGCGTCGTGGAGCACCCGGCCAGGGTGAGCACCACCACGAGCGCCCCGGCCAGCCGTCGAGAACGAACTCCTGGTGATCGAAACCCCCTGATCACCATAGGTTCGTTCTCGTCGGGTCCGGGGGGTGGGTCATGCGCCGGTCTGGGTCCGGTTGGCAGCGCCGGCGGGTTCGGAGTACTGCAGCTGCGTCAGCTCCGTGCCGGTGAAGACCAGCGAGGTGAGGGACGCGAGCGCGCACTGGCGGTGCCGCGGGTCGTGCCACAGCCGCTGACCGTTGAGGAACCGGCGGAGGGTCCAGATCGGCAGCTGGTGCGAGACGCACACGGCCTCGTGGCCCTCCGCCAGCAGTCGGGCGCGGTGCACGGCGCCGAGCATGCGGTGCGCGATCGGCAGGTAGGGCTCCCCCCACGAGGGCGTGAACGGGTCGCGGAGCAGCGGCCAGTACCGCGGGTGGCGCACCACCCCGTCCCCCACGGACACTCGCTCACCCTCGAAACGGCTACCGGCCTCGATCAACCGCTCGTCGGTCGTCACCTCCAGGCCGTGCATCGCCGCGATCGGTGCCGCGGTCTCCTGCGCGCGCTGCATCGGCGAGGCGACGACGGCGGCGAGGTCGACGTCGGCGAGGGACTTGGCCACGATCTCGGCCTGGTCGCGCCCGTTCGCCGAGAGGCGGAACCCCGGCAACCGTCCGTAGAGGATGCCGTCGGGGTTGTGCACCTCGCCGTGCCGCAGCAGGTGCACGACGGTGCGCGGGCCGGTCACTGCCCGGCCTCCGCCGGGGGCGTGGCGGTGGCCGCGGCCCGCGCCGCGGACGGCAACGCGGCCTCGATCACGTCCCACGTCCCGTCGTCGAGAGCGGCGGAGACGAACCACGCCTCGAAGGCGCTCGGCGGCGCGTACACCCCCCGGTCCAGCAGCGCGTGGAAGAAGGCCGGGAAGCGCCACGTCGCCGCGGCCTGCGCGGCGGCGTAGTCGGCCACCTCGTCCTCGGCGAAGAACACCGAGACCATGTTCCCGGCGAACTGGACGCGGTGCGGCACGCCCTCCGCGCGCAACGCGTCACCGATCAGGGCACCCAACCGGGCCGCATGGGCGTCGAGCGCGCGGTAGACCCCGGCGTCGGCGGTGCGCAAGGTGGCAAGGCCGGCGGCGACCGCGACGGGGTTCCCGGACAGCGTCCCGGCCTGGTAGACGGGCCCCGCGGGGGCGAGGAAGGACATGTGCGCTTCCGACCCGCCGAACGCCGCTGCCGGCAGCCCGCCGGACATCACCTTGCCGAAGGTGTACAGGTCGCCCGCCACGCCGTCGAGGCCGTACCAGCCGGCGGGCGAGACCCGGAAGCCGGTCATCACCTCGTCGACCACCAGCAGCGCACCGTGGGCGTGGCACACCTCCCGCAGTCCTGCGTTGAACCCTGGCCGGGGCGCGATCGCCCCCATGTTCCCGGCCGCCGCCTCGGTGATCACGCACGCGATGTCGGAGCCGCGTTGGGCGAACACCGCGCGCACGGCGTCCAGGTCGTTGTAGGGCAGGACGACGGTGTCGGCGGCCTGCGCTCCGGTCACGCCAGGGCTGGTGGGCAGGCCCAACGTGGCGACGCCCGACCCGGCCTGGGCCAGCAGCGCGTCGACGTGCCCGTGATAGCACCCTGCGAACTTGACGATGACCCGGCGACCGGTGATGCCCCGCGCCAGCCGGATGGCGCTCATCGTGGCCTCCGTGCCCGAGTTCACCAGCCGCACCTGCTCGACCGGCGCGACCCGGCCGATGATCTCCTCGGCGAGCTCGATCTCCGCGGATGTCGGTGCCCCGAACGACAGCCCCCGGCCCGCCGCCGCGCGCACGGCGTCGACGACGGCGGGATGCGCGTGGCCCAGGATCATCGGGCCCCAGGAGCTGATCAGGTCGACGTAGCGGTGCCCGTCGGCGTCCGTCAGCCACGGTCCGGCGGCGGAGACGATGAACCGGGGCGTGCCGCCGACCGCGGTGAACGCGCGGACCGGGGAGTTGACGCCGCCCGGGATCACCGCGGACGCGCGCTCGAACAGGGCTCGGGAGGTGTCGGTGCGCAGGCCGGTGACGGGGGACGACGGCGGGCTGACCACGACCGCCAGTCTGGCAGCCGGTCGCCGTTCCGGCCCGCGGGGTGCAGGCAGCCGGTCCTCGGGCCCGGTCCGGCCGGGATCAGCGCCGAGGGCCGGCGAAGAAGCGGTTGGCCTCGGGCAGGAAGAGGATGGTGGTGCCGCCGACAGCCGCAGCGAGGACCAGCAGCAGGAACGTCAGGCTGCTCGGGTCGCTCGCTCCCCCACCGGCCACCCCGGCCAGCAACAGCAGGGCGAAGCCCGCCGTCATGATCGTCAGCACGATCCGGGCCCAGTTCCGGCCCAGGAAGGCCAGCACGGCGAAGGTCACGTACAGCAGCGCGAGCACCAGGGCGATGGCCCCGAACACGCGCAGGAAGGAGACCAGGGTCTCGATCGTGATGCCGGCTTCGGCGAGCTGTCCCTGGATGTCCACCTGCGGGATCGTGTTCGCGTCGATCGGCAGGAGCAGCAGGACCGCGCCGAACGCGAGGAACGGCAGCGCGCTGAGGAGCAGCAAGACCAGGGACAACACCATGATCCGCGGGCGGGCCGCGGGCTCGAGGCCCCCGTCGTCGAGGCCAGCCGGGTAGGGCGTCCCGTACGGGGTGTAGGCGTACTGGCCGTACTGGCTCCCGTAG
This sequence comes from uncultured Actinomycetota bacterium, assembly GCA_963711715.1. Classification (GTDB taxonomy): domain Bacteria; phylum Actinomycetota; class Actinomycetes; order Mycobacteriales; family Pseudonocardiaceae; genus Pseudonocardia. The sequence goes on from CAVQFJ010000012.1 coordinate 99,742, forward strand.
GGCGCGTACGGACCGGGCTGCTGACCGTACGGGCCGTAGGCACCCGGCTGGCCGGTGCCGTACTGGCCCGGCTGACCGTACGGCGCGTCCTGGCCCGGCTGCGCGTACGGGGACGGCTGGCCGTACTGGGCCGGTGCGCCGTACGGGGCGGGAGAGCCGTATTGGGGGTACTGGCCGTACTGGGGGTTCTGGCCGTACTGGGGTGCCTGCCCGTACTGGGGAGCCTGGCCGTACTGGCTGGGCTGTCCGGAGGTCTCGGGTTGTCCGTAGGAGGCCGGCTGGCCGTGCGGGGCCTGCTGCCCCGGATCACCCGACTGGCCGTGGTCGCCCCGGTCGACGTCCTCGCCGGTCTGACCGGGGCGCTCCGCCGACGTCGGCTCGTCGGCCTGCGCCTGCCGGGTCTCGTCCATGCCGTCGTCAGACTGATCACGCTGCGGGTCGGACGGGGTGCTCACGGCGCCACCGTAGGGCCGGCCCCATCGGCTGTCCACGCGGTCCTTTGCGATGCCCCCGTCGCCGGGGCCGGACCCACGGCTGGCCTCACCGACGGTGGTGGATGTCCTCCGACATGCGCACCACCGCGAAGTAGAACTCCAACGAGAGCCGGAGGAACGCCAGGTAGAACAGCACGACGACCGCACCGAGCAGGAACGTCAGGATCCCCGCGACAGCGCCCGAGTTGGCGAAGTTCACGATCGTGAAGCCGAGCCATCCGAGCAGGAGCAACGCCGTGCCGACGATGTAGAGGATCTTGATCAGGCCCGGCGTGGCGAAGGTGGTGAAGCTGAAGTCGAAGAGGGCGGCCAGCGGGCTCTTCTGCTCCTCCGTGCCCGAGGGTCCACCCAGACCTGGACCCGGCGCCGACGGCGGCCCCCACCCGGGCGGCGGCTGCTGCTGTCCGTAACCCCCCTGGTAGGGCTGGCCGGCGGGCGGCCAGCCCTGGGCACCGGGCTGCTGCTGGGCACGGTCACCGGGCGACCCGGGATCGTAGGACATGCGCACTCCAGGTGAACAGGATAGTGATCAGCGGAGGCGCGATCGTATACCGGCCGGTCGAGGCCCTCAGAGTCGGCCGGCGACCTCGACGGCCCAGTAGGTGAGCACGATGTCGGCGCCGGCGCGGCGGATGCCGGTGAGCGTCTCGAGGATCGTGCGGTCGCGGTCCACCCACCCGTTCGCCGCCGCCGCCTCCACCATCGCGTACTCCCCCGAGACCTGGTACGCCGCCACCGGCACGTCGGCGACCTCGGCGACCGCGCGCAGCACGTCGAGGTAGGCCATCGCCGGCTTGACCATGACCAGGTCGGCGCCCTCCTCGAGGTCCAGCGCCAGCTCGCGCAGGGACTCGCGCACGTTGGCGCTGTCCTGCTGGTAGGTCTTGCGGTCGCCGCGCAGCTGGGACTCGACCGCCTCCCGGAACGGTCCGTAGAACGCCGAGGAGTACTTGGCGGTGTAGGCGAGGATCCCGGTGTCGACGTGACCGGCCGCATCGAGCGCCGCTCGGATGGCGCCGACCTGCCCGTCCATCATCCCGCTCGGGCCGAGCAGGTGGGCCCCCGCCGCGGCCTGGGCGACCGCCATCTCGGCGTACGCGTCGAGGGTGGCGTCGTTGTCCACGCGGCCGTCCGCGTCGAGCACGCCGCAGTGCCCGTGGTCGGTGAACTCGTCGAGACAGGTGTCGGCCATCAGGACCGTGGCGTCGCCGACCTCGGCCGCGACGTCGCGCAGGGCGGCGTTCAACACACCATCGGGGTCGGCGCCTGCCGATCCCGAGGCGTCCCGGCGCTGCGGGACCCCGAACAGCATCAGCCCGCCCACGCCGGCCGCGACGGCCTCGGTGGCGGCCTTGAGCAGCGAGTCGCGCGTGTGCTGGACCACGCCGGGCATCGACGCGATCGGCACGGGTTCGGCCGCGCCCTCCTTGACGAACATCGGCAGTACCAGGTGCCGCGGGCGCAGATCGGTCTCCGCGACGAGCCGCCGCAGGGCCGGCGTGGCCCGCAGCCGCCGCGGCCGGTGGGTCGGGAAGGCCATGCCGTCAGCCTACGACCGGAGCGGGAACTCGCCCGAGCAGTGTCGGTGCAACCTGATGACCAGCGAATCGGGACCCGCAACCGCACGTGGCACACCGGAGCGTCCCCGACCGCCGATCAACCGGCGGTACAGCAACGTCGAGCACAGCGCCGAGCTCAGCGGCGCCGGGCCTTCGCCTTCTTCGGCGGCGGGAGCGCACCCTCGGCGCGGAGCTGCGCGGCATGCGCCGCGAGCGCGTCGACCAGCGCCGGAATGCGAGCCTCGTCGGGCTGCACGTCCACCCGCAGGCCGAACTCACGCGCGGTCTCGGCGGTCTGCGGGCCGATGCACGCCACGATCGTGCGGGCGTGCGGCTTCCCGGCGATCCCGACCAGGTTGCGCACCGTGGACGACGAGGTGAAGCACACCGCGTCGAACCCGCCGGTCTTGATCGCCTCGCGGATCGGCGCGGGCGGCGGGGCGGCACGCACGGTGCGGTAGGCCGTCACGTCGTCGATCTCCCAGCCGCGGTCGCGCAGGCCGGCGGCGAGGGTCTCGGTGGCGATGTCGGCGCGCGGGAGCAGGACGCGGTCGACCGGATCGAGCACGTCGTCGTAGGGCGGGAAGACGCCGAGCAGGCCCTCGGACGACGACTCCTGCGCCTCCTCGGCCGACGGCACGAGCTCGGGCACGATGCCGAAGCCCCGCACCTTGTCGGCCGTCGCCTGGCCGACGCACGCGATCTTCACACCGGAGAACGCCCGCGCATCCAGGCCGAACTCCGCGAACTTCTCCCACACCGCACGCACCGCGTTGGTCGAGGTGAACACCACCCACTGGTACCGACCGTCGACGAGGCCCTTGACGGCGCGCTCCATCTGGGTGGGCGAGCGCGGCGGCTCGACCGCGATCGTCGGTACCTCCTCGGCGGTGGCACCGTGCACGGCCAGCCGGTCGCTCATGGCGCCGGCCTGGTCCTTCGTGCGGGGAACCAGCACCCGCCAGCCGTAGAGCGCGCGCGACTCCCACCAGGACAGCTGCCCGCGCCGACCCACCTCGGCGCCGACCGTGAGCACCAGCGGGCCCTCGAGGTCAGCGGCCTCGGTGGCCAGCGTGGCCAGCGTGGCCTCCACGGTGCGCTGGGTGGTGGCGGTGCCGTTCGACGTGACGGCCACCGGCGTGTGCGAGGCGAGGCCGCGCTCGACGAGCGAGCCGGCGACCTCGGTGAGATGGGCCGCGGAGGCGTGCAGCACGAGCGGGCCGGGGGCTGCGGCGAGGCGCGCCCAGTCGACACCGGTGCGCACGTCCGCCTCGACGTGCGCGGAGCCGAGGGCCACGCCGGCGTAGGCCGGGACGGCGGTGCCGGCGGGCACCCCGGGCAGGACGTCGAACGCGACCTCGGACCCGGCCACCGCGATGGCCTCGATCACCACGGAGTCGACGGTCAACGGGTCACCGCTCACCAGTCGGATGACGGCGCGGCCCGCGCGGGCCTCCGCGATGAGGGTGCGCGCGACGTCCGCGGGCTGCCCCACGGCCGGGCGCACCTCGGCTCCGTCGGCGACCATCGCCAGGACCGACTCGGGGACGTCGGCGTCGGTGATGACCAGCGGCGCGTTCACCAGCGCCTCGCGGGCCCGCAGGGTCAGCAGGCCGGGGTCGCCGGGGCCACTGCCCACGAAGGCCACCCGCTCGGGGGCGGCGGGGGAGGACGGTACTCGGTTCATCTCAGATCTCCCGATCCAGCGTTTCTCGTGGGGAACCCGACCGAAGCCGGCGAGGCGCCCATGTCGAGCAGCTCGGCGGCCAGTGCCGCCCCGAGCTTCTCGGCGTCGGGCATGTCTCCGGTGACGGAGGCGCGCAGCAGCGCTCCGTCGGGGGTGCCGACCACCGCGCGCAACGACACGCGGTCGACCGCGCGGCCGTCGTCGTCGAGGTCCGACACGACGTCGGCCAGCGCACCCACCGGCGCGCTGCACCCCGCCTCCAGCGTCGCGAGCACCGCGCGCTCCGCGGTGACGGCGGCCCGGGTGGCCTCGTCGTCGAGCGCGGCGGCCAGGGCGACCGCCAGCGCGGCGTCCCCGGCCCGGCACTCGACCGCCAGCGCGCCCTGCGCCGGGGCCGGCAGCATCTGCAGGGGATCGAGCAGCTCGGTGGCCTCGGCCACGCGACCGAGGCGGCGCAACCCGGCCGCGGCCACGACGACGGCGTCGAGCTCGCCGGCCCGGACCTTGCCGATCCGGGTGTCGACGTTGCCGCGGATCGCGACGACCTGCAGGCCGAGCCCGAGCGCGTCCAGCTGCGCGTGCCGGCGGGGGGACCCGGTGCCCACCCGCGCCCCGACCGGGAGCTCGCCGAGCACCTTGCCGTCGCGCGCGACGAGCGCGTCCCGGGGGTCCTCGCGGGGCGGGACGGCGGCCAGCCGCAGCCGCGGGTCGACCGCGGTGGGCAGGTCCTTGTAGGAGTGCACCGCGACGTCGACCTGTCCTGCGACCAGGGCGTCGCGCAGCGCCGAGACGAACACCCCGACGCCCAGCTCGGCGACCGGGGCCGACGAACGGTCGCCCACCGTGCTCACCTCGACGAGCTCGCACGGGTGCCCGGCGGCGCGCAGCCGCTCGGCGACCAGGCCGGCCTGCGCGGTCGCCAGCGCGCTGGGACGGGTACCGATCCGCAGGGTCATCGGCTCGCCTGCTCGGGGGCGGAGGCGTCGGGCCGGGACTCGAGGGCGGCGAGCACATCGCCGGTGCGCTGGATCGCCACCGCGGCCGGCGTCTGCGGGTCGAGCTCGAACAGGGCCCGCAGGGCGGCGGCGTAGCTGTCCCCGTCCGGCCCCTCGGCGAGGCGCTTGACCTGCACGGTGGGCGTGTGCAGCAGCTTGTCGACCACCCGGCGGACGGTGCGCGTGAACTCCGCGCGCACCCCGCCGTCGAGCTCCGGTAGGCGCGCATCCAGCCGCAGCAGCTCGGCGTCGATCACCTCGGACGCCCGCCGCCGCAGGGCCGTGACGGTGGGGGTGACCTCGGCCGACCGCTGGGCGGTCAGGTAGGCCTGCGCCTCCTCGGCCACGAGCTCCTGCGCCGCGGCGACGGCCGCTCCCCGCTCGTCGGAGGCGAGCCGGCGCTGCAGCGCCACCAGGTCGATCAGCGTGACGCCGGGCAGCGCGGCAGCGCCGGGATCGACGTCACGGGGCAACCCCAGGTCACACACGGCGAGCGGGCGCCCCTCGCGCATGACCACGGCGGCGGCGAGCGTGCCGAGGTCCACGACGGTGCCGACCGCGCCGGTGCTGGCGACGACGACATCGGCGGTGGCGACCTCGTCGGCGAGGACGGCCAGCCCGGCAGCCCGCGCCGGCGTCCCATTCGCCCACGTGATCTCGGCCAGGCGGGCCGCGCGCTCGGGCGACCGGTTCAGCACGACGATCTCGGCCGCGCCTGCGCGGCGCAGGTGGGCGGCGGCCAGCCCGCCCATCGCCCCCGCCCCCACGACGACGGCCCGGCGCCCGGCCAGGCTGCCGCCCAGGGCGGCGGCCGCGTCGGCGAGGGCCTCGGAGACGACGGACGCGCCCGCGGTGTCGATGCCGGTGCTGGCGTGCACCCGCTTGCCCACGCGCAGGGCCTGCTGGACCAGCTCGTGGAGCACCCGGCCGACGGTGCCGGTCTCGTCGGCGGCGACGTAGGCCGCGCGGAGCTGGCCGAGGATCTGGGCCTCGCCGACGACCATCGAGTCGAGCCCGGAGGAGACGGCGAACAGGTGCTGCACGGCCGAGCCGGCGTAGTGCACGTAGACGTGCTCGGTGAGCTCGGGCATCGCCATCCCGGCGTGCCGGCCCAGCACGGCGGAGACCTCGGCCAGGCCGCCGTGGAACGCGTCGACGACGGCGTAGACCTCCACCCGGTTGCACGTGGACAGCAGCACGCACTCGGAGACGTGCGGGCCGCGCAGCATCTCGTCGAGCAGCTTGGGGACCTCGTCGGCGGCGACGGAGGCTCGCTCCAGGACGTCCACGGGCGCGCTGCGGTGCGACAACCCCACCACCAGAACGGTCATGACGCCGCCTCCGCGGGAAAGAGCACGTCGGCGGTCATGACGCCGCCTCCGCGGGAAAGAGCACGTCGGCGGTCATGACGCCGCCTCCGCGGGAAAGAGCACGTCGGCGGTCATGATCTCGCCTCCGCGGGAGGAAGCACGTCGTGCCCGTTGAAGACCCGCCCGTTGACGCCCGCCCCGGCTCCGCCCGCCAGGTGCCGGCGCGCCACGTGGAACGCCAGGATCTGCAGCTCGACGGCCAGATCGACCTTGCGGACCTCGACCTCGTCGGGCACCTGCAGGACGACCGGGGCGAAGTTGAGGATGCAGCGGACTCCACCGTCGACCAGCAGGTCGCACACCCCCTGCGCGGCCGGCCCGGGGGTGGCGATCATGCCGATCGTGATGTCGCGCTCGGCGCAGACCGAGGGTATCGAGCGGACCTGCTCGACGACGATGCCGTTGATCGGGATGCCGACGAGATCGGGGTCGACGTCGAACAGCGCCGAGACCGGGAACCCGCGGCCACCGAAACCGCTGTAGCCCGCGAGGGCGTGTCCCAGGTTGCCGACCCCGACGAGCGCCACGGCCTGCCGATGGTTGAGCCCGAGCGCCCGTTCGAGCTGGTGCACCAGCGCGGCGACGTCGTAGCCGACGCCGCGGATGCCGTAGGAACCGATGTAGGACAGGTCCTTGCGCAGCTTGGCCGGGTTCACCCCGGTGGCCGCGGCGAGCTCGTCGCTGGAGACGGTCTCCGCACCCCGCTCGCCGAGCTCGCCGAGCATCCTCAGGTAGACGGCGAGCCGGGCGACGCTGGCCTCGGGGATGGACCGCACACGACCGGCGGTGGCACCCTCGGCCGGCGGCGGCAGGGTCACGGCTTCTCCTCGGTGCTGCTGCGGTCGTGCGCACGGATGTCGACGGGCCACGAACCCCAAGAGCCGGAGATGCCCCGGCCGGATACCCGGGTACGGGCGTTGACGGCGACAGGACCACACGGTAGACGCTTGTGAAGGCACGCACAAAGTCGCGATCTTGAACCCGGACGTGGCCGAGCGGGCCGTCGCCGACGGTGACCGGTCGTCGCGCGGGAGCGTCCGCTCGTCGCGTCCAGTGCCTCCTCGACGCCGCGAGGGCGGCCCCGGAGACCGGGACCGCCCTGCGGTCGTCGCGCGCGATCGGTGGCCCTGATGCGCGGTCGATGTCTCAGCCGGCCGGCATGAGCACCTTGTCGATCACGAACACCGTGGCGTTCGAGGTGGGGATGTTGCCGCACAGCACCGAGGCCTCGGTACCGCCACCGCTGGTCAGTGTGGGGGCGTCGGCGCTACCGCCGACCTTCACGTCGCCACCGGCGAGCTGGGTGGTCGTGCCCATGTCCACCAGGCCCGCGGCGTCCAGACGCTCCGGGACGACGTGGTAGGACAGCAGGGCGCCCAGCTGCTGCGGGTTGTTCAGGAGCGCGGTGAACGCCTCGTCGCCGACCGTCGTCTTGACCTCGTCGAACGCCCCGTTGAACGGCGCGTAGACCGTGATCGCCTTCTGTGAGTTCAGGGTGTCGGCCAGTCCGGGAACCGCGCCCACCGCGGTGACCAGCGTCGTCAGCAGCGGGTTGGTGGAGGCCGCGCTGGCCACCGGCTGCGGGCCCATGTCGTCCAGCGAACCGGGCGCGCTGCCCTGCGGCAGCATGTTGCAGGCCGGGCCGAAGACGTCGTCGTTCGTGGTGACGCCGTTGCTCGCGGCGGCCGCCGAGGGCGCGGCGGCGGACGGCGCGGCGGCGGGGGCGCTGGGCGCCATGCCCGCGGACGGTGTCTCGGAGCCGCCACAGGCCCCCAGCACCACGGTGAGGGCCGCCATCGCACCGACGGCGGCCACTCGCTGGATCTTTCGCACGGTGTGTTCCTCCTCGCACGGCCCGGTCGGTCCGGGCCTCGCATCACGACGTTCGACATCGGACGGCGATCGGTTCATTCGTCGTAGTGCGTGTGACCCGTTCGGCGCGCATGGACTAGTGCAGTGAGCCCAGTCACCGCACGGTGAAGATCGTGGCCGGCCAGCCCGACGCGCCGTCGGGGATCGGGTCGGCCCGCGACTCGGTCTGGGTCCGACCGGCGCGGTCGGTGGCCCGGGTCTGCACCGTGTGGCTGCCCGGCGCCAGCTCGAAGTCGGTGCGCCACATGCGCCAGGTGTCGTCGTTCACCTCGGTGGACAGCTCGGCCTCCTGCCAGGCACCGCCGTCCATCCGCACCTCGACCGCGCCGAGCCCGGTCGGTTGCGACCACGCGATGCCGGCGACGGTCACCCGTCCGGCCGGGACCGACGCGAAACCCCGCGGGGTGTCGATCCGGGACTGGGTCTTGATCGGCGCCCGCTCGGCCCAGCCGCGCTCGAGCCAGTACCCGGGCTTGGCGCCGAACGTCGTGACCTCCAGGTCGGAGATCCACTTCGTCGCGGAGACGTAGCCGTAGAGGCCGGGCACCACCATGCGGACCGGGAAGCCGTGCTCGGGCGGCAGTGCCTCGCCGTTCATGCCGATGGCGAGCAGCGCGCCCCGGTCCTGCTCCATCACCACGTCGGTCGGCGTACCGGTGTACCAGCCGTCCGTGCTCGTGGCGTAGAGCTGGTCGGCCCCGGGCCGGATGCCCGCCTCCAGGAGGATGTCGCGGAGCTCGACGCCGATGAAGTTGGCGGTGGAGATCAGGTTGCCACCGACCGGGTTGGAGACGCAGGTCATGGTGATCGTGCGCTCGACCAGCGGCCGGTTCAGCAGGTCGTCGAAGGTCAGGGTGATCTCGTTGTCGACCATGCCGTGGATGCGCATCGACCAGTCGTCCGCCGCCTGGCTGGGGATCCGCAGCGCCACGTCGATCCGGTAGAACTCGGGGTTGGGCGTGAGGAACGTCGGGGTGCCGAGCTCGGGGAACGCCGCGCCCGCCGGGATCGCCGGGGCCCGCTCCACCAGCTGCGCGACGGCGAGCCGTTCGGTCACCGAGCGCCGCGAGTCGCCGAGGCCAGCACCCAGGAGCAGGCCACCCCCGGCCGCCCCGAGCGACGCCACCCCGACCGCCGCCGACGAGCCGATCAGCACGGAGCGCCGCGACAGCCGGCCGCCCGGGCCTGCCCCGGCCGCTCCGTCGCCGGTCCCGAGCGCCAGTGCGTGCAGCACGCGGAACACCCCGATGCCGGTGGCCAGCGCGACGACCGGGGCGACGAGGTCGAGCGGGGAGAACACCGGTGCGAAGACCACCGCGAGGATGCCCACCACACCGAGCACGGCGATGACGGCGACGCCCGGAGTCGGGCGGTGGCGAGAGGCCAGGCCGGCCACCGCGGCCACGATCGCGATGACCACCGCCATGCCCGCGAGCAGGACCGGCTTGTCGGCCGTGCCGAACGTCGTCTTGGCGAACTCGGTGAGGAACTGCGGTGAGAAGCGGATGACGGTGTCGCCGACGGCCAGGAACGGCGAGGACGCCGGGGAGATGATGCCGGCCACGAGCTGCCCCGCCGCGAGCGCGGCGCCGACGGCCAGCACCCCGATGAGCGCGGCGAACCCGCGCGGGATCCCGGATCGGGCCGGACGGGTGGGCTGCGGTGGTGCGGCGGTCGTGCTCACAGGGACAGTTTCGTCCCGATGCCCGTTCCTGGTTCGGAACCGGCCGGGCCCCACCGGTTGCGGCGGCCGCATCAGCTCTGCAGGGCGCGGCGGAACCGCGGCTCCTCCACCTTCCAGAAGCCGTGCTCCCGGCCGTCGATCACGATCACCGGTACCCGGTCGCCGTACTCGGCCCGCAGCTCGGTGTCGGAGTCGACGTCGACCGCGGTCCAGCTCGCCCCGAGCTCCCCGCAGATCCGCGCCACGTCGGCCTCCGCGGTGACGCACGTGGTGCAGCCGGTGCGCGTGTAGACCGTGACCCGCGGTGCGGAGCTCATGGCCGGGTCGCCAGCTGCCGGCGCGCGACCTTGCCGGTGGGCGTGCGCGGCAGCACCTCGACGAAGTCGATCGTCGTGGGCACCTTGAACCGGGCGAGGCGCTGCGTGCAGTGGTCGCGCACGGCGTCCTCGTCGAGATCGACCCCCGTGGCCCGGACGAGTACCGCCTTGACCGCCTCGCCGGTGCGGTCGTCCGGCACCCCGACGACGGCGGCCTCGGCCACCCCCGGCAGCTCAGCGAGTACCTGCTCGACCTCGCGGGGGTAGACGTTGAACCCGTTGACGATCACCAGGTCCGACGACCGGTCCACGAGGTGCAGGTCGCCGTCGGCGTCGAGGAAGCCCACGTCGGCCGTGCGGAACCACCCGTCCTCGTCCGGACCGCCGGACCCGTCGGGCCAGTATCCGGAGAACAGGTTCGGCCCGCGGACCGCGACGAGTCCGGTGTCCTGGGTGGGGTCCGAGGCACCGCCGAGATCGCCGCCGAAGTCGTCCCCGTCGAGGTCGCCACCGGCGAGGTCACCGTCGTCCCACTCGGGGGGGTCGTCGAGCGGCCGGCCCGCGGCGTCGACCAGGCGCAGCTCGACCCCGGGCAGCGCCCGGCCCACCGACCCGGGCTTGGCCACCCCGCCGATCGCGTTGGTGGTGACCACGGGGCCCGCCTCGGTGAGGCCGTACCCCTCGAAGATCGGCAGCCCGGTGGCGGCCCGGAACGCCGCGAGCCACTCCGGGGGCAGTGGCGCCCCGCCCGACGTGCAGAGCCGTAGCCCGGCGGTCGCGGCGCGGAGATCGTCGGCCGGGATGTCGAGCAGCGCGTGGAACATCGAGGGCACCCCGGCCAGTGCGCTCACCCGCTGCTCGACGAGCACGCCGGCGAGGTGGGTGGGCTCGGAACGACCGGTGAGCACGACGGTGGCGCCCGCCCAACACACCTGCAGGAAGCCGGCGGCCAGCCCGAACACGTGGTGCATCGGCAGCGCGAGGAGCACCCGGTCGACCGGAGTGACCGGGGCGGGCCGCAGCGCCGCCGCCTGGGCGCGGTTGGCCAGCAGCGCCCGGTGCGACAGGCGCACCCCGCGGGGCCGCCCGGTCGTGCCCGAGGTGTAGACCAGCAGCGCGATCTCCTCGCCGCCACCCGCCTCCGAGCCGGCCACCCGCACCGGCGGGCCCGGCGATTCCGACACGTCCGGCGGTGCCAGCATCGTGGCCCCCACCGTCGTGGCGCCGGCCGCGGCGTCGCCGTCGTCGGGTTCCGCCACCAGCGCTGTTGGCCGGCAGTCCGCGAGCACGATCTCCAGCTCGCGGGGCACCGCGACCGGTCCCGCCGGCACCGCGATCGCACCGGCCCGCAACGCCCCCAGCACTGTCACGCAGAACGGAGCCCCGCTGCCGAGCCGGACGAGCACCCGGTCGCCGGTGGCCACCCCGGCCTGCCGCAGCCGGGTCGCCTCCGCGGCGACGGCGGCGTCGAGCGCGGACCAGGTGAGGGTGGTGCCGCCGGTGACGTCGACGATCGCGGGGTGCTGCGGCACCCGCGCGACGGCCCGGCTCACCAGGTCGACCACGTGCGTGAGGGCCGGCTCCGCAGGGCTGGGGGGCAGGCTGTCCACGGTTCTCCAGAGGTCGGCACGACGGACGTCGGGGGCCTGTGGGGAGTCTGGCACGAACGCCCGGGCCCCGTTCCCGCCCCGCTCCCGCCAGTAGGGTGAACCGACAAGACCCCCATCCGGAGGCCCGCACGTGGTTGGAGAAGCCCCGCACGTCGGGGGAGCAGAGCCCGGTGAGCCGCTCACGCCCATCGGATCCGGCGATCTGAGCGGGGCCAGCGAGACGCCCGGGGTGCTCGACGCCGTCATCTCCCACGACCCCGCGGTCCGGGCCGGCGAGGCCGCCGCGGCGGCTGCCGTGGCGGCCGGGGACAGCGGGCCCGTCCGACGTGCCCGCTCACCGACCTCACCGCCGCGGCGTTCTTCGACGTCGACAACACGATGATGCTCGGCGCGTCGATCTTCCACTTCGCCCGCGGCCTCGCGGCCCGCAAGTTCTTCACCACCTCCGACCTGGCCGGGTTCGCCTGGCAGCAGATCAAGTTCCGGGTCGGCGGCCGGGAGACCGCGCGACTCGACCGACCAGCGGGAGGGACACGGCGCTGGCGTTCGTCGCCGGCCGCGCCGTCGCGGAGATCGTCGAGCTCGGCGAGGAGATCTACGACGAGCTGATGGCCGACCGGATCTGGGCCGGCACCCGCGCGCTGGCCCAGATGCACCTCGACGCCGGGCAGCGGGTCTGGCTGGTCACCGCGACCCCGGTCGAGCTGGCGCAGATCATCGCCCGCCGGCTCGGGCTGACCGGCGCGCTGGGCACGGTCGCCGAGAGCGTCGACGGCGTGCTACACCGGCCGGCTCGTCGGCGAGATCCTGCACGGCCCGGCGAAGGCGCACGCGGTGCGCGCGCTCGCCGCCCGCGAGGGCCTCGACCTGCGCCGCTGCACCGCCTACTCGGACTCGGTGAACGACGTGCCGATGCTGTCGGCCGTCGGCACGGCGGTCGCCGTCAACCCGGACTCCGAGCTGCGCGACGTGGCCAAGGAGCGCGGCTGGCAGATCCGCGACTTCCGCACCGGCCGCAAGGCCGCGCGGATCGGCGTGCCGTCGGTGCTGGGCGCGGCGATCGCCGGTGCGGTGGCCGCGGGCATGGCGCACCGCAAGCGCTGAGCTCCGCTCCGGGGGTGTCTCCGGTCCGAACGGAAGCTGCGCGATGAGTTCCTCTCCCCCGCCGGGTCGAGGAGTCGTCACGCCGATCACAGGAGGCCCGATGCTGATCATCGCCGGAACGCTGCACGTCGACCCGACCACACGCGACCGCTATCTGGACAACTGCGGGGAGGTCGTGCGGCAGGCACGCGCGGCGCCAGGCTGCCTGGACTTCGCGCTGACGGCCGACCTGATCGACCCCAGCCGGATCAACGTCTACGAGCGGTGGGAGTCCGACGAGCAGCTGCACGACTTCCGCGGCACGGGCCCGGATGCGGGCCAGCAGGAACAGATCGTCGACGGGGACGTGCGCAAGTACCGGATCTCGGCGGTCGAGGCTCCCTGACCGCGGGCCCGAGCGGGTGATCGGCGGAACCGGGACATCCGCTGCACCGGTGCAGCTCCGGTCCCGATTGCGCCGATCATGCCGGCTCCCCGGCGGCGTCCGGCGACTGGCGCCCGGCCGGACTCAGCCGAGGAACGCGTTCCGGCGCTGGCTGAGCAGCCGGTACAGGGTGTGCTGGATCGTCTCGCGCACCTGGTCGGTCAGGTTGAACACCGTCATCGGGTCGTCGGCCTCGGCCGCGCCGATGGTGTCGGTGCGGATCGGCTCGCCGAACTCGATGTACCACTTCGACGGCAGCGGGACGAGCCCGAGCGGGCCGAAGCAGCGGGAACATCGGCGTGACCGGGAAGTACGGAGCGCCGAACAGCCGCGCCAGCGGCTTGATGTCGCCGATCTTCGGGTAGATCTCCTCGGCGCCGACGATCGAGCACGGGATGATCGGCACCCCGGTGCGCAGCGCCGCCGAGACGAACCCGCCGCGGCCGAAGCGCTGCAGCTTGTAGCGGTCCCGGAACGGCTTGCCGATGCCCTTGAAGCCCTCCGGCCACACCCCGACCAGCTCGCCCGCGGACATCAGCCGCTCGGCGTCGGGGGTGCAGGCGAGCGTGCTGCCGTGCTTGCGGGCCAGCGACCCGATCCCGGGCAGCCGGAACATCAGGTCGGCGCCGAGCATCCGCAGGTGCCGCTGCGCCGGGTGCTCGTCGTGCAGGGCGACCGCGGTCATCAGCGAGTCCAGCGGCAGCGTGCCCGAGTGGTTGGCCACCACCAGCGCGCCGCCCTCGGCCGGCACGTGGTGCATGCCGATCGTCTCCACCCGGAACCACGTCCGGTACAGCGGGCGCAGCGCGGGCAGCAGCAGGCTGTCGGTGAGGTCGGCGTCGAACCCGAAGTCGTCGACGGCGTAGTCGCCCTCGAGGCGGCGCCGGAGGAACGCCAGCGCCGAGGCCAGCGCCTCCTCCCAGGCCGGCGGCTCGGGCTCGGTCGGCTCGGGTCCGGCGGCGGTGCCGGCTCGGGGGGCTCCTCGGACGCCGACCGGTGGGGACCGGTGGCGGCGGGGGCGCCCAACCGCCACCGCGTGCGGTCGCCGGCATCCTCGGCCCGCAGCGGGATCACGCGGGCCTCGGACTCGGCCGGTCCGCCCTGCTCCGGCGGGACGGGACGGCGCGCGGTCCGCCGGGCGGTACTGCGCTCGGCGGCCGCCGGTCGGCGCGGCGTCATCGCAGTAGCCCGGGCCGACGGCCAGCACGCCGCGCTCGATCGACTCGACGCGCTCGGGGCCGAGCACCGGACGCAGCGCGCGGCCGCGCACGTAGTCGTCGAAGGCTTGCATGGTGGTCCAGCGCGGGGTGAAACCGAACTGGCCGCGCAGGCGGTGCGGTGTCGACCACCCGGCCGAAGTTCAGCAGCCGCATCTGCTCCGGGGAGAAGTCGACCAGCCGGGCGCCGCGGAACAGGCTGCTCGCCGGCCCGACGGCGGCGCTCGGGCACCGGGACCGGCGACGCGCCCGGCGCGGCGGATGGCCTGGGAGAGCAGCAGCACGCCGTCGGCGGCCACGTTGAACACGCCGGGCAGCTCCTCGGTGGTGGCCCGCTCGAGGACGGCGAGCGCGTCCTCCTCGTGCAGCAGCTGCACGCGGGCGTCGTAGCCGAGGACGGTGGGGACCACCGGCAGCGCGAAGTACCGGGTGAAGACGGTGTCGATGCGCGGGCCGATGAAGTTGGCGAACCGCAGGACCGTGACCGAGACGTCGGGGCGGCGGCGGGCGAAGCCCGCGCAGGTAGCCCTCGATCTCGGCGGCGTCCTTCGCGTAGCCGCCGGACGGGAGGTCCTTCGGGCGTCATCGACTCGTCGAACAGGGCCGGGTCGCGCGGGCTGGACCCGTACACGGCGGTGGTGGACTTCAGCACCATGCGGCGCACCGTCGGGGCCTTCTGGCACGCCGCGAGCAGCTGCATCGTGCCGATGACGTTCATCTCCTTCATCGCCGTACGGCCGCCGGACGAGCCGGGGTTGGCCGAGAGCGAGGCGTGGACGACGGTGTCGACCGAGGCCTGCGAGATGACCTTGGAGATGAGCGGGTTGCGGATGTCGGCGCGCACGAACTCGGCCCGGCCCATCCGGCGCAGGAGATCCCGCGGCGGCGGGACGGTGTCCACGCCGAGGACCCGTTCGATGTCGCGGGTTGGCCGCGAGACGGGCGGCGAGGTGTCCACCGAGGAACCGGCTGACGCCGGTGACGAGCACGACGGTAGGCGTCATGGACCCTGCCCGGGAGGTGCGAAACCGCTGACGAGGGAGATGCTAGCCCTCGTCACTGCGGTGGGCGAGTCGTCGTCGGGGCGGCCGCCCCGGTCACTTGCCGAGCTTGCGACGCTGCACGCGGGTCTTGCGCAGGAGCTTGCGGTGCTTCTTCTTCGACATCCGCTTGCGGCGCTTCTTGATGACTGAGCCCATGCGTCGGCCCTTCCTGGTCGGGATCGCGACCCCCTCGGGCCGCCGGTGCTGGAGACGCCCGACGGGATGCGGCGCGACGAGCGCGCGCCGGAGCCGGGCGGTGACCGGATGCCCACGCTACCTGAGTGCCGGCCATCCGCCGCGCCCCCGGCCGGGCGATCGCCGCCCGGGGTCGCCTGTACCGGGGTGATCGCCCGTCCGAGTAGGGCGGGGCGTGCTCGGCCTACGGGGATGGGGGTGTAGTGCGTGCTCAGCTGGGGACGGCGAGGAGGCGTGATCGCCGAACAGGGACGGTTGTCTTGGCGTGATCACCGAACAGGGACGCGGCGCCGCGCCACATGCGGCCCCACGTCCCTTTCCGATGATCACTGACGCGGCCTCCGAGGGCGTACTCCTGGTGATCAGCGGGCGGGGCGGTGTGGCGTGTCAGCTGCGGCTGCAGGTCCCGAGTCGGCGATCTCCGGCGTCGCTGGTGTCAGCGGCGCACACTCCCCCTGCGGGTACGCCGCGCGGCCGCACCCCTCAGCCGACGTCGAAGTACGCGCTGCGGAGGTAGTCCTGCACCGCGCGCTCGGGCACCCGGAACGAGCGCCCGACCCGAGCCGCCGGCAGCTCGCCACCGTGCACCAGCCGGTACACGGTCATCTTGGACACCCGCATCATCGCCGCGACCTCGGCGACCGTCAGGAAGCTGCACCTCGGCGAGGTGGAGCTCGGGGGGCTCGGACGGCATCCGATCACCGCTTTCGGTCGCACCCGGTATCCGGCTTCGGCCGAGGCCGGGTTCCTCGTGAGTACGGCGTGAGCGTAGCGGGGCCCCCGAGGGCGGACCGTTCGGCCCGGACGGCTGCGCTGCACGCTCGCTCAGCGGGTACGGATCGTGCGGCCGAGCTCGACCGACCGGTCGCGGGCCGCCTCGATCGCATCGATCAGGGCTGCCCGCACCCCGTGCCGCTCCAGCTCGCGGATGGCCGCGATCGTCGTGCCCGCCGGTGACGTGACCGCCTCCCGCAGGAGCACCGGGTGGTCGCTCGACTCGCGCAGCATCCGGGCCGCCCCGAAGGCGGACTGCACGATCAGGTCCGCAGCCACCTGACGCGGCAGGCCGAGCAGGATGCCGGCGTCGATCATCGCCTCGACGAGGAAGAAGAAGTACGCCGGCCCGGAGCCGGACAGCGCCGTGACGGCGTCCTGCTGCGACTCCGGGACCCGCACCACCCGCCCCACCGACGCGAGCATCTTCTCCACGACCGCCAGTTGCTCCTCGGTGGCGTGCGAGCCCGCGGAGATCGCGCTCATCGCCTCGCCGACCAGCATCGGGGTGTTCGGCATGACCCGGACGACGGGCGTGCCGGCGGGCAGGCCGCCCTCGAACAGCGCGGTCGGCAGCCCGGCGCACAGCGACACCACCAGCGTGCCCGGGCCGCAGCGCCGGGGCGAGCTCGGCCAGCACGCGGGGCGATGTCCTGGGGCTTGACCGCGACCACCACGAGGTCGGCCGGCCCGACCGCGGCCGCCACGTCGCGCGCGGCCACCCCGTGCCGTGCGGTCAGCTCGGCGGCCCGCTCCGGATGCCGCTCGGTGAACACCAGCTCGTCGGCGGGTTGGCCGGCGGCGAGCAGCCCGGCCAGCAGGGCCTCCCCGATCTTGCCGGCGCCGAGCACCGCGATCCGCGTCATGGGGTGACGGTAGCGGGGTCAGGACGGGACGGGCCCGACCCGCCGGCAGCGGTGCCAGCGCCAGCTGCCTCGCCTGGCAGATCAACCGGCCCGCGGCGTCGACCACGGTGACGTCCTCGTCGAACCACGGGCCACCGACGACGGTCGTCCGTGACTCGACCCGTAGCCACCCCGGTGCCGGGTGGCCGCGCAGCAGGGCGGTGAGCTGCACGGTGGGTGCCCAGCCGACGCGCCCGTCGAGGTTGAACACGGTGGGCGGCAGGACGTCCCCGGCGAGCAGCGCGAAGAGCACGTCGGCCGGTTCGCCGCGGGGTCGCACCCAGCCGCGGAGCACCGGCGGGCCCTGCTCGCGTCGGGTGAAAGCCGCTGTCGCGGTGTCCAGGCGCAGGTCACAGGATCCGGCCAGGCCGAAGACGGTCCTCCCGGCG
The DNA here is from genome assembly GCA_963711715.1 of uncultured Actinomycetota bacterium. Taxonomy (GTDB): domain Bacteria; phylum Actinomycetota; class Actinomycetes; order Mycobacteriales; family Pseudonocardiaceae; genus Pseudonocardia. Next base: position 117,381 of record CAVQFJ010000012.1, read on the forward strand.
CCCGGGTCGGTGGCGTCCTCCGGCGGTTCGCCCGGTTGGTCGGGCAGGTCGGCCCACAGCGGTTCGTCATCGGGCAGGCGGCCCGCGGTCAGCGTGGCCGCCAGTACCGGCCGGCCGCCCTGCGACATCCGCACCGACACCGTCGACGCGGTGCGGCCCAGCTTGAGCACCTCGGTCGCCAGCTCGACCGGACCCCCGTCGGGAGCCCGCAGGAAGGCGGCCGCGACGGCGAGCGGGTCGGGGGCCGATCCCGGGGCCTCCGCGTCGATCCGGGCCAGCCCGGCCCGCGCGAGCAGCACGAGCAGCAGGCCGCCGTGCGCCTTGCCGCCCACGGTCCACCGCGGTCCGAGGTCAGCGGCGTACCGGCCGTCGCCCAGCGGATCGAGTGCGAGGGATTCGCGGAACGGCCGCTCGTGCGCCTCGGTGGAGGGCGCTCCGACCTCGGTGTCGATCCCCATGCACCAGGGGTATCACCCGACACGCCGGGGCCACGAGCCGATCTCGGTGTGACGTCGGTCTAGCGCGTGGAATGCGCGGCGTCCGGTCGCCGGACCACCTGGTCCTCGGGGCGCTCGGATCGAGCGGCGCCCGCGGCCGCCCCGTCGGCGGGCGGCCGGGGGCGCGGGATCCGTGCGCCGGCGGGCCGCAGGTGCAGTCGGGCGAACAGCAGTGACTCGGCCAGCATGGCGGCGCGGTCGTACCGCGTGCGGCAGCGGCGGGTGCTCACCTCGACGACCACGATCCCGCCGTAACCACCCGCGACCAACCGCTCCAACACCTCCGCGCAGGGCTGGCGGCCGCGGCCGGGCACCAGGTGCTCGTCGCGTGGCGAGCCGCTGCCGTCGGCCAGGTGGACGTGCGCCACACGTGAACCCATGCGGTCGAGCATCGCGAGCGCGTCTGATCCGGCGGCCGCGGTGTGCGACAGGTCCAGCGTGTAGTGCTCGTGGCCCACCTCGGTGGGGTCGAAGCCGGGCTGGTAGGGCACGGTCCGGATACCGGCCCGGGTGACCGGGAACATGTTCTCCACCGCGAGCGCGACACCGGCGTGCTCGCCCGCGCGCGTGATCTCGTCGGCGAACTGGGCCGCGTAGCGGCGCTGCCACCGGAACGGGGGATGCAGCACCACGGTGCGCGCGTCGAGGGTGGCCGCGGCGGCCACCGAGCGGCGGATCCGGTCGATCGGATCGGCGCCCCACACCCGCTGGGTGACCGCCAGGCAGGGCGCGTGCACGGCGAGCACCGGCACCCCGGACCGGTCGGCCAACCGGCCGACGGCGCGGACGTCCTGGCTGACCGCGTCGGACCACACCATCAGCTCGACGCCGTCGTAGCCGAGCTCCGCCGCCAGTTCGAACGCGGCACCTACCGGCTCGGGATAGACCGAGGCGCTGGACAGGGCGACGAGCGGCGGGCTGGGCCCGGTGTGTGGGGGCCCGGTGTATGGGGGCCCGGTGTCTGGGGCGTGTCTGGGGGCCCGGTGTCTGGGGGCCCGGTGTCTGGGGGCCCGGTGTCTGGGGGCCCGGTCTCGGCAGGCACGGCGTCATCTGCCGAGCAGCGGCAGGATCGCGGGAGAGACGGTCAACAGCAGGCCGACCAGCACGGCGAACAGCGTGGTACGCATGTCGTCGTTGCGCAGCAACGATCGGACGATGACGACGAGTCCGACGGTGACCAGCACCGCGGCCGCCACCGCCACCACGAGCAGGTTGCCCCAGAGGTAGCGGAATCCCACCCACAGCCCCGCCCCGGCGAGCGCTCCGAGGATCCACTGGGCCAGCACGGGCGCCCACGCCCGGCCGGCCGAGTCGCTCGACGCGCGTCCGAGCCTGCGGTGGGGACCGGTGTCGTCCCTGACATCCGTCCCGACCTCGTCCACCCCGCGCAGGCCGGTGGGCGGTGACGCGGTACGGGCGGCGTGCCACGCCTCCGCGCCCTCCGGGGGGATGCCGATCCCGGTGGGCGGACCCCCGTCCGCGTCGTCGTCCGGATCGCCGCCCACGGCCGGACCGGGGTCGGGGCGCCCCTGTGGGACCAGGCCGTCGGGCCGCCCGTCCCGACGGCCGGCCCGGACCGGCGACATGCGATCGGTGGGGCGGTCGACGGGGATGCGGCCGACGGCAGGTGCGTGCGGCGGCACCTCCTGCGTGCGGGACTCCCACGAGATCGGCGTTCCACCCGCGGGCGATCGCGGGCCGGAGGGCTCCTGCGGTGGACCGGGCCGCGCATCGCGGTCGGGATCCGCGGACCAGCCGGTCCGCCACCCGTTCGCCGGGGTGCCGCCCGGCGGCGTGCCGCGGGCCGGCGTGCCCTGCGGAGGTGTGCCACGTGGAGGCGTGCCACGTGGAGGCGTGCCACGTGGAGGCGTGCCACGTGGAGGTGTGCCGCGCGCGGGGAGGCCGCCCGCCGGGGTGCCCCGCGCGGGAGTGCCCCTCGGGGGTGTGACCCGCGGTGGGGTTCCCCGGCCGGAGGCGCCGTTCGACGGAGACCCGACGTGGCCGTCTGACGTGTCATCGTCGCGGCGACGACGCCGACGACCGGTCGGGCCGGCCGCTCCGTGCTCGGCGAGCAGCTCGGCGACCGTGCGCTGACGGGGGTGGTCGGTCTCGGAGCTCATCGCGAACACCGTGCCTCGTGCACGGTCGGGCCTCCAAGGCCGCTCGGCGCATCCTGCGCCGAGCGGTCGGCCCGCGCCGCGGCGCCGAGCGGTCGGCCCGCGCGCGGGATCGGCGACACCCGCCCACCGGTCCCGCCCGGGGGCGGGAGGACGGGCGCGAGTGACGGAGGCGGACGCATACGCCGAGGCTACTGCCCCTTCGTGACGTCCTCGTAACCCGCCCGATCAGCCTCCCGCGATCGGCCGGTCGCCGTTCGGGCCGCCATGATCATCGGAGCGGGACGGAGTGCCGCGGCCGCCCGCCCGATGGACGAGCGAGACCACCGGGAACGGTCTCCGGTCCCGACGTGCTGATCAACGCCGCCGGGGCCGGATCGCACCGAACGCTGATCGCGTCGCAATCCGCGTGTCGGTCTCGGCATCGCAATCCCCGGACACCAGCGGAACGCGGAAGGCGGAACCACGCCGCGCCCGGCCGGGCGTTCTCGCCTCGGCCCGCCAGTACCGGCCTCGACGCAGTCTCAGCCCTCGAACTTGTAGCCCACCCGCCGGTGGCTCGTCCGGACGGGCTACCTGCGGGTTGCCGGCCGACGGGCGCTCTGAGCAGCCCGATCGACCGTCCCCGGTGTTCCCGGGTGTTCCCGCTGTACCCACGCTGCGCCCACCCTGCCACGGCCCCCTCACTGCCCGAGGGTGTCCACATCAGACGGCGCAGCCCGCCGCAAGGTGATTGAGCGACCCGACCCCTCATCAGGCGGGCCCGGACGCGGTGTCGAAACCACCGGCCGGGCCCTAGATCAGCTGACAAGGAGCTGACCTGTGAGCACTATCCCGTTCTGCTCGCACCCGCAGTGGTGCGACCCCCGTACATGCGTCTCTGCTGCGGACCGAATCGACCACCGGTCCACCCCGATCGAGTGGAAGAGCTCGGTCGACGACTACCGGCTGTCAGTCGGCCTGGCCCGGTTCGACGGCGACCCGCTGCTGCCGCATACCGGTGTCGTCGCGGTGCAGCTGCGGCTGATCGACGTCGCCTCCGACAACCCTGACGGCTCGCAGCGGTTCATCGAGTCGGACCTGACCGCGGCCGATGCCCGTCTGCTTGCCGCGGCGCTGGTGTGCGTGGCCGAGCAGCTCGAGGCCCTCCCCCAGCGGGGAGTGTCGTCGTGAGGTACCGGGCGCGGAAGACGCTGCGGCTCGGGCCGCTGTTCTGGACGTTCACCCAACGGGGGTTCTCCAGCTGGGGGATCAAGGTGGGTCCGTTCACCCGCAACTTCACCCGCGGGAGCACGTCGATCGACACCCCCGGCCCGGGTGGGTTCCACTCGGGCCGGCGCCGCAGGGGCGGTGCCCGGTGACTCACATCGAGATCAGGCACGTCGAGCACCTCCACCTGGACGGCTCAGTGCCGACCGACAAGCAGCTCGAGGCCCTGCGCGGTGGCAGCCGCCCGCGGTGGTGGACGGCGAGGTGGTCGTCCACCGGCCGCTCACGCCACCTGTAGGCGGCAACCGGCCGCCCGGGTGGCACCCGGACCCGCGGAACCCCGGCTGCGGCGAGCCCTTGGTGCACGCCGCGGCGCTAAGCCGACGGACCTCGATCCGTTGCGCGGCCTCGTCGATCGCCGGCTGTAGCCGCGCCCCCCGGACGTCGCAGGCGCCAAGAGGTTTCAGAACGGTGTCGGCGGTGTAACGCACGTCTCGTTCGTACCGATGTCCCACCGCACGCGTGCCAAGCGTGATCACATCGGCGAGATACACGCTCCCGCCGCCGGTGATCCAGCCCAAGCGTCACGAAAGGCTTCCGCATGCGCATCCGCACGTTCGCAGCAGCCGTCGCCGTCGCCGCCGTCGCCACAATTCCCATGGCCGGCGCCGCGTCCGCGCAAAACACCAAGAACTGTGAAGACTTCTCCAGCTACGCCGAGGTCATCGCCTCGGTGCGTGACGGCGACCCGCACAACCTCGACAGCGACGAGGACGGCTCCGCCTGTGAAGCGTATTTCAACGTGCCCGTCGGCAGCGAGTCGGTGGTCAACGAGGACAACTCGTCCGACTCGTCCGACCAGGTGAAGACCGTCCCCCGCGGCGGGGTCGACACCGGCGACGGCACCACCACGAGCGCGCCCATGCCCATCACGATCGTTGGAGCAGTCGCCGCAGCTGGGATCGGTGGCTTCGCAGTGCGGCGGTCAGCCAGTAGCTCTCGCTGAGCTGCCGGGGCTGGAACATCTGACAGCAGCGGACCTCCGGCACCGTCCGGCAGCAGTGCACGTCGAGCACGTGGCGCACATCGGCCGCGTCCTGGCCGGTCATCTCGCCGGCCGGCACTCCGTGTTGCTCGGCGACCACCGCGACATCGCCCTGGGTCCAGGCCAAGATCGTCCGCGAGAGCTTCCCGCCCCCTACCCCGTGGGCAGCGGAAATCGTCTGAGTTTCGCGGCGGTGTGCGCGAGCCCGGTTTGGGGGTCCGCACCCGGCTGGCGTGAACTTCCGCCGCCCCCCATCGCTCGTGGGAGACGAGTCGAGAGTTTTGAGCGTGTGCGCGCAAGGCGAGACAAGGGGTCGGCACCGAGCGTGCTTGAAGTTCGAGGGGCCCCCGGGGTGCGGGCGGGGCGCAGGTCCGGCTGGCGAATGGACCAACGCGTCGTGGCCGGCCTTCGTTGCGTCGGCAGACAAGCAGTGACGCCGACAGCTGACGTTGACGCCCCGCCCGCACGTTTCACGCGCGCATCACCGACACCACGGCCGGGGCTGCGCTGATCAGTCGGACGACGGGAACGGCCGTGGCCTGCTTCGGTCGATCCACCGCCACCGATGAGTTGGCGACGACGACGTAGCAGGTCCCTCCGTCAACCGCGGCGGCGGTCCCGTCGACGCTGAAGAAGACCGGCTCGGTTGCGGTGAACCAGAGCACCTCGAGCTGGTCGCTGTCGTCGGCGAAGTTGACGGTGTCCTCGACGGCGGCGGCGAGTGCGATGCGGTGCTTGGCTACGAACCCGGGAGCCACAGTGTGGGCGGTCATCCACCCTCCCGGTCGGTGGCCGCGGCCGGCGGGGTGGTGCGCCGCCTGCTCGTCGACTCCTTACCCTTGGGCTTGGAGCTCCCGCGAGTTGTGGCGCCGAGTCGTGCGAGCTCGGCGGCCACGGCCTCTGCGCGATCGGTGCGGCCGTACTGAACGTAACCAGCGTGCTCGTGGCGCAGAGCCTGGACGTACGCGGCGCGCTGCTGCTGCTCGTGCAGCTCCTGATCGGTGCATGTTAGAACGCCGGCGCGGCGAGGCCGGTGCCGGAGATGACGGCGAAGCTGGTAGGCGTGCGGCCACCGTGCACGGCCACATAGTTATAGACCCTGACGAGGATGCCGAGCTTGTCGGCGAGTGGCTCCCTGAAGGCCTCAGCGCGGGGCACGCTCTCGTAGAGGATCACGTCGTTGGCGCGGGCGACGAGGATCCGATCCTCGTTGCTGCCGGCTCCGAGGGTGGCCGGGAGGTTGGCGTCGACGTAGACCGGCAGGCCCTGCATGGTGCCCACCAGGCCCTCGGAGATGACCCCGGCCTGCGTGCCCAACGTGTTCCCCGGGAGCTGGGCGAGCGGGGCGACAAACGGGCGCCCGCCGGAGTCGACGGCACCAAGTAACCAGCCCCACCGGCGCGGGTGCATGAAGATCTTCGTCGGCGGCAGGTAGCGGCTGGTGTGGAGGCGAGCGTGCAGCGAGGCGCGTGGGTGGACCTGACCGACCCGATTACGGTGGCCCAGTACGCGCGGCGATGGGCTGCTACCCGTCCGCACCGGGCGACGACCGCCCGCCGGGTGGACCAGCAGATCCGCAACTACATCGAGGCGACGAGTCTCGGTGCGCGCCGGTTGACCAGTGTGCGGCCGAGCGACGTGCAGGGGTGGTCGGCCGAGCTCACGTCGCGCCTCGCGCCGGCCACGGTGGCGCTGCACGTGAACCTGCTTAAGGCGATCTACGCGGCCGCGGTGCTCGACCGGCTCGTGGCGTCGTCCCCAGTGGTGCGGGTTGCGCTGCCGCGGGCCGAGCGGCAGCGGGTTGTGCCGCTAAGCGTCGGCCAGGTGCGCGAGCTCGCCGATGCCGTGCCCCGCAGAACCGGGCGATGGTGGTCGTGCAGGCGGCCGTCGGGTTGAGGTTGGGCGAGCTGCTCGCGCTGCGCGCGCAGGACGTGTCGTTCCTGGCGCGCACGGTGCGCGTCGAGCACCAGCTGGAGCGACGCACCCGCAAGCGTGTCGAGCCGAAGACCCCGCGGTCACGTCGAGTCATTCCGCTGCCCCAGGTGGCCGCTGAGGCCCTCGCCGAGCACGTGCGGCGTGGCCTGCCCCTGCCGAGCGGCGAGCTCTTCTACGGGCACAACGGTCAGCCGTACGACCATGCGATGTACGGGACCCGCATCTTCGCAGCTGCGGTCGCGAGGTTGGCGGCCGCGGAGGAGTCGACGTTCCCGGCTGCTACGTCCACGCACGATTGCCGCCACCACTACGCCAGCATCTTGCTCGCGGGCGGTGAGTCGGTGGTGGCGGTCGCGGAAAGGCTCGGTCACGACAACGCCGGCATGGTGTTGAGGGTCTATGGGCACCTGCTGCAGGACAACGAGGACCGCACCCGGAGAGTCGTCGACGACGCCTGGTCGGCGGGGTCCCCGGGCGAGCTTCCACGGCCCAAGGACGGCCCGGATGATCTACGTGACCGAGTCACCGCAGGTCAACCGCATCAGCAGGCGCAACATCAGCCCTCGAACTTGTACCCCAGCCCGCGGACCGTGACGAGGTGCCGTGGAGCCGACGGGTCGGACTCGACCTTCGACCGCAGCCGCTTGACGTGGACGTCGAGCGTCTTGGTGTCGCCGACGTAGTCCGCGCCCCAGACCCTGTCGATCAGCTGCCCCCGGGTGAGCACCCGGCCGACGTTGCGCAGCAGGTACTCCAGCAGGTCGAACTCCTTCAGCGGCAACGCGACGTCGGCTCCGTCGACCGAGACCACGTGCCGCTCCACGTCCATGCGCACCGGTCCGGCCGCCAGTACGCCGGGCATGCCGTCACCGTCGGTGCCGGCCTCCCCACCCCGACGCAGCACGGCCCGCACCCGGGCGATGAGCTCGCGCGCGGAGTAGGGCTTGGTGACGTAGTCGTCGGCCCCGAGCTCCAGGCCGACGACCTTGTCGATCTCGCTGTCCCGCGCCGTCACCATGATCACGGGGACCGCGGACCGGGTGCGCAGGGCCTTGCAGACGTCGGTGCCGCTCATGCCGGGGAGCATGAGGTCGAGCAGCACGATGTCCGCGCCGTTGCGGTCGAACTCCTCGAGTGCGTCCTGACCGGTCCCGGCCACGGCCGTGGTGAAGCCCTCCTTCCGGAGCAGGAACGCGAGCGGGTCGGCGAAGGACTCCTCGTCCTCCACGATGAGCACGCGGGTCATGTGTTCCTCCCAGCTCGAGGACGAGGACGGATCGTCATCGCACACGGTCGGGCAGGCCCGCCGGCCGACTGACGGGTTCGACCCGCCCGGCCCCGACCGGGTCGGGAACGGCGTCGCCGTCCGGCTCGGCGTGGCGGGGCAGCCGCATGGTGAAGGTGGAGCCGGTGCCCGGGCTGCTCCAGAGCCGGACCTCGCCGCCGTGGTTCGCGAGCACGTGCTTGACGATCGCCAGCCCCAGCCCGGTGCCGCCGGTGGCGCGGGAGCGGGCCGGGTCGACCCGGAAGAACCGCTCGAACACCCGCTTCTGGTGCTCAGGGGCGATACCGATGCCACGGTCGGTCACCGAGATCTCCACCCATTGCCCGTCGCGCCGCCGCGACACCGACACCGACGCCTCGGCCGGTGAGTAGGCGATCGCGTTCTCGACGAGGTTGGACAGGGCGGTGACCAGCAGCGTCAGGTCGCCCTCGACCTCGAGCCCCATCGGACGGTCGACGGTGATCTCGATCCCGGCCGCCTCGGCGGAGACGCGGCTGCGGGCCAGCGCCTCCCCGACCACCTCGTCGACGTCGACGACGCACATCTCCGGCAGCTGCTCGGCCCCGGTGAGCCGGGACAGCGCGATGAGCTCGGTGACCAGGCTCCCCAGTCGGGTCGCCTCGTTGAGGATCTTGGTGCCGAACCGGCGCACCTCGACCGGATCGTCGGCCGCGTCGAGCACCGCCTCGGCCAGCAGGCCCACGGCCCCGACCGGCGTCTTCAGCTCGTGGCTGACGTTGGCGACGAAATCCCGCCGGGTGGCCTCCAGGCGCACCGCGTCGGACGTGTCGTCCGCCTCGACCATCGCGAACCCGCGACCGAGGGGCCGGACGTGCGCGAGCACCGCGGCGGGCTGCCGGACCCGGTGGCCGACCGGCGACAGGTCGACCGCCATCGGCGTCCCGGACTGCAGGACGCGCTGCGACACGGTCGCGGCGCGGGAGTCCGGTCGACCGGCGCGCACGACACCGAGCTCCGCCGCGCGGTCGTTGTGCAGGACGACGTCGCCGGTCCGGCTGAGGACGGCCAGGCCGACGTCGGCGGCGCGGAACACCCGCTGCAGGAGGTCGACCACGGGCGGCCCGGCTGCGGGCTCGGCCCGGGCGGCGGCCGCGGCCGCGGCACCACGGAGGCGCCCGATCCGGGTCCCGATCACCACGCCGAGCGCGAGCGCCACGGCCGCGATCAGCACGCACACCAGTGCGGTCACGGCGGCAATATAGGCACGGCGGCGCAGGCCGCGGCAGTGCGCGGCCGCCGTCGTGATGTGCCCGACGCCGCGGAACGGCACATTTCCGCCGCCGTTCACGCCCCGTTCATCGGGCGACGATCACCGCCCCTGCGCCGCCACCGCGGCCGCGGCATCGGCCGCAGCCTCCGGATCGAGGTAGGTGCCACCGGTGATGGTGGGCCTCAGCTCGTCGTCGAGGTCATAGCGCAGCGGGATCCCGGTGGGGATGTTCAGGCCCACCACGGCCTCGTCGGACATCCCGTCGAGGTGCTTGACGAGCGCGCGCAGCGAGTTGCCGTGCGCGGCGAGCAGCACGACCTTCCCGCTCCTCAGGTCGGGCACCACGGCGGACTCCCAGTACGGCAGGAACCGGGCGACGACGTCGGCGAGGCATTCGGTGCGCGGCACCGGCTCCCCGGCGTAGCGCGGGTCGCCGTCCTGGCTGTACTCCGAGCCCGGGTCGATCTCCGGCGGCGGCACGGCGTAGGACCGGCGCCAGCGCATGAACTGCTCCTCACCGAACTCCTCGAGGGTCTGTTTCTTGTCCTTGCCCTGCAGCGCCCCGTAGTGCCGCTCGTTGAGCCGCCAGTCACGGCGGACCGGGATCCAATGCCGGTCGCACGCGTCGAGCGCCAGGTTGGACGTGGAGATCGCCCGGCGTAGCAGCGACGTGTGGACCACGTCAGGCAGCAGGCCATCCTCGCGCATCAGTTCCCCGCCGCGCCGGGCCTCCTGCTCGCCCGTCTCGGACAGCGGCACGTCCACCCAGCCGGTGAACAGGTTCTCGGCGTTCCACACGCTCTGACCGTGGCGCAGGAGCAGCAGGGTTCCCATGCGCGTCACTCTGCCGGGCAGCGCTCAGCGCGTCACCGTGAGGGTGCGCAGCGCCCGGTCGAAGACCGGTTCGCAGTCGCTCCACACCTCGAGCGGGCAGGTGCCCGTGACGACGAACGCCGCGTCGCCCTGTGCCGCGAACAGCTGCAGGTTGCGGAGCGCGAATCCGGACGACGGGTCGTCGAAGTCGCCACCGAGGCGATGCGCGGGCGTGCCGTCGGCCAGCACCGCAGGCTCGTCGACGATGGGCCGGTAGCCGGCGAGCTTGGCGAGCTCGGTCCTGGCCCCGACGACCGTGGCCGGCAGGCCGGCGTTCGACGACGTGACGAGCACGTTGATGTTGGGACTGAACGCGCCGGCGGCAGTCTCGGCGGGCTCGGGGTCGAGGAAGACCACGGCGGTTCCCCGGGCGCCGCTGGTGTCGACGCTCCACCCGGCCGGCGGCACCAGGCCGAAGCGCCCCGCGGCATCGGTGAAGAACCCGGCGGGGCGGGGCGCGGACGTCGAGGTCGGCGGCGCGGCGAGCACGGCGGGATCGGGGCCGGGGGTTCCCGGGACCCGGACCGCGCAGCCACTGAGGGCCGCGGTGACAGCGGTGAGCCCGGCGACGAGGCTGGCCACCACCTTCACCCCCGCCGCCGTGCCCCCCATGCGGTCCCCTCCCGATCAGGGAGCCATGATCGCCCATTCGGGAGCCGGCGACGGCCCCGACCCCGTGATCCTCAGGACGGCGGTTCGCGCCCGTCGACCGCGTCCGGCCGGGTGGACCGCTCGGGATCGACCGCGAGTCCGGACAGGACCACACCGCAGATGTCGCGGAGTTGCCCCACCTGTTCGCAGGTCAGCCGGTCGAACAGGTGCCCACGCACCGTGCGGACGTGACCGGGCGCGGCAGCGGCGAGCGCCGTGAACCCATCGTCGGTCAGCCGCGCCAGCGTGCTGCGACGATCGTCGGGGCAGGGCTTCCGCTCGACCCACCCGTTGCGCTCGAGCCGGCCGACCGCGTGCGAGAGCCTGCTCTGCGAGCTCTGGGTGATGGCCGCGAGGTCACTCATGCGCAGGGTGCGGCCCGGCACCTCCGACAGCATGGCGAGGATCTGGTAGTAGGCGTGCGGCATGCCGGACTCGCGTTGCAGCTGGCGGTCCAGCGCGGCCTCCAGGAGCGTGGACGCAGCGACGTAGGACAGCCACGTCTCCAGCTCGTCGGGGGCCAGCCAGCGGTCCTCGGCTCCGTCCATCCGGCCATCCTACGTCGGACTTGAGCGTTCATGTGTCGTGTCGTACCATCACGTTGAGCCTTCAACAATCAGGAGATGCGATGCCCGTCCAGCGCCTCAACCACGCCGTGCTCTACGTGCGCGACCTCGACCGCAGCGTCGGCTTCTACACCGCTGCGCTGGGCTTCCGCGTGGTGAACGGCGTTCCGGGCCGGGCCGCGTTCCTGCAGGCCGAGGACTCGACCAACGACCACGACCTCGGTCTGTTCGCGATCGGGACGGATGCCGGCGCGTCGACGGCCGGGCGGGCCACGGTGGGCCTCTACCACCTGGCCTGGGAGGTCGACACGCTCGCGGAGCTCCGGCGCATCTCCGGCGTGCTCGCCGAGCACGGTGCGCTGGTCGGCGCGTCGGACCACGGCTCGACGAAGGCGCTCTACGCGCACGATCCCGACGGCATCGAGTTCGAGGTCAGCTGGCTCGTGCCGGCCGACCTCCTGCCCGATGATGTCCGGCTGACCACCGAGCGGCTCGACCTCGATGCGGAGATCGCCCGGTACGGCGCGCTGACGCCAGGCGGTGTCGGCGTCTCGGTCGCCTCGTCCTGAGATCGTCCGGGCGGCGACCTCGTCGGCCCTTCGCCGCCCGCACCCGCGCGGGTACGCTGCGTGGCGACGACACCGCGGCCCCCTCTGCTCCGGGGTGCCGGATCGCGGCGGGGGTGGCATGACGGACGGCGACTGCACGGATCCGGCGCGTGCGCCGATCGGTTCCGCCGACTCCGGACTCCTGCACGACGCATTCCTCTACACGGATGCATCGAGCTACCGCGCCGGCCTGCTCGAGTTCGTCCGCGGCGGTCTCGAACGCGACGAACCGGTGCTGGTGGCCGTTCCGCAGCCCGGCCTCGGCCTCCTGCGGTCCGCCCTCGACCCGGACGAGCAGCCAGACGTCCGCACGCTCGACATGTCCGTCGCCGGGCGCAATCCCGGCCGGATCATCGGCTCCGTGCTCACCGCGTTCGTCCACGAGCACCCGGGTCGCCGGGTGCGGATCGTGGGCGAACCGATCTGGGCCGGCCGCAGCGCCGACGAGTACCCGGCCTGCGCCGAGCACGAGGCGTTGATCAACGTCGCGCTGGACGGCCTGCCCGCCCACGTCTTCTGCCCGTACGACGTCACGCGACTCGATCGGTCCGCGATCGTCGACGCCACCCGCACGCACCCGACGATGACCGCGGGCACCGACCGGTGGGCCAGCCCGGGATACACCGATCCGGTCGCGGTCGCGACCCTGTTCGACCCGCCGCTGCCGCCCGCTCCCGCCGATGCCGACGTCCTCGTGATCAGCGGGACCACCGGGCCCCGGGCCGCCCGCCGTTTCGTCCACGACTACGCCGAGCTCGCCGGGATGGCGCCAGCCCGGATCGCCGACCTGCGCACCGCCGTGCAGGAGCTCGTCGTCAACACCCTCGTCCACGGCGGCGGATCGGGACTGCTCACGATCTGGACCGCTCGTCGTCAGGTCGTCTGCCAGGTGCAGGACGGCGGCCGGATCGCCGATCCACTGGTCGGACGCCGGACACCGGCCCCGCCCGAGGTCGGGCACGGGCTGTTCACCGTGCATCAGGTCTGCGACCTGGTGCGGGTGCACCGGCGCTCCTCGGGCACCGCGGTGCGCGTGCACGTCGGCCTGGGCTGAGGGCGGCTCACGGAGCCCCGCTCATGCGGTAGCCCCCTCGGGCGGAGAAGCGGGCCGTCACGCTGAACCGATCGGCGCGCACGAGGGTCTGGCGCCACTCGACGGCCAGGTCCCCGGCCAGACCGAGGCGGTCGATCGCCAGCGCGGCCACCCCGGGCCCGACGCCCAGCAGCCCGCGCTCGGCGGCGCTGGGCACAACGGCGCGGATCCGCTCGCTGCCGCCGGTCACGCGCACCCCGCAGCGTGCCGCGTACTCGGCGTAGAGCGCCGTCCGCCCGAAGTCGACGTCGAGCAGCGGCGCCGCCAGCCGTTCCGGCAGCCACACCCGGTCGACGGCGAGGGGATCGGTGTCGGCGAATCGCAGGCGCTCGAGGTGCACCAGGGGCGTGGACTCCTCCAGCCCGAGCCGGGCGGCGACGACGCCGTCGGCCCGCACGTCGAGCGTGCGCACGACGCTGCGCTGCACCTGCCCGGCGGCTTCGACCGCGGAGAACAGGCTGTAGACCTCGCCGAGCGGTTGCTCGATCCCGGCGGGCTCCGCCTTCTGCGGGACGCGGCCCCGTCCCGCGACCACGATCCCCTCGTCGCGCAGCCGACGGACGGCCTCGCGCACCGTGTACCTGCTGACGCCGTACTCCGCGACGAGAGCGAGCTCGCCGGGGAACGCCCCCGCGAACTCGTCCCCCTCGAGACGGCGCCGCAGGTCGGCCAACAGCTGGGCCCAGAGCGGTCGCCCGGCCACGCGGTCCAGGCTCCGTGCCGTCATCGACCACCTCCCGGGCGCAGGGTCGCCGCGACCCGCTCGCCCGTCAGGCCGGGCCAGTTCCCGCCGCGGCACGCAGCCGGCCGGTGAGCCCGTGCAGCCCGTCGTTCTGCTCGTCCAGGGTGGTCGCCCGCCGCGGTCCCGACTGCTCCATGCGATCCACCGTAGGCCGGGCCGGACGGCTCCGGGCACCCACACCCCTGACGACGGTTCACCCGCACCCCGCCGGGTAAGCGATCACGTGTGCCCTGATGACCGCGGCCGGCGCGAGGCGTCCCTCCAGGTGGACCGGGACGGCGACTCGGTGGTGTGGCTGAGCGGTCAGCTGACCGAGAGCTCGTTCCCGACGATCGTCGACGGCCTGCAGCGGCTCCTGCGCGACTCCGACTGCGTGGTCGTCGACGTCAGCGAGCTCGCCGTCGAACACCCGGCGGCGCTGGGCATCCTGCCGGCCGCTCTGCAGGCGGCCGGGGGGTGGCCGGTCGCGAAGCTGGCGGTGCTCAGCCGGGACGCGGTGATGTCACAGGCGCTGCACGCGTCGGGGGTGGCCCGGCTCGTGGCCGTCGTCGAGGCCTTCCCGTTCACCCGACGGCAGTGCGACGCGCGCCCTCCCGAGGTGCGCGCCTCCTGGCTGCTGCCGGCCGATCGGGGCTCCCCGCTGCAGGCCCGGCGGTCCGTCGGGATCCGGCTGAGCATGTGGGGCTGCGCCGACGGACTGGTCGCGGCGGCGGTGCAGGTCGCGAACGAGCTGGTCAGCAACGCCGTGGAGCACGCCGGATCGCGCTCGCAGCTCGACGTCGGGCTCGACGACGCCGGCCTGCGGTGCACGGTGCGCGACTACAGCACGACGGCGCCGGTGCTCCGCGTCCGCGACCTGGAGTCCGTCGGCGGGTACGGCCTGCAGCTGGTCGACGGCCTGGCGCGGAGCTGGGGGTGGACCGCACACCCGGACGGCAAGACGATCTGGGCGCTGCTGGGTTCACCGGGGTGAGCGGGCGCATGTGGCACGCCGCCGAGCACGTGACCGGCGAACCGGCCCGGTGGCGGCATGCACCACGCGGCTCGGCGCCCCAGAACGGCGATCATCGAGGTGCGCGAGCGGGTTTGCCGGCCGTGATCGACGGCCGGGGACCAGCAACGGGTGTCAGGTGCGGTTGAAGGTCCCGGAACGTCGATCACGCCGATGCCGACCGAGCGCAGCGAGGGAGTGCGGTGAGCCGCCCAATGGAGATCCGCCGAGAGCGTCCCGAAGATCGGGCCGGTGTGCGATCCGTGCACCGGGCGGCGTTCGCCCGTCCCGGCCACGTCGATGAGCAGGTTCCGGAGGCGATCCTCGTCGACCAGCTCCGCGACGGGCCGTGGTGGCTCCCGCACCTCTCGCTCGTGGCGGTGTCCGGCGAGGTCGTCGGACACGTCGTGGCGTCGCGGGCGACGGTGCAGCCGTCGGGCGCAGCCGTGCTCGGCCTGGGACCGATCGGCGTCGAGCCCGCCTGGCAGCGACAGGGCGTCGGCAGCGCCTTGATGCACGCGGTGCTCGCCGCCGCCGAGGCGCGGGACGAGGTGGTGGTCGTCCTCCTGGGTGATCCGGTCTGCTACCGGCGCTTCGGGTTCGTGCCGGCCGCTGAGCACGGCCTCCTGCCGCCGGACCCGGCCTGGGGGGCGGCCTTCCAGCTCAGGGTGCTGTCGGGCCCGGTGCCACGCGGGGTCGTCCACTACGCGGCACCGTTCGACGCCGTCGGCTGATCGTCGTGCGCCGCGTTCCGCGGAACAGGGCAGCGGTGCGTTCCGTGGAACCCTCCACCGGCTGGTGACGGGTCGGGAGGATGTTCGGGTGCTGCATGTCCCGAGCCGGCGATCACTCCCCGGACGGGCACGTTCGGAAGCAGCGACGCCCAGGCCCACTCGACAGGCAAGTCAGGACTTGCCTATCATTGTCGGGTGAGCGACATCTATCGAGCCATCGCCGATCCGACCCGGCGCGCGCTCCTCGACGAGCTCACGGCCACGGACGGACAGACGCTCTTCGCCCTCTGCACCCGGTTGGCAGAGCGCGGCGTCCACCTGACCCGACAGGCGCTGTCCCAGCACCTCGCCGTTCTGGAGCAGGCCGGTCTCGTCCACGTCCGCCGAGAAGGCCGCTACAAGTTCCACGACCTCGACACCGGCCCGCTGCGTGAGATCCCGCAGCGATGGCCGAGCCCGCCCACCGTGCAGCCGTCAGGAGCAACGATGCCCACGATCGCGTACTGCAGTGTCTTCGTCGATGATCAGGAGAAGGCACTCCGCTTCTACACCGATGTTCTCGGCTTCGAACTCAAGCACGATGTCCCGCTCGGCGACGCGCGCTGGCTCACGGTGACCGCGCCAGGCGACCCCGAGGGGACCGAGCTTCTGCTGGAGCCCGACGGTCATCCGGCCGTCGAACCGTTCAAGACAGCTCTTGTCGAGGACGGCATCCCCGCAACCGCGTTCGGCGTCGACGACGTGGACGTCGAGGTCACGAGGATGCAGGAGCAGCACGGCGTGCGTGTCATCCAGGAGCCCGTTCCCATGGGGCCGCGCACCATCGCCGTCATCGACGACACCTGCGGGAACCTGATCCAGCTGTTCTCGGCCCGTTCCGGGCCGGTCCCGTAGACGGCCTCGAGTCACCTCAGGTCGCGGCCGCCTCACGGGCGCGCAGGTCCTTGCGCAGGATCTTGCCCGATGCCGACTTCGGGATCTGGTCGATGAACTCGACCGCCCGCACCTTCTTGTGCGGTGCGATGCGCTCGGACACGAAGGCCATCACGTCGTCGGCGCTGAGGCCGGAGCCCGACTCCTGCCGCACGACGAACGCCTTGGGCACCTCCTCACCCTCGTCGTCCTTGATCCCGATCACGGCGGCGTCCGCGATCCCGTCATGCGTCAGGAGCAGGGCCTCCAGCTCGGCCGGCGGCACCTGGTACCCCTTGTACTTGATCAGCTCCTTGACCCGGTCGACGATCGTGAACACGCCGTCCTCGGTGACCATGGCGACGTCACCGGTGTGGAGGTAGCCGTCGGCGTCGAGGGTGGCTGCGGTGGCCTCGGGGTTGTTGAGGTACCCCGACATCACGTTCGGCCCCTTCACCCACAGCTCGCCTCGCCCGCCGGGGCCGACCTCCTCACCGGACTCGGGGTCCACGAGCTTGCACTCGACGTTCGGGATGGGGACACCGACGCTGTTGAGGTCGATGTCGGGCTGGTCCTCGGGCATCGCGTGGCTCACCGGGCTCAGCTCGGTCATGCCGTACCCCTGGAGCACCCGGCAGCCCAGCCGCTTCTCCACGGCGTGGCCGAGCTCGGCGTCGAGCGGCGCGGCACCGGAGAAGATGACGTCGATGCACGAGAGGTCGTACTGGTCGACGATCGGGTGCTTCGCCAGCGCGACCGCCACCGGCGGCGCGATGTAGACGTAGCCGATCCGGTGCTCGGAGATGACTCGCAGGAACTCCGGCAGGTCGAACTTCGGCATGGTGACGACGGTGGAGCGGCAGTGGATGCCGTTGTTCATCATCACCGTCATGCCGTAGATGTGGAAGAACGGCAGCACGGCGAGGATCTTCGACCCGCTGTCGACCTTGAAGACCGGCTCCAGCTGCGCGAGGTTCGCCACGAGGTTGCGGTGCGTCAGGATCACGCCCTTGGCGAGGCCGGTGGTGCCCGAGGAGTACGGCAGCACCGCGGTGTCGCCGGAGCCGACGGTCTGGGCCGGCGGTTCGGCGGAGGTGCCGAGGAGCTCGCGCAACGAGGTCACGCCCTCGGCGGCGTCGAGCACGACGATCGACTCGCTCGGCAGGCCCACCTCCGTCGCGGCCGCGCCGGCCCGGTCGAGGAACGCCGAGATCGTGAACACCATCTTCGCGCCGGAGTCGGAGAGCTGGTGTGCGAGCTCGGTCGCCGTGTACAGCGAGTTGGCGCTCGTCACGATGGCGTTGGCGCGCAGGATGCCGTGGAACACCGCCGCGTAGTACGGGGTGTTCGGCGCGAACACCCCGACGACGTCGCCGGCGCCGATGCCGCGCTCCGCCAGCGCCGCGGCGATCTTGACGACCATGCCGTGGAGCTCGGTGTAGGTCAGCGAGGCGCCGGATCCGCCGTCCACCAGCGCCGGTGCCTCGGCCCGATCGCCGAGATCGGAGAAGAGGTAGTCGAACAGCGAGACCTCGGGGATCTCGACGTCCGGGAACGGGCTGCGAACGGGCATGCGAATCGCTCCCTTGCGAGTGTCACCACCGGGCGGATCGACACCGGTCCGGAACGCCATGTTATGGCGGGTGCCCGTATGACGGGCATGAGGGTGATCCACCCGAAAGGGGTAGTCCCAGGGGTTGTCCGTTCGGTCGTCGACTGTCATCGTGTGCGCTCCGGAGTCGGCGAGCCCCACTCGCTGCCCGGACCGGAAGCGGCGTCCCCTCGCCGCGACCGGCGCCCACGACCACGCGCCGCCCCCGATCGCGCGGTCGACGAGGGCGGTGTTCTGCGGAGTGGCCCGAGTTCATGACTCCCCCTCAGATCCCGGGCCGCTCCGCCTCCTCCGGCGTGGATGCCGATCGCACCGCGGATATCGGCCCTGGCGCTCGCGCCGAAGGCGGGGCACCATCGTGAAATGCCGAGGTGGTTGGTCACCTTGTTTGTCCTCCTGCTTCTCGCGGTCTTCGTGGTGCCCAATCCGGTTCAGGCCGGCAACACGGTCGGCAACGCCATCCAGTCGCTCGGCGTGTTCTTCCGGAGCGCCGGAGCCGAGGTCTCGGGAACGCTGTCCAGGTCGGTGGGCTCCGCCTCTGCCGGCGACACGGCGGGCGGCAGCCAGGGCTACGCGTACCCGAGCGGAGGGGTTGCCTCGGGGGACGGCACCACGACCCACAGCGGTGCCGCACTCCCGCTCGGCCGGCTGCCAGCACCGGTCCGCGCATCCGTCGGCGCATCGGCGACGGACGCCGTGCCGGACGCGGCGACGCTGCCGCACTCGCGTCCTGTGCAGTTGCGCATCCCGTCGATCGGCGTCACGAGCGGTTTCGTCGACCTCGGGCTGGAGTCCGACGGAACCATGGAGATCCCGCAGGCCGCCGACGTCGTGGGCTGGTACCGGGAGGCACCGACACCCGGTGAGCGGGGGCCGGCGGTCGTCACGGCGCACGTGGACTGGCAGCACGAGAGAGGTGTCTTCCACGACCTCCGGCAGGTGACGCCGGGAACCGAGGCGACCGTTGAGCGGGCGGACGGCCTCGCGGTCGCGTTCCGAGTCACTCGGGTCGAGGAGTACCTCAAGGAGGAGTTCCCGACCGACGAGGTGTACGGCAGTACCGACCGGGCGGAGCTCCGCCTGATCACCTGTGGTGGCCGCTACGACCCCAACACCCGCAACTACGAGGCCAACATCGTGCTGTTCGCCCGGATGGTCGGAGTGAGCTGACGGGAGTGGGTGAGCCGAGTTCATGACTCGGTGGCGGGTGCCGGCCCGCTGCGCCCACCCGCTGCTCCGGTGGTGCGCCGGCGCTGTCGGAGCCACCGAATCACCCAGGCGACACCGCCGAGCAGGGCCAGCACGGGCACGAACGGCAGCAGGAAGCCGATCACCGCCGCCACGGCCGAGCCCAGCGCTCGGAGCCCGTCCCAGCCGGTCGCGAGCCCGTCGAGGAAGCCGGCGGCGCGGCCGTCGTCCGCGGTCACGGGGCCGGGTGGGGTGCGGAGGTCCACCGTCAGCGTCGAGAACGACACCTGACCGCGAAGCGTGGCGAGCCGGCCCGTCAACGAGTCGAGCTCGGCCTCCCGGCGGGCCAGCTCCGACTCGACCGCGACGACGTCGCCGATCGACGTGGCCTGCGCCAGCAGGGCCCGCACCCGGCTGACGGATGCCTGCTGGCTCGCGACCCGGGCGTCGAGGTCGACGACCTCCTCCGTGGCGTCGACGACCTGGCCGCTGCGCCCGGTCACCGTGCCGGCCGCGGCGACGTCCTCGATGACCCGGTCGAGGGCGTCCGCCGGCACCCGCAGTACGATCCAGCTATCGCCGTCCCCGGACTGCTCCTCGACGACGAACCCACCCGCCAGCGCGCCGGCCGTCCGCACCTGCCGAGCCGCGGCCACCTGGTCGTCGACCTCGACGGTCAGTTGCGCCGTGCGCGCCAGTGAGCGCGCGACGCCCCCGACCGGCACGCCCGGTGTGGGTCGACCGTGCGGCCCGGGAGTGGCGCCGGAGGCCGCATCGGGAGCCGTGTCGGCCCCGGGCGCTGCGGCGCCTTCGACCGAAGGAGTACCGCGACCGTCCGGGACGGGCGCCACGCCGCGACCGTCGGCCGGGGTGCGAGGTGCGGGGACGACCGCCGTGGTGCCCGCCCTTCCGCCGGGGTCGCGCCCCGGACCGGGCAGGACCGCGACCCCGACCACGACGAGAACGCCCACGACCGCCGCCACCGCGACGAGCACCACCCGACGACGCACCGCCACCACCTCCTCGACCCCGGCCCGCCCGGGGGATCCGGGGGAGGACGTGGACCGGCGCCCGGCGGGTTGGCCGGGGGCGATCACGATTCGATCTCAGGCGCGGGGGTGAGAGAGTACGGGCTCGGCGCACGATGCACCGGGCAGGGGGCAGGGCAGGGGCAGGGCCGGGGCACCGGGCACCTGCTCACGCGCGATGATCGACGGCCGGGGACGCGCAGCCGGATCAGGCACGGTTCCCGGTCCCGCGCCGTCGATCATGCGCTGTGGGCTCTCTCCCCCACCGCCGGCGATCGACGGCCGGGGACGTGCAGCCGCACCACGCACGGTGGCCGGGCCCGGGACGACGATCACGCCGCGAGCGGCGCCGGGAACCCGGCCCCACCCCTGGCCCGGTCGGGACCCAACCCGACCCCAGACCCGGTCGGGAACCGGCCCGACCGCAGTCCCGACGGACTCAGGGGAACGATCAGGTGAACAGGTGCTCGAACGCCCTCAGGTTCGCCGTCGACTCCCCCCGCTGCTGACGCCAGGCGTGCTCGCGGCGGATCGAGGACGCGAAGCCGAGCTCGAGCAGCACGTTGAAGTCGCCGTCGGCGGCCTCCAGCACCTGCCCGAGCACTCGGTCCAGCTCGGTCGCCGTCACCGCGTGCAGACCGATCCGGCCGATGAGGTGGATGTCGCCGATCCGGTCGAGTGCGTAGTGCACGCCGTAGAGCCGCGCGTTGCGTTGCAGCATGAACCGGTAGACGACGTCGTGGTCCTCGTCGGGCTGACGGCACACGAAGGCCTGCACGAACAGGGAGTGTCCGCGGACGAGGAGCCAGCAATGCGTCTCGAGGCGGTTCGTGCCGGGCAACGTGACGAGGAACTGCCCGGCCTCGCGACGGTGGTGGTCGACGTCCATCTCGTGGAGGGCGGCGGCGATCGTCGCGTCCACCTGCTCCTGGATGCTCACGGCGGGATCATCCCAGCCTCGTCGTCGGCGCGATCACGCCAGGGCCACCAGCCCCTCGCGCTCGACGTACTCGGCGGCCGCGCCGGCGTAGGTGTCGAGCAGTGCGTCGGTGGTGCGGTCCCAGGAGAAGCCGCGCGCGTGGGCGACCGCCCCTCGGCCGAGCTCGTCGCGCCGCCCGGGGGTGAGCGCGACGGACGCGAGCGCGTCGGCCCAGGGTGACGAGTGGTGGCCGGCCACGAGCAGCCCGGATCGTCCGTGGGCCACCGCGACGGGCAGCCCGCCGACCCGTGCGGCCACGACCGGGGTGCCGCAGGCCTGGGCCTCCAGTGCGACCAGACCGAACGACTCGTTGTGACTGGGCACGGCGACGACGTCGGCCGCGCGGTAGACGTGCACGAGGCCGTCGCCCGCCTGCGGCGGCAGGAAACGCAGGACGTCGGAGAGCCCGAGCGAGGCCCCCAGCTCCTGCAGCGCCGTCGGCTCGGCGAGTCCGCTGCCCGACGGACCGCCGGCGACGAGCACGACGAGGCGCGACCGCAGCCCCGGGTCGCGGTGCAGCAGCTCCGCGGCGGCGCGCAGCAGCACGTCGGGAGCCTTGAGCGGCTGGATCCGCCCGACGAACGCGAGCACGAGGGCGTCGGGGCGCAGACCGAGCGCGGCGCGGGCGGCGATCCGGTCGCCCGGGGTGAAGCGGACCAGGTCCACCCCCGGCGCGATGGCGACGGTGCGCCCCGGGTCCGCGCCGTAGAGCTCGACGAGCTGGCGCGTCTCCTCGTCGGTGTTGCCGATCAGCCGGTCGGCCTCCGCCACGACCTGGTCCTCGCCGATCACCCGCACCATGGGCTCCGGGGGGTCCCCGTCGGCGAGCGCCGCGTTCTTGACGCGGGCCAGGGTGTGGGCGCTGTGCACGAGCGGCACCCCCCAGCGGTCGCGGGCGAGCCAGCCGACCTGACCCGAGAGCCAGTAGTGCGAGTGGACGACGTCGTAGTAGCCGGGCTCGTGGCGGGCCTCGGTGCGCAGCACCCCCGCCGTGAACGCGCACAGCTGGCTGGGCAGGTCGTTCTTGCCGAGCCCCTCGAACGGACCGGCGGCGACATGGCGGACGATCACGCCGGGCGCCAGCTCGACGACCGGCGGGTGCTCCGAGGAGGTGGCGCGGGTGAAGATCTCGACGTCCACGCCGCGCCGGGCCATCCGCGTGGCGGTCTGCACCACGTACACGTTCATGCCGCCGGCGTCGCCGGTACCGGGCTGCTCCAGCGGAGAGGTGTGCACGGACAGCAGGCACACCCGACGGGGTCGCCGCGCCGCACCGGTGCTGGCGTGAGTCACGATCCTGTGTAGCACGCACGGGACCGTTCAGTCGGCCCACTGCTCGGTCGCCAGCAACCCCAGCAGGGCCCGCAGCGGGTCGGCGGCGTGCCACCGCCCGGACCGGTCCCGCCACGCCGGGACGGGATACCGGCCGGTCAGCGGGCGGCGCACCTGCACATGCAGCTCTCGGTGCACCGTCAGCTCGCCCGGCGGCACCGGCCGGGACAGCGTGTGGCAGGCCACGACCACCTCGGGGAGGTCGGCCCATCGGACCGCCCGGCCGTTCCCGTCGTCGCCGCCGTTCCCGTCGTCCCCGTCGACGATCTCGGCGGCGACGACCTCCGAGGCGAGCGGCAGGTCGAGCAGTTCGGCCAGCGCCGCCGCGTCACCACCGGTCACGAGCTCGGCGGGCGGGAGCACCGCCGCGAGCCAGGGCTCGTCGAGCACCGTCGCGACGTCGACGTCGGCGACCGACCCGTCCACGGTCCGGACCCGGGCCGGCGGGTCCAGGTCCGACGGCTGCACGACGCCGGACGTGACCGCGGCGGCCAGGGCGGTGTGGGCCGCGGCGACGAGGGCCGCGTCGGGCCGCCGAGCCGGATCGGCGAGCCGGGCCAGCAGGTCGGCGGCTGCAGCGGCGTCGGCGACGGTCAGGTCGGTCCGCACCCCGATCGCGGCCAGCACCGGCTCGTCGAGAACGACGTTGTGGCGGTTCTGCGGGCCGTCCGTCGCCACGACTTCGTTCTCGACGGGCACCGGGTCGTACAGCGCGGCCAGCTCGCGGGCCGAGCCGACGCGCCAGTAGCGGGGTCGTCGCCCACCGATCCGGGCGTGCCGGGCCAGCCACCACGCGCTGTAGGAGCCGGGTGCGGTCAGGGCGGCCCGTGTCTCCGGCCCGGATGCGAGCAGCGCGAGTGCGGCCGGCCAGGCGCTCTCGTCGACGAGGTCGAGGTCCCGCACCGCGACCAGCCGGGCGGGCGGAGCGTCGAGCCCGTCCCACCACCGCTCCTCGTCGTCGAGGTCGTGGTCGGGCCCCACCGGCTCCTCGTCCACGACCACGGCGAAGCCGTCAGCCACGCCGAGCGTCGTGAGCACCGATCGCGGCGCCCGCTGGGCCCAGGTCGCGTCCAGGACGCCGAGGGGTCCGTCGGGCGCGAGCAGCGGACGCACCGCGGCGTCGGGCAGCATCAGCTCGTCGGCGCGGGCCGGGCGGCCGTCCGCGTCGGGCAGGGCGAGTGCGCCGAGGCCCGCTGGCGCGCGGCCCACCTCCGTCACCAGCGCGAGCACGGCCTCGGCCAGCGGGACCTGATCCAGCCCGGCGTCGGCGTCGTCCACCGACCGTCGGACGGCCGCGACCAGCGCCGGATGCTCCAGCAGCCCGGCCGGATCGGCGGTCGCGGCACCCAGCCGCGCGAGCAGCGGATGCGCGGCGGCCGGGTGGACGACGTGCAGCCCGGGCAGGGCCAGGGCGGCGAGGTGCTCCACGGCGCGCGCACCGGCGCTGTCGGGGGGATCGGGAGGCAGCAGCACGGTGGCCGGACCGGCCGCGGTGCGGCCGTCGGCGAGCGGGACCGGCAGCGCGCGCAGCTCGTCTACCAGGCCCGGCACGGTCTCGGCGAGCGGCCCGAGCTCCGTGTACAGGGCGTGCCACCACGCCGGCGGGCGCTCGACGCCGAACAGCCGGTCCACGAGCTCGGCGGCACTCAGCCGGGGCACACCCAGCTCGGCCGGCGGCGGAGTGTCCATCGCGAGCAGTCGGTCGAATCCCGCCTCGGCCAGCAGCCGCCGCAGCCGTCCGCCCGGCAGGTCCAACCACTCCGCCCGGCCGGGCACGAGGTCGGCGCCGGTCACCCCGGGCAGCCAGGCCGCCGCGCGCAGGGCGTCGAGCAGCAGGTCGTGCAGGCGCCCGTCGAGCTCGGACCGGGGGAACCCGGGCTCGGGCACCAGTGGGAGCCGCTGCGTCGGAGGGACGGCCCGCAGGAGGTCGAGGTAGGCCGCGGCCGCTGCGGCCAGGACGCGGTCGGTGGCCGGGCCGGGACGCAGCCGGCGGCGGTCCGGCTCGAGCGGCACCGTGGCGATCAGCCGGGCCGGGAGCGCGATCGGCTCGGCGGTGGCGGTCGGCGCGTGCAGCACGTCGACGGCGGTGAGCGGGTCGGGGTCACCGGCGGTGGTGAGGGGCAGGGCCCAGCCGGCGGACCACTCCCGTCGTCCGCGCTGCTCGGTGGCCTGCGCCCGCGACTCGGCCTCGTCGAGCGTCCCCGTGCGACGGGCGAGCCGCCAGCGCCGATCGCCCACCGTCACCTCGCCCGGGCCGGGTCCGTCGACGCGGCGCAGCGCCGCACCGCCCACGGTGATCTCCACCAGACCGGGCAGCGCGAGCAGCAGGTCGGCAGCGGCCGATCGGGCCTGGGCGAGCAGCGCGTCGGCCGCGACGCCCGGCCGCAGCGGCAGCCGCACATCGGTGTCGAAGCCGTCCGGCGGCGGCTCCTCGGTCGTCGGCCAGACGAGCCGGAGCACGGGCGGTCCGTCGCGGCGGGCGCAGCTCGGCGGCCGGGCCCGGGAGGTCGGCGACGGCCGCCGCGGTCCGCGCCGCGGAGAAGGCCACGCCACCCTTCTCGCCCACCATGCGGGGCGCGTCGGTCACCGCGAGGACCGCGGCGAACCCGACGCCGAAACGACCGACCGAGCCGGTGTCATCCCGCTTCGCCGACGCCCGCAGGGACGCCAGTGCGGCGACGCCCGCAGCGTCCAGGGCGGCGCCGGTGTTGGCCACCCGCAGCTCGCCGTCCTCGACCCGGACGCGCACCCGGCCCGGCACTCCGGCGACCCGCGCCGCATCGACCGCGTTCTGGGCGAGCTCCACGAACCAGGCGTCGGCGTACCCGCCGAGACGCAGGTCCTCCTCGGCGTTGGCGTCCTCGCGGAAGCGCGTGGGCGAGCCGGCCCACGAGTCGAGGACCGCGGCGCGCAGCCCGGCGGTCCCGAAGGGATCGGGCACTAGCCGCCGACCGGCTCCAGGTCGACCCCGTCGTCGTAGACGAGCTCCGCCACAGCCACCGGTGAGGCCGGTTCGAGCTGCACGTCGGAGTGGGCTCCGCATCCGAACGCGAGGGCCACCACGGCGCCGTCGGCGGGGGCGTAGCGGTTGGCGCACACCCCGAAGGCGGCCCGCAGTGGGCCGGCGAGGGGGAGGAGGAAGCCGCAGGTCCCGCAGGCGGCCGGCGCGGCCCGGGCCATGTCCGATCCCGGCCCGCGCTCGCCGTCGAGCCAGCGCTCGACGGCGTCGTCGCGGCCGGAGCGCGACATGACCGTCGACCGGCCCAGGCCGAGCTCCACGACGACCTCCTGCACGTCCGGGTCGTCCGAGGCGTCGTCGGCGGCCAGGTAGCCAGGCACGAGCCGGTCGTCGTGTTCGGCCGGGGGCAGCAGGTCGCCCACCCCGAGGTCACCCGGCCGGATCCGTACCTCCCACGGCACCCAGGTCGGGGCGACGAGCGCGTCCGGACCGGGCAGGAGGACGACCTCACTCACGGTGACCGGCGTGCCGTCGCCACCGCAGGTGAGCGTGACCGACCATCGCCAGCCGCGGTAGCCGGGCTGGCGGGCCTCGAAGTAGTGGGTGACGGCATCGGCAGGCTCGGCGACGGCGCCCTGGTGCTCGCCGACCGATGTGGTGGCCGCCTCGGGGCCGAGCTCGGCGCCCGCCTCCTCCACCGCGGCCGCCCTGGCCTCGGCGACCGCATCGACGAGCCGCTGGGGCGGGGTGACGACTGACGGGGCGCTCATCGGAGGGATTGTGCCATCCTGCCCGCCATGGCCGTCGGTGGTGCACGGTCGGGGGCGCTGGTCGGAGCGCTGCTGGCGGTGGCGCTGGGGCCGGCCGGGTGCGCGACGGCGGTTCCGGCGTCCGCGGCGACGCCGGTGGTGCGGCCGCAGGTGATCGCCGAGCTGCCGCACGATCCCGCGGCGTTCACGCAGGGCCTCGAGCTCGCCGACGGCGCCCTGTACGAGGGCACCGGGCTCGCGGGACGGTCGGAGCTGCGCGAGCTGGACCCGCGGACGGGCGCGGTGCGGCGCGCCGTTCGGGTGCCCGATGGACTGTTCGGCGAGGGAATCACGGTCGTCGGCGACCGGATCTGGCAGCTGACCTGGCAGGACGGCGTGGCGCTGGAGTGGGACCGGGCCACGTTCACGCTGCTGCGCACCGTGCCGCTCGACGGCGAGGGTTGGGGCCTGTGCCACGACGGCGCCCGGCTGGTGCGCAGCGACGGGACCGACCGGCTGCGCTTCCACGACCCCGTGACCTTCGCCGAGACCGGCTCGGTCGCCGTCACTCGCGACGGCGAGCCCCTGACCGCGCTCAACGAGCTGGAGTGCGTCGACGGGCGGGTCTGGGCCAACGTGTGGCGGACCGACGAGGTCGTGCGCATCGACCCGACCACCGGTCGCGTCACCGCGGTGGTGGACGCCGCCGCCCTGCTCCCGCCGGAGCGCCGCGGACCCACCACGGATGTGCTCAACGGGATCGCCGCGGTGGGAGAGGACGAGTTCCTGCTCACCGGGAAGCGGTGGCCGACGACGTTCCGCGTCCGCGTCCCGACGCCTGGGCCCTGACAACGACGAGGGACACGTGAGCGGTGTCCCGGGACCGCTCACGTGTCCCTCGTCGGTGCTCAGGCGTCGAGCGACCGGAGATGGTGTCCCGGCGATCGTCGTATCGGGACCCACAGCCGCGAAATGTCCGGCTGGCCGCCCCCGACTGGTGATCACAGAGGGTGGGATCCGGGGTGTCTACGGTGATCAGCGGCTTGGGACCGGCAGCAGCGGTAGGTGCGGCCGCATGTCCCCGTTCGCTGGTCACGGTTGGTGATCATGGCGCGGCCGCGCGGCCGGAGTGACCCCGGGCTAGCGACCTCCGAGCCACGAGGGACACGTGAGCGGTGTCCCGGGACCGCTCACATGTCCCTCGTGATCACGTGCCCACACCGCCGGTCCTCGGAGCTCGGTCGAGCACCGGCGAGCAGCCCCGTGGTCCAGAATGGCGGCGTGGCCCGTTCCGAGTCCCCGCGGCGCCGTCGCGGTCGCCGCGGGGGGCGCCGGACCTGGGTCACGGTCGACGGCGGCGCGCCGCCCGCGGAGCCCCCCGGGCCGGACCCGTCGCCCTACGAGCCGCGCCGCCGCTACCCCTGGCACGACGACCCCCACTACGACCCGGCGGACCACCGCCGCACGGCTCCGCCGCCGTCCTGGCCGCCCCCGCCCTCGCCGGGGCCGCCCCAGCCGGTGGGCCCGGAACAGCCGGTGGTCCCGGAACCGGTCGGGCCCCCCGGGTCTGTGGGGGACGCCCGCGAGGAGGTGCCGTGGACGGAGGCGGGCCCGCCTCCCGTCGACCGTCCCGGCCCGGACGACGCCGAGCCGGTCGAGCCGGCACCGGACGACCGCCCCACGCCGCGGATGCCGCGCAAGCTCACCGTCACCCGGGTCGCCGCGCTGCGCAGCCGCGAGATCACGCGCAACGGGTTCCGCGCCTTCCACCGGGCGGCCAGCGCCGACGGCGCCGACCGGTCCGGTCTCACCGCCCTCACCTACGCGTCGATGATGACCTACGCCGTGGACGCGGCCGTGGCCGTCGCGCTGGCCAACACGCTGTTCTTCGCCGCGGCCACGGCGGAGAGCAGGACCAACGTCGCGCTCTACCTGGCCATCACCGTGGCGCCGTTCGCCGTCGTGGCCCCGGTGATCGGCCCGCTGCTCGACCGGCTCCAGCGCGGCCGGCGCGTCGCACTCGCGGCGTCGTTCGCGGGACGGGCGGTCCTCGCGGTGGTCATGGCCCTGAACTACGACACCTGGCTGCTGTACCCGGCGGCACTCGGCATGCTCGTGCTGAGCAAGTCGTTCGTCGTGCTGAAGGCCGCGGTCACCCCGCGCGTGCTGCCGCGCACGATCACGCTGGTCACCACGAACGCCCGGCTCACGACGTTCGGGATGATCGCCGGCGGGGTGTTCGGGGCCATCGCGGTCGGGGTGGCAGCCCTGCTCGGCTCGCCGGGCGCACTGGTCTACACGGCCGGGCTGGCGGTCGTGGGCGCCGTGCTGTGCCTGCGCATCCCGCGCTGGGTCGAGTCGACGGCGGGCGAGGTGCCGGCCGCCCTGCGCAGCACGGTGCGCGGCAGGCGCCGACCGATCAGCCGCGGCGTGGTCGTGACGCTGTGGGGCAACGGCGCGCTCCGCGTCCTCACCGGGTTCCTCACGCTGTTCGTCGCGTTCGTGGTGAAGAACCAGTCGGAGGCCGACCCCGCCCGCCAGCTGATGGTGATCGGCATCATCGGGGCCGCGGCCGGGACCGGGTCGTTCGTGGGCAACGCCGCCGGCTCGCGACGGCGACCAGGGCGGTCCGAAACGGTGATCCTCTACTACATCGGGGCGGCGGTCGCGACTGCCGTCGTGGCTGCGGCGGTGCCGGGGATCGCCACCGCGGCCGCCGTCGCGCTCGTCGCGGCGACGGCGAGTGCCTTGGCCAAGGTGAACCTCGACGCGGTGATCCAGCGTGACCTGCCCGAGGAGTCCCGCGCGTCGGCGTTCGGGCGCTCCGAGACCGTGCTGCAGCTGGCGTGGGTGTCCGGCGGGGCGATGGGCCTGTTGCTGCCCCACACCACGTTCTGGATCGGCTTCGCGGTGGTCGCGGCGGTGGTGGCGCTCGCGGGAGTGCAGACCGCGTTGGTGGCCCGGGGTCGCAGCATCCTGCCGTTCCTCGGGCACCGGGCGCAGCCGGCGGAGGCGCAGCCCGCCCGCACGGTGAGCTGACCCCGCGTCTCCTACGGTGACCGGGTGATCCGCCGCGTCCTGCCCGTCCTGGTCGCCGCGCTGCTGGTGGCCGGCTGCGGCGGCGGCGCGCCACCCGAGGTGACGTTCGCGGCCGGGCCGGCCAGCGTGGTGGCGCGGCCGACGCAGTACTGCGACCTGCAGTTCAGCGACTGCCGCAACGACTCCGCGGCGCCCGTCGAGCTCCCGGTCCCGCCGGGCACGGCCCTGCAGGTCGGGGTGCCGGACGCGATCGCCGAGACGCCGTGGCAGGTGGTGTTCACCTACCGCGACGCGCGCGGGGCGCAGGCGGACGGGCGCAGCCCCGTCTTCGCCGCCACCACCGGCCGCCGCGAGTACGCCCTCGTCCTGCCTGCACCGACCGACCGGCTGCTCACCGCCCAGGTGCAGCAGTTCGGGCCTCCGCCGGAGACCGACCCGGAGACCGGGGAGATCCAGTTCCCGATCCGGGCGAGCTGGGTGCTGACGGCGGCGGCCTGACCGGCTCGTCGTCGGACCCTGTGCCCGTACGCCCCGGGCTCATCGGGACGGCGACGGCGGGGGCCCCACGAGCTCGATGCCGTGCAGCGCAGCCGCATGGGCGAGGGCGGCGGGGTCGACCGGCATCGGGTCGGGCAGGCGCCGCTGTTCCGCCGGTCGGCCGACGGCGGCGGCGAAGTGCTCGAAGCCCGCCGGGGTGGTGATCTGGAGAGTGCGCAGCGGCTCGCTCGAGACCACCACGAAGCTGTGCGCGAGCCCGGCCGGCAGCAGCACGAAGTCACCCGGGCCCGCCGTGAACACCTCTCCGTCGCAGTGGAACTCGGCGCGACCGGCCACGACCGAGAACATCTCGTCCTCGTCGAGGTGTCGATGCAGGGGCGGTGCGAAGCCGGGAGGGTTGACGAACTCGACCACGGTGACCAGACCGCGGGTCTCTGCGCCGGAGGCCTTGACGGTGATGAGGTTGTCGAGGAACCAGAGCGCGTCACCCTCGCCGGGGTGGCGGACGAGGGCGTGCGGAGCGATCGACCCGGTCATGAACTTCTCCCTTTTCAGAAGACAGTGTCTAACGAATAGACTACTAGTATGGCCGGGTGGCAGATCAGGTCAAGGGGGGCGAGCACCGGCCGTACCGGTCACCGCTCCGCGAGGACAGCGCCCGGCGGACCCGGCGCCTGATCGTGGGCGCCGCCCGGGATCTGTTCCTCTCCCGGGGCTACGCGGCGACCTCGCTCGCCGACATCGCGCGTGTTGCCGAGGTCGCCCGCCCCACCGTGTTCGCGGCGTTCGGCTCGAAGGCCGCACTGCTGCGTCAGGTCCTCGACCACGCTCTCGCCGGCGACGACGCCCCGGTGCCCGTGGCCGACCGTCCCTGGTTCCGGCCGGTCTGGGAGGCCACCGACCCGGCCGGCGTGCTGGACGCGTACGCGGAGGTCTGCACACTGATCGCCGGCCGGGCGGCAGGAGCGTTCGAGGCCGTGCGCCGGGCGGCGGACGTCGCCCCCGAGGTGGCGGAGCTGTGGGAGTCGCTGCAGCGCAACCGGCGGGCCGGCGCCCGGATGGTGATCGATCACGCCATGGCGGTCGGCCCGCTGCGCCAGGAGCTCGATGCCGAGCGGGCGGTGGACGTCCTGTGGCTGTTCAACGACCCCGCCCTCTACGCCGCCCTCGTCGGGCAGCGTGAATGGCCGGCGGACGCCTTCCGGACGTGGCTGTCCGACCAGATGCGCGCCGCGCTGCTCGACACCCGGTGAGCGGACGAGCGCCGGGCGTCGCCGCCCCCTCAGCCGTCCAGATCCCGCGCGACGGCGCGCACGACCTCGGCGGCCAGCTTGGCGGATCGCCGCTCGGGGTACCGGCCACGCCGCAGCTCGGGCTGCACCTTCGTCTCGAGGAGCCGGATCATGTCCTCGATCAGGCTGTGCAGGTCCTCGGCCGGACGGCGGTTGGCCTCGACGATCGACGGCGGCGCGTCCACCACCCGGACGGACAGCGCCTGCGGCCCGCGGCGCCCCTCCGCCATGCCGAACTCGACGCGCTGGCCGGGCTTCAGCGCCTCCACGCCGGCCGGCAGCGCGGCCTTGCGCACGTAGACGTCCTCGCCGCCGTCCTGGGCGAGGAACCCGAATCCCTTGTCGGCGTCGTACCACTTCACCCTGCCGGTCGGCACCCTGCTCACCCGTTCCTCGATCGACCTCGTGCCTGCGGTGCGCCTGCGGACCACATGACGAACGCGCCCTGATGTCTGGACCGTGACGTGGTCGGGCCCGTCGAGCGACACCGGGACGCGTCCGACCACCCTAGACCGCCTCCGCCCGTCCGTGCAGCCGTCCACCGGGGCACGACCGTTGCGGGCCGGATCCTCCGCTACGCGTGGTGCGACGGCGGGCTCAGGTCCAGCATCTGCACCGACTTCTCGCGCATCTCGACCTTGCGCACCTTCCCCGTGACCGTCATCGGGAACTCCTCGACGACCACGACGTAGCGCGGGATCTTGTAGTGCGCCAGCCGCCCGTGGGCGAACTCGCGCACGGCGTCCGGGGTCAGCTCGGGGGCACCCTCGCGCAGCGTCACCCACGCGCAGAGCTCCTCGCCGTAGCGCGCGTCCGGCACGCCGACCACCTGCGCGTCGAGCACGTCGGGGTGGGTGTAGAGGAACTCCTCGATCTCGCGCGGGTACACGTTCTCGCCGCCGCGGATGACCATGTCCTTGATCCGGCCGGTGATGTTCACGTAGCCGTCGCCGTCCATGATCCCGATGTCGCCGGTGTGCATCCAGCGGGCGCGGTCGATGGCCTCGGCGGTCCGCTCGGGCTCGTTCCAGTAGCCGAGCATCACCGAGTAGCCGCGGGTGCACAGCTCGCCGGGCTCGCCGCGCGGCAGCGTCAGTCCGGTCTCCGGGTCGATGATCTTGACCTCGACGTGCGGGTGCACCTGCCCGACCGTCGAGACCCGCAGCTCCAGCGCGTCGTCGGCGCGGGTCTGGGTGGACACCGGCGAGGTCTCCGTCATGCCGTAGCAGATCGTCACCTCGGTCATGCCCATCCGGTCGACGACCTGCTTCATCACCTCGACCGGGCACGGCGAGCCGGCCATGATCCCGGTGCGCAGCGAGGACAGGTCGTAGGAGTCGAAGTCCGGGTCGTTGAGCTCGGCGATGAACATCGTCGGCACGCCGTAGAGCGACGTGCACCGCTCCGAGGCGACGGCGTGCAGCGTGGCCTTCGGGTCGAAGCCGGGGCCGGGGATGACCATCGTGGCGCCGCTGGACGTGCACCCGAGGTTGCCCATGACCATGCCGAAGCAGTGGTAGAAGGGCACCGGGATGCACACGCGGTCCGCCGCGGTGTAGCCGCACAGCCTCCCCACGAAGTAGCCGTTGTTGAGGATGTTGTGGTGGGAGAGCGTGGCGCCCTTCGGGAAGCCGGTGGTGCCCGACGTGTACTGGATGTTGATCGGGTCGTCGGGGCTCAGCTCGGACTGGAGCCGGGCCAGCTCGCTGCGGTCGCCCGCGGCCCGTCCCGCCTCCACGAGCGCGTCCCAGTCGGGGGTGCCGATCAGCACCACCTGGCGCAGGCCGGGGCAGTCCGGTCGCACCTGCTCGATCATCGCGGTGTAGTCGGAGGTCTTGAACCGGGTGGCCGCCACCAGCACCGAGATGCCGGCCTGCTCGAGCACGAACTGCAGCTCGTGCGTGCGGTACGCCGGGTTGATGTTGACGAGGATGACGCCGATCTTCGCCGTCGCGTACTGCACGAGGGTCCACTCGGCCACGTTCGGCGCCCAGATGCCCACCCGGTCGCCCTTCTGCAGGCCCGTCGCGAGCAAGCCCATGGCCACGATCTCGACGTCCTCGCGCAGCTCGCGGTAGGTCCAGCGGCGGCCGGTCGGCACCTCGACGAGCGCCTCGGCGTCCGGCTGCGCGGCGACGGTCCGGTCCAGGTCGTCACCGATCGTGTCGCCGAGCAGCGGCACGTCGGACGTTCCGGAGGCGTAGGAGGGGACGGCGGGTGCGGACACGGCGGCAGGACCTCTCGTCATCTGTGTGGTGCGGACCACATCCTGCGACGCTCCGGCCCCGGGGCGCCACCTCCGGATGGGGGGAGCCGAGCCGCCAGCGCCGCCTGAGGGGCCAGCTCGTACCGCGATACCCTCGGGCGATGCACGACCCCCGCGTCCTGCTCGATCCGGCCACCGAGGCCGTCCGCAGGCTGGCCCGCCGCGGTTTCGCGCTGGACGTCGCGTCCCTGGACAAGCTGTTGGCCGCCCGCAACTCCGCGATCCAGCGCGGTGACGAGGCCCGGGCGGAGTCCAAGCGGATCGCCGGCGCGGTCCGGGAAGCCGGCGCGGCCGAACGGGCCGAGCTGGTGGCGAGGGCCCGCGACCTGAAGGCGACGGTCGCCGCCGCGGAGCAGGAGCACCGGGAGCTCGACGCCGAGCTGCAGGACGTCCTGCTCGGGATCCCCAACCTGCCCGCCGACGACCTGCCGGACGGGGCGAGCGAGGACGACGCCGAGCAGGTCCGCGTCTGGGGCGAGCAACCCGCGTTCGACTTCACCCCGCTCGACCACGTCGACCTCGGCGAGAAGCTCGGGATCCTCGACCTGGCGCGCGCGACGAAGCTCTCCGGCCCCCGGTTCGCGGTGCTGCGGGGGCGGGGCGCCGCACTCGAGCGCGCGGTGGCCCGCTACTTCCTGGAGCTGCACACCGAGGAGCACGGCTACACGGAGTTCTCGGTGCCCGCGCTGGTCACCCGGGCCACGATGACCGGCACCGGGCAGCTGCCGAAGTTCGCCCACGACCTGTTCCGCACCACCGTGGCCGACCGCGAGCTGTTCCTGATCCCGACCGCCGAAGTGCCACTCACGAACCTGCACGCGAAGGAGACGCTCGCCGTCGAGGACCTCCCGCTGGCCTACACGGCACAGACGCCGTGCTTCCGTTCGGAGGCGGGCTCGTACGGCCGCGACACCCGGGGGCTGGTGCGGTTGCACGAGTTCTCCAAGGTCGAGCTGGTGCGCTTCGCCGAGGCCGAGCGCTCCCGCGCCGAGCTGGAGGTGCTGCTCGCGCACGCCGAGGCGTGCCTGCGGGGGCTGGGGCTGGCGTACCGGGTGGTCAAGCTGGCGGCCGGTGACCTCGGGTTCTCCGCGCAGTTCACCTACGACATCGAGGTGTGGCTGCCCGGTCAGCAGCGCTACCGCGAGATCTCCTCGGTCTCGGACTTCGGCACGTTCCAGGCCCGGCGGGCCGGGATCCGCACCCGGAGCCGGGACGGTCGCCGCGGCTTCGCCGCCACGCTCAACGGCTCGGGCCTGCCGATCGGTCGCACGCTGGTCGCGATCCTGGAGCAGGGCCAGCAGGCCGACGGGTCGGTGCGGATCCCCGAGGCCCTGGTGCCGTACACCGGTTTCCCGACACTCACGCCGTAGCGGGCCGTCCCGCCGAGCGGCGGCGTGCGCGGATCAGCAGTTGCGCCGGAGCCGAGGCATGATGCCCCGGTGAGCGAGCGTGCGAGCGAACCGATGACACAGCGTGTGCGCCAGTGGATCGAGTCGTGGCCGGTCGTCCGTCAGGTCTCCGGGCCGGACCACACGGCCAGGGGCGACGCCGCGCGCTCACGTCGCAGTGAGCAGTTGCGGCCCCGCACCGCCGACGCCGACCGGGTCGTCAAGTCGATCTGCCCCTACTGCGCCGTCGGCTGCGGACAGCGCGTCTTCGTGACGGACGACAAGATCACCCAGATCGAGGGCGATCCCGACTCCCCGATCTCGCGGGGCAAGCTGTGCCCGAAGGGTGCGGCCACCCAGCAGCTGGTGACGCTCCCGGGCCGGGTCACGACCGTGCGCTACCGGCGGCCGGGGGGCACCGAGTGGGAGGACCTCGACCTGCCCACCGCCATGGACATGATCGCCGACCGGGTGATCGAGACTCGGCGCGAGACCTGGCAGGACCGCGATCCCGACGGGGCCGTGCTGCGCCGGACGATGGGCATCGCGCACCTCGGCGGGGCCACGCTGGACAACGAGGAGAACTACGTCATCAAGAAGCTGTGGACCGCGCTCGGGGCGATCCAGGTGGAGAACCAGGCCCGGTTTTGACACAGCTCCACCGTCCCCGGTCTGGGGACCTCGTTCGGTCGCGGCGGCGCGACGACCTTCCAGCAGGACCTGTCCCGGTCGGACTGCATCGTCATCCAGGGCTCGAACTTCGCGGAGTGCCATCCCGTCGGCTTCCAGTTCGTCATGGACGCCAAGCTGCGCGGGGCCACGGTGTTCCACATCGACCCGCGGTTCACCCGGACCAGTGCGATGGCTGACCGGCACATCCCGCTCCGCGCCGGCACCGACATCGCGCTCCTCGGCGGTCTGATCAACTATGTGATCGGCGAGGGCAAGGAGTTCCGCGACTACGTCGTCGCCTACACCAACGCCGCCTCGATCGTCGACGAGTCGTTCGTCGACACCGAGGATCTCGACGGGCTGTTCAGCGGCTTCGACGCGGAGTCGAAGAGCTACGACATCGACAGCTGGCAGTACCAGGGTGAGCCCGTCGCGGCGGCGGCGGGAGAGCGCGACGTCGGCCCGGCGGCTGAGGAGGCGCGGGACGGCGCCGATCCGGACGAGGGCCCGGATCCGGACGAGGGCACTGCCCCGCACGGTGGCGCCGAGCAGCGCGCCAGCGGCGGTGCGGAGCGGTACGGCAGTGGTGGCGCACCCGTCGAGGAGGACCAACCACAACGCGACGAGACGCTGCAGCACCCGCGGTGCGTGTTCCAGATCCTCAAGCGCCACTACGCCCGGTACACGCCCGAGATGGTGGAGCGGATCTGCGGCATCCCGCCGGAGCTGTTCCACGAGCTGGCGCGGGCGATCACGGACAACAGCGGGCCGGAGCGCACCACCAACTGGTCCTACGCGGTCGGCTGGACCCAGCACAGCGTCGGAGTGCAGTACATCCGGGCCGCGTCGATCCTGCAGCTGCTGCTCGGGAACATCGGCCGTCCCGGGGGCGGCATCCTCGCGCTGCGCGGGCACGCCAGCATCCAGGGCTCCACCGACATCCCGACGCTCTACGACCTGCTGCCCGGCTACCTGCCGATGCCGATGGCGCACCCCGACCAGACGCTCGACACCTACTGCGCCGCCGACGCCGGGCAGACCGGCTTCTGGGGGAACATGCGCAGCTACGCCGTCAGCCTGCTGAAGTCCTACTGGGGCGACGCGGCGACGGCGGAGAACGACTTCGGCTTCGACTGGCTCCCGCGGATCTCCGGGGACCACAACAACTACGAGTCCGTGCTGAACATGATCGACGGCAAGGTCCGCGGCTACGTCGTCGCCGGCGAGAACCCGGCGGTGGGCAGCGCCAACGGGCGGATGCAGCGCAAGGGAATGGCCAACCTCGACTGGCTCGTGGTGCGCGACTTCGTCGAGATCGAGACCGCCAGCTTCTGGCGCAACAGCCCGGAGGTCGAGAGCGGGGAGGTCAGGCCGGAGGACATCGGCACCGAGGTGTTCTTCATGCCCGCCGCCACGCACACGGAGAAGGAGGGCTCGTTCACGAACACGCAGCGCCTCCTGCAGTGGCACCACCAGGCCGTCGAGCCACCCGGCGACGCCCGCAGCGAGCTGTGGTTCTTCTACCATCTCGGCCGGATCATCCGGCAGAAGCTGGCGGGGTCGACCGATCCGCGCGACGAGCCGCTGCTCAACCTGACGTGGGACTACCGCGACATCGACGCCGACGGCCAGGAGCGGGTGGTCGGCCGGGAAGGGTGGGCCGAGCCGGACGCCGAGGCGGTGCTGGCCGAGATCAACGGCACCGGCCCGGACGGCGAGCCGCTGTCGTCCTACCTGGCGCTGCGGGACGACGGTTCCACCGCCTGCGGCTGCTGGATCTACTGCGGGGTCAAGGCGGACGGCGTCAACCAGCCGGCCCGCCGCACGCCGTGGAACCAGCAGAGCTGGGTGGCCCCGGACTGGGGCTGGGCGTGGCCGGCCAATCGGCGCCAGCTCTACAACCGGGCTTCGGCCGACCGCGACGGCCAGCCGTGGAGCGAGCGGAAGGCCTACGTCTGGTGGGACGCCGAGCAGCGGACGTGGACCGGCCATGACGTGCCGGATTTCGAGGCGGAGAAGCCGCCGGACTACCGGGCTCCGGACGGCGCGACCGCGCAGGACGCGCTCAACGGCGACGACCCGTTCATCATGCAGGCCGACGGGAAGGCCTGGCTGTTCGTCCCGGCGGGGCTCACCGACGGACCGCTGCCCACCCACTACGAGCCGGTGGAGTCACCGCACCGCAACCTGCTGCACCCCGGCC
Source organism: uncultured Actinomycetota bacterium (assembly GCA_963711715.1). Lineage (GTDB taxonomy): Bacteria > Actinomycetota > Actinomycetes > Mycobacteriales > Pseudonocardiaceae > Pseudonocardia. Next base: position 155,075 of record CAVQFJ010000012.1, read on the forward strand.
AGCAGAGCAACCCGTCGGCCATCACCTATGACCGGTCCGACAACCGCTACCACCCGCTCGGTTCGCCCGTCTATCCGTACGTGCTGACGACCTACCGGCTCACCGAGCACCACACGGCGGGCGGGATGAGCCGGCACCAGCCCTACCTCGCCGAGCTGCAGCCCGAGGCGTTCTGCGAGGTGTCGCCCGAGGTCGCCCGGGAGCGAGGGCTCACCAACGGCGGCTGGGCCACGATCATCACCGCGCGCAGCGCGATCGAGTTGAAGGTGCTGGTGACCGAACGGATGCGGACGCTGCAGGTCGACGGGACGCCCAGCCACCAGATCGGGGTGCCGTGGCACTTCGGTCCGAACGGGCTGGCCACCGGTGACAGTGCGAACGACCTGACGCCGATCGCGCTCGACCCGAACGCACACATCCAGGAGTCCAAGGTCCTCACCTGCGACATCCGCGCGGGCCGCCGTCCCCAGGGCCCCGAGCTGCGCGAACTCGTGGCCGACTACCAACGGAGAGCAGGGACTCAGCAGTGAGCACAGCCGGTCACGCTGCCGGGCTGAACAGCAACATCGGCGGCCCGCTGACCACGCCCGTGCGCGACGGCGACAACGACCCCTCCGACCCGGACGTCGGCCCCATCGACATCGGGCTGCCGACCGGGCGCCCGCCCCGCGTCGGCTTCTTCACCGACACCTCCGTGTGCATCGGCTGCAAGGCCTGCGAGGTGGCGTGCAAGGAGTGGAACGCCGTGCCGCCCGATGCCGGGTCGACGGGGAGCAACCCGTCCGGCGACGACGCGCTGCGCGACATGGACCTGCTGGGCATGTCCTACGACAACACCGGCGCGCTCGGCTCCACGACGTGGCGGCACGTGGCGTTCATCGAGAGCCACCCGCCGGCGTCGCCGGACGAGGTCCGCTGGCTGATGTCGTCCGACGTGTGCAAGCACTGCACGCACGCCGCCTGCCTCGACGTCTGCCCGACGGGGTCGCTGTTCCGCACGGAGTTCGACACCGTGGTCGTGCAGCCGGACATCTGCAACGGCTGCGGCTACTGCGTGCCCGCCTGCCCGTACGGGGTGATCGACATCCGACCGGGTGACGGTCGGGCGTTCAAGTGCACGCTCTGCTACGACCGCACGAAGGACGGCCTGACGCCGGCCTGCGCCCAGGCCTGCCCGACCGAGTCCATCCAGTACGGGCCGCTCGACGAGCTCCACGCCCGGGCCGACGCACGGCTCGCGCAGCTGCACGGCCAGGGCACCACGGAGGCCCGGCTCTACGGCCGGGACCCCGACGACGGGGTGGGCGGTGACGGCGCGTTCTTCCTGCTGCTCGACGAGCCCGAGGTGTACGGACTGCCGCCGGACCCCGTGGTGACCACCCGCGACCTGCCCGGGATGTGGAAGGGCGCCGCGGTCGCGGCGGTCGGACTCGCCGTGGCCGTGGCGACGTCGTTCCTGGGAGGCCGGCGCTGATGGCCGACGGCGACGGGCGACGGCGGGGCCGCAAGCGCATCAAGGGCTCGATGGTGCCGGAAGTCGAGTTCAGCTCGTACTACGGCCGCCCGATCCTCAAGAAGCCCACGTGGAAGAACCCCGACGTCCCCGTGTACCTCTGGGCCGGGGGAATGGCCGGGACGACCGCGGTGCTGTCGGCGCTGGGCGGCGCGACGAGCCGTCCGGCGCTGCACCGCGGGGGCGCCGTCGTGGCGGCCGGTGGGGCGCTGGTCGGCACCGTCGCGCTGGTCCACGACCTCGGCGTGCCGACCCGCTTCCTCTACATGCTGCGGGTGATCAAGCCGACCTCTCCGCTGTCGGTGGGCACCTGGATCCTCAGCCCGTTCGCGGCGCTGGCGTCGGCGGCCGCGGCCAGCGAGCTCACCGGGATCGCTCCCCGGCTCGGCCGGCTCGCCGGCTGGGGAGCTGCCGCGATCGGTCCCGCGCTCGCCAGCTACACCGCAGTGCTCCTCGCCGACACCGCGGTGCCGGCGTGGCACGAGGCCCGCGGTGAGCTTCCCGTGCTGTTCGTCGGCAGCGCCGCGGCTGCCGGCGCCGGCGCCGGCCTGGTGATCTCGGGGCTGACCCCCGGTGCGCTGACCGAGAACGGTCCGGCCGCGCGGCTGGGCGCGCTGGGGGCCGCGGTCGAGCTGGTGGCCGGACGGGTGCTGGAGCACCGGCTCGACGCACTGCCCGGCGGCATCGGTGACTCCTACCGCGCCGGCCGCGCCGGCCGCTGGAACCGGCTCGCCCACGCCCTCACCGCCATCGGTGGTGTCGGTGCGGTGCTGGGCCGGGGCAGCCGCGCGGGCTCCGTGGCGGCGGGGATCGCGCTGGCGGCGGGTTCGCTGGCCACGCGGTTCGCGGTGTTCGAGGCGGGCATGCACTCGGCCGGTGACCCGCAGCAGGTCATCGTCCCGCAGCGCGCCCGGCTCGAGCAGCGCGAGCGGGCGAGCGCCGAGGGCTCCTGGCTCGCCGGCGGGAACGCCACGAGCCCGGTCCCCCGAGCCTGAGTCGAGCCGGCCGCGGCGATCGGGCCGGGCTGACGACCGCGTCGCGGGTCGCCCCCGGGCTCACGCGTGAGTCGGGTGGATCGTCACCTCGGTGGCCTTGACCGAGAACCACAGCTCGGCCCCGGGCTCCACGGCCAGGTCGGCCACCGCGGCCGCGGTGACGTCGGCGGCGAGTCCCTCCACCCACGCGGGGCCACCCGGTAGGGCGGTGGCGCGCAGGCGCACGACGTCCCCACGGGGCTCGATCGCCGAGAGGCGCACCCGCACGACGTTCCGCGGGCTGCCGTGCGGCTCGGTCGGATACACCGAGACGGCCGCCGGCGGGAACACGGCCACCGCGGTCTCCCCGTCCACCACCCCCTCCCGCCGGCCCGCGACGACCACGCCGTCCGCGGTGCGCAGACCCTCGGGGCAGGCGGTCCCCGGCACGAGGTCCAGCCCGGCGATCCGCGCGGTGAACGCGCTGCGGGGCCGGGCCAGCACCTCGCGGGTGGATCCCTCTTCCGCCATCCGGCCGCGGGACAGCACGACGACGCGGTCCGACAGCACCAGCGCGTCCAGGGCGGAGTGCGTGACCAGTACCGCCGTCTGCTTGCGGTCCCGCACGACGCGGCGCAGCAGCGAGCGCATGGCCGGTGCGGAGTCGACGTCCAGCGCGGCGAGCGGCTCGTCGAGCAGCAGCAGGCCCGGGCCGGGGGCCAACGCCCGAGCCAGCGCCACCCGCTGCTGCTGCCCGCCCGACATCTGCGCGGGCCGCCGGTCGGCCAGCTCGGCGGCGTCGACGGCGCCGAGCAGCTCGCGGGCGCACTGCTTCGGCGTCCACCCGTGGGACGCCCTGCGCGCGCGGGCCGAACGCGACGTTGCCCAGCGCCGTCAGGTGCGGGAAGAGCAGCGCCTGCTGGGCGAGCAGCCCCACCCCGCGCCGGTGCGGGGGCACGTGCACGCCCGGGCCGGTCACCGTCTCGTCGCCGATGCGCACGTGGCCCTCGTCGGGCCGCAGCAGCCCGGACAGCACCCCGAGCAGGGTCGATTTGCCGGCACCGTTCGGGCCCAGCACGGTCAGCACCTCCCCCGGCTCCGTCGACAGGGTCACGTCGAGGGTGAACCCGGGACGGCGCACCACCACGTGCGCGTCGAGGCCCGGGCTCACGGGTGGCCGGTGCGCGGGCGCGCCACCGCGATCACCACGACGGCGACGACCACGAGGAGCAGCGACAGCGCCACGGCGGCGTCCACATCGGACTCCCGCTCCAGGTAGACCAGCAGCGGCAGTGTGCGGGTGGTGCCCTGCAGGCTGCCGGCGAACGCGATCGTGGCGCCGAACTCCCCGAGGCAGCGGGCGAAGGCCAGTACCGCCCCGGACGCGAGCCCCGGGAGAACCAGCGGCACGGTGACCCGGCGGAACGCGAGGGCCGGGGACGCGCCGAGCGTGGCGGCCACCGCCTCGTAGCGCTGTCCGGCGGTGCGCAGCGCCCCCTCCACACTGACCACCAGGAACGGCAGCGCGACGAAGGTCTGGGCGAGCACCACCGCGGCGGTGGTGAACGGGATGGTGATCCCGAACCAGAGGTCGAGCCCCCGCCCGAGCAGCCCGGTGCGCCCGAGGAGGAACAGCAGGGCCAGGCCGCCGACCACCGGGGGCAGCACGAGCGGCAGCAACACGACCGAGCGCAACAGCCGCAGGCCGGGGAGCCGCCCCCGGGCCAGCACGACGGCCAGCGGCCCCCCGAGCACGATGCACAGCGAGGTGGAGATCGCCGCCGTGATCAGCGACAGGCGCAGTGCGTCCAGCGCCGACTCGCTGACCAGCAGCGCCGGTATCCGCGGCCAGTCGGCCCGGATCACGAGCCCGACCACGGGCAGCGCGATCACCGCGAAGGCGAGGCCGGCCGGGATCCACAGCAGCCCGGGCAGGCCGACACCGGTCGCGTGGTCGTCGGACCGCCGCGGCCGTACCTCGATCGCGGCCTCGGCAGTCCCGGACGTCATGAGGTCCCGAAGCCCGCCGCCCCGAGCGCCTTCTGCCCGGCCTCGCCGGTCACCAGTTCCTGGAACGCCGCGGCCAGCTCGGCCTGCGGCGCCTCCGTGACCACGGCGATCGGGTAGTTGGTGGTGGCCTGCGACGCCTCGGGGAACGTGACGCCCTCGACCCCGGCGCCCGCGGCCTGGACGTCGGTGACGTAGACCAGCCCGGCGTCCGCGTCCCCGGAGGTCACCTTGCCCAACGTCGACTTGACGTCGGGCTCCTCGCTGACCGGGGAGAGCGTCACGCCGGTGGATTTCTCGATCTTCTCGGCCGCTGCCCCGCACGGCACCTGGGGCGCGCACACGACGACCTTGAGGTCGGGCTTCGCGAGGTCGGCGAAGGTGGTGATGCCCTTGGGGTTGCCGGGCACAGTCGCGATCTCCAGGACGTTCGTCGCGAAGATCACCGGCGCTGCCGCGCCCCGCCCCGCGTCGGTCACGGTCTTCATCGTGGCGTCACTGGCGGAGGCGAAGACGTCGGCCGGCGCACCGTTGACGATCTGCTGGGCGAGGTCGGACGACCCTGCGAAGTTGAACTTGACGGTGACGCCGGGGTTGTCGGTCTCGAACTGCGTGCCGAGCTCGGTGAAGGTCTCGTTGAGCGAGGCGGCGGCGAAGACGGTGAGCTCCCGCGGCTCGGGGGCGGCGGGCGTGGGGGCGGCCGCCGGGGTGGACCCGCCGCCACAGCCGGCGAGCACCAGCGCCAGGCCGGCGCCCGCGGCCAGAACACGGATCTTCACGACGTGCCTCCAGGGGTCTCCACGACGACGTTCGTCGACTTGATCACGGCTACGGCGAGCACGCCGGGCTCCAGGCCGAGCTCCCGCACGGCCTCACTCGACATCAGCGAGACGACGCGGTGCGGTCCGCACTGGATCTCGACCTGCGCCATCACGGTGTCGGTCACCACCGACGTCACGAGGCCGACGAACCGGTTGCGCGCCGAGCTCTGCACGTCCGAGGGATCGGGTGCGCTGTGGGCGTGTTCGCGGGCGAAGGTCGCGAGCGCCGCGCCGTCGACGACCTTGCGGTTCGACGCGTCGGGCTGCACTGGAAGCGTCCCGGCGTCGACCAACCGGCGGACCGTGTCATCGCTGACTCCGAGCAGTCGAGCGGCGTCGGCGATCCTGAACTGCGGCATGAGGGGCAGCATAGATCCGCGAATGCGACTTCGGCCAGCGGGGCCGGGAGGTGTGGTTGGCTCGGCCCGTGGACTTCGAACCCAGCGCCGTCGCTGCCGACTACACCAAGCGCATGCGGGCCTTCGTCGACGAGAAGGTCCTGCCCGCCGAGGCCACCTACGAGGCGTTCCGCGCCGAGCGCCGCGGCACGCCCCAGGAGTGGGACCTGCCGCCGGTCGTCGAGGAGCTGAAGGTCGAGGCCCGCGCCCGCGGGCTGTGGAACCTGTTCCTGCCGAGCGTGTCCGGGCTGTCCAACCTGGAGTACGCCGCCGTCGCCGAGGTGTCGGGCTGGTCGCCGGTGATCGCGCCGGAGGCGATCAACTGCCAGGCGCCCGACACCGGCAACATGGAGACGCTGCACCTGTTCGCCACGCCCGAGCAGAAGGCCGAGTGGCTGGAGCCGCTGCTCGACGGCCGCATCCGGTCCGGCTTCGCCATGACCGAGCCCGATGTCGCGTCGTCCGACGCCACCAACGTGCAGACCACGATCCGCCGTGACGGCGACGAGTACGTGATCTCGGGGACGAAGTGGTGGATCTCGGGCAGCGCCGACGAGCGGTGCGCGATCTTCATCGTGATGGGCAAGACCGACCTCGAGGCGCCGTCCCACCGCCAGCAGTCGATGGTGCTGGTGCCCCGCGACACCCCCGGTCTGGAGATCGAGCGGCACCTGCCCACGTTCGGCTACCAGGACCAGCACGGGCACTCCCAGCTCGCCTTCCACGACGTCCGCGTGCCGGTCACGAACCTGCTGGGCGAGGAGGGCGGTGGCTTCGCGATCGCGCAGGCGCGCCTCGGCCCCGGGCGCATCCACCACTGCATGCGGCTGATCGGGATGGCGGAACGGGCCATCGACCTCATGGTGCGCCGCGCCCGGAGCCGGGTGGCGTTCGGGCGACCGCTCGCCGACCAGGGCGTGGTGCGCGAGCAGATCGCGCAGTCCCGGATCGAGGTGGAGCAGGCCCGGTTGCTGGTGCTCAAGACCGCGTGGCTGATCGACCGGTACGGGGCCAAGGGCGCGGCCACCGAGATCGCGGCGATCAAGGTGGTCTGCCCGCGGATCGCCTGCGACGTCATCGACCGGGCGATCCAGATCTACGGCGGCGCCGGGATGAGCGACGACGTCCCGCTGGCGTACTTCTACGTGTGGGCCAGGGCGCTGCGCCTGGCCGACGGCCCGGACGAGGTGCACCTGCGCACCGTCGCGCGCCAGGAGCTGGGCGCGCACCACTGACGCCCGCGCCGTCGTCGCGGCGCGGAACCTCACCCTTCGGCGAGTCGACCGCGAACCGAACGTGGCAGATGCGGCTCGGCGTGGCGAGCGGCGCCGCGTCTGCGGCTGCCGACGTCCTCGCTGCTCAGAGGCCGGTAGGAGATCGTCCTCGGCGGCTACCCTCGTGGCGTGACGGCATCCGAGCTCGGCTTCCCCGCGGTGCGGGCGGCCTCCACCCGGGACCCGGCGCGCCCCGCTGACCCGCGTCTCGTCGACTCGTTCGGGCGGGTCGCCACCGATCTGCGCATCTCGCTGACCGACCGCTGCAACCTGCGCTGCTCCTACTGCATGCCCGCCGAGGGCCTGGACTGGATGCCGCGCGACGAGCAGCTCACCGACGACGAGCTGATGCGCCTGATCGGCATCGCGGTGCGGGACCTCGGCGTCGAGGAGCTCCGGTTCACCGGCGGTGAGCCGCTGCTGCGCAAGGGCCTCGAGCGCCTCGTCGCCGCGTCCGCCGCGCTCGAGCCGCGCCCGGACATCTCGCTCACCACCAACGGCATCGGGCTCGAACGCCGGGCCGAGGCCCTCGCGGCGGCCGGCGTCAACCGGCTCAACGTCTCGATGGACACGCTGCGCCAGGACCGGTTCGCCACCATCACCCGCCGCGACCGGCTCTCCGACGTGCTGGCGGGGCTGGCCGCCGCCCGGGCCGCCGGGCTCGGGCCCGTGAAGATCAATACGGTGCTGCTGCGCGGGATGAACGACGACGAGGCCGTGCCGCTCCTCCGGTTCGCCGTGGACCACGGCTACGAGCTGCGGTTCATCGAGCAGATGCCGCTGGACGCCCAGCACGGCTGGGAGCGGGCCGAGATGATCACGGCGGGCGAGATCCTCGCCGACCTCCGCACGGCCTTCGATCTCGCACCCGACCCCACGGAGCGCGGCGGCGCCCCCGCCGAGCGCTGGGTGGTCGACGGGGGTCCGGCCGTCGTCGGTGTGATCGCATCGGTCACGCGACCGTTCTGCGGCGCGTGCGACCGCACCCGCCTCACCGCCGACGGCCAGGTCCGCTCGTGCCTGTTCGCCCGCACCGAGACCGACCTGCGGGCGATGCTGCGCGGCGGCTGCACGGACGTCGAGATCGCCGACACCTGGCGCCACGCCATGTGGGGCAAGCTCGCGGGGCACGGCATCGACGACCCCGGGTTCCTGCAGCCGGACCGCCCGATGAGCGCGATCGGCGGCTGAGCGGAGCTTGCGGAGCGAACATGGACGCTGAGCGGAGCTTGCGGAGCGAACATGGACGCTGAGCGGAGCTTGCGGAGCGAACATCACGTGCTGAGCCAGGATGGCGCTGTGACCACCACGACCGTCGCCGTGCGGTACTTCGCTGCGGCGCGAGCGGCCGCCGGGGTCGAGCTCGAGAAGGTGCAGCTCCCGGCCGAGGCCACCGTCGACGACCTGCTCGCCACCCTCCGCGACGAGCACGGCGCGGACTTCTCGCGCGTGCTGCAGCGCTGCAGCTTCCTCCTCGACGAGGTGGCCGTCCGCGACCGCGCCACTCCGCTGCCGCACCAGGGCGCCACGCTCGACGTCCTCCCGCCGTTCGCGGGCGGCTGAGCGCTCCCGCTGTTCGGAGCACACCTAGAGTTGATCTTCTGCCGCGGCGACGTCGCGGTAGCTGCGCCAGGTCCCCGCGGGCGTCGTGACGGTGCGGGCCGCGAGCAGCGCGTGAGCCACCGCCCTGGCCACGACGTCAGCCGCCGCGGCCTGGAGCGCGACGAGCTCGGGAAGCGACGGAGCCGGGCGGGTGGCCGTGGACAGCCCGAACACCGTGTCGCCGTCCATCGCCGTGTGCACCGGTGAGATCGCCCGGGCCAGGCCGTCGTGGCCCATGCCGGCGAGCCGACCGCACCCCGCCTTGTCCAGGGTGACGTCGGTGGCCACCACGGCGAGCGTCGTCGCCGTGCCCGGGGCCGGTGGTGGGGGCACGGCGGCGGCCCGGAGCGCAGCGAGCGCCGCGGTGCCCACCGGGACCGGCGGGAACTCCTCCGGGTGCCCGGCCCGGGTTCCGTGCAGCGCGCCCGCCGCCGGGTCCACGGCCGACCCCACCGCGTTGACGACGACGACCGCCGCCACGACGGCACCGCCGTCGAGCACAGCGCTCGCCGAGCCGACCCCGCCCTTGAGCCCGCCGGCCACCGCCCCCGCACCGGCGCCCACGATCCCCTGCCCGACCGGGCCCTCGCTCGCGGCGTCGAACGCGGCCGCCCCCGTGCTCGCATCCGGGCGGATGCGGAAGTCCCCGCCCCGGCCCAGGTCGAACACCACCGCGGCCGGCACGATCGGCACGATCCCTCCGGGCACGGCGAAGCCCGATCCCGCGGCCTCCAGCCGGGCCATCACCCCGTCCACGGCGGCGAGCCCGTACGCGCTGCCCCCGCTCAGCACCACGGCGTGCACGCGCTGCACCGTGGCCCGCGGGTCGAGCAGGTCGGTCTCGCGCGTCCCCGGGGCTGCACCGCGGACGTCGACCCCACCGACCATCCCCTCGGGCGGCCCGACGACGACGGTGACCCCGCTCAGCCCGCCGGGCACCTCCGCGTGGCCCACCCGCAGGCCCGGCACGTCGGTCAGTGCGTTGTGCGGTCCGGCACGCATGACCGTCATCCTGCCGGCCGGGCGGGCCGGGACCCGGGACCGTCCGGGCCGAGTTGGCAGCGACGCCCGCCTACCCGGAGCATGCCGGGGTGACCACATCGAGCACCGCGGCCACCAGCGCCACCACCCCCGACGACGCCGCCCGGCTCGCCGCGGCCCGCAGCGAGTTCGACGCCGAGGTGACCTACCTCAACACCGCCACCCTCGGTCTGCCGCCGCGCTGCGGCTGGACGGCTCTGCAGGCGGCCCTGGCCGACTGGCGGGCCGGCAGAACCGACGCCACCGTCTACGACGCGCCGGTCACCGCGGCCCGATCCGCCTACGCCGGCCTGGTGGGCGTGGCCGCCTCCACGGTCGCGGTGGGGAGCCAGGCGTCGGTGTTCGCCGGCGTGGTCGCCGCCGGCCTGCCCGACGGTGCCGAGGTACTGACGGTCACCGGGGACTTCACCAGCATCCTGTTCCCGTTCCACGCTCAGGCCCGCCGGGGCGTCATCGTGCGGGAGGTGCCGCTCGAGCACCTCGCGGAGTCCGTGTCGCCCCGCACGGCGCTGGTGTCGGTCTCGGCGGTGCAGTCGGCCGACGGCCGGCTCGCCGATCTCGACGCCCTGACCGCCGCCTGCGACGCCACCGGCACCCGGGTGCTGCTCGACACCACGCAGGCCGTCGGATGGCTACCGATCGACGCGGGCCGGTTCACCTACACCGTCGCCAGCGGCTACAAGTGGCTGCTCGCGCCCCGGGGCACCGCCTACTTCACCGTGCAGCCCGATCGGTGGGACGACCTCGTGCCGCACACCGCCGGCTGGTACGCCGGCGCGGACCCGTGGGACAGCATCTACGGCGGCCCGCTGCGCCTCGCCGCCGACGCCCGCCGGTTCGACGTCTCCCCGGCCTGGCACGCGTGGGTGGGGGCCGGTCCGGCTCTCGGCCTGCTCGCCGAGGTCGGCTCCGGCACCCTGCACCGGCACGCGCTGGGCCTCGCCGACCGGTTCCGGGCCGGCGTCGGGCTGGAGCCGGGCACCTCGGCGATCGTGTCGCTGGCCGTGGACGACCGCGCGGCCGACGCGATGCGGACGGCCCGGGTGGTGGGGTCGGTGCGCGCCGGTCGGCTCCGGCTGGCCTTCCACGTCTCCACGTCCGAGCAGGACGTCGACCGCGCGATCGACGTCCTGCGCCCGCACGTGCTGCGGCCCTGACACCCCGGCTGGACCGAGCGAACGGCCCTGTCGTCCAACCGGGCTGGACGAGAGGGCCGTTCGCTCGCGTGGGATGGGCGGTGGTTGCGGTCAGCGCGCCCGGGCGCGCCGGATCAACAGGATGACGATCAGGAGGAGCAGACCGCCCCCGATCGCCGGAGCGAGCCGCTTGAACACCGGAGCCCCTGCGGTGTCGAGCAGGTCGATCGCGTCGATCTCGCTCTTCATCGGCCCGGACGGTCGCGCGGCCGGCTTCGGGGCGGTGACGCCCGACGACGCCGGGGTCGACGACAGCACCGGACCCGCCGACGAGGGCGTGGCGGTGGCGCCGGGGGCCGCCGTGGTGGTGCTCGCGGTGACCGGCACGGCGCTCGGCGCGGGCGAGCCGTTGGTGCTGCCGTCCGCGGTGTCAGGCGGGGTCGTGTCGGCCGGGGCCGTGTCGGCCGCAGTGGCCGCGTCGCCGCTGCTCGGGGCCTCCAGCTGCGGAGCCAGCTTGCTCGCGACGCAGCCCGCGAACTGACCGATGATCTTGTCGGCGACATCGGAGATCACGCCCCGGCCGAACTGCGCCGGGCGGCCGGTGATCGTCATGTCGGTGACCATCGTGACGGCGGTCTTGTCGGGCCCGTCGGCGGTCATGGTCCCGGTGACGGTGGCGTTGGCCGTGCCGTTGCCGCGGGAGTCCCGCCCGCTGGCGTCGATCACCACGCGGTGGGCGTCGTCGTCGCGCTCCTTGTAGGTCCCCTTGCCCTTGTACGTCAGCGAGATGGGACCGAGCTTGATCTTGACGGTCCCGGCGAACGTATCGCCCTCGTACTCCGTCAGGGTGGCGCCGGGGAAGCACGGCGCGATCGTCTCCGGGGTGTTCAGCGCCTCCCACGCCTTCTCGATCGGGGCCTCGATAGTGAACGTGTTCTCCAGCTGCATGGGGTCTCCTCGAAAGCAGAAAGCGGACGCCCGCCCCGGGTGACCGGGGCGGGCGTCCGCAATGGATCTACTGCGTCAGCTCGCCGCTGTGTCGATGCACGGCTCGCTAGCTCCCCGCGGCATCGATGCACGGCTCGCTAGCTCGCCGCGGCGAGCACCGCACGACCGGTCAGCACCTTGGCCAGGTGCTCACGGTAGTCCGCGGCGGCGTCGGCGTCACTCGGTGCGGCCGTCCCCTCCGCGGCGTGCTCGGCCGCGGCCCGCACCGCGTCGGCGGTGGCGGGCTGCCCGACGAGCGCCTGCTCGACGCCACGGGCGCGGATCGGCGTGGTGCCCATGTTCGTGAGCCCGACCCTGGCCTCGGAGATGCTCCCCCCGTCGACCTTGATCGCCGCCGCCACCGCGCACATCGACCAGGACTGCGCGGTGCGGTTGAACTTCTCGTAGTGGCTGCCCCAGCCCGTGTACTTCGGGAACCGCACCTCGGTGAGGATCTCGCCCTCGCCGATGGCGGTGGTGAAGTAGTCCACGAAGAAGTCGGAGGCGGTCACCGTGCGGGTGCCCGAGGCCCCCGCGATGACGAGCTCGGCGTCCAGCGCCACCGCGACGGCACCCAGGTCTCCCGCGGGATCGGCGTGGGCCAGCGCCCCGCCGAGGGTGCCGCGGTGGCGGACCTGGTTGTCGGCGACCGTCTCCGTCGCCTGGGCCAGCAGCCGCACGTGCTGCTCCACCAGGTCGTCACGGACGATGTCGTGGTAGACGGTCATCGCGCCGATCGCGATCCGGTCGCCGTCCTCGCGGATACCCCGCAGCTCCGCGATCCCGCCGAGGTCGATCAGCAGCGACGGCGCCGCCAGGCGCAGCCGCAGCACCGGGATCAGGCTCTGCCCGCCGCCCAGGATCTTGGCGTCGTCCCCGCCCTGCTCCAGCGCCGCCACGGCGTCCGCGACCGACGTCGGCTTGACGTAGTCGAACTTCGATGGGATCACTGGACTTCCTCCTGCTGCGGGTCGTTCGGGTCGATCGAACCGAGGCCGGCACCGGGCGAGTGCGTGGCGATCGGCGTCTCCTGGGTGCCGGCGCCCTTGGCGTCCTGAATGGCCCGCCACACCCGCTGCGACGTGCACGGCATCTCCACCTGCCGCACACCGAGGTGCCGGATGGCGTCGATCACCCCGTTGACGATCGCGGGCGTCGAGGCGATCGTGCCGGCCTCGCCGACGCCCTTGACACCGAGCGGGTTGCTGGTGGCCGGCGTCTCGGTGCGGTCGGTGACGAAGCTGGGCAGGTCGGCCGCCGACGGGATCGTGTAGTCCACGAACGTGCCGTTGACCAGCGTGCCCTGCTCGTCGTAGTTGGCTTCCTCGAAGAGCGCCTGGGCGATGCCCTGCGCCAGCCCGCCGTGCATCTGGCCCTCGACGATCAGCGGGTTCACCACGCTGCCCACGTCGTCGACGCTCACGTACTTCCGGATGTTGACCCGCCCGGTCTCGGTGTCGACCTCCATCGCGGCGAGGTGCGTGCCGTGCGGGAAGGAGAAGTTCTCCGGGTCGAAGGTGTACTCCGAGTCGAGGGACGGCTCGATGCCCTCCGGGAAGTTGTGCGACAGGAAGGTCGCGAGCGCCACCTCCTGGAACGTGACGCCCTGGTCGGTGCCGCGCACCCCGAAGCGGCCCGCGGAGAACTCGAGGTCGTCCTCGCCGGCCTCCAGCAGGTGCGCTGCCACCTTCTTCGCCTTCTCGATCACCCGGTCCGCGCACTTGACCACCGCGGTGCCACCCACGGGCAGCGAGCGCGAGCCGTAGGTGTCCAGGCCCTTGGGCGAGACCTGGGTGTCGCCGTGCAGCACCTCGATGTCGTCGAACGGCACCCCGAGCCGGTCGGCGACGATCTGGCTCCACGCCGTCTCGTGGCCCTGGCCGTGCGCCGAGGACCCGGTGACCACCTCGACCTTGCCGGTGGCCAGCACGCGGATCGCCGCGTGCTCCCAGCCGCCGGCACCGGCGCCGAGCGCGCCGAGCAGCCGCGACGGCGCGAGACCACACATCTCCGTGAACGTCGAGATGCCGATGCCGAGCTGGACCGGATCACCGGAGCGGCGGCGTTCTTCCTGCTCGCGGCGGAGTCCGGCGTAGTCGAACTGCTCCATCGCCTTCTCGGTGGCGGCCTCGTAGTTGCCCGAGTCGTAGGTCAGGCCGCCGGCGTTGGTGTACGGGAACTCCGTGTTCGTGATCCAGTTCTGCTGGCGCAGCTCCATCGGATCCCGGTCGAGCTCCACCGCGAGCTCGTCCATGATCCGCTCGACGGCGAAGGTCACCTCCGGACGGCCGGCGCCGCGGTAGGCGTCGGTCGGCGTCTTGTTGGTGAACACGTCGGTGCAGCTGAACGCGTAGGACGGGATCTTGTAGATCGCCGGGCCGATGAACGCGCCGAAGACCGGCACGGCCGGCGTGAACAGCCCGAAGTAGGCCCCCATGTCGGCCAGGAGCTCGATCTTCAGGGCCGTGACGGTGCCGTCCTTCTTCGCGGCGACCGTGATGTCCTGGATCTGGTCGCGCCCGTGGTGAGCGGAGACCAGCGACTCCGAGCGCGTCTCGGTCCACTTGATCGGCTTGGCCAGGCGCCGGGCCACCAGCAGGGTGAGGATCTCCTCGGGGATCACCTGCAGCTTGCCGCCGAACCCGCCGCCCACGTCAGGGGCGATGACCCGGAGCTTGTGCTCGGGCAGACCGAGGGTGAGCCCGAGCATCGTGCGCAGGATGTGCGGGACCTGGGTGGCCGACCACATGGTCAGCTGCTCGGTCGTCGGGTCGACGACCACCGACCGGGGCTCCATGAACGCGGGGATGAGCCGCTGCTGACGCCAGCGGCGCTTCACCACGACCGAGTCCGCGTCGGCCTCGGCGGCCGCGATGGCGTCGTCGGCCGTCGCCCCGGTGGTCGTCCCGGCGGCGACGGAGTCGAACGGGAACGTCACCCACTTGTTGCTGCCGAAATCGGGGTGGACCACCGCGGAGTCCTCGCCCAGCGCGGACTCCATGTCGAGCACCGGGTCGATGAGGTCGTAGTCGACCTCGACGGCCTCGGTGGCGTCCTTGGCCGACGCGGCGTCGCGCGCGACGACCACGGCAACGATCTCCCCGGCGAAGCGGACGGTGTCCACTGCGATGGAAACGTGCCGCGGCGGGGTGGCCTCGGCGTTGATCGGCCAGCCGCAGGGCAGCCCGGACTGCTCGGCGTCCAGGTCGGCACCGGTGTAGACGGCGACGACGCCCGGCATCTCCTTGGCCGCAGCCACGTCGATGCTGGTGATCCGCCCGTGCGCGATGGGGCTGCGGACCATCGCGATGTGCAGCATCCCGTTGAGGGTGATGTTGTCGGTCCAGCGGGTGCGGCCGGTGGTCAGGCGGGCGTCCTCCTTGCGGACGCGGGCCTTGCCGATCTCCAGCGTGGTGGGTTCGACGGTCGCGGTCATCAGTTGCCTCCTCCGGCCACGGGGACCGGGGCGTTGGTGTCGGCGTGGGCACCGGGCTTCATCTTCTGGGCCGCGCTCTGCACCGCCTTGATGATGTTCTGGTAGCCCGTGCAGCGGCAGAGGTTGCCCTCGATACCCTCGCGGACCTGCTGCTCGTCGGGGTCGGGGTTGTCGCCGAGCAGGTCGACGGCCTGCATGATCATCCCTGGCGTGCAGTACCCGCACTGCAGGGCGTGGTTCTCGTTGAACGCTTCCTGCATCGGGTGCAGCTTGCCGTCCCGGGCCAGGCCCTCGATCGTGGCGACCTCGCCGCCGTCGGCCTGCACGGTGAGCACCGAGCACGACTTGACGCTCTGCCCGTTGAGATGAACGGTGCATGCGCCGCAGTTGCTCGTGTCGCAGCCGACGACCGTGCCGGTCTTCCCGAGCCGTTCCCTCAGGTAGTACACCAAGAGCATGCGGGGCTCGACGTCGTCGACGTAGTTCACGCCGTCGACGGTGACCCGGACCTGTGCCATGAGCTTCTCCTCTACCGCGACCACGTGTCATCGCGCGAAACACCGGAAAACCACCACCGGACGCGACGGATCGCGTCGGGTGCCGCACACGACGCTGTGGCGGCGCGCACATCACACCGCTGATCAACGGGCGGTGCAAGGGTGCCGGAGCCGGCGGGT
Organism: uncultured Actinomycetota bacterium; assembly: GCA_963711715.1. Lineage (GTDB taxonomy): Bacteria > Actinomycetota > Actinomycetes > Mycobacteriales > Pseudonocardiaceae > Pseudonocardia. The sequence continues at coordinate 170,941 of CAVQFJ010000012.1, forward strand.
CGGGTCCGGGAAGGCGACGCTGGTGGCCCGTGGCGACACGCAAGCGTCGAAACCCGCAGGCGATGACCGAGGGGCCGAACTCTGCCGCACGAGCGGAGGGTCGGACGGCCGAGGATCACCCGGATGGACTCACCCAGAAGTGCGGTAGCGGGCTAGGAACCACCCCGCCCCAACCCCGCTCCGACCGGGCCGCAGCGGCTCGACGGTGCGGTGCCGCAGGGCCCCCCACCACAGGCCAGCGCCGTAGGCGAGGTCGTCGAGGCGACGCGCGAGCACGTAGCCGTGGAGTGCGGGACGCACCCGCGGATCGCGGTCGCGGTGGCGCCACCAGTCGACGACCCCCTCGGCCAGGGCGACGACGAGCACGACGCGGCGCGCCCGCCGCGAGACCAGGCAGGCGACCGCCGACACGGGCCAGAAGTGGCGGGTCACGGCGTTCGCCGTCTGCGCCACCGCGCCCACCGCACCGAGTGCGACCAGGTGGGCCGCCGTGGCGCGCGGCCGCCGCAGCCGCGTCAACGTGCGGGACAACCGCTCGGCCGCCACCACGCCCACTGCGGCGGCTGCGAGCACGGCCCGTGGTCGCCCGAGCAGCAGCAGCCCGCCGACCGCCGCCGACGACGGGCTCAGCACCATCGGCGGGACGGCTCCGGGATGCCGCATCGCGAGCGGGGCCGCGCCGGTGCCGTAGTAGGCCTTGCGTAGCCACCAGGCTCGCAGCGTGGTGCGGTGCTGGTGGGCCACGCGCGAGCCCGGTTCGTAGCGCAGCCGCCAGCCCGCCGCGTGCAGGCGCAGCACGAGGTCGACGTCCTCGGCGACCCGCATCCCCTCGTCGAACCCCGGCCCGACGGCGGCCCGGCGCACGAGCAGAGCCGCGCTCGGCACGTACGCCACCCGGGACCGCGGCACCACCAGTGCGGCGACCGGGCCGAGGTCCAACGACGAGCGGACGGCCTCGTAGGTGGCCAGCCAGCCCACGATCGGGGACAACGCGACGATCCGCGGCGCCGCGAGTCCGACGGCCGGGTCGGCGAAGCATCCGAGCAGCGGGTCGAGCCAGCCGGGCTCGGGCACGACGTCGGAGTCGACGAACGCGACGAGCGCCGTGTCCGCGGCGGCGAGGCCGGTGTTGCGGGCGGCGGCCGGACCACGCGCGGTTGGGTGCCGCAGCACGCCGGCTCCCGCCCGCGCCGCAACGGCCGCGATCGACTCCGGGGCTGCGGAGCCGTCGTCCACGACCACCAGTCCGCCCAGGCCGCCGGGCAGCACCGCGAGGAGCCGGGCCAACCCGTCGGCGCGATCCCTGACGGGTACCACGACGGTGACGTCGGCGAGCGCGGGCGCCGCACCGGCCGGCCAGGTCCGGGGGTGCGCGATCCCTGCGTCGAGCAGGCGGCGGGCCAGGGCGGCCGCGGTCGGACCGGTCACGGTGATCGAGCGGCCGCCGGCGAGTACGGCCTGTGCGGCGCCGCTCAGGTGCAGCATCCGGGGCGGCGCGCCCCCGACCAGGACCGCGCCACCGTCGAGGATGCGGGCCTGCGGGTCCAACTCGACCCGGAAGCCGGTCGGCAGCCGGGAGTCGGTCGGTCCGGACGACCCCGACGGACGGGCGGGGTCCGGCATCGGGCGATTGTGCCGCAGCGGAAGCACCGGGGCGCATCGCGCGCACCGGATCGCCGAGGGCGGTAGCCAGAGCTCCGGTAGCCGAGCACTCTGGCCACAGTGCGAACGCGACGGGCACGACGACGAGCACAACGACGACGGGGCACAGCGACGACGGGGCACAGGAGAGGGGGGGGCACAGCGACGACGGGGCACAGCGACGACGGGGGAACGGCGATGGCCGACGTGACCGGGCACCGGGCGCAGACCGACGGCTTCTTCGCCGACGGCGGCTTCGACTTCGAGTTCCGAGGCGCGCTCGGCCGGGTCGCCTACGGGCTCGACGCGGGTGAGCTGCTGGCGACCGCGGCCCGGATCACCGACGGCGACCGGCAGTCCTGGTTCGACCAGTGGTCGGCGACGGCGCGACGGGTGGAGTCGAGCGCGGACGCGAGCCTCGCCGCCGGGAACACCGTGAGTGCGGGGTCGGCGTTCCTGCGCGCCTCGGACTACTGGAGCCTGGCCCTCGGCGCGGTCGACGGGCTGTCCGACCAGTCGGTGCTGCTACCGACCTTCCGGTCGTCGCGGCGCTGCTGGGAGTCCTGGTTCGACGCCAACGGGGAGCGCTTCGAGCGGGTCGAGGTGCCCTACGACGGCTCGACGCTGCCCGGCTGGCTCCTGCGGCCCGACGCGGCGGGACGGGCCCGTCCGACCCTCGTGATGACCAACGGCAGCGACGGTTCGGTCGCCAGCCAGTACAGCTACGGCGCGGCCGGGGCCCTCCTCCGCGGCTGGAACGCCTTCGTCTACGACGGGCCCGGCCAGCAGTCGATGCTCTTCGAGCGGAACACGTCCTTCCGCCCGGACTGGGAAGCCGTCCTCACAGCCGTGGTCGACACCCTCGTCACGCGGCCGGACGTCGACGAGCACCGGCTCGTCGCGCACGGCATCAGCCAGGCCGGCTACTGGGTGCCCCGCGCGCTGGCGCACGAGCACCGCTTCGCCGCCGCGGTGGCCGATCCGGGCGTCATCGACGTGTCCACGTCGTGGGTCGGGCACCTGCCGCCCGAGCTCGTCGCGCTGGTCGACGCGGGGCAGCGCGCGGCGTTCGACTCGGTGACCGCGTCCTTCTCGTCGACCCCGGAGCAGGAGCGGGAGTTCGCCTTCCGGGCCCGGCCGTACGGCTCGACCGATCTCTACGACGTGCTCCGCGCGGTGCGCGGCTACGCCCTCGGCGACCTCGCGACGCAGATCACCACGCCGCTGCTCGTCACCGACCCCGACAAGGAGCAGTTCTGGCCCGGCCAGTCCCAGCAGCTGTGCGATGCCCTCCCGGGTTCGACGACGAAGGAGCTGGTGCGCTTCACCACGGAGGAGGGCGCGGACTGGCACTGCGAGCCACTCGCCCGCCGGCTCGTCGACCAGCGGGTCTTCGACTGGCTCGCCGGGCAGCTGCCTTCGTGACAGCGTTCGAGGGCACGATCGAACACGGCGATCCCGTTCTGCCCGAGTACGGCCACCGCTCGCTCGCCGAGGTGCTGCCGGCCCTCCTGGCCGCGCTGGGTGTGCCGGGGCCGGCTCCGGCGCTGGTGCTGGAGCCCGTCCGGGCGGCCGCCCTGCTGCTGGTCGACGGGCTCGGCGCCGAGCAGTTGCGCCGGTACGCCGGCGACGCCCCGTTCCTCGCCGGTCTGCCCGACGCCGGGCCGCTCACGGTGGGCTTCCCGTCCAGCACCTCGATCAGCCTGGGCTCCCTCGGGACCGGAGTGCCGCCCGGAACCCACGGCCTGGTCGGCATCACCTTCCGCAGCGGCCCGGACGAGCTGATCGACACGCTGCACTGGTCCTCGGCCGGCGCCGACCGCCGCCAGGCCGTCGACCTGCGGGAGAGCCGGGTGCCCGAGGAGATCCAGCCGATCCCGACCGCCTTCGAGCGCGCCGCCGCGGCCGGCGTGGGAGTGACCGTCGTGTCGCAGCGGGCGTTCCGGGGCTCGGGTCTGACCCGGGCGGCGCTGCGCGGCGGGCGGTTCCGCGGCACGCACGCCCTCGGTGACCTCGCCGCGAAGATGATCAGCGCGGTCGGTGGGCCGGGTCGCCGGCTCTGCTACGGCTACCACGCCGACCTCGACGGTCTGGGACACCTGTACGGGCCGGGCTCGCTGCCGTGGCGGATGCAGCTCGCCCAGGTCGACCGGCTGGCCGCCCTGATCGCCGAGCGCCTTCCGCCCGATGCGGTGCTGCTGGTGACCGGGGACCACGGCATGGTCACCGTGGATCGCGTCCACGACGCCGACACCGACCCCGACCTGCAGCGCGACGTCCTCCTCCTGGGCGGTGACCCGCGCTCCCGGCACGTCTACACCCGTCCCGGCGCGGCCGCCGACGTCCTCGCGACCTGGCGCGCCGTCCTCGGTGCCGACGCCTGGGTGCTCGCACGCGAGCAGGCCGTGGACGGGGGCTGGTTCGGCCCGGTGGCCGCCGGGGTCCATGAGCGCATCGGTGACGTCGTCGTGGCCGCCCGCGGCACCGCGGCCGTGGTGCGGTCCGCGGCCGAGCCGATGATCTCGAAGCTGCCGGGACAGCACGGCTCGCTCTCGGGCGAGGAGCAGCTCGTGCCGCTGCTGGTCGCCCGGTCCGACCGATGAGTTCCGGGGCGGAGTCGACCGATGGAGCCCCGTGGCGTGCATCTCACGCGCAGCCGCCGGCGTGGCCCAGCCGCGGGGTGGCGCAGCGCGAAAGCGGCTCGGCCCAGCTCAGGTCAGCCGGCCGCGCTCGTCGGGTTCCCAGCGGGCGAGGCGCTCGCGCAGGCTGCCCGCCAGGGCGGCCAGCAGTCGCTCTCCCTCGGCGGCGGTGGCGCCCACCGGATCCCCCAGCACGCCGCTCGGGCTGACGGCGGCGACCCCGCCGCGGACCAGCGCCGGCATCAGGTCGCGCAGCGCCGTGGTGTTGCCCCGGGCGATCGCGTCCTGCCGGACCAGGGCCGGCTCCACCGCGAGCAGGACGGAGGTCTCCGTCCGACCGGCGTGGGCGTCACCGCGTGGCGGCACGCAGCCGAACCAGGCCACGTCCCGACCCTCGGCCCGCAGCAGGGCGGCGGCCGCGGGCACGGTCGGCAGGTTCCCACCGTGCCCGTTGACGAACACCAGCCGCGACGCCCACGCCCCCGCCGACCGGCCGAGCTCCACCAGCACCGCCCGCAGCGCCTCGTGTCCGATCGACACCGTGCCGGGAAAACCCTGGTGCTCCCCCGACGCCCCGTAGGCCAGCGGCGGCGCGAGCAGCACGGACGGGTCGCCCTCGGCGGCGCGCCGGGCCACGACCGAGGCGATGCGCGTGTCGGTGTCCAGCGGCAGGTGCGGCCCGTGCTGCTCCACCGAGCCGACCGGGACGAGCACGGTGCGCGGCGCCGGCCCGTCCAACTCGGTCCAGGTGCGCTCCCCGAGCCGCGCGCTCACGCGGCCCTCCCCCGCTCCGGCATGACGTCGCACCCTTCGCTCGCTCCTCGCACCCGGCCGATGGGGTGCGAGGCGGTGAGGCGGGGTGCGAGGCCGACTCAGGCCCGCGCGACCGCCGGGCTCAGCCTGACGTCCGCGTCGACGGCGACCAACGGGCTGGTCTCGCACGCCTTGTCCGGGCGGCCCATTCCGATGGAGACCGGCACCGGGCCCGTCGCCGGGCGGGGCGCCGAGCGCGAATGGTCGACATCGGACCGGGGCACCGACGCCGCGCTGTCGCGGGCCGCGAGGGCCTGCTCGCCGAACCCCCGCACGCACTCCGGGTCGGGCCCGTCGAGCGGCAGGCCGGTGAAGAACTTGGCCGCCATGCACCCGCCCTGGCAGGAGTCGTAGTGCAGACACGACGCGCACACCCCGCCGGTCTGGGGCTGCCGCAGCTCCGTGAACAGCGCCGAGTGCTGCCAGACCTCCTGGAAGCCACCCGGCGAGCGGACGTTGCCGGCGAGGAACTGCTCGTGGATCGCGAACGGGCAGGCGTAGACGTCGCCGACCGGGTCGATCAGGCAGACCACCCGACCCGCGCCGCACAGGTTGAGCCCCGGTAGGGCCTCGCCGTAGGCCGAGAGGTGGAAGAACGAGTCGCCGGTGAGCACGTTCTCGCCGCGCGCGACCAGCCAGTCGTAGAGCTGGCGTTGCTGGGCGGCGGTCGGGTGCAGCTCGTCCCACACGTCGGCGCCCCGCCCGGACGGGCGCAGCCGGGTGATCCGGAGCTGCGCGCCGAACCTCGCCGCGATCGCCGCGAACTCGTCGAGCTGGTCGACGTTCTGCCGCGTCATCACCACACTGATCTTCGGCTGGCCGAAGCCGGCCTCGGCCAGGTTCTCCAACGCCCGGACGGCGGTGGCGTACGAGCCGGGGCCGCGCACCCGGTCGTTGATCTCGGCGGTGGCACCGTCGAGGGAGATCTGCACGTCGACGTAGTCGGTGCGGGCCAGCTGCGCCGCCCGCGTGCGGTCGAGCTTGATCCCGTTGGTGGAGAACTTCACGCCGACGTCGTGGTCGATCGAGTAGTCGAGCAGCTCCCAGAAGTCCGGACGCACCGTCGGCTCCCCGCCACCGATGTTGACGTAGAACACCTGCATCCGCTGCAGCTCGTCCACCACGCCCTTCGCCTCGGCCGTGGTCAGCTCACGCGGATCACGCCGTCCCGACGACGACAGGCAGTGCACACACGCGAGATTGCAGGCGTAGGTGAGCTCCCACGTCAGGCAGATGGGCGAGTTCAGGCCGTACTGGAAGTGATCGACCAGCTTCACAGCCGCTCCCTTTCTTGCCGCTCCTCGATCGTTCCGTTCGCGGCCAGGCCGGCCAGGGCCCGCAGGTACGCGGGGCGCTGCGACTCCTCGACACCGGCCGCGTCGATCGCGTCGTGCACGCTCGGGTGCCGCTCGAGACCGGAGACGACGTCGACGAGCTGGGGGGTCTTCAGGAACGACAGGCGGCGGGTGCCGAAGTGGTAGACGAGCGCCCCGAACGGCTCCGGACGCACCGCCACGCTCGGGCTGCACCGGAAGGGCAGCGCCGGGTCGAACGCCGGCCCGGTACCCGCGGTGGCGTCGGCGTCAGTAGACACCGCACATGCCGTCGATCGACACCTCCTCGACGAGGGTCTCCTCGACCACGGGCTCCTCGGTACCGCTCGGCTGCGCAGAGTCGAACTCGCTCGCGGGGGCCATCGCTGCTCCTGACGTCGGGGTACCGGTGCCCCGACGCTATGGGCCCCCGCGGCCCGAGACAAGGTGAGCCCGCCTTCCGACCGGGAACCCACCCACCCGATCGAGGGGGACGGCACCACGGATGGGACGAGGATGGCCCCCGTGACCGTGCCGCTGCTGCACCTCGCCACCTCGGCCGAGTGGCGCCGGCACCTCGCGGCCGGGGCCGTCGCGCCGCCGGTCGACGTGGGGTTCGTGCACCTGTCCACTCCCCAGCAGGTGCAGCTCCCGGCCACCCGCATCTTCCACGGGCGCGGCGACGTGGTGCTGCTGGTGCTCGACCCGGCCCGGATCGGCGCCCCGGTGCGCTGGGAGCCCGGGGTGCCCGAGGAGTCGATCCGCTTCCCGCACGCCTACGGACCGGTCCCGACCGGCGCCGTCACCGCCGTGCTGCCCTACCGGCCACGACCCGACGGTGGCTTCGACGCGCCGGACCTGCCGAACACCGGCCCGGCCGGCAGGCTCGGCGGCTTCGACCCGTCGCTGCTGCGGCGCACGGCGACCTCCGAGATCCCGGTGACCGGCGGCGTCGCCGTCCTCACGTCCCCTGTTCCGGCGTCCCACCAGCACAACCAACTCCTCGTCGACGGCGCCGTGGACGCGGACGTCCTGGTGGCCGAGGCGGACCGGACCCTGGGCGGAGCCGGGCTGCCGCACCGCAAGGCCCGTCTGGCGGGCGGGCACCTGGCTCCGACCGCGGCCGGTCTGGCCGCGCGAGGCTGGGTCGTCGAGCGGGTCGTCGGGATGGTGGCGCCGGCCGGTGGCCTCGTCGACGGGCGGGTCGAGCAGGTCGACGCCGCCGCGTTGCGCTCGGCCTGGGACGCCCGGTGGCTGCGCGCCGAGCCCGGGATCACGGCCGCCGAGATGGCGGAGCTGGCCGACCGCTACCGACTCGAGGAGGCGGTGCTCGACCTGCGCTACCTCGCCGTCCGCGTCGCCGGGACCTGTGTCGCCTCGGGCCTGCTCAAGATCGACGGCGGCACCGCACTGCTCGACATGCTCGCCACGGATCCCGGCCACCGCGGGCGCGGGCACGGGGATGCGCTCGTCGACACCTCGCGGGCGTTGGCGGCGGCCGCCGGCTGCGACCTGGTCGGGCTCGAGGCGGTCGCCGACGACTGGCCGCGGGCCTGGTACGCGCGGCGTGGGTTCGTCGAGGTGGGACAGGCGTGGACCGCGTGCCGGTTCAGTCCTGCGGCCACGGCCTGAGCACGACCTTCCCGGTGGACTCGCGGGACTCGATCAGCCGGTGCGCCTCGGCCGCGCGCCCGAGCGGCAGGACGTGCCCGACCTTCACCACCACCACCCGGCCGGCAGTGACGTGGGCGATCAGCGCCTGCAGCGCCTCGACCGCGACCTCGGGACGCAGTCCGAAGTAGACCCCGACGTTGAACGCGTGCAGCGACTGGTTGAGGGCGGGGTCGTAGAAGAAGGAGTCGATCGTCGCGGCATCGAGCTCCAGTGGCTCGCCGCCGGCCCGGCCGGCCACGACGACCCGGCCGAAGGGCGCGAGCACCGAGACGGCCTGGGCGAACACGGCGCCGCCGCCGATCTCGAGCACCACGTCGACGCCACGCCCGCCGGTCAGCTCCCGCACCGCGTCGGTCCACGACGGGTCGGTGTAGTCGACGACGTGGTCGGCGCCGAGGCCGAGGGCGGCCTCGCGACGGGCCGGGCTGCTCGCGGCCCCGATGACCGTCGCCCCGAGGATCTTCGCGATCTGCACGGCGTAGCCGCCGACGCCACCCCCGGCCCCCTCGACGAGGACGGTCTCCCCGGCCGCGAGCCGCCCGACGGCGGTGAGGGCCAGGAGGGCGGTCGAGCCGGCGATCACCACCGAGGCGGCCTCGTCGGCGCTCAGGCCGGGCGGGACCGGGATGACCTGGGCGGCGGCGGCCAGGGCGAACTGCGCGTAGCCGGTACTGCCGTCCGCTCCGACCAGCGCGAACACCGAGGTACCCACCGGCGGTCCGTCGACCCCCGCCCCGAGCGCCGCCACGGTGCCGGCGACCTCGCCGCCGGGGCTGTAGGGCAGCGTCGTCGGGAACGGGTAGACGTCGGCGCGGCGGCGCATGATGTCGGCGAAGTTCACCGCGGCGGACTCCACCCTGATCAGGATCTGCCCGGCAGCCGGCTCCGGCACGGGGATCTCGTCGACGACCAGCACGTCGGCGGACCCGAACGAGTGCGCACGAACGGCGGTCATCATGTCCGGCGCGGCAACCATCTTCGGCATGGCAGGGGCACCTCTCGGCGGACGGGGAGCTCCTCGGACGGCGCTCCTGACCGCACGACGCCGGTACTCGCTCCGGGAGGACAACGACGGAGGATCTCCCCGAGGATGTCCTGACGACGGCCGGGACGGCGTCGGAGAGGTGAGGCGTCCACCCCGGACGCCGCCGACGCACCCGGAGGTGCCCCGTGCAGTACATGCTGCTCCTCGCCGACATCGCGGACCCCACCGCCGAGATCGAGCCCCACCGCGCCGACGACGGCGTGTTCGACGACTGGGTGGCGTACACGCGCGCCTTGCACGAGGCCGGTGTCCTGGTCGCCGGCTCGGCCCTGCACGGTCCGGACGCGGCGACGTCCGTGCGGGTGCGCGCCGGTGAGCGGCTGCTCACCGACGGCCCGTTCGTCGAGGCCAGGGAGCATCTCCTCGGGTACTACCTGATCGACGTGCCGGACCTCGACGCCGCCATCGCCTGGGCGGCGAAGGTCCCCGTCGTGCGGACGGGCACCGTCGAGGTCCGCCCGCTGGTGCCCGGCTCGACCACGGTCGACACCCTGCGCAACCCCTCCGCCGAACTCGCCCGGTGACCTCGGCCGCCTCATCGGTCGAGCGCGCCTGGCGCGACGAGCGGGCCAGGGTCGTGGCGACCCTGCCCGCCGGCTCGGGGACCTGCAGCTCGCCGAGGACGCCGTGCAGGAGGCGTTCGCGGCCGCGGCCGTCCGCTGGCCGGTCGACGGTGTCCCCGACCGACCGGGGGCGTGGCTGACGACGACGGCGTGGCGGAAGGCGCTCGACGTCGTGCGCCGGGAGCGGTTCCCGGTGACGGACGGCGGACCGGACACCGCCGTGGAGGAAGACCACCGTGCCCGGCGACGGCGATCTGCGCGTCGAGGACGACCTGTGCGGCCTGATCCTCGCCTGCTGCCACCCGGCGCTGTCCCTCAAGGCCCGGGTAGCGCTCATGCTGCGCCACGTCGCCGGCCTCACCGCGCGCCAGATCGCGGCGCGTTCCTCGTCCCGGAGGCGACGATGGACAAGCGGCTCGTGCGGGCCCGCGCCAAGATCCGGGACGCCGGGATCGCGTTCACCGCGCCCGACCGCTCGGAGCTGCCGGACCGGCTCGCCGCCGCCCACGCGGTGGTCTACCTGGTGTTCACCGAGGGCCACCTGGCCAGCGGTGACGGCCCGGCCGTCCGGGCCGACCTGCGCGACGAGGCGGTCTGGCTCGCCGGGCAGCTGCACACCCTGGCCCCGCAGGACCCCGAGACCACGGGCCTGCAGGCGCTGCTGCTGATCCAGAACGCCCGGACCGCGGCCCGCCAGGACGAGCTCGGCCGGCTGGTGACGTTCGCCGACCAGGACCGATCCCGGTGGGACGCGGCGGCCGTCGCGCAGGCCAAGCGCCTGCTCGCGACCACCGGTCGGGGGCCGATCGGGCCGTACCAGGTGCAGGCGGCCATCGCGCTGCTGCATGCCGTCGCCCCCGACGCCGACCACGTCGAGTGGTCCCGGATCGCCGATCTCTACGGTGTCCTCTCCCGGCTCGCGCCCTCGCCGGTGGTCGAGGTCAACCGGGCGGTCGCCCTCGGACGCGCCGACGGCGCCCCCGCCGGTCTGGCCGTCCTCGCCCCCGTCCTGGCCGCGACGGCGCACGGAGTTGGGTGGGCTGCCGCGCTACCCCGCACTGCACGCCGCCCACGCCGACCTGCTCGAGCGGGCCGGTCGACCCGACGCGGCGCGCAGCGCGTGGCACCGCGCCGCCGACCTCACCACGAACCTCGCCCAGCGGGCGGAGCTGCTCCGGCGCGCATCCGGCACCTGACGGGCCGGCCGACTGCCCGATCGGAGGGGGCGGGCCTGCACCTCCTCATGGTTTTCCGTGCCGTCGCCGCGGTCTGCACCTAGCGTCCGGCAGGACCCATACACCTGCACCAGAAAGGGCTGCCATGCAGGTCGACGAGATGCTCCCGCTGTTCCCGATCAAGGAGTTCCACCCGTTCCCCCGAGCGCTCCTGGGTCCGGGATCGCACGAGCTGATCGGTCCGGAGGCCCTCAAGCTGGGCTTCAAGAAGTCTCTGATCATGACCTCGGGCCTGCGCGGGTCGGACATCGTGCACAAGATCTCGGAGTCGATGAAGTACCACGGCCTCGAGGTCGTGATCTACGACAAGGTCGAGTCCAACCCCAAGGACTACAACGTCATGGACGCTGTGGGCCTCTACCAGCAGAACAACTGCGACAGCTTCGTCTCCATCGGCGGCGGCTCCAGCCACGACGCCTGCAAGGGCGCGCGCGTGTCGGTGGCCCACGACGGCCGCAACGTCAACGAGTTCGAGGGCTTCAACAAGTCGGAGAACCCGAAGAACCCACCGCACATCGCGGTCTCCACCACGGCCGGCACCGGCTCGGAGACCTCGTGGGCCTACGTCATCACCGACACCACGACCGACCCCGACAACCCGCACAAGTACGTGGCCTTCGACGACGCGAGCGTCACCACCCTGGCCATCGACGACCCGGTGCTCTACTACAGCTGCCCGATCGACTACACCGCGCAGTGCGGGTTCGACGTGCTCGCGCACGCCTCGGAGCCCTACGTCTCGCGGCTGGACTTCGACCCCTCGTTGGGCAACGCCCTGCACGCCATCAAGCTGACCGCGCGCAACCTCCGCGAGGCGGTGTGGAACCCGCAGTCCTACGCCGGCCGCTCGGGGATGATGCACGCGCAGTACATCGCCGCGCAGGCGTTCAACTCCGGTGGCCTCGGGATCATCCACTCGATCTCGCACGCGGTGAGCGCCTTCTACGACACCCACCACGGCCTGAACAACGCCGTCGCGCTGCCCCGGGTGTGGGCGTTCAACATGCCGGTGCACTACAAGCGCTTCGCCGACATCGCCGAGGCGATGGGCGTGGACACCCACGGCATGACCGACGTGCAGGCCGCGGAGGCCGCGCTGGCCGCGTCCATCCGGCTCCTGCGCGACGTGGGCATCCCGGAGCGCTTCGTCGACGTCACCCAGGACTCGTACTCCAAGAACCGGCTCGGCATCGGGCCGACGAAGTTCTACGAGGGCGAGAGCGTCATCAAGGGCGACAAGGCCGACGTGGACCGGATCACCAACCACGTGCTCGGGGACGCCTGCACGCCGGGCAACCCGAAGGAGTGCACCTTCGAGACGGTGCGCCCGGTGGTCGACCACTGCATGAACGGCGATCTGGACGACCTGCTGACCTGAGCAGCAGCAATTAGCCTCAGGGGGCGCCGGCCGGTCGGTCGGCGCCCCCTCGGCTGGCTGGACCAGTGAGGAACGGAGCAGCATGTCGCAGTTCGCGTCCGTCGACGAGGTCGTCGACGTCCTGACCGGGCACGGCTACATCGCCGACACCCGGCTCGCCACGACGGTCTTCCTGACCACGCGGCTGGGCAAGCCGTTGCTGATCGAGGGACCCGCCGGGGTCGGCAAGACCGAGCTCGCCAAGGCGCTGGCCCTGGCCACCGGCCGCCGGCTGCTGCGCCTGCAGTGCTACGAGGGCCAGGACGAGACCAAGGCCCTCTACGAATGGGACTACGGCAAGCAGCTGCTCTACACGCAGATCCTGCGCGAGAAGATCGGGCAGGTCGTCGCCGACGCCCCTGACCTGGAAACCGCCGTCGACCGGATCGGCGCGCAGGAGAGCGTGTTCTTCTCCGAACGGTTCCTGGCCGCGCGCCCGCTGCTCGAGTCGATCCGGTCGAAGGACCCGGTCGTGCTCCTGATCGACGAGGTCGACCGGGCCGACGAGGCGCTGGAGGCAGTGCTGCTGGAGACCCTGGCCGAGTTCCAGGTCTCGGTGCCCGAGGTCGGCACCTTCACCACCACGACCCCGCCGTACGTCGTGCTGACCAGCAACAACACCCGAGACCTCTCCGCGGCCCTCAAGCGCCGCTGCCTGCACCTTTTCCTCGACTACCCCTCCGCGGAACGCGAGCTGGAGATCGTCCGCTCGAAGGACACCGGTCTGCCCGACGCGCTGGCGGCGCAGCTCGTGCAGATCGTGCGGGGGCTGCGCGAGCTGGAGCTGCGCAAGTCGCCGTCGATCTCCGAGACGATCGACTGGGCCCGCACGCTGGCCGTGCTGGGGGTGCAGGAGCTCACCGCGACGGTCCTCTCCGACACGGCGTCTGTCGTCGTCAAGTACGACAAGGACGTGCGCAAGGCGATCAGCGCGCTCCCCCGGCTGGTCGACCCGAACGCCACGGTGCCGGACCCGGCGCACGGCCACGGGCACGGTCACGGGCACGGCCACGACGCCGACCAGCACCACGACCCGGTGGAGGAGGACGAGGTGGACGGGCGCGCCGTCCGAGCGGCGAAGGACACGCCAGGGCGGTTCGGGCACACCTACGGCAGCAACCCCCTGGGGGGCGACGAGGGAGCCTCCCCGCTGAAGCAGCCGGTGAAGGTCCCGGCCGAACGCGGCACCCGCAGCTTCGGCGCCGGCTTGGGCCGCAAGCGGGCGCTGTAGCGATGCCCGCCCACGCACACCGTGCCGGCCCCACGCACACCTCCGGCGCTGGGCGTGAACCCCACGCGGTGTGCGTGACCGTCCGGGAGGTGCGGTAGTGGAGAACGCGCTGCACCGGTTCGTCAGGCTGCTGCGGCTGCGGCAGGTGCGGATCTCGATCCCCGAGGCGCTCGACGCGATGGCGTGCGCGGCGCAGCCCGGGATGCTCCACGACCGGGAGCAGCTGCGGGCCGCCCTGCGGGTGGCGCTGATCAAGGACCGGCGCGACGAGGAGGTCTTCGACGAGATCTTCGACCAGTTCTTCGCGCTGGTCGAGGTGGGGCCGCGCGCCGCGGGGCACGGGCACGGCCACGGGCACGAGGACCTGTCCGACGAAGGCGCGCTGGAGGACTTCACGCTCTCGGAGGAGCCCAGCGACACCCCGCAGCAGGGCCACAGCCACGGCAAGCCCGTCGACATCCGTGACTTCTTCGACCCCGACGACCTGGCGCAGCAGTACAACCTGCACCAGGAGGCCAACAAGATCGACCTGGCCGCGATGACCGACGAGATCGTGCTGTCGAAGGAGAACCAGGGCGTCTCCGGCGAAGGGAACCGGGTCCAGATCGAGACCGACCGCCTGCACGGCGCCGGCGCCCCCGGCCAGATCTCCCAGCAGCAGGGCACCAAGGTCGACGCCGACCTGTCGGTGGCCCAGCAGGAGGCGCTGCTCGGGTGGCTGAACGACGCCGAAGGGGAGTCGCAGGACGGCACCGAGGAAGATGCCGCGGCCCTGCGTCGTCGCCTCACCGGCGTGCTGGCCGGCCTGCCCGAAGCGCTCAAGCGCCACCTCGAGGCGTTGATGGCGCTGGAGCACCGGGTCGTCGAGTCGCACGACCGCGCGGTGGCCGAGGTCGACCGTGTCGGCGAGCACGAGCGGATGGAGCTGGAGGAGTCGCTGCGCCGCCTCGCCCGCTCGCTGCACGGCGGGCTCACGCACAAGCGCACGGTGTCCAGCCGCGGCCGGATCGACTCCGGCCGCACGATGCGCCGCAACATGCGCTTCGACGGCATCCCGTTCGCCCCGGTGACCGTCCAGCGCGCGGAGGACAAGCCGCGGCTGGTGATCCTCACCGACGTCTCGCTGTCGGTGCGGGCCACCGCCCGGTTCACCCTGCACCTGGTGCACGGCCTGCAGAACCTGTTCGGCCAGGTCCGCACGTTCGCGTTCGTCAGCGAGCTGGTGGAGATCACCGACCTGTTCGAGGACCATCCGGTGGAGCAGGCCCTCGGGCTGGTCTTCGGCGGCTCCGGGATCAACGGGTTGCTCGACGTCGACGCCAACTCCGACTACGGCGCGGCGTTCGGCACGTTCGCGGAGGACTTCGGCTCGGCCGTGAACCGGCGCTCCACGGTGATCGTGCTCGGCGACGGCCGCGGCAACGGCAACGACCCGAACCTGGAGGCGTTCGCCGAGATCACCCGACGGGCCCGCGAGACGATCTGGCTCACCCCCGAGCCCCGCTACTCGTGGGGGTTGGGCGGGTGCGACCTGCCCGACTACGCCGAGTACTGCAGCCGCGTCCGTGTGGTCCGCGACCTGACCGGGCTGGAGACCGCGGCCAGCGAGATGGCGACGGAGCTCGTCGGCCGATGACGCCGCTCGACACCTGATGGCCGGCTCAGCGGCCCGGTTCCGGGTCGACCGCGACGGCCGGCTGCGCCACGGGATCACCGCTGCCACCGTCGACAACGATCTGGCCGGGTGGATCGCCGAGGATCTGGTCGGCACCGGGCTGGTCGACGCCGCGGAGTTCGAGCGGGTGTTCGAGTCGGTGGTGGTGTCGGTGGCGCCCGACCCGGACGAGGCGTGGCTCGCCTTCTACCGCAACACGCTGGCCGCGCTGGCGGCCGGCGGCGCCCCGGGCGGCACGAACGCGGGGATGGCCCCGGTGCACGAGCGGGCCGCCGCGCTGGCCGTCGGGTCGGTGGTGGAGCTGGGCTGCTGCTTCGGCTTCCTGTCGCTGCGGCTGGCCGGCGGCGGGCACCGGGTGACCGCGGTGGACCTGACGGTGGGAACGGTGCAGCTGCTCGGGCGGACGGCGCCCGCCCTCGGCCTGGCCGTGGCCGCGGTCGCCGGGGACGCCACGGCCGTGCCGCTGGCCGACGCGCTGCGCGGACACCGTGTTGGCGATCCACCTGCTCGAGCATCTCGCCGCGGCGCAGGCCCCGGCGGTGCTCGCGGAGATGGTGCGGTTGGCGCGCCGGCGCGTCGTGGTGGCGGTGCCCTACGAGGAGGAGCCGAACGCCACCTGGGGCCACGTCCGGACCTTCGACGCCGCGGACCTGCACGAGCTCGGCGCGGCCACCGGCCGCCGCTACGACGTCACCGACCACCACGGCGGCTGGCTCGTGATCGAGCCCTGACCGGCCGCGCGTCCACCCCTCGAGGGACACGTGAGCGGCGTGAGGAACCCGCTCACGTGTCCCTCGTCGATCCGGCCGCCGCCGGCGGACGATCAGCTCCCGGCGGCGGTCGTGAGGGCGCGGCGGGTGAGGACCCGGGCCAGGTGCCGGCGGTACTCCGGGGTCGCGGTGACGTCGCCGGGCGGGTCGGTGCCCTGGTCGGCCAGCGCCGCGGCGTCGGCGATGGACGCGCCGCCGGCCAGCGCGGCCTCGGTGGCGGTGGCCCGCAGCGGCGTCGAGCCCATGTTGACCAGCCCGACCCGGCCGTCGACGACCGCGACCCCGACGATCGCCCAGTCGTTGGCGCGCCGGGTGAACTTCTCGTAGGCCCAGCCGGCCGGCACCGGTGCGCGGTACCCGGACCTCGACGATCAGCTCGTCGGGCTCGCGCACCGTGGAGAAGACGCCGGTGTAGAAGGCCGTGATCGGCACCCTGCGCTCGCCGCGCGGGCCGCGCAGCACCGACGGTGCCGTCCAGCGCGAGCACCGCGGCGGGCAGGTCGGACGCCGGGTCGGCGTGCGCGAGCGAGCCGCCGATCGTGCCGCGGTGGCGGACCTGCGGGTCGCCCACCGTGCGGGCGACGGCCGGCGAGCAGCGGCGCACTCGGACGCGACGCAGCTCCGACGTCTCAGCGTCGCGGTGCCGGGTGCCGGCGCCGATCGCGACCTCGTCGCCGTCGGCGCGGATGTAGGTCAGCTCCGGCAGCCGGCCGATGTCGATCACGAGCTCCGGGCGCGCCGAGCCGCAGCTTCATCACCGGCAGCAGCGAGTGGCCGCCGGCCAGCACGGTGGCGTCCTCGCCGTGCTCGGCGAGCAGTGCGAGCGCGCTCTCGACCGAGTCGGGCCGCGCGTAGGCGAAGCCGAGCGGGATCACGCGCCGCTCCCGGCGGAGAAGCCCGGGGCGCGCCTCGAGGCCACCGGCCGGGGCGGACGCGACGTCGGCCTCGGCGTCGGCCCGCCGCGGCGCGTCCGGGTCCTGGCCGCTCGCGGCGAGCACCGCCCGGACGATGTTGTGGTAGCCGGTGCAGCGGCAGAGGTTGCCCTCCAGCCCCTCGCGGACCTCGCGCTCGGTCGGGGTCGGGTTCTCGCGCGAGCAGGCCGACCGCCGCCATCACCATGCCCGGCGTGCAGAACCCGCACTGCAGGCCGTGCTCCTGCGCGGAACGCGGCGGCCACCGGGTGCAGCGCGCCGTCGGCCGGCGACGAGTCCCTCCATCGTCGTGACCGACCGCTCGTCGGCCTGCACGGCGAGCACGGTGCAGGACTTCACCGACTCGCCGTCGACGCAGGACGGTGCACGCCCCGCAGGACGTGGTGTCGCAGCCGATGTTGGTGGCCTTGAGCCCGAGGATCTCGCGCAGGTAGTGCGCGAGCAGCAGCCGGGGCTCGACGTCGGCGTCGGTCGTCGCGCCGTTGACGGTGATCTGCGACCTTCACTGCTCGCTCCCGTCGTCCGCCTGCGCCTGGATGGCCTCCCACACCCGCAGCGGGCTGGTCGGCATGTCGATGTGGCGGACGCCGAGGTGCGGCGACGGCGTCGATCACCGCGCTCTGCACGGCCGGGCGTGGCGCCGATCGTGCCGGCCTCGCCGATGCCCTTGACGCCCAGCGGGTTGAGCGGGGTGGGAGTGGCCATGTCGACGCAGCGTCGAAGCTGGGCAGCTCGGCCGCCGACGGGAACGCGTAGTCGGCGAGCGTGGCCGTCAGCGGGTTGCCGTCGGCGTCGTAGACGCACCTCCTCCAGCAGGGCCTGCGAGATGCCCTGGGCGATGCCGCCGTGGCGCTGGCCCTCGGCGAGCAGCGGGTTGAGCACCGGGCCCGCGTCGTCGACGGTCACGATCCGGTCGACGACGGCCTTGCCGGACTCGACGTCGACCTCGACGACGGCGACGTGCGCGCCGAACGGGAACGGTGGGCGTTCCGCTGTCGAACGTGCGTGCTCCACCGGAGCTGCTCGCGCTCGGCCAGCTGGGCGAGCGTGACCGCCGGTGTCGGTGCCGCGCACCGACGACCGCGCCGTCGCGTCGACCACGAGGTCGTCGACGTCGGCCTCGAGCAGGTCGGCGGCGCGCTGCTTGGCCAGCTCGACGAGCTCGCCCGCGGCCTGGTGCACCGCGACGCCGCCGGTCTGCAGGCTGCGCGATCCCATCGTGCCGCCGCCCGTGCGGGATCGAGGTCGGTGTCGCCGTGCCGCACCGTGATCTTCTCGATCGGGATGCCGAGGTGCTCGCCGGCGAGCATCGCCCAGGCGGTGGCGTGGCCCTGCCCGTGCGGCGACGTGCCGGTGAGCACGGTGACCGTGCCGTCCGCGTGCACCTCCACCGCCGCGTCCTCGGCGAACGAGCCGGCGCCGGTGATCTCGACGTAGCACCGAGACCCGATCCCGAGCTGCACGCACGTCCCCGCGCTCGCGACGAGCCGCCTGCTCGGCCCGCAGCCCGGCGTAGTCCGCCGGCCTCGAGCACCCGGTCGAGGGCCCGGGCGTACTCGCCGGTGTCGTAGGTCGACGCCGCCGGCGGTGCGGTACGGGAAGGCGTCCGGCGGGACGAGGTTGCGCCGGCGCACCTCGGCCGGGTCCGTGCCGATCTCGGCCGCGAACAGGTCCATCGCCCGCTCGATGGCGGCAGTGGCCTCGGGTCGGCCGGCGCCCCGGTAGGCCCCGATCGACGTCGTGGTGGTGACCACCACCCGGGCTCGAGACTCGACCTTCGGGATGTCGTAGACACCGGGAGCCATCATCCGGGTGAGGCTCGGCAGGACCGCGCCCATCCGCGGGTACGCCCCGGCGTCGGCGAGCACGTCCAGGCGGTAGGCGAGCACGTCGCCGTCCCGGTTGCCGCCGATCGTGACCGTCTGGAGCTGGGCCCGGCCCTGCACCATCCCGGTCATGTTCTCCGAGCGGGTCTCCGTCCAGCGCACCGGGCGGCCGGTGCGCCGCGCGAGCCATGCCACGAGCGCGAACTCCGGGTCGGCGCCGATCTTCGCCCCGAAACCGCCGCCGACGTCGGGGGTGATCAGGTGCACCTGCCCGGGGTCGATCGCCGAGCCAGCCGGCCACCTCGTCGCGGGAGCTCTGGGCGTTCTGCGTGGAGCACCAGATCGTGAGCCGCCCGTCGTCCCCCCACACCGCGGCCGCGGCCCGGGTCTCCAGCGGGACCGCGGCCAGCCGCTGGTTCACGATCTCGCGCGTGACGACGACGTCGCATCCGTCGAAGAGGTGCTCGTCGAAGTCCTGGTCCAGCGCGAACCCGTTGGACGTGTTGGTGCCGGCGGCGGGGAACAGGAGCACCTCGTCCGAGGCGGCGGCCCGCAGGTCGACGACGGCGGGCAGCGGTGTCGTAGTCGATCTCGACCAGGTCGGCCGCGTCCTGGCCCTGGTAGGGCTGCTCGGTGAGGACGGCCGCGACCGGCTCGCCGACGAACCGGACCTTCTCCGTGGCCAGCCACGGCCGGGCCATCGCGTCGGGGGCGCCCCGCGAACAGCTTCGCCGGCACGAGGTCGACGTCCGCGCCGGTGACCACGTCGACGACCCCCGGCGCGCCGGGCGCACCCGCCACGTCCACGCCGGTGATCAGCGCGTGCGCCAGCGGGGACCGCACGAGCGTCAGGTGCAGGGCACCGGTCAGCCGCTCGTCGGCCAGGTCGTCGGTGTAGGTCGCGCCCCGCGGTGAGGAAGACCGGGTCCTCGACGCGGACCACGCGCGTGCCCATGATGCTCACCGCACTCCCTCGCTGCGCTCGGTCGACGCTTCGCAAGGGCGCTGTGACATTCGTTCGCTCGCAAGCTCGCTCACCGGACGAACACTAATTCGCCGCTCACGGGTCCGCCGCTCCGCCTGCGGGCGGCTCCGCCCACCACGGTCGCACCGCCCACAGTGGAGAGACCGGCCCGTGGCCCGCGCCGAGCGGGTAGGAGTGCCGCACGGCCTCCACGACGTAGCGCTTGCCCACGCGACGGCGTCCGGCACGTCCATCCCGCGCGCGAGCCCCGCCGCGATCGCCGAGGCCATGCTGTCGCCCCCACCGTGGGTGTGTCCGGTGGCGAAGCGCGGACCGGCCAGCTCGACGAACGTGTGCCCGTCGTAGAGCAGGTCGACGCACACCTCGGTGTCCGCCCGCAGATGCCCGCCCTTGACCAGCACGTACCGCGGCCCGAGCCCGTGCAGCGCCGTCGCGGCCGCGTACTGGCCCGCGCGGTCGTGCACGTCGATCCCGACCAGCAACCGCACCTCGTCGAGGTTCGGTGTGATCATCGTGGCCCGGGGGAACAGCACGGCCCGGAGGGCGTCGAGGGCCTCGTCGGTCAGGAGCTGGTAGCCGTCCATCGAGGCAGCCACCGGGTCGACGATCAGCGGCACGGCGCTCGGCCGGCCGATCCCGACGCGGTCGCAGGCCGCCGCGACCGCCTCGATGGTCGCCGCGCCGGCGAGCATGCCGGTCTTCACCGCGTCCAGCCCGATGTCGGTGGCCACCGCCTCGATCTGGGCGGCGACGACGTCCGGCGGGATCGGGTGCACGCCGGTGACCCCGACGGTGTCCTGCACGGTGACGGCGGTGACCGCCACGCAGCCGTGCACCCCGCACGCGGTGAGGGCTCGCAGGTCGGCGGCGACGCCGGCCCCGCCGCCGGAGTCGGTGCCCGCGATCGTCAGCACCCGCGGCGGCGTCACGCCGATGGTCGGCTCGCCCATGTGGCCCTCCCCGGCCCCGGCCGGACGGCGAGGCCGTCCGGCCCTGCAGACCGCGTCCGGCCGACCGTATCCGGCCGGCTCGCCGGTCCCCCACGGGCCGTGTTGGATGGCCCCATGCCTCTCGACGGTGAGTACGAACTGAGCCCGACCGGCTGGGTGCGTCGGCAGACGGAGAAGATCCTCGCGGCCGGCACGACGGATGTGGTGGACATCAACGGGCGACCGGTGGTGCTGCTGACCACGCGCGGCGTGCGGAGCGGCAAGCTCCGCAAGGTTCCCCTCATGCGCGTGGAGGACGGTGGCGCCTACGCGATCGTCGCGTCGCTGGGTGGGGCCCCGAAGCACCCGGTCTGGTACCACAACGTGGTCGCGGACCCGCACGTCGAGCTGCAGGACGGCACCGTGACCGGTGACTTCCAGGCCCGCGAGGTCACCGGCGAGGAGAAGGCCGTCTGGTGGGAGCTGGCCGTGGCCGCCTACCCGGACTACGCCGACTACCAGAAGAAGACGGACCGGCAGATCCCCGTCTTCGTGCTGGAGAAGTACCCGACCTGAGGTCGCCGGGCTCGCGGCGGCGAGCTCGGGCCTACCCGAGCTCGGTCGGAACCGCCACGACGTCCACCATCGCCCCGTTGCGCAGCACGGTCACCGGCAGCGGCACGCCGATCGCGTCGCCGAAGAGCTGCCGCTGCACGCCCTGCGCGTCCGACACCGGGCGGCGGCCCACGTCGAGCACCAGGTCGCCGGCGCGCAGCCCGGCCCGCGCGGCCGGACTGCCCCCGATCACCTCGGCGAGCCGCAGGCCGCCCCGCCGCCCGTACCGATCGGCCACCGCCGCCGGCACCGGCGCCGGGGTGCCGACGACTCCCAGGTAGGCCCGCCGCACCCGGCCGTCGGCGAGCAGGGCGGCCACGATCCGGCGCGTCGTCGCGTTCACCGGCACCGCCAACCCCAGCCCGACGCCGGCGACGGCGGTGTTGATCCCCACCACCCGGGCCCGGCTGTCGGCCAGCGCTCCTCCCGAGTTGCCGGGGTTGAGCGCGGCGTCGGTCTGGATCACGTCCTCCACCACCCGGCCGGCACTCCCGCTGCGGGTGGGCAGGGCCCGGCCCAGCGCGCTGACGACACCGGCCGTCACCGACCCGGCGAGGCCGAGCGGGTTGCCGACCGCCACGACGAGCTGGCCGACGACGAGCTCGTCGGCGTTCCCGAGCCGGACCGGGGCCGGCAGGTCGTCCGGGCGGGCCGCGCGGAGCACGGCGAGGTCGGACAGCGGGTCGGTGCCGACGACGGCCACGTCCACCTGCGTGCCGTCCACGAAGTCGGCCCGGCCGCGCGCGGGCGTCCCCGACGACGTGCGCGTTGGTGACCAGGATCCCCTGGGCGTCGACGACGACCGCCGAGCCGCTGCCCCGGCCGGTGCGCACCGCCGCGACCTTGCCGGTGAGCTCAGCGGCCACCGCGCTGACCGAGCGGGAGTAGGAGTCGAGCTCGTCCACCGGGACCTCCTGCTGATTACACAGTTGCAGGAGTCCACGGTACGCCGTCAGAGGTCGTCGGCGAGCTGCGCGGACGGGTCCCAGGCGAGGCCGGGCACGCCCCATCCGTGCTGCTTGAGCGCCTTGATCGCGGCGCGCCGGTTCCGGCCGACCAGCCGGTCGACGTAGGTCACGCCGTCCAGGTGGTCGACCTCGTGTTGCAGGCACCGGGCCAGGAAGCCGCGGCCCTCCACCGCCACCGGCTGCCCGTCGGCGCCCATCCCGGTGACCCGCGCCCACTGCGCCCGACCGGTCGGGAACTGTTCGCCGGGCACGGACAGGCACCCCTCCTCGTCGTCCTCGGGATCGGGCATCGTCTCCGGACGCGGCGAGGTCTCCAGCACCGGATTGGCCACGACGCCGCGCACGCGGGCGTGCAGGTCCTCGTCAGGGCAGTCGTAGACGAACAGCCGCAGGTCGACGCCGATCTGGTTGGCGGCGAGGCCCACGCCCTCGGCCGCGGCCATCGTGTCGAACATGTCCGCGACGAGGGCCGCGCAACTCGTCGTCGAACACCTCGACGGGACGGGTCGGTCGGTGCAGGACGGGATCACCGACGATGCGGATGGGACGGACGGCCACGTCGGCGAGCCTAGGACGAGCCCGGCGATCACGGTGGGAAGATCCTCCGCACCGCCCTCGGGCCGGCCGGCCGCCTCCCCGCCCGGCGCGTCGATGCCCCGGCCCTGTCGGTCCTGCGTGGTTCAATGGTCGTTGCGAATGACAAGCGTGTGATTCGTGGCGACGGTGAGACCGCGAGGAGCGTGATGGAGTCCGCCACCGACCCGGTCGGCGCGTCCCCCGAGGGGAGCGCAGGCGACGGACTGGACCGCCGGGAGCGCGAGATCCTCACCTTCGAGGGTCAGTGGTGGAAGTACGCCGGGGCCAAGGAACAGGCGATCCGCGAGCTGTTCGACATGTCGGCCACGCGCTACTACCAGGTGCTCAACGCGCTCGTCGACAAGCCCGAGGCACTCGCCGCCGATCCCCTGCTCGTCAAGCGGCTGCGTCGGCTGCGATCCAGCCGGCAGCGCACGCGTGCGGCGCGTCGGCTGGGAATCGAGCCCTGGTGAGGTCACCATGATCGGCATCGTGCCCGGTCGCCGGTCGGGACGCCCGCGCACCCGGAGGTCGTCGTCGTGATCGAGCTGGCACCTCACCGAGGAGGGCTCGTGAGTGTCCTCCCCGCTCCCGGCCCAACTCGGCGTCGCGTAGCCGGTCTCGCGTTGCTCGGGGTCGGGGTCGTCGCCGGGCTCATCGGTATCGCCATGCTGGTCGAGGCGGTGACGGCGACGGTCAGACCGCCGCACCCGGCCACCCCCCACCAACACCGCGGCCCCGCGCGGTGTGCCGGCCCACAGGGACCCCGCCGGCCAGGACCGCCGAGCGGCGTGCCGGTCCTCCCATCACCGCACCGGCTCCCAACGACGTGCCCTCCCCCCACGTGATCCCGGACTCCGGCGAGCCGGGAGCGGGCGGCGGGCTCGCCGACGGCGGCGCCGGCCCGGGTGGTGCGGGATCCGGCGCCGGACAGGGAGGCGTCGGCCAGGGTGGAGCAGGGTCGGGCGTCACAGACTCGGGCGCACGTCCCGGAGGCGCCGGAGAGGCCGCAGGTCCCGGTGGCCGCGACCCCGGCGGATCGGGTGCCGGTGGCTCGGGCGGTGTGGCCGGCCGCGTCGCACCCGGCGGGTCGGGCGGGTTCAGCGGTGGGGTCGTCCGCGCTCCGGTCCGCGTCTACAACAACAGCACGATCGCCGGGCTCGCCGCCCGCGCCGCGGCCGACTTCCGCAGCGCCGGATGGCCGGTCGAGGAGGTCGGCAACTACCCGTTCGGGATCATCCCGACCAGTACCGTCTACTACCGGCCGGGCACCAGCGAGCAACCGGCGGCGGCCGCTCTGGGCAGCGAGTTCGGGCTGCGCGTCGCACCACGCTTCCCCGGCCTCGACGACGCCAGCCCCGGCCTCATCGTGATCGTCACCAACGACTACCAGCGTCGCTGACGAGGCTCCTCAGGACAGTCGACGCTCGGCGTAGGCCTGCAGCTCCACCAGCTGCAGCGGATCCAGCGACGGCGGGACGGCGGCGCGGGCGGCCGCGATGTGCGCCGCCGTCACCTCGGTGGCGTCCAACGACTCCCGCATCGCGGTGAGCGCGGCCTCCCGCAGCACGGCCGTGCAGTCGGCGGCCGAGTACCCCTCCAGCGCCGCGCCGAGCGCGTCGAGATCGACGTCGTCGGCCAGTGGCGTGTTGCGCCCGGCGACCCGCAGGATCTCGGCCCGGGCGCTGGCGTCCGGCGGGGGCACGTAGACCAGTCGCTCGAGCCGCCCGGGGCGCAGCAGGGCCGGGTCGATCAGCTCCGGGCGGTTGGTGGCGCCGACCACGATGACGTCGCGCAAGGGTTCCGCCCCGTCCAGCTCGGTGAGCAGGGCCGCGACGACGCGGTCGGCCACCCCGGAGTCCGCCGACTGACCACGCCGAGGCGCCAGCGCGTCGATCTCGTCGAGGAAGACCAGCGCGGGGGCGGCGTCGGCGGCCTTGCGGAAGAGCTCGCGGACCGCCCGCTCGGACTCCCCGACGTACTTGTCGAGCAGCTCGGCACCCTTCACGCTCAGCACGTTGAGCTGCCCGGTGCCGGCCAGCGCGCGCAGCAGGAACGTCTTGCCGCATCCCGGCGGTCCGTACACGAGCACGCCGCGCGGGGCCGCGACCCCGAGCCGGGCGAACGAGTCGGGGTACTGCAACGGCCACAGCACCGCCTCGGTGAGCGCCTGCTTGACCTCGGTCATGTCCCCGACCTGGTCCAGCGTGATGCCACCGGTCTGCAGGGTGTCCGACGACGACATGGAGATCGGGCGCACCGAGCCGACCGCGTCGAGCAGGTCGCGCTGACCGATCGTCGGATCGCCGTCACCCGCGTGCCGCAGTGCGGCCTGCACCGCGGCCTCCCGACGCACGGCGACGAGGTCCGCGGCCACGAACCCGGGTGTCCGCTCGGCCACGGCCTTGAGCTCCACCCCGTCCGCCAACGGCACCGTCGCCAGCAGCCGGCGCAGCAGCTCGGTACGGGTGCGCAGGTCGGGCAACGCGAGTCCGAGCTCGCGGTCGACGAGATCGGGGGCCCGCAGCCGCGGGTCCACGGACTCGGGCGCGGACGTGGTGGCGACGAGCGCCACGCTCGGGGTGTCGACGGCGGCGCGCAGCGCGTCGAGCACCACGGTGGCCAGCGGCGGCGGTGACGTGGCCGGGAGCAGTGCATCGACGTCGGTGACGATCAGCACGGTCCGCGTGCCGGCGTTCGCCGCCGCGCGGGCCGCCCCCACCACCTCGTGCACCCGCTGCGACGCGGCGGCAGCGTCCAGCGCGGCCACCCCGGGCGCGGCGAGCTCGACGGGCAGCGCGTCCACGGCGGCGGCGGTGCTCCGGGCGAGGGTCACCTTGCCGACGCCCTCCGGGCCCGTCACGAGCACCCCGAGCCGGGCCGAGCCGCCGAGCCGGACCAACAGCTCCGGCCGGTCGAAGGTCAGCTCCAGCCACTCGACGAGCCGCCGCGCGGCGTCGGTGTTGCCGACCAGGTCCTCGACGGCGAGCGCGGGCTCGGAGGTGGCGACACCCGTGGCCACGACGGCACCATCGGGGGTGGCCACCCGCCGACCGGGCCGGGCCCGCGCCCCGGCCGCCACGACGATCGGTGCCGGCGCAACGGCGGCGGGTGACGCCGGCTCACCGGTCACCGCCCCGCCCTCCCAGCCCACCACGGTGCTGGGCCGGACGGCCACGGCGCCCGCCGGCTCGGTGGTCGCCACGGTGAGCAGCTCGGTGGTCCACGCGCTGCCCAGTGCGCCGGCCACGCGCTGCCGCGCGGTGGGCACGTCCAGCCCGGGCGCGGGCTCGACGTCCTGGGGCAGCAGCGAGACGGCGTCCCCGCCGGTCAGCACCTTGCCCAGCAGTGCGAGCCGGATCGTCTCCGGGGACAGTGCGGCCCTGGCGAGCCGCGAACCGGTGAGCAGCACCCCCCGCGCCGGCTGCACGTGCGCCGGGGTCACCACGACCGCGGCGCCGTCGGACAGCCCGGCGTTGGACAGCGTGACGTCGTCGAGCGTGGCCTGCCCCGGCGGGCCCTCGGCGGGCGCGACGAGCGCGGTGGTCACCCGGGCCCCGGTGAGCGTGACCGCGTCCCACGAATGCAGGCCGAGCGCGTCCAGGACCTCGGGGTGCAGCCGGACGACCCCGCGCCGAGCGTCCCCGGCGGACGCCGCGAGCCGCGCGACGAGGGTGATGGTGGGAGCCACACGTCGCACGCTATCGGCCCGTGGGGTGGTGGTTCCGACGCGGCGAGCTGCGCGCGGGGCTCAGTGGCGGCGGGGGCGGGCGCCGCGCAGCCCCAGCCGCAGCCGGCCCCGCTGCGGCAGCGGCGCCGCGCCCGGGGCACGGCCGTTCCCGGCGTGCCCGCGCCGGGCGTGCCCGCGCTGGGCATCTCCCCGCTGTCCGCCCCCCGACGCCTCGTCGCCGAACCGCCGCACGGCGCGCGCCATCGCGCTGGCCCGGCCGGCGACCCGGCGGCGCAGCGGCGACCGGAGCCCGAGCCGGCGCGCCGAGCGCGCCGCCCTGGCCACGGCGCGCCGCTCGTGCATCGTCACGTTCCACACCTCGGGATGCCGGGCGAGCCACCGGTGCCGGTACACGGTGTACGGGATCAGTGCGAGGTAGCCGGCGCCGACGATCGCGAAGCCGAGGAACGGCATCGTGATCAGTACCGCGGCCGCGATGCCGACCAGCACCAGCAGCGGAGCGACGGAGCGCGGGGGCACGCGGACGCTCTTGAACGACAGCGTCGGCAGCCTGCTGACCATCAGCCCGGCCACGAGGAGCGCCCACAGCGCCACCAGCAGCGGAGTGGACCACCATCCCGGCCCGAAGTGCAGGTCCACGTAGAGCGGGATGCCGGCCGCCAGCGCCGCGGCGGGGGCGGGAACGCCGACGAAGAACTCCTTGGTGAACGGGTACTCGTCCTCGGCCTCCATCAAGGTGTTGAAGCGGGCGAGGCGCAGCGCCATGCAGACCACGAAGACGAGGGCCACGGTCCAGCCGAAGCGGTTGCCCTGCAGCTGCCAGACGTAGAGCACGAGGGCCGGCGCCACACCGAAGGACACCAGGTCGGCCAGCGAGTCGAGCTCGGCGCCGATGCGGGTGCTGGCGTCGAGCATCCGGGCCAGCCTGCCGTCGAGCGCGTCACACAGTGCGGCCAGACCGACCGCGGCGACGCAGAGCTCGAACCGGCTGTTCAGAGCGAAGTAGACCGCGGAGAGCCCCGAGCAGAGCGCGAGGACGGTGACGGCGTTGGGCAGGAGCCGGACGCCGGCGGGGTAGCTGGGCCCCGGCATCAGCCGGTCCCGGACGTGGGCAGCCCGGACGTGGGCAGCCCAGACGTGGGCAGCCCGGACGTGGGCAGCTCGGCCAGCACGGTCTCCCCGCCGATCGTCCGCTGCCCGACGGCGAGAACCACCCGTGACCCGACCGGCAGGTAGGTGTCGACGCGCGAGCCGAATCGGATCAGGCCGTACGTCTCGCCGGCCGCCACCTCGTCTCCCGGCCGGACGTCGCACACGATGCGCCGCGCGAGCAGCCCGGCGATCTGGACGACGCCCAGCCGGGCGCCGCTGGTGGTCTCGAGGAGCAGGGCGGTGCGCTCGTTGTCCTCGCTGGCCTTGTCGAGGTCGGCGGAGAGGAACGCGCCCGGCCGGTACTCCACGGCGAGCACGCGACCGTCGACGGGAATGCGCTGCACGTGCACGTCCAGCACCGAGAGGAACACGCTGACCCGGGGCGCGGGCACCGCGGGGAGGTCCAGCTCCGGCGGGGGCAGGACGTCGGCGACCGTGGCGACGGTGCCGTCGGCCGCCGCGAGCACCACACCGTCCACGGGGGGGCGTACCCGGCGCGGGGAGCGGAAGAACGCCGCGGTCGCCACGGTGGCGAGGGCCCCGAGCACGGCGCCACGGCCGGTGGCGGCCCGCACGACGCCGGCCGCGACGGCCACACCCGCGACGAGCGGGCGTCCGCCGGGGTGCATGGGCGGGACGGCCGCCCGGACCAGCCCGGCGACGTGGGACACGGAGAAACCAGGAGGATGCGGATCGGACATCGGGCGGGTCGGCTCCTCGGCGCAGCGACCCGGTCGGGCCGCGCTTGCGGCGGTCACGGTACGCGAGGGCTCGTGGTCACCGTCTGCCATGCTGCGGATGTCGTGGCGCGGGCGCCCCGCAACGCAAAGGGCCGGGGCCGTCATCCCCCGAGACGACGACCCCGGCCGTGGAACCGCTCGTCCGCTCCCCAGCGACGGGCGGTGGGATCTCTGCGACACCCCGGTGGTCGGTGCCGTGATGGGAGTATCCCCGAGCACCGGATCGATCGTCCAGGTCACCGGCTCAGGAAGCCCCCGATGTGCACCGTTCGGCGGAGCGTCCACCAGTGAGACGATCCAGGGGCGGCGGTTGTTGCACGTTGGGCTGTGATCTAGCTCACAATACTCGTGCGTCGATCACCCGTCCAGCAGCCAGATCTCGACGGATTCCCCCACGTCGAGTTCTGTGGCGTCCTCCGGAACGACCACCAGGCAGTCCGCCCTGGCCAGCGACCCGAGCAGGTGCGAAGCCGGACCGCCGATCTCCCGCACCACGCCACGGACCGCGTCGAGCACGCCGCGCCGGAACTGGCGCCGCCCCGCCGGGGACGTCCACCGCTCACCCAGCGTGGCCGAGACGACCGGCCGGGCGGGGTGCGGGTGACCGAGGGCCGCCCGTAGCGCAGGCCGGACGAACACCTCGAACGACACCAGCGAGCTCACCGGGTTGCCGGGCAGCGTCACCACCGGCACTCCGTCCAGGTCGGCGAGGCGCCCCGCACCCTGCGGCCCGCCGGGCTGCATCGCGACCCTGACGAACTCGACGCCCCGCCCGGTGAAGGCGTCCTTGACCACCTCGTACGCCCCGGCGCTCACCCCGCCCGACGTGAGGACGAGGTCGACGTGCCCGGCGTCCAGCCGCTCCCGCAGCCTGCCCAGGAACTGATCGACGTCGTCGGGCACGAACCGCAGCAGGTCGGCCCGGCCTCCGGCTGCCTCCACCGCCGCGGCGAGCATCGGGCCGTTCGACTCGTAGATCTGCCCGGGCCGCAGCGCCGTGCCCGGAGCGACCAGCTCCGACCCCGTGGACAGCACCAGCACCGTGGGCCGGCGCCGCACCGGCACGGTCCCGGCGCCGACCGCGGCCGCGACCCCGATCTGTGGTGCGCCGAGGACCGTTCCCCCGTCGAGCACGACGTCCCCGGCCCTGACGTCCTCACCCGCACGGCGGATGTTGGCCCCCGGTGCCGGCGCCGCTCGCAGCAGCACCCGTACCGCGCCTCCGTCGGTCTGCTCCACGGGCAGCACCGCGTCGGCGCCGGAGGGCACCGGCGCGCCGGTCATGATCCGGTGCACGGTGCCGGGCTCCAGCGGCGGAACGTCGATGCGCCCGGCGGGGATGTCCGTCGCCACCGGCAGGTCGATCGCGGCGTCCGCGCCGGCGCCGTCGAGCTCGGTGGCCCGTACCGCGTAGCCGTCCATCGAAGAGTTGTCGAAGGAGGGCAGGGACACGGCCGCGACCACGTCGGCGGCGAGCACGCGCCCGAGGGCCTGCCCGATCGGCACCCGCTCGACCGGGGTTGCCGGCAGCAGCGCCGCGACAACGGCCCGGTGTTCCTCGACCGTCCTCGGGGTGCTCGGCACGACCAGCATCCTGCCGGACGGCCCCGTGCCGCGTCGGACCCCGGGCGCGTCGGGCGGGCCAGCTTGCACTCGCCGGCGCCGAGTGCTAGAACCGGGTCTGGCACTCGGGGCACCCGAGTGCCAGATGTCGGGTTCGGTGAGATCGGCGCAGGGTTGCCGGTCGTCCGTCGCGGGCGCTGGCCCGACCACAGATCTCGTGTCATCCCAATCGGAGGACAACACACCCATGGCGAAGATGATCGCTTTCGACGAGGAGGCGCGCCGCGGGCTCGAGCGCGGCATGAACGTCCTCGCCGACGCTGTCAGAGTGACGCTCGGCCCGCGTGGCCGCAACGTCGTACTGGAGAAGAAGTGGGGCGCGCCCACCATCACCAACGATGGTGTGTCGATCGCCAAGGAGATCGAGCTCGAGGACCCCTGGGAGAAGATCGGGGCCGAGCTCGTCAAGGAAGTGGCCAAGAAGACCGACGACATCGCCGGTGACGGCACCACCACCGCCACCGTCCTCGCCCAGGCGCTGGTCCGCGAGGGCCTGCGCAACGTGGCGGCCGGGGCCAACCCGATGGCCCTCAAGCGCGGCATCGAGAAGGCCGTCGAGGCCGTCTCGCAGCAGCTGGTGAAGACCGCGAAGGAGGTCGAGACCAAGGAGCAGATCGCGGCCACGGCCTCGATCTCCGCGGCCGACTCCACGATCGGTGACCTCATCGCCGAGGCGATGGACAAGGTCGGCAAGGAAGGCGTCATCACGGTCGAGGAGAGCCAGACCTTCGGGTTGGAGCTCGAGCTGACCGAGGGCATGCGGTTCGACAAGGGCTACATCTCGCCCTACTTCGTCACCGATGCCGAGCGCATGGAGGCCGAGCTG
Organism: uncultured Actinomycetota bacterium; assembly: GCA_963711715.1. GTDB lineage: Bacteria > Actinomycetota > Actinomycetes > Mycobacteriales > Pseudonocardiaceae > Pseudonocardia. The sequence goes on from CAVQFJ010000012.1 coordinate 201,820, forward strand.
GAGGACCCTTACATCCTCCTGGTCAGCTCCAAGATCTCCACCGTGAAGGACCTGCTCCCGCTGCTGGAGAAGGTCATGCAGGGTGGCAAGCCGCTGGCGATCATCGCCGAGGACGTCGAGGGCGAGGCCCTGGCCACGCTCGTCGTCAACAAGATCCGCGGCACCTTCAAGTCCGTGGCCGTCAAGGCGCCGGGCTTCGGGGACCGCCGTGAGGCGATGCTGGCCGACATGGCCATCCTCACCGGTGGCGAGGTCATCTCGGAGAAGGTCGGCCTCAAGCTGGAGAACGCCGACCTGTCGCTGCTGGGCAGCGCCCGCAAGGTCGTCGTGACCAAGGACGAGACCACCATCGTCGACGGTGCCGGCGACGCCGACCAGATCGCCGGGCGGGTCTCCCAGATCCGCAACGAGATCGAGAAGACCGACTCGGACTACGACCGCGAGAAGCTGCAGGAGCGCCTGGCCAAGCTGGCGGGCGGGGTTGCGGTCATCAAGGCCGGAGCGGCCACCGAGGTGGAGCTCAAGGAGCGCAAGCACCGCATCGAGGACGCCGTCCGCAACGCCAAGGCGGCCGTCGAGGAGGGCATCGTCGCCGGTGGCGGCGTCGCGCTCATCCAGGCTGGTGCCGGCCTCTTCGAGGGTCTCGGCCTCGACGGGGACGAGGCCACCGGTGCGAACATCGTCAAGGTCGCGCTGGAGGCCCCGCTCAAGCAGATCGCGATCAACGCCGGCCTCGAGGGCGGCGTCGTGGCGGAGAAGGTCCGCGGCCTGGCCGCAGGCGAGGGTCTCGACGCCGCGACCGGTGAGTACAAGGACCTGATCAAGGCCGGGATCATCGACCCGGCCAAGGTCACGCGCTCGGCGCTGCAGAACGCGGCCTCGATCGCGGCCCTGTTCCTCACCACCGAGGCGGTCATCGCCGACAAGCCGGAGAAGAACCCGCCGGCCGGTGGTGGCGACCCGACGGGCGGCATGGGCGGCATGGACTTCTGAGTCCTGCCGGCCGGGACGCATCAGCGCCCCGCTCGCTCCGTACGTCCCGCAGGGGCGGCACCCGATCGGGTGCCGCCCCTGCGGCGTTCCCCGGCCCCGTGGGGTACCTGCCCTTCCGGTTGGGTGATCATTGAACGGGGACTGGCTCCGTTGCATGATCACCGATCCGGGACCCGCCCCGCTGCGCGATCAGCGGTTCGGGACCGAGAACCGCGCCAGATCCGGCAGACCGTCCCAGAACGAAGATCACGGGCCTCGGCCCGCGCTCGGCGCGCAGTGATCCGAGGTCCGGAACCGCCCGTTGCGTGATCACCGATCGGGGACCCGCCCCGCTCCCCGATCAGCGGTCCGGGACCGAGAACCGCGCCAGATCCGGAGGACCGTCCCAGAACGACGATCACGGGCGCGCCGGCCCGCGCTCGTGACCGCAGTGATCCCGGTCCGGTCCCCGCTACATGATCACCTGACCGGGCCGGCGGACCGGGCTGCCGGATCGGAGCACGCGCGGGGCCACCGGTCGGTCGCATGGCCGGCTGGGTTTGGCTGCGGCACCATCGTCGTCATGGCGACACCGCGGCGGGCCCGCGTACAGGCGATCGGGGAGCGGTCGGCGGTCACGCCGCTGGAGCTGTTCTTCGATCTGGTCTTCGTCTTCGCCCTGACCCAGGTCACCGAGATCATGGCGGAGGACGGAGCGGGCTTCCGCGAGGTCGTGCGCGGCGTGCTCGTCGTGGCCATCCTCTGGTGGTGCTGGGTGGGCTACTCGTGGCTCGGCAGCATCGTGAAGGCCGACGAGGGCGTGCTCCGCACGGCGATGCTCGCCGCGATGGCCACCATGTTCGTCGCCGCCCTGACGATCCCCGAGGCGTTCGACGACTTCCCGGGCGGCCTGCAGGGGCCGGTGGTGTTCGCCTGCTGCTACTTCGTGTTCCGCATGCTGCACCTCGCGCTGTTCTGGGTGACCGCAGCCGACGATCCCGGGCTGCGGGCGCAGCTCGTCCGCTTCACCCCGTCGGTGGTGGGCGGCACGACCCTGCTGCTCATCGCCTCGCAGACCACCGGCGCCCTGCAGACCTGGCTGTGGGTGGCGGCGCTGGTGGCCGATTACGTCGGCACGATGCTGTCCGGCGTGTCCGGCTGGCGGTTGCACTCCGCCGGGCACTTCGCCGAGCGGCACGGTCTCATCATCATCGTCGCGCTCGGGGAGTCGATCGTGTCGATCGGTGTCGGGGTGACCGACCTGCCGATCTCCTGGCCGATCATCGCCGCTTCGGCGCTGGGACTGGCCCTGGCCGCGGCGATGTGGTGGGCCTACTTCGACGTGACGGCCCTGCTCGCCGAGCGCGCGCTGTCCGCACTGCGCGGGGAGCACCGCTCCCGCGTCGCCCGGGACGCCTACTCCTTCCTGCACCTCCCGATGATCGTCGGGATCATCCTGGCCTCGCTCGGGCTGAAGAAGGTGCTCGGCTACGTCGGCGGGGACGACGGGCACACCCTCGACGACCCGATCTACGGTGTACCGCTCGTGGCCCTCTACGGCGGGGTGGCGCTCTACCTGCTCGGCCACGTGGCCTTCAAGTGGCGCACGACGGGGGCCCTGCAGTGGCAGCGACCCGTGCTGGCCGCCGTGCTGCTGGCCCTGATCCCGGTGGTGTCGAGGCTGCCGGCCATGCTCACGCTGGCGATCGTCACCGTGCTGATGATCGCGATGATCGTCTACGAGTCGGTGCGCTTCGCCGAGTTCCGCGAACAGGTCCGGCACGACCCTCCCGCGGAGCACTGAGGTCGCTCAGCGGGCGTCGGCCTCCGGTGCCAGGACCCAGGCCGCGACGTAGAACACGACACCGGCACCGGCGCCGAACACCGTCAGCGCGACCAGCGCGATGCGGATCAGGGCGGCGTCCACGCCGAGGCTCTCGGCCAGGCCGCCGCAGACGCCGGCGAGCATGCGGTCGGTGCGGCTGCGCCGCAGCGCGAAGCGCGGCCGTGCGGCCGAAGGGGCGGGTTCGCTCGTCGGCATGTCGGTCGGCGCGTCCGGGACCGGAGGCGCCGCCGGGGGAGCGGCGGCAGCGCAGCGAGGTCGGGCTGCTGGTCGGACACGCGGGCGGGGTGGTCGGTGGTCGGCTCCATGCTCACGACCCTGCCGGTCGGGCCGGCCGCGGACCTCCGGGACACCCCGGGGATCGACCCCGGACGGACGGGCCGATCGGCCCCGGGACATCCCGGGGCCGACCCCGCAGAGCGGTGAGGTGGAACCAGCCCGCGTCAGCCCTGCTGGAACGGCGCCTTGTAGCCCTCGGCGTCCGGCGCGGTGAACAGCGGCGCCACCTCGGTCAGACCACCCTCGGCGGCCGGGTCGACCTGGGCGATGTAGACACCGCGGGTGGGCGGCGAGCCCGGCGAGCTGTAGTCCAGCTCGGTCACCAGGTCCTGGGTGTTCACCGAGGTCAGCGAGGTCAGCGCGGTCTGCACGCCGGCCCGGCTGAGGTCCCCGGACTCGCAGGCCTTGGTCAGCACGGCCTGCCAGACCAGGCCCTCGACGTACCCGACCTGGACGCCGGCGTTGAGCGGCGAGCCGGGGAACTTCTGCTTGTACTCCGCGGCGATCTCGGCGGCCTTGGGGGTCTTCGACGAGAACGGCGGGCTGGACGCGGCGACGTAGAGGTTGCCGAGTGACGCGGCGGCCGGGCTCTGCAGCAGCGCGGGGTCGAAGGTCGGGTTGTTGCCGAGCACCGGCACGTTGAGGCCCAGGGCCTGGTTGGCGGACAGCGCCGACGCCGTCTGCCCGGGGGTGGTGGTGAGCACGATGGCCTTGACCCCGTCGCCGCGCAGGCCGGTGACGATGCCGGTCAGGTCGTTGTCCGTCGAGGTGATCTTGGCCTCGCGGACCGTCATGCCGTGCTTGCTGAGGCGTAGTACTGCGAGCCCTTGAGCCCGTTGCCGCCGTACTCGCCATCGATGTAGATGTGGCCGATGGTGTCGCCATCGGCGATGAGGCCCTGCTGCTGCAGGTAGGCCAGCCCGTTGACGATCTCCAGGTCGTAGGTGGTGCCGATCATCATGATGTTGCGGGTTGTTGAGGATCTCGCTCGACCACGACGCCGGCGCCGCGAGTGAGGTTGTCGTCGACGAGGTTCTGCTTCAGCGCGGCCAGCACCGGCGAGCCGAGCAGCTGCACCATGCCCAGCACCTTCGGCTCGAGCTGCGGGTAGAGCGTCTTGGCGGTGTCGGCCTTGTAGCCGTGGTCCACGACCTCGAGCGCCAGCTGGCGACCGCAGATGCCGCCGGCCGCGTTCACGTCGTCCACCCAGAGCTGGTTGCCGGCGTTGATGGCGCCACCCAGGTTCTTGAACACCCCGCTCGTGTCGCCCATGATCCCGAGCGTGATCGTGGACTCGGTCACGCCCACGTCGGTCTTCACGCCGCCCTGCCCGCCGCCGCCCGCTCGAGGAGGTGTCGGCCGTGCTCCCGCAGGCCGCCAGTGCGAGGCTGCTGGCCAGGGCACCGACCAGCACCACCGCCCGTCGTGACTTACGCCGAAGAGTCATCGTCGTTCCTCTCGGGGAGTGAGCGCTCGCCACCGTTGGCGGGCGCGACAGCGGGGGTCCGGCGGCGCGCGACGAGGCGCCGGCCGATGGCAGCGGCGCCACCGGGTTCGAACATCACGACGAGGACGATGGCGGCGCCGTAGACGAACGCGGACAGCACGACGGCGCTCAGGCCGCCGAACTGCGCGTCGGCGAACCAGCCGAACTCGTTGGAGCCGAGCAGGAAGAACTGCTGCAGGCCGTACACGAGGACGGCGCCGATCACCGCTCCCGGCACCGAGCCGAGGCCCCCGATGATCACGATGGCGAGGAACGCGATGGCGACCGCCAGCGAGTAGGTGCCGGTGAACTCGTTCTCGTCGGGCTTGACGAGGTCGAGCCACAACGCGGTCATCACCCCGGCCAGCCCGGCGAAGGCCGACGAGATCGTGAACGCGGCGGCCTTGACCCGCGCGACGTTCACTCCCATGGCGGTGGCCGCGGCCTCGTTGTCGCGGACGGCGCGCCAGGACCGGCCGATCCTGCTGTTCACCGCGCCACGGGCCAGGAAGTAGGTCATCAGCGCGAAGGCGAGGAAGAGGAACCAGAGCCGCTGCTGCTTCTCCATCGCGACGCCGAAGAGCGTCGGTGACGGGTCGGAGCTGGAGAACGGGAAGCCGAACAGCTCGAAGACGGGCGCCGATCGACCGCTCGACGTGCCTCCGGTCAGCGACGCGAGCGACTGGCCCAGCCACAGCCCGAGGAACACCAGCGAGAGCGACGCGACCCCGAGGTAGATGCCGCTCAACCGGCCCGCCACCGGGGCGAAGGCCAGGCCGATCAGTCCGCAGATCGCGACCGCGCCGATCACGCCCAGCAGCGGCGGCAGCCCCAACGCGACGAGGTCGGCGGACTCCTCGGGGTCGCCGGACAGCACCGCGTAGCTCACCGCTCCCACCAGCAGGAAGAACGGGTGCGCGAGGGAGAGCTGACCGGCCTGGCCGACGAGCAGGGTCAACCCGATGCCGCCGACGACGCCGATGAGGATGTACTGCGCCAGCTTGAGGTACGCCACCTCGGTGCCGACGAGCACGGGCAGCAGCAGGAGGACCACCAGGAGCACGGCCGTGGCCACGATCTTGAGCCAGTTGCGGCGCGGCTTCGCGGGCCGTGAGTCTGCCGCCGCCGGCGTGACCGGCGGCGTGAGCGTCTCAGACACGGGTGAGCTCCTTCGTCCCGAACAACCCGGACGGCCGGATCACCAGCACCAGCAGCATCACCAGGAAGACGGCACTCTTGGAGAACTCGAACGAGATGTACTGCGCCGACAGGGCCTCGGTGAGCCCGACGATGATGCCGCCGACCACCGCCCCCACCGTGGAGTCGAGGCCGCCGAGGATGGCGGCCGGGAAGGCGATCAGCGCGATCGCGTGGGTGCCGCGCCCCAGCCCGGCCCCGGAGAAGTCCTGGGTCGCCATGAACAGCACCGCCACCCCGGCCAGGGCCCCGGCCACCAGCCAAGCCGATGGCGGTGACGCGCGAGCTGCGGATACCCATCAGTGCGGCGGCCTCGCGGTTCTCCGCCTGCGCCCGCATCGCCACGCCCCAGCTGGAGTAGCGGAAGGCCAGCATGAAGGCGGTGATCAGCACGGCCCCGACGACCAGCGCGATCGCCTGCGTCCGGAAGATCGTCAGCTCGCCGATGCGGATGGGCTGGGAGTCGTAGGGGTCACCGATGAACGGGATCTCCGCCCCGACCCTACGCACGATCTCCTCGGTGATGATCACGTCGATCCCGATCGTGAGCAGCGCGAGGCTGTTCTGGTCGGCGCTGCGGGCGTTGGCGAGCAGCCCGCGCTCGATCAGCAGCGCGAGGAGCGCCGCCGAGGCGATGCCGGCGATCGCGGCCAGCGGCCAGCCCACGACGTCCTTGAGCTCGTAGACGGCGAAGCCGCCCACGAGGACCAGCGAGCCGTGCGCGAAGTTCACCACCTCGGTGGCCTTGTAGATCACCACGAAGCCCAGGGCGAGCAGGGCGTACACCGCGCCCTTCCCCAGGCCGTTGACCAGCACCTGCAGGAACGTGTTCACGGCGTCTCCTCGTCCTCGGCGCCGGTGCCCAGGTAGGCGCTGATGACGTCCGGATCGGCCTGCACCTGCTCGGGCAGCCCGTCGGCGATGAGCTTGCCGAAGTCGAGCACGCTCACCCGGTCCGCGATGCCCATGACCAGGCCCATGTCGTGCTCCACGAGCAGCACCGAGATGCCGAGCGCGTCGCGCAGGTCGCGGATGGTGACGGCCATGTCCGCCGTCTCGGTGGCGTTGAGGCCCGCGGCCGGCTCGTCGAGCAGCAGCAACGTGGGCTCCAGGGCCAGGGCGCGGGCGATGTCCACGCGCTTCGCCACGCCGTAGGGCAGCGCTGCGACCGGCTGGTCCAGCCGGTCGGCGACGCCGAGGAAGTCGCAGATCTCCTCGGCCCTGGTGACGTGCCGGCGCTCGGTGCGGACGGTCAACCGCAGGCCGCCGGCCAGGAAGCCACCGCTGGTGAGGACGTGGCGCCCGAGCATGACGTTGTCGCGCACCGTGGAGCCGGGCGACAGCGCGATGTTCTGGAACGAGCGGCCGACGCCCAGCGCGGCCAGCCGGTGCGGGGCCAGCGAGGTGAGCACGTCGTCACCCAGCCGGACCCGGCCCTCCGTGGGCCGGTACAGGCCGCTGATCACGTTGAAGCAGCTGGACTTGCCGGCGCCGTTCGGACCGATCAGCGCGTGCACGGTGCCGGGCGCGACGGTGAACGTGACGTCGTCGAGGGCGGTGATGCCACCGAACCGCAAGGTCACGGCGTCGACGACGAGCTCGCGCACCCCGTCACGCAGCTCGACCGCGGCGGGGGACCCGTCCTCCGTGCGAACGCTCATCCGGTCCACCTCGACAGGGTCCGGGTTCCGCGGTGGGCCAACGCCTCGGCCTCCTCGGCGTCGGCCTGCGCCTGCGACTCGGCGTGTCCGCCCAGGTAGAGCCGCTGCACGTCGTCACTGGCCGCGAGCTCGGCCGCCGACCCGGACAGGGCGATGCGGCCGACCTCGAGGACCGCGGCGTGGTCGGCGACCTGCAGCGCCATCGTGGCGTTCTGCTCGACGAGCACCACCGCCGTGCCCTGCGCGTGGATCTCGCCGATGATCCGCGAGATGCGCCCCACCATCTGCGGGGCGAGGCCGAGCGAGGGCTCGTCGAGGAGCAGGAGCTTGGGGTCCGACATCAGCGCGCGGCCGATCGCGAGCATCTGCTGCTCACCGCCCGACAGCAGGCCCGCGCGTTGCCCGGACCGCTCGGCCAGCACCGGGAACAGCTCCTGCACCCGGTCGCGGGAGCTCTCGCGCGCCGACACCGACCGCGCGCCGAGGCCGCCGGCCCGCAGGTTCTCCTCGACGGTCATCCGGGCGAAGACCTGGCGGCCCTCCGGCACGGCGACGACCCCGCGCCGTACGACGACGGCGGGGTCGAGGCGGTCGATCCGTTCGCCGTCGAAGGCGATCTCACCTGCGGTGATCCCGCCGCGGTGCAGCCCGAGCGTGCCGGACACCGCGCGCAGCAGCGTGGACTTCCCGGCGCCGTTGCCTCCGAGCACGGCGAGCACGCCCTCGCCGGGGACCTCGATGTCGACGTCCTCGAGCGCGCTCACCGACCGCCCGTACCGCACGGACAGGCCACGGACGCTCAGCACGCCCGTGCATCCCCTCGTCCGGCCACGATCGGGCTCCCTCGCTCCAGCGACCCGTGGCGGGCCGGCCGCGGGCCATCGTGTGGCTCATCCCACCGGCCAGGCACCCCCAGGTGGAGAGGAGCCTACCGAAGAGTTGGCAGTCCGTTACCCGCCTGCGACCGGCGGCGTGGCGCGGCGCCGCCGGACCCTGCCGCGGTCACAGCAACCCCGCCTCGCTCGCCTTCCCGATCGCCTCGACCCGGTTGCGCGCGCCCAGCTTGTGCAACGCCGACTGCAGGTAGGTCTTGACGGTGTTGCGCGCCAGCCCCGTCGTCTCCGCGATCTCCGGATTGGTCCGGCCCTGCGCCGCGAGCCGGAGCACCTCGTACTCCCGACGGGTGAGGCCGCTGCGGGCCAGCGCCGCCCGGCCGGCCTCACCCGGCCCCATCCGCGGGTCCGACACCCGCTCGCCGCGCAGCACCCGACGCAGAGCGGCCACGAGGTCGGTGGCCGCGGCGTCCTTCAGCAGCGCGCCGTGCGCCCCCGCATCGAGTGCGGCCTGCACGCCGTGGTGATCACCGTGGGCGGTGAAGACCACCACCCGCACGGCCGGCAGCAGCTCGCGCAGGCCGGCCACCACCTCCGGGGCGAGCATGTCGGGCAGCCGCAGGTCCAGCAGCACCAGGTCGGGGCCCAGCGCGAGCGCGCGCTCCAGGGCCGACCGCCCGCTCTCCGCCGACCCCACGACGACCAGCGACGGCTCCCCCCGCAGCAGCAGTGCGACGCCGTCGCGGACCACCGGGTGGTCGTCGACGACCATGACGCGAGCCGGGGTCATCGGCTCCGCACTCCCCCGGGCAGCAGCATCCGCAGGGTGGTCCCGCCGTCGTCGTCGTGCACGAGGCTCACCCGGCCGCCGAGCCGCGCCGCCTTCTCGACCAGCAGCCGGATGCCCAGCCCGGCGCCCTCGGACCCGCTGCCGTCGGCCGGCGCTCCGTCGTCGGCCACCGCGACCTGCACGCCGCCGTCCACCTGGCCCAGGCTGACGACGACCGTGCCGGCCCGGGCGTGCTTCTCGATGTTGAGCAACCCCTCGCGCACCGCACTGATCAGCAGGGTCGTGCGTTCGCCGTCGAGCGGCCGGACCTCGCCGAGCTGCACGAGCCGCGCCGCGACCCCGGTGCGCGCCTGGAAGCTGCGGCAGTGCTCGGCCAGCTCGATCGGCAGCGCCCGCTCCGGGCTGGACTCGGAGAGCGCCAGCAGCGCCTCGCGCAGGGCGAGCGAGGCCGCGGAGACGTCCGATTCCAGCTGGCCCAGCCGGCTGCGCAGCAGCGGGTTGTCCGGCAGCGTGGACCGCAGGTCGCGCACCTGGGCCCCGATGGAGAACAACATCGCGCCCACCGAGTCGTGCAGCGACGCCTGCATCCGCTGCCGCTCGGTCGCCACCGCGGTGGTCCGGCCGGCCGCGGCCCGGTCGGCGAGCCGGAGGGCCCGGGCCGCGTCCACGGCGACCCCCTGCACCGCCGCGACGGCGTCGTCGCCGAACTCGCCCGGCCCGCGCAGCGCCGCGTAGGCGATCGCCACCGTCGTCTCGCTCCCGGCGCGGTCCTCCACGATGGGCACGGCCAGCATCGCCGACATCGCCTCCCGCCTCACCACCCCGTCGAACTGGTGGGTGATGCTCGACGCCGTGACGTAGTCGCTGACCCGGACCGGCCGGCCCAGCGCCATCACCCGGCCACCCACACCCTGACCCATCGGCACGATGAGGTCCTGCAGGGAGTCCGTGCGGTTGCCGGCCAGCCAGCGGATGACCGCCGGCGAGTCACCGTCGATGTCGGCGACGAACCCCGCGTCGGCCCCCGCGGCGTCCCGGATCAGGCGTGCGGTGCCGTGCAGGGCGAGAACGCGGTCCAGCACCGAGAGCAGCCCGTCCCGTTCGGCGAGCAGGGTGCCGAGCAGGTGCTCCTGCTCGAGGGCCCGCTCGGCCGCGACACGCCCGTTCGACGCCATGGGCGGACCATCGCACAGATGCCTCCGGTGGCGACACTTCCGGGTCGGGGACGCCGGGAGCCGGGTCCCGGACGCCTCGGCCGGGTCCGGACCGCGGCGGGTTGGCGGTCAGGACCGCCACGGACGACCCCGGCCGGCGACGCGCTTCGGGCGGGCCCCCTCGGGGTGCGGGCCGGTCGGGTGACGGTGCGCCGGGGCGTCGCCAGTGCCGGCCTCCTGATGATGGGTGCGGACGTCGCCAGGGTCGGCCGGCTGACGGGGCAGCCGGGTGTCGTCGGGTCCGGCCTCGTGGTGGTGGGACATGTGGTCGGCCGCCACGGGGCCGCGACGGCGGGGCCGGCGGCCACCTGCCGGGGTCGACGCGTCGCAGCGGGGCACCTGGCGGTCCCGGAGCCGGATCATGCGACCGACGAGCACACCGACGACCGCGGCGACGGCCATCCAGGCCACCCCGCCGACGACGATCCACCCGAGTGTCGAGATGGCCACTCCTGAGAGGTGAGGAGTCTTGAGTGTCCATGGCGGGTGGCCTCGACGCACCCCCTGATCCGGTGGCGGAGACCGGCCGGCGAGCCGCATCGAGCCCGTCGGATCACCCGACGTCGGGGACCGCCGGGCCGAGCAGGTCGTCGGCGTCGACGATCCGGTACGCGTAGCCCTGCTCGGCGAGGAAGCGCTGGCGGTGGGCCGCGTAGTCGGTGTCGAGCGTGTCGCGCGAGACCACCGAGTAGAAGTGCGCCTGGCGCCCGTCACCCTTGGGTCGCAGCAGCCGCCCGAGCCGCTGCGCCTCTTCCTGCCGCGACCCGAACGTGCCGGACACCTGCACGGCCACGCTGGCCTCGGGCAGGTCGATGGAGAAGTTCGCGACCTTGCTCACCACGAGCACGGGCAGCTCACCGCGGCGGAACCGGTCGAAGAGCTCCTCGCGCTCCCGGTTGCGGGTGGAGCCCTGGATGATCGGGGCGTCGAGGGTCTCGCCCAGCTCCTCGAGCTGGTCGAGGTAGGCCCCGATGACCAGCGCGGGCTCACCGGGGTGGCGGCCCAGGATCGCCTTCACGACGTTCAGCTTGGTGTGCGCGGTGGACGCCATCCGGTAGCGCTCCTCGGCCTCGGCGACCGCGTACCCCATGCGCTCGCTCTCGGTGAGCGTCACGCGGACCTCGACGCACTCGGCCGGAGCGATCCAGCCCTGCTGCTCGATGTCCCGCCACGGGGCGTCGTAGCGCTTGGGGCCGATGAGCGAGAAGACGTCGCCCTCCCGGCCGTCCTCGCGGACGAGGGTGGCGGTCAGGCCCAGGCGCCGCCGCGACTGCAGGTCGGCGGTCATCCGGAAGACCGGAGCGGGGAGCAGGTGCACCTCGTCGTAGATGACCAGGCCCCAGTCGCGGGAGTCGAAGAGCTCCATGTGCCGGTACTCGCCCTTGGTCTTGCGGGTGACCACCTGGTAGGTCGCGATGGTGACCGGCCGGATCTCCTTGCGCTCGCCGGAGTACTCGCCGATCTCGTCCTCGGTGAGCGACGTGCGCGCCACCAGCTCGCGCTTCCACTGCCGCCCGGCGACGGTGTTGGTCACCAGGATGAGCGTGGTGGCCTTCGCCTGCGCCATCGCGGCCGCCCCGACCAGCGTCTTCCCCGCACCGCAGGGCAGCACGATGACGCCGGACCCACCCGCCCAGAAGCCCTCCACGGCCTGGTGCTGGTAGTCCCGCAGCGACCAGCCCTCCTCGACCAGGTCGATCGGGTGCGCCTCCCCGTCGACGTAGCCGGCGAGGTCCTCCGCCGGCCAGCCGATCTTCAACAGCGCCTGCTTGAGGTGGCCGCGCTCGGACGGGTGCACCAGCACGGTGTCGTCGTCGATCCGGGCCCCGAGCAGCGGCGCGATCTTCTTCTGCCGCAGCACCTCCTCCAGCACGGCCCGGTCCAGCGCCACGAGCACCAGCCCGTGCACCGGCGACTGGACGAGCTGCAGCCGCCCGTAGCGGCCCATCGTGTCGACCACGTCGACGAGGAGCGGCTGCGGCACGGCGTAGCGGGAGAAGCGGACGAGCGCGTCCACGACCTGCTCGGCGTCGTGCCCCGCCGCTCGGGCGTTCCACAGCGCCAGCGGGGTGACGCGGTAGGTGTGGACGTGCTCGGGGGCCCGCTCGAGCTCGGCGAACGGCGCGATAGCGGCCCGGGCCTCCGCGGCCGCCGGGTGGTCGACCTCCAGCAGCAGCGTCTTGTCGGACTGGACGATGAGCGGCCCGTCGGCCATGGGTGGTTCTCCTCAGGCGATGGCCCGGTTGCCACCGGGAGGTGCGGCACGCTGCGGGGGGTCGGGTGCGGCCGCCGGCCACGCGACCGACCTCACCGGAGGTGGCCCTGTCGACCTCGGGCTATACTCTGCCGGCTCTGTCCGAGAGCGCACGTGTGCCGCCGTGATCCTACCGGGTTCCGGGGGTCGTCGTCCTTCCCCGGGCGCGTGTCGAACCTCTCGCGGAGCGCACGACGCGAGCCGGACACCCGACCGGCCCGCGCCCACCATCAGCAGTAACAGCAGCAGTAGAAGGCGCGATGTTCATGCCCTCCGGGCACGACGCTCGATTCCGGTCGTCCACCGCCGCTGGACGGCAGCTCGTCCGGTCCGGCCTCGCTAGTGGTCCCTCGGGCGTGCCAGAGTTCGGTGGGTCGTGGCCGGCAAGCGTCAGGGGGACGTCGACGTGACCAGCACCCAGACCATGCTCGACTGGTTGGATCGGCTGAACCCGCGCAACTGGACACTGAAGTGGAAGCTCGTGGTCGTCGGCCTGGTGCCGGCGCTGCTGGCGCTCGGCCTGGGCGTCCTGCGGGTCGCGGACCAGGCCGACGAGGCCACCGACCTCGGCCGCGGAACCCGCCTGCTCGAGGTGCAGGAGCAGGTCGCCGGGGCCGCCGAGGCGCTGCGGCAGGAGCGCAACGAGGCCACGTTGTTCGTCGCCGCCGGCCGCAGCGCGGACCGCGGCGGCCTGGACACCGCGTACGCCAGGACCGACGTGGAGATCGCCGAGATGCGCAGCGCGCTGGCGTCCGCCGGCGAGCTCGACGCCACCACGGTCGTGGCCCGCCAGCAGCTCGACGGGCGGCTGGGCGAGCTCACCGAGCTGCGCGGCAGCGTCACCGGCACGCCCGCGCTCGGGACCGACCAGGTCATCGGCGGCTACACCGCGCTCGTCGCCCAGGTCGACGGCCTGGACCGTGGACTGCTCCGACAGGTCCGCACCTCCGACTGGGGTGGCCTGACCGACGCGCTGAGCTCGGTGGTCGGCGCCACCGAGGCCCTCGCGGTGCAGCACACGGTGCTCGGGGCCGCCATCCGCAGCGGCGCGCTGCAGCCGGGCGACGCCGAGCTGGTCGCCGACACCGACCGGGCGATCCGCTCGGCGCAGTTCGAGTACGCGACCGCGCTCACCGACGAGCAGCTGCAGCGCTTCGGCGACATCACGGCCGACGCCGCCAACTCCCAGCGGGAGAGCGTGAAGGCCGCGATCCTGGCCACGCCCGCCGGCCAGCGGATCTCGGTCGACGCCACGGAGTGGGACACCGCCTACAACGGCTCGCGCAGCTCGCGCCGACCGGTCCAGCGGCCTCATCCGCCAGGAGCTCGTGACGCTCAGCACCGCGGCCGAGGACCAGGCCGGCAACCTGGCCGGCATCAACTCGGTGATCCTCATGCTGGGTCTGCTGGCCGGCATCACGATCGCGGTGCTGGTCGCCCGGTCCCTGATCCGGTCCCTGCGCGTGCTGCGCACCTCGGCGCTCGACGTCGCCGAGCGGCGGCTGCCCCAGGCGGTCGAGAACATGCGCTCGGGCGCGACCCCGGACGTCACGGTCGATCCGGTGCCGCTGACCGGTCGCGACGAGGTGGTCCAGGTGGCCAGGGCGTTCGACGCGGTGCACGGGCAGGCGGTCCGGCTCGCCGCCGACCAGGCCGCGCTGCAGTCCAACGTGAGCGCCATGTTCGTCAACCTCTCGCGACGCAGCCAGGCGCTCGTCGAGCGCCAGCTGCAGCTCATCGAGCAGCTGGAGAGCAACGAGCAGGACCCCGACCAGCTGTCCAACCTGTTCCAGCTCGACCACCTCGCCACCCGCATGCGACGCAACAGCGAGAACCTGCTGGTGCTCGCCGGCACCGACGTGGCCAAGCGCAATGTGACTGCGGTCCCGATGGTCGACGTGTTGCGGGCCGCGGTGTCGGAGGTCGAGCAGTACCAGCGCATCGTCGTGCAGTCGCCCCCGACGGCCACCATCGCCGGCCGCGCGGCATCCGACCTCGTCCACCTGCTCGCCGAGCTGCTGGACAACGCCACCAACTTCTCCCCGCCGGATTCGCAGGTGGTCATGAGCACCACCCGCACGTCCGACGGCTCGATCGTGGTCGAGATCGTGGACCGCGGCGTCAGCATGAGCGACCAGGAGCTCGCCGACGCCAACCAGCGGCTCGGTGGGCCCTCGACGGTCGACGTGTCCGCCGCCCGGCGCATGGGCCTGTTCGTGGTCGGCCGGTTGGCGACCCGGCACGGCGTCGGCGTGCGACTGAGCACGTCGTCCACGGAGACCGGGTCCGGCCTGACCGCGTCGGTCACCGTCCCGTCCCACCTGATCCCATCGGGCGAGCCCGCCGACGTCAGCCGGCCAGGCGACGCCTCGCCCGTTGCCGCCGAGCCGGCCGGAGCGGGCGCCGTGCCGCAGCGGGCGGCCGCCAACGGCCTCGACCGCTCCGGTCCGCACCTGCTGCCGGCGGGCGGGGACGGTGCAGCCGGTGCGCCGGCGGACGCCGCGCCGTCCGACGCGCCCGCGGCCGCGAACGGCGGGCCGAAGTCCCTGCCCACCCGACGGCCCGGCTCCACCTTGCGACCCGACGGGCCGCCGCTGACGCCGGGCGGCCCGGATCCCGCCGAGCGGCCCGTCGCCGAACCGGCCGACGGTGGGTCCGAGGAGGCCCGGGACGTCGCCGCCCGGGCCCGCCGTGACCAGGAAGCGGCCCGACGCAACGCGGCCCAGCGGAAGAAGGATGCCGAAGCCGGCATGCCGCCGGCCGACGAGTCCGGCGACACGGCGCTGCACCGGCACGGTTCCCCCCACAACGGGACGCATCCCGATGCGGCGGCTTCCTCCGGCGCCCCGAACGGCGCCGGTCCCGGGCAGCACCCGGGCAGGTCTGCCGAGCCCGGGCGGGGAGCGCCGGCGCCGAGCCGGTCCGACGGCGAGAACGGCGCCGGACCCGCGGACGGCACGGACCCCGATCCGGCGGAGGTCGGTGCGGCGCCCGCCGTGACGCCCACGCGACCCGGCGCCGACCGATCGGCCGAGGAGCAGGGCGAGAACCGTGCCGAGGACCGCCCGGCGAGCGACCGACAGGACGTCGAGGACGCCGGACGAGCCCCAGCGGACGGCGACGCGACCGGTGACCGGACGGCGCCGGACGACACGGCGCGGGATCCGGACCGGGGCGATGAACGGGGCGCCGACGGCGGACCGACCGACCGGTCGGCGCCGGTCACCACCCCGCCCACGACACCCCTGGATGTCGTGGGTCGGTCGTCGCCGCTGCCCCGGCGCGGCCGCGGTGGCCGCCCGGACCAGCAGACCCCGCCCACCGGTCCCCTGCCCTTCGCCGCGTCGCCCGGCCAGTGGCCGCCGCCCCGGGCCGAGCGCGCGGGCTTGGGCGCACGGCTGGCCGGTACGCCGGACGACGGCCTGTTCGCGCCGAACATGCCCGTCGTCGCCGAGTCCGACGGAGCGTCGGACGGCGCGACCGATGCCGGCGAGTCGACGCCCATCTTCGCGGAGATCGCGTCGGCCTGGTTCCGCTCGAACCGGAAGATCCCGGTCGAGTACGAGGCAGGCGAGTCCCGCCCGTCCGAGGACGAGGGGGCCCGCGAGCAGCCCGCGACCGCGCCGGCCGCCGGTGCCTCGCCGTCGACGACGGAACCGGCTGGGTCCGAGCGTGTCGCCGCGCCGACCGGAGGTGCGGGCGAGGCCCCGGCCGAGCACGAGTTCGGCACCGAGGCGGACAAGGGCTGGCAAGCCGTCAGCGGCGTGCTGGCCGACAGGTCGGACGACCTGACCACGGCCGGGCTGCCGAAGCGACGCCCGCGTGCGCGGCTGGTGCCCGGGAGTGCAGGATCTGCAGTACTGGCCGCAGAGGTCACGCCGAGCCGGAACGCGGAGAACGTCCGTGGCCGGCTCGCGAGCTACCAGCAAGGTGTCCGCCAGGGGCGCGAGAGCCGTGCCCGTGGCAGAGCAGAATCGGCCCCCGAGGCCGACGGTGGTAACGAACCCGCCCACGCGGGTGGCAATCACGACGAGGAGTCTTCATGACCGCGCCCCAGACCCAGCCGAGCCGATTCGGATGGCTGGTCACGAACTTCGCGGAGCGGGTGCCCGGCGTCGCGCATGCGATCGTGGTGTCTGCCGACGGGCTGTTGCTCACCAGCTCCGACCGGCTGCCCCGGGACCGCGCCGACCAGCTCGCCGCCGTGGCGTCCGGGCTGATCAGCCTCACTCAAGGCGCGGCGCGCTGCTTCGACGCCGGGGGTGTGGTCCAGACGGTCGTCGAGATGGATCGCGGGATCGTCCTGCTGATGTCCGTCAGCGACGGCTCCTGCCTGGCCGTGCTGGCGTCACCCAGCTGTGACATCGGTCTGATCGGGTACGAGATGACGTTGCTCGTGGACCGCGTGGGCCAGCTCCTCACCCCCGAACTGCGCGCCGAGCTGCAGGGATCGTTCGGGTCCTGAGCAGCGCACCACTTCGATCGGCAGTAGAAGGTCGATGAGAGAGAAGCAGGTGATGTCCGATGACCTCCGGTCCCGACGACGAGAGCCGGCAGACCTCGGAGCCGACCTTCGCCGATGTGATGAACAGCTTCAGCTTCGACGCCGGACGGGCCCCGAAGCGCCGCCGCTGGGGGCGTCGGCGGGACGAGGACACCGACCACGGCGACGAGGCCGACGATGATGGCGGCGGTTCCTCCTCCGTCCCCGCGCCGCAGGTCGTGCCCCATCCGCAGACCGCGCCGATCGACGTCCGGGTCATCGACGCGGAGACCCAGGGGGCGGGCGCCTCGGCGGTTCGGCCGTACGCCTGGACCCAGGGGCGGACCAAGTCCGGTCTGGACCTGGCGATCGAGACCCTGGTCTCGACCAACCAACGCGGGCGTGACGAGGTGGGGAACCTCAAGGTCGAGCACCGGGCCGTCGCGGAGCTGTGCGAGCAGACCCGCTCGGTCGCGGAGGTGGCGGCGCTGATGTCGCTCCCGCTCGGCGTCGCGCGCGTCCTGCTGGGCGACATGGCGGGGATCGGGATCGTGACCGTGCACCAGACCGCGAGCAGTGCCGGCGACATGCCGGACCTCGCCCTGATGGAAAGGGTGTTGAGTGGACTCCGTCGGCTCTAGGCCGCAGACGATCGCCACCGCGGCGACGATCTCGGCCAAGATCGTGGTGGCCGGGGGTTTCGGCGTCGGCAAGACCACGTTCGTCGGCTCGGTCTCCGAGATCGTCCCGTTGACCACCGAGGCCGTCATGACCGAGGCCAGCGCCGGACGTCGACGACCTCGCGGCCACCCCGAACAAGACCACCACCACGGTGGCCATGGACTTCGGCCGAGTGTCCCTGGACGCGGAGCTGATCCTCTACCTGTTCGGTACGCCGGGGCAGCACCGGTTCTGGTTCATGTGGGACGACCTCGTCCGGGGAGCGATCGGTGCCGTGGTGCTGGTCGACACCCGCCGGCTGGCCGACTCGTTCGCCGCCGTCGACTTCTTCGAGGACCGCGGGCTGCCCTACGTCGTCGCGCTCAACTGCTTCGACGGCCTGCTCCAGCACCGCGTGGAGGACGTCCGGGAGGCGATGTCGATCGACCCGGCCATCCCGATCGTCAGCTGCGACGCGCGCAACCGGGAGTCCACCAAGCAGACACTGATCTCGCTGGTGGAGCACGCCATGCAGCACCGCATGACCGCGGGCGCCCGCTGACCCCTGCCTGGGGTGCACGAGCGCTCGGCTCAGTCGTCGACCCTCGCGATGCTCGTGATCCGGTGCAGTGGCACCCGGTGCACGGCGCCGTCCACGGCGTCCCGGCCCTCCACCACCCCGCCGCCGACGCTGACCGGCTCCAGCACGCGCTCCCCCGGCACCCCGTGACCGTCGACGAACCCGATCCAGACGCTGCGCCGCCCGGCCGCGGCCGAACGCAGCAGGTCGATCACTGATCCGTTGACGGCCGCGGTGCCGCGGCGCACCACGGTCCGCGCGTCGCCCGCGCGCATCCGTGAGACGAGGGCCTCGATCTGCTCGGCGTCGATCTCCGGGGGGACGGCGGCGCGGGCGGGGGGCCGGCGGCGCGCAGCCGTCCGGCGACCGCGGTCGACGAGGTCGAGCACCGCCCCTCCCGGATCCTCTGCGGCCGGGGTGAAGCCGGCCCGCCGCAGCCCGTCGAGCAGCTCCCGCAACGGCAGCGGCGACACCACCACCGTCGGCGCGATGCGGCGCAGCTCCAGCTGCGCGGTGCCGGGATGGGCCATGACCTCGGCGATCAGGACGTCGTCATCGGATCGCAGGAACGACTCGGCGGCACCGCCACGCAGCCGGCCGTGCCGCCGGGCGACGTCGTCCACGAGGTAGGTCAGGCCCTGCGGCACCGGCGTGGCGGACCGGGCGGTGAGGAGCTGGTGCAGGTCGGCCGCACTGCGTCCGGCGTCGAGCGCCCGCCGGATCGTCGCTTCGGTGAAGCGGTAGACGGTGGCGCCGCCCGCCGACTCGACCTCGGCCATCAGGTCGAGCTCCTGGGCGAGCTCGGGCTCCAGAGGGCCCGGCGCGACGGCGGTCAGGTCGGCCTGCAGCAGCACGTGTCCGACGGGCTCGGGCAGGGTGGCGCGCAGCGCCGGCACCAGCTGCTCCGGGTCGGTCAGCAGGGCCCGGCCCGGGCTGGACAACGCGTCCAGCGCGACGACCCCGAGCACGGTGGCCTCCGACAGCACCCATCCGACCACCTCGTCACGCAGCCGCCCACCGCGGCGAGGGGCGCGCCAGGCGAGCAGATCGGCCAGCGCGGCGGCAGATCCCGGGGCGGTCCCGGCGGGCAACTCGGCCAGCCCGGCGAGCACCCGGCGCCGGTCGCGCGGGGCGAGCGGGCGGCGGACGCCGTCGGAGAGGGCGGAGATCGCCCGGCCGCTGTCGTCCTTGCGGCCGACCAGACCCGGCAGGCGCGGAAGGTCGAGCCAGGTCCGGGCCAGCAGCGACCAGCGCAGCTCGGGCCCGCCGGCCGCCCACACGTCGGCGTGCGTGGTGGGCACGAACTCCGGGGCCGCCCCCTCGGTCTCCCCGACGAGATCGGCGCCGACCGCGAGCTCGACCAGCAGCGCAGCCACCGTCTCGTCGACGCCGCACTCCTTCGCGACGCGGCGCAGCTCGCGCACTCCCAGCCCGCCCGACCGCAGCACGGGGGGTGGCCCGGTGCTCCACGCTGCGACGAGCAGCTCGACCTGGCGCAGCACTTCGAGCGCGGCGCCGCCCGCCGTCCGGTCGACGACGTCGGCACCCCGGTCGCGGGACCCGACGTCCGGCGGGGTCACGGCGACGGCGCCGAGGGGACGCTCACCGCGCAGCGCCAGCCCGACCTGTCGCGGCAGCTCCACTGTCTCGGGGTCCACCCGGAGCAGCAGTCCCCGCGCGAGCAGGCGGCCCACCGGACTCGTCGGGTCCGAGCCGGCCCGGCTGCGCCCGATCGGCGGCCCGGCGGCCAGCGCGTCGAGCACCCGGCGCTCGTCGGGGGCCACCGCGGCGAGCAGCTCGGGCAGCGCCGCGGACGCCGCCGGTCCGCCGGCCACCCGCCCCAGACCGCCGGGGTGTCGAGGCACGACGTCCCTGGCCGACGGGACGAGGGCGATGCCGGTGTGCGACCAGCCGTCGTCGGACCGGCCGTCGTCGGACCGGCTTTCGTCTGAGCCCCAGACGAGGGCTCGCTCGCGCAGCGCGGCCAGCGCGGCGGTGAGGGCGGCCGCGGGCACCCCGCCGAGCAGGCGCTGCAGCTCGGCGCGCCGAACGGGGGCGCTGTCGGCGTCGGCCACCACGAGGGCCTCCAGCACGGCGAGCGCGACGGTGTCGAGGTCGTCGCACGCGCGGTGCACCGAAGCCCGGATGCCGGCTCGGGTCGCCAGGACGGTGAGGTCGGCCGGCGGGGGAACGGCCAGGTCGGGGCGCAGGCGCAGGAGGACGGCGAGCGTCTCGTCGTCCTGGGCGCGCAGCCAGTCGACCAGCGGGGTGGGCATCACCGCCACGGTAGTCGGCCGGGGGGAGACGCCGGGCCGACCGGTGCGCGATACTCGGACCGACGAGCAGCCCCGCGAGGAGGAGACCGTGGCCAAGCCCCCCAAGGAGGATCGCGTGGATCCGACCTGGCCGGTGCTGCCCGACGGCGAGCACCCGGTGAGCGAGATCGCCAGTCCGATGCAGGGCTCACTGTCGCCCTTCGGCGACGTCGAGTTCCCGCTCGAAGAGGTGCCCTACGTGCACCCCGTCACGGAGATCAACAAGTAGCCGGCCCGGCCGGGCTGCTGCTCGCGGCGGGCGCGGGTCGCCGGATGGGCGCCCCGAAGGCGCTCGTCGAGCTCGACGGTGAGCCGCTGGTCCGGCGGGCCCTGCGGGTGCTCGCGGACGGCGGCTGCGCCCCGTTGCTGGTGGTGCTCGGGGCCGCGGCGACGTCGGTCCGGGCGGCGCTCCCGGACGGGGTGCTGACCGTCGAGGAGCCCGGCTGGACGGAGGGGATGGGCGCGTCCCTGCGCGCGGGGCTCGGGGCCCTGGAGGACCTCGATGTCGACGCGACGGTGGTCCACCTGGTCGACCTGCCCGGCGTCACGGCCGTCGCGGTGGCCCGGTTGGCCGCTCGCACCGCGATCGACGGGTTGGCGCGGGCCGCCTACGACGGGCGGCCCGCGCACCCGGTCCTCATCGGACGCTCACACTGGAGCGCCGTCCGGGCGTCCGCGCGGGGAGACGCGGGCGCCCGCTCCTATCTGGCTGCAGCGACCGTCGAGCTCGTCGAGTGCGGTGACGTGGCCGATCCCCACGACGTGGACACCCCCGAGCAGCTGGCCCACCGCCGGATCACAGGGTGAGGCGCTGCCCGGGCATGATCCGGTCGGGGTTCCCGGCGAGCGCCGGGTTCTTCTCCACGAGGGCCGCGACGCCACCCGGCACGTCGTTGCTCGCCACGATCCTCGAGAGCGTGTCCCCGGTTCGCACGACATAGCTCCCGCTGGTGGCGGGCGCGCTGAGACGGATCCGCTCGGGGGCCGGCTCCGGTTCGGGGGCACTGCGCTGGCTCGCGGTGTCGCCCCGGGCCCCGGCCTTGCGCGAGCACACCGGCCAGGCTCCCCAGCCCTGCTTCGCGAGCACGCGCTCGGCGACGACGATCTGCTCCGCCCGAGAGGCCTGGTGGGCGACGGGGGCGAACTGGCCCCCGCCGAAACCGGACCACGTGCGCGGGGCGAACTGGAGACCTCCGTGGTACCCGTTGCCGGTGTTGATGTTCCAACGGCCACCGCTCTCGCACTGCGCGACGCGGTCCCAGGTGCTGTCGGCCGCTGCGTGCGCCGCAGGCGCCGCGACGACGAGCGGGGAGCCGGCGACAGCGCCGGCGAGCGCGGTGCGGGCGATCGCCCGACCGGTGGTGGTGGGCTTGCGATGACGACCGCGGTACCGCGCCATGGGAGCTCTCCGCGCGCCACGCCCGGACGACCGCCGCGAGCGGCGGGACGGCCGGAGCCGTCGTCGTCCGTCCCTGTCCTGCGCTCTGCGAGGCGACGGGGCCGGAACCACCGGACAGGGGAGCGCTGCGGTTCCGGGACCGACGGAAGGAAGGGGAAGGATCTGGGGCATCCGACCGGGCCGCGCGCGACATTACGGCGAGGACACCTTCCGGAGACGGCGGCGCGCCGCGCTTGCCACGGCGATTTCTCGCGGTCGTGGACGGTGGACGGCACGCCCGTGGAGCACGTCGTAAGGTGCCGTCGTGGAGCTGACCCACGTCGACGCCGCCGGGACGGCCCGGATGGTGGACGTATCCGGCAAGGAACCCACCGCCCGCACCGCCGTCGCCACCGGCATGGTGCGCACCACGGCCGAGGTGGTGGAGCTGCTGCGTCGGGACGGCCTCCCGAAGGGTGACGCGCTGGCGACCGCCCGCATCGCCGGGATCATGGGTGCGAAGCGCACGCCCGACCTCGTGCCGCTGTGCCACCCGATCGCGCTGAGCGGGGTGACGCTCGACCTGGAACCCGACGGCGCCGAGGTGCGCATCCGGGCGACGGTGCGCACCACCGACCGCACGGGCGTGGAGATGGAGGCGCTCACCGCCGTGGCCGTCGCCGGTCTCGCCCTGCACGACATGATCAAGGCGGTCGACCCCGCCGCGGTGCTCGACGGGGTGCGGGTGGAGCGCAAGGACGGCGGCCGGACGGGCGCATGGACTCGGCCGGCGGACCGGTGACGAGTCGGGCGCGGGTCGTGGCGGCGTCCAACCGCGCGGCGGCGGGCGTCTACACCGACCGGAGCGGGCCGGTGATCGTCCAGTGGCTGCGCGAGCGCGGCCTCGAGACCCCGGACGCCGTCGTCGTGCCCGACGGCGAGCCGGTGGGGGACGCGCTGCGGGCCGCGGTCGCCGACGGTGTCGACGTGGTGATCACGACCGGCGGCACCGGCATCTCCCCGACCGACGCCACACCGGAGGTCACGCGCGGCGTGCTCGACTACGAGGTGCCGGGGCTGGCCGACGCGATCAGGGCCGCCGGCGCCCCCTCCGTGCCCACCGCGGTGCTGTCCCGCGGCCTGACCGGTGTCGCGGGCCGGACCCTGGTGGTGAACCTCCCCGGGTCGACCGGTGGGGTCCGCGACGGTCTGTCGGTGCTCGACGGGGTCCTCGAGCACGCGCTGGACCAGCTGAGAGGAGGCGACCACCGGTGACGGAGCCGAGGGACAGGGCGACGGACGGCGCGGTGGGTGGGGTGCCGGGCGGGGTCCCTGGCGCCGCGGTGCTGCGGGCCGCCGTCATCGAGGCACCGCTCGACGTGTCCGAGCACGCCGCGCTCGTGGAGCGGGCCTCCGCCGGGGCCGTGGTGACGTTCGCCGGCGTGGTGCGCGACCACGACGGCGGGCGCGCGGTGCGAGGCCTGGAGTACAGCGCCCACCCGACGGCCGAGCAGGTCGTGTCCCGGGTGGCCGCCGACGTGGCCGGGCGCGCCCGGGGCGTGCGGGCGATCGCGGTGAGCCATCGGGTCGGCCGGCTCGCGATCGGTGACGTCGCTCTGGCCTGCGCGGTGGCCGCGGACCACCGGCGCGAGGCGTTCGAGACCTGCGCCGAGCTGGTGGAGGAGGTGAAGCGCCTGCTCCCGGTCTGGAAGCACCAGGCCTTCGCCGACGGCACCGACGAGTGGGTCGGCTCGGCCTGACCGCCCGGCTCGCCGCCGGGTTTGCGACGCAGCACGCCCTGCCGGGCCCCCACCATGATCACGGATCGGGACGTGGCACCGGGCCTGATACGGCTCCCGGTCCCACGCCCACGATCTTCCAGCGCTCGCCAGAGCCTGATCACCGGATCGGGACATCCCACCGCGCCGGCGCGGTTCCCGGCCCCCACGCGACGATCATCGCTCGCGGGGCCGGTCGCCGGGCTACCGGAGGTCGAGCTGCTGGCCGACGCGCAGGACGTTGGGGTTGCTCAGCACGTCCCGGTTGCGGTCGTACACGGCCTGCCAGCCGCCGCCGACGCCCTGGGCGGCGGCGATCTTGCCGAGCGTGTCGCCCCTGGCGACGGTGTAGTCGGCACCGTTCTTCGCCACCGGAGCCGCGGGAGCGGCAG
The DNA here is from genome assembly GCA_963711715.1 of uncultured Actinomycetota bacterium. GTDB lineage: Bacteria > Actinomycetota > Actinomycetes > Mycobacteriales > Pseudonocardiaceae > Pseudonocardia. The sequence goes on from CAVQFJ010000012.1 coordinate 225,935, forward strand.
GAGCCGCGGCCGGTGCTGCGGCGCGCACCGTGGTGGGCTCGGCCGGCTGGCCACGCAGGCCCATCTTCCGCGAGCACGACGGCCAGGCGTTCCACCCCTGGGCGGCGAGCGTGCGCTCGGCCACCGCGATCTGCTGCGCCTTGCTGGCCGTGTGCGGCATGCCCGTGCCGCCGAAAGCGCGCCAGGTGGTGGGGCTGAACTGGAGTCCACCGTAGTAACCGTTGCCGGTGTTGATCGCCCAGTTGCCACCGCTCTCACACTGCGCGAGCTTGTCCCAGGCGGATTGGGGGGCGGCCTCCGCGGTCCCGGCAACGGCCAGCGGGGCTCCGACCGCAACTGCTCCGACCACGGCCATCTGCAGCAGGCGGCCCTTGCGGGAATCGGGTCGAGACGTCATCTCTGTGTTCTCCAACTCGCACCGTCGAGGCCGATCTGCTCGTCGTGGGGCCGGTAGACGACCCGCTGAGCAACTCGTTCGCACACGTCGAGATCGGGGGATCTCCACGGAATCGGCATCCTCGGCCCTGTCCCGTCTCCGGTTCGACGGACCGGAACCGCGGGACAGGGCCTGGCGCGACGGTTCCGGATGCATTTCTCGGGGAGTCCCGTTCGGAACGCCGGCCGCGACGTTACGAGTCACCGGGCGCATTGGGTTGGCGAAATGGAGGGTGACACTCGTCACGGTTGCCGAACCATTGGCCACTCGGTTGGTAAACATCTCCTGGTCAGTAGCCGTGAATCACGGAAACATTACAAGGAGAGCAATACATTCAAATCGGAAACATCACCGACCTCGTCACACCACCGCTGAGCGGAGAGTCGTCAACTTGTGACGCTGCGTCGCCGACGAGCTGGTACCGGGGTGGCTGGTGCCCGTCCGTTCCGTCATGCTGGGTCGGTGACCGACAGTCCTGTGACCGCGACGCATTCGCCCACCGAACTGGCGGCCGCGCTGCGCTCCACGGGCTATCTCGCCGACGACGGTCTGGCCACCGCGGCGTACCTCGCGATGGCGATGAACCGGCCACTGTTCTGCGAGGGCGAGCCGGGCACCGGCAAGACCGCGCTGGCGCAGGCGCTCGCCGAGGTGCTGGACGCCGAGCTGATCCGGCTGCAGTGCCATGACGGCATCGACGCGTCGCAGGCGCTGTACGACTGGGACTTCCCGCGCCAGCTCCTGCACCTGCGGTCCCTCGAGGCCGCCGCGGGTGCGGCCGGGACCACGCTGGACGCCGACGCCATCGAGGCCTCCCTGTACGACCCGCGGTTCCTGCTCGCCCGGCCGATCCTGCGCGCCCTGCAGACCACGCCGAGCGTGCTGCTCATCGACGAGGTGGACCGCGCCGACGACGAGTTCGAGGCCTTCCTGCTGGAGGTGCTCACCGAGCACGCCGTGAGCATCCCCGAGATCGGCGAGGTACGGGCGAAGGTCCCGCCGCTCGTCGTGCTCACGTCCAACCGCACGCGCGAGGTGCACGATGCGCTGAAGCGCCGCTGCCTCTACCTCTGGCTCGACCATCCCGACCTCCGGCGCGAGATCGACATCCTGCACTCCCGGCTGCCCGGGATACCCGAGCGGCTGGCGACGCAGGTCGCCGCTGCGGTGCGCACGCTGCGCGGGTCCGACCTGCTCAAGCCCCCCGGCGTCGCCGAGACGATCGACTGGGCCCGCGCGCTGCAGCTGGTGGGAGCCCAACACCTCGACGTCGACAGCGCGGCCGCCACCCTCGGTGCCGTCCTCAAGTACCGGGAGGACGCCGACCGCGTCCGCAAGCAGCTCGACTCGCTCCTCGCGTCCTGACCCCGATGTCGAGCGACGCATGACCAGCAGTACCCCGACGGCGCCGCCGGTCGAGGACCCGATCCCCGGCCTGGTCGGGTTCACCGTCGTGCTCCGCAACGCGGGGCTCGCGATCACCACCGACCGGGTGGCCGCGTTCCTCGCCGCCCTGGACGCGCTCGACGTCACCAGCCGCATGCAGACCTACTGGGCGGGCCGCCTGACGCTCTGCTCCGATCCCGACGACCTGCCCCGCTACGACCGTGCGTTCGAGGACTGGTTCACCCCTCGGGAGGGAGAACGCGCGCGTGTCGTCGACGAGCGACCACCCCCGCCGCCGAAGCTGGCCGCGCTGACCCCGCTGGACCCGGCCGACGGCGCCGACGACGGGCCCCAGCCCGAGCTGCACGCGCACGCGAGCGGGGCCGAGGTGCTGCGCGACCGTGATCTCGGTGAGCTCACCCCGGCCGAGCGCGAGCACCTGCGTCGCCTGCTCGCGCTGCTGCGGCCGCATCCCCCGACCCGCCGGTCGCGTCGGCTGCGGCCGTCCCGGCACGGCGTCCCCGACCCCGGCCGCACCCTCCGCGCCGCCCTGCGCAACCAGGGCGAGCTGCGGGAGCTGCGCCGCCGGGACCGGTCTCGACGGCCCCGCAAGGTCGTGCTGCTGGTCGACGTCTCCGGGTCGATGGAGCCCTACGCCGACGCGCTGCTCCGGTTCGCGCACGTCGTCGTGCGGCGCTCTCCGGCGGCGGTGGAGGCGTTCACGCTCGGTACCCGGCTCACGCGGGTGACCCGCGAGCTGCGGATGCGCGATGCCGAGCGGGCGCTCGCCGCGGCCGCCAAGGCGATCCCGGACTGGTCCGGCGGCACCCGGCTGGGTGAGGTGCTGCGCGCCTTCGTCGACCGGTGGGGGCAGCGCGGCGCGGCCCGCCGCGCGGTCGTGGTGGTGTTCTCCGACGGTTGGGAGCGCGGCGACACCGAGCTGCTCGGCGTGCAGATGTCACGGCTGCGCCGGCTCGCGCATCGGATCGTGTGGATCAACCCGCACGCCGGTAAGGCCGGATACGCGCCGGTGCAGGGCGGAATAGTGGCCGCGCTGCCGTACTTGGACGACCTGTTGGCCGGGCACAGCCTGGCGACCCTGGAACAGCTGCTCGAGGTAGTGCGCCAGGGGGACGGCAGCCGACGGAGCCGGCCGGGAAGGTAGGGCCCATGCGTGATGTGCTGACCAAGCTGGACGAGTGGTGGACGAAGGGCGAGACCGCCGCGCTCGCCACCGTCGTCGGGACCTACAGCTCCGCGCCGCGTCGACCGGGCGCCTCGATGCTCGTCGGCCCGGCGGGTGAAGCGGTGGGCAGCGTCTCCGGCGGGTGCGTCGAGGGCGCGGTCTACGAGCTCGGTGAGCAGGTGCTCACCGACGGCCGTCCGATCCTGCAGCGCTACGGCGTGTCCGACGACGACGCGTTCGCCGTCGGCCTGACCTGCGGTGGGATCATCGACATCTTCGTCGAGAAGGTCGACCCCGCCGGCTACGCCCAGCTCGGACAGGTGGCCGAGGCGGTCCGGAGCGAGTCGCCGGTGGCCGTGGCCACGGTGGTGTCCGGCCCGGCCGAGCGGCTCGGGAAGCGGTTGGTGGTCTGGCCCGACCACGTCGACGGCAGCACCGGCTCCGCTCGGCTCGACGACGCGGTCCGCGACGACGCTCGCGGCCTGCTCGACGCCGGGCGCAACGCGACCGTGACCTACGGGGTCGACGGCCAGCGCCGCGGCGAGGGCCTCGCGGTGTTCGTCGAATCGTTCGCCCCCCCGCCCCGCATGATCGTCTTCGGTGCGATCGACTTCGCCGCGGCCGTGGCGAAGATGGGGAGCTTCCTCGGCTTCCGGGTCACGGTCTGCGATGCGCGGCCGGTGTTCGCGACGGCCTCGCGCTTCCCCGGGGCCAACGAGGTGGTCGTCGAGTGGCCGCACCGCTACCTCGCGGCCGAGGCCGAGGCGGGCCGGATCGACGCCCGCACGGTGCTCTGCGTGCTCACCCACGACCCGAAGTTCGACGTGCCGCTGCTGGAGATCGCGCTGCGGCTGCCGGAGGTGGCCTACATCGGCGCCATGGGGTCCCGGCGCACGCACGACGACCGGCTGGAGCGGTTGCGCGAGCGCGGGCTGACGGAGACCGAGATCGGGCGCATGTCGTCCCCGATCGGTCTCGACCTCGGTGCCCGCACGCCGGAGGAGACGGCGGTGTCGATCGCGGCCGAGATGATCGCCCTGCACTGGGGCGGCGCTGGTGCCCGGTTGGCGGAGCGCGACGGCCCGATCCACGTCGGCTGACTGCCGCCGTCGGCCGCCTCCACACATCTGCCGTCGGGCCCGAGTTCTTGTAGCGTGAGCGACGTCGCCGCACCACGTACTCCCCATGCGACCCGGACGATGTGGTTCTGGAGGGCAGCGTGTTCCTCGTCGACGGAGCGCGCCGGGCCGATGACGTCGCCCCGCCGACGAGCATCCCGCAGCACGCGCGGCCCAACGAGCGCGAGGCACCGCCACTGCGGCTGTCGAAGTTCCATGCCCCCGAGATCGTCTTCGGCTCGAACTCCGTGGCCGAGGCCGCGCACGCGGCGGTGCGGCTCGGGGCCCGCCGTCCGCTCGTCGTCACCGACCCCGGGCTCATGGAGGCCGGCTGGCCGGCGGAGCTCCTCACGCAGCTCCACGACGCGGGCCTGGCCCCGGTGGTCTGGTGCGGCGGCACGCCGAACCCCAAGGACCACGAGATCGAGGCCGGCCACCAGCACTACGCCGAGGCCGGCTGCGACGTGGTCCTCGGCATCGGCGGCGGCTCGGTCATCGACGCGGCGAAGGGCATCGCGCTGCTGGCTGCGAACGGCGGGCGGATCCTCGACTACGAGGGCATCGACCGGATCACCCACCCGATCCCGCCGCTGATCATGATCCCGTCGACGTCGGGAACCGGGGCGGACGTCTCGCAGTTCTGCATCGTCACCGACACCGTGCGGCACACGAAGATCACCATCATGGGTCGCGCGTTGGTGCCGGACGTGTCGGTCATCGATCCGCGGCTGCTGGTCACGATGCCGCAATGGCTCAACGCCGCCACCGGTCTGGACGCGCTCACGCACGGCATCGAGGCCTTCGTCTCCCTCGCGCACGGGCCGCTCACCGACCACCACGCGCTGCACGCGGTCTCGCTCGTCAACGGCAACCTGGCGCGCACCATGGTCCGCCCGGACGACGCGGCGGCCCGATCGTCCATGGCCCAGGCCGCGCTCGAGGCCGGCCTGGCGTTCACCAACGCCATCCTCGGAGCCACCCACGCCATGAGCCACCAGGTCGGCGGCATGCTCGATCTGCCGCACGGCGTCGTGAACGGCGTGCTCCTGCCGCACGTCATCCGCTTCAACGGCGCGGCCCTGCCGGAGCGGTTCGTGCCGATCGCGCGAGCCATGGGCCTCGACGTCGCCGGGGCCCCTCCGGAGGAGGCCGTCGAGCGGGTGGCGGAGGAGGTACGGCGGCTCGGGGACGAGGTCGGCGTGCCGAAGGGTCTCGGCGCGATGGGCGTGCGGGCCGAGGACATCCCCCGGCTCTCGGAGCTGACCCTCGGTGATGCCTGCCTGACCACGAACCCGCGACCGACGTCGGTCGCCGACGTCGAAACGCTGTTCAAGGCCGCCCTGTGAGCCCGCATCGCCCGGCGGCCGCGCCCCCGGGGCCGTGCCCGCGATGACCCGGCCGCCGCCGTGACCACCGCGCAGTGGCCGCCACGGCGGGTGCCGCCCAGGCCGGTGGAGCCCTGGTCTGCGCCGCCCCGGTCGGGGCGGCTGCGCCCGGACCTCGAGGCGCTCACGGGCCTGCGCTCGGGCAAGCCGCACTACTACCGCGAGAACCGGATGTCGGCCGAGCGCCTGCACCGGGTGATCCACGCCCTGGAGCGGATCTCGGCTGCGCTGGTGCGCACCATGGAGGGCTCCGAGGCGCTGGTGCGGGCCGTCGTGGAGGCGACCGCGGACCACCTGTCGGCCGAATGGGTCGTGTTCGCGCTGGTCGACGGCGAGCTGGTCGACGCCACCCCGCGGCACCTCGTGCGCGGCCCCACCGGCGCCGAGTCGCCGGACCGGACCGGCCTGCCGGCGCGGGTGGCCGAACACCTCGATGCGGTCGCCTCCGGGGACGGCGGGCACCACGAGCACGACGCCGAGCTGCGCCGCCGCCACCTGCACGTGCCGGTCCGGCTCGACGGCCGTGTCGTCGGAGGCTTCGTCGCGTGGACCCCTCCTGACCGGGAGATCGACGACACCGATCACTCCGTCCTGCGCATCCTGGCCGGTCAGACGGCCGCGGCCCTGCAGAACTGCACGCTGCTCGACCGCACGGCCCGGTTGCACGCCCGCAGCGTGCGGCAGGCCGACGACCTCAAGGAGCGCCACGACGAGCTGATGGCCACCCAGGCCGAGCTCGGGGCCGCTCGCCAGCGCGAGGTCCTCGACTCCGAGCGCCACCGCATCGCCCGTGAGCTGCACGACAGCGTCACCCAGTACGCGCTGTCGGCGGGGATGCACATCGAGCTGGCCCGCTCGGAGATCGCCGACGACCGGCTGCGCGCCCAGCTCGACACCGCGAAGGACCTCACCCGCCGGGCCGTCGAGCAGCTCCGCTCGGCCATCTACGCCCTCAACGACGGCGACCGCGGCGGCGCCGACAAGGACCTGCCGTCGATGCTGCGTCAGCTCTCGGGCGTGCACATGCCCGACGAGCTGCGCGTGGAGGTGCGGATCGAGGGGAAACCGGTGGCGCTGGCCCCCGCCTGCGAGCAGTCGCTGTTCCGCATCGCCGGTGAGGCGCTGTTCAACACCGCCGTGCACGGCGAGGCGAGCCGCGCGGTCGTCCGGCTCGGGTACCTGAGCGACCAGGTCCGATTGACGATCTCCGACGACGGGGGCGGCAGTCCCGACGCGGTCCGTCGCAGCCTGCGGGCGGCCGCCGTGGCGGCACCGTCGGGAGAGCACCGCGGGCTGGTGAACATGCAGGCCAGAGCCCGGGAGCTCGGCGGCGCGCTGACGTTCCGGCGAGCCCGGTTGGGCGGCCTGCAGGTGCAGGTCGAGGTGCCGCTGCCCGGCCACACCGCCGCCGCTCGCGACGGCTGCTTCGAGGATGGTGCCCGCGCCGGTGCCGACCCGACGGACCTCCGCGAGCCGCTCGCCCGGTTCGGGCCGTGAGCACCGCGCCCGCCCGTCCGCGTCCGATGCCCACCCGCATCGTCCTCGTCGACGATCATTCGATCATGCGCCAGGGGCTGCGCGCCGTGCTGGAACGCGAGGACGACCTGCAGATCGTCGGCGAGGCCGGCACCCCGGCCGACGCGGTGGCCGCGGTGGCCGCGTCCCGCCCGCACGTCGTTCTGCTGGACCTCAAGCTGACCGCCGGCCCGCAGACCGACGGACTGGGCGTGTGCCGGCGGCTCTGCGCCGCACATCCCGGCATCGGGGTGCTGGTGCTCACCACGTTCGCCGAGGACCGGCTCGTCGTCGAGTCGGTGCAGGCCGGCGCACGCGGCTACGTCGTGAAGGACGTGGACACCACGGAGCTGGTGCGGGCGATCCGGGCGGTGTCGCGCGGGGAGAGCGCCTTCGACGCCCGCAGCGCCTCGGCGATGGTGCGCTCGCTGTCCGGTGGCGGCGTGCCGGAGCGGGAGCGGCTCACCGAGCGTGAGCTCGACGTGCTGGGGTTGCTCGCGCGGGGGCTGTCCAACCGCGCGATCGGCGGGGAGCTGTACATCTCCGAGACCACGGTGAAGTTCCACGTCGGCAACCTGATGCGCAAGCTGATGGTGTCTCGGCGGGCGGAGGCGGTGTACGCGGCGACGAAGCTCGGGCTGCTCTGAGCGCCGGCGGGATCGTGGCCAGAGCGCTGCGGCACCGGTCCGTCCGTACGCTGCGGCCGCATGCGGTTCTACGCCGAACAGCCGGCCCGAGCGGCCGTGCAGCTCCTCGTCGACGGCCTGGTCGCCGGCTGGCTCCTGCTCTGCGTGACGACGGCCGGTGCCGCCCGCGACCTCATCGACCGGCTGCAGGAACCCGGACGGATGCTCACCGGGGCGGGCGAGGCGATCCGCGGCACGTTCGCCGACGCGGCCCGGGCCGCGGGCCAGGTGCCGTTCGTCGGCGACGACCTCGCCCGCTCGCTGGGTGCGGGAACCGAGGCGGGCGAGTCGCTGGCCCTCGCCGGCCGTCAGCAGGTGGAGACGTTCGGGTCGATCGCCGTCGGCACCGGTGTCGGCATCGTCGTGCTCGGAACCCTGCCCGTGCTGGCGGTCTGGCTGCCGCTGCGCCTGCGCTACGCCAGGGCGGCCGGCTCCGCGATCCGGGTCCGCACCGTCGACAGCGACCTGCTGGCCCTGCGGGCGATCGCGCACCTGCCGGTGCGCCGGCTGCTGACCGTCTCCCCCGACCCCGCGTCCGCGTGGCGACGCGGCGACCGCGCGGTGGTGCACGGCCTGGCGGAGCTGGAGCTCCGCTCGTTGGGACTGCGGCCGCCCGGCGCCCCGCCGGACTGATCCGCCCGACCGGCCGCGTGGCACGCTCCGGTCCATGCCACTGTTCTCGTTCGAGGGGCTCGCGCCGACGGTGCACCCCGACGCGTTCATCGCACCGACCGCCACCCTCGTCGGCGATGTGCGCGTGGAGGCGCACGCATCGGTCTGGTACGGGGCAGTGCTCCGCGCCGACCTGGGAGCGATCATCGTGCGCGAGGGCGCGAACGTGCAGGACGCGTGCGTGATCCACGGCGGCGACGACCCGGTGACCGAGATCGGGCCGGGCGCCACGATCGGGCACCTCTGCGTCGTCCACGGCTGTGTGATCGGCGCCGAAGCCCTGATCGGCAACGGGTCGACGGTGCAGGACGGCGCGCGGATCGGGAGGCGCTGCCTGGTCGGCGCCGGGGCCACCGTGCCGCCGAACACCGTGGTGCCCGACGAGCAGCTCGTCCTCGGTCCGGTGGCCCGGGTCACGGGTCCGCTCACGCCGTCGGCGCGGTGGTGGGTGGACGGCAACCCCGCGATCTACCAGGAGCTGGCCCGCCGGCACCGAGCTGGCGTGGTGCCGGTCGTGCCCGCCGCCACGTCCTCGACGGCCCCGACCAACCGCTGATCGACGGAGCGGGACCGGGAGCCGTACCCAGCACTGCCCCAGGTCCCGGAACGGCGATCACCCGACCGCGGGCGATTGTTGCCCTTCTGCCCCTCAGCGACCGCCCGGTGCGGCCGGTGTCGGCGTCGGCCCCACACCGCCGGATCCCGAGTCCGGGTCCCCGGACCCGCCGGCTTCGCCGGACCCGCCCGGGACGGGCTCCTCCTGGGCGTCGGACGGCTCCGGGTTCCCGAAGTCCCTCCGCTCGCCATCCGACTCGTCCGACTCGTCAGTCGGCTGGGCACCCGTCCGACGGCTCGGGTGTGGAGGTGGTCTCCTCCTCCTCGGTGGGAGCACTCGCCGGACGCGGGTCCAGCACCCGTCCCACCGAGGTACCCGACTCGCCGGCCGTGAGTGTGGAGCCCTTGATCCACTCGAGGCCGGTGACGCCGGCGAGGGCCAGGACGAACACCAGGACCGTCGCCCCGACCCACAGCGACCAGCGGCGGTGCGGCGGCCGAGGGGCGATGGCCGGCTCCACGGGCAGCCGAACCGTCCGGGCCTCGCGCGCGGCGGGCGACAGTTCGGCGGGCGACAGCAGCACCGTCGGCTCGTCGGAAGCGTGCGAGCGCGAGCCGACGGTTCCGGCCGTCGCGGGGCCGGACGTGTCGGTCCGCGTGATCTCGATGTTGCGGCCGTTGACACGGATGCGCGACACGAGGGTGTCCCGGGTGCGGTCGAGCGAACGCTGGTAGATCGCCGTCGCGACCGTGCTGGCCACGGACCCGAGTGCCGCTCCCGCGACCGTGCCCGCGGCCCCGAAGAACGATCCGAACACTGCGCTCGTGGCGGCTGCGCCGGCCCCGGCGAGCACCTTGTTGACCGTCAGTTCGCGGTTCGCGGGCACGGTGGCGGTCCTCGAGGCCCCGGCCGGGTCAGCGCCGGCGCGGTCCGGTGCCGTCGGGCTCGGGACGGTCGGGGTCGGAACGGCCCGGCCCGCAGGGGTGCGGCGCTGGCCGGCACCGTTCGGACCGGCACCGTTCGAGCCGCCGTTCGGGGGGGCGGCGTTCGGGGAGGCGGGGTTCGTGTCAGGACGGGGTGCGAAAGGGGGCTGAGGCATGGCTCCGGGGGATCGCAGGGACTGTTCACCTTTCTCATCGCGTTCCCGGGAGGGAACGCACCAGTTGATCAACTTTCGTGAGCACGTTCACGTCGGCGGCGCCGGTCCGGATCTCGGCACCCGGGGGTGGCGCACCCCAGGGTGTCCTGCCGGCAGCGCCGAGCGGAGCGCGGGCCAGGACAGGGCGATGGTGGCGGCCACCAGCGGCCAGGTGAGTGCGGTCCGGGCGACCCCCAGTGCGACGACCGCGTCCGCCCAGTACAGGGGGAGGAACACCGTCAGCCGCACGACGTACTGCCCCACCCACACCCAGCTCGCCCGCTGGTAACCCCGCAGCAGGTCGGGATCGCGACGCCACCGCGCGCGTTGGCCGAGCGCGATGCCGACCACGAGCCCGAGCAACGGCCACCGGACGACGATCGACACGGTCCAGGCCAGCGCGCTCGCGGCGTTCGACGCGATCTGGACCAGGAAGAAGTCGACCGCGCGACCCGTGTAGAGCGCCACGAGCGCGGCCAGCGCCACGCCGAGCAGCCCGAAGAGGACCGCCCGCGGACGCCGTCCCCTGGCGAACCCGACCGCGCCGATCACCGCGGCGGCGAGCACGGCCGCTCCGGCCCCCCACGCCACCGGTGCCGCCCATCCGGCGACGTCGGCGACGGTGAAGGTGAGCGCGAAGGCGACGACCGGCACCGTCGCGTCCACCGCTCCACCGCGGCCGCCGAGGATCTCGGCCAGCGACGGCTCGGCGCGGTGCTCGGCCCGGGACACGCGACCAGGGTCCCACCGCCGCCCACGGTCCCCCGATCGGGCCACTGGCGCGATTCAGGGGTCCTGAGTGATGCTGAGCCGATCGGCACCCGTCGGGGGGGTGAAGCTGACGTGAACGGAAGGGGGCGACCGCAATGCCGCCATGGGACAGCTTCGTGGCGATCGGCGACAGCTTCGCCGAGGGTCTGGACGACTGGCGGCCGGACGGCACCCCGCGTGGCTGGGCCGACCGCGTGGCCGAGCGTCTCGCGGCGCGCCGGCCCGGGTTCCGGTACGCCAACCTCGCCGTGCGCGGCAAGCTGCTCGACCAGATCGTCGCCGATCAGCTGCCGGTGGCCGAGCGGCTGCGACCCGACCTGATCGCCTTCTGCGCGGGTGGCAACGACATCATCCGCTTCTCCTGCGACACCGACGACCTCGCGCGTCGGTTCGACGAGGCGCTGGAGCGGGTCACGGCGACCGGCGCCCAGGTGCTGATCTTCACCGGCTTCGACCTCGGGCGCATGCATCCCGTGATCCGCCGGCTGCGGGGGCGCGTGGCGTGCTTCAACGAGCTGATGCGGGCCAGCGCCGAGCGGCACGGCAGCCGGGTCGTGGACCTGTGGGGGATGAGCCCGCTCGCCGACCCCCGTGCCTGGGGCCGCGACCGCCTGCACCTGACCCCCGACGCTCACCACCGGGTGGCACTGCGGGTGCTCGAGACGCTCGGTGAGCCGGTGGTGGAGGACTGGCGCATTCCGTGGCCGGTCGCCGAACCGGTGCCCTGGCGGGCCCGCCAGCGCGAGGACCTCGAGTGGATGCGGGACTTCGTGATGCCCTACCTCCGAGGGCGTCTCCAAGGTCGCCGCACCGGTGACGGGTTCCTACCCAAGCGCCCGGAGCTGATGCCGTTCGACGGTGGGGGTCGCCCGGCGATCTGAACGTCCTCGCCTCCCGGCGGCGAGGGCGGTGTACTGCATACATGGACGCCGTCATCCGCAGCCCCGCGGTGGTGGGTCGGGCCGCGGAGCTGGCCACCGTCCGCCGCGTGGTGGCCGCGGCGGGCACCGGCCGGGGCGCGGTGCTCCTGGTGTGCGGACAGGCGGGGATCGGCAAGTCGCGGCTGCTCGCCGAGGCGGCGGCCCGGGCCACCGACGCCGGCCTCGTCGTGCTGAGCGGGCGTGCGGTGCAGGGTGGGGGAACCTATCGCGCGATCGCCGAGGCCGTGATCGGCTGGCTGGACGCCCCGGTCGTCCGCACCTCGGCCGCCCTGCGGCCCTACCGCGCGGCACTGAACAGCCTGGTCTCCCTCACCCCGGCCGACGGCGACCCTTCGCTCGATCGCGGCGATGCGGTGGCCGGCGCCCACTCCGGCCTGGTGCTCGGTGAGGGCGTGCTGCGCTTGCTGATCGAGGTGACCGGCCGCGCCCCCGGCTGCCTGCTGCGGCTGGAGGACCTGCACTGGGCCGACGACGACACGCTCGCGCTCGTCGAGCATCTCGCCGGCACCGTGACCGGGCTGCCGGTGCTGGTCGCCGTCTCCGCCCGGGACGAGGCACCGCTGCACGCCGCCCGCCGGCTGGCCGCCGCGCCAGGGGTGACGACCCTGCGCCTCCAGCCGCTCGGCCCGCGCGAGGTCGCCGCGCTGGCCGCGGCGTGCCGTGGCGGCCGACCGGTGTCCGACGCGGAGGCGCGGGCCCTGTTCGAGCGTTCGGAGGGCCTCCCGTTCCTGGTCGAGGAGATGCTCGGCGCACCCGGCCAGGCCGTGCCCCCCACGCTGGCGGCGCTGGTCGCGGCACGGTCGGAGGGTCTCGACGACAGCGCCCGTCTCGTGGTGGCCGGCGCGGCCGTGCTCGGTCCGGAGCTGGACTGGCGGCTGCTGGGACCGGTCGCCGGCGTCGACGAGGCGCAGGTCCTGCGGTCCCTGCGCGCCGCCGTCGACGCCGGCCTGCTCGCCGTCGACGGTCCCGGCCCGGGCGCGGCGCTGCGTTGGCCGCACGTGCTCACCCGCGACGCCGTACTGGCCGGACTCCTTCCTCCCGAGCGTGCCGCGCTCGCGTCGCGCGCGGCCACCGTGCTCGCGGCCAGGGCCGGTCCTGACGACGAGCCGCGTGCTGCGGAGCTCTACGTCGAGGCGGGCGAACCAGAGGTCGCGGCCCGGCTGCTGCTGGCGCTCGCCCGGCGTGCGGTCGCCCACGGCGCGCTGGGCAGCGCCGAGCAGCTGCTCGCCAGGGCCGCGGACGTGGGACCGGGACCCGCCGATGTCGCCCTCGAGCGGGTCCGGGTGCTGACGCTGGTCGGCCGGGCGGAGGAAGCGCTCGAGCTCGGAGCTCCCCTGCTCGACCGGCTCACCGGTGACGCGCACGCCGAGCTGTGCCTGCAGCTCGCCCGTACCGCGGTCGTCGCGAGCCGGTGGTCGGACGCCGAGGCGTACGTGGAGCGGGCCGGGCGGCCCGACGACCCGCGCTCGGCGGTCCTGCGCGCCGATGCCGCGTTCGGAGCCGCCCGGACCGAGGAGGCCGCCGAGCTGGCCGCCGTCGCGATCGACCGCGCGGAGCGGGCGGGGCGTGGGGGCGCTCTGCGAGGCCCTCGGCGTGGCGGCCCGCACGACGTGGTGCATCGACCTGGCGGCGACGACGGGCGCCTACCGCCGGGCCGCCCAGGTGGCCGCCGAGCACGGACTGACACCGTGGCGGGTCACCGCGCTGGCCGGAGCGGGTATGACCGAGGCGCTCGACCACGATGACTGGCCGACGCTGCGTCAGGCCCGCGAGCTGGCACTGGACGCGGGGATGCTGGCCCAGGTCGCGTCGATCGACATCATCACCGCGGACGTGACGATGGAGGTGGGCGGGCCGCGGGCCGCCGAGCCGCTGGCCCTGGCGGCGGCCGAGACCGCGGCCCGCCTGCGGCTGCCCGGGCTGGAGGGACCGGCGCGGGTGGCGGTCGCGGTGTACCGGGCCGTCGCCGGGGACGATGCCGGAGCGGCGCGCCAGCTCGATGCCGTCCGGTCGGGCCCTTCCCCCTCCGCCGCCGTCCAGGACCTCGCGGCGGTGGTCGACCCGTTCGGCGCGCTCGTCGAGCACGACCTGCCCCGCGCGGCCGCCGGGCTGGAGGCGGTCGCGTCGACGGCGCTGCGCCAGGCAGCGGCACCCCTGCTCTCCCCCGTCGGGGCGTGGGCCCTGCTGCGCACGGCGGCCGACGACCGCGGCGACGAGGCCCGGGCCCGGCTGGCACTCCATCCAGCGGCCCTCTCGCTGGCCAACCGCGGCGCCCTGGCCTACGCGACCGCGATCGAGGCCGGTCGCCGAGGCCGGGCGACGGATGCGACCGCCCATCTCGCCGCCGGCGACGCGGTGCTCGCGGCGCGCCCGTGGTGGCGCCGGGTGCTGCACACGGTGGTGCTCGAGTGTGCGATCGCGGACGGGTGGGGTGATCCCGTGCCCGCGCTGCGCGCGGACCTGGCCGAGCACGAGGCCGCGGGGGACGCCTTGCTGGCCCGCACCTGCCGTGACCTGCTGCGACGGGCCGGCGCGCCCACCCACCGCGGCCGCGGTGACGCGACGGTGTCCCCGCGGCTGCGGGCGGTGGGCGTCACCAGCCGGGAGGCCGACGTCCTCGTCCTGGTCGGCCGCGGGCTCAGCAACGCCGAGGTGGCGCAGCGGCTCGTGCTCTCGCCGCGGACCGTGGAGACGCACGTCGCGAGCCTGCTGGCGAAGACCGGATCGGCGTCGCGGGCCGAGCTGCGGCCATGGGCGGCGGGGCTTCCGTAGCGATCACCCGGTCGGAACTCCGTACTCGCCACGGATCCCGGGACCCGCCGGCACGGCGACCCTGGTCGCCATGACCACCACCCTGTCGACCACCACCACCGACGTCCTCGTCGTGGGCGCCGGGCCCGCCGGGCTCGCGACCGCACTGACCGCGTTGCGCCACGGGGCGCGCGTCCTCGTCGTCGAGCGCCGGGCCGGCACCTCGACGATCCCGCGCGCGACCGCGGTGAGCACCCGGACGATGGAGCTCTTCCGGGCCTGGGGCATTTCCGACGCCGTGCGCGCCGCGCGCATCGACGGCGAGCCCGTCGTCGCCGTACGTCGCACACTGACCGACGAGTCGGGCGTCGTCGTCCCGTTCGGCTACCCCACGCCCCGAGAGGCGCTGGCAGTGAGCCCGACCTACCCGGCCCTCTGCCCGCAGGACCGCATCGAGCCCCTGCTGGCCGCGCAGGTGCGGCAGCTCGGTGGGGAGATCCGGTTCGGGACGCGCTGACCGCGCTGCACATCACCCCGACACCGTCCGCGCCGAGCTCGGCGAGGGCGGTCGGGTCCGCGCGCGCTTCGTCGTGGGCGCCGACGGCCCGCGCAGCACCGTCCGCGACGCGCTGGGCATCGGGTTGGAGCACCTGGGCACGCTCGGGGAGTTCGCCCAGGTCCTGTTCCGCCCGGACCTTGCCGCGATGATCGGCCGGCGCCACGGCGCTGAACCTCATCGAGCACCCCGAGGCCGCCGGCGTCCTCCTCCCGGTCGGTGACGGTCGTTGGGGCTACGCCGTGCAGTGGGGCCCCGAACGCGGCGACAGCCCCGTCGGCTGGTCCCGGGCCCGCTGGTCGGCGATGCTGCGCACCGCGACCGGGCTGCCCGACCTGTGCCCGGAGATCCTCGGCACGCAGGCCTTCACGATGGCCGCCGAAGTGGCGACGGCGTATCGCGCGGGCCCGGGCTTCCTCGTCGGCGACGCGGCGCACCGGATGACCCCGGTGGGGGCATCGGGATGAACACCGCGATCCACGACGGCCACGAGCTCGGCTGGCGGCTCGGGTGGGCGGTGCGCGGCCTGGCCGGTGACGCCCTGCTGGACAGCTACGCCGCCGAGCGCGAGCCGGTCGGGCGGGCAACGGCGGTCCGTTCGCTGCGGCGCGGTCAGCCCGATCCGAGCGACGGGCTCGCCGGCGACTCGGGCGGACCTACCGGTCGCGAGTCGTGATGTCGCGAGGGTGCGGCACCCGTGGAGGGCCACCCACGCACCGCCCGGCCGGGTGAGCGCGCTCCGCACGTGTGGCTGGAGCACGACGGCCGCCGCAAGTCGGTCCTGGACCTGTTCGAGGACCGGCTGACGGCTGCTGGCGGGACGCGGTGGTGACGGGTGGGACCACGCGGCGGGTCGCCTCGCCGGCGTCCCGATCCAGGTGCTGGTCGCGGGGCGGGGACAGCTCGACGCCCGGGGCGCGCTGAGCCGGGCCTACCGCCTGGGCGCAGGATCCGCCGTGCTCGTGCGTCCGGACGGCGTCGTCGCCTGGCGGCACGACGGCCCGTGCGCCGACCGGACCGCCGCACTGTCCGCCGCCGTGCGCACCGCCCTCGGGCGCGCCCCGGCCCCGCTGGCCGTCGCCGTCTGACCTCGACCGAGTTGAACCGCCTGCTGGGTGGCTGAGCACCGGCAGCTCGAGAACACCTGACCTCCCGCCGGCCACCTGGCAGGCTGACGCCGTGGGGACGGTCGACGAACGGGCGCGGGCGCGCAGTCTCGTCGCGGCGGAGGAGAAGGCGGAGGTCCTGTTCGAGGAGGTGGGCAACCGCGGCCTGATCGCGCCGGGCGAGTGGGAGTCGGCGGTCAGCGACCGCGTGCGCGACCTGGCCGCCGAGCTGTTCGGTGTCTCCCGGCACTGGCACAAGCGGATCGTGCGCTCCGGACCGAACACGCTCGAGCCCTACCGCGAGAACCCGCCGGACCGGGCGATCGAGCGCGACGACATCGTCTTCCTCGACTTCGGCCCGATCTTCGCGGAGTGGGAGGCCGACTTCGGCCGCACGTTCGTGCTCGGCGACGACCCCGTCAAGCTGCGCCTGCAGGCCGATCTGCCGCGCATCTTCGCGGCCGGACGGGCGCACTTCGCCGGCGAGTCCGACATCACCGGCGCCGAGCTCTACGCCCACGTCGCCGGGCTGGCGCGAGAGGCGGGCTGGGAGTACGGCAACGTCCACTGTGGCCATCTCGTCGGCGAGTTCCCGCACGAGTGGATCGACGGCGACCGCATCGAGAGCTACATCGCCCCCGGCAACACCACCCCGATGCGCCGCACGGACAAGGCCGGCCGGAGCTGCCACTGGATCCTGGAGATCCACCTCGTCGACCGGGAGCGGCAGATCGGCGGCTTCCACGAGCAGCTGCTGACACTGCGCTGTTGACACTGCGAGGCCGACGGGCAGCAGCGGGCGGAGGAAAATCACGTGCCCGCCCGCCCGCGACCCGCTACCGTTGTTCCGGTTCCGTCGGCGGAGATCCGACGGCGAACGTGGAGGAAGCCATGGCTGCCCGGATCCCGTCCGGGCCACCAGTGACCGTCGGCCACCGCGGCCGGCGGTGAGCGACGCCGGCCGCTGAGCCGGGTTCGCGCTGGGCCGCCCGGCGACATCGCCGTCCGAGTTGATGCCCACCGTTCTGGAGCCCTCCGTTGTCCGAGATCGTCTCGTCCGCCTGGTACGCGGACTTCTTCACCGAGCTGCCCAACGAGTTCTGGCGCCGCGTCGTGCCGCCGCAGTCCGCCGAGATCGAGGTGGACTTCATCGAGCGCGAGCTGGCCCTGCCGCCCCGTGCCCGGATCCTGGACGTGCCCTGCGGCAGTGGACGGCACGCGCTGACACTCGCCGCTCGCGGCCACCGCGTGACCGGTGTCGACATCTCCGCCGAGGCCCTCGGATACGCTCGGCGGGCCGCGGCGGCTGCAGGCGTCGACGTCGAGTTCGTCGAGTCCGACATGCGACAGGTCCGGCGCGGGGGCGCGTTCGACGCCGCCGTCCTGCCTGGGCAACAGCTTCGGCTACCTCGACCTCGCCGGCACCCGCGAGTTCGTCGCCGCGCTGGCCGCGGCGGTCCGGCCGGGCGGCGGACTGGTGATCGATTTCAGCGCCGCTGCCGAGACCGTCCTGCCCGGCTACCGCGAGGGGCCGCGCACCCCCTTGCACGTGGGCGACATCACCGTCGAGGCGAGCATCGAGTACGACGTGGCCGGCAGTCGGATGTTCAGCCGCTACCGGTTCACGCGCGGGTCAGAGGAGCTGGAGGAGAAGACCGCGATCCATCACGTCTACACCAGCGCGCACCTGGGCCAGCTCCTCGTCGACGCCGGGTTCATCGACGTCCGGCGCTTCGGCGGCCCGGACGGAGCTCCCTACGAGCTCGCGGCCGAGCGGCTGCTGCTCACCGCCACCCGAGCGGTCCGCTCCTGACGTCAGCAGGCGCACAGGGCCGGGGTGGCCTCGTCGTCGTCGGTCTGATCGGTCTCGTCCGCGGCTGGGGGACCGGATTCCCGTAGTGCGACGGCGGCCACGACGGCGATGACCGCGGCGATTCCGGCCGCGATGGCGGAGCTGAGCTGCAGCCCGGTGACGAACGCCGCGCGGGCGGTGTCGAGCAGGGCCGTGGCGGTGTCAGCGGGCAGCGCCTCGGCCACCCCGACCGCGCCACCCAACGTGTCCCTGGCGACCTGCGCCGCGTCGGGGGGAAGACCGGCGGGCAGCCCGGCGGTGATCCCGCTGCGGTAGATCGCCACCCCGACGCTGCCCAGCACCGCGATCCCCAACGCCCCACCGAGCTCGGCGGCGGTCTCGGAGATACCCGAAGCCGCTCCGGCCTTCGCCGGCGGCGCATGCCCGACGATCATCTCGGTGGTCAGGCCGAACACCGGGCCCATCCCGAGCGAGACCACCACCGACGCCACCACCAGCTCGACCAGCCCGTGGTCCACCCGGACCTGGGTGAGGATCACCAACCCCAACGCCGCCAGCGCCAGCCCACCCGCCACCACCGATCCCGGTCGGAACCGCGCCAACACCCGGGGGGCCAGCTGCGAGCCGACGACGAAACCCAGCGCCGACGGGACCGACCACAACCCCGCCTGCAACGGCGAGAGCCCGATCACCAACTGCAGGTACTGGAAGATGAACAGGAAGTAGCCGACCATCACGAAGATCGCCATGAAGTTGACGACGAGGGCGATGTTGAACGCCCGGATCCGGAAGAGCCCCACGTCGATCATCGGGTCGGCCAGCCGACGCTGCCGGCGCACCCACAGTGCCCCCACGGCGACCCCGCCGGCGATGGCCAGCACCGGGACCGCGCCGACACCGTCCTGGGCGATCTGCTTGAGCCCGTAGACCACCGCCAACAACGCGACCACCGACATCCCGGCGCTGACCAGATCCAGCCGTCCGGCGTCGGGATCGCGGTACTCCGGCAGCACCCGCGGACCCAGCACCAGCAGGGCGCCCATCACCGGCAGCGCCAACAGGAACACCGCGCCCCACCAGAACCACTCCAGGACCAGCCCGCCCAGGATCGGTCCGACCGCGCTCCCGGCCGAGAACGCCCCGATCCAGACACCGACCGCGATCGAGCGCTGCGTCGGGTCCCGGAACATGTGGAAGATCAACGAGAGTGTGGACGGCGCCACCGTCGCACCGGCCAGCCCCAGCAGCGCCCGGCTCACGATCAGCATCTCCGGGCTCGTCGAGAACGCGGCGAGCACCGACACCGCGCCGAACGCCGCAGCTCCGATGAGCAGCAGCCGGCGGCGGCCGATCCGGTCGCCGAGCGTGCCCATCGTGACCAGAGCGCCCGCCACCATGAACCCGTACACGTCGATGATCCACAGCAGCTGGGTGCTGGTCGGCTCCAGGTCCGCGGACAACGCCGGCACCGCGAGGTGCAGGACCGTCAGGTCCATCACGTAGAGCAGGCACGCCAGCGCGAGCACGGCCAACCCGACCCATTCCTTCCGGGTCGCGCTGTGCGGCCGCACCCCGGGCTCGGCACCCATCGCTCAGTTCCCTTCCTCGGCAAAGTCGTCACAGGTACAGACCCCGCGGCGACCGGTTTCTCATCGGTCGCCCGGACCCGGCGACGCGGCGCACGCACCGGCGGGACTCGACGCGCTCCGGTCACCACGGACATCGTCGCGGCGCACCCCGACAATTCCGGCGGTCCCGCGCGTTCACCGTCGGCACGATGACGTCGAGATGCCCCGTCCCGCCCCGCCGGCTCCACCTCACCGGCGTCGCGGCCGGCCCGATCAGCCGTCCACGTCGAGACGCACATCGCCGACGTCGACCTCCACGTGGGCACCGGCGTCGATCAGCTCCTCGGCGTCGGCCGCCGAGAACTCGGGACGGTCGGCGAAGTCCCGACCGTGGGCCGCGACGTCTCCGGTGAAGCTCACCCGATCACCCGGCTCGACCTCGAACGGGCTCTCGCCCGCCGTCGTCAGCTGCACCCACACGCGGCCGCCTCGACCGCGACCGCGACCCAGAAGCCTTCGTCGGCCGGCACGCTGTCGACCCGAGCACGATCGACGGCCACCCGCTGTCCGTTGAGCGCACTCAGGTCGTCGACGTCCTCCAGGGCGAGGATCTCCCCGCCGGTGGACGGTGCGTCCGGCGCCGTGTCCGCGCCACGCAGGCTCAGCAGCAGGCCGACCACCAGCGCGGTGCCCGCCAGCACCAGGCCGCCGATCACGATGGGATCCCGCCGCAGTGCCACCGTCGCCTCCTCGTCCCCGCTCCCTGTCCCTCGTGCTTCAGGCGGCCGGGCAGGGCTCGACCGGCGCGGTCAGTTTCAGTGGTTTGCGGATCGAGCTGAAGCCCAGCTCGGCGGTGACCGGGCAGAACTCGTCGAGGGATAGGTCGTACTCGACGTGCAGGACCATCTTGCCGTCGCGGACGAACGGCTCCAGGAGCTCGCACTCGTTCTCCTCGACGCAGCTCTCGTTCACCGCGAAGTCGAAGTCCCCGACCAGCTCGTCCACCTGGCCGACGTCGTTCTTGAGTGCGACCTCCAATGATCGTTCGTGCGCCATCTCCGCGATCCTGCGGTTGAACCGCAGCTGGTCCTCCGCCGTCAGCGGGAAGCCCGACTCGTTCGTGTAGCCGTCCACGTTGTCGGGCTCCACCGCGTCGAAGCCCTTCTCCCGACACAGGTCGAGCCGGGCGGCGATGATCGGCTCGAGCAGGTCGAGCCGCCGGATGTCCAGCCAGGCCTCGCCGGGCCAGTCGGCGAGCGGCTCACCGACCACCTCCTCCGGATACGCCGAGGCGTCCCGGCGCCACTGCTCGTAGGCCCCGGCGTTGATGTAGCAGACGACCTTCCGGCCGGCGTCGTGCAGCTCGTCGACCACGGAGGCCTCGACGTCGAACCCGTCCACGATGTACACCGGCGCGTCCACCGAGGTGTCGACGCGCCCGCTCAGCTGGTACTGCCAGGTCGACGGGCTCGCGGGCGGGGCGCAACCGACGAGGACCAGCAGGCTGCAGACGACGACCGCCCCCCACCGTGCGCGCATCCGGCCGGGCCGTGTCACGCCGCCGCCGACGACGCGAACTGCGAGCCGCGAACCGTCGAGCCGCCAGCGCCGCGACCGTGGGCCGCCGGTCGCTGGCCCCGTTCCACTCGGTCACGGTACTCCGACCCGCGCCCGCCCGAGGCTCGGCGCGATCACGGGTGCTCGTCGGCCCGCTGTTCCGCGCTCGGGTGGGACGCGGTGAGCGTGGCAACGTGACCGTTCCGGACCTGTCGAGCCAGTTCGATCAATGGCAGGGTCCGGCGCGTGGATGCGCACCTGATTCGACAGGCCTATCTCGAGATGCTGCGGGAGCGGGGACACGTGATCATCCCGCGGGCGCCGCTGGTCCTCCGGGACGATCCGACCACGTTGTTCACCGGCAGCGGCATGCAGCCGCTGCTGCCCTACCTGCTCGGCGCCGAGCATCCCGACGGCCGGCGACTCGGTGACGTGCAGCCCTGCCTGCGCTCGCAGGACATGGACGAGGTCGGGGACAACCGGCACACGACGTTCTTCGAGATGCTCGGCAACTGGAGCCTCGGCGACTACTCCAAGTCGACGCAGATCCCGATGTTCTGGCACTTCCTCACCGAGATCGTCGGACTCGAACCCGACCGCATCTACGTCAGCGCGTTCCTCGGCGATCCCGAGCACAGCATTCCCCGCGACATCGAGAGCGCGGACATCTGGAGCGAGCTGTTCCACGTCGCCGGCATCAGCGCCGATCGCGTCGATCTCGACACCGAGGAGCGCGGGAACGAGCTCGGCAACCAGGGTGCCCGGATCGCCTTCTACGGCAAGAAGAACTGGTGGAGCCGCTTCGGTGATCCCGAGGACATGCCCGTCGGCGATCCCGGCGGCCCGGACTCCGAGGTCTTCTACTTCTTCCCGCAGGTCACCCACGACACCGCATTCGGGCGCTTCAGCCACCAGAACTCCGACGGCGGTCAGTACCTGGAGATCGGCAACTCGGTGTTCATGCAGTTCAAGCGCACCGAGGACGGGTTCGCCCGGCTGCCGCACGACAACGTCGACTACGGCGGCGGTCTCGAACGCATCGCCGCCGCTTCGGTGGACGATCCCGACGTCTACCGGATCAACCTGCTGTGGCCCGTCGTCGAGCAGCTCTCCGCCGTGTCCGGCAAGACCTACCAGGAGGCGACCACGGCGATGCGCGTGGTCACCGACCACATCCGCGGTGCCGCCATGCTGGCGGCCGAAGGCATCCGACCCGGCAACTCCAAGCAGGGCTACGTGATGCGCCGCCTCGTCCGGCGGGCTCTGCGCTTCGCCCTCGACCTCGAGATGGCCGGCAGCCTCGCGGAACATCTCGTCCCGGTCGTCGGCGGGATCTACCGCGACGTCTATCCGGAGGTCGCCCAGAACCAGGATCACATCATCGAGGTCCTGACCAAGGAGGAGCGGGTGTTCGCCCGCACGCTGCGCAAGGGGCTCAGCCAGCTGCGACGGCGCGGCCGCACCCAGGCCCAGGTCAGCGGCGGGGACCTGTTCGAGCTGCACGACACGTTCGGGATGCCGGTGGAGCTCAGCGTCGAGGAGGCCCACCGCACGGGCATTCCGCTCGCGCCGTCGTGGCGGGGTGAGTTCGACGGGTTGATGCTGGCGCAGCGCGCGCGGTCCCAGGGGGCCCGCGTCGCCACGGCCTAGCGAGCGGACACCTCGACGGGCCTCCGCTCAGGACGGCTGGTAGTCCTCGGGATCGTCGAACCGTCCGGCGACGGCCTGCTGGACGGCGATCTTCGCCCGGATGACCGGCTGGCGCAGCCACGAAGGTCTCGACGAACCACTCCGCCATCCCGTCCTCCTCTCCCGTGGCCGCGGCGACGACGCGCAGGGCGTCAGCGGGCGGACGCGTCGGCGTGGCTCCGCGTCGCGAGGGAGGCCTTGACCAGTTGGCCGGGCGAGGCGTCGGGGAGGTAGGCGCGGGTGAGGGCCAACCCGATCCGCGGGAGGTCGGACTCGTCGCGGTACGCGAGGTAGATGGTCTCGTGGCGGGGCTTGAACTTCTCCTTGAACGCGTGCAACGACCGGAACCCGTAGAGCGGCTCGAGGGCGCCACCGAGGGCGTCGAGCACGCGGTCGATCTGCGGGAGCGCCTCCTCGGGTTGCCGCGAGCGGGCCAGCGGGGCCCCCGACAGCGAGACGAACTGCGCCCCCTCGGCCTGGAAGGCGAGGCACGCCTGGGCGATCATGAACTCGACGGCGGGGCGGAATCCGTCCGGCCGGCGGCGCATCACGTCGAGCGTCCAGCCACGCACGACTCCACCCGGCCCGTAGACCGGCAACCACGAGGTGACGCCGTGGATGCTGCCGGTCCGATCGATCGCCAGCCCGACCCGCACCGCGGGGTCCAGGGACTCCTCGACCCCGCCGAGGGTGAACCCCATCTCGGGAAGGCCCTTCTCCCCGACCCACTGCTCGGAGATGGCGCGCACCTGAGCGAGCACGGCGAAGGGCTGTTCGGCCAGGCTGACGAGCTGGAACTCGAGCTGTTCGCGTTTCGCCTTGTTGATCGCCGACCGGATGTCCTGCCAGCTCTTGCCCTTGAACACCAGCCCCGGGAGGTCGACGATCGTGTCCTCGGCGATCTGGGTGGCGCGCCAACCGGCGTCGCGCGCCGCCTGGGCGACTGCCTCGCCGACGGAGAACAGGCACGGTGTGAGGCCACCCCGCTCGACGACCGCCGCGAACTCCGTGACTGCGGCCGCCTCGGTGCCCGCCGGGACGACGGGGTCGGCCAGGGCGATGGCGACGCCGGCGTGGCGCTGGTAGCCGACGTATCCATCCCCGTCGGCGGTGAAGTAGTAGCGGTTCTCCGGCCAGAGCGTCATCCACGACATCGTCGAGCCACCGACGGTCATCAGCAGCTGCCGGGCCCTGGCGGTCGACTCCGGGCCCGCGGACACCCCGCCGACCACCCGGCGACGCAACGGAACGCCGAACGCGCGGCGGTTGAACAGCAGCAGGAGCAGCACCCCCACCCACAGCAGACCGCTGCCCAGGCTGACCGGCGCGCCGGTCACCGGCTGGCCGGTCACGAGCAGGACGAGCACGAGGATCGCGACGGCGACGTTGAACGCGCTCAGAACCACGGCGACCCACCACGCCCACCGGCGGCCGTAGCGCAGCTGGTTCGCCAGCAGGGCGATGATGACCACGTCGATGATCACATCGACGGTCGGACCGGCCTGCCCCGCCGTGCTGCCCAGCGGACCGTCCCCGGGGAACAGCAGAACGGTGATCTCGACCGCGGCGATCGCGAGCAGCGCGGCGAAGGCCATCAACCGGGTCTCTCGGCGGGTCCGAGGCCCGAAGCCGGGCTCGACCCCGTAGAGCCGCTGCCCCACGACCACCCCGACGGCGACGGCGAGCAGGTGCGCGACGTCGGACAGCGTGCCTTCGAACAGGAACGCGACGGCCACGTAGAAGCCGAGGACGGCCCGGACGCGCAGCCGCCACGGTGAGCGCAGCAACGCCGAGGTGACGGCGACGACCGTGAGCATCCCGGTGGTGAACCCGACGTCGCGGACCGTCGCGACGGTCTGCGCCCACTGCCACGACGTGTTGGACAGCGCGAGCATCAGCAGGCTGGCGGCGAGGATCCCGCCGATCTCCCCGACGATGCAGGTCACCGCGGTACGCCGGGTGCCGAGCCGGATCTCGCAGGCCCCGACGAGCACCCCGAAGACCAGGATCGCGGTGAGGTAGTGGACGGGGGAGATCGCGAAGAACCCCCCGGTGACCAGGGTCCACACCCGTCCCTCGCGCAGGGCGGGCAAGCCGTAGGCGACGTAGGGGTACCAGGTCTCCTGCGAGACGGGAACGAAGATCGTGCGAGCCAGCAGCCCGACCACCAGTGTGATCGACACGACCGTCGCGGTGAACGGGATCCGTCGCACCAGCGGCACCACGTTCGCCACCGCCCGCGTCGCCCACAGTTCCGCGCCACCCGAACGAACGTTCCGGCCGGGATCGACCGGCGGGTCGGCTCCGCGAGGCGGTGGAGGTGAGGACGCCTGTGCGGCCGGGGCCGGTGTCGCCGTCACCACGGGTTGTTTCGTGACCGAGCCGGCGGGGTCGTCAGGCGCCATCGTTCCGCTTCCTCATCGGGAGAACCCGAGCTTCGGGCTCAACCAGGTCAGGGCCGGGACCATCTGGTTGATCGGGACCGCCCAGGAATGGCCCTGACCGGGCACGATAGCGGTCTGCGTCGTCATTCCCGAGAGCTCGGCGGCCTTCGACACCTCGGTCATGTAGCCGGTGAACTGCGTGTCCTCGGAACCGGAGGCGAAGTACCCCCAGGTGTTCGGGAAGCGAGTCGTGCTCAGCACGGTCAGCGGCACGAGGGCATCGAACTCCGCGGTGTTGCCGCCGAACGCGGTCTGCACCGTCTGGGCCCGATCGGGACCGAGGGCCGGTTCGGCCTCGCCCTGGAAGTCGATGAACGATCCGAACAGGTCCGGGTGCCGGGTGGCCATCTGGATCGCGCAGGTGCCGCCGTACGGACCAGCCCCCGAACGTCCAGTGCTCGGGGTTGGAGTCGATGCCGAGCTCGGCGATGATCCAGTTGCGGACGTCCTTGACCAGGTAGGTCTCCGCCTTCGCGATCGCGGAGTCCATGCACATGGTGTTCGCGGTGTCCGCGCCGTTGGGATCGACGACGACCGTGACCGGGGCGAGCCCGGCGTGGGCCGCCGCGAACGCATCGAGGTTCTCCCGCAGCTCTCCGGATTGGAACCAGTCCTCGGGACCACCGGGCTGTCCGGCGACCAGGATCAGGACCGGAAGCCGTGGCGGCTGTGCGACGTCGTACGCCGGCGGTGTGTAGACGTAGGCGTCGCGCGCCACGAAGCCCGAGACGGTCGCGGGGATCTGCGCGGTATCCACCGTGCCCTGGCCGATCGCCAGCTGGTCCTTCCACCGGTCCACCACCGGGGTGTCCTCCGACGCGGAGCTGGCCCGCCCCGGCGAGTCGCGGAAGGCGTCGACCTCACCGGTGTCGGCCCCGGTCAGAGCCCCGACCGTGGGGTACTCGTCGAAGTACGCGTTGATCTGCGATCCCGCGGTCACCAGGAGGACGACGCCACAGACCAGGCCCAGCACCTTCCGGCCCGGCGGTGTGCCGATGAGGCTGCCGGCGGCGAGCACGATCGCGCCGACCGCGACGGCGATCCAGGTCACCACACTCCCGGACAGGTCCTCGGGGGTCAGCTCGAGCAGGTCGGTCACCAACCAGTTCAGCCCGATTCCGATCAGCACGACCGCGAACGCGGCCAGGCCGACGGTCACCACCCACGCGCGGGTCATCCGTCGCGCGAGGAGCAGGACGAGTGCGACTCCGCCGGCCACGAGCAGGACGATCGGAACGACCCCGTCGGTCAGCGACAGGTCATCCACCGGGGAAGTCCTGCGGGCACCCGTCGACGACGCGTGGACGATCCACGCCGGGTCGAGTGAACGTCCCCCACATCGCGCGGTTACCCCCTTCGATCATGCAGAGTGCCATGCACTGCGCCGCGCTACCAGTCGCGCCGCCTGCTCCGCGTCCGATCGGCGCGGCCATGATCCCGGGCTTGCGCGGGATCGACGTGCTGAGCTAGCGTCCCATTCTCACGACAAGGGGGATGCGCACTTGGGGCGCCCTGCCGGGTTCAATTCCCGGGTCCTCCACCAGTAGCAGGAACGCGATTTCCGCGAGCATATCGGCGGCTCTCGCTTCTTCGTTTCCCGTGGATTTTCTCCGGTGCGGCCGGGTAGAACGGACGTCGTGAACGAACCGGCGGCTGTCCGGCCCTGCTGGCCTACACCGATGCGGCGGGCACTGCTGCCGACCTGGTCGGCCGCATCGACGACGACCTCTGGTCGGCTCCCGGACTCGGCGAGTGGGATCTGCGGGCGCTGGTCGGCCACACCAGCCGGGCCATGGTGACCGTGCTGACCTACCTCGACCGGCCCGCCCGGACCGAGGACATCGCCTCCCCGGAGGCCTACTACGCCCTCCTCTCGGCCCGGACCGGCGAGGGAACGGACGCCTCCGCGGTCGCGCAGCGGGGCCGGCAGGCGGGCGCGGCGCTCGGCGCGGACCCGGCGGCCTCCTTCCGCGACCTGGCCGACCGTGCCGTCGCCCGGGTCGCCGGTGCCGACCCCGACGCGCTCATCGAGACCATCGCCGGCGGGATCCGGGTCTCCTCCTACGTGCCCACCCGCACCGTCGAGCTCGTCGTCCACGGTCTCGACATCGCAGCCGCCGCCGGCCTCCCGGCGGCGTTCTCCCGCCACGCACTGGCCGAGGCCGCCGCCGTTCTCGCCCGGACCGGGGTCGAGCGCGGTCAGGGTCCGGAACTGCTGGCCGCGCTGACCGGCCGCACCGCATTGCCACCGGGGTTCAGCACGGTGTGAGGACCGGCCGATGATTCTCGCCGACGCCACTGGTCCCCTGTTCGACCGCACGAAGGGGAGTGGATCGAGTGAGCGAGCTTGCGAGCGAATCAGTGTCACAGCG
This sequence comes from uncultured Actinomycetota bacterium, assembly GCA_963711715.1. Taxonomy (GTDB): domain Bacteria; phylum Actinomycetota; class Actinomycetes; order Mycobacteriales; family Pseudonocardiaceae; genus Pseudonocardia. Next base: position 253,581 of record CAVQFJ010000012.1, read on the forward strand.
CCCGCGCGAAGCGCCGACCGAGCGCAGCGAGGGAGTGCGATGAGCCAGCTGCAGGACGTCCTCGCGTCCCACGTCGACGACGGATCGGTACCGGGCGCGGTGGGCCTGGTGGCGCGCGACGACCGGGTCGAGGTGTGCGCCGTCGGCTCGGTCGACGTCGCCGGAACCGCGCCGATGGCCAGGGACACGATCTTCCGCATCGCCTCGATCACCAAGCCCATCACCGCCGCGGCCGCCATGATGCTGATCGAGGACGGCCGTATCGCACTGGACGATCCGGTCGCACCGTGGCTGCCGGAGCTGGCGTCACCGACGGTCGTGCGCACTCCGGCGGCTCCGGTCGACGACGTGGTCCCGGCGATCAGGCCGATCACCGTCTCCGACCTGCTCACCTTTCGTGCCGGGTACGGATTCCCGTCCGACTTCTCGCTGCCGGCGGTCGGTCTGCTGTTCAGCGAGCTGAAACAGGGACCGCCGGCGCCGCAGCTCGTCGCGTCGCCGGACGAGTGGATGGCGGCGCTGTCGCGAATCCCGCTGCTGCACCAGCCCGGGGATGCGTGGCTGTACAACACCTGCTCCGACATCCTGGGCGTCCTGATCGCCAGGGTCTCCGGCGATTCGCTGCCCGACTTCCTGGCCGAGCGGCTGTTCGAGCCACTCGGCATGGTCGACACCGGGTTCGCGGTACCGGCCGACGAGCTCGACCGGTTCACCAGCTACTACCGACCCGATCCCGCCGGCGGCCTCGAGCTGGTCGACGTCGCCGGACGGGCAGTGGAGCAGCATGCCGGAGTTCCCTTCCGGCGCAGGCGGGCTCGTCTCCACCGTCGACGACTGGCACTCGTTCGCCCGGATGATGCTCGCGGGAGGAACGGCAGCCGGACGGCGGCTGTTGTCTCCCGAGTCGGTCCGGCAGATGACCACCGATCACCTGACCCCGCCCCAGCGCCAGGCGCGGCACGTTGTTCCTGGAGGGCCAGGGGTGGGGCTTCGGCGGCTCGGTCGACGTCGAGGCCATCGACCCGTGGAACGTGCCGGGACGGTACGGCTGGATCGGCGGCACCGGAACCGCGGCGCACCTCACGGCCGCGACGGGAACGGTCGCCGTCCTGCTCAGCCAGCGGGAGCTGAGCGGACCGACGCCGCCGACGATGATGCGGGACTTCTGGCGGTACGCGGCCGAGATCGCTACAGCGTGAACACGAGGCCCTTGCGGGGGTCGGCCTCGCCCTCGATGAACCCGGTGTAGGCAGCCGCCAGCGCCTCTGGGCCGGTCGCGTGCTCGATCTCGATCAGCTCGGTGAGCCGGCCGGCGAACACCGCCCAGGCGCCGCCGACCCGCCGTGCGAACGTCGCCGGCCCGAGGGCGGCGGTGCGCTCCTCGGCGACGGTCGGCGCAAAGAACATCACCGGCTCCGGGCCGGGCAGGTCGTCGCCCTCGAAGGTCGCGTTCTCCCAGTGCGTCGCGCCGACCATGATCGAGGCCTGGAGGACGTCCCGGGTGACCTCGTGCACCTTCCGGCGCACACCGGCGTCGCCGGCGATGTCGATCAGCACGATGCGGCGGTCGGTCGGCAGGGCGCCGATGTCGTCGTAGGTGAGCACGGTGTCGTAGAGACCGAGCCCCGCGGTGAACTCGACATTGGCCGCCGACGTCAGGCCGATCAGCGACGGCCGGTCGTCGTGCCCGCCGATGGCCGACGCGGTGGCGTACGCGGTCTTGCTCGACGCCGACGCGAGCACCACTGCGTCGGCACCGTGCCAGCCGTCGGCGGCGAGCTGGTCGGCGATGAGCCAGCCGGTCATGAACAGCGGCCGCATGATCGCTGATGCGTCGTCGCCGTCGGGTTCGAACCCGGCCTCGGGAACCGCGCGCAGGTAGCGGTTGTACACCGCCGGCAGTGGCGCGCGCGCCGCGGACGACTCGACGAAGCCGGCGTCGTCGGCCCTCGCCTCCAGCGTGACGTAGCTCGACATCGGCCAGTAGCCGTAGAAGCGGTCGCCCGGCACGATCCCCTCGACGCCTGACGCGCTCACCTCACCGAAGCCCCAGACCGGGATCCGCCCCCAGCCCTCCGGCGCCGGGAAGAAGTGCCAGTAGCCCAGCATGTCGCCGAACACCCCGTAGGTGAGGTTGTTGGCGGTCAGACCGAAGCGCTCGACCGAGAACTGCACCGTCCCCTCCGCGACGCTCGCGAGGACCTTCTCGCCGTCGTCGGTCCGGTACGTCCGCAGGTCGTCGCGCCGGACGAGGAAGTCGGTCACGCCGCGAGGATATGCGCGCGTCGACGCTCACCGCTCCCGGTGCGGGCCCAGCACGGGTTTGATGTCGATGACGGGTGTGCCGTCGATGGCTTCGAGATCCCGAACCCCGATGGTCGTGTCCTCGATCGAGGTGATGCGGACACGGTGCAGGCCGATCGGGTTGGGTCGGTCGGGTGAGCGCGTGCTGAACACCCCCTGCTCAGCGCGTCGTGGGTCGTTGCGGGGTCGGGTGCGGAGCACATCCCGGCTGGCCTGGTGCAACCAGGTCAGCACGAGGACGTCGGTACCGACCACGAGGCCGATGAGGCCGCCGGCGAGGGCAGGGTCGATGATCAGAGCCGAGGGCGGCGCACCTTCGTCTCCCTGACAGGGCGCGAGGTGCCGGTCGAGCAGGCTCGATCGGACATGCCCGATCGGGCGGACGTCGACGACCTCGTGCATCATGCGTCTCCTCGCGACTCGGATCGTTCGGTGCCGGGGCCTCATCCCGTCCTCGGCGCAGTCTGTCCCACGGTCGCTGCTGGGTCAGGGATGGTCGGTAGTGCTGGCCGTTTCGCCCTCGACCCGGTTCGCGTGTGCCACGCTGCCGTGATGCGTCCGTCGCTGTTCGAGTTCGCCGGCGGTGAGGCCGCGTTCCTCGCCCTGGCCGAGGCCCACCACGCGCGGTGCCTGCGCGACCCCGAGCTCAATCACCCGTTCTCACACCCGGACCAACATCCCGAACATGTCCAGCGCCTGGCCGCCTACTGGGCGGAGGTGTTCGGTGGGCCGCCCCACTACACGCGCCTCTGCGGCGACCACTCCGGAGTGCTGCGGCTGCACGCGGGAAACGGCGAACTGGACGACCTCGGTCGGCGTTTCCTCGACTGCTTCGTGCGCGCGGCCGAGGACGCGGGCTTGCCGGCCGACGGTGAGTTCCGCGAGGCGCTGCGCTCCTACATGCAGTGGGCGGTCGAGGAGATGCTGTCCTACCCCGACGACCAGTCCGTCGTACCTGCCGGCCGGACCGTGCCTCGCTGGGGATGGACTGGACTGGAAGCCGGCCACTGATCAGATCCTGACGGCCGCTGATGTGGCCGCGGAGGCGGGAACTCATGTCCGATGCACGCGATGAACACGTCGGTCAGTTCGCGGGCGAGATCGGCTGCAGCCGCCGGGTCCGTGGTCTCGGCTGCGGTCTCCAGTGCGCCGTCTCGAGTCAGCACGACCAGCCCGTGAACGAGAGCCCAGCTGATCAGTGTGAGCGGGGGGGTTCACGTTGCCAAGAAGAACTTCATGCGGGTCAACGACAAGGACTACGCAGCGCTGCTGAAGAACTGCGCGCCGACCATCCACCATCGCTTCGGGGGCACACATGCACTGGGCGGCGAGCGCCACGATCGAGAAGCGCTCCGCCGCTGGTTCGAGCGGCTGGGCCGACTCAGCCCCGGCTTGAAACTCACGGTCCGCGACGTCTGGGTGAAAGGCCTTCCCCACAACACGACCGTGATCATCCGTTGGACCGCCGCGCAGGTTCTGATCGACGGCTCGCCGTACGAGAACCACGGCGTCCACATCGTCCACATGCGCTGGGGGAAGATCGTCGGCATCGACGCCAACGAGGACTCGCAGGCCGTCGCAGAGGCCATGAAGGTGTGTGCCGCACACGACCTGGAAGAAGCGCTGGCCGACCCGATCACGAGCTGAACAGTTCGCCATGAGGATCGACCGCCAGCCTATGCTCGGCGGGCCGGAACACCCCACCCGCCAACCGGCTCTGTCACGTCGCACGATGAGACGGTCAGCGCGCGGTCGAGGTGGGACCGTCCCTGGGTTTGACGCAGCAGCGAGGAGCAGGAGCCTTCCGATGTCGGGGACCGATGGGCGGTGGAGCGCTGCGGCGGCGCCGGTGGGACCGTCGCGCCTCGCCACGTGGCACCAGGAGGCCTTCGCCGCGGTGGAGCGCTGGAAGTGGCTGCACGTCCTCAACGACCGCGTGTCCGCCGTGACCCAGCCGTTGTACGACCGGTATCGCGGCAACCTGGCCGTCGAGCTCATGCACGGCGGCCGGTGGGCCGGGCACTCCGTCCACGCCGCGCTCAGCGACCTGCCGATCGGCCTCTGGGCGGGCGCTCTCGTGCTCGACACGGTGGGCAAGGACCGTTCCGACGACGGCAGCCGGATGGACCCCGCGGCCACGCTGAGCGCGGCTGGCCTCGTCGCTGCGGTCGCGACGGCGGCGACGGGGGTCACCGACTGGAACGTCAGCGACGGCGAGGACCGGCGCGTGGGGCTGTTCCACGGGTTGCTGAACCTGGCGGGCACCACGCTGCAGGCCGCCTCGCTGGCCGCCCGACTGGGTGGGCACACACCCTCGGCGCGCGTCCTCGCCGCGACGAGCATGACCGTCACCGCGGCTGCGGGGTTCGTCGGCGGGCATCTCGTGCAGGGCAGGGCGGTCATGGTCAACCGGGTGGCGACGACGACCGGCCCCACCCGGTGGGTCCAGGCGGTGGCCGAGACCGACCTGGCGGACGGTGCGTCGACCGGCGTGGTGGTCGAGGGCAGGCAGATCCTGCTGCACCGCGACGGCGAGCACGTGCACGCCGTGGACGATCTCTGCAGCCACGCCGGGGGGTTGCTCAGCCGGGGCGAGATCACCGGCTGCGTCGTCGAGTGCCCGCTGCACGGGTCGCTGTTCGACCTCCGTGACGGCCACATCGTGCGCGGACCCGCCCATCACCCGCAACCCGTGCTGCCGACGCGCGTGCGCAAGGGCTGGATCGAGGTGCGGGGATCGCAACCCCGATCCAGGGGTGCCAGGACCTAGGAGGAACGCATGGCGTGGGAAGCGGTTGCCGATCTCGACCAGCTCGAAGAAGGCGACATGATGCTCGTCCACATGGGCGAGCCGGTGTGCGTCGTCCGTCTCTACGAGGACGAGGCGGTTGCCGTGCACAACACCTGCACGCACCAGCAGCAACCGCTGAACGAGGGTTACCTGCAGGAGGACGACACACTCATCTGTCCCGCGCACAACTCCTGCTTCGACCTCAGGACGGGCGAACCGCGCGGGGTGCCCGCCGTGGCTCCGATCCCCGTGTACGCCTGCAAGATCGAGGACGGCGCGATCTGGGTGGACATGGAGCAGCAGCTCAACGACGCCGCGATCCCGCACAAGCCCTACCACTAGGCGCTTCACCACTGGGCGCTCCGTCGGGCAGGGTGCTACCGCTCCACCGCCTCCTTGATGCGCCTCATGTTCGCCCTCGCGGTGCGCCCCATCAGGATCTTGATCACGGGGACCAGCAGCCTCATTCCGCCCGCCGGGAGGAGCTCGATCCGCATCGTCAGGCGGACCGAGCCGGCCGTCGTCGGCGTCACCGTCCCCACCAGACGGAAGGGCAACGTCGCCTCCGTGGTCTGCGTGGTCCACGACGACGGCCGCGCGAAATCGACGATCTCTGCGGTCGACCGGCCCAGGCCGCTCCAGGACGCGGTGAACCGACTGCCCGTGCCCACGGGCTCCGCCGACATCAGGGCGACGCTCTTCGCGACCGGGTTCCACTCGACCTCGGTGCGCATGTCGCTGCAGTAGTCGAACACCTCCTCGGCAGGCCGCTCGACATCGATCGTGTTCGAGATGACCGCACGGCCGGCACCCCTCGCGCTCCACACCACCGCGCCAGTCCCTCCTCGCGACACACCGCTCCGCCGGCCGGTCGCCGGGTCCTCCGTGAAGAGCATCACGGATCGGCGGCAGATACCTCGGGCGATGCAGCACGTAGCGTGGACCGATGTCGCCGAAGGGGCTCACGGCTGGTGGATCGTCGCCCGGCGCGGGGTGGGTGCGGCCGTGGCTGCAGCTCGCTGAGATCGCGTGGTCGGCGCCGGTCGTGATCGGCTACCGGACGGCCAGGATGGCGATGGGTGGATGGCCGCCGAGTGCTCGGGACCGCCGCGAGTACACACGGATGGTGCAGGAGAAGGCCGAGGCCTTCGGCAAGGCCGCTGTCGCGGCGGCGACGACGCCACCGAAGGACGCCGCCACAGCGGTCGGCAGCGTCCTCGCCCCGGTCCACAAGCGGGTGGTGGCCAACCGCCGTCGCCTGTCGCGGGGCTGACGCACGCGATCGTCGCCGTCGGGCCGGAGTCCCGAGGGCCAGTACCGAGGAGTCTGGGCCCGCCGGCTCCTCGCCGCACGCCCCTCGACCCCTGTTGCCCACCCCCTTTGCTCTGCATACACATACGCATCACGGCCGTACGCGGCTCATTCGCTGCGTTCCCATCTCGGCTCGTGGCGGATCGGACTCGGGGTGGGGTGCGTGCAACAGAGTCCGATTCCGCGAGTTCGACAGCAGAGTGGTCCGGAGGAACATCACACCAATCGGTGGTCGATCTCGGTGCTCTCGCACGGCACGAGCCGGGCGAGCGGGGGCGATGGACGCCCATGAGTCCGTTGCCTCGGGGTGCGCAGAGCCTAGAGGACCCGCCGCATCGGGTCAGGCGAGCCAGCCGCGTTGCGTCCGGGTGTGCAGAGCAAAGGCGGGCGACAGCACCCTCGGAGGTGTGGCGCTCCCCAGACATGAAAGGCGCGGCGGTCTCCGCTGGACCTCAACCCCGGTTGAGGTCCTAGGTTCTCGCTCGTGACTACGCCACGGACCGAGGCCGACTCCTCGGCGGACGGGATCGCCTTCGGTCGTCAGGGCTTCGGAGCCATGCGGTTGCGCGACGAAGCCGCCGAGAGCCCTGATCGTGATCCGGTGGCTGTCGTCCGCACTGCGCTCGACGCGGGCGTGACGATGGTCGACACAGCGGACGCGTACCTGAACGAGGAGCTGGTCGGACGGGCGATCAGAGGCCGACGGCACGAGGTGCTGCTGGCCAGCAAGTGTGGACTGGTGTGGCGGGATCAGGTGGCCGGCGGCTTCGACGTTCGAGCCGATCCGGCGTACGTCCGGCAGGCGTGCGACGCGAGCCTCCGGCGGCTCGGAGTCGATGTGATCGACCTGTACTACCTGCACCACCGCAGCGCGACCGTCCCGATCGAGGACACGGTGGGCGCCATGGCCGAACTCCTCACCCAGGGCAAGGTGCGTGCCCTCGGCCTGTCCAACGTGACGGCTGAGGACCTGCGCCGGGCCCACGCCCAGCACCCCATCACAGCTCTCCAGGAGCAGTGGTCCCTGACGGAGCGAGCCATCGAACAGGAGCTGCTCCCGACCGCGACGGACCTCGGCATCACCGTCGTCGCGCACTCGCCGACCGGCCACGGAGCACTGCACCGGACGCGCCACAGCACCCTCGACGCGATCGCCGAAGTCCACGACGCGACTGCAGGGCAGATCGCGCTGGGATGGGTCCATCATCGGGGGCGGGTGCACGGCGTGCCCGTCGTTCCGCTTCCGGGGACGACGAGAGCCAGCCACGTGCGGTCCAACGTCGCAGCGGCGGACATCTCCCTGTCCGACGATGAGCTGCGACGACTCGACGCCCTCGGAGCTGCCGACTAGCACCCGAGGCGCGGCCCCGTCACGGTGCAGGGGCCCGACGGTCGGACACCGGCTCGGTCGCCGGCCGGCCTCCGATGACGGGGCCGAGCAGGGCCCGCAGATCTGCCACGGCGGCCGCGGGGCGCCCGACATCCACCGCCACGATGGGCGCCACCTTCCGCAGCGCCTCGACCAACCGGACGTCCGCGAGGTCGTGCACCCGATCGACGGCGCCGGTCACGATCACGTCAGGGCGCAGCGCCGCAACGGCCTGCGGGTCCGGCGCGCGCGGCGCGCCGACCACGTCGACCTCGTCGAGGACTCCGGCGCACCCGACCAACGGCGAGCCCAGCCCGAGCAGCAGTGCGCCGACCCCATCGTCCGTGGCGACCACGCGGCGGATCGCGGCCGGTAGTGCCACCGGCGTGCCGGTCGCGTCGACGAACGCCCGCCGCCCGCCGCCTCCACTGCCCACGAGGCCGCCCAGCACGGCGTGCCGCGCCCGGTCGTGGCGGGGGTCCTCCGCAGCGGTCGGGGGCACAGCCGGAGCGTAGGCGTTCCGCCTCCGTGGCAGACAGCTCGACACCACGTCGTAGCGTGCATGGCGTGAGCCGCCACATCCAGGTCACCTTCGACGCCCACGACCCGCGAGCGCTGTCATCCTTCTGGCGCGACGTACTGGGCTACGTCCACCCCGGCCCGCCCGGGGTCGACCTGCCCGAGGACGCCGACCCGCTGGCCGCGTGGGACGACTTCCTCGCACGGGTCGGCGTACCGGAGGAGCAGCGCAACACGAGATCGGCCATCGAGGACCCGGACGGGCACGGCCCACGGCTGTTCTTCCAGCAGGTGCCGGAGGACAAGGTCGCCAAGAACCGCGTCCACCTCGACGTTCGCGCGGCTCCCGAACTGCAGGGAGACGAGCGGATGGCGGCGCTGGAGGTCGAGTGCGACCGGCTCGTCGCGCTGGGAGCGACGCGGGTTCGGCGCGACGAGCCCGCTCCCCCGATGAGCGCCGGCTTCATCGTGATGACCGACCCCGAGGGCAACGAGTTCTGCCTGGACTAGACGCTGTCCCGCGGCCGATGCGCAATCAGGCGTGTTCGCGGCCTTGCGCAGCAGACCGGACTCCTGCGATGGCGGCGTCTCCGTGAGTGACGGGTGGCGTGCTGTGCTCGTCCTCGACCCACTCGAGCAGGTCTCCGGGCTGGCAGTCGAGGACCCGGCACATGGCTTCCAGCGTGCTGAAGCGAACAGCCTTCGCGCGACCGTTCTTGAGCACTGCCACGTTCGCCGGCGTGAGCCCGACGCGCTCGGCGAAGTCCCCCACGCTCATCTTCCGTCTGGCGAGCTCGACGTCGACCCGCACCACGATGGCCATCAGATCACTGCTTCCATATCGGCCCGCAGCGTCGTCGCCTGGCGCAGCAGCGCGCGCATGACGACCATGAGCAGACCCACAACGGCGCCGGCGAGCAGGAGCAGCAGGTGCAGCGCGGCCAGCCCCGGAGCGTCGTCGGCGTCCGCGATGGCGAAGACGGGGACGAACGCGCACAGGAGCAGCACCCACGCACCCGCGATCGCCCACACGATCGCGTCCACCCACGGCAGCGAGGCGGCGCTGAAGATCCTGTCCCGCGCGACCATGGTCAGCAGTTTCCCCGTGCACACGACCACGACCTGGACGCACAGCAACCCCGGCACCGCGATCGCCAGGAGCGTCCACCCCAGCCGCAACTCGCCGGCCAGCAGCTCCGGCAGCATGGGCACCACCAGGACCAGCATGGCTCCCTGGCTCACCGTCACGACGGTGAACAGCAGGACGAGCAGGAGCCTCAGGGGGGCCACGGCCCAGTACGTCGTCAGCACGGCACGAGTATCGATGTGAAGCTATCGACTGTCAACAGTATTCGGTTGCTACGCCCACGTTCACCTCAACCGGCGGGCGAGCTCGATACGACTAGCGAATGGCTCTGAAGTCGACGCGGATGGACTCGTCGTCATCCAACACGTAGATCTTCTCGCCTTTTCGCCAGGACGGCGACACCAAGACGATCGTCCCATCACCGCTCTCCAAGAGACGGAGGCCGGTGTAGACGTAACGGTACTTGTGGTCATCTGCGCCGAATCTCGCCATCCTGATACCGAGCCCGTTCACCGCCAATGGGAACTCGCTGTAGACAGTGACCGCGGGATCCCTCCTGAGGCGTCCGGCGATGTCCTCGGCGCGGGCCACGCCGGTCTCCTGGGCGTACACGGCCAGCAACCACAGGACCGCGATGAAGCCGAGGCCGAGGATCGCCAGAGCACGGAATCTGCGGTACTCGTCAGTGCTCGCGGTAGGCCCTGGCCGCACGCGAGAAAGCAGGTACGGGCAGTACGTCAACAGCCCCAACGACAGCACGAGAGCCGCTGGCAGCATCAGTCCGCGCGGTACCGCGAATATGGTCGGGGCCGCGAGTCTCGCGCACACCAGTGCAGCCAGGGCTGCACCGACGAGCAGTCCGATTCGGAGGAATCGAACGGCCCACTTACCGCCGCTGCGCGAGATCCGGGGCTCGACGAGAACCTCGTGGAGCTTCACCATGCTCAATCCGGCCAACGTGCCGATGATCAGCGGAGCGAACGTGGAATTGAGGCTCCGGAGTACGTAGTCCTGCGTGGTGTAGCCCAACATCCGCGGATCGATGCCGAAGTAGCCGAGGGTGGCGTGTGAACGCACCCAGCCCATGTAGTAGAGAAGCGCCGTGAGGACGGCAGCTTGCGCGGCGACGCCGCCAGCCGCGGACGCGAGGAACGCTCTGGAGCCCGACAGGGTTCGACGTTCCTGATGCTCGCCCCCCTCGAGAGGTTGCTGCACTTCCGCTACCTTCCGCCCAGGTCGGCTTCGGGCTCGGCCTCCGCTTCGGGCTCGGGCTCGGGAGCAGGTGGTTCAGGAATCGGTTCCGGTCCGGTTCTGGTTCTGGTTCTGGTTCCGGCACCGGTTCCGGGATCGGCTCGGGCTCGGGCTCGGGCTCGCGATCGGGTTCGGGGATCGGTTCGGGTTCGGGCTCCGGTACCTCATCTCCACCCCTCGACGGGACACCCTCTTCGCTCTGCGGAGGTGGCGGCGGATCGATCGAGCAGCTCGGTGCCATGAGCAGGAGGCTGAGACCGCAGGCGGCCAATCCGGTGGCAACCCTTCTCAGCGGGAGTGATCGATGATCCATCACCTGTCACCTTGCTTCGTCTGCCGAGGTACGACGGGGCGACGTGCCTGCCGGGCGGTCGGTGCTGTTGAGCGTCGTGCCCGTCGACGGGCTCCACGCCGCGTCCTGGATCTGGACGAGCATCCGAGCCGCCGTGCTGATACCCCAACCGGCGCGGAGAGTGGGCACAGCTCCGAGCCGACTCGTGGATCTTCGGAGGATGAGCACGAGCCCTTGGTACGTTCCTGCCCGTGGGCGGGGAGAAGGATGGAAAGGGCCACGGCGCAGGCTTCCTCGACCGCATCGACGCGTTGCGGGTGCTTCGCGCCGACGACGATGACGAGAAGAGCCGCATCCTCGAACAGATCGGCGCTCACGGACCGGTCGAGCGGCAGCTCATGGTCGAACTGGCCCGCACGGCACCGGTGCAGCTCCCCGACGACTTCGAGGTGGCCACCAGGACGCTGATGCGTGCCATCGAGGTGCTGGACCGCAACGGCGCTCTCAAGGTCGAAGTGCGCTCCACCTGGGGGCCGCTGCGGCCCGTCTTCGGCCTTCTGGTGCAGCTGGTGACCCGTATCTGAAGAGCCACTACGCCGATGCTCGTGCGCCAGCTCTACGAGCGTCGTGAAGCGAGCGCCGTCTGGGGCAGCCTGGAACACCGGTCGTTGCGGCGGGCCCGTAAGGACATGGCGCGGGTGGAGCGGGGGCTGCGGTCCGACCGGATGAAGCTGCCCACGTTCCTGCTCGGCGGGGCCTTCCTCACCGGAGCGCTGTCGGCCGTTCTCAGCGGCGTGGTGGCGGCCACCCGCAACGTGAGCCTGCTGGTCGTTCTCGCGCTCGTCACGGTCGTGCTGCTGGTCGTCCTGTCCTGGGTGTCCATCTATGCCGCCGCGGTGGCCCGGCACCGGATCCGGCTGAGCACCGACTGGGCGTTGACTGCGCTCTACCAGGCGATCGGCGCGGCTGGCAAACCACCCCGTGACCACTCCTACAACCTGGCGATCGTCGCCATCACCTGCATGCTCGCGGCCATCCTCGTGCTGCCGCTGGCCACGTGGCTGTTCATCGAGCGGTTGCAGAGCTGATCCGGCCGCTGCTCGACGACACTCGACCGGCTTCGACGTGGTCCACGCCCTGCGCGCCTAACGTGTCCGTCAGTGGCGGGGCTGGCCGTCGGCCGGACTCGCCTCACCGTGAAACCGCCGTGGAGGTGCGGATGTCGAGCGTGGTGTTCCGCGACGTACGCGTCTTCCCCGGCCACGGTGATCGCCTGCTCCCGCCGCAGGACGTCACGATCGACGGGGCCACCATCAGCGAGATCCGCCCGCACGACCGCGCCGCGTCGGCCGGGCGGGCAGCCGAGTCGGGGCCGGGCCGAGAATCGGCGTCAGGCGCGACGGTGATCGACGGCCGGGGCCGGACCCTGATGCCCGGGCTGATCGACGCGCACTGGCACGCCGCCTTCGCCGCCGTGCCCCCGACCGTGGCCATCACCGCGGACCCCTTCTACGTCCTGCTCATCGCCGGACAACAGGCCACGGCCACCCTGATGCGCGGCTTCACCTCCGTGCGCGACTGCGGCGGACCGACCTTCGGGCTGAAGCGCGCCATCGACGAAGGCGTGCTGCCCGGCCCGCGCATCTACCCCTCGGGGGCGATGATCACCCAGACGTCGGGGCACGGCGACTTCCGACTCCCCTACGAGGTGCCGAGCGACCCCTGCCGGCAACTCACCCACATCGAGCGAGTCGGCGGAGCCGCGATCGCCGACGGCGCCGACGCCGTGCTCAGGGCCGCCCGCGAACAGCTGATGCTCGGAGCCACCCAGCTCAAGCTGATGGCCGGCGGCGGCGTCTCATCGTCGTACGACCCGCTCGACGTCACGCAGTACACCGAACGAGAGCTGCGCGCCGCGGTCGATGCAGCCGAGAACTGGGGTACCTACGTCCTGGTGCACGCCTACACCTCCCGGTCGATCCAGCAGGCCCTGCGCGCGGGCGTGCGCTGTATCGAACACGGCCAACTCGCCGACGAGCGGACCGTCGAGGAGATCGTCGAGCGCGACGCCTGGTGGTGTCTGCAGCCGTTCCTCAGCGACGAGGACGCCAACCCGAAGCCAGCCCACCTGAAGGCCAAGGGGGACGTGGTCGCCCGCGGCACCGATACGGCCTACGAGCTGGCCATCAAGCACCGTGCCAAGGTCGCGTGGGGCAGCGACACGCTCTTCGCTGCCGAGCTGACGGCCAGGCAAGGCAAGCAGCTGGCCAAACTGCGGCGGTGGTACACACCGGCTGAGGTGCTGTGCCTGGCCACCTCGGCCAACGCAGAACTCCTGCAGCAGTCCGGGCCGCGAAACCCGTACCCCGGGGTGCTCGGGCGGGTAGAACAAGGCGCCATCGCCGACCTCCTGCTCGTCGACGGCGACCCGCTGGCCGACCTCGACCTCATCGCCGATCCCGAGCACAACTTCCCGGTCATCGTCAAAGGCGGGGTCGTGCACAAGAACACGCTGCAGCCCACCGCATCCAACATGTGACAAGACGGTTCGTCCGTGTAGACCCGGCCACTACCTGCAACGGCGCGGCGGTGCGAGCACCTGGAGTTCTTGGGCCCTGGCCGTTCGGCGGCCAGGATGGATCGCATGCCCTCCGCCTTGGTCCTCGACGAGGACGACGCGCTCGAGCTGCTCGCCTATCTGGTCACCGCTGCCCGCACCCAGGTGGACGAGGCCGCCGAATACGGACCGATGCGGCTGCTCAGCGCGGCGCATCGGCTCGCGGAGAGGATCGGGCCCCGTGCCTCGTCCGGGACCGCCGCGATGCTGGCGGGGCCGCTGGCGCAGATGCCGCTGCTCGCTGTGCCCCGCGACGATCGCGGGCGCTACGTGGAGCAGCTCGACGCGGTCTGCCGCGGGCTCGCCGAGCACCTCGTCCACCGCTACGGCCCTGAGCCGAGGTCATCGCAGCCCACAGCGCCGGCGCCCACGGCACCGGAGCAGAGGTGACCGGGGCCGAGGTGACCGGGACCGACGGCACAGGCGCCGACGTGGCCGATCCCGTGCTCGAGGCCATCCGTCGGCGCCGCGTCGTGCGCGCCATGACCGACGAGCCCATTCCGCGCGACCGGCTCGAGGCCATCCTCGATGCGGCCCGCTGGGCCCCGACCGCGGGCAACCGGCACCTCCAGCGCTTCGTCGCCACCACCGACCCCGGTGTGCTTCGCGTGCTGCGGATGGTCTCGCCCGGGATGATCCAGCGCCCTACGGCGGCGGTCACGATCTGCGTCGACCGGGCGCTCGCGGCCCGCTACGGCTTCCCGCCCGAGGCCCGCGGGCTGTCGGTGGACGTCGGGACGGCGATGGCCACGATGCTGCTCGCCGCCTACGCCGTGGGAGTTGGGGCGGGCCCGGTCAGCTCGTTCAGCCGGGCCGCGGTCGGGGTGGTGCTCAACCTCCCCGAGGGTTGGACTCCGGAGCTCATCGTGTGCCTCGGCCAACCGGCCGCGGTGCAGCCGGGCGCCATGAGCCCCGGGCGACGCCTCGGGTGGCGCGACCTCACCCGCTGGGTGCCGAACGAATCGACGCCCCGGTAGGCGCCGAGCGCATCGCTGCGATTCGCGGCGACGCCCGAACGCGTCGTCGGCGCCCGGCCGGGCGCGCTGGTGCACGGTGAGTTGTAGGCCAGCCTCTACTGCCCGGGCAGATTCTGCGGCCCGCGGTCGTGCGTTGGCGCGGCATGGCGCACGTAGTCATCGTGGGGCGCAGCAGATTCGGCACACGCGGCGCCAGCTGCTTACGCAGGAAACGGGCAGGGTCGATACCGCTCGGTGCGGTCATCACGTGTGAGAGGTCGTCGAATGCGATTCCGAGTGTCTTGTTGCGCCGGCGGGCCGCGCTGCGCGGGTGGGGTCGGTGGTCAGCGCGCGGACGTCGGTGGCCCCGCGGCCAGCAGGTGGTCGACGACCCTGCGCCCGATGTTGCCGGTCGCGCCGGTGACCAGGATTGTCATCGTCGGGGCAGCGTACGCGTGCCACACCGGTGGGTCGGCGGAATAGCCGGCAGTCAATCGCAGGTTGGCCCGGACATGACCGCTGCCACACCGTTCGACCCCCACGCGCTGCTCGCGGAGAGCCGCCTCGGCGTCCTCGCCACGATCAAGTCCGACGGCCGCCCGCAGCTCTCCCCGGTCACGCCGTCATACGACCGGGAGGCCGGCGTCCTCTACGTGTCGATGACCGAGGGCCGGGCCAAGACGACGAACCTGCGCCGCGACCCGCGGGCCGCGCTGGAGGTGACCAGCCCGGACGGCTGGTCGTGGGCAACCGCGGAGGGCACCGTCACCCTCATCGGGCCGGGCACCGACCCGCACGGGCCCGAGGTCGAAGCGCTGGTGGAGTACTACCGGGCGGCCGCGGGCGAGCACCCGGACTGGGATGAGTACCGCTCGGTGATGGTGGCCGAGCGGCGGGTGCTGATGGCGATGACGGTCGAGAGGGTCTACGGCGCGAGGATTCGCTAGCGGGTGGCGCCAGCGCGAACCGATGCCCGAGCGAACATACTGCGTTCGTGTCACGGCCTGTCATGCCGAACGAGACGATCGACGTTCGGAACAAGAAACTGCTGGTCAGGCGCTGAGCCGGAGGTCGGGATCGAACCGACGACCTACCGCTGACAAGGCGGTCGCTAACCGATGTACTTCGGGCCGCTGACCTGGAACTCCGCATTCCCGGCTCGACAACATCAACCCCAGCTGATGCCCGCCATATGACGCGGCCTCGCGTCGACGAACCGTGTCATGAACCGCTCTCTGATCACTCGTCGTCAGTCGGATCCCGAACCGTGGACGTGGACGGGCATGGAAGTTCCCGCTTGGCGCCGTGCGCAAGGCCGGTGACCGGGGCCTCGTCGGTCAGCGCTGAGCCCGAGCTCGTAGACGGCTCGGCGGTCTCAGTCGAGGGCTCAACTGGGTCATGGCCGCTCACGCGTGGGCTGGCTCGACGGCGGGCTGCCGAGTCCGAGGCTCGGCTCTCCATCCGAAGGCAGAAAGGGCTCTTGCGCTCAGGGACCACCGCCAACAGCCCCTTCTCCCGCGGTGAATCCAGGTTGAGCTGGGCACGGAAGCCCGGCTCGACGCAGTTCACCGTGATGCCCGCGGGAGCGAGTCCTCACGAGCCCAACTGCGAGCGAGCCCGATCTGTGCGCTCTTGGCCGTCACGTACGCGGACCGTCCCGGCGGCGGCAGATCCACGACCTCCGAGTCGATGTGCACGATGCGCCCGTACCGCCGCGCTCGCATGCTGGGCAGGACCGCGCGGGCCAGCAGCACCGGGCTGCGAACGAAGAAGTCGAGCTGGTCGAGGTGGTCGCGCCAGGTGACCTCACCGATCGCAGCCTCTGGCTGCGGACCGGTGGCATTCAGGACGAGGACGTCGACGGGGCCGAGGCGCCCGGCGATCGCGGCGACGAGCTCCGTGACCTGCTGCTCGTCGGTCACGTCGGCGCCGAACGCCTCGGCAGTGCCTCCACCCGCGCGGATGGCAGCGACGAGGTCCTCCGCCTCCGCGCCGCGGTCCCCGACCGTTGACCGCCACCGCCATCCCGTCGCGCGTGAGGCGACTGGCGATGACACGACCGAGCCCGCGCGAGCTGCCGGTGACCAAAGCGACGCGACCAGCCGGACTCTCCATCCGAAGATCGTGACACGTCCCGGTGTTGGAGAGGTGTCAAACCCGGCCCAGCTGCAGAACGAGCCGCCCCCGGAGCCAGGGGCTCGGATTTTGCGACCGCGTCATGGCGGTCGGACCCCTTCGTATGCCCGTCGTATCCCCCGACTGTGTGTCGATCGTCGGGTCGAAGTCGGCCCCCGTGTCGAGGACGAAACCGCCGACCTGCTCGCAGATGCCGACGCTCGGGGTGTCCTTAGCCGCAAGGCCCGGGGCAGGTGCGAACGTTCCAGCTCCGGCGTCCCGTGAACTCGCGCGCCGCCAGGGGACCGTCCGCTTGGTCTCGATGCGTCCGGCCCTGAGCAGTGACACACGATCCAATCCAACAATCCGGCCAACCGGGCCTGTCCGAGAGGCCCACGGCGGCCGGCGGGTCAGCGGCCCGCACCCGCTACCGCGTCGACGGTCGCCCTGCCTCCCCGGGACTTCTCGTCACGGGTCAGCATGGCGAGGCCCACGAGCACCAGCGACCCTACCGCGGCGCCGGTCCGGACGAGGTGCAGTCCTTTCCATGGCCCCTCGAAGTCGCTCCGTGCGGAAGCCACCTCGGCCTCGCTCGCCGACGCGACCGAGACCTCGGCGAGCTTCTCGTTCAGCGGCACGTTCCCCGCCATGGTCACGCCCACCACGCCGAGCACATATACCGCCGAGGCCGCGGCCAGGAGGCGGAATCGGCCAGGCTCGTGGCGATGCGCGACAGTCGCCGCGACGAGGGATGCGGCGCCGCCCATGAACGCGCCACCGATGAAGATCGGGTTCATGATCGCGCGGTCGAGAGCCTGGAACACGGCGATGAACTCCGCGTCCGGCAGTCTCTCCGAGCCCGGGCATGACGGTAACCTGCCAGTCGAAGAACACGCCGGCAGTCAGTCCGACCGTCGTGGTCGCCAGCGTCAGTAGGGTCTTCCCGACGGCGCTTCTCATGACCGCACCTCGTCCCACACGCCGGTCGCCGCGGCCTGCACCGCGAAGTCGGCGAAGCTGCGCGCAGGGCGACCCAGCGCTTCCTCGACGCCGGAGGCGATCGACGAGTTGTGGCCGTCGAAGATGTGGGCGAACAGCTCGCCCAGCATCTCGGCCTCGTCGGCGGGCACTCCCGCCTCGACCGCCGCGACGGCGTACTCCTCCGTGCCGACGGGCAAGTAGGTGATCGTGCGGCCGGTCGCCTTGCTGAGGTCGACTGCCATGTCGTGGAAGGTCAGCAGCTCCGGGCCGGTGAGCTCGTAGACCCGTCCCGGCGGCGACCTGGCCGAGCAGCGCCGCGACGGCGACGTCCGCGATGTCGTCGATGTCGACGATCGGCTCGGTGACGTCGCCCGCCGGCAGGGCGAACACGCTGCCCTGCACGTCGTCCAGCGAGGAAGCCCTCGCTGAAGTTCTGCGCGAAGAACGCGGAGCGCACGATCGTGGTCTTCACCCCGCTCTCGGCGACGCGCGACCTCGCAGGCCTGCGCCTGCTCCTCACCGCGCCCGGAGAGCAGGACGATGTGGTCGAGGCCCTGCTCCGGGCCGCGGCTGCGAACGCGGTGAGGATCTCTAGGGCGCCGGGGACGGTGATGTCGGGATGGAAGGTGACGTACGCGCTGCTGGTCCCGGCCAGTGCCGGGCCCCAGGTGGACTCGTCGTGCCAGTCGAACGGCACGCTCGGTCGATCGTGAGACGGCTCGGGTGGCCCGGCCTGCTGCTGCGAGCCGCTCGGCGACCCGCCTGCCGGTCTTGCCGTGTCCGCCGATGACGAGGGTGATGGGTGGGTTCTCTGTGAATGTGTTCATGAGGACCATCAAACCCGACCTGGGCGAGACACTCCATAGTTCGTGATGGTCAGATACCTCTCTTATCGTCTACGGTACGACGATGGATCCGCTTGCTGGCTTCCTCGACGGCCCCCGCGCCCGCAGCGCCTTCGTGATGCGGATCGTGCTCGAGCCTCCGTGGTCGATGCGCATCGACGACGACGCGCCGCTCAGCGTCACGGTCGTGACCCACGGCTCGGCGTGGCTCCTTGCCTCGGAGCACGAGGCGCCCATCGCAACTGAGCGCCGGCGACGTGCTCATCATCCGCGCCTCGGATCCGTACGTCGTCGCCGACCAGCCCGCCACGGAGCCCACCATCGTCATCGACCCGGGTGGACACTGCCGCACACTCGACGGCCGGAGCCTGGTGCAGTCGATGGAACTGGGCGTGCGCACCTGGGGCAACGCCGCGACCGGCTCCGACGTGATGCTCGTCGGCACCTACCAGTCCGAGGGAGAGGTCAGCCGGCGGCTGCTCGACTCGCTGCCTCCACTCGTGGTCCTCCGTGCCGCCGACTGGGACAGCCCGGTGGTCGGCTTGCTCGCCTCGGAGATCGTCAAGGAGGAGCCCGGCCAGCAGGTGATCCTTGACCGGTTGCTCGACCTTCTGCTCGTCAGTGCCCTGCGCGCTGCCTTCGCAGCGCAGAAGGTCTCCGTGCCGGTGTGGTTCAGCGCCGACTCCGACCCGACAGTCGGACAGGTGGTGCGGATGATGCACGACGACCCCGGCCACCCGTGGACGGTGGCGGAGCTGGCGGCCGCGGTCGGCGTCTCGCGGGCGTCCCTGGCCCGGCGCTTCCACGAGGTCGTCGGCGAGCCGCCGATGACGTTCCTGACCGGCTGGCGGATGGCACTGGCCGCCGACCTCCTGCTCGCCGCCGACGCGACGGTGACGTCGGTGGCGAGGGCCACCGGCTACGGCAGCCCTTTCACGTTCAGCACGGCGTTCAAGCGGACGTACGGCGCGAGCCCGCGGTCGTACCGCGACCGGGAGCTCGCTGCCCTGCGCACGGAAGCTGTCGCCAGGTAGCTCGTCACTCGCTGTTCACCGGCATCGTCCCGGCTGTTCGCCGACATCTCTGAGCCCGCACATGACGGGCGGAGTGGGGTTGGAGACCTTGACTGGATCGCCCGCCGTCGAAACACCAGGAGGCAGCGATGGTGACGACTCCCCAACACCCACCTGTGGCCGCCCGAGCGACGATGAGACGGCCACCTCCGCGGCGCCCGAGGCGGGCTCGGTTCCCGGCCCGGCCGATGCTGGCTGCACCGACGGTGGTGACGCGGACGGCGCCGACGGTGGCCTCCTGCGCTGACGTGCTAGTGTCCTGAGTCTTTAATTCGCTGGCAGTAGGCGGCGACGTTGGCGAGGATCTCGTCGGCGGTCTTGATCCACACGTAGGGCTTGGGGTCGTCGTTCCAGGTCTGGATCCAGGCCCGGATGTCGGTGTTGAGGGATTTCACTGTGCGGTGTGCCGAGCGCTGCAGCTTCTTGGTGGTCAGTTCGGCGAACCAGCGTTCGACGAGGTTGAGCCAGGACGCGCTGGTCGGTGTGAAGTGCACGTGGAACCGCGGGTGCGCGCCCAGCCACCGCTTGATCGCGGGTGTCTTGTGGGTGGAGGCGTTGTCGAGCACCAGGTGTACGTCCAACCCCGGCGGCACCACATCGTCGATCTTGCGCAGGAACTTGCCGAACTCGACCGCGCGGTGCCGCGAGTGCAGCGACCCGATCACCTTCCCGGTCGCTACGTCGAGCGCGGCGTACAGGCTGGAGGTGCCGTGGCGGACGTAGTCGTGGCTGGCCCGGGCCGGGCTGCCGGGCAGCATCGGGAACACCGGCTGGGTCCGATCCAGGGCCTGGATCTGGGTCTTCTCGTCCACACACAGCACCAGCGCCCGCTCGGGTGGATCGAGGTAGAGACCGACGATGTCGCGGACCTTGTCCACGAACAGCGGGTCCTTGGACAGCTTCCAGGTGTCGACCTTGTGCGGGGCCAGCCCGAACGCCCGCCATACCCGCGACACCGTCGACTGCGACATCCCGAGGTGGGAGGCCATCGAGCGGGTCGACCAGTGCGTCGCATCGCGCGGCGCCGACTCCAGGGTCTCGGTGATCAACCGTTCGACATCCCCGGTGGCAGCGAAGCGATCCCGGCGCTCGTCGATACCCGCGATGAGGTCGACCAGATCGCCGACAAGGCCCTCCTGTCCGGCGGCGCAGTCACCACGGAGCCGACCGACCTGGGATGGCTCTACAACCGCGGTTTCGCCGACCCGGACGGACACCACTACGAGGTGGTGTCCATGGATCTGGCCGCAGTCCGCTCCCGACCCCACCGTCTAAACGCGAGCGGCGGTAGCGGGCTCACTGCGTTCCATACACCGATACCGGGCGCTCCCCTTGAACGGCCAAGTCGGGCCTAACAGCTTCCCTATCCGGTTCGGACCCGACGCTCGCATCGCTAATTCCAACTCCACGCACGTCGCGTGTACACGCGACACGCAGCGCTCCGCATCTCAGCGTCTCGATGTTGCCTATTGCACGGGCCTGGCCAGCCCCGGGACGTCCAGCCACCACCCGATCGCAACGGTTTCGTGCCACATGTGGTGCCGCGCCGGCGTGACAAGGTCCAACGCGAACGTGCAATTGCTGGTCAGATCGAGAGCCGGAGGTCAGGGATCGAACCGACAACCTACCGCTTACAAGGCGGCCGCTCTTACCAACTGAGCTACACCGGCGGGTAAACAAGCACTCTAGCTGCGGAAACGTCCCCTAAGGACCGCTTGAAGGTTCCGAACGCTACCATCGATCAGGAGAGCGGCGTGCGGGTCCAGAACACGAGACAACATGGCCAGCCGCACTCGGCACCGCCGACACCCTAGTAGCAACCGTGAGCACAGCATGACTCTTAATCGGCTCTACGCCGCTGAGCGTGGTAACCGCCCTCTGATCGGTGTGGCCCGGATAGTGTTCCAGTCGACGCCGCAGTGCAGCAGGAGGCGGAGCCGGTAGTTGTCGAAGTTGCGGAATCCGTGCCCGACTCGTTTGATCTTTTTGATCAGCAGGTTGATCGCTTCGGTGGGTCCGTTGGAGACGCCGCCGGTGTGGAAGTAGGCCAGGAACTCGGGCGCCAGGAGTCGATCGTGCGGGCCAGGCGGGTGAGCTCGGGGATGTCGGCCTCGGCGCAGTAGCTCAGCCAGCGGTAGAGCGCCGCAGCGGCGCGGTCGCGGTCGCCGGCCTGGTAGATCAGCCGCAGGTCCTGGGCGGCGATCCAGGTCCGGGCGAGTTGCTCGTCGGCGGTGTCGCCGGCGTCCAGGCCGGCGAGCAGTCGGGTCCAGGAGCGGTCGGAGTGGTGGTCGTGGCGGCGGCGCAGCAGCCGGCGGATGCCGTAGAGCGGGTCGCCGGTGCGGCCACGGTGCCCGGTCTGCTCGCGTTGGATGCGGCGGCGGACGTCGTCGACGGCGGCGAACCCCAGCCGCACCACGTGGAAGGCGTCGAGCACCCGGGTGGCGTCGGGCAGCGCGGTGCGCAGCGCGCTGGCGTAGCCGCGGTAGGGGTCCAGCGCCGCGGTCGCGATCTGGCTGCGCCAGGTCGGGTCCCGGTCATCGACCCAGCTGAGCAGGGCGGATGCGCTGCGGCCTTCCACGATGTCGAGCAGCCGCGCCGGGCCGCGCCCGCGGGTCAGGTCGACCACGCCGGTCACGAAGCTCGTCGAACGGGTCGCCGACGCGGCCTGGAACGCCGTCTCGTCGACCCCAAGCGCGCGCACCCCGGCGAGTCGGCCTGGGTCATCGATCCGGGGCTGGCCGTGCTCGTGAACCGCGGCCATCGCCGTGCGCCAGCCGATCCCGAACTCCCGTGCGACGGCCGCGACCGAAGCGCCGTCCTCACCCACCCGCCGGCAGACCTCCGCCCGCGCCCGGGCGGTCAACGAGGCCCGCGCCGCGATGCACGGCGAGGTCTCGGTCCAGGTCCTGGTCGGGCACAACGCCTGCGGGCACCGCCACACCCGCTTGATCCACACCACCGTCACCGGCCGCCCGGCCGAGGGCAGGTCTCGCACCCACACCGGACGCCGATCATGGCACTGCGCCACAGCCGCGCAGGTCGGGCAGCCGACCAGATCCGCCGTGGTCTCGATCGCCTGTTCCAACTCACCTTCGTGCTCCGACACGGCCAGCACGACGAAGCCCGTCATGCCCAACATCACCGCTGCCGCACTACCCTCTCGTTCCACCTGGGGCCTCCGATCTCGTGTCCTGAACACCACGGATCATGAGGCCCCAGGCCCTTCCCAAAGCCCAGGTTGAAGATCGTGTTCTACAGCGGCGCACCACGCTCAGAGACGAATAGCCCGTAATCAGCGAGCTCACGCATCTGGGAGCGATGGCTAGGTGTTGAGGCAGGACACCCGCCTTGATGACGCCGCGTACGAGTGGACGCCGCTAACCCTCCGATCATCCCCAGCGAGCATCCGGTACGCCAGCACCTTCGCCATCGTCCTTGGGAAGTGCGAAACTGCAATCTCTGCAACGGTGGAAGGGGGGCGCATCGTGACCGTGGCGGGGAACAAGGCGATCATCCGCCGTTGGTGGGAGGACGGGTACAACAAGCGGCTGCTTTCCCTGATCGACTCGCTCTTTGCAGAGTCATACATCCACCACTCGAACGACAACCCAGTCGACCGCGAGGCGTTCCGGACTGCGGCCGCCAACTTCCAGTCCGCCTTCCCCGACAGCCTCGTACACATCGAGCGCCTGATTGGCGAGGACAACGTCGTCGTCGTCCGGTGGCGCTTCGAAGGGACGCACACCGTCGACTCGCAGCGGTGGGGACCAGCATCGGGCGTCAGGCTCAGCTTTCCCTCGACGTGGATCTGTCAGGTCGCTGACGGCCTCATCCGCGAGGACTGGGAGACCTGGGACGCCGGCGGCGTGATCGAGCGGACGCGGGCAGCCGGGTAGGTGAACTGCCGCGACGGCGTGTCCCTACCGACCGCGCGCGGGCCGCCAGAAGCCGGGCGCGACAAGCCCGCAGCGGGCCCTCGAGGCTCGCAGCGTCGCGGGCCGGGCCGCCCGATCTGATTTCCGGTTCACGGGGGACGTGCGGATCCGCGGACGGGCCTGGGGGTCCAGGTCAGAGCGCGTCGAGGACGGTGTCGACGGAGCTGACGGTGACCGCGAGCGGGTCAGGCTCTACCATCAACAGCCGGACCACACCGTCCTCAATGATTGCGGCATAGCGCTGGGAACGGGTGCCGAGCCCGAACGCCCTGCCGTCGAGTTCCAGCCCCGCGGCCGCGGCGAACTCGCCGTTGCCGTCACCGAGCATGACGATCTTCTCGCCCGCCCCGACCGAGTCGCCCCAGGCGTTGAGCACGAACACATCGTTAACCGCGATGCAAGCGACCGTGTCGACCCCCTTCGCCAGCAGCTCGTCCGCTCGCCGGACGTAGCCGGGCAGGTGATGATCGGAGCAGGTCGGGGTGAACGCGCCTGGAACGCCGAAGAGAACGACGGTACCGCTGCCCAGCGCCTCGCCGCTGCCGACCGGGGCCGGGCCCTCGCCGGTCATCCTCATCAAGGTCACGTCCGGAATGCGGTCACCGACCGACAGCGTCATCGCTTCTCCTAGGTCCGGTGTCGCGATCAGCATGCGCCCGCGCTGCTGTGGAACCAAGGGACAGACCTCGGCGATCACGACCCGGCTGTGCTCGATCGGGCCGATGGACTGACTGCCGCCTCCCGGTCACAGCAGTGGTAGCCCGGCCCGAGTAGCGCACGTCGTCTCGGGAGCAGCGACGACCTCCTGGACGGTCGTCGGTGTGGCGCTCGTCGGGTTGTGCGTGGCGGTGCTGCGCACCGGGGTCGCGCACCGGGTCGTTGTCGCTGGCGTGGTGGTGGGCGGGGTCGGGTGGCAGTCCTCGCCGCTCAAACAGCGTTGTTTCAACCGGCTGCGGGGGCACCCCGGGCTCGCCGCGTTCGGGCGGGCCGCCGATCTGGACATGTTGCGCTTCGGGTGCACACACGCCATCTGGTGCGTCGGGTCGTGCTGGGCACTGATGCTGCTGCCCTTGGTGACGCCGTGGGGCATGGCGGTCATGCTCGCCGTGATGGTGTGGTTCGTCGCGAAGCGGCTTGACCGACCCCGGCCGCCGGGCTGGCGCGTGCGCGTGCCCGCCAGGGCGGCGCGGCTCGCGGTCGCCCACCTGCGTGGCCAAGGAGGTCGCGTTGACGAGCCTGATCAGCTGCGCCCGGCTTCCGCCATCTGAGGGGAAGGGGAGTCGGGTCCGGGATCATCGGCACCGGCGAGAGCGCCCCGGCCGGACAGTTGGTGACACACATCCCCCCGGTCGGGACGCTCTGTCGTCGCGCACGGGACGGAGGGGACTTCCCGGCTAGGCCAGAGTAGACCCCCGCGCTGCGCGGATCGAGACGGTGCCGCGAAGGCCGCGCGGGCACTACGCCCGACGACGCCGCTGGCAAAAGCTGCTTGCCGAGCGCGGCACCTGATACCGGAGTACCCGTTTCCTGCCTAATGTCCGGGTGGGCTACTGGTAGTAGAGGATGCACCAGCACAACGTGTCGCCGGTGGTGCAGCCGGCCTCGGGTAGGGATCTGATCACGGCGGAGGTGGTGAACGGCACGCCGCCCCATTTCGACCATAGGTCGGTGGCCATCCCGACAGTGTTCACGTTGCCGGCCGGTTGGTCGGTGCCGACGTAGCTGTGGAAGCTGGTGTTGTAGTCCCGTCGGCCGTTGAAGTACCAGCCGCTGTCGAACCAGTCCTCGGTGCCGGTGGCGACGATCTGCGGGGTCGACTCTCCGTCGACGGTGATGGAGAAGTTGCGCTCCATCCAGGACAGGTTGGTGGCCCCGACTCCGCCGACGTAGGAGTGGTAGACGATCGACCCCGGGCCGCCGGTGATCTGGGCGAGGGTGGTGGTCGCGGAGGCGGTCCGGGTGACCTTCTGGTCGACGTAGCGGACGCCTTGGTAGCGCAGTCGCTGGCCGTTCGCCTCGTCGGTCGGGGTGAGGCTGTAGGTGACCATCGAGTAGATGGTCGCGGTCTGCCCGGCGTTGATGTTGAAGTAGGCGATCCTGATCGAGGTGCCGAACGGGATCGGGAAGGTGACCAGGAAGGCCGTGAGATAGTTGCCGCTGTTGATCTCGACATGCACGTGGTCGCAGGAGTGGCTGGTGTTGGCGCTGCCGGCTCCCCAGTGGGTGGCCAGCAGGGTGCCCATGTCGATGTCGATCGCGGCGGTCGGTGAGCCGTCGTAGTACACCCGCAGTCGGCCGTCCAGGGCGGGAGCGGCGCCGCCACCGAGCGCCATCCAGAGGGAGACGACCACGCCTGGACTGTTCCTGGCGAACAGCGTGCGCTCGGTGTTCGGCGGGACTGAGACGTTTTCCACCTTGTCGATACGGAGCTTGGTCTGGCGGAGTGTGGCCAGCGGGTTCACCACCATCGCGCAACTCTCCCTTATCTCTCGGCAGGTCAACACGGTCAATGGGCTCAATGTTTGCGTGATGATCGTACTGTGCCGCTCTTGCCCTCAATGATCACGTAATCGATCGGGCCTGCGTCGCTGACGCCACCGCACGTATTTCAGCGGCTGTGGCTCGACCGGCACGAAACGGTTGCACCACACCGCCCACGCCTGGAGCGGCTGAGCCGCCCGGCGGTACCCGTCCAGGGACACGTCTAGGTACGGTCGCCGGGCCGTGGATCAGTCCGACAGGGCCAGGGAGAAGCGGGTCCGGCGGCGGGCCGCGCAGCTACAGGGTCGGACCTCGTCAAGTCACGCCGCCGAGACCCACGCGCGGCCGAGTTCGGCAAGTGGCAGATCAACGGACGCCGCGACTGGATCACGCTCGACGAGGTCGAAAACCCACTCGGTCTCGGCCCGTCCCGGCAGTCCTAGAAGGGGAGAACGAGGATGCCGCAGTACCTGTACCAGGTCGCCTACACGCCGGAGTCGTTGGCCGCCCAGATGAAGAATCCCCAGGACCGGCTGGAGGTCGTAGGCAAGCAGATCGACGACGCGGTCGGCGCGAAGATCATCGCGGGGGGGTACGCGTACGGCGAGTACGACGTCGCGATCATCGTCGAGGCACCCGACGAGGTGTCAATGGCCGCGGTGGCCATCGCCATCGCTGCCGGCGGCGCGGTGAAGGCCGCCAAGACAACGCCGCTACTGAGCGGTGCCCAGTGGGTGGCGGCCATGGAAAAGGCGCCCGAGGTCGGCGCGCAGTACCGGCCCGCCCGGTAGGAGGTGCCCGCCGAGCGCGGGGTGATTGCCACGCGGGGTCGCGCGGTCGGATGGACGTCCCGCTTTCCCGGCCAGCTCGGCGGCCCGCACCCGGACGCGCGGCCCGCTCCAGTCGCGCAGCGACGCGAGCCCGTGCCGGTCGCCCGGGGGTCCCGGTCTCGACTCGACATGGCGGCACCCGACCGGGTTCCGGAGGGTCCGCGGCGACTTGGTGCCAGCGGATCTGGCCTGACAACGGCTGAGGCCCCCCGGATCCGGCTACCGCGCCGGGTCCGCGCAGGGCGTTGATGTGCTGGTCGATCGTGCGATTAGGGCGTAGCGCCCTGGTCGGAGGTGCTCAGCGATTCCACGGCCTCGGCGTTTCCAGGGCTGGGAGAAGATTGTCCCGTTCCTTATTGGAAAGGGGTTCGGGGCGCAACAGCGCAGGTCGGCCAGCTCGCGGAGTGTGCGAGCGGACCTGCTCGGTGACGGCGGCCCCCACACGTGAGCCAGGTCAGGTGTTCTCAGTCTGCTGGCGGGACGTTCTGGTTGAAGCGGAAGACGTTCGACGGGTCGTATTTGTTCTTGAGCGCGGCCAATCGAGCGTACTTGTGTTCTCCGTAGGCGGCCTGAACATGCGGCGCCGGTTCGTCGGACAGGAAGTTGATGTAGACGCCGTCGGCGAAGGGGCGCATCGACTCCCACGCGGTGCGCGCCCAGGCCTTGTGGCGTTCGGGCTCGGGATCGTCGGGGAGCCAGGAGGCGACGAAGTTGATGTCGTGAGCGGCGCTGCGGCCGGTGAAGGCGGTGGCGCCGTCGTCGACGCGGCCGACCGCGCCGCCGAGGGTGAAGATCGGGATCGCCGACAGCGGTGACGTGATGGACGAGGCTTGCTCGACCATCACGTCGATGGGGGCGTCGGTGAGCGGCGGGAGCTTCCAGGCCTTCCAGTAGTAGTGGCGGCCGTGGGGGTAGGCGGCGTCGAACATCGCCTGGTGCGCGACATAGGGCTTGGGGCCGACTGTGTCGAGGGCGGGCGCCTTGAACTCGCGCAGCGGGCGCAGCGCGTCCTGCCCCTCGTCGATGGGCCCGGTGTAGCAGACGATGAGCGGCAACGATGGGTTGTCCGTGAAGCTCCTCGGGAAAGGCGGGCAGCGGCGGGGCCAGCCGGAGGTTGGCCATGATCCCCAGTTCGTCGGGCGCGTCGGCCACGAAGTCACGGAAGAACCGCAACACCTCGCCGGCCTCCGCCATGGGGCATGCCAGCAAGCCGGCCAGGATGGTGGGGCCGAGCGAGTGGAGCCGGTATTCGAAAGAAGTGACCACGCCGAAGTTCCGCCGCCGCCGCGCAGGCCCCAGAACAAGTCGGGATGCTCGTCCTGGCTGGCGACAAGGAATTCCCCGTCGGCGGTGACCACATCGCAGGACACGAGGCTGTCAACGGTGAGTCCGAAGCGGCGCATGAGGTGGCCGATGCCGCCCCCCAGGGTCAACCCGCCGATGCCGGTGTGGGTGACGATGCCGCCGGTCACGGCCAGCCCGAACGCCTGGGCCTCGTGGTCGACGTGGCGCCAGAGACAGCCGCCTTGTGCCCGGGCGGTGCGAGCCAGCGGGTCCAACCGCACGCCGGTCATGGCAGACAGGTCGATCACGAGGCCGCCCTCACACAAGGCGTGCCCAGCCACGGCGTGACCACCGCCTCGAATCGCCACCGGCAGCTCCCGCTCCCGGGCGAACCGCATCGCGGCCAAGACGTCGGCGGCACCCATACAGCGGGCGATGCGGGCGGGCCGCCGTTGGATGTCCCCGTTCCAGATCTCTCGGGCCCTCTCGTAGCCCTCGTCACCCGGCTCGAGCACCTCTCCGAGGAACCCTTCGATCTCCATCACGCCCTCCTTCACCGATGCCTGGCAGGGTCGATGGTGAAGAATGCGCGAGGGCGGGAGAAGTGCAACATCTGAACCTGGCGCGACGCGAAAGCGATGCCCTGCACCACTCCATCCATTCTCAGGCGGGTGTGCCCGCGGGGGTCGGGGCCGGCTCGGCCGGGTCGGCGCTGTGCAGCGGTTGCGGGCCCAGTTCATGATCCCGATGCCAGGTGGGGAGGGCTCGGGACAACGTCGGGGACCCCTTCAACTCGATCGCCCCGGCTCGCAGAGCCGCACCCCATGCGATATCCCCCATATGCCAACGGGCGAACATAACCGGATCATTGACGACAACAACGAGCTGTTCCTCACCACCGGGGTATTTCTCGCAGATCTCGGCGTCACCCCGCTCGATGAGCAGCCAGCTGCGGCTGCCCGGCCCCGACAGCGTCGGATAGTCGAAGCGAATCAGGGCCCGACTCTGCGGGAGGCGGTCCCGGTCCAAGAAAAACGTCGCCCACATCCACAGCACAACGCCCGGGTGGGCCTGCTCAGGTGTGAGGTCGGCCCACTTCGACCCCCAGTGCTGCAGCGCCCGCATCAGCTCCGTGAGCTGCTGGCCCGCCTCGGTCGGCTCGTAGATCGAGCCCGGGCCGCCGGGCTTGGAACGGATCTCGATCACTCCGGCGCGCTCCAAGTCCCGCAACCGCTTCGATAGCAGGCCGCGAGACAGGCCCGGAGCGCAGTCGGCGATCTCGTTGAAGGTACGGCAGCCCAAGATGACGATGTTGCGCAGGATGATGATGGACCAACGCTCGGCGAGCAGCTCCGATGCACGCGCAATCGGGCAATACTGGCCATAACTCCGCATACCGGGCAGCCTCCCACCCGCACGTCCCGACGACTAGTTCATCTCCTGAACCTCGGGTGTAGCGCAAAGGGCGGGGTTGGCGGCGACGGTGACAACGTTCCTGGCATCGACTACGGGAAGCCCCTTGGCGACATCACGGGCGTCCCGCAGCGAGCGCGCTCATCCGAGCTCTTTACGAGCGGCGAGAGTCACCAAGACCGACATCGCGACACAGAGCCCGGTCGGGATCACCCCGTTCGCCGAGATCACACGCCCCGACCCGCTACCAAGGCACACGTGTCTTCTCCCACACCCACCCATTGCGTCAACCCGACGCTCGCCGGGCGACAACAACGGACGAACACGTCGGGGAGCTCCTGCAGGCTGTTGCCAACAGCCCGGAGCTCGCGCGCGAAGCGGCGGCCGACCCGCGCGCGTTCGCAGCACTGCACGGGCCTCGATCTGCCGGACACCATGATCACAACATGCTCGTCGGTGGGCGCGATGTGTCCGCACGCATCAGCAACCTCGACCCGGACATGCCGTTCGAGATCACCTGGACCCAGGACGGCTTCCAGGCGCCACCGGAATCAGCCGTGGCCCCTCGGCCGCGAAGACGACGAGCCTGCCTGAAGGCTCTCGGAGGGGTTGCCCACACGGCGGGCTGCGTCGAAGTCTGGCCGGATGAAGCCGCCCATGTGAGGCTGGCTGTTATCCCGAGGCCTCGCGGTGATACCAGTGCCCGGCCCTCTAGAATCGCCACTGAGGCTCCCTCAGGGGGAGCAGCCGTGAGGGCATCTCGAGCGTGATCGAAAGTAGAACAACCTATTAGGCCGCTGATGCTCGTGCAGACGAGTATCTCGCCTGCTCAAACCGTGTTTCGCACAGCGCTGACGGCTGATCACTTACAAGGCGGTTGCTCTACCACTGAGCTACACCGGCCGACGTGCCGGCCGAGCATAACGTGATCAGCGCGGCGGGCCGGATGTCGCGGCTGCCGACCGCGCCGGTACGGAGCCGGACCTCGCACCTCACGGCGTCGGTTGCCAGCCCTGACCCGGCCAGAACGGCCACTCCTCGAAGGCGACGGCCCGCCCCGCGTCGTCGAAGCGAACGAGCCACAGGTCCCGGTACTCCCGGCCGCCAGCGCTCTCGTCATCGCCGTACCGCACCGTCACGTGCGCGATCCCGAGCGGACCGTCCGGGTGCGTCGGGTTCACCGCGAGCACCTCGGTGGACATCGTGAACGCCTCGTCCGGACCGTCGCGCTGTTCCTCCCAGTCGCGGGCGATCTCGGTCAACGAGGTGAGGGGCTCGGCGTAGGGCGAGTGTCGGTAGGTGGCGTCGTCCGCGAAGAGTTCGCCCAGCTCGGCGGTGCCGGGCGTGCGCCACGCGCGCTCGTAGCGCTCCACCCAGTTACGGAAGCCGTCCTCGTCCATCGAACCCACTCACGCCACGGTCGCGACGAGCCGGACGACCCGTGGGCGGTAGGGCTCCATGACGGTGGGCCGGGTCACCCGGGCCAGATCGCGGAGTGCCGCAACGGGTTCGTCGAGGTGGTTCAGGACGAACGCGGCGACGACGTCGTGACGACGACCCCGGCGCGGAACGCGGCGATCGGTCCGTAGACCCGGCCGGCGTGCGCGTCCCAGCCCGGCGCGACGCCGGCGTA
This sequence comes from uncultured Actinomycetota bacterium, assembly GCA_963711715.1. Taxonomy (GTDB): domain Bacteria; phylum Actinomycetota; class Actinomycetes; order Mycobacteriales; family Pseudonocardiaceae; genus Pseudonocardia. Next base: position 284,668 of record CAVQFJ010000012.1, read on the forward strand.
GTGGTCCGTCGTCACCCCGTCGTCTCCGCAGGTCAGAGGTCCACCGCGAAACGGTGGACGTCGATGATCGTGTCGAGGTACAGGTCCGGCGCCGCCCCGCGGAACATCAGGTCGGCGCCGTGGCAGGCACCCGGAACGGTGCGGCTGGTGGCGGCGACCCCGGCCTCGACCAGCGTGCGGTGGTAGGCCAGGCCCTCGTCGCGCAGCGGGTCGACCTCGTTGACCGAGATCACGTGCGGAGGCAGCCCCGCGAGATCGTCGGCCGTCGCGTGGTACGGCCAGCAGAGCGGGTCGGTGGCGTGGGCACGGTCCGGGTCGTACACCCTGGCCAGCACGGCGGTGGTCGCGGACGAGATGAAGTACCCGTCGTTCTCGACCAGCGACGGCAGCTCGGCGGCCCGCTCCTGCTCGCTCCGCCCGTACATCCCGGAGATGTAGGGCACCATCGCGTACACCCCGTCGATCATGTGCAGGGTACCGTCGCGCTTGGCCCTGATCGTGGTGGCCAGGCCGAGGTTGGCGCCGCCGGACTCGCCGGCCACCGTCAGGGTGGACATCCCCAGCTCCTCCCGGTGCTCGTGCACCCAGGCCAGGGCCACCGCGCAGTCGTCCAGTCCCGCCGGGAACGGGTGCGGTCCGAGCACGCCGGCGCCGTTGCGGTACTCGACCCCCACCACGGCCAGGCCGGTGGCCGCCAGCTCGTCGCGGAAGCGCACGTAGGCCGGGCCCGAGCCCTGCAAGAGCACCATCGCGCCGCCGTGGATGTGCAGCACACCCGGGAGCGGGCCGGTCGTGTCGGCGGGCCGGGTGATGTAGAGCCCGATCTCGTTGCCCGCCGGGCCGGTGATCGTCTCCGTGCGCTGGGTGAGCCCCTCCACCGCGGGCAACCCGTCCAGCAGCGCGGCGAACAGCGCCTCGAAACCCGCCTCGGCGCCCCCGGCGAACTCGAGCTGCTCGGAGCGCGGCGACTCGGGGGTCACCGGGGGCGGCGCCGGATGGACGTCGAGACCGAACGGGGCGAGCGCCTCGACCGTGCGCTGGTCGGAGCGGGCGTCGGTGCGCAGGGTGCTCGCGGGATCACCGAGCCGACCCGGGAGCGTCGTACGATCAGCCGACGTCGTCATCGCGCCTCCTCCGCCGCACTACCGTGAGCAGGACGACAGTAGCGCCGAGTCCTCGTTCCGGGATTCCTCGCGGCGTGCTGCGTCGATCTCGGTACGCACGTCGCGACGGGCCGAGCGGCAGCCGGTTCACGACCGCGGCGGAGGGGAGGGGTCGATGCCTCCCGACGAGCAGCGCGGAAGCACGCACAGGCCCAGCCCGGGTGCGCCCGGCCCCTGGTTCGCCTGGGACCGGTCAGCGGCGATCCGGGGGCTGACCTACGCCGTCCCGGCAGCGGTGGTCCTGCCGCTGGACGTGCCGTTCGGGGTCGCGTTGGGGGTGAGCGTGATCCCGGCCGCGGTCGTGCCGTTGGCCCCGCGGCGGCGTGGGCGGGTCGTCGTGCTCGTCCTGGGCGCGCTGATGGCGGTCTCGGTGCTGGTCGGCTCGGTGCTGGCGACCACGCCCTGGCTGGCGGTGCCGGGACTCGTCGTGCTGTCGGTGGGCGCCGCCGCGCTCGCCGCTCGGCACCCTCCGGCAATGGTCCTGCTGGTGCTCGGCCTACCGCTGGTCGCGGTGGGCTTCAGCTACCCGGGCGGGTACTCCGCCGCGCCCCTGGCACTGCTGTTCCTGGGGGGTGCGGCGTACGCGTGGGCGGTGTCCCTGCCCTGGCCGGACCGCTCGGACCCCGGGCGTTCACGGACCCGGGCTGCACCCGGCTCGGGACCGTCCGTGGGCTACGGGATCCGGCTGGGACTCGCCGGTGCCGTGTGTGCGGCGATCGGGTTCGCCCTCGACTTCGACCACGTCGGTTGGGCCGCGGCCGCAGCCATGCTGGTGATGCGCCCGTCGTCCCCGGCGCTGCGACTGCGCGCCCTCGGGCGGCCGGTGTCGGTCTGCGTGGGGGCCGCGGCCGCGATCGGCATCGTCGCGGTGTCGGCGCCGGTCGGCGTGCTGACCACCGCCGTCGTGCTCGTAGTGGTCGCGGCGACGGCCATGGCGACGAGCCGGTGGTACGTCACACCCGCCTTCACGACCTTCATGGTCTTCCTGCTGCTGCTCGGCTCCGATCCGACGCAGGCCGCGGCGCGATTCGGAGAACGCCTCGGCGAGACCGTCCTCGGTGTCGCCATCGCCCTCCTGTGCGGACTCCTGCCGCTACCGGCCCTCCCGTCCGACCGACGACTGACCGCGGAGCCGTCCTAGGCTCGACCGCATGTCCCCGGCGCGTTCCGACCCGCCAAGCCGCTTCACCCGTCGCGTCCGCCGCGCGCTGCGCCGCGAAGCTCACGAGCTGATGCAGCCCGGGCCGTCGACCGTCCCCCTGATGCGGCAGATCGGTCCGGAGGTGCCCGACGACGCGGAGGTGCTGCAGGTGATCGACCTGTGCATGCGCGTCGGGGAGGTGCTCCTCTCCAGCGGTGAGAGCGCCGGGGAGACGACCGACACGATCCTCCGGATCGCCGACGCCTGCGGGCTCTCGACCGTCGACGTGGACATCACGTTCACCTCGATCACGATCTGCTGCCACCGGGGAAAGGCCGCGGTGCCCGTGACGTCGATGCGCCGCGTCCGTCGCCGCGCGCTCGACCTCACCCGGCTCGGCGCGGTCGCCCGGATCGTCGAGCAGGTGGAAGGACGTCGGCTCGACGCGAACGCCGCCGCGAAGGCCCTCGCCGTCGCGGTGGACGCACCGCATCCGTATCCCCGGTGGGTCGCGACGATCGGCTGGGCCGGGTTGGCCGGGTCGATCGCGCTGCTGCTCGGCGCGCCGCCGGTCACCGCGCTGGTGGCCTTCGCCGTCACCGCGCTGATCGACCGCACCGGGCGCCGGCTCAACCAGTGGGGGTTGCCCGGGTTCTTCCAGCAGGTCGTCGGCGGCATGATCGCCACCGGATCGGCGCTCGCGCTGTTCGCCGCGGGCGCGCTGCCGGCCGGCACCCAGCCGTCGCTCGTCGTGGCGGCGGGCATCACGGTGCTGCTGTCGGGGCTGTCGGTCGTCGGCACCGTGCAGGACGCCATCTCCGGCTACTACGTGACGTCGGCGGGCCGGTCCGCGGAGATCGTGCTGCTGTCGGCCGGGCTGCTGACCGGCGTCGTGCTCGCGCTCAAGGTGGGCGTCGAGTTCGACCTGACCCTCGACGTCGTCCCCGAGCTGCCGAAGGGGGTGGGCCGGTTCGGGATCGCCCTGGCGGCCGCGGCGGCCGCCGCCGCGTCCTTCGCACTGGCCGGGTACGCGCCGCTGCGCTCGCTGCTCGTCGCCGGGCTGGCCGGCGCAGCGGGCTGGGCCACCTTCGGCGTCCTGACCCAGGTCGCACCCCTCGGGCCGGTCGCCGCCACCGGCATCGCGGCGGTGGTCGTGGGCGCTGCCGCCGGCGTGCTGCGCCGCGGCGGCGGAGCCACGCCGGTCGTCGTCGCCCTCGCCGGGATCACCCCCCTGCTGCCCGGCTTCACCGCCTACCGGGGCTTCTACCAGCTGTCCGTCGAGGGCGTGGCGGACGGACTGGTCACGATCACCGTCGCCCTCGCGATCGGGCTCGCGCTCGCCGCCGGCGTCGCGCTCGGGGAGTTCGTGGTCCGGCCGAGGCGGGCCCACGCACCCGATCCCGCGGACCCCGCACCGGAGCCCGACCGGCAGTAGGCTCCACGCGGCCGTCCGGGCCGCGACCGCGAGAGGGACGAGGACCACCATGCCGAGCGGCAGCAGCGAGCTCTCCGACGCCGATTTCGTCGTCGTGGCCAACCGGCTGCCGGTGGACCTGGAGAAGCTCCCGGACGGCAGCGAGCGGTGGAAGCGCAGCCCGGGAGGGCTGGTCACCGCCCTGGAGCCGATGCTGCGCAGCCGCGACGGCGCGTGGGTCGGCTGGCCCGGGTTGGCCGACGCCGACGTGGAGCCGCTCATCGAGGACGGTCTGCAACTGCACCCGGTGCGGCTCTCGGCGCAGGAGGTGGAGGACTACTACGAGGGCTTCTCCAACGGCACCCTGTGGCCGCTCTACCACGACGTCGTGGCCCCGCCCGCCTTCCACCGGCACTGGTGGCAGGCCTACCTGCGGGTGAACCAGCGCTTCGCCGAGACCGTGGCGGAGGTGGCGGCGCCGGGGGCCACCGTGTGGATCCAGGACTACCAGCTGCAGCTGCTCCCGGCCGCCCTGCGCACCCTGCGGCCCGACCTGCGCATCGGGTTCTTCCTGCACATCCCGTTCCCTCCCACCGAGTTGTTCATGCAGCTGCCGTGGCGCCGGCAGATCGTCGACGGGCTGCTGGGCGCCGACCTGGTGGGCTTCCACACACCCGGCGGGGCCCGCAACTTCCGGCTGCTGGCCACCCGGCTCAGCGACGCCACCGCCGGCCCCGGCCGCAACGACGTGACCTACGGCGACCGCACCGTGAAGCTCGGGGCCTTCCCCATCTCGATCGACTCGGCCCGCCTCGACGAGCTCTCGCACCTCCCCGAGGTGCAGGAGCGCGCGAAGCAGATCCGCGCCGAGCTCGGCGACCCCGCCCACGTCATCCTGGGCGTCGACCGGCTGGACTACACCAAGGGCATCAACGTGCGGCTGCGCGCGTTCGAGGAGCTGCTCGACGAGGGCCGCGCCGACGACACGGTGATGATCCAGCTCGCCACCCCCAGCCGGGAGCGGGTGGAGCACTACCAGCGGATGCGCAACGACATCGAGCAGTCGGTGGGGCGGATCAACGGCGAGCACGCCCGGGTCGGCCACCCGGTACTGCACTACCTGCACCAGTCGTTGCCTCGCGAGGAGCTGGTCGCGTTCTTCCTCGCCGCCGACGTCATGCTCGTGACCCCGCTGCGCGACGGCATGAACCTCGTGGCCAAGGAGTACGTGGCCTGCCGCAGTGACGGCGGCGGGGTGCTGGTGCTCTCGGAGTTCGCGGGCGCCGCGATCGAGCTGAAGGACGCCATCCTCGTGAACCCGCACGACACCGACGGGGTGAAGGACGCGCTGCACACCGCGCTGCAGATGCCCGAGGCCGAGGGGCGACGGCGGATGAAGGCTCTCCGCCGGCAGGTCATGGCCCACGACGTGGACCGCTGGGCCCGCTCGTTCCTCGACGCGCTCGGCCTGCCCCCGTCGGACGGGTCCGCGCAGTGAACCTCGACGACGCGACGACGCTCGACGACGCCGTGCGCACGATCGCCGCGGTGCCACGCCTGCTCGTCGCCCTGGACTTCGACGGCGTGCTCGCCCCGATCGTCGACGTGCCGTCCTCGGCCCGACCCCTGCCGGCGTCGGCGGCCGCCGTCGGGGCGCTGGCCACGCTGCCGACCACCACGGTGGTGCTGGTGTCCGGGCGCGGGCTGGCCGACCTGGCCGCGGTGTCCGGCTTCGGCAGCCCGATCCGGTTGGTCGGCAGTCACGGCGGCGAGTTCGACGACGGGGCCGCCGTGCTCGACGACGCCCAGCGCGAACGGCTCGATCGGTTGACCGCCGAGCTGCAGGAGCTGGTGGACGGTGAGCCGGGCGTGGCGCTGGAGGACAAGCCCGCCGGGGTGGCGGTGCACGTGCGGAACGCGTCGGCCGACGTCGGCCGGCGGGTCCTGGACGCCGTGCGCGCCGGCCCGGCCGCCCGGGCCGGTGTCGAGTTGACGCCCGGCAAGGCCGTGCTCGACCTGGCCGTCGTGCAGGTGGACAAGGGCATGGCGGTCGAGACGCTGCGTGCGCAGCTCGATGCCGACGCCGTGCTGTTCGCGGGCGACGACGTCACCGACGAGACCGCGTTCCGACGGCTACGGCCCGGGGACGTCGGGGTGAAGGTCGGCGAGGGCGAGACGGTGGCCGAGTTCCGCATCGCCGACCCGCCCGCGGTCGGCACGCTGCTCGAACAGCTCCTCGAGGCGCGATCCGCCCGGGGCGGGCCCGCAGGCTGATCTGATCACCAGCCGGAGAAGAAGCGCTGATCGGCACGGGGCTCCGCACCGGTCGAGCCGGTCACCAGCTCGGTCGGGAGGGTCACCCGACGCGGCCGGTTGCGGTCACCGCGCTGCAGCAGGAGCTCACCGGCGACCCTGCCCTTCTCCAGCATCGGCTGGCGGACGGTCGTGAGCCCGGCGCGCTCGGCCTCGGGGACGCCGTCGAAACCGGTGACGGTGAGGTCCTCGGGCACCGAGAGGCCCCGCTGGGCGGCGTGCCGCAGCGCGCCGAGGGCGAGGACGTCGGAGGTGCACACCACCGCGGTCAGGTCGGGATGGGCGGCGAGCAGCTCGGCCGCGGCGTCCTGCCCGGACTCGACGCTGTGCTCGAACCGCTCGTGCACCGGCACGGCGTCCCAGTCGACGCCGACCTCCTCGAGTCCGTCGCGGGCGCCGGCCAGCCGGTCGCGCTGCACGGGGTAGGTGGTGCCTTCCTGCCGCTGCGCCGACACCGGACCGTCATGGCGGCCGGCGGCCAGCCGCATGCAGAGCACCCCGATACGCCGGTGCCCGAGCCCCGTGACGTGCCGCATCAGCCCACGCATCCCGGCCCTGTCGTCGACGCCGACGCGGTCGACGCCCTCGACCCCGGTGGGCTGGTCGCAGACCACGGTGGGCACCGGGCGTTCGAGCACGGCCATGAAGTGCGGGTCGTCCTCGCGCACCGAGTAGACGACGAACCCGTCGACCCCCGCCTGGTAGACCGCGGTCACGTCGGCGTGCACGGGACTGACCGGGATCAGCAGGAGCCCCTGGCCGGCCTGCTCGCACGCGAGCGCCAGGCCCTCCAGGAAGCCGGTGGCCGCGGGGTCGCGGAAGGCGTAGGACAGGGCCTCGGTGAGCAGCAGCCCGACGGCACCGGCCTTGCGGGTCCGCAACGACCGGGCCACCGGGTCCGGGCCGGGGTAGCCGAGCCGGCGCGCCGCTTCGAGCACCCGTTCGCGCAATGGCGCGGAGAGCTGGTCAGGCCGGTTGTAGGCGTTCGAGACCGTCGTCCGCGACACACCCAGCTCGGCAGCCAACGAGGCCAGAGTCGCAGGGCGTCGGACGTTCGGCAGTCCGGCCATCACTGGACCGTAACGGTTCAGACGCGCGGCACGGAAGCCGACCGAGCCGGACCACCGGCAGCGCGGTCGGTGGGACCGGCTAGCGGAGCCGCCGTCGGCGAGCCACCTCAGCGAGCACCACACCGGCCGCCACCGAGGCGTTGAGCGACTCCACCGGACCGGCCATCGGGATCGCGACGGTGAGATCGCACGTCTGCGTGACCAGCCGGGACAGGCCCTTGCCCTCCGAGCCGACGACGAGCACGAGCGGGTCGGAGGCGAGCTCGAAGTCGTCGAGCGCGACGGCGCCTCCGGTGTCCAATCCGGCGATCATGAACCCGGCCGTGGCGTACTCGCGGAGCGTGCGGGTGAGGTTCGTGGCGCGGGCCACCGGCACCCGCGCGGCGGTGCCGGCGGACGTGCGCCACGCCACGGCGGTCATGCCGGCCGCGCGGCGCTGCGGGACGACGACCCCGTGCCCCCCGAACGCCCCGACCGACCGGACGACGGCGCCCAGGTTGCGGGGGTCGGTGACCCCGTCCAGCGCGACGATCAACCCCGGATGGCCGGACTCCGCGGCGGCCTCCAGCAGCTCGTCGGGATGCGCGTAGGAGTACGGCGGGACCTGGAGGGCCAGGCCCTGGTGCAACGCGCCGCCTCCCATCCGGTCGAGCTCGGTGCGCGGGGACCTCGAGGATGGAGATGCCGGCGTCGGCGGCCAGGTGCACGGCTTCGGCCACCCGCTCGTCGGTGGTGCTCCCGATCGCGACGTGCAGCGCGGTGGCGGGCACGCCGGCGCGCAGGCACTCGACCACCGGGTTGCGTCCGAGCACGGTCTCCGGGGTCTCGCCGTCGCCCGGCCGCCTGCGGTGGCCGGCGACCCCGGATCGGCCGTGACCGCGCCCGTTCCTCGTCGCCCCTCCGGTGGACGCACCCGGCCCGCCGGCCGCCGCCGTCCGGGCGGCCTTCCGGGCAGCTGGGTGACCGGGCCGCATCTCCTTCGGTGGCGTGGGCCCCTTGCCCTGCAGCGCCCGCCGGCGCTGGCCACCGGAGCCGACGACCATGCCCTTCTTGGTGCCCTCCTTGCGCATCGCGCCGCGTCGCTTCGAGTTGCCGGCCATCGCTGCTATCCGTCCCTCTTCATCAAGGACCAGGTCGGGCCGTCGGGACTGTCCTCGACGGACACCCCGGCCGCGGTGAGGCGGTGCCGCACGTCGTCGGCGGCCGCGAAGTCGCGCCGCGCGCGCGCCTCCTCGCGGTGGGCGAGGAGGTCCTCGACCAGGGCCGCGAGCGCCCCGCCGGCCGCGTCGTCGGTGGCCTGGTGGGCGACCCACTGCGGATCGAGCGGGTCGATCCCCAGGACGTCCGCCATCGCCCGCACGGACGACGCGGCGGCCGCGGCCGCGGACCGCTCGCCGGCGTCGAGCGCCGTGTTGCCCTCGCGCACCATGCCGTGGATCGCGGCGAGCGCGCCGGGCGTGCCGAGGTCGTCGTCCATCGCCTCGACGAACTGCGGGCACAGGCCCGCGGGCTCGGGGGTGCCGACCCGCTCCCGGACCCGGTGGACGAACGACTCGATCCGCCGGTACGCCGACACCGACTCCTGCAGCGCGGTGTCGGAGAACTCCACGGCCGACCGGTAGTGCGGGCCCACCAGGTAGTAGCGCAGCTCGACGCCGCGGACCCGCCGGAGCACCGCGTCGATCGCGAGGGTGTTGCCCAGCGACTTCGACATCTTCTCGCCGCCCGTGGTGACCCAGCCGTTGTGCAACCAGAAGCGGGCGAAGGCGTCGCCTGCGGCGTGCGACTGCGCCTGCTCGTTCTCGTGGTGCGGGAAGACGAGGTCGAGGCCGCCGCCGTGGATGTCGAACTCCGGGCCGAGGTAGAAGGTGGCCATCGCCGAGCACTCGAGGTGCCATCCCGGGCGTCCGCGACCCCAGGGGGTGGGCCACGAGGGCTCGCCCGGCTTGGCCGCCTTCCACAGGGTGAAGTCGAGCGGGTCGCGCTTGAAGCCACCGTCGCCCTCGCCCTGCGCGAGATCGTCGGGCCTCTGGTGCGAGAGCGAGCCGTACGGCGCGAAGGACCGCACGGAGAAGTAGACGTCGCCGCCCGCTGCGTAGGCGTGTCCGCCGTCCACCAGGCGCTGCATCAGCTCGACCATCTGCGGGACGTGGCCGGTGGCGCGCGGCTCGATCGAGGGCGGCAGCGCACCGAGCGCGTCGTACGCCGCGGTGAACGCGCGCTCGTGGGTGAACGCCCACTCCCACCACGGGCGACCGGCAGCCGCCGCCTTGACGAGGATCTTGTCGTCGATGTCGGTGATGTTGCGCACGAGGATGACGTCGAGACCGGACCGGGTGAGCCAGCGGCGCAGGACGTCGTAGTTCAATCCGGAGCGGACGTGCCCGATGTGCGGCGGACCCTGCACGGTGGCCCCGCACACGTACATCGACACCGCTCCGGCCCGCACCGGGACGAAGTCCCGTTGCGTCCTGGTGGCGGTGTCGAACAGGCGCAGGCTCACACACCCAGCGTACGGACAACGTCGTTCGCGACACCTACCAGGGGAGTTCCCCTTCGTCCACGACGGACCGCGCGAGCACGGGCATGCTCGGGGCATGACGGAGATAGCCAGAACGGCGATAGTCAGCCTCCACCCCCGACTCGTCGTCGAGGGCGCAGACGCCGCGCTCGCCTTCTACACCGCCGCCTTCGACGGCGCACAGGTGACCGAGCGTTACACCGGTGCGGACGGTCGCGTGGTCCACGCGATGGTCGAAACCGGTCCGGTCAAGTTCGCCGTGAAGGACGCCGGTGACGGTGATCCCGCCCCCGCGGGCGGCGGCATCCCGGTGATCATGTCGCTGGAGGTGTCCGACGCCGATGCGGTGGCCGACCGGATGCTGGCCGCCGGGGCCACCGTGATCTTCGAGATCGCCGACCACGGGTACGGCGACTACGGCGGCCGGTTGGCCGACCCGTTCGGGCACCAATGGATGATCTCGCAGCCGGCCGAGCAGCTCGACGCGGAGCAGGTCCAGGCCCGGCTGGACGCGATGTCGCAGGGCTGACCGCCCTCGAGCCGCTCCCGCCTCCGCCGACGGCGCAGGAAAGCCACTTTCATGCAATGACGTTGCATGAAAGTGGCTTTCCCGCAGCGGGTGGGATGGGTCGGGACGGGTGCGGGTCAGGTCGCCGGCAGCAGCAGGGCCGTCGCCACCGCGGCGATGCCCTCGCCCCGCCCGGTGAGCCCCAACCCGTCGGTGGTCGTGCCGGACACCGAGACCGGTCCGCCGACGGCGGCGGAGAGCACGTGCTGCGCCTCGGCCCGCCGGGTGCCGATCCGCGGCGCGTTGCCGATCACCTGCACCGCCGCGTTCCCGACGCTCCAGCCCTCGGCGGCGAGCAGCCGCCGCACCTCGGCGAGCAACACGGCCCCGCTCGCGCCGCCCCACTCCGCGCGACCGGTGCCGAACACCTCGCCGAGATCACCCAGCCCCGCGGCCGACAGCAGTGCGTCGCAGAGGGCGTGCGCGGCCACATCTCCGTCGGAGTGCCCGATGCATCCGTCCGTCCCCTCCCAGTACAGCCCGGCCATCCAGCACTCACGCCCCGGCACGACCGGGTGTACGTCGGTGCCGACGCCGACCCTCATCGCCCGCCCGCCCACAGCTCGGCGAGCTCGAGGTCCCACGGACTGCGCACGGCGAACGCCAGCGGGTCGCCCGGCACGGTGTGCACGTCTTGAGCCGCGGTGTACGCGACGGAGATCGGGGCGACCGGGATCGGGGCGGCGGCGAAGTCGAACAGTTCGCGGCGGATCGCCTGCGGGGTCTGGACGACGCGGAGGTGAGCGCGGTCCGGCGTGCCGCGGATCAGTCCGGCCGCGTCGACCTGCTTGACCGTGTCGGTGAGCGGGAGGACGGGGACCGCGGCCTCGTGGCCGGCCCGGACCGCGTCGACGACGGCGATCGCGAGCGAGGAGGGCGCCAGGGGCCGGGCGGCGTCGTGCAGGAGGACCACGTCATCGTCGACAGGGTCGGTGGGCGACGCGGTGCGGACCTCAGCGGATGCCAGATCGCCGACCAGCACGGGAAGCCCGGAGCACACCCGCTCGACCGCGAGCGTGCGTCGGTCGGTCACCGACACCAGAACGCGGTCGACGAGGTCGGTGTCGAGCAGGCACCGCACCGCACGCACCACCATCGGCACGCCGCCGACCGAGCGGAGGACGTCCACCTCGGACTCCTCGGCCACCGCCACCACCGCGACGATCGTCATGCGGCAGCAAGTGGAGCGCGTGGCCGTGGCGGTCAGGCCGACGCTGTGGCGAGCACCTCGTCGAGCAGGATCTCGGCCCGCTCCTCGTCGGTGCCCTCGGCCAGCGCGAGCTCGCTGACCAGGATCTGCCGCGCCTTCGCGAGCATGCGCTTCTCGCCCGCGGACAGACCGCGGTCCTTCTCGCGGCGCCACAGGTCGCGGACGACCTCGGCGACCTTGTTGACGTCGCCCGAGGCCAGCTTCTCCAGGTTCGCCTTGTAGCGGCGCGACCAGTTGGTGGGCTCCTCTGTGTGCGGGGCGCGGAGCACCTCGAACACCCGATCCAGACCCTCCTGGCCCACGACGTCGCGAACCCCGACGACCTCGGCGTTCTCGGCGGGAACCTTCACGGTGAGATCACCCTGCGCGACCTTCAGAACGAGGTACTCGCGCGCCTCACCCTTGATCGTCCGAGTCTCGATGGCCTCGATGAGAGCGGCACCGTGGTGCGGGTAGACAACGGTCTCTCCGACCTTGAAAACCATGTGTCCTCTGCCCCTTTCGCTGCTCCCAGGTTAACACGCCCTGACCGGGCCCCGCCGCGCGGTCCAAGGCGTCGTCGCAGGTCAGTGGGTTGACAACCGGATCGAAACGTGCCTGCTCCGGCCGCCCCGGCACCGGGTGGTGAGCAGCGCCACGCTGTCCGCCGGGGCAGGGCCGCCTCAGGACGTCGCCGCGCCGCGCACGCGTTAGGCTCCCGACCGGTCGAACCCCGACCGCGGACGCCCGGGCGCCCGCACCCGCTGCTCCCGCGGCATGGCGCGTTCCCGGAAGGAAGGACGTCAGACCGTGAGCCGCACCCGCCCGACCGACGCCGTCGGCGCCATGATCGGCCCAGTGACCGGCCTCAAGATCGGCCTGAAGATCGGCGCAGCCGTGCTCGGGGCCGTCGCGCTCGCGGGATGCGGCTCCGGCCAGATCGCCCAGACCAGCGAGCAGGTCGCCGCCGTCGGAGGGGTCAACGGTGGGTCCGGTTCGGTCCTCGTCCGCGACGCCCAGATCGAGTTCGGCGAGAAGATCGAGGGTGCCAACGTCTACGCCCGCGGTGCGGACGCGCCCCTGAAGATGAGCATCGTCAACACCGGCCCCGACGGCGACCGGCTGGTCTCGGCCACCAGCTCGGCCGCGGAGTCCGTGACGGTCACGGGGGACACCGAGGTGCCCGGCGGGCAGGTGCTGGCGGTGGAGGGCGAGCCGGCGGTCCCCCCGACGACCGCTGCGCCCGGGGCCACCGAGGTGGACACCCCCGGCGCGACGGCCGCACCCGGCGAAGGCGAGGCCCCGGCCACGACGTCGGCCGCCACGCCGTCGGCCACCCCCGGTGAGACCCGTGTGGCGAGCGAGGCGAACATCGTGCTCACCGGACTGCGGGAGGACGTCCGCGCGGGCCTGACCTACCCGCTCGTCCTGACGTTCGAGCAGGCCGGCGAGATCCGTCTGGACGTGCCCGTCGGCAACCCGGCCGAGCCGCGCGAGGTCGAGAAGGAGGGGTGACGGCCGCGGCTCCCGGGAGCGTCCGGTGGTGACGCCCCGCACCCGCCCGGCCCGCGCCGGATACCGCTGCGCCGAGTGCGGGCACCAGGCCGCGCAGTGGGTGGGCCGCTGCCCGTCCTGCCAGTCGTGGGGCAGCCTGGAGCAGACGGTCGCGGTCGCCCCGGCCAGGGTGCGGGTGGCCGCGGGTGCCCCCAGCGCCCCCGCCCGCCGGATCGCCGACGTCGCGCTCGACTCCGCTCTGGCCCGCCCCACCGGACTGTCCGAACTGGACCGAGTGCTCGGTGGCGGTCTCGTGCCGGGCGCGGTCGTCCTGCTGGCCGGAGAGCCGGGCGTCGGCAAGTCGACGCTGCTCCTCGAGGTGGCGGCGCAGGCCGGCGGCCGGGCGCTGTACGTCACCGGGGAGGAGTCCGCCGGACAGGTCCGGCTGCGCGCGGAGCGCACCGGCGCCCTGCGCGACGAGCTCTACATCGCCGCGGAGTCCGATCTGGGGGCGATCGTCGGGCACCTCGACGCGCTGCGCCCCGACCTGCTGGTCGTCGACTCGGTGCAGACCATGTCCGCCGGCGACGCGGACGGCGCGCCCGGCGGGGTCACCCAGACCCGCGCCGTGACCGTCGCGCTCACCGGGCTGGCCAAGGACCGCGGGCTGCCGGTCGTGCTGGTGGGGCACGTGACGAAGGACGGCGCCATCGCCGGCCCCCGGGTCCTCGAGCACCTCGTCGACGTCGTCCTCGCCTTCGAGGGCGACCGGCACTCGACCTTGCGCATGGTGCGGGGGGTCAAGAACCGCTTCGGACCCGCCGACGAGGTGGGCTGCTTCGAGCTGCGCGACTCGGGCATCGTCGGAATGCCCGATCCGTCGGGCCTGTTCCTCGCCCGGTTCGGCGGGCCACCGGTGCCGGGCACGGCGGTCACCGTCGTGATGGACGGCCGCCGCCCGCTGCCGGCCGAGGTGCAGGCGCTGGTCACGGGCAAGGACATCCCCAGCCCGCGGCGGGCGGTGAGCGGCCTGGACAACGCCCGCGTGGCGATGCTGCTCGCCGTGCTCGAGAAGCGGGCCGGCGTGCGGCTGCACGACGCCGAGGTCTACGCGGCCACGGTCGGCGGCAAGCGGGTCGTGGAACCGGCCGCCGACCTGGCGCTGGCGCTGGCCGTCACCTCGGCGCGGAGGGACGTCGCCCTGCCGGCCGACGTCGTGGTCCTCGGCGAGATCGGGCTGGCCGGCGACGTCCGCCGCGTCACCGGTCTGGACCGCAGATTGGCCGAGGCCGCCCGGCTCGGCTTCACCCACGCGCTGGTGCCGCCGGACAGCGGCCCGGCCCCGGCCGGGATGAAGATCACCGAGGTGCGGGACATCGGAGTGGTGCTCGACGCCGTTCGGTGAGGGGCCGTCCGGTCGCCTTGCCCCGATCCGCCCCGCACGCAAGACTCGTGGCGTGTTGCGCATGCTGCTCGAGGCCTTCTGGCCCAGCCGCCGCACGACCCATTTCGACGAGCTCTGTCGCCCGGCCGCCTGAGCGCGCCCCGGCCCATCCCGTCATCCCGCGGCCTCGCCCGCGCACGCCCCCAGCACCCGGCCCGATCAGGAGACAGCCATGTCCGTGACCGACGAACTGCTCGCCAACAACGCCCGTTACGCGGAGACGTTCCAGGGTCCGCTGCCCCTCCCGCCCGCCAAGCACGTCGCCGTCCTGGCCTGCATGGACGCCCGGCTCAACGTCTACGGCGCGCTCGGGCTGCAGGAAGGCGACTCGCACGTCATCCGCAACGCGGGTGGCGTCGTGACCGACGACGAGATCCGCTCCCTGGCCATCAGCCAGCGCCTGCTGGGCACCAAGGAGATCATCCTGATCCACCACACGGACTGCGGGATGCTCACCTTCACCGACGACGAGTTCGCCAAGGGGATCCAGGACGAGGTCGGGGTCGCGCCGCAGTGGACCGCGGAGGCGTTCCCCGATCTGGCCGAGGACGTCCGGCAGTCGATCGACCGGATCCGGACCAGCCCGTTCATCCCGCACACCGACCAGGTGCGCGGCTTCGTGTTCGACGTGGCCACCGGCAAGCTCGACGAGGTCGTGCAGGTGGCACGATCCTGACCCGTGCCCCTGTCCGACCTCGTGCTCGACTGGTACCCCGGATCGGCCCGTGACCTGCCCTGGCGCCGGCCGGGCACCACGCCGTGGGGCGTGCTGGTCAGTGAGTTCATGCTGCAGCAGACGCCGGTGGCGCGCGTCGAGCCGGTGTGGCTGACGTGGATGGCGCAGTGGCCCGTTCCGTCGGCACTGGCCGCGGCCTCGCGGGCCGACGTGCTGCGGGCCTGGGGCAAGCTCGGCTACCCCCGCCGGGCCGTGCGGTTGCACGAGGCGGCCGCGGTGATCGCCGGTTCGCACCGCGATGTCGTCCCCTCCGATGTGGGCGAGCTCGAGGCGCTGCCCGGGGTCGGCGCGTACACCGCACGGGCCGTGGTCGCGTTCGGCTACGGGCGGCGGTGCCCGGTGGTCGACACGAACGTCCGGCGGGTGGTCGCCCGCGCGGTCCACGGGCGCGGCGACGCCGGACCGGCCCGGACGACGACCGACCTGGCCGATGTCGAGGCGTTGCTGCCCGCGTCCGACGGCCCGGCGGCGACGATCTCGGCCGGGTTGATGGAGCTCGGCGCGGTGGTCTGCACGGCCCGTGCGCCCCGCTGCGGCGCCTGCCCGGTACGGACCGTCTGCGCGTGGGATGCGGCCGGCCGGCCGGAGTACGCGGGCCCGCGGCGAGCGGTGCAGGGTTTCGCCGGCACGGACCGGCAGGTGCGCGGCCGGCTGCTCGACGTGCTGCGGGCCGCGCCCGGTCCCGTCGAGCGAGCCGCGCTCGACGCGTCCTGGTCCGACGCCGGGCAGCGTGACCGGTGCCTGGGATCGCTGCTCGTCGACGGGCTCGCCGAGCAGCTCGCCGACGGCCGGTTCGCACTGCCGGCCTGACGCCGTGGTCCAGGTCGTCCGCTTCCGGCTCGACGACGCCGCGTGTGCCGGGCTGGCCGCGCTCCGTGCCCGGCTCGCGAGGGTCGGGATCGCGACGCCGACCGACCCACCCGGGGTGACGGTGGCCGCTGCGGTGTCCGTGCCCGCCGCGGCTCGGGAGGCCCTCGCCGCCGAGGTGCGGTTGTTCGCGCTGCCGTCGGTGTGGCTCGCGACGCTGGGCACGGTCGCCGGGCGGGCGGACGAGCTGGTGCTGGCCGCCGTCGTCGACGCCGAGCTGCTCGCCGTGCACGCCGCGGTGCACGACGCACTCGCCGGTCGGGTGCGCGCGCCCGCCGCCGCCTACCTGCCCGGCGCGTGGCTGCCGCACTGCGTGCTCGCCACCGACCGGCCGGCCGACGCGTTCGCCGCACTGCACCCCGTACGGCCGGTCCGGGCCAGGGTCGTCGCGATCGAGGTCACCGGCACCCCACCGCCCTGACCCGCACCCCGGGCACATGGGCCCCTCGAGACCGGACGAACGGCACTTTCGTCCGAACCTGCTGGACGAGAGTGCCGTTCGCTCGGGCAGCGCTAGCCTGGGACCATGGCCGTGGTGAAGATCAATGCGATCGAGGTCCCCGAGGGCGCCGGACCCGAGCTGGAGAAGCGGTTCGCCAACCGGCTGCACGCCGTGGACGGCCAACCGGGGTTCCTCTCGTTCGAGCTGCTCCGTCCGGTCAAGGGCGAGGAGCGCTACTTCGTCGTCACGCACTGGGACAGCGAGGAGTCGTTCCAGGCGTGGCTGACCGGGCCGGCGATGGAGGCCCACTCCGGCGAACGCGCCCGGCCGGTGGCGTCCGGCTCGTCGCTGCTGGAGTTCGAGGTGGTCCAGCGCTCGGTGGCGTCCTGACGGGCGAACCGACGCGGCGACCCGGCGGTGCGCGCGGAACGTCCACGAGATCCGTTGATCACGCCGCGGGCGACAGTAGGGTTTCCGCATGGACGCCGACGAGGTGGACAGCTCATCCGGGAGCACTCGCACCCGTCGGATCTGGCGCCGGGACGGAGCCGGACTGGAGTTCGACCGGCTGACCTTCTTCACCGACGCCGTCTTCGCCATCGCCATCACCCTGGTCGCCGTCGAGATCGGGGTGCCGGACATCGCGGACGCCGGTGACTCCGCCGAACTCTGGGCGAGGATCCGGGAGGACGGCCGGACGGTGATCGCGTTCTTCATCGCGTTCGGGATCATCGCCCAGTACTGGCTGGCCAACCACCGGTTCGTCGCGTCCCTCAAGGGCCTGACCCCGGGTTTCGCCGGCCTGACGATGCTGTACCTGGCGACGGTCGCCTTCCTGCCGTATCCGGCGGCCACGTTCGGCCGCTACACCGACAACGCGACCGCGGTGGCTCTGCTCGCCGTGTCCGTGGCAGTGGTCAGCCTCCTCGAAGCCGCGCTGTTCTACTACGCCTACCGGAACGACCTCTTCACCACTCCGGTGTCCGCCCAGGTGGTCCGGTGGGCGCTCATCGGGTCGCTCACACCCGTCGCCGTGTTCCTGGTCTCCGTGCCGGTGGCGCTGTACGTCGATCCGCTCGCCGGTCTGGCCGTCTGGCTCGCCAGTCCCCTGCTCGGGATCGTCCAGAACCGGATGTCGCCGCCGGAGGTCGGGAACGTCTTATAGCCGCGCGTCGCCGTCAGCCGACCCGGCCCAGGAACGCCACGACCGAGTCCCACACCGGCACCACGACGAGGTGCCCGACGCCCTCGACGACGTCGAGCCGCGCGTGCGGGAGCCGGTCGAGCCACCACTGCCCGTGCGCCGGTCCGGCCACCGCGTCCTGCGCGCCGTAGGCGAGCAGGACCTCGGCCGCGACCTCGGCCGGCTCGAACCCCCACGGCTGGAGCGTGTAGCCGGCGATGTCCGCGACCATCCCGGCGTCCCCGTGCACCAGCGCCTCGTCGAGCATCCCGCGCAGTCGGTCGAGGACACCGGGTCCCGCCAGCACGCCCGCGTCCACCTCGTCGATCCCCACCAGGCCCAGCCGGGCGTCCCCGGTGAGCGCCTCCATCATCGGCGCAAAGGCGCCGGAAAGTGCCGAGTGCGCATCGGCCGCCGGCGCGCCGCGCAGCGCATCGATGCCCGCCCGGTTCTCCGGCGGCATCCACGGCACCTCCTCGTCCGGCGCCGGAGTGCCGATCACGGCCACCCGCCCGACGAGGTCCGGACGGCGGGCCGCGAGCGCCAGCGCCACCCGTCCTCCCGCCGACCAGCCCACCACCCCGGCTGTCGCCCCGGCCGGAAGGAGCGCGTCCAAGGCCGCGGCGGCGTCGTCGGCCGCCGCGTCGACCGTGGCGAAGGTGCTGGTCACGGCGTCGGAGCCGCCGTAGCCGGGCCGGTCCGGTGCGACGAGCCGGACACCGTGCCGGGCCGTCACGACCGGGTCGGGGTCGAAGGCACCCGATCCCGGCGCGGCGTGGCAGAGCAGCACCACCGGTGCGTCGGCGGGGAGGTCGGGTGTGAGGTCGTGCACCGCGATCCGGCGGCCGTCCGGCCGGTCGAGGTACGTCGTCGTTGTCGCCGTCGTTCTCATGCGACGAGTGTGACGAACGGTCGGTGACACCGTGCTGTCACCGTTCTCGGGGCATCCTCGACGGGTGAACCGCACCGAACGGCTGTACGCGATCGCGGAGGAGCTGCGCGCCGCCGGACCCACCGGACGCACGAGCGGGTGGCTCGCGCGGCGCCTCGAGGTCTCCACCCGGACGATCAAGCGCGACATCGAGGCACTGCTCCAGGCCGGGCTTCCGCTGTGGGCTCAGGCCGGTCCGGGCGGCGGCTACGTCCTCGACGCGGCGACGCTCCCACCGCTCAACGTGACCGGCGCCGAGGCCGCCGCCATCGCGGTGGCACTGGCGGCGATGCCCGCACTGCCGTTCGCCGTCGACGGGCGCAGCGCGCTGGCCAAGGTGCTCGCCGCGATGCCGGCCGCGGAGCGGGAGCGCGCCGAGTCGATCGCCGGGCGGCTGTGGCTGCGCGTTCCCGAGCAGGCTCCGCGGCCGGCGGTCGCCCGGGTGCTCGACGAGGCGGTGCGGCACCGGCAGGTCGTCGTTGTGCGCTACGCCGATCGAACGGGAGAGGTCACGCAGCGGGCGCTCGAGCCGGTAGCGCTGGCGGCGACGAACGGGCACTGGCATCTGCTCGCGTGGTGCCGGCTGCGGGAGGGACCGCGGTGGTTCCGCACCGACCGCATCGTGTCGGCCCGGCTCACCGCCGAGCCCGCTCCCGAGCACGACGCGGCCACGCTGTTCGGAACCCCACCGGACGACGCCCGGCCGGTACGCCTGCGCTGACCCCGATCAGGACAGGTAAGCGACCAGCCGCTCGGCCAGCTCCACGGGCCGGGACAGCGCCAGCAGATGGCCGCCGGGCATCTCGTCGATCCCGATGCCGAGCCGCTCGCGCACTACCCGGCGCTGGAACTCCACCGGGAAGAACCGGTCCTCGCGGCCCTGCAGGAACCGGACGGGCACGTCGGGCCACTCGTCGACCGGCCACGGCCGGGCGAAGGGGGCGCCCGACTGCTCCGGCTCGCCCAGGGCCATCGCCTCCGCCGTGACCCGGGGCGGGACGTCGTGGAAGAACGCCGTCTCGAGGTCGAGCGACCACCCGGCGGCCTCGGCCTGCGCCGCCCTCGCCTCCTCGAAGCCGGTGACCCCCCACCAGTCGCCCGGGAGCTCACCCGGCCGCGGGACCATCGCGTTGAGCAGCACGAGCAGGTCGACGGCGACGCGCTGGCAGACGAGGGGCGCGGTGAACCCGCCCATCGACTGGGCCACCAGCACGATGCCGGTGCGGCCCTGCGCCGCCGCGACGACGGCGTCGGCGTACTCGGCGAAGCCGGCGGTCTCGTCGCCGGCGGGGAGATCGACGGCGATCGCCTCGTGACCGCGGGCCTGCAGCTCGGGCACCACTCGGTGCCAGTACCACGCGGCACCACCCGCGCCGGGGACGAGGACGAAGCATGCCATCGCCCCATCGTGGCGCACCGGATCCGCCACCGGGTGCGCGGTCAGCGGGCGGGCGAGTTCGGGTGCTCGTCGAGCTCGTCGGGGATGCCGTCGTCGTCGGCGTCGGCGAGCAGCGGGTCCGGTCGGCCAGCCCGTACCGCCTCCAGCTGCGCGGCCAGGGCCAGCCCGGCCAGCAGCGCGATACCGGTGACGTTGGCCCACAGGAGCAGCGCCATCACCGCGGTGAGCGGGCCGTACGTCTCGTCGAACCCGGCGGCGGCCACCACGTACAGGGCGAGGAGGCCGGACGCGGCGAGCCACGCCAGCACCGTGACCACCGCGCCGACAGCGAGCCAGCTCAGTCCCGGCTGCTGGCGGCGCGGGGCGTGCCGGAACAGGACCGTCACGGCGACGACGAGCGCGGCCAGCCCGAGGGGCCACCGGACGACGTCCCACAGGGACTCGGCGGCGTCGCCCCAGCGGTACACCTGCTCGAGCGCGTCACCGAACGGCTCCCCGGCCACGATGAGCAGCAGGCCCACGGCGAGCGACACCCCGGCCGTCGCCGTGAGCAGCGCGGCCCGCCCGTACTTGCGCAGCGCCGGCCGGTCGCGCTTCGTGCCGTATATCCGGTTGGCGCCCCGCTCGAGCTGGGCGAAAGCCGAGGTCGCGGCGACGAACGCGGTGATCAGCCCGAGCACGACGACGACCTCGCCGCGCTCGCTGCCCTCGTCGGACCCGCCCCCGACGACGTCGGCGACGAGCGCGTCGCTGCTGCCGGGCGAGATCGCCACGATGGTGCGGGCCACGACCTCGGCGAACGACTCCACCCCCACCGCGGTGGCCAGCCCGGCACCGGCGATCACCAGAGGCACCGCGGCCAGGGCGAGCTGCATCCCGAACGCGCGGGCGTGGCTGAAGCCGTCGCCGTACCGGAAGCGGACGAACGCGGTGGCCAGCAGGTGGCGCAGCCCGTAGCGGCGGACGCTGGGCCAGGCGTCGTCCGCGGACAGGTCGCCTCCGGACATCAGCTCCGTCTCGGGGACGGGGCGGACCGAGCTCACGACATCGAACCTATCCCGAGCGCGGCCGGCCGTGCGGGCCGTCCGGGCGGGACCGGGGGCGGCCAAGCACCGTGATCCCCACGTGGGGACCGTGGACCGTCCTAGGCACGTCGTTGCGTCCCTGGACGTCGATCATGCCCGTGAGGTGGACCCGCACTCCCTCGCGGACGCCGAACGGCCCGCCCGGACCTGGGTCCGGGCGGGCCGTCGGTGTCCTGCGCCGATCCGGCGCGGGGCTGGGCTCAGCTCACTCGTCGCTCGACTTGGCCAGGTCGACGGGCGGAGCGTCGGGGACCGTGACCGGCCTCGGCTCACCCCGGAAGGTGAACTTGGCCTTCTCGTCGGCGGCCCGAGAGCCCTCGGTGGCGTTCGGGTCGATGCCCTCGACGTCGACCACGACGATCTGACCCGGCTCGACCTCGCCGAAGAGGATCTTCTCCGACAGCTGGTCCTCGATCTCGCGCTGGATGGTGCGCCGCAGCGGACGAGCGCCGAGCACGGGGTCGAACCCGCGGCGGGCCAGCAGACCCTTCGCGGCCGACGTGAGCTCGATGGCCATGTCCTTGCTGGCCAACGCCCCCTCGACGCGAGTGATCATGAGGTCCACCATCGTGACGATCTGCTCCTCGGTGAGCTGGTGGAACACCACGATGTCGTCGATGCGGTTGAGGAACTCCGGGCGGAAGTGCTTCTTCAGCTCGTCGGTGACCTTGTTCTTCATCCGCTCGTAGTTCGAGCCGGCGTCGTTGCCCTGCGCGAAACCGAGCCCGACCGCCTTCGAGATGTCCTGCGTGCCGAGGTTGGAGGTGAAGATGATCACAGTGTTCTTGAAGTCGACCGTGCGACCCTGACCGTCGGTCAGCCGGCCGTCCTCCAGCACCTGCAGGAGGGTGTTGTAGACCTCCTGGTGTGCCTTCTCGATCTCGTCGAACAGCACCACGGAGAACGGCTTGCGGCGCACCTTCTCGGTGAGCTGGCCGCCCTCCTCGTAGCCGACGTACCCGGGAGGGGCACCGAAGAGCCGCGAGGCCGTGTAGCGGTCGTGGAACTCGCCCATGTCGATCTGGATGAGCGCGTCGTCGTCGCCGAACAGGAAGTTGGCCAGCGCCTTCGACAGCTCGGTCTTCCCGACGCCGGACGGCCCGGCGAAGATGAACGAGCCCGACGGGCGCTTGGGGTCCTTCAGACCGGCCCGCGTGCGGCGGATGGCCTTGGACACCGACCGCACAGCTTCCTCCTGGCCGATGATCCGCTTGTGCAGCTCGTCCTCCATGCGGAGCAGACGCGTGGTCTCCTCCTCGGTGAGCTTGAACACGGGGATCCCGGTCCAGTTGGCGAGCACCTCGGCGATCTGCTCGTCGTCGACCTCGGCCACGACGTCCAGGTCACCGGACTTCCACTGCTTCTCGCGCTCGGACTTGCCGGCGAGCAGCTGCTTCTCGGAGTCGCGCAGGTGCGCGGCCCGCTCGAAGTCCTGCGCGTCGATCGCCGACTCCTTGTCGCGACGCACGCCGGCGATCTTCTCGTCGAACTCGCGCAGGTCCGGCGGTGCGGTCATCCGGCGGATCCGCATCCGGGCGCCGGCCTCGTCGATCAGGTCGATCGCCTTGTCCGGCAGGAACCGGTCGCTGATGTAGCGGTCGGCCAGAGTGGCCGCCGCGACCAGCGCGGTGTCGCTGATCGTGATCCGGTGGTGGGCCTCGTAGCGGTCACGCAGGCCCTTGAGGATCTCGATCGTGTGCGCCACGGTGGGCTCACCCACCTGGATCGGCTGGAAGCGCCGCTCCAGGGCAGCGTCCTTCTCGACGTACTTGCGGTACTCGTCGAGGGTGGTGGCGCCGATCGTCTGCAGCTCGCCACGGGCCAGCATCGGCTTCAGGATGCTGGCGGCGTCGATCGCGCCCTCGGCGGCACCGGCCCCCACCAGGGTGTGGAGCTCGTCGATGAACAGGATGATGTCGCCGCGCGTGCGGATCTCCTTGAGGACCTTCTTGAGGCGCTCCTCGAAGTCACCGCGGTAGCGGGAACCGGCGACCAGCGAGCCCAGGTCGAGCGTGTAGAGCTGCTTGTCCTTGAGCGTCTCGGGGACCTCGCCCCGGACGATGCCCTGGGCCAACCCCTCGACGACGGCGGTCTTGCCGACGCCGGGCTCACCGATCAGGACGGGATTGTTCTTGGTCCTCCGGGAGAGGACCTGCATGACCCGCTCGATCTCCTTCTCCCGGCCGATGACCGGATCCAGCTTGCCCTCACGGGCCGACTGGGTGAGGTTGCGACCGAACTGGTCGAGCACCAGCGACGACGACGGGGTTCCCTCACCGCGACCACCGGTGGCACCTTCGGCGGGCTCCTTGCCCTGGTAGCCCGAGAGCAGCTGCAGGACCTGCTGACGCACGCGGTTGAGATCCGCGCCCAGCTTGACCAGCACCTGCGCCGCGACGCCCTCGCCCTCGCGGATCAGGCCGAGCAGGATGTGCTCGGTACCGATGTAGTTGTGGCCGAGCTGCAGCGCCTCGCGCAGCGACAGCTCCAGCACCTTCTTGGCCCGCGGCGTGAACGGGATGTGCCCGCTCGGCGCCTGCTGGCCCTGACCGATGATCTCCTCGACCTGCTGTCGGACGCCCTCCAGGGCGATCCCGAGGGACTCCAGGGCCTTCGCGGCCACTCCCTCGCCCTCGTGGATCAGGCCGAGGAGGATGTGCTCGGTGCCGATGTAGTTGTGGTTGAGCATCCGGGCCTCTTCTTGGGCCAAGACGACAACACGCCTCGCTCGGTCGGTGAACCTCTCGAACATTCGCACTCCTAGCCTGCTGCGCCAACCCCGGCACGCGCTGCGCCGTGTACACGCCGACCCCCACTGTATCGGCAGGGGGGCGGTGGTCGCCCGTGGTCGCTCCCGCCGTGGCCAACGCGGGACGCGGGACGCGGATTCCCCGGATCGCTCCATCGCCCCGGTCGCGGGGCGGTACGGCGTCTCGGAACGGGCGGGTGCTGACGATCGGAGCACGGCCGGCAGGGTGCACACCGATAGGGCATGGCCGGCCGGGGCGATCGTCGAACCGGGACCGGACCCGACGGCGATCAGCGGCTGGGGACCGCGAACCGTGCGTGGGACGGCGGAACGTCCCGCAACGACGATCACAGGGGCGGCCGGGGCTCGGCGAAGTGAGAATCGATCCGGGCCGCTCGTGCCCCGGTCACCATTCCGGGACCCGGAACTGCGCCAGATGCGGCTGGGCGCCCCGACCGGACGATCACGTCACTGACCGCCGACGCTCCGGCCAACCCCCGGCACGATGACGGGGCCGGCGCAGTGCGCCGGCCCCGTCATCGGGGGGAAGAACGGCCCGTCAGCCGTCGGTCTCCCGGTGATAGGCCTCGAGGACCTCGGCGGGGATGCGACCTCGGTCGGACACCTTCATACCGCGCTTCCGGGCCCACTCGCGGATCGCCTGGTTCTGCTCGCGGTCGATCGACGGCCGTCGGGTGGGTGGCGCGGTGGCCGTGGCGGTACCACCACTGCGGCGACGGCCACCGGAACGCCGGGCGGCGGCCACGTAGGACGCGAGCAGCTCCCGCAGTTTCCCTGCATTGTTCGTGGACAGGTCGATCTCGAAGTTCTTGCCGTCGAGGCCGAACGCGACCGTCTCGTCGGCTTCCTTCCCGTCCAGGTCGTCGATCAGACGGATCTCTCGGATCTGCGCCACCTCCGCAGCCCTCCATACTTCTTCGCTGTTTGTTCTGCGGCGACGCCGCATGAGTGCACGATATAGCTATTACCGCGACATTGTCGAGTCGGCATCCTGTGTGTGTAGCGCGCCGGTGCGCGCCGCCGGGGCGATCGTCACTCAGAACGCACGAGCGGGTACAGAATGGTTTCGCGTATGCCCAGCCCGGTCAGGGCCATCAGCAAGCGGTCGACACCCATTCCCATCCCACCCGTCGGCGGCATTCCGTACTCCATCGCTCGGAGGAAGTCCTCGTCGACCTGCATCGCCTCGGCGTCACCCGCCGCAGCGAGCAAGGACTGCGCGTACAACCTTTCCCGCTGCTCGACAGGATCGACGAGCTCGGAGTACGCGGTGGCGAGCTCGGTGCCGAACACCACGAGGTCCCAGGCCTCGGCCAGCCGCGGATCATCCCGATGCCGCCTGGTGAGCGGCCGGACCTCGAGCGGATAGTCCCGGACGAACGTCGGCCCGACCAATGTGTGCTCCACCAGCTTCTCGAACAGCTCGAGCACGATCTCACCGGCCGACAGCGATTCACGCAGTTCCACATCGTGTGCCATCGCGAGCTTGCCCAACTCGTCGACGGAAGTGTCGAGCGTCACGGGCTGCCCGACCGCCTCCGACACGGCGTCGTGCAGTGTGACCGACCGCCACTGGCCACCCAGATCGTGTGTCCGACCGTCTGCGTGCGTGACGACCGTCGACCCGAAGACCGCGCGCGCACTCGCGAGCACCAACTCGCGCGTCAGTTCGGCCATGTCGTCGTAGGTCGCGTACGCCTGGTAGACCTCCAGCATGGCGAACTCGGGAGAGTGCGTGGAGTCGATGCCCTCGTTGCGGAAGTTGCGATTGATCTCGAAGACGCGCTCGATACCTCCCACCACGCTGCGCTTGAGGAACAGTTCCGGAGCGATCCGCAGGTAGAGGTCGGAATCGAGCGCATTCGCGTGCGTGACGAAGGGGCGAGCCGTGGCCCCGCCGTGCTGGAGCTGCAGCATCGGCGTCTCGACCTCGACGAACGAGCGGGCGTGCAGCACCGAACGCAGCGCCCGCACCACCTCGGCGCGCCG
Organism: uncultured Actinomycetota bacterium; assembly: GCA_963711715.1. Classification (GTDB taxonomy): domain Bacteria; phylum Actinomycetota; class Actinomycetes; order Mycobacteriales; family Pseudonocardiaceae; genus Pseudonocardia. The sequence goes on from CAVQFJ010000012.1 coordinate 310,387, forward strand.
GCGCACCATCTCCCTGGCCTGCGGGCGTACGACCAGGTCGACGTAGCGCTGCCGCACCCGCGTCTCCTCGGACAGCTCGCGGTGCGCAACCGGTAGCGGCCGCACCGCCTTGGACGCCATCGCCCAGCGGTCGGCCATCACCGACAGCTCGCCGCGCCGGGAGGTGGCCACCTCGCCGTGGACGAACACGTGGTCGCCCAGGTCGACGACGGCCTTCCAGCGCGCGAGCTCCTCCTCGCCGACGCGTGCGAGGCTGATCATCGCCTGGAGCTCCGTGCCGTCGCCCTCCCGCAGGGTGGCGAAGCAGAGCTTGCCGGTGTTGCGCAGGAAGATCACCCGGCCGGCGACGCCGACCTCGTCGCCGGTGGCGGTGTCCGGCGGGAGACCAGGGTGGGCGTCGCGCACCTCGCGCAGGCTGTGCGTCCGCTCGACCGAGACGGGGTACGGGTCAGCGCCCGCGGCCAGCATGTCCGCCCGCTTCGCCCGCCGGACCTGCATCTGCTCGGGAAGGTCACGGCCGGGGTCGTCGTGGTCGGGGTCGTCGGGGAGCCGGGCGTTCACACCGACCAGGCTAGTGACGCGGCTACGGGGGTCGACGAGGCGTCGGTGCTAGGTCGCGACGCGGCCGGCGGCGTCGGCGGGCGGGTTCGCGCTCCCCCCTGGAAGTCTGCTGCTCCGGGCATTGCGGAGGTAGGTCAGGCGGAGCCCGAGCAGCGTGAGGTCGGGCACGAACTCCGTGATCATCTCCGACACCTCGGACATCAGGGGAGCGAGACCGCCAGTGCCCAAGACGGTGACGGCGCCCGCCTTCGGCCCGAGCTCGGCGAGGATGCGCCGAACCAAGCCGTCGACCTGCCCGGCGAACCCGTAGAGGATGCCGGACTGCAGGCACTCGACGGTGTTCTTGCCGATCACCGACCGGGGACGCACCAGCTCGACGGTGCGCAGCGCGGCCGCGCGGGTGGCCAGGGCGTCGAGGGAGATCTCGATGCCCGGTGCGAGGGCGCCACCGAGGAACTCGCCCTTGGCCGAGACGACGTCGATGTTCGTGGACGTCCCGAAATCGACCACGACGCAGGCCGATCCGAAGAGCCGGTGCGCCGCCAGGGTGTTCATCACGCGGTCGGCCCCGACCTCGCGCGGGTGGTCGACGAGCAGCGGCACACCGGTGCGCACGCCCGGTCCCACGACGACGGCCGGATCGCCGCGGCGCTCGACCAGCAGGCGCAGCTCGCGCAGCAGGCTCGGCACGGTCGACAGGGCGGCGATGCCGGTGACCTCCGATCGGTAGCGGCCCAGCAGTGCCCCGACCGCGACCTCCAGCTCGTCGGCGGTCATCCTCGGGTCGGTACGCATCCGCCAGTCGCGCACGAGAGGCGGGGCCACCTCGGCAGCGTCGATGTCGGCGGTGTCGGCGACGTCGGTGTCGGCGTAGAGCCCCAGGGCGATCTGGGTGTTGCCGATGTCCACGCAGAGCAGCACGGCCGGGCTCACACCGTCGCGGTGGCGCCGGGCGCGGGCTCGTCCGGCGGCTGCAGCTGGACAACGACGTTGTCGATCAGGTGCGTCCCGCCCAGCCGACCCGCGACGAGCAGGCGGGCCCGACCGACCCCGGGCTCCGGGCCGAGCTCGGGATCGCGCAGCTCGAGGTAGTCCACCTGCAGTGACGGCTCCTCGCCGAGCACGGCACCGGCGGCGTCCAGCACCGCCCGTGGACCACGCGCCGACACCGCGGCCCCCGCGGACAGCGCGCGGTGCAGCACGGTGGCACGGGCTCGGTCGTCGGCGGAGAGGTAGGCGTTGCGGCTCGACCGGGCGAGTCCGTCGGGCTCCCGGACGGTCGGCACCCCGACCACCGACACCGGGAACTGCAGGTCACGGACCATCTTCTGGATCAGGACCAGCTGCTGGTAGTCCTTCTCACCGAAGAAGGCGACGTCCGGAGCGACGATGTGGAACAGCTTCGCCACCACGGTGAGGACGCCCGTGAAGTGCCCGGGCCGCACCGCACCCTCGAGCTCGTCGCCGAGGCGTCCCGGCCGGACCGTCGTCTCGGCGCCCGGCGGGTACATGTCGTCCACGCCGGGCAGGAACACGAGCTCGACACCCTCCTCGTGGCAGGCCTCGAGATCGGCCTCGAGCGGCCGCGGGTACCGGTCGAGGTCCTCGCCCGCGCCGAACTGCAGCGGGTTCACGAAGATCGACGCTGCGGTCACGGTGGCTCCGGGCGTGCGGCGAGCGTGCCGCACCAGCTCCCGGTGACCGTCGTGCAGCGCGCCCATCGTCGGGACCAGCACCACCTTGCGCCCCGTCGCCCGCAGCGCCCGCGTGACGGCCGCCATGTCGGCCGGGGACCGGTGCACGGTCAGCTGCCCGGCGGCGTAGCCGCCACGGGTGCGGGCGGTGGTCACGACTCCTCGCCGAGCGTGGTCAGCACCTCGTGCGCGGCGTGCGCGGGCAGGAGTCCGGCGGCCGAGGCCCGCCGCGCCGTGCGACCGGCGAGCACGCGGTAGGTGTCGGCGAGCTCCGGATCGACGGCTCCGAGCTCGCGGAGGTGGACGCGCACGGTGTCGACGTCCCCGCGCGCGACCGGGCCGGTCAGCGCGCGATCACCGTGGCGGAGCGCGTTGTCCAGCGCGGCGGACAGCAGCGGTGCGACGAGGCGCTCGGCCGGCTGGATCCCGGCACGTTCGAGGGTCTGGACGCAGTCACGGACGAGCGTGACGAGATGGTTCGCCCCGTGCGCGAGCGCCGCGTGGTAGATCGGGCGGACCTCCTCGTCGATCCGTACCGGCTCCGCCCCCATCTCGACGGCGAGAGCCTCGCCCACGCTCCAGGCCGCCTCGTCACCGGCGGCCGCCGTGACGCCGACACTGCAGCTCGCCAGCCGGGCGACGTCCTCGGTGCGGCCGGTGAACGTCATGACCGGGTGCAGCGCGAGCGGAAGCACACCGTGCTCTCCCGCCGGCGCCAGGACCGCGATGCCATGCGCGCCGGACGTGTGCACCACGATCTGGCCGGGCCGGAAGCTGCCCGCGGCGGCCAGGCCCCGGACCAGGCCGGGGAGTACGTCGTCCGGCACGGCGAGCAGCGCGAGGGCCGCGCCGGCCACGGCCTCGTCCGGGGACCGCAGCGGCACACCGGGGAGCAGGTCGGCCGCGCGGCGGAGCGACGCCCGGGAGACACCGGAGGTGGCGGTCACGCGGTGCCCGGCCGCGGCCCAGGCCGCTCCCACGACCGACCCGACCCGACCCGCCGACACGACCCCGACGGTGAGCCGCGCGGGCCTGCCTGCACTCATCACTTCTCCTCGCTCGTTCCGGGCTCGAGCGCGACACCGGACGACCGCCGCCGATTCCACCGGCGACGCCGCACAGGCTAGACGCGGGCGAGGACGGGTGGCACCGGCCCGCTGGTAGCGGCCCGCCCGGGGTGGTGCGGGGCGCCGGGGTGGTACCGCCCGGTGCGGTGGAGCCCTGCGGCGGGAAGGCCGGCCATGATCACTGGCTCGGGACCACCAACCGCACGTGGCGCGGCTGCCGGTCCCCGGACGTCGAACACCCATGCGGGCACACCTCGGCCGGCCACCCTGCCGGCCACCCGCCCACCGAGCTCGGCCACCGGGCCGGCGGCATGACACTCCGGCCTACCGAGCGGGGGCGGGCGGTCCATCCGGCCCACCGCGGTACGGCGGAACCGGACGATCGCCCCGGCGGAGCCGCTCACCCGGCTGGGCCCGGTCGGGCGAGCCCGGCCGCCGCGGACCCGCAGCACCGGGAGGGGGTGGCGCCGGGTGGGGCTGGGCCGGGTGAGCAGAGCCTGCGGGGTACCGGGACCTCGCCGTGCGCGGCCCGCCCGCCCCCGACCGCGGCGGTCCCGGCGGTGCCCCTCGGAACGGGCCCCCTGCGACGGAGATCCCTGCGACGGGCGCCCCGGAGACGGATGTCCCTGTCCCGGGGGACCGGCCGGTGGCGGGGCCCAGCCCGGCGGCCCGTGGTGCGCGATCGCCACGGTCAGGGCCTCGGGGTGGCCCACGGCCTGCGCCCGGGCGCGCTGCAGCTCCTCGAGCGCCTCACCGCGCCAGAACACCCCCGACGGGCCGACCGAGCCGCGGGCCAACCTCGCCTGCAGGAACGCGAGCTCCGTGACCGCCGCCTGGTAGTCGCTGACCGCCTTCGCTGCCTTCCGGCCCGAGCGCCGGCGCACCGCCGCCCGCCAGCCCCGCCGACCGGCCAGGCTGGACAGCAGCGGGATCTCGCTCGGTGCGATCCAGCCGGCCTGCGCGAAACCGGGCAGCTGGTCGGTGACCGTCCGCTGCTCGCGGCGCCGCTGCCACACGACCACGGCGATCAGCGCCACGAACAAGGGGACCATGACGAAGGCGTACACCCCGAAGAACACCGCACCGCCGAACAGCGTCGCGGACCCGTTCCACAGCGCGTGCAGCGCCACAGCCACCAGGTAGCCGACGGTCACCGCGATGATCCGGACCGGGACGCTGCGGCTGTTGGCCGCGATCCCGGCCCCGATCCCGATCATCGACGTGAACAGGGGGTGCGCGAACGGCGAGAGCACCCCCCGGAGCAGGAGCACGGCGAGTACCCCACCGCTCTGCCCGATGACGGAGTCCTCGGTGAACGCCCGGCCGATGTACAGGACGTTCTCGGTGAACGCGAAGCCGGCGGCGACCAGCCCGGCGTAGACGATGCCGTCCACGATCCCGTCGAACTCACGGCGTCGGAAGATCAGCAGGCCGACGACGAACGCGCCCTTCACCGCCTCCTCGACGAACGGGGCGACCGCAACCGCCCCGATGACGTCACCGCTTCCCCGGCCGAGCACCTCGTCGGCGATCAGTGCCGCCCCGGAGTTGATCAGCAGCGCGGAGAGCGCGGCGAAGCACGCGCCCCATCCGAACGCCATCAGCAACCGCACGGGCGGCTCCGGTTCCCAGCGGTCCACCCAGAGGAAGGTCGCCACGACCGGTCCGACCGGGAGCAGCGCGCACAGCACGCCGACGACGACACCGGTCGGCCCTACGCTGCTGACCACGAGCCCGAGGACGACCAGACCGCAGACGGCCAGCCCCAGCAGCAGCAGGACCGGCGTGAGCACCGTGCGCCGCCGGCGCCCAGGAGTGGGCAACGGCGCGGCCTGCGTCATGCGACGACCCTACTGACGCCCACGGGACGGCGCCGCCGGTCAGCCATCGGCCTCGGCACCCGGCTCGTCGTCGGGCGTCCGGCAGCAGTGCTCCAACCACAGCGCCCCCGCGACGAGCCCGAGGGCGCAGCCGAGGCCGATGCCGCTCGCGAGGGCGTCGGCGCCGGCGGCGGAGACCTCCCCGCTCCGCGGCAGCACGTAGGCGAGCAGGCCGGCCCACGCTCCGGCCATGATCGCCCCGGCCAGCGCGGACGCCTTGGCCACCACCACGGCCCGCGCCGCCACGAGGGGCTGCACCGGTACGGTGCCGGGCCGGCGCCGGATCCGGGCCCGCAGTGCGTTGCCGGCGATGGCCTCGGCCAGACCGAGCAGGCCCAGGGTCACCCCGGCCAGCACCGGGATCGGCGGCAGCGACCCGTACCCCAGCCGGACGGCGAGGCCGGCGAGCAGAGCCGTCACGAGAGCGACCGCGAGCAGGTCCCGCGGACGAGTGGGGGTCACGGCACGAGCACCAGGTCGTCGCGACGCCGCATCCCGTGCTCGGCGTCCGGGCCGAGGGCGGCCAGCACTCCCGCGACCGGGCCGTGGCCGGGCAGTACCGCCCCGGGATCGACGTCGAGCCACGGGCGCAGGACGGTGGCCCGCCGTGCCGTGCCCGGGTGTGGGAGCCGGAGATCGGGATCGTCGCTGAACACCGCGTCCACGCTGACCACGTCCACGTCCAGCGTCCGGGGTCCCCAGCGTGCGGACCGCACCCGACCGGCGGCGACCTCCAGGTCCTGCCCGCGACGCAGCCAACCCCAGGCGTGGGTCGCCGGATCCTCGACGACGATCACGGCGTTGAGGAAGTCGTCCTGCTCGACCCCGCCCCAGGGCGTGGTCTCGTAGACCGGGGAGGCCGCGACCAGCACGTCGGCGAACCCCGCGGCCGCCGCCCGCAGGTGCGCGAGACGGTCGCCGAGGTTCGACCCGAGCGAGAGCACGGCGCGACTCATCGACGGACGTCGACTCGGCCGCGGGATGGCGATCCGTCCCCACCGGACGGGCGGCGAGCGATCATGCCGGGACGACGTGCGGACCGCCTGCTCGGCGCGAGCGCCGGGCGACCACGGCCACGTCCCCGAAGACCAGGGGTATCGGCGCCTGCGGCTTGTGCAGGACGACCTCGACGGCCTGCACGCGGGCGTCGGTCATGACGTCCTCGGCCACGCGCCCGGCCACCGCCTCGATGAGGGCGCACGGCTCGCCTCCGACGATCGCGGCCGCCCGCTGCGCGAGCGCGCCGTAGTCCAGCGTGTCGGCGAGGTCGTCCGACGCCGCGGCCAGCGCCAGGTCCATCCACACCACGACGTCGACGACGAAGTCCTGCCCGTCGCGGCGCTCGTGGTCGAACACCCCGTGGTGGCCACGAACCCGCAGCCCGCGCAGCTCGATCCGGTCGGTCATCTCGGGACGTCGCTCACGGTCGATCCCCCGGGCCGGTCCGCGCCCTGGACGCCCCGAGCCGCCACGCCGCCGCCACCGCCACCGCGTCCATCGTGGTGTCGACGTCGTGCACCCGCACCCCCCAGGCGCCGGCGGCCGCGGCCAGCGCGCTGACCGCGGCCGTCGCGACGTCCCGCCCCGGGAGCGGACGGGCTGCGCCGTCGAGGTCGGCCAGGAGCTGGCCGAGGAACCGCTTCCGGGAAGCCCCGACCAGCACCGGGAAGCCGAGCGCGGTCAACACGTCGAGCCGGCGCAGGAGAGCCCAGTTGTGCCCCGCGGTCTTGGCGAAGCCCAGACCCGGGTCGAGCACGAGCTGGGCGGGGTCCACGCCGGCGAGCACGGCCGCGTCGACGCGGGCGACGAGCTCGGCCCGTACCTCGCCGATGACGTCCTCGTAGCTGGCCAGCTCGTTCATCCGCTCGCTGGGTCCGCGCCAGTGCATGAGGATCCACGGCACCCTGGCCGACGCGACGGTCGCGGCCATGCCCGGATCGGCCAGCCCTCCCGAGACGTCGTTGACCATCGTCGCCCCGGCCCCGATCGCGGCCTCGGCCACGGCCGCCCTGGTGGTGTCCACGCTGACGCGCACGCCCTCGGCCACCAGATCCCGGATCACCGGCAGGACCCGCTGCTGCTCGACATCGGCGTCCACGCGGGCGGCGCCCGGACGGGTGGACTCGCCGCCGACGTCGACGAGATCGGCCCCGCCGTCGCGCATCGCGATGCCGTGGGCGACCGCGTGGTCACGATCGAGGAACCGCCCGCCGTCGGAGAACGAGTCGGGCGTGACGTTGAGGATCCCCATGACCACGCAGCGGCCGGGCTGGGGCAGTCGCGACGGTGCTGGGCGGGGAGCCACGCCGCTCACCCGGTCCGGATCAGCGAGAGCGCCTCCGCCCGCGACGACGGCGACGACTGCAGCATCCCGCGCACCGCGGACGTGGTGGTGCGCGAGCCCGGCTTGCGGATGCCGCGCATGCCCATGCAGAGGTGCTCGGCGTCGATGACGACGATGACGCCGCGCGGGCCGAGCTTGCGGACGAGCGCGTCGGCGATCTGGCCGGTGAGCCGCTCCTGCACCTGGGGACGGCGGGCGTAGAGGTCGACGAGACGCGCGATCTTGCTCAGCCCCGTGACCCGGCCCGACTTGGACGGGATGTAGCCGACGTGCGCCACACCGTGGAACGGGACGAGGTGGTGCTCGCAGGTGCTGAACATCGGGATGTCCTTGACGAGGATCAGTTCCTGGTGGTGCTCGTCGAAGGTCCGGTCGAGCACGGCGTCGGGCTCGGCGTAGAGCCCGGCGAAGATCTCCTCGTAGGCCCGTGCCACGCGGGCGGGGGTTTCCCGCAGGCCCTCCCGGTCGGGGTCCTCCCCCACCGCGATCAGCAGCTCGCGCACCGCTGCCTCCGCCCGAGACCGGTCCATGACCGGTGGGCCCGCCTCCGCGGCGGAGTCGGAGACTGCCGCGCTCAGCGTGGCCCGTCCTGGGCCGGGCCGGCGCCGTTCCCGCGCGGCGTCTCCGGCGACGGGCCCCGTTCGGCGTTCTCGCCGTGACCGTTGCCCGTGGCGGGCGGCGGTTGGGCGGGCGGCCACTGCTGCTGCCAGGGACCCGGGGCCGGTTCGTGACCGGGCGGCGGCCACGTCTGACCCGACGGCGTGGTGGCCGGCCGCCAGTCGGGCGGCGCCCCGTAGTTGTGCGGAACCGAGTTGGGCTGCTGGCCGCCCCCGGTGGGGACCGGGACGCCCCACGGCCGCTGCGGCATCGGCGCCGGCCCGGGACCGGGCGGCGGGTACGCCGCGGCCGGGAACGGCGGCTGGCCGGGGCCACCGGAACGACCCCCCGGGACCGGTGTGGGCACCGGGGCACCGTTCGGTCCCGGCACGGGCACCTGGTGGGGGCCGCCGGGGAAGGAGCCGACGGGTGCCGGCTCCCGGACCGGTTCGGTGTGCGGCGGCCATGGCTCGCCCCGCTCGTGCGCGCGCTCCGCCGGTGTCTGGATCGGCGGCTTGTCCGACGGGGTGCGCCCGCCGAAGTCGTTGAACGCGGTGATCCGCGGCCGCTTCTCGACCTGGTCGAAGATCCGCTCGAGGTCGGTGCGGGTAAGCGTCTCCTTCTCCAGCAGCTCGAACACGAGAGCGTCGAGCACGTCGCGGTAGGTGTTGAGGATGTCCCACGCCTCGGTGTGGGCCGCTTCGATCAGCGCCCGCACCTCCTCGTCGATCTCGTGGGCCACCTCGAGGGAATAGTCGGCCTGGTTGCCCATCGAGCGGCCGAGGAACGGGTCGCCCTGCTCGCGGCCGTAGCGGACCGCCCCGAGCCGTGCGCTCATGCCGTACTCGGTGACCATCGCCTTGGCGATCTTCGTGGCCTGGTCGATGTCGGACGACGCGCCCGTGGTGGGCTCGTGGAACACGAGCTCCTCCGCGGAGCGTCCACCCATCGCGAACACCAGGCGACCGATCATCTCCGAGCGGGTCATCAGGCCCTTGTCGTCCTCGGGGACGACCAGGGCGTGCCCTCCGGTGCGGCCGCGCGGCAGGATCGTGAGCTTGTAGACCGGCTCCAGGTCGGGCATCGCCCACGCGGCCAGCGCGTGCCCGCCCTCGTGATAGGCCGTGATCTTCTTCTCCTGCTCGGAGATGATCTTGCCCTTGCGTCGGGGTCCGCCGACGACCCGGTCGACGGCCTCCTCCAGCGCCGCGGCTGTGATCAGCGTGCCGTTCTCGCGGGCGGTGAGCAGCGCGCCCTCGTTGATCACGTTGGCCAGGTCGGCTCCGGACATCCCGACCGTCCGCTTGGCCAGCGCGTTCATGTCGACGTCGGGCCCGACCGGCTTGCCCTTGGAGTGCACGGCCAGGATCGCGCGGCGCCCGGCGAGATCCGGAGCGCTGACCGGGATCTGGCGGTCGAACCGGCCGGGGCGCAGCAGCGCGGGGTCGAGGATGTCGGGGCGGTTGGTGGCGGCGATGAGGATGATCCCACCGCGGGCGTCGAACCCGTCCATCTCGACGAGGAGCTGGTTGAGCGTCTGCTCGCGCTCGTCGTGGCCGCCGCCGAGACCGGCGCCGCGCTGACGACCGACCGCGTCGATCTCGTCGACGAAGATGATGCACGGCGAGTTCTGCTTGGCCTGCTCGAACAGGTCGCGCACCCGGGAGGCGCCGACGCCGACGAACATCTCCACGAAGTCCGAGCCGGAGATCGTGTAGAACGGCACCGCGGCCTCGCCGGCGACCGCGCGGGCCAGGAGCGTCTTGCCCGTGCCGGGCGGGCCGTAGAGCAGCACGCCCTTCGGGATCTTCGCACCGAGCGCCTGGTAGCGGGTCGGGTTCTGCAGGAAGTCCTTGATCTCGTGCAGCTCCTCGACGGCCTCGTCCGCGCCCGCGACGTCGCTGAAGGTGGTCTTCGGCATGTCCTTGTTGAGCTGCTTGGCCTTCGACTTGCCGAAGGACATCACCCGGTTGCCGCCGCCCTGGGCGTTGTTCATCATCCAGAACAGGATGAGCAGCACCAGGCCGAGCGGGATCAGGTAGATCAGCATCGTGGTCAGGAACGACTCCTGGCGCACGGAGGTGTTGAACGACGGGTTGTTGCCCGCGGCCTCGAGCAGCTCGGTGACCCGCAGGCTGGTACCCGTGGGGTACTGGGTGATGATCTGGGTGGTGCCCTCGACGGGCTGGTTGAGCGTGAGACGGAGGCGCTGCTCCCGGTCCTCGACCAGCGCGTCCTTGACGTTGCCGGTCTCGATCTGGGTGAGCGCGACGGACGTGGGCACCTGGGTGTAGCCGCGCGTGTCGTCGAAGAGCACGCTGAAGGTGAAGTAGACCAGGACCGCGGCGAGGATCCAGATCAACGGGTTGCGGAGCAGGCGCTTGCGGTCCATGCAGCTTCGGCCTGAGGCGGCCTTCACCCTCCCTGGCGAGTTTCTCCGGTGGAGACCCGGCGCAGCGCACGGCAGGCCCCGAGTCCGCCAGGATAGCGGGCCGGTGACCCAGCCGCGCTTGGGCGCCGACCGGCGCACCCCGGCGGGGGCACGTACTCCTCCAACGAGCCGATACGAACTCGTGTTCCCGTCGAGACCGGCCAGGCGAGGGGGGCCTGACCGGGGATGGGATCGTTGCGCCGCGGCGGGGCGACGGACACCGGGCGCGGGTGTCCAGTGGTGGGGGGATGAGTGGTGGTGGGGTTCCGCGCGGCGTCGGTGGGCATCGTGATCGGTGCTGCGGTCGTCGTCGGCGCGCTCGTCGCGCCGACGGCGACGGCGACCCCGGGTCCGGCACCGGCGGCGCCGGTCACAACGCCGATCGCGGTCGTGCCCGGCCGCTGGGCCCCACCCGCCGTGGCGGCCATCCGCCCCGGCGTCGCCACCGAGACCGCCGGCGGCGGGGTCTGCACCGCCGGCTTCGTCTTCACCGGCCGCGGCCGGACCTTCCTCGGGCAGGCCGCCCACTGCGCCGGCACCGGGGTGGCGACCGAGACGAACGGGTGCACCTCGGGCACCGTCCCGCTCGGCACCCGCGTCACGATCCGAGCGGCCGACGGCACCTCCCGCGCTGCCACGCTGGCCTACAGCTCGTGGGTGACGATGCAGCAGAACGGCGAGTCCGATCCCGACGTGTGCGCCTACAACGACTTCGCGCTGGTGGAGATCGCTGCGGTCGCCGTCGCCGACGTCAACCCGAGCGTCCCCGCCTTCGGTGGCCCCACCGGCGTCGCGACCGACGGCCTGGCCGTCGGCGATCCGGTGGTCACCTCCGGTGGTGGACCACCCGGTGCCGGCCGCCCCGCGGCCGGGGCCGGCGCGGGCGAGGTCGGCGGGGGTCGCGGTCACGAGCTCTTCACGACGAGCCCCGCCGCTCCGGGGGACTCGGGAAGCGCCGTGCTCGACGCCGAGGGCAACGCGGTCGGCCTCCTGGCCACGCTCACCCTCGACCCGCAGGCCGTCGGTATCGGTGCGACCGACGTGGCGGACGCGCTCGCCTACGCGAACGCGAACGGCGGGCTCGGGGACGTCGAGCTGGTCCTCGGGACCGAGCCGTTCACCCCGACGCCGGCCGGGGTGCCGCTCACCGCGGTCGCCCCGCCCGCCGGTCCACCGCTGGGCTGAGGATTCCGAGCCGCTGAGGTGGGGGCCGGTTCACGTCCGGCCGGTCGCGGGGCGCGCCGCGCCGCGCCCGCATGATCGGCACTGCGGGACCTCGAACCGCGCCGTGTGCGGTGGCTGGTCCCCAACCGATGATCACCGTTGGGCAAGCGCTGGGTGATCGTGGGCTGGGGGCGGGAAACCGGGTCATGCGCGGTGCCACGTCCCGATCCGGCGATCATGCTTCGGGCCTGCCGGGTGCACCGGGGCTGCACCGGGGGGCTCAGCCGTATACCGCCGGATCGAGCGTGCCGATGAACGGCAGGTCGCGGTAGCGCTCGGCGTAGTCGAGGCCGTAGCCGACCACGAACTCGTTGGGGATGTCGAAGCCGGTGTACTGGACCTCGACGTCGACCTTCACCGCGTCCGGCTTGCGGAGCAGGGTGCACACCGCGAGCGAGGCGGGGTTCCGCGACTCCAGGTTCTTGAGCAACCACGACAGCGTGAGTCCCGAGTCGATGATGTCCTCGACGATCAGCACGTGCCGGCGCGCGATGTCGCGGTCGAGGTCCTTGAGGATGCGCACCACCCCCGACGACGAGGAGGACGAACCGTAGGAGCTCACAGCCATGAACTCGAGCTGCACCGGCAGAGGCAGGGCCCGCGCGAGGTCGGTCATGAACATGACGGCACCCTTGAGGACGCCGACGAGCAGCAGGTCCGAGTCGGGGCCCGGCCGCGTCCCGCCGCATCGTTCGACGTAGTCGCGGGCGATCTCCTCGGCCAGCTCGACCGTCCGGTCGCGGATCGCCTGCTCGGTGACGAGCGTGGACGCGATGTCACCGTCGTACACGTCGGAAGTCCTCCTGGGGACGCGGCGGGGGCGGACCGGCGGACCAGCGGACCGGGTGCAGCGAGAGCCTGCCACGCTCGCGCACCAGCTCCAACCCACCCGGAAGAGCGACACCGCCGCGATCGGGGCCCCGAGCAACGAGGGCGTCGGCCGCTCTGAGGTGGCCGTCGGTGAGCGCGGTCACCCCGGACGCCAGCAGCCAGACCCGCAGCACGCGACGGCGCAGCGCCGCAGGGACCTCGGCCAGGGGCGACGGATCGAGCTCCTCGCCGGCGCCCACCTGCGCGAGCAGGCCGGTCGCCAGCGTGTCGAGGGCGTCGCCGTCGTCGCGCAGCTGCGCCGCCGTGCGGGCCAGTGCCGCGGTGACCCCCCCGGCGAGCACGTCCTCCAGCAGCGGTAGCACCTCGTGCCGGAGCCGGACGCGCGTGAAGCGCGGGTCGACGTTGTGCGGGTCGTCCCAGACCGGCAGCTCCTGGGCGGCGCAGGCGGCACGGGTGACGGAGCGCCGCACGTCGAGCAGCGGGCGGAGCCACGGCTCGTCCCATGCCCGCATGCCGGCGAGCGAGCGCAGCCCGGACCCGCGACCCAGCCCGAGGAGCACCGTCTCGGCCTGGTCGTCGAGGGTGTGGCCGAGCAGGACGGGCGAGTCGGAGTGGGGGCGGGCAGCGCGCAGCGCGGCGTAGCGCGCGCGACGGGCCGCGGCCTCCGTTCCTCCGGGCCCGACGACCTCGACGGCGTGCACCGCAGCGGGGACCCCGATCCCGGCCAGCTGCTCGACGGTCGCGGCGGCGCGTTCCGCGGAACCGTCCTGCAGGCCGTGGTCCACGACGGCGGCGCGGACGTCCCCCCGGCCGCGGACCACGACCGCGGCGGCGGCGAGGGCGAGCGAGTCGGCGCCACCGGAGCAGCCGAGGAGCAGCGGTGCCCGCCGCGGCGCGGGCGGGAGGGCGGCGAGCGCCGCGCGGACGGCGCGCCGGACCTCCGCGACCGCTGCTCGGTCCCCGCTGTCGGTCACCGGGCTACGGTCCCACGCCGCCGATCAGGGGTGGACGCGCCGCAGCCAGGCTCCGGGGTCGGCGAGCTCGGCGCGGGTGGGCAGGGTCTCGGGGCCCTCCCACACCGCGTTGAACCCGTCCATCCCGGCGGCGAGGACCACGTGCCGGGTGAAGGCGGAGCCGACGGCGTACTGGCGCACCTTGGCCTCCACCCCGAGCAGGGCGCGCAGGACCCTGTCCACCAGCCCGCCGCCGCGACGGCGGGCGGTGAAGCGGTAACGGATCACCTCGACGCTGGGCACCACGTCGGGCCCGGCTGCGTCCATCACGTGGTCGGCGTGGCCCTCCAGCAACGTGGTGAGCGCGAGCAGCCGGTCGAGCACCGCCCGCTGCTCGGGGCCCTGCAGGAGCTCGACGATCGCCAGCGAGTCGCCGCCGGACGAGCGGATCGCCCGCAGCACCTCGGGGAGGCGTTCGAAGACCGCGGCCCGGTCGGCACCCACTCCCTGGGCGATCGACAGGAAGCGTCCGACCTCGTCGGCGAAGTAGGTCCGCAGCCAGGGCACCGCGGTGAACTGGAGCCGGTGGGTCGCTTCGTGCAGGCACACCCAGAGCCCGAAGTCGGCGGCGGGCACGTCGAGCGCCCGCTGCGCCGCGTGCACGTTGGGCGCCACCAGCAGCAGCCGGCCCTCCCCGTCCGGCCCGCCGAACGGGTCGTACTGACCGAGCACCCGGGCCCCGAGATAGGCCACCACCCCGCCGACCTGCAGACCGGCGGTGCGGGCGGTGATGGTCCGCGCGGTCCGGGACACGGCCGGGAGCTGTGCCCCCGCGGTCAGTGCGGCCATGCCGTGCACCGCGGCGGTGGACCAGGCCGGGCGGTCGACGACGTCGGCGGGCAGGAGCGGCAGGCCGTGACCGAGCCCGGTGACGTCGCGGACGTGCCGCTCGGCCACGGCGGCGTCGGTCCGCAGCCGAGCGACGAGCTCGACGGCCTCCGACCGGCTCACGTCCGGACCGGGCGGCATCAGGCGTTCTGCCGTGCGCCGGGCCAACTCCCAGTCGACGGGAAGGCCGCGCTCGGCGGCCCGGTCGGGACGGGTGTCGTCGATCGTGTCCGGCACCCGCCCCACGCTACGCACTCCGACCGCGGATCTGCCCGCGATCGCCTCAGCGGCAGCCGCAGCGGCTCAGCTCGGCCGCGACGGCGTCCAGGCGTGGGCGGACGGCCGCCGGCGAGGCCCCGTTCGACAGCAGCGCGAAGACCAGCAGCCGGCCGTCGGCGTCGGTCACCACCCCGGCGAGGCTGCTCACCGATGTGAGCGTGCCGGTCTTGGCCCGCACGACACCACGGCCGGGCGCCGACGCCGCGCTGCGCGCGAAGCGGTCGTCGAGCGTGCCGTCGCCGCCCGCGACCGGGAGCCCGGTGAGGATCGGGCGCAGGACGTCGGAGTCGGCAGCGGTCGGTGCGGTCCCGGCCGCAGCGGCGAGCACAGCGCCGAGCAGTCGCGCCGAGACCCGGTCCTCGGTGGAGAGCCCGCTGCCGTCGACGAGGACGGCACCGCTGGGATCGAAGCCGGCCCGGGCGAGCGCGGCCAGGATCTGCTCGGCCGCGCCGGTGAACGACGGATCACCCTTCCGGGAGATCGCGACCTCGCGCGCGATCGCCTCGGCGAGCACGTTGTCCGAGCTGCGGATGACGTGCTCGACGAGATCGGTGGCGGGCGCCGACGACACCGCGCCGAGGCGTTGGGCCCCCGGCGGGGCCGCGCCCTTCGCCACCGTGTCGGGGTCGGCTCCCAGCAGCTCGGCGAAGGCGCGCCCGGCCGCAAGGGACGGCTCACGCACGCGGGGCCCGTCCTGCACCGTCGGATCGGCGCGACCGCCGTCGATCATCAGCGACTCGATGGGGGCGACGAACCCGCCCGCGACGTCGGCCGCGACCCAGCCCGTCGCCAGCGCCGGACCGGTGTACCGGCTGGTGTCGACCAACACCCGGTCGACCGGTCCCCCCGCCGTCCTGCGCACCTGCTCGACCAGATCGGTCAGGCGGGTCGGTTCGGGGTAGACGCCCTCACCCTCGGCCGATGCCGTGAGGGTCGGGTCCCCGCCGCCGACGAGCACGACGGTGCCGGGCTCCGGCCCCGTGACGACGAGCGTGTCGAGGGTGTCGGAGGGATCCAGCGTGAGCAGTGCAGCAGCGGTGGTGAGGATCTTGCCCGCCGAACCGGGGACGAGGGCGCGGGCCGGATCGCGCTCCCAGAGCACGGTGCCGGTGACCGGGTCCAGGACCACGCCGGTGAACCGGCCCGGCATGGCGGCGGCGTTGTCGTCGAGCGCGGTGGCCAGCCCGGCCTCGGTCGGCAGCGGGGCCGTGGGCGAGAGCGCGTCGAGCACGGGTTCCGGCACGGGCGGCGCCGCGACGGGCTGTTCCTGCGGCCGCACCAGATCGGTGAGGAATGCGGGAGCGGACAGGGCCAGCGCCGCGCTGGACGCCGCACCCACGGAGAGGGCCACGAGGACCGTCGTACCCCGCCGCACCCCCTGGCTCGGTGCGCGCATCGTGTTGCGGATCCGTCGCCCGAGGTCCACGCGGTCCCTTCCGCCGTGTCCGGCGCCCGAGAACGACGCACCGGCTGCCGGCCGGACATGACCCCGCCGACGCGGTCCCCCACACTAGAGGCCACCTCCGGGGCCGGTCGCCCGACCGGCCGTTCCGGTTCCGTCGAGCACAGCCGAGCAACAGGAGAGCGCCAGTGGACTTCGACGTCACGATCGAGATCCCCAAGGGCGGCCGCAACAAGTACGAGGTCGACCACAAGAGCGGTCGGATCAGGCTGGACCGGACCTTGTTCACGGCCACGCAGTACCCGGCCGACTACGGGTTCATCGAGGACAGCCTCGGCGAGGACGGTGATCCCCTCGACGCGCTGGTGCTGGTGCAGGAGCCGACGTTCCCGGGCTGCGTGATCCGGTCGCGGGCCATCGGCATGTTCCGCATGAAGGACGAGAAGGGCGGGGACGACAAGGTGCTCTGCGTCCCCAGCGACGACCCGCGCCAGGAGCACCTGCGCGACATCCACCACCTGCCCGAGTTCGACCGCGCGGAGATCCAGCACTTCTTCGAGATCTACAAGACCCTGGAGCCGGGCAAGAGCGTGGAAGGCGCCAAGTGGGTCGGACGTACCGATGCCGAGCGAGAGATCAAGTTGTCCTGGCAGCGGGCGAAGGACGCCGAGGCCGACGACCCGCGAGCACTGACGCGCGGGCACTAGGTCCGATCCGCGGCGGGCCTGCGCCGGCACCGTCACGGGGACGGCCGCCGCACGTGCCGCGTCGAGCGCCTCGGCCGCGTCGTCGGCGTTGCGGGCGTCCACACCGGACTGGGTGCGCAGCGGGACCTCCTTCATCATGATCACGGCGATCAGGCCGATGCACGAGGACGGCGGCGGCCGTGGTGAACACGATGCTCATCGAGCCGGCGAACGCCTCGAGGATCGGCCGGGCGAGCACCGGGTCGGCGCCGGCGAGGAACGACGAGTCGTCCAGCGACACCGGCCGGCCACCCTGCAACGCCCCCAGGATCGGCGCGTTGGCCGGGTTCGCCGCGACGGCCGGGTCGCTCAGCGCGGCCCGGAACGCGGGGTGGCGGCCGCGGCGCGGAAGTTGTCGGCCACCTGCGTGCCGAGCGGCTGTGAACAGGATGGACAGGAACACCGCGGTGCCCAGCGTGCCGCCCATCTGGCGGAAGAACGTGGTGGACGCGGTGGCGACGCCCATGTCCCGCGGCGGCATCGCGTTCTGCACGGCGAGGGTCAGCGGCTGCATGTTGCCGCCCAGGCCCCAGCCGACCACGAGCATGATCAGCTGCGGTCTGCCAGTACGGCGTGTCGACCCCGATCCGGGACAGGCCGCCGATCCCGACGATCATCAGCGACAGCCCGACGATCGGCCAGATCTTGTAGCGCCCGGTGCGCGCGATCATCTGCCCGGAGAAGATCGACATCGACATGATGCCGAGCACCAGCGGCAGCGTCTGCAGGCCGGCCTCGGTGGGCGTGGCGCCCTTGACGATCTGCAGGTACAGCGGCAGCAGGGCGAGCGCGCCGAACATGCCCATGCCGGCGATGAACGCCGGCCACCGAGCCCCAGCTGAACACGCCGCTGCGGAAGAACCGCAGCGGCAGCAGGGCGTCGTCGCCGATCCGCCGCTCGAGCAGCAGGAACGCGGCGACGCCGACGATCGCCGACGGCGTAGCAGGAGAGCGACCGTGCGGAGTCCCACCCCCAGGCGCGGCCCTGCTCGGCGACGATCAGCAGCGGGACGAGGCGCGACGGTCAGGGCGAGCGCGCCCGGCCAGTCGATGCGGTGCTCGCGCTTGGTGTGCGGCACGTTGAGCACCTTGGTGACGACGATCAGCGCGAGGATCCCCAGCGGGACGTTGATCAGGAACACCCAGCGCCACCCGGTGATGCCGAGGATCTCGGGCTGGCCGGCGAAGAAGCCGCCGGCCAGCGGCCCGAGCACGCTGGACGTGCCGAACACCGCGACGAAGTAGCCCTGGTACTTGGCCCGTTCCCGGGGCGCCACGATGTCCGCCGATGATCGTCAGTGCGAGCGAGAACAGCCCGCCCGCGCCGAGTCCCTGGAGCGCCGCGGAACGCCGCGAGCTGGTACATCGACGTGGCGAACGTGCAGGCGATCGAGCCGAGCACGAAGATCGAGATCGCGGTCAGGAACAGCGGCTTGCGGCCGTAGATGTCCGAGAGCTTGCCGTAGAGCGGGGTGGTGATCGTGGCGGTGATCAGGTAGGCGGTGGTGGCCCAGGCCTGCAGGCTCAGCCCGTCGAGGTCGTCGGCGATCGTCCTGATCGAGGTGGCCACGATGGTCTGGTCCAGCGCGGCGAGGAACATGCCGATCATCAGGCCCGCGAAGATCGTCAGGATCTGCCGGTGACTGAGCAGGCCCTCCGGCGCCGGTCCGGGCGACGCCGCGACCGGGTGCGCACCGGGGTCGGTGCGGTCGGTGCTGTGACCGTCGCCGGAAACGGGCGCGGACATGGATCTCCCCTCAGGACCGGACCGGCACCGCAGTGCGGTCCGGCTCGGCGGTTCGTGGCATGTGGTACTCGAAGTCGGTGGTGAAGCGGGCGAGGAGCGCGCCGAACGCGTGCCGCTCCGCCGGTGCCCAGTCCTCCAGGATCCCGGCGATGCGCTCGGTCCGGCGCCTGCGGTTCTCCTCGAAGACACGACGGCCTTCGGCGGTGGCCGCGAGCAGCGTCGCCCGGCCGTCGATCGGGTCAGCGGTGCGCTCGGCGTAGCCGAGTCGCACGAGGTGCGCGAGCTGGCGGCTGACGGTGGACGGATCGGAGTGCACAGCGTCGGCCAGTGCCCCGGCCCGTCGCGGCCCGTCCTTCACCAGGTGCACCAGCAGCAGGTAAGTGGCCCGCTCGACGGCGTCGGGGTGCTCGGCCTGGTACTGGGCCTGCTTGCGCTCGAGCAGGCGGACCAGCCGCATGAGCTGGGCGCCGATCAGGTCGGCGGCGGCGAGCTCGTCCTCGGAGGGCACGGCGATCCCTTCCCCCTCGTCCGGTTTGCGTGTGTCATGCAACAAGATGCTGAGCGCAAGTATTACGCGGACCCGGAGCGACCGGCAACTCGGATCGGTGTGACGTACGGAGCCGCGTTCTCGTCCGGAACGGGCGCTCCTGCGGGCGCCTCAGACCGCGCCGGCGAGGGCCTTCCGACCGGCGGGCGTCAGGGTCGCCGGGGCCCGCGGGACCGCGGGGTCCGGCGCGGCGACCAGTCCGGCGGAGATGAGGCGCTGACCCTCCGACGAATCCGCGCACGACAGCCCGTCGACGAGCAGCACGGGCTGGCACCCGGCACCCAGCTCGCAGCGGCCGGCGGCCACGGCGCGCAGCACTGCTCGGTCCCGCCCGCTGATGGTGAACGTCCCCACGCCCGACATGCGACCCCCTCGACGACTCCCCTTGCTCGCATGTCGTACCCGATGGGCGAGGTGTTGCACGTCACGACACGGCCGAATTCCGGCGTTCTGCGTCAGCGCACCCGCTCGAACACCGCCGCGAGCCCCTGACCACCGCCGATGCACATCGTCTCGAGGCCGTACCGGGCGTCGCGGCGCGCCATCTCGCGAGTGAGCGTCGCGAGGATCCGTCCTCCCGTGGCTCCGACGGGATGGCCCAGGGAGATGCCGGAGCCGTTGACGTTCATCCGCTCGAGGTCGTCCGCCGCCAGCTTCCACTCCCGCGTGCACGCCAGGACCTGCGCGGCGAACGCCTCGTTCAGCTCGATCAGGTCGATGTCGGACAGGCCGAGCTCCGCGGCGTCGAGGGCCTTGGCGACGGCGGGCACCGGTCCGATCCCCATGGTGGCCGGCGGGACACCGCCCAGCCCCGACGAGACCAGCCGGACGAGCGGGCGCAGACCCAGCTCCTGCGCCCTCGCCGGATGGGTGACGACGCAGATCGCGGCCCCGTCGTTCTGGCCCGACGCGTTGCCGGCCGTGACGGTCGCCTCGGGATCACCCTTGCCGAGGATCGGGCGCAGGCCGGCCAGCTTCTCCACGGTCGAGTCCGGGCGGATGTGCTCGTCGGTGTCGACGACCTCGGAGGCGCCTCTGCGACCCTTCACGGTCACCGGGACGATCTCGTCGGTGAACCGGCCCGCGTCCCGGGCGGCGGCCGCGCGCTGGTGCGAGCGCACCGCGAACTCGTCCTGCTCCTCCCGCGCGATCGAGTACTCGCGGCGCAGGTTCTCGGCGGTCTCGAGCATCCCGCCGGGCACCGGGAAGTTGACCCCGCCCGCGGTGACGCGGCCCCGGGCCAGCGAGTCGTGCAGGAGCACACCGGGCCCACCGCCGCGCACCCCCCACCGCATCGACGTCGAGTAGAACGACGCGTTCGACATCGACTCCGCGCCGCCGGCCAGCACGACCTCCGACGCGCCGGTCCGGACCTGCATCGCCGCGTAGAGCACGGCCTGCAGCCCCGAGCCGCAGCGGCGGTCCACCTGCAGCCCGGGGACCGTGACGGGAAGGCCGGCGTCCAACGCCGCCACCCGGCCGATCGCCGGCGCGTCCATCGACGGGTAGCAGTGCCCGAGCACGACGTCGTCGACGGCGTCCGGCGCGAGACCGGTGCGGCGCAGCAGCTCGCGGATCACCGTCGCGGCCAGCTCGTGGGCCGGCACGTCGCGCAGCGCACCCCCGAACCCGCCGACCGGGGTGCGCAGCGGTTCGCAGATCACGGCGTCGCGCACGGGCGGCCTCCTGTCGACGGTCGATGCTGTCCGGGTAGGTCGGTGATCATGGAAAGCTGGGACGTCGACGGCAGCACTAGACGTACTGGCGCGTCAGCCACTCGGCCACGAGCGCCGGCCGGTCGGACCCCTCGATCTCGACGGTCACCTTGTTCGTCAGCTGCACCCCGCCGTCCACGTCACCGATGTCGACGAGCTCGATGCTGCCGCGGACCTTGCTCCCGACCGGCACCACCGAGGTGAACCGCACCCGGTTCAGGCCGTAGTTGATGCCCATCTTCACGCCCTCGACCCGGTACACCCCGCCGATCAGCGCCGGCAGCAGAGACAGGGTCAGGAAGCCGTGCGCGATCGTCGTGCCGAACGGGCCGTCCGCCGCGCGCTCCCGATCGACGTGGATCCACTGGTGGTCGTCGGTGGCATCGGCGAAGGTGTCGATCTGCGTCTGGTCGATCGTCACCCAGTCGCTCGCCCCGACCTGCGTACCCACCGCCGCCCGGAGTTCGTCCACACCGTTGAACACGCGCATCGTCGCTCCCGATCTCTCGTCCCGCGCTGCCGGCCCACCCTGCCACGGAACCGATCGATCAGTCCGCGATCTGGAGCACGAGCTTGCCGGTGTTGTCCCCGCGGAACAGCCGCAGCAGCGTCTCGGGGAAGTCGTCCACCGAGCCGCGCACGACATCCTCACGGCTCTGCAGCCGTCCGTCGCGCAGCCAGCCCGCCATCTCCGCCGCGGCCTCGGCGTACCGGTCGGCGTAGTCGAAGACGAGGAAACCCTGCATCCGCGCACGGTTCACCAGCAGGCTCATGTAGTTGGCCGGGCCGACCGGGCGGCCCTGCGCGTTGTACTGGCTGATGGCACCGCAGATCACGACGCGGGCGCCGCGGCGCAACCGCGCGAGAGCGGCGTCGAGGATGTCACCGCCCACGTTGTCGAAGTAGACGTCGATGCCGGCGGGGGCCTTCTCCCGCAGCGCCCGGCCCACGTCCTCGGCGCGGTAGTCGATCGCGGCGTCGAAGCCCAGGTCGTCGACGAGCCAGGCGCACTTCTCGGGCCCCCCGGCGATCCCGACCACCCGGCAGCCCTTGATCTTCGCCAGCTGCCCCACGACGCTGCCGACCGCGCCCGCGGCCCCGGACACGACCACGGTCTCCCCGTCGCGCAGCGCGCCCACGTCGAACAGGCCGAAGTAGGCCGTCATGCCCGTCATGCCCAGGGTGGCGAGGTAGGTGGGCACCGGCACGGCACCCACGTCGATCTTCTGCACACCGTCGCCGTCGGACACCGCGTACTCCTGCGTGCCGAACGGGCCGGTGACGGTGTCGCCGACGGCGAAGTCAGGGTGGCCGGACGCCACGACCTCACCGGCTCCGAGCGCCCGCATCACCTCACCGATCCCCACCGGCGGGAGGTAGGAGGGGGCGTCGTTCATCCAGCCGCGCATCGCGGGGTCGAGCGAGAGGTGGGTGACGCGGACGACGACTTGACCGTCATCTGGCGCCGGGACGGGCTCGGTGGTGTGGTCCCACACGTCGGGCCCGGGGAGGCCGCTGGGTCGGCCCGCCAGACGGACCTGGTGGTTGACGGTGTCGGCGGCGGCGCTGCGGGCGTCGGTCATGCCCCAGTCCTACCCGCTCGCGGTCGACGCGCGGCGGGTCGGGGGTCATCCTGGCGGCCGTGGACGCGGTCGAGCGCTTCACCGAGCTGGTCGGGCTTCCCGACCCGCCGCTGGACCGCGCCGCGCTCGCCATCGCCGCCGGTGCCGACGACGAGCTGGACCCGGCACCGTGGCTCGCCGAGCTGGACCGGCTCGCGGCCGGTGTCACGTCGCTCGACGGGCTGGTGGAGCGGCTGTTCGGGGAGGAGCGGTTCACCGGCAACGGCCGCGACTACTACGACCCGCGCAACTCACTGCTGCCGCACGTCCTGCGGCGCCGGCTCGGCATCCCGATCACGCTCGCGGTCGTCACGATCGAGGTCGGGCGGCGGGCCGGGGTCGCCCTCGAGGGCGTCGGCATGCCCGGTCACTTCCTGGTCCGCCCGACCGGCACCCAGGTGCTCCTCGACGTGTTCGCCGGCGGCGTCGTCCTCGACATGGCCGAGTGCGAGGCCCGGTTCCGCTCGGCGTCCGGCGCGGGCGCCGAAGTGCCGTTCGGCCCGCACCTGCTCACCGCGACGCCGACGTCGTCGATCCTGGTGCGGATGCTGGAGAACCTGCGTGGGATCTACCGGACTCGGCGCCGGCCCTCCGACCTGGAGTGGGTGCTGGGGATGCGGCTCGCGCTGCCGGGAGCGGGCCTCGCGGAGCTGCTGGAGCTGGCCGGGGTGATGGGCGACCAGGCCCGGTGGGCCGAGGGCGCGCGGCTGCTCGAGCAGCACCTGCCCGGCGCCTCCGCGGCCCGTGCCGAGCGGCTGCGCACCACGGCGAAGTCGCTGCGGGCGCACCTGAACTGAGGCACTACGTCCCTGGTCGTCATCACAGCGGCCGGATGCCCCAGCTGCCCGTCCACACCTCACCGGGGGCCAGCGTGATCAGCCCGGTGCCGGAGTTGAGCGCGTCCGGCGGGCAGGTCATCGGTTCGACGGCCACTGCGCGGCCCCGGCCGGGGTGGTCGTCGGGGGTGAAGACCTGCACCCACCCGAAGGTCGGCTCGGCCCACAGCTCCACTCCCCCGTCCGGGGCGGTCAGGCGGTGCCGGACGAGGGTGTCCCCGGTGGCCGGCACGCAGTCGCCGAAGGCGTGGTCCAGCTCCCGGCCGCGCAGGGGCCGTCCGGCCCGGAAGTCGAGGTCGCCCTCGGCGGGCCGGGCCGGGCCGGTGGGCAGTCCCCCGTCCAGCGGCAACGTCGAGCCCGCGGCGAGGGTCAGCGTGCAGTCGTCGGTCTCGGCGTCCCCGGCCCGGAGGTACGGGTGCGCACCCACCCCGAAGGGCACGGCATCGGCACCGACGTTGCCGACCGTGTGGGTGACGGTCAGGCCCTCGGGGTCGACGGCGAACCGCACGCTGGTGTCGAGCGGCACCGGCCAGCCGGGCTGCGGGGGGATCACGGCGTGCAGCGTGATCGCCTCGGCGCTGCGCTCACCGGGCCGGTAGAACACGTGCCGGAGCAGGCCGTGGATCGCGTTGGCGGGGGGTTCGGTCAGCGCGAGCTGTTGAGGTGCGCCGTCCCACGTCCAGCGACCGCGGGCCGTGCGGTTGGGCCACGGCACCAGGATGTTGCCGGCCCCGCGGGGCGGGCGGACGGACGCGGCGAACGTCTCGACGTAGGGTCGCCCGCGGTGCTCCACGGCCCGCAGGCCGGCGCCCACCTCGGTGACGATGGCGCGGACGTCGCCGGAGACGATCTCGAACTGCTCGCCGGTCGGCGGCATGGGTGCGTACGTGGCCACGGCCGGAGGGTACGACCCGCGCCGCCTCGAGCGTCATCGCGACGCCGCCGCCCGTCCACCATCCCTCGCTACGGTGGGGAGGTGGCCTCATCCTCCCGACGTCTGCGCGCCCTGATCACCAATGACGACGGCATAGAATCGCCCGGGCTGTGGACGTTGGCCGCCGGCGCGCGCGACGCCGGTTTCGACGTGGTCGTCGCGGCCCCGCACGTGGACGCCAGCGGAGTCGGCGCATCGGTCCTGTCGGTGCGGGACGGCAACCGCACGCGGGTGCACCCCCGCGAGCTCGCGGACCTGCCCGGTGTGCCGGCTTACGCCGTGGAGGGCCACCCGGCGTTCATCGTGCACGCGGCCGGCCGGGGCTGGCTCGACCCGGAGCCGGACGTCGTGCTCTCCGGCATCAACCTCGGCGCGAACACGGGGCGGGCAGTGCTGTCGTCGGGCACGGTCGGGGCAGCCCTCACCGCGTCGCTGCACGGCTGGCGCGGGCTGGCCGTCTCGCTCGACACCGGATGGACCCCACCCGAGCGGCCGCACTGGGACACGGTGCTGCGGGTCCTGCCCGGCGTGCTCGACATCCTGCTGGCCGGCCCGGAGGGCACCGTCCTCTCGCTCAACGTCCCCGACCGGCCCGCCGCCGAGATCGGCGAGCTGCGGGAGGCCCGGCTGGCCACGTTCGGCGCGGTGCAGATCCGCGTCATCCACCGGAGCGGGGAGGACGGGCACGCGTTGCACGCTCAGCTGGCCGAGCTGTCGACGCCCCCGGAGCCCGGGACCGACACCGCGCTGCTCGCGGCCGGGCATCCGACGCTCACCGAGCTGCAGTCGGTCAGCGCGCGACCCGGTGTGCTGGACGGCGTCGAGGTCGGGCGGCGGGCCGTCTGACGGGGTCTCGGGTCGCCGGTCCGCACGCGGTCAGTGCTGGTCAGCCGCCGTGAGCGTGTGTTCCAACCGGTCGGCCACCTCGACGACCAGCCGGAACGACCGCTCGAACCCGTCCAGTGCGGTGTCCCCGAGGGGGATCGAGTGGCGGAACAGCACCAGCCCGTCGCTCGCCACCGCACCGCCGGCGATCGACTCACCGGCCAGCGCGAGCATCCGGCCGAGATCGATCTCGCCCTCTCGACCGATCGGGGAGGTGATCTGCGCCCAGGGGTGGCCGTCCTCGCCCGTAACCTGGCGCACGGCCACGATCTGCGTGCGGTCGCCGGCGGTGGGCAGGTTGAACCACAGGTCGCCGTCGCCCTGCCGCATGATCTCGTAGCGCACTCGCACGAAGGACACGAGGTCGTCCCAGCTGGCCACCGCCACCCCTTCCGTCGAGCCGGACCGTACCGTGATCGGTGCTGAGCGAAGCTTGCGGAGCGATCATCGATACTGAGCGAAGCTTGCGGAGCGATCATCGATACTGAGCGAAGCTTGCGGAGCGATCATCGTCCCTCTGTCGCCCCGCGACCGCACCGGGTCAGAACAGCGAGTAGCCGCCGTCGACGACCAGCACCTCGCCCGTCGTGAAGGCCGAGGCGTCGGAGGCGAGGTAGACGACGCTGGGCCCGAGCTCGTCGGGCATCGCGTAGCGCCGCATCGGGGTGTCCTCGATCCAGTGGCGGCGGAACCGCGGCTCGTCGACCGGACTCATCTCGGTCTTGACGTAGCCGGGGGCCAGGGCGTTGACGCGCACACCGAGCGGGGCCCACTCCGCCGCCAGCGAACGAGTGAGGTGGTGCACCGCCGCCTTCGACGCGTTGTAGGCCGGCTGCCACTGCGGCCGGTTGACGACGTTCGCCGACATCGAGCCCACATTGACGATCACCCCGCGGCCCTGCGCCACCATCTGGCGGCCGAACGCCTGGGCGCAGTGCCACACCCCGTTGACGTTGACGTCCATGACCTCGCGCCACTCCTGCGCGGTGACCTCCAGCGCGGGCCGGTGCACGCAGGCGCCGGCGTTGTTCACCAGCACGTCGACCCGGCCCAGCGCACCGACGATGTCGTCCACCGCGCGGTCGACCTCGTCGGCCCGGGTCACGTCGGCGCCGACGGCCACCGCCCGCACCCCGAGGGCCGCCACTTCGGCGACGGCCGTGGCTGCGCCGTCGGGATCGCGTACCAGCAGCACGACGTCGCTCCCGGCCTCGGCCAACGCCCCGGCCAGCGCCCGACCGATCCCCCGGTTGCCACCCGTGACGACGGACACCCTGCCGACCAGCGAGAACGCATCGAGGACTCCCATGGCAGCTCCTCCTCCTCCTCTCGCCGGGCGGACCGTACCGCGGTCAAGCAACGATGTTCGCTCCGCAAGCTCCGCTCAGCAAGCGATGTTCGCTCCGCAAGCTCCGCTCAGCGAGGATGTTCGCTCCGCAAGCTCCGCTCAGCGAGGATGTTCGCTCCGCAAGCTCCGCTCAGCCGAGCAGCTGGTCGACCGGAGCCCGGTCGTCGGTGAGCACCGACACCCCGGCCGCGTCGACGAACGCGCGGGTGGCCGCGGCGCCGAGCACGGAGCCCGGCTCCCCTCGGGCCGCGGCCGTGGCCGCCAGCGCGACGGCGTCGAGCGGACGGTCGGACGCGACGAGAACGGCGTTGCCCCCGCCGCCGGGGGCGAGCTGCTCCGGTCGGGCCATCAACAGGACGTGCGTGAACCGCTCCGCGAGCGTCGCAGCCTGGGCCGCGAGCAGCCGCATCGGGTCGCGGTCGATCACGTTGAGCACGTAGATCCCGTCCGGGGTCAGCACGCGGTGCACGTCGGCGGTGAACTCCGACGTGGCCAGGTGCCACGGGACCGACCGGGCGCCGAAGGCATCGCCGACCACCACCTCCGCCGACGCATCGGGAAGCGCGGCGAGGCCGGTGCGGGCGTCGCCCACGCGCACGTCGAGTCCGGGAACGCCGTCGACCCCCAGTTCGCGACGGCCCAGCTCGACGACACCCCGGTCGACCTCCAACACCGTCGACCGGGTGCCGGGGTGGGTGGCGGCCAGCCGGCGCGGCATGGTGAAGCCGCCACCGCCGAGGTGCACCACCCGCAGCGGGGGCCCCGGCGGGAACGCCGTGTCGATCGCGTCGGCGAAGCGCAGCGTGTAGGCGAACTGCAGCCGTCGCGGATCGGCCAGGTCGACCGCCGAGTGACGCAGGTCGTCGAGCACGAGCACCCGGGCCGTCGGACGGTTGGGGTCGGTCTCGACGCGGGCGCAGTAGTAGACGGTGTCGACATCGCAGCGGCCCGGCACGGCGACCACCGCTGCCGCGAGCAGGACGGCCGCCGCGCCGGTGCGGGCGACCGTCCGTCGCGGACGGTCGGTGGCGACGAGCGCGGCGACCAGCAGGCACGCGGCCGCAGTGATCACGAGGATCGCCGACACGGGCAGCAGCGCGACCAGCACGAACCCGGTGACGAACGTCCCGGCGAGGGAGCCGGCCGTCCCGGCGGCGGAGAGTTGGCCGACCACCGTGCCCGATCCCTCAACGCTCGACAGGCGGGCTCGCGTGATCGCGGGAGTGACCATGGCCAGGGCGGTGACCGACACCAGCGTCGAGGCGCCCACCAGGAGGACGGCGGCGACCGGCCCGGGCCCGAGTACCGGGCCGAGCAGGCGGACCAGCGGCCGCACCGCGAGCACGCCGAGGCCCCCGACGACCAAAGCGCCTGCGGCCACGCGCCGGGGCGGGAGCACGTCCGCCCAGCGGCCCCCGAGGGCGGCGCCGGCCGCGATCCCGGCCAGCGCGACGCCGATCACCGCGGTCGTGGACTCCAGCGTGAGGCCGACGTAGGGGGCGACCAGCCGGGTCGCCAGGGTCTCGACGACCAGGATCGCGGCCCCGCTGACGAGCACGACGATCCGGGCGAACACGGCGTTCACCCGACCATCCTGGGCCACCCTGCGCCGGGGCGGCCGGCCGACCGGTGCGCGGTCGGGCCACGCCGGGCGACGGCCGCGGCCCCGGCCCGGCCTTGGGCCCTGGCCCGCGATGATCAGCGTCCCGGGACCCACAGCCGCACCGGACACGGCTGGCGGTCCCCGATCGGCGATCGATGCAACGGGCGGGCCCGGCGCACGCCGGCGACGGCCCCGTCCGCCCGGCGACCGGCCCCGTCGCCCGCCGCCGACCGGCCCCCGTCGACCGTCGGCCAGTTCGCGGGTGGTCGGCGGCTGGGGATCTGTGACCGCGCCACATGCGGCTGCGCGTCCCCGACAGACGATCACCAGCGCTTGCCCGGCCCGGGCCCTCCCATGATCAGCGAACCGGGACCCGCAACCGCGCCACATGCGGCTGCGCGTCCCCGGACCGCGATCACCAGTGCCGGAGGCCCGGTCGGTGCGAAGGTCCCGGTCGGTGTCGGGCCCGGTCGGTGCGGAGGACCCGTCGATGCGGCGGCCCCACCGTCCCGACCGCCGCTACAGCCCCAGCTGCCGGGCGATCAGCATGCGCTGCACCTCCGAGGTGCCCTCGCCGATCTCCAGGATCTTCGCGTCGCGGTAGAACCGACCCACCGGGTACTCGTTCATGAACCCGTACCCGCCGAAGACCTGGGTGGCGTCGCGGGCGTTGTCCATCGCCGCGTTCGACGACACCAGCTTGGCGATCGCCGCCTCCTTCTTGAACGGCTCGCCCCGCAGCATCTTCGCCGCTGCCGCGTAGTAGGCCAGCCGCGCGGTGTGGGTCCGGGTCTCCATGTCCGCGATCATGAACTGGATGGCCTGGTACTGCCCGATCGGGTGGCCGAACGCCTCACGCTCCTGGGCGTAGCGCACCGACTCGTCCACGCAGCCCTGGGCCAGCCCGACCGACAGCGCCGCGATCGCAACCCGACCCTCGTCGAGGATGGACAGGAACTGCGCGTAGCCGCGGCCGCGCTCGCCGACGAGGTTCCCCGCGGGGACGCGCACGTCGTCGAAGAAGAGCTCGCGGGTGTCGGAGGCGCACCAGCCGACCTTGGAGTACGACTTCGACACCCGGAAGCCGGGCGTCCCCGCCGGCACCATGATCGCCGAGATCTCCCGCCGACCGGCGACGTCGCGCCCTCCGGTGATCGCCGTGACGGTGACGACCGAGGTGATGTCGGTGCCGGAGTTGGTGATGAAGGCCTTGGAGCCGTTGATCACCCAGTCGTCGCCGTCGAGCTTCGCAGTGGTGCGGGTGGCACCGGCGTCGGAGCCACCGCCGGCCTCGGTGAGGCCGAACGCACCGAGCTTCTCGCCCGCCGCCATGGCCGGGAGCCACTCGCGCTTCTGCTCCTCGGTGCCGAACCGGTAGATCGGCATCGCCCCCAGCGAGACCCCGGCCTCCAGCGTGATCGCCACCGACGAGTCGACGCGTGCGAGCTCCTCGAGCGCGAGGCACAGGGCGAAGTAGTCGCCACCCATACCGCCGTACTCCTCGGCGAGCGGCAGGCCGAACAGGCCCATCGCCCCCATCTTCCCGACGATCTCGTACGGGAACTCCCCGCGCTCGTACAGATCGCCGATGACCGGAGCGACCTCCTTGTGCGCGAACTCCTCCACGGTCGCCCGCAGGGCCTCGTGCTCCTCACTCAGCGTGAGGTCCATGGTCACTCCTCCTCCTCGGTGGCCGGCAGCGGGTCGACGACCAGCAGTGCGGCGTCCTTCGCGACGGTCCCGCCCGCCCGGGCGCGGAGCTCGCGCACCACCCCGTCGACGGGGGCGGTGAGCACGTGCTCCATCTTCATGGCCTCGACGACGACGAGCCGGTCCCCCGCGGACACCGGCTGGCCCTCGGTGACCTCGACGACGGTGACGGTGCCGGGCATCGGCGACAGCACGGGCCCGCCCGGACCCGCACCCGCGGTGGTGGCCGCGGCCTCCAGTGGAGCCTGCTCGCGGACACCCCACGCCAGGCCGTCGCGACCCAGCCAGCGGACCTCGCCGTCGCGGGCGCAGGCGTAGTGCCGGGTGACGCCGTCGAGGGTGACGGACAGGCCGGTCCCGGCCCACCGGCCGGACACCGGGACGGCAACGGCGTCGCCCACCGCGACCTCCGCGGCGGCCGCCCGCCCGCGGATCCGCACCCCGACCGGCTCGTGGCCGGGCACGAGCATCCGCCAGGTCGTCCACGCCGGCTCGCCGACCCGCCAGCCGCCCGGCACGTCGAACGGGTCGACGACCGGGCCCGTCGGCTCCAGCTCCAGCAGGGTGTGCACAGCAGTCGCGGCGAGCACGTCGTCGGGCGGCCCCGCCGACGTGCTCCCTCCCGGGGAGGCGGCCTCGCGACCGGCGGCCGTCCACGCGTCGACGCGCCGGCCGACGAGCCCGGTGTCCAGGCGCCCCGCACGGACGTCGGGGTCGGCGAGCAGGGCCCGCAGGAACGCGGTGTTGGTGCCCAGGCCGAGCAGCACCGTGTCACGGAGGGCGGCGTCGAGCCGGCGCAGGGCCTCCCCGCGGTCCACGCCGTGCGCAATGATCTTGGCGAGCATCGGGTCGTAGTCCGAGCCCACGGTCCCGCCCTCGGCGATCCCGGAGTCGACCCGGATCCCCGGCCCCGACGGCTCCTGCAGCGCGAGGATCCGGCCTCCCGTGGGGAGGAACCCCTGGGCGGGGTCCTCGGCGTAGACCCGCACCTCGATGGCGTGGCCGCGCAGGTGCACGTCGTCCTGCGTGATCGGCAGCGGCTCCCCGGCCGCGACGCGCAGCTGCAGCTCCACGAGGTCCAGACCGGTGACCATCTCGGTGACCGGGTGCTCCACCTGCAGCCGGGTGTTCATCTCCATGAAGAAGAAGTCGTCCGGCCGGTCGGCGCCGACGATGAACTCGACCGTGCCGGCTCCGGTGTAGCCGACGGCGCGGGCCGCCTCGACGGCCGCGGCGCCCATCGAGGTCCGTTGCGCATCGGTGAGCAGAGCCGACGGAGCCTCTTCGACGATCTTCTGGTGCCGGCGCTGCAGGCTGCACTCGCGCTCGCCGAGGTGCACGACGCCGCCGTGCGCGTCGGCGAGCACCTGGATCTCGATGTGCCGCGGCGTGGTGACGAGCCGCTCGACGAGCAGCGTGTCGTCGCCGAACGAGCTACGCGCCTCCCGCCGTGCCGTCGCGATGGCCGCGTCGAGGTCGGCAGGTCGGTGCACCTCGTGCATGCCCTTGCCGCCACCGCCCGCGCTCGGCTTCAGCAGCACCGGGTAGCCGACCTGCGCCACGGCCGTGGCGAGCTCCTCGTCGGACAGGCCGGCGCCGTCGGAGCCCGGGACGACCGGCACGCCCGCCTTGGCGACCGTCTGCTTGGCGCGGATCTTGTCGCCCATCGCCTCGATCGCCGCGGCCGGCGGGCCGACGAACACGATGCCGGCCTCGTCGCACGCCGTCGCGAAGGCGGTGTTCTCGCTGAGGAACCCGTAGCCGGGATGGATCGCCTGCGCACCCGTGGTGAGCGCCGCCCCGATCACGGCGGGGACGGACAGGTAGCTCTGCGCGGCCGACGCCGGGCCGATGCTGACGGCGATGTCGGCCAGCCCGACGTGCGGCGCGGAGGCGTCGGCGTCGGAGTACACGGCGACGGCGCGCACACCCAGCCGCCGCAGCGTGCGGATCACCCGCACCGCGATCTCCCCGCGGTTGGCCACGAGCACGGTCTCAAACACTGCCCTCACCCCCCGTTCCCGCTGGACCAACGGCACTCTCGTCCGATCGGACTGGACGAGTGTGCCGTTCGTCCACGCGGCGCACCCTCGGACCGGGACATCGCACTCACATCCGGAAGACGCCGAAGGCGGGTTCACCCAGCGGGGCGTTGGCCGCCGCGCTCAGCGCCAGGCCGAGGACCGTCCTGGTGTCCCGCGGGTCGATCACACCGTCGTCCCACAGCCGCGCCGTCGAGTAGTAGGGGTGACCCTGCGTCTCGTACTGCGCCCGGATCCGCTCGCGGAACGCCTCCTCGGGCTCCGGGTCCGACGGCGACCGCACCGCCGCGAGCACCATCGCCGCCTGCTCTCCGCCCATCACCGAGATGCGTGCGTTGGGCCAGGTGAACAGGAACCGCGGCGAGTACGCGCGCCCGCACATCGAGTAGTTCCCGGCGCCGAAGGAGCCACCGATGATCACGGTGAGCTTGGGTACCCGGGTGGATGCGACCGCGGTGACCATCTTCGCGCCGTTCTTGGCGATGCCGCCCGCCTCGTACTCCCGGCCGACCATGAACCCGGAGATGTTCTGCAGGAACACGAGCGGAACGCCGCGCTGGTCGCACAGCTCGATGAAGTGCGCGCCCTTGAGGGCCGACTCGGAGAACAGGATGCCGTTGTTCGCGACGATCCCGACCGGGTGCCCGTGCAGGCGGGCGAACCCGGTCACCAGCGTCGTGCCGTACTCGGCCTTGAACTCGTGGAAGCGCGAGCCGTCGACCAGGCGGGTGATCACCTCGTGCACGTCGTAGGGCGTGCGCGAGTCGGCGGGGACCATCGCGTAGAGCTCGTCGGGGTCCGCGAGCGGATCCTCGGTGGGGAGCACGTTCCACGGCCGTGGCGGGCGCGGGCCCAGCGTGCCGACGATGGACCGGACGATCTGCAGCGCGTGCGCGTCGTCGTCGGCCAGGTGGTCGGTGACCCCGGAGATCCGGGAGTGCAGGTCGCCCCCGCCGAGCTCCTCGGCGGTCACCACCTCGCCGGTCGCCGCCTTCACCAGCGGCGGGCCCCCGAGGAAGATCGTGCCCTGGTTGCGGACGATCACGGCCTCGTCGCTCATCGCCGGCACGTACGCGCCGCCGGCCGTGCATGACCCGAGCACCGCGGCGACCTGCGGGATGCCCAGGCCCGACATGGTGGCCTGGTTGTAGAAGATCCGGCCGAAGTGCTCGCGGTCGGGGAAGACGCTGTCCTGCTCCGGGAGGTAGGCGCCCCCGGAGTCGACGAGGTACAGGCACGGCAGCCGGTTGTGCAGGGCCACCTCCTGCGCGCGCAGGTGCTTCTTCACCGTCATCGGGTAGTAGGTGCCGCCCTTGACGGTGGCGTCGTTGGCCACGATCACGCACTCGCGGCCGGCGACCCTGCCGACACCGGTGATGATCCCGGCACCCGGCGCGTCGCCGTCGTACAGCCCGTGGGCGGCCAGCGGCGAGAGCTCGAGGAACGGTGTGGACGGGTCGACGAGGGAGTCGACCCGATCCCGGGGGAGCAGCTTGCCGCGTTCGGCGTGCCGGGCCCGAGCCCGCTCGGGACCTCCGAGCCGCGCGGCGGCGAGCCGCTCTCGGAGATCGGCGACGAGCTCGCGGTGCGCGGCGGTGTTGCGCTCGGCGTCCGGCAGCGCCGGGCTCGACGTGGCGGCGCTCATGGTGCCCTCCCGGTCGACGACGCCGTGATGTTAACGCTCATTAACCTGACGCGCCAGGGCGAGGGGCGGTCGAGCGGACGTCCACGCGGTTAGTGGGCGTTAACCGGGGCGGTACGCTGCGCGGGTGGCGGCCTCCCCGGTGGTGGGCGCCGGCCCGAGCCGGCGCGAGCAGATCCTCGGCGTCGCGGCCCAGCTGTTCGCCAAGCACGGCTTCCACGGCGTGAGCATCGCCGATCTCGGCGCCGCGGTGGGGATCAGCGGGCCGGCGCTCTACCGGCACTTCCCGGGCAAGGACGCGCTGCTCGCCGAGATGCTCGTCGGCATCAGCGAGCACCTGCTCGCCGGCGGCCGGGAGCGGGCCGCCGCCTCGAACGACCCGCGGGAGGTGCTCGCGGCGCTCGTCGAGTTCCAGGCGGCGTTCGCGCTGCGCGAGCCGGAGCTGATCGTGGTGCAGGACCGTGACCTGGCCAACCTGCCTCCGGTCGCGCGCCGGCAGGTGCGGCAGCTCCAGCGCGCGTACGTCGAGATCTGGGTGGACGTGCTGACCCGCGTGCACCCGGGGCTGCCCGCCGACTCGGCCCGGGTCGCCGCGCACGGCGCCTTCGGGCTGCTCAACTCCACCCCGCACAGTGCCCGTGGCGGGCGGCCGGACGTGGCGGCCCTGCTGGCCCGCATGGCGCTCGCCGCGCTCACCGATCTCCCCGGCGGGGAGTCGACGTGAGCTGCCCGCTGGTCGATACGGCCGTGCCGGTCGCCGTCGCGGCGGCCCGCGCCGGCGGGGCCGTGCTCGCGGCCACCGATCCCGCCCGCGTCGAGATCACGCACAAGGACGCGCGGGTGGACGTGACGACCTCCGCGGACCGGGCGTCGCAGGCCGCGGTGGTGGCGCAGGTGCAGGCCGCCTTCCCCGAGCACGGGGTGGTGGGGGAGGAGGGCGACGTCGACGGAATCGACCACGAGCACGTGTGGTTCGTCGACGGGCTCGACGGCACGAGCAACTTCACCCACGGCTTTCCCTGGTACTGCGTGTCGGTGGCGATGCGCTGCCGTGCGCACGGGGTGGATGAGCCCGTCGTCGGAGCCGTCTTCGATCCCGTGCACGACGAGCTGTTCGTGGCGGGACGCGGGCGGGGCGCGACGCTCAACGGGCAACCGGTCCGGGTGGCCGGCACGGCGACGCTGGACCGGGCCGTCGTCGTCAGCCAGATCCAGTCGTCGGACCGGGGCGAGATCGCCCGCTTCGCGACGATGTTCGAGGCGCTGCTGAACGCGGCCGGCAGCGTCCGGGCCCCGGGGGCGCCGGCGTTGATCCTCAGCCACATCGCGGCCGGCCACCTGACGGCCTACGTCGAACGGGCGATGGCGCCGTGGGACATCAGCGCCGGTCAGCTGCTGCTCGAGGAGGCCGGCGGCCGGCTCACCGACTTCGCGGGCCGACGCGTGGCGTCCGCCGCCGTGACCGACGTGATCGCCACGAACGGGCCGATCCACGCCGAGCTGCTGCAGGTGGTGGCGGGCACGTAGCCGCGGCCTCGCCGCGCGGGCCAGAGCCCGGGTCAGGGGTCGAGGTCCCAGAGCAGCCGGTAGTAGGCGGTTCGCTCGGGGTCGGGCTCGACGCCGTAGGCGGCCAGCAGCGCCCGCTCCCATCCGGGCCCGTAGTTCCACCCCGCGCTCCAGGTGGCGACCGCGAGGTCGGCCCACCGGTCCGCGACCCCGAGGTCTCCGAGATCGACGTGGCCGGTCCAGCGTCCGTCGGCGTCGATGAGGGTGTTGGGCGCGCACGCGTCGCCGTGGCACACCACGACTCGGTCGACGGCCGGCGGGTTCGCCAGCCGGCGCAGCGCCCCGGCGACGTCGAGACGGCGGTGGTCGGCGTGCCACCGCGATGGCTCCAGGTCCGCGGCTCGCCGGCGGGCGGAGGTCAGCCGATCCTGCGCCGACCAGGTGAACGGGCACCCGTCGGCGGGCAGGGCGTCGTGCAGCGCCCGCAGGCCGGCGCCGATGGCGGCGACCGCGCGCGCCGGGTCAGCCGTCCAGCGGGCGCTCACCGCGTTCTCCCCGGCGAGCGCGGCGGTCACGATCCACGAACCGTCCTGATCGGCTCCCCCGTCCACGACGCGCGGCACCGGGGTGTAGGGCGCGGCCCACTCGAGCCGGGCCACCTCGGCGGCCAGGTCGATGCCGCTGCCGACCGGCGTCCACTTGACGAAGCGACGCCGGTCGCCGGTCCCGACCTCGAAGGTCACGCCGCCGAGCTCGTTCGCCCAGACCGGACGCACCGGGTCGCCGGCCGCGACGTCGCACACCGCACCGGGGATCGCGCCGCCCGGGTCGGGGACGTCCGGGTCGGGGACGGGGGCGATCACTGTCGCGGCGGGGCGCACCGACCCAGCATGATGGCCACACTAGGCACGCCAACCCGACCGGCGACGTCCGCGGAGGGCCGATGACCCCGACCATCGCGATCGACCTCAACTCCGACCTCGGCGAGTCGTTCGGGCGCTGGGTGCTCGGCGACGACGACGCGATGCTCGGCATCGTCACCTCGGCCAACGTGGCTTGCGGCTTCCACGCCGGCGACTCCTCGACCTTGCGCCGCGCGTGCGCGCGGGCCGCCGAGGGCGGGGTCGTGGTCGGCGCGCAGGTCGGCTACCGCGACCTCGCCGGGTTCGGTCGCCGGTTCGTCGACGTACCTCCGACCGAGCTGGCCGACGACGTCATCTACCAGATCGGCGCGCTCGACGGGATGTGCCGGGTGGGGGGCACGGCCGTCCGGTACGTGAAGCCGCACGGTGCGCTGTACAACGCCACGGTGCACCACACCGCACAGGCCGCGGCGGTGGTCGCCGCGGTCCGTGACTACGACGCCGCGCTGCCCGTCCTCGGCCTGCCCGGCTCCGAGCTGCTCCGCGCCGCGGAGGGTGCCGGGCTGCGGGCGGTGCCGGAGTTCTTCGTCGACCGCGGCTACACCCCGGAGGGGGCACTGGTGGCCCGCACGGAGTCCGGCGCGGTGCTCCACGACCCGGACGACGTGACGGCGCGGGTGCTGCGGATGGTCACCGACGGCGTCGTCACCGCCGTGGACGGCAGCGACGTGACCGTGACCGCCGAGTCGACGTGCGTGCACGGCGACTCGCCCGGAGCGGTGGAGATGGCCACGGCGGTGCGCGCCGGTCTCCGGCGTGCGGGCGTCGAGCTGCGGGCGTTCACGTCGTGAACGTCCTGCCGTGCGGGGACTCGGGACTGCTCCTCGAGGTCGACGGGCTGCCCGAGGTGCTCGCGCTGGCCGACGCGGTGCGCGCGGACCGGCCCACGGGCGTGCTCGACATCGTCCCGGCGGCGCGCACGGTGCTGCTCGTGCTCGATCCCGGAACCGACCAGGCCGCGGTCCGGCGCGCCGTGCTCGCGCTGCCCGTCGAGCCCGGCGCGGACGCCCCGGACGGCGACCCGGTGGAGATCGCGGTGGTGTACGACGGCCCGGACCTCGACGAGGTCGGGCGGCTCACCGGTCTCGGCGCCGAGGGGGTGGTCGACGCGCACACCGGCACGCCGTGGCGGGTGGCGTTCGGCGGGTTCGCGCCCGGCTTCGCCTACCTGGCCGGTGGTGACGAGCGGCTCGAGGTCGAGCGCCGGTCCGAGCCGCGGACCGCGGTGCCGGCCGGGTCGGTCGGGCTGGCCGGGGAGTTCAGCGGGGTCTACCCGCGGGAGTCACCCGGCGGCTGGCAGCTGATCGGTCGCACCGACGCCGTGCTGTGGGACCTCGACCGGGGCGCCCTGCTGCAGCCGGGCGGGCAGGTCAGGTTCGTGGTGGCCCCGTGACCCGGCGGGAGCTCGAGGTGCTCGCGACGGGGGCGCTCGCGCTCGTGGAGGACCTCGGCCGGCCCGGGCTCGCCGCCTCGGGCGTCGGCCGGTCCGGGGCCGCCGACCGGGCCGCGTTGCGGCTGGCCAACCGCCTGGTGGCGAACCCGGAGGACGCCGCCGGGATCGAGGTCGTGTTCGGCGGCCTCGCCGTGCGCGCCGGAGCGCGGGTCACGGTCGCGCTCACCGGGGCTCCCGTCCCGGCCGACCTCGACGGCACCCCCGTCGGGCACCACGCCGTCCTGACCCTGCTGCCCGACCAGGTGCTGCGGCTCGGCGTTCCCTCGTCGGGCCTGCGCACCTACCTCGGCGTGCGGGGCGGCATCGCCGTCGACCAGGTGCTCGGCTCGCGCAGTACCGACCTGCTCGCCGACCTCGGACCACCGCAGCTCGCCGAGGGTGACGTGCTACCCGTCGGGCCCGAGCCGGCCGAGTTCCCGCTGCTGGACGTGGCGCCGGTGACGCTCCCGCCGGACGGGACGGTGACGCTGCGGGCGGTGCCGGGACCGCGGGCCGACCGGTTCGCCGAACCGAAGGCGCTGACCCGCACCAGGTGGACCGCGTCCAGCCGCAGCGACCGGGTGGGGATGCGGCTGGAGGGCGACAAGCTCGAGCGGGCCGGCGAAGGTGAGCTGCCGAGCGAGGGCATGGTGCGCGGCGCGGTGCAGGTGCCACCCGGTGGCGAGCCGGTGCTGTTCCTCGCCGACCACCCGGTGACCGGCGGCTACCCGGTGGTGGCGGTGGTCCTCGACGCCGACGTGGACCGCGCAGCGCAGGTGCGGCCCGGCCAGTCGGTGCGCTTCACGTTCGTACCGCCACCGTCCTGATCGGCGTGCGGCGCCGCGACACCGCGACACCGAGCAGGCAGATCGCACCACCCACGAGCGCGAGCGCCGGCGGCAGCTCGCCCAGCAGAACGGCCGACATGGCGATGGTGATCGGTGGCACCAGGTAGGTGCTCACCCCGAGCCGGCCGGCGTCCATCCGGGCGAGCGCGTAGGCCCACGTGCTGAAGGCCAGCGCGGTGGGCACGAGCCCCAGGTAGATCATCCCGGCCGTCGCGGCGGCCGGGGCGTCGGCGACGTCGGCCACCAGTCCCGGCGTGAAGGGCAGGCAGGCGACGGCGCCGATCGTGCAGGCCAGCCACGTGACCTGCAGCCCCGGCAGCCGCCGCAACGTCGGCTTCTGGGCGAGCACCCCGATC
Source organism: uncultured Actinomycetota bacterium (assembly GCA_963711715.1). Classification (GTDB taxonomy): domain Bacteria; phylum Actinomycetota; class Actinomycetes; order Mycobacteriales; family Pseudonocardiaceae; genus Pseudonocardia. Next base: position 348,980 of record CAVQFJ010000012.1, read on the forward strand.
GCGTAGGTGACCGCCGCGACGAGGCTGAGCAGGATGCCGACGAGGTCGGAGGCGTCGGTGTCGGCAGTGGCGGCGCCGACGAGCACGGCGCCGGTGAACGCGATCAGCGCGCCGATCACCAACCACCGGGGGAACCCCTCCCCCAGCAGCAACCCCGCGAACAGCGCGATGAGGATCGGCCCGACGTTGACCAGCATCGCGGCCGTACCGGCGTCGATGCGCTGCTCGGCGGCGTTCAGCGCCACGTTGTACACGCCGAACCACGCCAGACCGCAGAGCGTGATCAGCGCCCACTCCCGCGCAGTCGGCGGCACCCAGCGCCGCCGGCCCACGACCAGCCCGGCACCGAGCGCGAGCGCGGCGACCAGGAGCCGGCCGAGCGCCAGCGGCCCGGCGTCGTAGAACTCGCCGACGGCGCGCAGGGCGACGAAGGCCGAGGCCCAGGCGATCACGGTGACGGCCACGGCGGCGAGTGCGCCCCAGTGGTACCGGGAGGCGGTGCGTATGAACGTCTGCTCGCTCACGACCCGACGCTAGCCCCGACCCCCGACACTCTCACGCGAGATCCGGCCACGGTGATGAGGACCACGACGAGGGATACGTGAGCGAGCTTGCGAGCTCACCATCAGGCAGAGCAGCGTCGCGAACGCGGCCCGACGAGCGTCAGCGAGGAGGGACACGTGAGCGAGCTTGCGAGCTCACCATCAGGCAGAGCAGCGTCGCGAACGGGCCCGACGAGCGTCAGCGAGGAGGGACACGTGAGCGAGCTTGCGAGCTCACCATCAGGCAGAGCAGCGTCGCGAACGGGCCCGACGAGCGGGTCTACCCGTCGGCGAGGCCGGCGTGCTCCGCGCGCAGGTCCCGCTTGAGGATCTTGCCGCTCGGGTTCTTCGGGAGGGACTCGGCGAACACCACGTACTTGGGCCGCTTGTACCCGGCGAGGTGGTCACGGGCGTGAGCGTGCACGGCGTCCTCGGTGAGCGCGGCGTCCGGCTTCGCGACGACGACGGCCGCCACGGCCTCGATCCAGCGGGGATGGCTGATCCCGAACACGGCCACCTCGGCCACGCCCTCGAGCTGGTAGATCGTCTCCTCGACCTCCCGACTCGCCACGTTCTCCCCACCGGTCTTGATCATGTCCTTCTTGCGGTCGACGACCGACAGGTAGCCGTCCTCGGACATGACTCCCAGGTCACCGGAGTGGAACCAGCCGCCGCTGAACGCCTCCGCCGTCCTCTCCTCGTCGGCGTAGTACCCGAGCGCCGCGTGCGGGCTGCGGTGCACGATCTCGCCGACCTCGCCGATGGGCACCGGGTCGCCCGCGTCGTCGACGAGCGCGGTCTCGACGTTGATCGCGGGCCGACCCGCGGAGCCGGCCTTCGGCAGTTGCTCGTGCGGGCGCAGGATCGTGGCCAGCGGCGCCATCTCCGTCTGGCCGTAGAAGTTCCACAACTGCACGTCGGGCAGTCGACGCCGGAGCTCCTTGAGCACCTCCACCGGCATCGGCGACGCCCCGTAGTACCCCTTCCGCAGCGACGACAGGTCGCGGGCGTCGAAGTCGGGATGGCGCAGCAGCGCGATCCAGACCGTCGGCGGGCAGAACAGCTTGGTGGCACCCTCCCGCTCGACGGCGGCGAGCACGGCCGCCGGCTCCGGGCCGGGCAGGATCACGCTCGTCGCGCCGAGGTAGACGTCGACGGAGAAGAAGCAGTCCAGCTGCGCGCAGTGGTACATCGGCAGGGAGTGCACCTCGACGTCGTCGGCCGTCATCCCGCCGTCGATCACGCAGCTGACGTACTGCGCGATGAGCGAGCGGCTGGACAGCATCACGCCCTTGGGCCGCGACTCGGTACCGGAGGTGTACATCAGCCGCAGCGGGTCGTCGTCGCCGACCGCGACCTCGGGATCGTGCTCCGGTCCGACCGTCCACCAGTCGTCGACGTCCTCCCACCCGTCCGCCGAGCCGCCGATCCGACCGCGGGCGCCACCGTCGATGCCGGCCGTCGCCAGCGCCGCCTCCGCGGTGGGGACGAAGGCATCCTCGGCGACCATCCCGGAGGCCCCGGAGTGCCGCAGGATGAACGCCACCTCGTCCGGGCCGAGCATGAAGTTCACCGGCACCAGGACGACGCCGAGCTTGGCGGTCGCGAACGCGAGCACCGCGAACTGCCACGAGTTGCGGGCCAGCAGGGCGAGCCGGTCGCCCTTGTCGAGGCCACGGGCGGCGAGCGCGTGCGCGGTCCGGTTCACCGCGACGTCGAACTCGGCGAAGGTGATGCGCCGCTCCCCGGCCACCACCGCGAGCTTGTCCGGATACCGCAGGGCGGTGCGCCGCAGGAGGTCGCCGACGGAGTGCTGCCGGACGCGGGCGATCGCGGCGGCGGTGTCGGGGGTGAAGGGCGCGTCGTCGGCCATGGCGCGATCCTGCCCGACGGTGGCGTCGGTATCGAGTGTCAGCTCAGCGCGGCGCCCAGCCGGCTTGACCTCAACTGTGCTCCAGGTTCGAGACTGACGTCGGAGGCATCCATCGATGGGAGGGGAACAGCGTGCAGGCCGTGGTGGTGAGCGAGTTCGGTGGCTCGGAGCGCCTGGTGCCGACCGAGGTGCCCGATCCCGAGGTCGGCCCGGGCGAGGTGCTGATCGACGTCGCCGCGATCGACGTCCTCTGGGTCGAGACGATGATCCGGAGCGGCGCCGGCGGCACCTACTTCGGGGTGACGCCGCCGTACGTGCCCGGCAACGCGGTTGCCGGCCGGGTCCGACGGGTGGGCGCCGGCGTCGAGCCGGGCCGGGCGGGGGAGGCGGTGGTGGCGCGCACCGGGGGCGGGGGCGGATACGCCGAGCAGGTGGTGGTGCCCGCCACCGGGCTGTCCGCGGTCCCCGACGGGATGGACCTGGCCACCGCGGCCGCGCTGCTGCACGACGGGCCCACGGCGCTGCTCCTCGTGGACGCGGCGCAGATCGGCCACGGCGACGCGGTGCTCGTCGTGGGGGCCAGTGGCGGGCTGGGCATCGTGTCGGTGCAGCTGGCCAGGGCCCGTGGGGCGCAGGTCGTGGCGGTGGCCCGGGACGGGCGGAAACTGGCCCGGCTGCGCGAGCTGGGCCTCGGGCCGGTGATCGACTCCGAGACACCCGACTGGGTCGAGCAGGCCCGCAGGGCACTGGGCGGGGCCGGCGCCGATGTCGTCCTGGACAACATCGGCGGGGCGGTCGGCGAGGCGGCGTTCGGTCTCGTGGCGCCGGGTGGGCGCTTCTCGGCGCACGGAAGGCCGAGCGGGCGCTTCGCCTCGATCGACCCCGAGGAGGCGCGGGCCCGCGGCGTCACCGTGCGCGACATCCGGGACGTCCAGGTCGCGGAGTCGGAGCGGACGCCGCTGACCGACCGGGCGCTCGGCGAGGCGGCCGCGGGGCGGATCAGCCCGGTGATCGGACAGACCTTCCCCCTCGCCAAGGCGGCCGACGCGCACGCCGCCATCGAGGCCAGGACGGTGTTCGGCTCGACGCTGCTGGTCCCCTGACCGGGAAGGGCCGCCGGACGCGAACCCCTCAGGACACCGTCGAACGCAGGCCGGCGAGGCGGGCGACCGCTTCGGTCAGCACCTCGTCGCGCTTGCAGAACGCGAACCGCACCAGCGTGCGTCCGAGGCTCGGGTCGGCGCAGAACACCGAGACGGGCACCGCGGCCACTCCCACCCGCTCGGGCAGGCTCCAGCACAGCTCCGCGCCGTCGGCGAAGCCCAGTGGCGTCACGTCGGTGACCACGAAGTACGTGCCGGCCGACGGGAAGACGGTGAGCCCGGCCGAGCGCAGCCCCTCGGACAGGAGATCCCGCTTCGCCTGCAGGCCGGCGGCAAGGTCGTCGTAGAAGGAGTCGGGCAGGGCGAGCGCGGCCGCGATCGCCGGCTGGAAGGGCGCCCCGCTGACGTAGGTCAGGAACTGCTTGGCCGCCCGCACCGCGGCGACCAGCTCGGCGGGCCCGTGCACCCAGCCCACCTTCCACCCGGTGACGGAGAAGGTCTTCCCCGCCGACGAGACCGTGAGGGTGCGCTCGGCCATCCCGGGCAGGGCGGCGACGGGGACGTGACGGGCACCGTCGAACACCATGTGCTCGTACACCTCGTCGCTGACGACGACCGCGTCGTGCTCGGCGGCGAGCTCGCCGACCAGGGTGAGCTGATCGCGCGTGAACACCGCTCCGGTGGGGTTGTGCGGCGTGTTGACCAGCACCACGCGGGTGCGTGCCGAGAACGCCGCGCGCAGCTCGTCGGGGTCGAAGCCGAACGTCGGCGGCCGCAGCGCGACCGCCCGCAGCCGCGCCCCAGCGAGCGCGACGGTGGCCGCGTAGGAGTCGTAGTAGGGCTGGAACGCCACGACCTCGTCACCCGGCTCGCACAGCGCCAGCACCGCCGCGGCGATCGCCTCGGTCGCCCCGGTGGTGACCAGCACGGAGTCGGGATCGACCGCCAGGCCGTGGAAGCGGCGCTGGTGCTCGGCCACCGCGGCCCGCAGCGCCGGCACCCCCGGGCCGGGCGGGTACTGGTTGACGCCGCCGGTGATGTTGGCCGCCGCGTCGGCGAGCAGCGACGGTGGACCGTCGGTGTCGGGGAAGCCCTGTCCCAGGTTGATCGCCCCGGTGCGCAGGGCGAGGGCCGACATCTCGGCGAAGATCGTCGACGTGAAGGGTCGCATCCGCTCCACCAGCACGGCGCTCACGGTAACCGCCCGGTGTGCACCTTGACCCGGCGACGGCGCGGCGCACATGCTCGGGCCATGGGTGCGCCGACCGTCCCGTTCTACCTGTCCGGCCACATGACCCCGGTCCCCGACGAGATCACCGCCACCGGGCTCACCGTCACCGGCGCGCTGCCGCCCGAGCTGTCCGGGCGCTTCTTCCGCAACGGCCCCAACCCGCTGCCCGGCGAGGACCCCGGCCACTGGTTCATGGGCCACGGCATGATCCACGGCATCCGCATCCGCGACGGGCGCGCCGAGTGGTACCGCAACCGCTGGGTCCGGACCAACCAGCTCGCCGGGCACAGCACGTTCCGGCCGGACGGCACGTGGGACCGCACGGTGGGTTCGGCCAACACCTCCGTGACCGCGCACGGCGGCCGGATCTACGCGCTCGTCGAGAGCTCGTTCCCCTACGAGGTGACGCCCGAGCTGGAGACGGTCGGTCCGTGCGACTTCGGTGGCCGGCTCACCACCGGAATGACCGCGCACCCGAAGGCCGATCCGGAGTCCGGTGACCTGCACTTCTTCGGGTACGGCTTCCTCCCGCCCTACCTGACCTACCACCGGCTCTCGGCGGCCGGTGAGCTCGTCGTGAGCGCCGAGATCGACGTGCCGGGCGCGACGATGAACCACGACTTCGCCATCACCGCACGGCACGCGGTGTTCCTCGACCTGCCGATGACGTTCCAGTTCGAGCTGCTGGCCACGGGCATGCCATTCGGATTCGACGAGCGCTACGGCGCCCGCATCGGCGTCATGGCGTTCGACCGGCCCGGCGAGGTGACGTGGTTCGACGTCGACCCCTGCTACGTCTTCCACAACGGCAACGCTCACGAGGACACCCAGGGCCGGATCGTCCTGGAGTCGCCGCGGTTCGCCCCGGCCGACGCGATCGCGATGTGGAGCGGCGTGACCGGTCCTGAGACGGCCAGCGGGAGCGCGTCGGCGCGGCTGGCCGAGGCGGCCGCGGCGAGCGGTGACGCGCGGCTGCACCGCTGGACGCTCGATCCGGCCACCGGCAGTGTCACCGAGGAGCGCATCGACGACCGCGGTGTGGAGTTCCCGACCCTCGACGACCAGCGGGTCGGCCGCCGCAGCCGCTTCCTCTACACGCGCGCGGACTCCGGCCCCGACGTCGCGATCGTCAAGTACGACATTGTCGGCGGCACCAGCACCGAGCACGCGCTCGGGGCGGGCATCGTCCCGGGGGAGGCGGTGTTCGTCCCGTCCGCGGCACCGGACCGCGCCGAGGACGACGGCTGGCTGATGGCGCTGGTCACCACCCGCGGCGGCGGCCCGTCACGGCTGCTGGTGCTGGACGCCACCGACGTGACCGCCGAGCCGGTCGCCGTGGTGCACCTGCCGCGGCCGGTGCCGATGGGCTTCCACGGCAACTGGATCGACGACGCGGAGCTGGCCAGCTGAGTGCCTGAGCCGAGAGGAGCACCATGGACTTCAAGCTCGAGGTCATCGGGATCCCGGTCTCCGATGTGGACACCGCCAAGGCGTTCTACACCGAGCAGGTGGGTTTCGGTCTCGATCACGACATCAGCCCCGGCGACGGGATGCGGGTCGTGCAGATGACCCCACCCGGTTCCCACTGCTCGGTCGTCATCGGCGCCGGGCTGCCGCTCGGCGAGCCGGGTTCGATCAAGGGACCCCAGCTGGTCGTGGAGGACATCGATGCGGCGCGGGAGGCACTGGCGTCCCGGGGCGTCGCGATCACCGAGGTCCAGCAGCTCGGGCCCGAGGGATCCCCGGGCTCGCGCTTCGCATTCTTCGCCGACCCGGACGGCAACGGCTGGTCGGTGCAGGAGATGAAGCCCTCCTGACGAGTCGGCCCGACGGCCCGCCCCGTCGTGACCCCGATCACACAAGAGCGTCGGTGGGGAACACCTCGCCGGGAACCACGCCTTGATCGGTCAGTGACCCTGACTCCCGATCGTGCGCCGACGGTTCCGGACACCATGGGGTACCGGGTCCGTCTCGTCCTGATCCTGGGTGCGCTGGTCGCGCTCGGCCCGCTGACGATCGACATGTACCTCCCGGCGCTGCCGGAGATCACCGACGAGCTGCTGACGACGTCGGCCACGGTCCAGCTGACCCTCACCGGCACGCTGCTCGGCCTGGCCATCGGGCAGCTGACGGTCGGTCCGCTCTCGGACGCGATGGGTCGGCGGCGCCCGCTGCTCGCCGGGGCCGCGGTGTACGTCCTGGCGTCGCTCGCCTGCGCGGTCGCCCCGAACGTCGTCCTGCTCGGTGGGTTGCGGGTGCTGCAGGGCTTCGCCGCCGCCGCCGGCATGGTGGTCGCGATCGCGATCGTGCGTGACCTCCACACCGGTCGGGCCGCCGCGATCCTGCTGTCCCGGCTGATCCTCGTCATGGGGGTGGCGCCCGTGGTGGCGCCGACCCTCGGCGGGTGGCTGCTGACGTTCACGTCGTGGCGCGGCGTGTTCGTGGCGCTGGCCCTGTTCGGGCTGGTCCTGATCCCGGTCGTGGCGTGGGGGTTGCGCGAGACGCTGCCGGTGCAGCGGCGGCAGACCTCCGGCGTGGTCGGCACCCTGCGGAACTACCGGCTCCTGCTGCATGACCGCGTGTTCGTCGGACTCGTGCTCGTCGCGGGCCTGTCGATGTCGGCCCTGCTCGGCTACGTCGCCGGCTCGTCATTCGTGTTCCAGCAGCAGTTCGGGCTCGACCAGCAGCAGTTCGGCCTGGTCTTCGGCAGCGGCGCGATCTGGCTGATCGCAGCCACCCAGCTCAACCCGCTGCTGCTGCGCCGCTTCGAGCCCCGGCAGCTGCTGCTCGGCGCGGTCGTCGCGGGCGTGGCGTCGGCCCTGTTACTGCTCGCGCTCGCCGTGAGCGGCGCCGGCGGCCTGCTCGGCGTGCTCGTGCCGATGTGGATGGTGCTGTTCGCGGTCGGGTTCGCGCTGCCCAACGCGCCCGCCGTCGCCCTGTCGCGGCACGGGGCGTTCGCGGGCACGGCGGCTGCGCTGCTCGGAGCCGGCCAGTTCGGCATGGGGGCCGTGATCTCACCGGTCGTCGGGCTGCTCGGCAACGACGCGGTCGCGATGGCGACCGTCATCGCCGGTGGCCTGGTGGTCGCGCTGTTCGTGCTCGTCGTCGTCGTGCGGCCGTGGCAGCTCGAGGACCTCGAGCCGGCGGTGCAGGCCCGGTAGGGCTGGCCGGGATCATTCCCGGTCGGCGGCCGTCGACCTCTCCCACTCGTCGACGTACTGCAGGCCGACCGCGCGCAGCGACTTGCCGATCTGCTCGTACTGGTAGTCGCGCAGGTTGGCCAGCGACACCCGCACGGACCACTTCGGGCCCTCGAACCCGCCGCCGTTGAGCAGCACGATCCCGGTCTGCTCGGCCAGCCGGAACAGGATGTCGGTCGGCTCGTAGTTCGCCTGGAGGTACTGCGCCAGCTCCTCGCCGTAGGTGCGACGCGCGTAGGCGAGGATGTCGAGCTCGAGGTAGTAGGCGACCCGGTTCGGGTCCTCCGGCAGCTCCACCCCCATGCCCGCGACCAGCGCGTCGAGGCGGCGCTTGATCAGCGCCTGCACCTGGCCCTTGAAGTGGTCCTCGGTGTCGAGCAGGCAGTAGGCCGAGAAGAGCAGCATCATGCACTGCTGCGGCAACGACAGCCCCGCCGTGTGGTTGAGCGCCACGGACCGGCTGTCGGCCACCATCCGGTCGATGAAGCGGATCTTCTCGGGCTCCAGGCTCAACCGCGCGTACCGGCGGCGGAGGGCGTCATCGTCCTCAGGACGCAGGGCGGCCAGCCGCTCGTCGAAGACGTTGTCCTCGTGCACCGCGACCACCCCGAGCCGCCATCCGGTGGCCCCGACGTACTTCGAGTACGAGTACACGCCGATGGTGTGGCGGGGGATCACCGCCAGCAGCGAGCGGAAGCCGTCGATGAACGTCCCGTAGACGTCGTCGGTGATGACCGTGAGCCCCGGGTTGTCGGTCTCGACGATCTCGGCGATCCGTTGCAGGGTCGGGTCGGCCAGTCGCACCGATGGCGGGTTGGTCGGGTTGACGCAGAACAGGGCCCTGACGGAGGGGTCCCTGAGCTTGTCGATCTCGGAGTCGGGGAACTGCCAGAGGTGCGCGCCGTCCTCGTCGGTCACGGTCGCCTCGACGTGCACGACCTCGAAGCCGTACTCGTCCAGCTCGGGGATCTCGAGGTAGGGGGTGAAGATCGGCACCATGATCGCGATCTTGTCGCCGCGGTGCAGGAGCCGGTTGATCAGCAGGGTGTTGAAGATGTAGCACATCGCCGCGGTGCCGCCCTCGACGGCGAAGAGCTCGAACCGGCCCACCGCGGGGTCGTCGCCGCACAGCTCCCGGACGAGGTAGCGATGCACGATCTGCTCCGTGTGCCTCAGCATCCGGTCGGGCTCCGGGTAGTGGTCGCCGATGATCGAGTCGGCCAGCTCCCACACGAAGGCGTCCGGGTCGAAGCCGCACTCCTCCACGCCGTAGTCCAGGAACCGGCGCAGGAGGTCGGTGCCCGGCTCGTCGGCGTGGGCACCCAGCCAGGACCGGAAGCGGCTCGCGATGCCGTTCTCCTGCGGAACCCCGACCAGCTCGGGGTCCCACTGGTGGTGGGCGCGACACTCGTCGAGCGCGAACCGGCCGAGGGTGAAGAACGCATCGCGCGGCGTCGGGGCGATGAAGTTGGGGTTGCCCCGTCCCGCGTTCAGCATCTGGAACGCGGTGCGCTTCTCGTGCTCGCCGGCGAGCTTGCCGAGCTCGGACTTGAGCTCGAAGGGCGACAGCACCTGCAGCTGCGCGATCGCCGCGCGGGAGATGTGCTCGACGGTCATGTGGCGTGCTCCTCCACGGCAGGGGGTCTCATCTACGCTCTGAGCACGACGACGACCGCGCCGCCGACGGTGAGCAGGACGTTGCCGACGGCGTAGGGCACGGTGAAGCCGAGCAACGGGACCCGGCTGCGCGCCGACTCCTGCACCGCCCCCACCGCGGCGGTCGTCGTCTGGGCGCCGGCGAGGATTCCGAGGGTCAGCACCGGGTCGAACGTGAACACGTAACGCGCCAGCAGCGTTCCGGCCACGAGCGGCGTGAGTGTCACGACCAACCCCGCGAAGAAGAGGCCGAGACCGTACTGCTGGAGCCCGCTGCACCCGCAGCTCGTCGCCCGCGTCGATCCGCGTCGTCGGACCGTGCGGGATCACCGTGCCGCCGCGACTGATCGACTTGAGGAACAACCGGCGCGACAGCGGGTGCTCGCGCAGGTACCCGACCGTCCGGCCCACCACCTCGGCGCTCGTGGCCACGATCGTCAGGTCCTCGATCAGGAAGTCGAGCAGCTCGTGGTCGTCGACCTCGCGGAGCGAGGAGTCCAGCCCGGCCTCCAGCAGGTCCGCCCGACGAGCGGTGACCACGACCGTGTCGCCGGGCCTGACCACCGTGTCGGCCGCGGCGTCCTCGACCGTCCCGCCGCGTCGGATCCGGGCGATGTAGATCCGGGCGTCGTTGCGGCGGGCGTGCTCGACCTCGAGGTCGTGCACGGTAGCTGAAGCGGCCGACGGAGAAGCCGGCCGCCAGGGCGAGGAAGATCGCGATCTCGGGGTCGGCGACGAGCGTGTCCGTGAGCCACGACATCCGCGGGACCTCCTCGGCCTCACCCAGAGTTGATGGCTCGCGCTCATTCGGATCATGCCGTAATCCCGGACGGGCTGCCGGGCGAGGTGCTCCGAGTAGGACAGCACCCACACCGCGGGCATTCTTGCTCCGGGCTCTGGCTTCTGCCGCACGCCGATGGCATCGTGGCCGCTCGGGGCACCGGAGACCGGGGGGTTGACGTGCGGCCGAAGAGAGATCACCCGCCTGGGCGCTCGCGCGCGTCCGGGTGGGTTCCGGCGGGGAGCCGATCCTCCCGCCGGACGTGACGTGGCCGTTCGGTACGGCCCGGTGGCCGCGTGCCGGTACGCCCTGGTCGTGGTGGTCTGCGTCGTGTTGCTGCTGACGGGCGGGCTCGCGGCGACGCCGGCCCACGCGGCGGGGGTCCGGGTCGATCTGCGGGTGCTCGTGCTGACCGACGGGCTCTCGGAGGTCGAGGCGATCGCCGCGGCCCTCGAGCGGACCGGGGTGCCGACGCGGGTGGTCGACCTGCGCGACCCCGGCCGACCGGTCATCGACGGCGCCTTCCTCGCCGACGACGGCGCGTCCCGGGCCCGGTTCCAGGGTGTCGTGCTGCCCGACCACACGGCGGCGGACCTGACCGAGGCCGAACGGGAGGCGCTGTGGAGCTTCGAGCGCCGCTACGGGATCCGCCAGCTCAACGCGTCGGTCCTGGCCGGACCTGCGATGGGGCTGGCCGAGGTGTCCGACGCGGGGTATTCAGGGCCGTTCGACGGTGGGAGCGCCCGGATCACCGACGAGGCCAGGGCGGACGGCTTCGGTCACCTCCGCGGGGACGTCCCGTTCGAGGACGTCACGGCCGCCGACGTGGACAGCTGGGTCGAGATCGCACCGGCCCTGACGGGGTTCCGGCCGTTCCTGACCGCGGTGATGCCCACCACGGGCCGGAGCGGCGCGCTGGCCGGCGTGCTCGCCCGGGACGGGCGGGAGCAGCTGAGCCTGGCGTTCACCTACGGGGCCGACTCGACCCAGTTCCTGGCGTTGGCCCCCGGGCTGATCGCGTGGCTCACGCGCGGGGTCCACTTCGGCGTGGACCGCAGCTACCTCGCGGTGCACATCGACGACGTGTTGCTGCCCAACGCTCGCTGGCTCCCCGACGTGAACTGCGCCGTGGGTGCCGACTGCCCGGACACGGTGGGCCCCCTCCCGCTCATCCGCATGACCCCCGACGACGTGGCCTACGCCGTGGAGTGGCAGCGGAGCCGCGGATTCCGGCTCGACCTGGCGTACAACGGCGCCGGCGGCATCGCGGCCGGGGTCGGGCTCAACGCGTTGGGGTCCGCGCTGGTCGCGGCGAAGAATGAGTTCGGCTGGATCAATCACACCTGGTCGCACCTCTACCTGGGGTGCGTCCGGGACATGTCGGTCGTCCCCTGGGAATGCGCCGAGGTCCCGATCTTCGGGTGGACGCGTTTCGTCAGCCGACGGCAGATCGACAGCGAGATCCGGCAGAACATCGACTTCGCGGTGCGCCACGGGTTGCCGATCAACCCCACCGAGCTCGTCACCGGTGAGCACAGTGGTCTGCGGGCGTCGCCGCAGATGGAGCGGGACAACCCGGAACTCGCACAGGCCCTGGCGGACACCGGGGTGCTCGTCGTCGGCTCCGACGCATCCGTCGAGCCGGGGCAGCGGGCGGTCGGGAGCGCGGCGACCGTGCCCCGCCATCCGATCAACCTCGACTTCAGCACGGCCACGACCGCGGAGGCCTCCGACCGCTACCTCTGGGACCACACCTCGCACGCCGACGGCGGCAACGGTGCGTGCGAGCCCGAGGCGAGCTGCATCCCGCGCCCCGATCCGGCCGCGGCGTTCGAGACGGTGGTCCTGCCGGCCGAGGCCGATCTCGTCCTGTTCCACGCGCTCACCAATGATCCGCGGCCGCACTACGCCCACCAGTCACAGCTGACCGAGGACCGCGTGATCTACCCGCTGCTCGAGCGGGTCCTGACCGACTACCGCGGCCTGTTCACCGACGCCCGGCCGCTGCTCGTCCCCACCATGAGCGACGCCGGCCACGTGCTCAACCAGCAGGCCCGCTGGGTGCAGTCGGTCGACGCGGGCCAGGTCGAGGGGTGGTTCGACGGCGCCACCGTCACGGTCGTGACCGACGGCCCCACCCGCGTGCCGCTCACGGTCCCGCCCGGAACCCGGATCGCCGGCTCCGGCGGGCCGGAGTTCGGCGACCCGTACGGATCGGGGCGCTCGGCGTGGGTCGAGGTGGCCGGGACGCAGCAGTTCACGACCGCGGCCGCCAGGGGGACATGACGGTGCCGGATCAAGGGGAGACATGAAGGTCGCGCTGGTCACCGAGGGTACCTACCCGTTGCATTCCGGGGGGGTCAGCCAGTGGTGCGACCACCTCGTCCGAGGACTGCCCGATGTCGACTTCGAGGTCGTGGTGTTGTCCGGGTCCGGGCAGGAACAGGCCGTCTACGCGCTACCCCCGAACGTCCGTTCGGTGCGCCGGTTGGGGCTGTGGGCCGCCACGCGGCGATCGCCGCCGTTCCGCGGGGGCACCGTGGTCCGCTTCACCACGGCCTACCGGCAGTTCCTCGAGGCCATGCTCGCGGACGACAAGTTCGCCCCGAGCCGGTTCGAGGAGGCGGTGCGCGGCCTGCACGCGCTGGCCCGCGAAGGTCGGTTGACGTCGGCCATGCGCAGCCAGGCGAGCATCGAGATGCTCCTGACCGTGTGGCGCCGCCACATCCGGCGGACCGGGGAGCGGCCGATGACGCTGGCGGACGCCTTGACGGCCGCCGACTACATCGAGCACTACCTGCGGCCCCTTCTCCTGCCCCCGCTCGAGGTCGACGTCGTGCACGCCACCGCCAACGGGCCGTCGGCCCTGGTGGGCCTGGTGACGAAGTGGGCGAACGGTACACCGCTGCTGATGTCCGAGCACGGCGTCTACCTGCGCGAACGCATCCTGGCGGTGCGCGAGGACGGAGGCAGTCGCGCCGTGCGGACGATGCTGGTCCGGTTCCTCGTCCGACTGACCGAGCTGGGCTACCGCACCGCCGATGCGGTCCTGCCGGTCAGCCACTTCAACGCGCGGTGGGCCGTGCGCAACGGTGCCGCGCCGGCGACCGTCCGCACGGTCTACAACGGCGTCGACCCGGCGCAGTTCCCTCCGGTGCAGTGGGACCCCGCCCTGCCGACGCTGCTCTTCGCGGGCCGGATCGACCCGCTGAAGGACATCGAGACGTTGATCAGGGCGTTCGCCCTGGTCCGCGAGCGGGTGCCGGACGCCCGTCTCCGGCTGTTCGGTCCCGTGCCCGCCGGGAACGAGGCGTACGCCGCCGGCTGCGAGAAGCTCGTCGGGGAGCTCGGTCTCGCGGACGTCGCCCACTTCGACGGGCCGATCACGCCGATCCGGCGGGCGTTCGAGGGCGGGCAGGTGATCGTCCTGTCCAGCATCTCCGAGGGCCTGCCGCTGACCGTGATCGAGGCCGCGATGGCCGGCCGCGCCGTCGTCGCGACCGACGTCGGCGGCATGGCCGAGGCGGTCGGCGAGGGTGGGCTGGTCGTGCCGGCCCGTGACCCGCACGCGTTCGCCGACGCGTGCGTGCGGCTGCTGCTCGACTCGGCCCTGCGTCGACGCCTCGCGGCGGCCGGACGTCATCGCGCGCAGGAGGTGTTCACCCTCGACCGGCTGGTGGCCGACTTCCGCGAGCTGTACGGCGCCGCCGCCCGGCGGGACGTCCTGCCGAGGTCCGTCCCGCCGCTCATGGTGTCGGCGAGATGAGCCCTCGCAACATCAACACCGAGGAGCCAGGTCCGCCGCGGGAACTGGTCGATCGGGCAGCCGAGGACTGCACCGACCCGCTCGAGGCCGCGGTGTTCCTGGAGAGCACCGGCATCACCGACGGTGTCGCCCGGGACCGGTTCGATGCACCGAACGTCTTCGCCCTCGCCTCCTCGGCTTTCGCGGCCCGTTCCGGCGCAGCTGCCCCCGGTCCCGAGCCCGGCGCCCGGCGACCCACCGAGTCCGGGTCGGTCGCCGCGGCCCGCATCGCCCTGCGGGGGGTGCTGTACGCGATACCCGCCGTCGTCGCGCTTTCCCTGCTCCCCGCGGCGGATCCCACCGAGTCGACCCTGCTGCTCGGTGGCCTGGCGCTCAGCTGGGCCGCGGGCTACGGGACGACGTACGTGGCGTGGGCCTACCTCGGCAACCTCGACGCGCCGGCCGCTCGGCGGTGGCTGCGCCGGGCGATCCTGGTCGGAACCGTGGTCGCCGCGCTCGGCGCGGCGGTCGCGGTCTACGGCGCCTTGATGCTGACCGCGACCCTGAACGTGACGCTGTGGACGGCACTGCTGCTCGTCGGCCAGGCCACCTACCTGCTGTCGGCGTCCGCCCTCCTCATGACGGGCCACGAGGTCCTCCTGACGGTCGCGCTCGCCCCGGCCGTCACGGGCGCGGTCCTCAGCATGCTGGACGGGCCCGCGGTCCCGACGGCGGCCGGCGCGCTGCGGGCCGCGACCGCCGGCCGGGAGCTGCTGTGGCTGGCCGCCAGCGTGCTGCTCGCGCTGCTCTTCGCCCTGGTGGCCACCCGCAGGTCCGCCCGCCCTGCGCAGCCGTTGCCGCGCACGGCGTGGACGGGCGCGTTGCTGCACGCGGCGTACGGCCTGCTCGTCGCCCTGCTGGTCCTCTACCCGGCGTTCAACGAGCTGCTCAACGAGAACTTCGAGGCGCTGCCCCTGTCGGTGACCCTCGCCGCCCTGCCGCTCGTGCTCAGCATGGGTGTCGCCGAGGCGCTGCTGGTCGGCTACGTGCGGGCCGTCCGCGCCATCCTGGCCGCCACCGGTTCGCACGCGGAGTTCGCGCGCGACATGCGTCGCGAGCTCACGCGGACCCAGCTGGTGTTCACCGCAACACTCGCCGCGTTGACCGCGGTGCTCGCCGCGCTGACCACCGCCGTTCTCGGTGCCGTGGACGACCTCTACATGCTGCTCGGCCTGAGCTACCTGGTCCTCGGCTCGGCGATCTTCGCCGCGATGGTGCTCAACCTGATGGGGCGGATCGCGGTGGTGGTGGCGACTCTCGGCACGGCCGTCGCCGTGCTGCTGGTCTCCACCGAGCAGGCCGACTACCTGGTCACGGACGAGACGGCGGTGATCGGGCACGGGCTCGTCGCGGCCGCCCTGCTCGTCGTCCACGTCGCGTTGGCCCGGCGCTACGCGGCGCGCGCGGTGAGCTACTGGTGACCGCCGGCACGCGGGCGCGCGCAGTGGCGGTGCCGGCGTACTTCCATCCCCACCGTGAGGCCGGCGACTGGTCGCGGCTCGTCCGTGGCTGCGGCGGGGCGGTCCGGATCGTGGTGGTGAACCCGGACACCGGGGTGGGCGCCGCCTCGGATCCCGCTTATCGCCCGGCGTGCGCGCGGCTGCGGCACCGGGGAGCGGTGGTGGCCGGGTACATCGACACCGCCTACACCGACCGTCCCGTGCGGGACGTGCTCGCCGAGGCCGCCGCGTACCGGGCGAACTACGCGCTCACCGCGGTCTTCGCCGACCAGGTCACCTCGGGACCGCTCGGTTTCGGGTACTACCGGGAGCTCGCCGACGGCCTTCGCGCGCAGGGGGTCGACCAGATCCTCCTCAACCCGGGAGTCCAGCCGAGCCCGGCGTACCTCGAACTCGCCGATGTCGTGGTCACCTTCGAGGGATCGTGGGCGCACTACTGCGACCGGACGTCACGACGACGGGCGGACCGGGGCCGGGCGCGCACCTGGCACCTGGTGCACAGCACCCCGCCCGCGGTGCAGGACCGGGCGGTGCGCACGGCCCTCGCCCGGGGCGCGACGTACGTGTACGCGACGGAACACACGCTGCCGAATCCCTGGTGCGGGCTGCCCGCGCGGTGGTCGGGGGATGACGATCAGGCCGGTGCCCGGTCGCGCACCGCGAGCGGCGGCAGGAACGCCTGCGTGAGCGGTCCGATCGCCAGCGCGTAGAGCACCGTCCCCACCCCGACCGTGCCGCCGAGCAGCCAGCCGATCGGCCAGCACCGTGATCTCGAGCCCGGTGCGGACCAGCCGGATCGACCACCCGGTGCGGGCGGCGAGGCCGGTCATCAGGCCGTCGCGCGGGCCGGGCCCGAGCCGGGCTCCCACGTAGGCGGCGGTCGCCACCCCGTTGAGCACGATGCCGCCGACCATCAGCGCGATCTGCGCGGGCAGTCCGGTCGGCGCCGGCAGCAGCGCCAGCGCCACGTCGACCGCCACCGCGATGACCAGCACGTTCGCCACCGTTCCCAGCCCCGGCCGCTGGCGCAGCGGGATCCAGGCCAGCAGCACGGCGATCCCGGTGATGGCGGTGACCAGGCCGAAGCTCAGCGGCGTCTGGGCGGTGAGACCCTCGTGCAGCACGTCCCACGGGTTGAGTCCGAGCGCACCGCGGATCTGCATCGCCATGCTCGTGCCGTAGAGCGCGAGCCCCAGGAGCAGCTGCGGGATGCGTCGGACCGGGTGGCAGGATGACGGGGAGCGGGTGCAGGTCGACGGCGGCCATGACCCCATTCGTCGTGCGTCTGCGGCGACATCGACCAGGGCCAATCCGCACCGGGTGGTACCGGTGCGGAGATCGGCCCGACATGATGTCGGGGCATCTCGACATCGCGGAGGTCGTCGTGCGCAGGTTGTCCATCCTCGCTCGCGGTCGTGGCGGTGTTCCTGCTCCTCGGCGGGGCGGGATCCGCCCTGGCCGATGCCCCCTTCCGGGCGGACGAGCGGGTCACGGACCGGGCGGGCGTGCTGGACGCGGCCGGCAGCGCCAGCAGGTCGCGCAGGCGATCGACCGCCTGCGCGCCGAGGGTGGCACCGACCTCTTCGTCGTCTACGTCGAGAGCTTCGACGGGCTGGACGGACGGAGCTGGGCCGACCAGTCCGCGCGCCTGTCCCAGTTCGGCACGAACGACGTGCTGCTCGCGGTGGCGACCGGTGACCGGGCCTACGGCACGTCCTACGCCAGGACTTCCCGCTCCCGGAGTCGACCACCTCCGCCATCGAGACCGACGACGTCGAGCCGCGGCTGCGCGGCCGGCGACTGGGCCGGCGCGGCGGTCGCCATGGCCGACGGTCTGCGCACCGGGGGCGGTGCAGGTGGGGGCGGCAGCGGCGGAGTGGGGGTCGGCGCGCTGCTCGTCGGCGGCGCGGCGGTCGTCGGCGGTGGGGCGTACCTGCTGAGCAGGCGACGCCGGCGGCGGGCGCGAGGCCGAGGCCGAGCCGGCGCCGGCCGACGTCGAGGCCGTCCCGGCCGGACGGAGCCCGCCCCCCGCGACGAGTTCAGCGACCTGACCACCGACGACCTCGCGTACCGCGCCAGCTCGGCACTGATCGAGGTGGACGACGCCGTGCGCACCTCCGAGCAGGAGCTCAGCGCGGCCCGCGGCCACTTCGGGGACGAGGCCGTGGCCGGGTTCGCCGCCGCCGTCGAGCAGTCGCGCGCGGACATGCTCGCGGCGTTCGCGATCCGCCAGCGTCTCGACGACGACGAGCCCGAGGACGAGCCCACCAGCGCGCGATGTACGCGGAGATCATCCGCACCACCCGTGCCGCGGACGAGCGGCTGGACGCGCAGGTGGAGGCGTTCGACCGGCTGCGCGACCTGGAGGCGAGGGCCCCGGAGTTCGTCGCCGGCCTCGGCACCCGGCTCGACGCGGTGACGGCGCGGCTCCCCGAGGCCGAGGCCGGCTGGGCGCGCTGCAGGAGCGCTACGCCGCCACGGCGCTGGAACCGGTGGCCGAGCAACCTCGACCAGGCCCGGCAGCTGCTCGACGCGCCGCGGGCGTGGAGGTGGCGGAGGCCCGCGCCGAGCTGACCACACCCGGGACCCAGCCGCCGCGGTGGTCTCCGGGCGGGCCGCCGAGGACGCGATCACGCAGGCCGAGACGCTGCTCGACGGCGTCCCGCGGCTGGGCGCCGAGCTGACCGACGCGGCGGCGCGGGTGCCGGCGGCCCGGGCCGAGGTGGACCAGGACCTGGCCGAGGCCCGCGCCGTCGGCGAGCGACCTGGCCCCGCTCGTGGCCCGGGCCGAGGCGGCGCTCGCCGCGGCGCAGCGGGAGGCGGACGGCCCACGCCCGGATCCGATCGGCGCGCTGCGCCTGCTCGACGAGGCCGGCATCGCGCTGGAGCGGGCCTCGACCAGGCGCGCGCCGGCCAGGACCGGGCCCGCCGCGCCGCCGCCGGTGCTCGACCAGGCTCTGCTCACCGCCCGTTCGGCGGTCGCGGCGGCGAGCGACTTCGTCACCACCCGCCGCGGAGCGGTCGGCACCGAGGCCCGCACCCGGCTCGCCGAGGCGCAGCGACACTTGCAGCTGGCCAGCAGCGGGGGTGACCCGGTCGTCGCGCTGCGGGAGGCCCAGCAGGCCGACGCGCTGGCGCGGGAGGCGCTGCGGCTGGCCCAGACCGACGCCTCCCGCTGGTTGGCACCCTCCTACGGCGGCGGTGGCGGCCGGGGCGGCGGGCTCGGTGTCGACCTGGGCAGCCTGATCCTCGGCGGCATCCTGTCCGGCGGCCTCGGCGGCGGTGGCGGCTACCGCGGCGGTGGCGGCTACCGCGGGGGCGGCGGGTTCGGCGGGGGCTTCGGCGGAGGCGGCGGGCGGTCCCCGGGCAGCTTCGGCGGCTCCGCGACCCGCGGGCGGCGCGGCGGCGGTGGCCGCTTCTGAGCGACGCCGGTCGGTGATCGCCACGAGCGGCCCGGGCCCGCCGGGTCGCCGCGCTTCCGTGATCGACGGTCTGGGACCCGCAACCGCGTCACGTGCGGTTGGAGGTCCGCATCCGATCATCACGCTGGCCACTCGCGCCGACCTCCGTCACGAAGAGTATGCTTGCCACTCGGCAACTATTCGGAGGTGACGTGCCCGCCACCATCGACGGCGAGGACGTCGCCCGCCTGCGCACCGCCCTCGCCCGCATCTCCCGGTTCCTCGACCGGCAGTCCCGCGGCGACGGCCTGACCCGCAGCCAGGCCTCGGCGCTCGCCACGACCGTGCGCCTCGGACCCGTGCGGCTCACGGAGCTGGCGGAGGTCGAGGGCGTCAACCCGACGATGCTCTCGCGCATCGTCGGCAAGCTCGAGGACGACGGTCTGCTCGGGCGCCGCCCCGATCCTGACGACCGGCGGGCGGCCCGGGTGGAGGTGACCGCGGCCGGCGCGGCGCTGCACCGACGGCTGCGTGCGGAGCGGACGCAGCTGCTCACCGATCGCCTCGCCGCCCTGCCGGACACGAGGACCGCCGAGCTGCTCGCCGCCATCCCCGCCCTGGAAGCCCTCGCGGAGCACCTGGCGCCGCGGTCATGATCGGAGATCACACGCTCACCCCCGTCACCACCGTCGCGCAGCAGACCTTCGCCGCGCTCGCCAACCCCAACTACCGCCGCTACGTCCGGGGCCAGGCGGTGTCGCTGGTCGGCACCTGGATGCAGATCGATCGCCCAGTCCTGGCTGGTGCTGGAGCTCACCGGCTCCGCCACCGCGCTCGGGCATCGTCCTCGCCCTGCAGACGCTGCCGACGCTGCTGCTCGGCCCGTACGCCGGCGTCATCGCCGACCGGCTGGACAAGCGCCGGCTGATGATCGGGCTGCAGGCGACGATGGGCGTGCTCGCGCTCGTGCTCGGTCTGCTCACGATCACCGGGACCGTGCAGCTCTGGCACGTCTACGTGCTCGCGTTCCTGCTCGGGCATGAACAACTGCTTCGAGAACCCGGCACGGCAGGCGTTCGTGCTGGAGATGGTCGGGCCCGACGACCTGCGCAACGCCGTGAGCCTGAACTCGGTGCTGGTCAACGTGGCCCGCGCGGTCGGCCCCGCGATCGCCGGCATCGTCATCGCCGCCGGCGGCCTCGGCGCTGTGCTTCCTGCTCAACGCGGTGAGCTTCGTCGCGGTCGTCATGTCGCTGGTCCGCCTGGACGTCTCCGCGCTGCGGCCCTCGGTACCCACGCCGCGGGCGCCCGGGCAGCTGCGTGCGGGGCTTCGCGTACGTCCGGCGCACGCCGGCGCTCGCCGTCCCGCTGCTGATGATGGCCCTGGTCGGCTGCCTGGCCTACGAGTTCCAGGTGGTGCTGCCGATCGTGGCGAGCGAGACCTTCGCCGGGGACGCGCGGACCTACGGCTTCCTCACCGCGGCGATGGGCGCCGGCGCGGTGCTCGGCGGGCTGTACGTGGCCGCGCGCGGCCGGACCGGGCTGCGGCCGCTGGTCGGCGCGGCCGACCGCGTTCGGGGTGGCGATGCTCGCCGCCGCGCTCGCCCCCGACGCTCACCGTCGGCGCTGATCGCGATGGGGTTGGTCGGCGCGACGAGCGTCGCGTTCCTGTCCACCAGCAACAGCACGCTGCAGCTCGCCGCGGAACCGCACATGCGCGGGCGGGTGATGGCGCTGTGGGCGGTCGCGTTCCTCGGCTCGACGCCGATCGGCGGCGCCGATCGCGGGCGCGGTCAGCGAGCACTTCGGCGGCCGCGCCGGGCTGGTCGCTGGGCGCGGTCGCCTGCCTGGTCGCGGCCGGGCTGGGGCGCTGGTCGCGCGGCGCGGACCCCGGGCCGGCCCCGCCTCACCCCGGAGTGCCGAAGTCGTCGGGTGAGACCTCGTCGAGGAAATCCCGGAAGTCGCGCAGCTGCTGGTCCGGCGCGGCGTCCGTGCCGTCGGGGAACAGGTCGGCGATCGGCTGCCCCACGTCGTCGAGGATCGTGTCGGCGACACCGATCGGGAGCCCGTCGCGCACGGCCAGCGCCAGGACGTCGCTGGGCCGGGCCCCGAGCCGGGTGCCGGCGTCGAACACCAGCTCGGCGGAGAAGACGCCGTCGCGCAACTCGGTGATCTCCACGCCGTCCAGCGTGCGACCCAGGCCCTCGACGACCGGGACCAGCAGGTCCTGGGTGAGCGGCGGGTCGCCCTCGGCCCGCGGTCCGACCGAGATCACCTCGGCCTGCGCGCGGCGGAGGAACACGGGCAGGCAGCGGTCGCCGTCGACCTCACCGAGCAGGAGCACCGGCTCCCGGGTGCGGGCGTGGACGACCAGTCTCAGCACGCGCATCGTGCGCAATCTCGGCCTCGATTCGTCGGGTCCGCCCAGTCTGCGGCATGGTCAACCGAGAGACGAGAGGTCGGCCGGGCCCTCCTGCGGGGCCATGCCGATCTGGTCGGCGACCGCGGCCATCACGTCCTGCACCGCGACCGTGTCGGCCAGCGGCATGACCGCGCTCTCCGACGCGGCCGGCGGCCACGCACTCGGTGACCTCGACTCAGCTCGTGGGCTGTAGCCGCCGCCGGTGAGCGGGCAGGGTCGATCTCCTCGGGCTCCCGGCCGGCCCGGTGCACGACGATCCGGTCCGGGTGGTGGAAGCGCGGCGGCACGTCGATCCAGCCGCCGGTGCCGAAGACCCGGGCCTGGCCGGGCGTCGCGCAGCGCAGCGAGGAGAGCAGCGCGGCGCTGCGACCGTCCGGCGAAGCCGAGCAGCACCGCCTCCTCGACGTCCACCCCGGACGGGTCCAGCACCCCGTGCGCGCGACCACCGTGTCCGGGCGTGCCCAGCACCATCTGGGCGAACGAGATCGGGTAGACCCCGACGTCGAACAGGGCGCCGCCGCCGATCGCCGGGTTGAAGAACCGGTCGGTCGGGTCACTGGGCGGCTGCACGCCGAGGTCGGCCTGCACCGCCTGCACGCTCGCCGATCGCCCCGTCGGCGATCAGCTCGCGCACCCGCACGATCGCCGGCTGGAACCGGGTCCACATCGCCTCCATGCGCGAACACCCCGGCCTCGCCGGGCCGCGGTCGACGATCTCGACGGTGGCCGCCGGGGTGACCGTGAAGGCCTTCTCCACCAGCACCGCCTTGCCGGCCCGCGATGGCGGCCAGCGCGACGGCCCGGTGCTGCGGGTGCGGGGTGGCGATGTACAGCACGTCGACGCCGTCGTCGTCGACGATCGCGCGGTACGAGTCGTGGGTCCGGGCGATCCCGTGCTCGGCGGCGAACGCCGCGGCCCGCTCGGCCGACCGCGACGCCACCGCGACCACCTCGGCCCCGGGTACGTGCGGCGAAGTCCGGCACCACCTTCGACGCGATCCGCCCCGGCCCGACGACTCCCCACCGCACGGCACCCACCCCCGCATCCTGCCCGCCGCCCTCCCCCGGCGACCCAGGGGCCCGGCCGGACGGGCTACGCGGGGCCGAGGAGGGCGTCGGCCATCACGGTGCCCAGCCACTCCTGGAACCGGTCCCAACCCCACCCGCGGCGGTGCACCAGGCGATCGGCGAGGTCCGGGGCGGTCAGCGCCCAGAGCACGTCGGCCGCCGTCTGCACGTCCAGCCCCGCACGCAACCCGAACTCCCGCTCGACGTGCTGCGCGGTCAGCGAGGTTCCGGTGGCGCGCTCGCCCTCGACCGTCTCGGCGAAGGCCCGGAGCTCGGCGTCTCCGGTGGCCGCCTGCGACAGCACCATCGTGATCAGCGGCAGCACGCGTTCGGCGAGCACGCGGCCGGCCTCCGCGTAGCGCGCCAGGCACTCGCGTCCGTCGGTGGCGTCCATGACGGCTCGCATGATCGGCCGCTGCGCCATCGGCACCGGCTCGTCGTCGCCGGCCAGTGTGACGTCGTACACCGCCTTGAGCAGCACGGACTTGCCGCCGACCACGTTGTAGACGGTCTGCACGCTCACCCCGGCCGCCTCGGCGACACCGGCCAGCGTCGTGCCCAGGTAACCGCGCCGCCCGAACGACCGCCCCGCGGCGTCGAGGATCCGACGCCGGGTCAGCGCGGTCTGCTCGGCGCGCAGCGCCGTGGAGTAGCGGCGCGTCCCCGCCATGACACCCCTTGACAGTTGAGTGGAATGTCCTTCAATCTGATTGAACCGAGCTCAATCGTACCCGAAGGAGATCACCATGACACCCGCAGAACACGCCGCGATGGAGGTGCTCCGGATCTTCGAGTCCGGTGACCACGAGCGGATCCGCGATCTGGTCACCCCGGACTTCGTCGACCACGGCGCCCCGCCCGGGCTGCCTCCCGGTCCGGAGGGCTACATCGGGGTGTTGCGCTTCCTCACCGAGGTGCTGCAGATCCGCTACGAGGTGCACGACGTGGTCGCGGCCGGCGACCGGGTCGCCATCCGCGCCACCGCTCACGGCGTGCACCACACCGACCACCTCGGCGTCCCCGCGACCGGCAAGCCCTACGCCATGCCCACCATGCACCTCTACCGCGCCGAGGGCGCCCGGCTGGCCGAGCACTGGGGCGTGCGCGACGAGCTCAGCGTCCTGGTCCAGGTCGGCGCCATGCCCGCGCCGGTCCTCCCCGAGGGCCTCGCGGTGACCCGATGACCGGCGGGGACATATCTGCGTAGTCGTTGCCGATGTGCGCTCGAGCCGGTGGGCCGTAGAACAGTGTTCACGTCGGGACAGGAGGAGGAGGACATTGTCGAACTCCACGTCGTCCGGGTATCCGCGGCGACGACGCCCTGCTCGTGACGGGACGTCGCCGTGTGCGGCGTCGTAGGCGCGCTGCTGGCCGAGCCCGGCCCCACCGATGAGCGGGTGGCCCGGGCCCTGCGGTGTCTCGCGCACCGCGGTCCGGACCACACGGGATCGTGGTTCGCACCCGACCGGCGGATGCTGCTCGGGCACGTGCGGCTCAGCGTGATCGGGCTGGGCAACGGCGACCAGCCGCTGGTCGACGAGACCGGCGAGGTGCACTGCGTGGTCAACGGGGAGCTGTACGGCTACCGCGCGATCCGCGAGGAGCTGCGTGCTGAGGGCCGGCGGTTCGTCACCGACTCCGACAGCGAGATCGCGCTGCGCCTCTACGAGAAGCTCGGCGGCGACTTCGTGCACCGGCTGCGTGGCGAGTTCGCCGTGGTGATCGCCGATCAGCGGCGCCGGTGCCTGATCGCCGTGCGCGACCGGTTCGGCATCAAGCCGCTGTACTACAGCGTGCTCGGTGGCGACGTGTACGTGGCGTCGGAGATCAAGGCACTGCTCGCACTGGGTGTGCCCGCCCGCTGGGACGCCGACGCGTTCTTCGCCGAGATGCACGGGGTGCGCACCGCGGACCGCACCCTGTTCGACGGGATCTACGCGGTCCCACCGGGGAGCATGCTCTTCGCCCGGGCCGGCCGGGTCGAGATCCGCCCGTACTGGGACACCGACTTCCCGACCCCGACCGAACTGGCCGGCGACCCCAGGTCCGAGGCCGAGGTCGTCGCCGGGTTCCGGGAGGTGCTCGAGGATGCGGTGGGCGAGCGGCTGGTGGCCGACGTCGAGGTGGCCTCCTACCTCAGCGGTGGCATCGACTCCAGCGCCGTGCTGGGCCTGGCCCAGCGGCGGCTCACCCGGCCGGTCCGCGCGTTCACGATCGTCTTCGGCGACCGAGCGCTACAGCGAGGAGCGCCTGGCCGAGCAGACGGCGCGGTGGCTCGGCGCCGCGTTCGTGCCGGTGCCGGTCTCCCAGCAGGATCTCGCCGACGCGTTCTCCGACGCGCTGTGGCACGCCGAGACGCTGGTGATCAACGCCCACGGCGTCGCGAAGTACCTGCTGTCCCGGGCCGTCCGCGACGCCGGCATCAAGGTCGTCTTCACCGGCGAGGGCGCCGACGAGATCCTGGGCGGCTATCCGCCGTTCCGTCGCGACATGCTGCTGCACAACTCCGAGGACCAGACCACGCGAGGACGTCGAGAAGCTGCTCTCCGAGCTGGCGGCCACCACCCGGTCCTCGCGCGGTCTGCTCTCCGCCGACGGAGCGCCCGCGCCCGGCCTCGAGGTGCTCGAGACGCGCCTGGGCTGGGTCCCGTCGGCGCTGGGCACCTACTCCGCCGCCGCGGCGAAGATGTACCCCCTCCTCGACGAGGAGTACCTGCGCGCGGGCCGCCGGGCCGACCCCTACACCGAACTGCTCGACTCGCTCGACGTGCGCGGGCGCATCGCCGGTCGGGACCCGGTCAACCAGGCGCTCTACCTCTGGACCCGCTCCCACCTGCCCACCTACGTGCTCACGGTGCTCGCGGACCGCATGGAGATGGCGCACTCGGTGGAGGGCCGGGTGCCGTTCCTGGACCACCACGTCGCCGAGTACGCGGCGCGGCTGCCCGTACAGCACAAGATCCGCGGGCTGCGGGAGAAGCACGTGCTGCGCGAGGCCGTCCGGGACTGCGTGCTGCCGGAGGTCTACGACCGTCAGAAGCACCCGTTCATGGCCCCGCCCGCCCGGGACGGCGATGACCCGCTGGCGATGTTCTGCCAGGACACGCTGCGCTCCGGGGTGGTGCAGGACCAGCCGTTCTTCGACGCGACGAGGGTGCGCGGCCTGATGGACCACGTCGCCGGCCTGGCGCCCGACGACCGGGCCGCCTTCGAGGGCATCGTGCTGCGGGTCGTCAGCACGTGCCTGCTCCAGGAGCGGTTCGGGCTGGCCGGGTAGACCTCCTCCGGGTCAGACCTCGTCGAAGATCCGGCCCATGTCCGACCAGACCGAGCGCCGGTAGCGGCGGGTCCAGGCCGCCAGCCCGAGGCCGATCGCGGCCACGACCACGCACACCCACGGCACGATCGCGATCTGCAGCGGGATCTCCGCCCCCGGCGCGCCCGGCACGAACGAGTAGTAGAGCCCGCCGAACAGGGCGAGTGCCCCCGACGACCGCGGCGAGGGCGCCGACGACCTGGAAACCGACCTGGCCGGTCCGCCTGCCCTGCAGGAACCCGGCCACGCCGAGCATCAGGTACACCGCCATCACCAGCGGCGTGCCGACGCCGGCGAGGAAGGTGAACAGGAAGATCCCGCCGGTCGTCCCGTCGTCGATCCCGCCGGACAGCGCGATCTGGCCCTCCCGGCTCGTCAGCACCAGCGCGACGACGGCGACCAGCACCCAGACCACGAGGTCGAGCCCGATCGCCCGCCACGGCGTGCCCCAGCGCGGATGCAGCACGCCGAGCCACGCCGGCAGCACCTGCTCGCGGCCCATCGCGAACAGCACCCGCGACACCGCGATGTGCACCCCGAGCGCGCAGAGCAGGCTCGCGAGCGCAGCACACCCCAGGACGACGGCAGCGGCGATGTCGTTCGGCGCGACGGCCGCCAGTCCGGCCACCGAGGCCGGCCAGTCGGTCGCCGCCTGCTGCACCCCGAAGCCGATCGGCGGTGGCGTAGGTGATCACCAGGTAGAACAGCCCGGCGACGACGATCGAGCCGATGACCGCGCGGGGGATCGCCCGGCGCGGATCGCGGGTCTCCTCGGAGAGCACCGCGCTCGCCTCGGCCCCGGTGAACGAGAGCATCGCGAACGACAGCCCGAACAGCACGCCGCTCCACGTGCACCCCGGCCGCGGACGGCCAGAAGGCGGCGAGATCGAAGCTGCGACCGGCCTCGGCGACGGGCGTGGTCCCGTCGATCACGCTCACGGCCGGCGAGCCGATCGCGATCACCACGACGGCGACGACGAGCATCGCCACCATCGTGACCAGCAGGATCGCCAGCTGCGTGCGGGTGGAGGCGCGGATGTCGAACAGGCTCATCAGCGCGATCACGACGAGCCCGGCCAGCGAGAACCAGTACCAGGCGGCATCGGCGCCGGTGAGCAGCGCGACGAGGCTCGCGGTGAAGAAGCCGAAGCCCCACAGCACCGCGCCGCCCAGGACGAAGAACGCCGCGGCGTAGCACCAGCCGCCGAGGAAGCCGAGGGTCGGTTGCCGGCTCCGCGGGTGATGTAGGTGTACATCGACCCCGCGGAGGACAGCGACCGTGCGAACATCGCGACCGTGCCGCCGACGGCGAGCATCGCCAGCGTGCCGAGCAGGAAGGCCAGCGGCGTCGCGCCGCCCGCCTTGGTCGAGGCCAGGTAGGTGAGGAACGCGCCGGACATCGCCGGGGCGATCACCGAGAGGCTCTGCGCGATGACGTCGCGCAGGCCGAGCGTCCGGTGGAAGCCGCTCTGCGTGCCGGTGGAGGTGGCGGAGGCGTCAGTGGTCATCGCCGGTGCGCTCCTTTCCGGGTCCGTGCACGTCGTTCCCGCCGCTGTCGGCAGTGCTCGGTACGGGCGGGCGGGACGTCGAGAACGGGGTTGCGGTCGAAGAAGCCGACCGGCTTGAGCGTGAAGCCGGTGTACTCGACCGGCATCACCGGCCAGTCCTCCGGCCGCGGGAAGTGGGTGGTGCCGAAGGTGTGCCACACGACGACGTCCTCGCCGTCGAGCGTCCCGGTCGGCCTGCACCCAGGTCGGGCAGCCCGGCACCGCCCGGGTTCTGGTTGACGAAGTCGCCGGCCGGGTAGCGCTCGGCCGGGTCGTAGCGGGTGACCCAGAGGTGCTTGGCCGCGAAGGTCGCCCGCGCGTGGATCGAGGAGGCCTCGTCGGCGAGCATCGTGGCCTTGCCCTCCGGGAGCAGGGCGTACGCCGACCGGCTGGCCCAGCGCGTTCGTGCTTGTCGGGGTTGACGATGTGCCAGGCGCGCGCCGACCGAGCCGTCGGCGCGCGCGCTGCGCCTCCGACTCCCGCGTCAAGCGGGTGCGCCGCTGCCGGAACGCGTTGCCGTACGGGTTGTCCGGACCCATCGGCACCCGCTCGGCCTGCACCTCCTCGACGGCGTTGCGCACCCCGTCGACGGTCATGTCCAGCCGCGCCGAGAACAGGTGCTGGTGGTACGGCGCGCCGAGCCCGGGCGCGACCTCGTTGGCGTGGTCGTTGCCCCCCTCGGGGTAGGCCGGAGGTGAAGAGGATGCCGGTCGCCTTGACCTCGAGCTGGATGGTGCCGTCGAGGTAGAGGTACCAGTAGAAGCCGTAGTCGTAGTTGCCGATCGGGGTGAAGAAGGAGAACACCATCCGCCGCTGCCGGCGCGTCTCGCGCGACCCGGTGAACATGTCGGAGTGCTTCCAGAGCGACGCCGTAGTCCTCCTCGTGGATGCAGATCGCGTTACTGATCGTCCTGGGCTGCCCGATGTCGTCGGCGATGACGGCGTCGACGTAGTGGATCTCGCCGAGGCAGTCGCAGCCGAGCTGCAGCGAGTCGGCGTAGCGGGCGAACATGTACTCGCCGCAGTCGAAGTAGTTCTGCCAGAACCGCACCGGTGCCGGGTCGGCGTACGGCACGACCATCTCGGCCACCGACGCCCGGTAGACGATCGGGCCGGCCGTCGAAGCTGATCTGGTGCAGGGTGAGGCCCTCGCGCTCGTTGAACCCGAAGCGCACGTCCCAGTTCTCCCACCGCACCCGGTTGCCCTCGACCGTGAACGACGGCCCCTCGGGCTGGGTGATCTCGATCGGCTTGAGCGTGGTCGCGGTCCGGGCCCGACGAAGGCCGGGTCGTCGAAGTTGCCCGGGGTCGCCGGGACCGGCGTGCTCGGCCACGTCGATGATCCGCGTCACGCGGCGGTCGGTGAGGTCGACGTAGGCGACGAGCCCGTCGATCGGGTGCGCCCACGGGTGGTCGCGCTCGGAGTCCTGCCGGAACCCGAAGGCGCGGACGATCCGTCGACCGACCTCCTCGGGGTAGTCGTACACGCCGGCCGACAGCGGCACGGCCCGCACCGGTCGCGGGGTCGATGCCCGCGCGTCGCCCAGCGCCTGCCGCCACGCCGGCGTCGGCGTTGAGGACGTCCTCGATCATCTCGAACTCGGCGTCGATGATCGGCGGCTGGCCGTCGCGCGGCGGGTCCAGCTCGCGGCGGTGCACGACCTCGCCCCGCGTGGCCGAGACGACGGTGTCCCAGGACCGGCCGGTGGCCAGGTCGAGCAGGACGGCGCGGAAGCGGCGGTCGACGGCGTCGCCGTCGGCGTGCGCCAGCGTCTCGCCCTTCGGCGGCTCCTCCGGCGCGAAGAAGGCGAAGCGCACGGTGTCGCCGAGCATGCCGGCCTCGGCCAGCGTCTCGCGGACCCGGTCGACCTCGGCCGCGGCGGTCATGTCGAGCGGGTGGGCGTCGGCGGTCGCCGCGTCGCGGCGGTCCTCGAGGGTCGTCACGGAGTTCCTCCCGGTGGGTCGCCCGCAGACGGAGGGGATGGAAGGGCCACCCTGGTCCGGGACGGTCCCCCGGCCGCGGCGCCCGGTCAAGGCCAGTACCCGATGCCGCGAAAGCCCGCTGCCGGTCTCTCACGCGGTGAGAAGCCGCCGGTGGCGATTCTCGTTCGGCCGCCGGCACCGTGACCGTGACGCCGTCGCGGGTCTAGCGTCCTCGCTCTGACGTCCCGGATCCCGGCCGAGGAGGTGGGCATGAGCAGCGCGCTGCCCGGCCTGCGGCGCCGCTCGCCGGTGCACGGGCTCGACCGGCGCAACCTCGGGCCGGT
Organism: uncultured Actinomycetota bacterium; assembly: GCA_963711715.1. Lineage (GTDB taxonomy): Bacteria > Actinomycetota > Actinomycetes > Mycobacteriales > Pseudonocardiaceae > Pseudonocardia. Next base: position 378,652 of record CAVQFJ010000012.1, read on the forward strand.
CGAGGTGCTCGCCCAGTCCGTGTCGAGCGCGGCGCCGGCGGCGGGTATGGCCACGGTCCCGGCGATCGTGGCGACCTCCGCCGGCACCGCCACCGTCTGGTCGTTCGTCCTCGCCACGGCCCTCGCGGTGCTGGTCGGCACGTGCATCGGCAGCTTCACCCGCCGGATGGCCGCCGCCGGTTCGCTGTACAGCCTGACCGCGAAGGGCCTTCCCCCGGCCGCGGCGTTCGCGTCGGGCGCAGCGCTGCTCGCCGGCTACACCGTGCTGGTCATGGCCGCGCTGACCGGTGCCGCGATCTACCTCCAGTCCCTGCTGGCCCGGTTCGGCGGCCCGGCCTCGCCCGTCGTCGGTGCGGTGATCGTCGTCGTGCTGGCCGCGGTCGCCGCGGTGCCGGTGCTGCGCGGGGTGCGTCTCTCGGCGCGGATCGTGCTCGCCGTCGAGGCCGTCTCCATCGCGCTGATGCTCACCATCTTCGGAGTCCTGCTGGGCAGCGCGCCGCTGCCGGTGCCGGACGGCGCAGCCGAGACCGGGCTCGGTGGGGTCGCGGCCGGCGTGCTGCCCGCGCTGGCGGCGTTCATCGGGTTCGAGGCCGCGACGACGCTGGGCGTCGAGGCCCGCCGCCCGTTCCGCTCGGTTCCGCGCGCGGTCGCTGGGCACCGCCGTGGTCGTCGGGGTGCTGGTGGTCGTCGCCGCCTACACGCAGGTCACGCTCTTCGCCGGCGGCCTCGGCCGGGCAGCCCGAGCCGGTCGTCGCGCTCGCCGGGGCCGGGGGGCCGCCCTGGTTGGCCGCTGCTGCTCGACATCGGGATCGCGACGTCGTTCGTCGCGTGCACCCTGGCGACGGGGAACGCGCTGGTCCGGGTGCTGTTCTCGATGGGCCGCGACGGCATCGCGCCGCGGGTGCTGGGGGCGACGCATCGCCGCTACCGCACGCCGCACGTCGCGATCGCGGTGGCGCTGCCCGTCGTGGCCGCGGTGCCCGCAGCACTGTTCGCGGCCGGAGTGCCGGGCCCGGAGGTGCTGACCGTCCTGCTCACGGTCGCGACGGCCGGGTACCTGGTCGGGTACCTGCTGGTGTGTCTCGCCGCGCCGCTGTTCCTGCGCAAGATCGACGAGCTCACCGTCGCGCCGGTCGTGGTCACCGCGATCACGGTGCCGGCACTGGCCGTGGCGTGCGCCGCGTTCGTCCTCTCCGCGCTGGGGGGACCGGTGCCGGTGACGCTCGCCGCGCTGTTCGCCGGTGCCCTCTGCTGGTACCTGTACCTGCGGTGGCGACGTCCTCGCGAGCTCGCCGGCATCGGCGTCTACGACGAGACCTCCGCCGCCGACGTCCACCCGGGACGATCGTGAGTGACCTGGATCCGCTCCCGCTGTCCGGTCGCCAGCCGCGGGCGGTCCGGGCCGCGCTGGCGGTGCTGGAAGAAGCGGTCGCGGCCGGACCCGGGGTCACCGCGAAGGAGATCTCCACGGCGCTGAAGCTGCCGCAGGCCACCACCTACCGGCTGCTCAACCTGCTCGTCAGCGAGGAGTACCTCGTTCGGCTGCCCGACCTGCGGGGGTTCGCCCTCGGCCGGCGGGCCGCCCGGCTCGCCCTTCCCGTCGCGCCGGGGCCACCGACGGCGGCTCGGGCCGTCGTCGACCACCTGCGCGGGCTCGTGCGCTGGGGTGTCCACCTCGCGTCGTTCGCCACCGGACAGGTCGCGGTGGTCGACCCCGATCCCGATCATCCGCCCGCCGCGGACGTGCTCGTCGCCCGCTACCCCCACGCATCCGCGCTGGGCAAGCTGCTGCTCGCCGACCAGGCCGACTGGCGGGCGGTGTCGCGCGACCTGCGACGGCTCACCGAGAACACCGTGGTCGACGGGGCCTCTCTCGACCGGCAGCTCGAGGTGGTCGCGGCCGCCGGGCTGGCCCGGCAGTGCGGGGAGCTGCGTGCCGACCGGGGCTGCCTCGCCGTTCCGATCCGCAGCCCGAGCTCCGGCACCCTGGTCGCCGGACTGGCGCTGGCCGGTCCCCCGCACCGCATCACCGAGCCCAACGACGAGCTCGTCGGGCTCCTGCGCGACCACGCCGAGCGGCTTGCTCCGCTGCTGGCCTGAGCCGGTGGCCCGTTGGGCCGAGGTGCGTTCCGCGGAACGCGCGCGCGGTCCGGTCGCCTGTCGTCCTAGTTCTGGATCGACACGCCGACGCTCCTGAAGAAGGTTATGACAGATTCGATGAAGTTCCCGACGAGAGTTCCCGTGCCGGACGGGTCAGGCACGATGAAGACGGCAATGATCAAGATGATGATGAGGGCCGTCAGCCACCTGGGCATGCCGCCAGACTGCACCTCGTGATCGTCAGATGCCAGCGGACAGGCCGATACGGGTTCACAAAGTGAGCTCATCTGTGGCCGTGCAGGCATCCGCCTGACCTGTCGTGTGGGCAACCCGAGCCAGTAGGTGACGGAGCTGTGAGCCCTCCTCCGGTCCCAGTCCACTGAGGAGCCGGTCCTCCACCACGCGCAGCGCGCGGCGCGCGCTGTCGAGCGCGCTCCGTCCGGCTGGTGTCACGACGACGTGTCGTACTCGTCGGTCGGCCGGATCGGGGCGGCGGGTGACCAGGCCGGCACCCTCCAGGTCGATCACGAGGTACGTCATGGCCGTCTTGTCGATGCCGAGCCGGTGGGCCAACGCGAGCTGCGAGGACGGCGGACCTTCCTCGACCGCGACCAGCACCTGGTAGCCGCGTGGGCCGCCGGGGAGATCGACGACCGCTGTGAGCGCCGACTGCCGGAAGGCCGTGGACACGCGGTGCAGGGACCACCCGAGCTCGCTCTCCAGCCCACCACCGTCGCCCGGCGCCGCTCGACCATCGTCGCTTCCCATGCGCATACCTTACGCGACTGATACCGTCTCAACAACAGACGATCTGAGATCAGGAAGAACACCGGAGGAGCACCACGTGACGCAGGCAGCACTCGAGCAGACCACGGCCTTCCACCTCGCCGTCCCCCAGGCCGAGCTGGACGACCTGCGCCAGCGCCTCGCGCTCACCCGCTGGCCCGACCGCGAGACCGTGACCGACGCCAGTCAGGGACCGCAGCTGGCCAAGGTGCAGACCCTGGTCGAACACTGGGCGGACGGCTACGACTGGCGGCCCACCGAGGCGCTCCTGAACGGCCTCGGACAGCACGTGACCACCATCGACGGCCTGGAGATCCACTTCCTCCACGTCCGCTCCGCGGAGCCGGACGCCCTACCGATGATCATGACGCACGGGTGGCCGGGGCGGTCCTGGAGTTCCGCAAGGTCATCGGTCCGCTGGTCGACCCCGTCGCCCACGGCGGCCAAGCCCGCGACGCCTTCCACCTGGTCATCCCCAGCCTGCCCGGCTTCGGCTTCTCCGGTCGCCCCACCACCACCGGCTGGGGCATCGAACGCACCGCCCGCGCATGGGTGGCCCTGATGAACCGTCTGGGCTACGACCGCTTCGTCGCCCAGGGCGGTGACATCGGCGCCGCGGTCACCGAGGAGATGGCCGCGCTGACCGCCTCCACGCCCACCGGGCTAGCCGCCACCACAGGACGTCAGCGGATCCCGCGGAGACGCCGAAGCAGTCTTCACGCTGGACGAGATGATCGACGGCATCATGATGTACTGGCTGACGGGCACGGCAACCTCCTCAGCACAGATGTACTGGGAGATGACTCAGAGCGGCTGGTCACCTCCGGCCACCCACACCTCGCCCCTCGCGGTGCCGACCGAGCATCACGATCATGCCGGGCGAGTACGTGCGCAAGTCCCGTCGCTGGGTCGAGCGCCGGTACGCCCACCTCCTCCACTTCGGCGAACCCGCCGCCGGCGGCCACTTCGCCGTTCTGGAACAGCCTGGGCTGCTCGTCGAGGAGATCCGCCGGACGTTCGAAAGCCTGCGCTGACCCGACGACGGACCTGGCCGGGCTCGTAGGGGTGATCCCGCGCATCGAACTGATGAGGAGCCCGGAGCACACGACCTGAACACGGCCTGTCTGGGTTCCAGCGCTCCACCATGACCGGTTTCGCGTGTGGGCCCGATGTCACCACCCCCGGTACACCTCGCGTCGGTGCGCAACCCGGACGACGAGGATCCGAAGCTGCTCGTCCTCGACGACGTACACCACGCGGTAGTCACCCACCCGAAGCCGCATCGTTCCGGCGGGCTGCCCAGACAACGCGCGCACCCCGGCCGGGCGCGGATCAGCCGCCAGACCAGTGACCGCCCGCAAGACTCGGCGAGCAGTCTGCCTGTCCAGCTTGCGCAGCTCCCGGAGCGCCGCAGCAGCCCATTCGAGCTCGTAGTTCACCACTCAGGCGATCTCGACGCCGTACTCCGCCAACACCTCACGATGCGACACCCGCTGCGGATCGGCCAACGCCTCCCGGGCAGCCTCGAGATCGGCCTCGTCCTCGGCCGCCTCGAGCTCACGCAGATCATCGATCGAGATCACCACGGCAACCGGCTTACCGTGACGAGTCAGGACAGTGCGCTCTTGTCCGTGCTCGGCCCGAGACACCACCTCGCCCAACCGGTCCCGGGCTTCACTGATCGGCAGCTCGCTCATGCCGCAAATTGTACAACATGGGGCATCCCGACGAGACGGTGTGGGTCGCGGCGGGATCACTCACTTCCTCGTCGTGCGGCAGCAGGTTCAGCCCCGCGATCGGTAGAGGTGGACGGTCAGCGGCGCGAAGATCGCGGTCAGCGCCGCGGCCGTCGCGAGCACGACGAGGATGCTCCCGATCGTCGCCACCCCGTCCATCAGCCCGCGCGTGGCGGTCACGACCTGGGAGATCGGGTTCACCTCGACGAACATCCGCAGCCAGTCCGGCAACGTCGAGGGGTCCACGAAGACGTTGCTCAGGAACGTGAGCGGGAAGATCGCCATGAAGCCGCCGTTCATCACCGCTCCGGGCGAGCGCAGGACCAGCCCGACGGTGGTGAAGACCCACGACAACCCGAACGAGAACACGACGACCAGCAGCATCGCGGCCAGCACCCCGCCGAGCCCGCCGGCAGGTCGATAGCCCAGCACCACGCCCACCACGACGGTCACCGACCCGGCCAGCACGTACCGCACGCTGTCCCCGAGCAGCGCGCCGACCAGCGGCGCCGGACTCCAGATCGGCAACGAGCGGAAGCGGTCGACCACTCCCTTGGTCATGTCGGTGTTCAGCGCCACCCCGGAGTAGACGGTGGTGAACACCACCGACATCACCAGGACCCCGGGCAGCACGAACTGCAGGTAGACGCTCGTGGACCCGGCCACGGCGCCACCGAACAGGTAGGTGAACATCAGCAGGAACAGCACCGGTGTGATAGTCACGTCGAGCAGCTGCTCCGGGACGTGTCTGATCTTCAGGATCCCGCGCCAGCCGAAGGTCAGGGCGGCCGACACGGCGCTCGGACGCGGCGGACGGGGCGCCGAGGAAAGGGCCCGGCGCAGTGCCGTCGTGTCGAGCTCGCCCGGTGCGGGTCGGGCCGTCGGAATGGTGCTCACGCCGCATCTCCCTGTTCTGCCGCATCTCCCTGATCGGCGGCCTGCTCGTCCGCGGGCCGCCCGGTCAGCGCCAGGAACACCTCGTCGAGGCTCGGCCGGCCGAGCGCGAACTCGGCCACCCGCACACCCGCACGCGCGAGCTCGGCGACCGCCTCGGCAGCCAGATCACCGTCGGCGCAGGACACGCGCAGCGCTGCCGGATCCGGCTCCAGGTGGACCACGGCCCCCAGGCGGTGCGCGAGCAGGCGCTCGGCCTCGACGCGTTGGGTGGCATCGAGCAGGCGCACGTGCAGCGCACCGAACCCGACCGACGCCTTGAGCTGGGCCGGTGACCCCTCGGCGATGACCCGGCCGTGGTCGATCACGGCGATGCCGTCGGCGAGCTGGTCGGCCTCGTCGAGGTACTGCGTGCAGAGCAGGATCGTGGTGCCCTCGACGACCAGCGACCGGACGATGTCCCACACCTGGTTGCGCGAGCGGGGATCCAGGCCCGTCGTGGGCTCGTCGAGGAACATCAACCGGGGCGTGACCACGATGCTGGCGGCGATGTCGAGCCGGCGGCGCATGCCACCCGAGTAGTACTTGACCAGGCGCCCGGCCGCCTCGGCGAGGTCGAACACCTCGAGCAACTCGCCGGCACGGGCGCGTGCGGCCGCTCGGCCCAGGCCGAGCAACCGCGCGAGCAGCACCAGGTTCTCCCGACCGGTGAGGTCCTCGTCGACCGAGGCGAGCTGGCCGGTCAGGCTGACGGCGGCCCGTACCGCTTCGGCTTCGTCCACGACGTCGTGGCCGAACACCCGGGCGGAACCGGTGTCCGGGCGCAGCAGCGTCGCGAGCATCCGGATCGTCGTGGTCTTGCCCGCGCCGTTCGGGCCCAGCACGCCGTACACCGACCCCGCCGGGACGGCCAGGTCGACGCCGTCCACCGCACGGATCGAGCCGTACACCTTGACGAGGTCGGTCGCCTCGATCGCCAGCGAACTCATTGCACTCCCGGTGAGGATGGGGGGTCGGCTCGTCGCCGGTCCCGCTGTCCATCATGACGTCCGGCCGGTCGCGAGCTCACCTGCATTTCGGCACCGAGCCACGTTCGGCGAGACCTCATGCTCCTACCCTCCGACCTCTACCACGGTCGAGGTCAAGCGGGCCGCGTTCCCGTGATCGCGGTGAGGGCTCCCATTCGTTCAAGCCGGCAGCGCCACGCGTTCCTAGGTTGTACGAGGGCTCGACGGATGAAGGGAGGGGTGGCATGGCCGGCGATGGTGCGGACGCTGTCACGGCGCGCTCGGACGAGGACGTCCGTGCCGAGCTCGTCGCCATCGTGGACGGGTGGGCGAGGGCGATCGTCTCGAACGACGCCGGACGGATCGCGGCCTTCATGGCGGACGACTGGGTGATCGTGTCCGAGTCAGGAGTCACCCCGAAGGCGGACTTCCTGTCGTTCGTCGCCTCCGGAGATCTGACCCACTCGGCGATGGACCGTGTCGGTGAGGCCAGGGTTCGGATCTACGGTGCGACCGCAGTCCTCACGACGCGAGTGACGAACACGGCGCACTACGGGGGGCGGCGCTTCGACGCCGACGAGTGGACGACGGACGTGTTCGCGCACCGGGATGGGCAGTGGCTCTGCGTGCTGAGCCACATCACCGCGGTGGCGTCGACCTGACGACGAGCGGCGCGTGCGATTGGGACGTTTGCCCGATGCGGCGCACTCCGGGATCGGGCCATGCTCGTGACCCTCCGGGGAGGGGGATGACGACGTGGCCACCTTCGTGCTGGTGCACCCGGCCTGGCTCGGCGGCTGGTGCTGGCGCAAGCTCGTCCCGCTGCTCCGCGCCCACGGGGACGAGGTGCACACGCCGACGCTCACCGGGCTGGGCGAGCGGGCGCACCTCGCGCACCCCGGCGTCGACCTCGACGCCCACGTCACCGACATCGTCGAGGTGCTGTTCTTCGAGGATCTGCACGACGTCGTCCTGCTGGGGAACAGCTCGGCGGGAATGGTGATCACCGGTGTCGCGGAGCAGGTGCCCGAGCGGATCGGCCATCTCGTCTACCTGGATGCGTTCGTGCCCGAGGACGGCCAGTGCCTGCTGGACCTGGTGCCCCCGGACCGCAGGGCGGCGATGGAGGCGCAGGTCGCGGACGACGGCGACGGATGGTTGCTGCCCCGGTTCGCTGCGGCGCCCTGGGACCAGTTCGTCCCCCAGGCGTGGCAGGTCACCGACCCGACCGACCTGGCCTGGATGCTGGCCCGGCTGCGCCCCACCCCCTTCGGGCAGTTCACGACGGCGGTCCGGTGCCGCAACCCGGCGGCCGCGCAGATACCCCGGACCTACATCCGGACCGACTGGCCGCACCCCGGGTTCGACCGGTTCGCGCGAGCGGCGGACGAGTCCGGCGGATGGCGACTCCGCCACGTCGACGGCTCGCACCTGCCCTACATCACGAGCCCCGGGGAACTCGCGACCGTGCTGCTCGAGCTCGTGGTGGACGAGTCCGCGACGCCGACGGTCAGCGACTGACGGCCACGACCACGACCAGCGGCGAGCCGACGGGCAGGTGGCGCGTCAGCCGGTCGCGGCGTCGGCGCACCGGCGGGACAGGCGGGCGAAGGCGTCCCTGAGCTCGGCGGGACCCACGACCTCGATGTCGGCGTCGAAGCTGCCGAGGAGGGCGGCCAGGCCGGTCCACGACCACGACCCCAGCGAGAGCCGGCAGCGATCCGGCCCGAGTTCCTCGACGACGCCGTCGCGGCTGTAGGGGTGCACAGCCCTGGCGGCGAGGTCGAGGATCACCTCGCCGCGGCAGGGCCAGCCGTCGGGGCCGTCTGAGCCCTGGAACCTGCGGGCCACGAACGTGGTCACCTCACCTCCGGGCAGTTCACGCGGGGTGAAGCGGGGACCCGTGGGAGTGCGCGGAGTGATCCGGTCGGCGCGGAAGGTGCGCCAGTCGTCGCGGTCCAGGTCCCAGGCGACGAGGTACCAGCGTCCACCCCACGTGACGAGGTGGTGGGGCTGCACCCGGCGCGGTGGCGCTCCGCCGCGCTCGACCTCGTGATCGGGCTCCCGGCACGGAGGCGTAGTCGAACCGCAGCACCTCGCGGGCGCGGACGGCGGCGCTGAGCGTCGCGAGCACCGTGGTGTCGACCTGCGGGTCCACCCGCGTCCCGGCCCGTTCGACGGCGGTGACCTCGAACGCGTCGATGCGCTGACGCAGCCGTGCGGGCATGACCTGGCGGACGGTGCTCAGCGCGCGCGGGGAACGTCCAGGACCCGTCCGAGGCGGAGCAGGTGGTGTGGGGTCAGGTCACCGCCGAGAACGGCTTCCGGGTCATGGCCTACGACGTGCCGTCCTCCCGCCCGTGGAGCCGGGGTGACGACCCGTTCGTCATCTCGCTGCGCGGGGACGCCGCCGAGGAGATCAGCGCGCTGTGGGAAGAGGCTCTCCGATGGTGCGACGGTCGTGGCGCCCCTGGCGCCGTCGCAGTGGGCGCCCCTCTACGGGATGCTCACGGACCGGTTCGGCATCACCTGGGTCGTGGACGTCGTGAGCGAGTACGCCGCCTCCTGATCAGGCCGGGTCAGCAGCTCGGCGTCGGTGTGGCGGGGTCGTCCGCGATCGCGTCGATGCCGCGGAGCTGCGCGCGGAACCCGTGACGGAGGGCGAGCACGGATGTCGGCGGGGTCAGCACGGTGGCCGTACCCACCCGGGGGCGCGCCTGGGGCATCGCCCACCCGTCGAACGTGAAGCGCAGGAGACGGGGTCCGAGGACGAGCCGGCAGACGCCGTCGGCGTCCACGACGACCGTCCCGTCGGGCAGCTCCGGGAACGGTGCGGGGTGCAGCACGCGGTCCTCGGCGCGGCACAGTCCACGGCCCGGCCGGAGTCGTTCGTGGTGGAGCCGACGGTTGAGCTCGGACGCCAGCAGGGGGCGCGCAGCGCCGACCGCACGGGTCACCGCGTCGCGGTAGGAGTCGTAGTCGGGACGCCGGCACGTGGCGCACGGGCGGTGCCCGGCCGCGAGCGCGACGGCGTCGTCGAGGAAGAACAGCGGGGTCCACCGGCGCGGCCGGGCCAAGGGCCACCGCCACCCGCGGTACCGCGTCCGACAGATGATCCACAGCGTGCTCCCGTGGTGTCGGACGACCCGTTCGTCGTCGTCGACCACGCATCCGCGGTTGCCGGTGAACATGCCTCGGGCCGAGACGGCGTGCAGGTCACCCCAGGGGTCGACGCGGTTGCGGCGGGGTGCCGATGTCACCGGCCGGGGAGGCTGAACAGCGCGTGCTCGTCCTGTCGTTCGTGCCCGAGCAGCCAGCGCTTGCGGTCGATCCCACCGCCGAATCCGGTGAGCGACCCGTCGGCGCCGACCACCCGATGACACGGCACCACGATCGCGATCGGGTTGCGCCCGTTGGCGGCCCCGACCGCGCGCACCGCCGAGGGTCGCCCGACCGCGACGGCCTGCTCGGTGTAGGTCCGCGTCTCGCCGTAGGGGATCGTGCGCAGCGCCGCCCAGACCGCCTGCTGGAACGGGGTGCCGGCCGGGGCCAGCGCCAGGTCGAACCGGGTCCGCTCCCCGGCGAAGTACTCCCCGAGCTGGGAGATCACCTCGGCGAACGGCCCGGGATCGCGGCGCAGTCGTGGATCACGCAGGGCAGCGTGCCGCTCGCCCGGGAACAGCAGGTGGGTCAGCGCGCCGTCGGCGTCGGCGATCAGGTCGAGGGGACCGACCGGCGAGTCGATGCAGGTGGTCCAGGTGGTCACGGCTCACTCCCTCCCGTTGGTGCGCGACGACCACGACAGTACTGCGACGTGTGCGTGGAGCCCGATCACTCAACCGCCGGCGCGGATGGGCATCGCAAGCGGCCTGGAGCAGCTCGCGCAGTCCTGGCCGTTCAAGATCTACCGCCCTCGCTGCCGGGTTCGATGTCACCGACTGCCGCGGCGTCAGACGGTGGCTGCGGCTTCGCGGTTCCAGACGCACAGGGCCCAGATCACAAAGACGTTCAGCGCGATGATCAGCAGCGACCAGACCGGGTAGTAGGGGAGGAACAGGAAGTTCACGAGCATGCTCAGCGCGGAGATGGCGATGCCGACCACCCGCCCCCAGAGACGTCCGGACAGGACCGCGAAGCCTGCGGCCGCGACGACGATGCCGACGATGAGGTGGATCCAGCCCCACGTCGTCAGGTCGAAGGCGAAGACGTACTGGAGGCCGACGACGTAGACCTCGTTGCGGAACAGTGCAACGAGACCCTCGATGGCGCCGAACACTCCTACGATGATCATCATGACGCCCGCGAAGGTGCTCAGGCCGCCCGCCCATGGGGAGGGGTCGTTGCGATGCGCGTGCGAGTTCGACGCGAACGAGCCCTTCGGGCTTGCCGAGCGCTGTGATGCGGACATTTCGGGTCCCTCCGGAGATGCGGGTGTCCTGATTCGCGGCGATCGTCGCGCCGCCAGGTCGCCGTTTCCTCATCCGCACCGGGTGATCCGGGGCCACCGCCAGCCCCGCAACGGCCGTGGCTCGCCTGCACCCCTGGCCACAGGGACGTGCGGCCGCCGAGGACGTGCTGGCCCAGTTCCCGGACGACGGTGCGACGGTGCGACGGTGCGCGGTCGTGTCGAGGGCGCCGTCCTGCGTGGCATGATCCGCCGCGTTCGCCGTAGATCTGATAGGGCGTCTGTCGGGACAGGGCAATCAGCCGCGGCCGTCCAGGCCGCCCCGCTGACCGACTGCGAGAAACTCGTCCTGCGCTACCTCCCGAGCACCCTGTCCAACGCCGAGATCTGCCCGGGCAAGACCCAGCCGAAATGATCTCCGCGCCTTCCCTCGCTCACGGCATGGGAGCGGTAGTAGACCGTGTGGAAGGGACGTATTCGGGTCCGCATCGCGCCCCACCGCATGCTCGATGACCTCGTCGAGGCCCGACCATCGGCGTCCGCCTCGATGCGTCAGTGACGCGGTACTCCTGTGCCCGGGGCGTGGTCAGTGCCACTCACCCGTCCGAGGTGATGACCCACGTGCCGGGCAGCACTGGACTGTGCGGACAACTCACAGACGCGGCTCAGCACGCGTATCGCAGCAACGACTTGGGGATTCCGATGACCGCCGCCGACACGCCCGTCCTCGACACACTCGCCGACCTCACCACCATCTCCGTCGAGCGCTGCACTCTCCCACCGCGTGAGCTGATGCTCGCCAGGATGGCCGCCCTCATCGCGGTGGACGCACCGCCCGCCTCCTATCTGGCCAACGCCGGTGCCGCCGCCGACAGCGGGATCACCGCTGATGACCTTCAGGCAGTCATGATCGGGATTGCCCCGGTTGTCGGCACGCCCAGGGTCGTGGCCGCGGCCGGGAACATCTCCAGGGCCCTGGGATTTGCGATCATGGTGGCCGAGGCCGAACTGGCCGAAGCCACGGATGCCGGGCAGTAGATCCTGGCCCAGTTCAGTGGGGTGTGTCCTGCTTGACCGAGGCGGCACTGGCACCGCTGGTTGAGCGGGCCGGCGTTCGCGGCAATCGCGATCCGCCATGCCAGTACTCGTGCCAGCCGGCGGGCAGGCGCCAAGGCAACTCGGGGCGGCGATCCCGCGCAGGGCCTCGACGACCGCCTCATCGCCCGCGTGCGCCCTTCTCGAGCAGGATCGCGTCCTCTCACCGAGGATCTCCTCGCGGCGGGCGCCCCCGCTCTACCGAGCCAGAGGACGCCGAGCCGTCGACGAACCTGGACACGCCGGGAGCGCTCCACGAGCCTGAGTCTCGTGCTGAATCTGGAGTTCGATCTGTCGCCGGGCGAGTGGGTGTTCGCGGTCCTGTTCATCCTCGGGATCGGGATCGTGTCCGGTCGAATCCTCGGTGTCTCGCGAGGGTTCCTCCGCGCCACGGTGGCAGGGGTGCTGGGGACGCTGGTCGGGCTGTTCACCGCCTCCGCGATCTTGCGCGAGGTCACCGATCTCTCCGAGATCCTCGTCCTGACGTTCGCGTTCGGTCTGATCGCGACGATGGTGCTGAGCATCGCCCTGGAGGTCGTGCTGCGTCGGCGAAGTGCCGTGCGACGTCCGAAGCTGCGCACCCGCCTGCGCACGTCGGCCACCATCGGCGGCCGGCTCGTCGAGGTGACCGGTATCGCCCGGCGGCACGGGCTCACCGGGCGCCGGCTGGCCTCGCGCTCGGCCTTCGCGACCCCCGAGACGGCCGCGCGGGTCGCAGGCTTCCTCGAGGACTGCGGCGGCATGTTCGTGAAGTTCGGGCAGATCGCCTCCACCCGCGCGGACCTCTTGCCGCCCGCCCTCATCACCGCCCTCAAGGACCTCCAGTCCGACGTCAAGCCCGTGCCGGTCGCGCAGGTGCACGCCACCCTCGAGCGCGAGCTCGGTCGACCTGCGGAGGAGGCCTTCGCCTCGTTCTCCGAGGAGCCACTCGCGGCGGCCTCGATCGGTCAGACCTACATCGCGCGGACGCTCGACGGCGAGGACGTCGTCGTCAAGGTCCGCCGACCGGACGTCGAGGTCGGGGTTGCGCGCGACGCGGCCGTCCTGCGATGGGCGAGCCGGATCGCTGATCGACGCTCGGCTGCCGCCCGTGCGCTCGGGCTGACGCGGGTGTCCGACGAGCTCATCCGCTCGATCGGCAAGGAACTCGACTACACGGAGGAGGCCGCGTACGGCCGCGCGCTGCGCACCGCGATCCTCGACGCCCACGTCGAGGGCATCGCCGTGCCTCAGGTGCGGGTCGGCATGACGAGCGAGGCCGTCCTCGTGCTGGAGCGCGTGCGGGGTCGTCCGGTCTCGGACGACCCCGCCATCGACGCGTGCGGCGTCGCACGGCCCGTGCTCGCGGACCGGCTGCTCCGCGTGTTCCTCAGCGCGATGTTGGACAGCGGGACGTTCCACGCCGATCCGCATCCGGGCAACATCCTCGTCGACGCCGACGGCACGCTGTGGTTCATCGACTTCGGCGCCGTCGGGATCATCGACGCCGTCACGCTGCGGGCCCTGCAGCTCGTCGGGATCGGCATGGGTACGGGCGAGCCCGGCCTCATCGCGCGCGGTCTGCGGGAGATGTCCGGCTCCGCGGGTCCCGCCGTCAACCTCGTCGCACTCGAGAGCGAGATCAGCCGCCTGCTGTCCGAGCAGCTCGTCGGCGCCGGCTTCGACCCGCGCACCCTGCAGGACCTGTTGGCGATCATGGATCGGCAGGGAATGCCCGTTCCGCCGGCCTTCACCCTCATCGCCCGGGCCATCGTCACCCTCGAGGGCACGCTGCGCGGCATCGACCCGGCGATCAGCCTCGCCACGGCGGCAACGGAGCAGTTCGGCGCACGCCTGCAGGTGACCGGGGGCGACGCGTCCGAGCTGGCGAAGCGCGAGCTGCTGCGCGCGCTGCCGTCCCTGCGGGTGCTACCCGCGCTCGTCGAGGACATCGCGCTGCAGCTGCGCTCCGGTTTGGTGCGGTTCGAGGTGGAGACGCTGACTCCGACGCGCCGGACCGCGTTCACGGGGTGGGTCGACCAGGTGCTCTTCGCGGGGGTCGGGTCGGTCGGCCTGCTCACGTCCGCGCTCCTACTCGTCGGCGCGGGCCTGGCCGATCCCGGCACGGACACCGCCACCCTCACCGCGATCGGATCGATCGGCATCGTCCTCTCGTCCGTGATGCTCCTGCGCGTCGTCGCACAGATCGTCCGGCGGCAATCCGATGCCGTCGAGCCATGACAGAGAGCAAACGGGCCTCACGTCTCGGCCAACCGCCGCCCAGTTCATTCAGCACCCGTCTGTCGCTCACGTCCGGTGGGATTGGCCGGCCCGGCAGCGGCTGCGGCGGGTGGTGCGGCGACGGCAGGTAGATCGGGCAGAAGCTCACGTGCACAAAGCGGATGCCCAGCTTCTCGGCCACCGACCGTGCGCTGGCCGCGGCCGGCATCAAGCCGGTCGCCACCAGCGCATCACATCCCTCGGCCGCCGCAGGGAGCTTGTCGAACTGCTCGGCGACCAATTCGGATATGAGCCGAGGCACGTCGGCCGCCGACGGCGGTGTCGCCCCGTGCAGCAGCGAGCGCACGGGCTGGCCGACCGGCACCAGCGGCACGCCGACCTCGGCCAGCCGCTCCGCGAAGTCCGGCGGCGCGCACACCCGCACCTCCCCGCCCAGTGCCCGCAACTGCACAGCGAGTGCCACGAGCGGTTCGACGTCCCCGCGCCCTCCATACGTCGACAACAACACACGCATTGCGCAGTTCCCATTTTCTTCCGCAGGTTGCTGGCCCGGCCGGCGATTCTGGGACACGACCCGGGTCTTGCCGCAAGCCCCCGGTGCCCGTTGAGAATGGCAAGGAGTGGGCGCGCTCTTTCCCCATCGTCCGGTGGACCCGGCCCACGATGCGAGCGAATGCATCCGTCGGCCATCCCAGATTCCTGGGGGAAGTTCCCCGACGGCGGGGAGAAGTGGCCGGTCACCACTGGGGCGGCGAGCCCACGATCTCCAGGCCGAACCGGCGGTGGATCGCCGCGAGCGCCAATGGATCCGGCTCGCCCGGGGTCGCGGTCAACAGCTCGTGCTCGGCCTCGATCCACTCCGACTGCGCCGCCGGGGAGAACAGGGTCAGCCACCGCACCGGACGCCGACCCACGTTGGCGATCGCGTGCGTGACCCCACGCGGGATCAGCACGAACGAACCCGCGGCGGCGTCGGTCCGGTGACCCCCGGCAAGGACCGCGAGCTCACCGTCGAGGACGTAGAACGCCTCCTCGGCGTTCCGATGGACGTGCAGCGGCACCGCGCTGAATCCGGCCGGGACGGTGTTCTCCCGCACGGCATAGGCGCCCCGCGTAGCAGCCTGCCCGACCTTGACCACGGTGCGCTCGCCGTTGAGCCGGGTCAGTAAGAGCCCCTCACCCGGCCGGACCACGGTCGCTCCGACATCCTCGGCCATCTCCGTCCTCCTGCCTCGTCGACGTCCGTTCCCGGTAGCCGGAGAGCGACGAGCGTCCGGTCCCGAGGTGCACGTGGGCCCGACCCGGTCCCGGCCGCCGGTGAGCCCGGGGGACGCGGATGCCCGGACCCACCACTGGCTGGCACGTTCGCGTCACGAGTCGTTCGTTGGGGCGGTCAGCCGCGGGGCGTAGTGGTCGAAGAAGAGTCGAGCGACGAGGTCGCCGCGAGAGCGGGTGCCGGACTTCTCGAAGATCGTCTTGAGGTGGTCTTGCACCGTGTAGGCCGACAGGTGTAGCCGAGCGGCGATCCGGCTCGTCGAGAAGCCCTGCGCCACCAGTTCGGTGACCAGCCGCTCGCGTTCGGTGAGCCCGTACGCATGGGCGATCAAGGACGCTAGTTCGGGTGGTCGGGCCGCCTCCAGCAGGACCGCGACCCGGGATCCGGGGCCGTCGCGGAGCAGCGAACCCTCCGCCACCACCCAGCGGCCCGCCGGGGTGCGGACCCGGGCCCGGGCCGCACCGTCCGTCTGGTCGGCCCCGGTTGCGGCTCGCCGCGCCCGGTTGGCGACAGCCTGAACGACGACCGGAAGGTGTGCAGCAGGTCGGTCGCTGCCCCCGAGCTCGTCGAGCCAGTGGTCGGCTGCTCGGTTGGACATCTCGACGGTGTCGTCGGCCGCAAGTACCAGGAGTCCGGCGCCGTCACCGTCGTCGCCGTCTCCGACCGCATCACTGAGCAGCGCGGCCCGCCGGAGGCCGTCCGCCAGCGGCCCGGCCAGCGACGCCACGAAGCGCACCTCGGTGGGGGTGAAGTGCGGGCGCTTCGTTTCGCGGAGCAGCGTGAGGGCACCCCAGCTACCCGCGGCGTCGGAGAGCACGGCCCGCAGCTCGTCCCCGAACCCACTCGGCCGGCGGAGCTCGCGCTGGCGGCGGCTCTGATCGAGGTCGCCGGCGGTGACCTCGCTGAGGCTGGCCGTCGACCGGTTCGCGCGTGCGAGGGCCGCGAACTTGTTGAAGTCGGGCTCCAGCAGCTCGATCTCGGTGAGGCGGGACCGCACCGTGGCAGGCAGGGCGTTCTCGACGACTTCGCTGGTCGGCAGCAGCGTCGCCGGGTCGATCGTCACGAGGCACATCCCGTCGAAGGGGACGGCCCGGCCCAGGACAGGGGTGACGGCCCGGAAGAGCTCAGGCACACCGAGGCCGCGGTGGACGAGCCGGACGATGTCGCCGCGGACACGGTCGCGCGCTGCCGTCGCGATTACCACGAACCGACGTTACCTCCGCTTCGCCCGGGCGTTCACCCAGGAATCTGGGATGGCCGCTCCTGGTCGTGTTCCTGCACGGTGGCCGGGAAGTAAGGAGATCACCGTGTACAAGACCATCGTCCGGGCGATGATCCAGCGGGACATCACCGCTCTCAACGCGGGTGACCCCGTGCCGTTGCGGCGCAGGGTTGCACCCGACACCGAGCGCGTCCGCGACTGGGACGACCGGGTCGAGGCCGGAGCCGCACCGCCACCGGCACACGTGGTGGCGTGACGGGCGACGGATCCGATCACCATCACCCGTCGTGCCGTGTTGATCGCCGGTCTCGGCCTCGCCGCCGGCACCGTCGCTGCACCGAGGGGCGCAACCACCATGAACGTCACCGCACTGCCAGCCAGGACGAACCCGCCGCTACTGGACGGTGAGATCCGCTTCGATGCGCCGACGCTGGCCGCCGCAGCGGATGACTTCGGGCACATCGTCCATCGGACACCGGAGGGGGTCGTGCTGCCGGCATCCGATCAGGACGTGGCCACCACGATCCGCTGGGCCGCCGAGCGCGGCCGCCAGGTCGCACCCCAGGGGCGGCGCCACTCGGTCTTCGGGCGCGCGCAGGCCCCCGCCGGCCTCGTGATCGACATGAGCGCGCTCCGGACCGTCCACACCGTCCAGAGCGACCGCATCGTGGTCGACGCCGGGGCGACCTGGACCGACGTGCTCGCCGCGACCCTCCCGCAGGGCCTGACGCCGCCCGTGCTCACCGAGTACTTAGACCTGTCGGTCGGCGGAACCCTGGCCGTCGGTGGTGTCGGAGCTGCGACCTCACGGTTCGGCCTGCAGAGCGACAACGTCCTCGAGATGGACGTCGTCACCGGGAAGGGTGAGCAGCTCACCTGCTCGCCGACCAGCAATGTCGACCTGTTCGACGCCGTCCGCGCCGGACTCGGACAGGTGGGCGTCATCACCAAGGCGACGCTGCGGCTCATCCCCGCACCGCAGCACGTCCGCCGGTTCCTGCTGTTCTACCCGGACCTGCCGACGATGCTGCGCGACGACCGCCGGCTGACCGGCGACAACCTGTTCAACGCAGTCCAGGGCGCGGCCCTCCCCGCACCGACCGGTGGCTGGACGTTCCGGCTCGATGCCGTCAAGGAGTTCTCCGGGAACCCCCCGGACGACGACGCGCTGCTCGCCGGCCTGTCCGACGACCGGTCGCAGGTCCAGCCGAGCACGATGGCCTACCTCGACTACCTCACCCGGCTCGCGATGCTGGAGAAGGCGCTGCGCGCCAACGGGCAGTGGTCCTTCCCGCACCCGTGGCTCACGACCTTCGTCGGTGACGCCACCGTCGAGCCCGTCGTCAGAGCCGAACTCGCGCAGCTGGCGCCCGCGGACCTGGGAACCTTCGGCCAGGTCATGCTCTCGCCGTTCCGGCGGAGATCGGTCACGAGCCCGTTGGTCCAGCTGCCGTCGGACGACCTGTGCTACGCGTTCAACCTGGTGCGGATCCCGACCACCGACAGTGTTGCCGAGGCCGACCGGCTCATGATGGACAACCGAGCGATCTACGACCGGGTCCGCGCCGCGGGCGGGAAGCTGTACCCAGCCAGCGCCGCCCTCCCGATGTCGCGCGACGACTGGCGCAGCCACTTCGGGTCGAGCTGCACACAACTCAGCGACGCCAAGCAGAGGTACGACCCGTCCACTGTCCTCACCCCGGGCTACGAGATCTTCTCGTGATCTCCGGCCCTAGCGGGACGGTGCGCGAGCGGCTCGGGGTCGCGCGGCGGTCGGCGCTGCGGGTCCGCCCCGGACCGGCCACAGCGGCCACCTCAGCCGAGGCAAGCCCGGATGATCACCGACCAGCTCCGGCGCACGCCACCGAACAGTTCTCACGTTCGCACATCCGACCGAGCCCGATGCAGACCATCCGCCATTGAGCACGCTTGCATCACGCTAGTTGAGGAGCTGGAGGTCATCATGAACCGACCGCAGGTTGTCACCCGGTACGAGTGGCTGACTGCCCGCCGAGACCTATTGGCCAAGGAGAAGGAGCTGACTCGGGCCCTGGACGCGCTGGCCGCCGACCGGAGACGACTGCCGATGGTGCGGCTCGACAAGGACTATCGCTTCACCGGTCCACATGGCGAAGTCGGGCTGCTCGACCTCTTCGACGGACGAGAGCAGCTGGTGTTGCAACACTTCATGTTCGACCCGTCGTGGGACCGGGGCGCCGACGAGCAGACTGCCGCCGGGCAGGCCTGGCTGATCGACTACGTGGGCGAGCAGCCCGGAGTCAGTGCCTTTCTGCGCACCGGCGACGAGATCTTTCACACCTACGCCACCTACGGCCGTGGAGTAGAGGTGATGATGCACGCCTACCGGCTGGTCGACACCACCGCGTTGGGGCGCCGCGAGGAGTGGGAGGAGCCAAAGGGACGGGTTCCGACCGCACAGGCCGCCGACCCCAGTTTCACCAGCTGAAGGTGACAGCTCTCCAGACCCGGCAATTCCGGGCATTCCTTCACGATGACACGGCGCCGCCGCCACCAACTCCGTGCCCTTTTTACGCACCACGTCAATGCCTACAAGACCGAGGCCTACGTCAAGCGCTTCGCCAGTGGGAGACCAGGAGCAACCGGCCGTTCTACGTCGTCATCGGGCCGAGTGCGTCGCTACCCTGACCCGGTGCGGATCGGCGTGAACATGCCCAACTTCGGCCCCGGCACCGATCCCGGGATGTTGCGGAGTTGGGCGCAGACGGTCGAGGGCCTGGGGTTCGACCTGTTGATGGTCTCCGACCACGTGGTGGTCACCCCGGATGTCGCCGAGCAGTACCCCGCGCCGTTCTATGAACCGTTCACCGCGTTGACCTGGCTGGCCGGGGTCACCGAGCGGGTCCGGCTGGGCACCACCGTACTGATCGTGCCGTACCGGCACCCGCTGCTGGTGGCCCGGGTGGCGGCCAACCTGAACCGGCTCTGCGGCGGCCGGCTGGTGCTCGGGGTGGGGGTCGGCTGGGCCCGGCAGGAGTTCGCGGCGCTCGGCGTGGAGTTCGGTCGGCGCGGGCGGCTGACCGACGAGCATCTCGATACGATCCGCGCCGCCTGGGCCGACGACGCGGACTACCGGGCCGGGTCGATTCCGATCTGGATCGGCGGCAACAGCGACGCGGCGCAGCGCCGGGCGGTGCGTCGCGGGGATGCCTGGCATCCGCTCCGGTTCGGCGCCGGCTGGTTGGGCCCGGCCGTGCAACGGCTCCGTGCCGCCGCGGCCGAGCACGCCCGCCCGGTACCCGCGCTCGCCCCGCGCATCGCGTTGCGGATCAGCGGATCCCGGCTCTGCGACACCGGACGGCTGACCGGTGAGGGCACCATCGACCAGATCATCGGGGATCTGGAGCAGCTGCGGCGGCAGGGTTCGGACACGGTGCTGCTCGACCCGTTCGGCGGTGACCCGCTGGAGACCTGCCGCCCGCAGTCCGCCTGGCAGGCGCTGGCCACCGTGGCCGCGCACTGGGACCTCCGCACGGATCTCAGCGGGGCCCACCGACGAGAGGAGCAGCCGTGACGCCGGAGGACGAGACCTTCCTGCGCCGGGCGATCGAGCTGGCGGCGGACTCGCGTGCGGCCGGCCAGGCCCCCTACGGATCGCTGCTGGTCGGGCCGGACGGTCGGGTGCTGGCTGAGGACCACAACACGGTGCTGGCCGACCGCGACATCGCCGCCCACCCGGAGCAGAAGCTGGCCCGCTGGGCCGCCCGCGAGCTGGACCCGGCTACCGCGGCCCGAACCACGATGTACACCAGCTGCCAGCCGTGCGCCATGTGCGCCGGCGCGATCGACCGCAGTGGACTCGGCCGGGTCGTGTTCGCACTATCCACTGAGCAGCTCAACGCGCTGTTCCCGAACGCCGGGCCCCCATCAGTGCCCCAGGACGGCCCGGCGCTGTTCGAGGAGGCGCGAGCCCCCCTGGACGGCTACTACCGCTGAGGTCGGCCGGCCTGACCTTCCTCCGTTGACGATCAGGATCCCACGGCGAGGTCGTCGGAGCGTCCGGCTTCGAGTCGCGCGCGCCACGCCGGGCCGACCCAAGAGTCAGGCCACCTGGCCCATGTTCGCGCACCAGTCCGGCCGGAGGAGCACCGACGTGCCGCGCTACCGGGTGTGGCGCGACGGCGAGCTGGCCGGCGAGCCGACCGACGTGACCGATGTGTGGCGCGACGACCTCGTGACGTTCCTGATCGGCTGCATCTTCACCTTCGAGCGGGAGCTGGCCGCGGCCGGGGCACCACTGCGGCACGTCGACGCGGGCACCAACGTCCCGATGTACACCACGAGCCGGCCGTGTCGGCCCGCCGAGCGCCTGCGGGGACCGCTCGTCGTCTCGATGCGGCCGATCCCCGCCGACCTGGTGAGCACCGCCGTCCGGGTCACCGCCGCGGTCCCCGACGTGCACGGTGCGCCGGTGCACGTCGGGGTGCCGGAGGCGTTGGGGATCTCGGACCTCACCCGTCCCGACTTCGGCGATCCGGTGGAGATCCGGCCCGGCGACGTACCGGTCTTCTGGGCCTGCGGCGTGACGCCGCAGGCGGCGGTCATGGCGTCGAAGCCGCCGTTCGCGATCAGCCACGCGCCCGGCTACATGCTGGTGACCGACGTCCCGGACGTCGTGCACCGGCTGGGGTGAGTCGTCGGCCGGTCAGTACCCGCAACTGTGACCGCGAACGTTCATCGCTCCCGACTGCGCCATCATTCGTAGACGTCGGCGCGTTCTGATCGCACCTCGGGGGCGCGCGTCAGGTCCTGGCGCCGGTTCTTCGTCAAGGTCGTCGACGGGCGCCGTGTTGGGCACCTGCACGTCATGGCTCGGGACAGCGATCGCTGGGGTCAGCAGCTGGCCTTCCGCGAAGCGCTGCGCGCCGATCCGGCCCTGGCGCAGCGCTACGCCACCCTCAAGCTGACCCTGGCGCTCCGGCACCCCGACGACCGCGAGGCGTACACCGCAGCGAAGTCGGACTTCGTCCGCACCGCCCTCGCGCGGCAGCGGTGAGAACTTCTCCCCACACTGGCAACCCACATGACCGCAACGGGATCCCCATGCAGCGATCGAGCTCGGGTCAGACGGCGGCCGCACAGCCAGAGCGGCCCTGTCCGTCTGGCAGGACCGAGAGCGCGAGTTCAGCGATGGGCAGGGCACGACCGCGAGACCGGGGCTCAGCCTCGGTCAAACGTCTCCGCCACTTGCTGAAGCCGGTTGCGGTAGGCCTGCCACCACGCGGGCTCGACCAGCGCCAGGTTGGAGAGGCTCACGCTCTTACGGGACGATTTGGGCATGGCTCACGTTGACGTCGACGGAATGCGTATCGCCTACAGGCGTGCAGGTATCGGGCCGGTCCTGGTGATGCTGCACGGTGCGCCGACTGACAGCCGCACGTGGCAATGGATGCTCCCCGACCTTGCGCGAGACCACACCGTCATCGCTTGGGACGCGCCGGGTTTCGGTGCGTCCTCGGACATCGATGACAGCTGGCGAGCGCCGCAGTTCGCCGACGCCTTGGCGGCCTTCGTCGCCGCGCTTGGCCTCGAGCGGCCACACCTCGTAGGTCACTCGTTCGGGACGATGATTGCGTTGTCGCTGTTTCGGCGTCATCCCACAGTGCCAGCGAGCCTGGTGCTCGTTGGCGGCTACGCGGGCTGGGCAGGTTCGTTGCCACCAGGGGAGGTGGCACGACGGCTCGAGATGTTCGTCGGAATGGCCGAGTTGGGCGACGCGTTCGACCCGAAGTCGTACCCGGGCTTGTTCTCTGACCTCATTCCGCCCGATCGTGAGGCCGTATTGGCCACGATGATGCGTGAGAACATCCGCCCGGCGACTGTTCGAGCAGCGGGCTACATCGGCGCGGAGACTGATCTCCGGCCCGTGCTGCCCACCGTTGACGTGCCGACGCTCGTCCTACATGGTGCGGCCGACGCTCGCTCGCCGCTCGCCAACGCCGAGGCGCTCCACACTGCGATCTCGACATCCCGTCTCGTGGTGCTTCCAAGGCTCGGTCACGCCTGTGTGGTTGAGGACCCGGAGACGTGTGCGGCGGAGGTACGCCGGTTCGTGGCGACCGTGACCCAGGACAAGGGCGACCACGATTAGGGCTCGCCGATCCACGTGACAGCACGACTCGTGGTCAGGGGCAGGCACTCGGCGAGCAGGTCGACGACGTCGCGCCAGGCGCGTTGCACGGGATGCGGGTGGTAGCCGACGCCAGGGAGCACGGTCTGGCTGTAAGTGCCGTCGGGCCGGAGCGTGCCGTCCGGGTTGGTGGGCGGGTGGTGGAAGGCGTGCAGGGCGCCGCCGTAGACCGTGAGGCGCCAGTCGACGCCCGCGGATTGCATCTCGGCGGTGAACGCGTCTCGTTGCGCGGGTGGCTGGATGGGGTCTTCCGACCCGACGCCGGCCCATACCGGGCAGCGGATACGCGCCGCCTCGCCCGGTCGGCCCGTGGTCAGTGCGTTGACCGTCCCGATCGCGCGCAGCTCGACGCCGGCGCGGCCGAGTTCCAGCACGATCGCGCCCCCGGTGCCGTAGCCGATGGCGGCGATCTGGTCGGGGTCGGTCCGCGGTTCGGCGCGCAGTACGTCAAGCGCAGCGTGCCCGATGCCCCGGATCCGGTCGGGGTCGGCGAGCAGCGGCATGCAGCGGGCCAGCATCTCCTGGGGGTCGGTGAACCAGTGCCCGCCGTGGATGTCGAAGGCCAGCGCCACGTACCCCAGCTCGGCGAGAGCATCGGCCCGGTGACGCTGGAAGTCGTTCAGCCCGGGCCCCTCGGGCCCGAGCAGGACCGCGGGCCGGCGGTCGACACCGGCGGGGAGCGCGAGGTGCCCGATCATCCTCAGGCCATCGGCCGGGTACTCGACCGAGCGCGTCGTCACCGTGGTCACGGTGGCCGACGCTAGCGATCGGGTGGGTCGGTGAGGCCGGTATTCGCCGCCGGCGAACTAGCCCACTCGGCCGGTCATGTGCGCAGCAAGTGTGCGCGATGGCGGCCGGGAAGGGGTCGATCTGTGTTGCCAGCACCTGGGTCGCGGGGTGCCCGGCACTGCGCGACGACGATGGCGTCGAACGCTTGTAGCCGCGGTTCGAGCAGCTCCCAGCTCGCGGCTCGGACCCGTGGTTCGGGGTGGGCCGGCAGGTACCGGACATGGGCGGGCCCTCGGCAGATCCCAGTAGTCCGGCTCGAGCCTGGTCCCGGACGACCGGTGACCTGCCGAGGTGGCGATCAGTCGGCCCGGAGGCTCAGCGCACCCGACGGGCACAGTGCCACCGCCTCGCGGGCCGCGGTGACGTCGGCTCCGTCGGGCTCGTCGTCCACCAGGATCACGAGCCCGTCGTCGTCCTGATCGAACACGGCGGGTGCCGCCACCAGGCACATCCCGGCACCGATGCACACGCCCCGATCGGCGGAGATCCTCATGACGGCCTCACCACGTGACGGGGAGTTCGTGCAGCCCGTACACGAAGTGGAACGCCCGGAAATTGATGTCCTCGAACGGGACGGCCAGGGCGAGGTCCGGGAAACGCGCCAGCAGTGCCGGGAACGCGATGCGCATCTCCATCCGAGCGAGCGGCGCTCCGAGGCAGTGGTGCACGCCGTGCCCGAACGCGAGGTGGCCGGGTGCGCCACGGGCGACGTCGAGCCGCTCCGGATCGGCGAGCAGGGCGGGGTCACGGTTGGCGATGGGCAGCGCGCACAACACGAGCTCGCCGGCGCCGATACGACGGCCTGCCAGCTCCACCACGGTCGTGGTGGTGCGCACCACGCCGGTGTGGACGATCGACAGCCACCGCAGCAGCTCCTCGACGGCCGGGACGACCGCGGCGGGATCGTCGCGCACGAGTGCGAGCTGATCGGGGTAGCGCAGCAGCGCCAGCGTCCCCAGGCCGAGCATGTTCGAGGTGGTCTCGTGCCCGGCGATGAGCAGCAGGGACCCGATGCCGGCGAGCTCGTCGCTGCTCATCTCGTTGCCGTGCTCGCGGACGAGCATCCCGAGTATGTCGTCGCCCGGGACGGCCCGGGCGTGGGCGACCAGGCTGTCCATGTAGGCCTGGCTCTCCCGGCCGAGCGCGATGCGCTCCTCCATCGACAGGGACAGGTCGAGCAGGCGACCGGTGCGGTGCTGGAACTCGGCGCGATCGGCGTAGGGCACCCCGAGCAGCTCGCAGATCACCAGGGACGGGATCGGCAGCGCGAACGTCGACACCAGGTCGGCGGGGCTACCGGCAGCGGCGAGGGCGTCGAGGTGCTGGTCGACGATCTCGACGATCCGCGGCTCCAGCCTGCGCATCCGGCGGACGGTGAACTCCGGGGTGAGCAGGCGGCGGAGTCGAGTGTGCTCCGGCGGGTCGAACGCCAGCAGCTGCCCGGCCCTGGCCTGCTCCCGCTCTCGGTCGGTCCGCGTGTCCCCGGGCACGGTGACCGTCAACATCCCCGCGTTACTGAACCGGGTGGCGTCGGCGAGCACCTCGCGCACGTCCTCGTACCGAGTGACGAGGTGCGCCGTCCCGCCGAACGCGGTGGGAACCGCGCGCACACCCTCGCCCTCCCGCACGTCGACCAGCTCGCTGATCGGGTCGAACCCGACCCGTCGCATGTGCAGCGGCACGGTCCTGACCTGCGCCGTCGTGGAGGTGGCCTCCTCAGTCTGCGTCACGTCCTCGACGCTACCCACTGGAAGAACAGCAAGCTCTCAGCATGGGGAGCCCCGCGCTCCGATCGGCGACCCGACGTGGTTCGTGTACTGCCCGTCACGGGTGCCGTTCCGGACGGGTTCAGGCCGGGGACGAGGACCTCGGTGACGAACCGAGCCCGCATCCGGACCGGTGCACCCGCCCGGGAGACGAAGAGGACGACCCGGAGGTCCCCGCCACCGACGTCATGGCGCCCGGCGAGGGCGATCCCGCCCGCCAGCTGTCGGCGGCATCTGAAAACTGACCCCCTGTCGGCGGGTGAATGTTGACCCCTCCCGATGATCAGGAGGGTGCTGAGCGTGGAGGACTGGGCGGAGATCCGCCGGTTGCGGCGGGCCGAGGGGATGCCGGTCAAGGCGATCGCCCGGGTGATGGGGTGTTCGCGCAACACCGTGAAGGCTGCTTTGGCCAGTGATGAGCCGCCGCGGTATCGGCGGGCGCCGCGCGGGTCGGTGGTCGATGCGGTGGAGCCGCGGATCCGGGAGCTGCTGGCGTCGTGGCCGGACATGCCGTCCACGGTGATCGCGGAGCGGATCGGCTGGACCCGGTCGGTCAGGGTGCTGCGTGACCGGGTCGCGGAGCTGCGCCCGGTCTATCGGCCACCGGATCCCGCGTCGCGGACGAGCTATGGCGTGGGCGAGGTCGGGCAGTGTGACTTCTGGTTCCCCGATATCGAGGTGCCGGTCGGGTTCGGGCAGACCCGGACCGCGACCAGGTTGCCGGTGCTGGTGATGGTCTGCGGTTACTCCCGCTGGCTGTCCGCGGTGCTGATCCCGTCCCGGTCGGCGGAGGATCTGTTCGCTGGCTGGTGGCAGCTGTTCACCCGGCTCGGCGGGGTCCCGCGGATGCTGGTCTGGGACGGTGAAGCCGCGGTCGGGCGCCGCCGCGGGAAGGTCAGCGTGCTGACCCGGGACACCCATGCGTTCCGGGGAACGCTCGGGGCGAAGGTGCACATCTGCGCGCCGGCCGACCCGGAGGCCAAGGGCCTGGTGGAGCGAGCGAACGGCTATCTCGAGACGTCGTTCCTACCCGGGCGGAGCTTCGCGTCCCCGGCGGACTTCAACATTCAGCTCGCCGGTTGGCTCGCGCTGGCCAACGGCCGGGTCAAGCGGGTGCTGGGCTGCGCCCCGACCGCGCGGGTGGAGGCGGATCGGGCGGCGATGCTGACGCTGCCCCCGGTCGCTCCGGCGACGGGGTGGCGGTCCTCGATGCGGTTGCCGCGCGATCACTACGTTCGCCTCGACACCAACGACTACTCGGTGCACCCCGCGGTCATCGGCCGCCGGGTCGAGCTGGTCGCGGGTCTGGACCGGGTCCAGGTGTTCTGCGAGGGGCGCCTGGTCGCCGATCATGACCGGTGCTGGGCCCGCCACCAGAGCGTCCACGACCCGGCCCACGTCGATGCCGCCCGCGTTCTGCGCACCGCGCATGCCGCCCGCCCACGTCCGGCCGAGCCGGAGGTGGAGCTGCGCTGCCTGGCCGACTACGACAGCGCCCTGGGTCTGGACACCAGCGCCGATGACGGGCAGGTGGCCTGATGGCGGCCAGGGCCACAACCAAGGCCACGACGACCACAACTACCTCGGCGGCCGGGCGGGATCTGACCGGCGAGATCGCGTTCCTGACCCGCGCACTCAAGGCCCCGACCCTGCGGGAGTCAGTGCCGCGGCTGGCCGAGCGGGCCCGCGGCGAGAACTGGTCGCACGAGGAGTTCCTGGCCGCCTGTCTGCAGCGCGAGGTCGCCGCCCGGGAGTCCCACGGCGGGGAGGGCCGCATCCGCGCCGCCCGCTTCCCCGCCCGCAAGTCGTTGGAGGAGTTCGACTTCGACCACGCCCGCGCGTTGAAGCGCGACACCATCGCCCACCTCGGAACCCTGGACTTCGTCACCGCCCGCGACAACGTGGTATTCCTCGGCCCACCCGGCACCGGCAAAACCCACCTCGCCATCGGCCTGGCCATCCGGGCCTGCCAGGCCGGGCACCGGGTCCTGTTCGCCACCGCGTCGGGATGGGTCGCCCGCCTCGCCGAAGCCCACCACGCCGGCCGCCTACAAACCGAGCTCGTCCGGCTGGGCCGCTACCCGCTGATCGTCGTCGACGAGGTCGGCTACATCCCCTTCGAAGCCGAAGCCGCCAACCTGTTCTTCCAACTCGTCTCCGGACGCTACGAACGCGCCTCCCTCATCGTCACCAGCAACAAACCCTTCGGCCGCTGGGGCGAGGTGTTCGGAGACGACGTCGTCGCCGCCGCCATGATCGACCGACTCGTCCACCACGCCGAGGTCATCTCCCTCAAGGGCGACAGCTACCGACTCAAGGACCGCAACCTCGGCCGCGTCCCCGCCGCCACCACCGACGAACCATGACCGACCAAGGGGGTCAATACTCAACTTCCGCCGAGGGGTCAACTTTCAGCCGCCGTTGACATTGCCCTCGGCTGTGCGCTGACCGACGTACCTGTGGGTGCGTTCGCAGCTGCACAGCACGCACATCCGCAGGGATGGCGGATCCTCCCGCAACCTCTTGTGGTGTCCGCGGCGGCGTGGGCGTGGGACGATTGGCCAAAGCGGCTGGAGCGAAACTGGAGCGGGCATAGCCCCCGGACTGTGCTGAACCGACCTGAGCGGTCCTGAACGAACCGGCCGCCACGTGCGCATTGAGGCAGGCATGTCGGGTCCCGTGTGGGAATCGTCATCGGACGGGGCTTGCGGGACGCATCTGCAGGAGCACCCCCCGACCTGCGCCGTTCCCGTCACGGGTTCGGCTTCCGGGATCTCGGTGCGGCGCCGGCAATGGCCTACGGTCGCTGACACCCGCCTATGACGATGAGTTCTCGTCGCGCGGTCGGTCACCCGTGGCAGAGCACACTGCTGAGAGAAGGAGAACTGGTGGGAAGGATCGTCCTGAGCCAGAACACGTCGCTCGACGGGGTCATGCAGTCGCCGGGCCCCACGGACGTCCCGTTCAAGTACAGGGGCTGGGCCGTGGACTTCGGCGCCACTCCGGAGGGCGCCGAGTTCGACTTCGAGCACGAGGTCGGGCTCGAACAGGCTCAGAACGCAGAGGCCATCCTGCTCGGACGCGTCACCTACGAGGCTATGCAGGCCCACTGGCCCACAGCGGAGGGTGGGCTCGCCGACAGGCTGAACGGGTTGCGGAAGTACGTCGTCTCCTCGACGCTCACGGACCCGGTCTGGAACGCGACCGTCCTGGGCGACAACTGGACGGAGCAGGTGGCGAGACTGCGGAAGGAGCTCGACGGCGAGATCATCGTCTACGGCAGCCGCCGCCTCTCGCAGGCACTGATCGGGATGGGGCTGGTGGACGAGCTCCGCCTGCTGGTCTACCCGCTGGTGCTCGGTGTCGGCGATCGCCTGTTCGGCGAGACGCAGGACAAGATCCCGCTGCGCCTGGTCGAATCGCGTCCGCTCGGGGGAGGCGTGGTGAACATGATCTATGCACCCGCCACGGCGCACGTGTGATGCGGACCGAGTGTCCGGCTCAACCCCGAGCGAACCCCCCTGTCGGTTGCCCCGCACGCTCGCGCGTCGCGTCCATCACGCGCTAGATGAGGCGCGCTGGGCGATCCCGGCGTAGACGTGAGGAAGCCGAGCAGCGCTCAGGCGAACACCGCGATCTGGAAGAGGCCCGCGCATCTCCTCGTGAGGACGTCGGTGGCGTGCAGGGTCGTCGTCATCGGTGGCCCCTTCCGGTGCTGTGCCCCGGGGGCAGCCTGTGCAGGTCGGCGGACAGCGGGGACACCTCGGGGTGGGTCAGGTCCCGCCCGCCGGCGTAGTGCGCGGCCGCCCACGCCAGGAGGTCCGCGGAGACCACTGGCGAGCTGGCTCGCCGCATCGCCGGCATGGAACCGGTCATGTCGTACGAGCCGTACGTCAGCGCCGCACCGGCAACGTCGGCGAGTACGTCGGGCCGCTGCTCGCGCAGTCGCAGGAGGGTCGCGGCGAGCAGGACCGCCACGGCCGACTCGCCGGCGAACACTTGGCCGAGGTGGGGCTCCGACTGGAAGGACGATCGCGGCCGGCGAGCCAATCTGTCCGAACCGATAGCGAGCCTGCGACGAACGTGCAGGAGCGGACCGTTCGCGTTGAGCGGCTTGTGGTTTCAACGCCGCTGACCATGCTTCGGTGGCTTCACTCAGAGATGTCCTGTCAGGCGATTGTCGAGGGAGATGAAGCGATGGACAGCGGGGAGAGATCCCGGCGGCTCCGCACGGCGGCCCGGCAGGGGTTTGTTGGTGTGGTCGTTGGTGCCGTCCTGGCCGTTGGCCTTCCCGGTGTGGCTGCCGCGCAGGGACCGCCGGCGCCGCCGGGCGGAGCGGTCGCCGCTCCGTCGGCCGACGTCGTGCCCAAGGCCGGCGACGGCGAGCAGCTGTGGGCGTCCGACAGCTGTCACTACTTCCAGCAGTCCGGTCAGTGGCGCAGTGACGTATGCCTGCTGTCCATCTCCGTCGATGGCCAGGCGGTCCCGAAGCTCTACGGGCTCTTCCAGAACGTGGGCAACGGCGAGTTCGGAAAGGAGCTGGTCCGGCTCGACGCGAGCGAGCCCGAGTATCTGGCTCTACGCAGCCAAGCTGGGACGGCGGGTTCTGATCCGCGTCGGCGAGTGATGTTCGCGGATGCGTCCGTGGTTGAGCAATAGGCGCAGTCGGTAATGGGCGAAGTTGCGGTAGCCCCGCGCGATCCGCATGGTGTTCTTGATCTTCAGGTTGAGGTTCTCGGTCGGCCCGTTGCTCACCGCGGGGTGGTCGAAGTGCGCGCACAACTCGACCCGCCAGGCGTGCAGGGTGCGCCCGAGCCGGGCCAGTTCGGGGATCGGGCAGGCACGTAAGTCGCTGATCAGGACCTCGGCCTGGGCGCGAGCGGTATCGGGGTCGTCGAGCTGGTAGAGCTCCATCAGGTCCTGCGCGACGGTCCAGGCCAGGGTGACCTCGCCGTCGGGGTCACCGGCAATCAGCCCGGCCTGCAACCGTGCACGGGCCTTGACCGACAGCCGGTCGCGGCGGCGGCGCAACACCCGACGGATGCCGTAGAGCGGATCTTTGGTGCGGCCGCGGTGGCCGGTGGTGTGTTGCTGCACCCGGCGACGGAGGTCATCGACGCAGGCCAGGCCGAGGCGTACGACGTGGAACGGGTCGAGCACGCGCACCGCGTCGGGTAGCTGCGCGGTCAGCGCGGTGGCATACCCCCGGAATGGGTCCAACGACGCGGTACTCACCGCCGTACGCCACGCTGGGGGCTGCTCGGCCAGCCACTCGGCCAACACGGTGCCCGAGCGACCGTCGACCACGTCGAGCAGCCGCGCTGGGCGACTGGAGGTCAGATCGGCGATCCCAGTCGCGAACGTCGTTGACCGGGTGGCGCTGGAGCGCAGGTAGGCGGTCTCGTCGACCCCGACCGCGGCCACTGGATCATCGACCGGGGCGAGCCGGGCCGGGTCGTCGATCTCAGGTGTGCCGCGCTCGATGACCTGGCGCATCACCGTCCACCACGCCACGCCCAGCGCGGTCGCAACCCGGGAGACCGCGCCATCGCAGGCGGCGACCTGCTCGAACGCCCACACCCGGGCTCGCTCGGTCAGCGTCGCCCGCGGCGCGATCGCCGGGTGCTGCTCGGTCCACGTGCGCTGTTCGCACAACGGCTGCAGGCAGCACCAGACCCGCTTGACCCAGCAGATCACCACCGGTCGACCACCGATCGGCAGGTCGCGCACCCAGCTCGGGCGCCGGTCCTTCGCCCGCGCCACGGCTCCACACCTCGGGCAGCCGACCAGGTCCGCGGACGTCTGCACCAGCAGCTCGAGTTCGCCACCCGCATCAGCCGCGGCCAAGACCTCGAACCCGGCGAGTCCGAACAGGGCAGCGGTCACCGTCGTCGTATCGTCATCCATCCCGGGGCCTCTCACGCTCGTGTTCGCTTGGCGGTGATCACGAATCGTGAAGGTCCCGGGGCCTACCTCAGCTCACCCGCGCCGCGTCGGCGTGTCGGCACCGGGCCCGCGGGTCCCAGGTTAAATGCGAAGAGCCGAATATCTCGCCCTGTCCTTCGTCACGCCCCAGTACACGTTGGGCACCTGGTTGCGCGTCTTCTACGCTGATCCGCAACGGATCGAGCAGGAGGCCGTGACGAACACGGGGGAACGCATCTGGATCTCGCTGCCGGTGTATCCGCCCGCTCAACGCAGTGGGCCGCCACAGCCGACCGGCAATGCGGCGGAGGACGCCCAGATCGCGCAGCAATGGGCGCAGTACAACACCACGTTGCAGTACACCTGGCTGCTGGCCGCGGGCGCTAACGTTCGGATTGCGAACTGACATCCGCTGGGCCGGACCGGTCAGCGCCCATATTGCGCAGGATGAGCACGTGCAGACCTCCACGGTTGCCGGCATGGTCGCCAGGTGACCAGCGTCCTGGTTGTCGTGGCCTGGCGCCGGTGGCCTTCGGTCAATGTCCGGGCCGCGCCACTGAGCCTCGCCGCCACGTGCTTCGCGTTGGTGGCTCTGTCGGGATTGGTTCAGCTTCCTCCCCGGATGCGAATGGGCAGATCCGCGCTGGAGTTCAACGGGCCTTCTGCGTGCCAGGGCTTGCGCCACTCCGGTGCGTTGAAGGGCTCGGCGAAGTAGAGCGTCTCTCGCTGCACCCTACCTGCTCGAATCTCCATGATCTTCACGAAGCGCACCACAGCGGCACCGTCGTCGTAGCTGAGCGTTCCCTCAGCGATCCAGAGGTTGCCAGCTCCTCGTATCTCTCGGGGCTCGAAGTCGAGCTGGGTCGGGTACTTCTCTCGCCAGCCCTGGATGTTCGCCTTCCCGTGAACCGCTCGTGCGATTGCGGAAGCTCCAAGAGGGCGTTGATGCTCCTATAGTTGTCAAGCCGCGCAAGCGACTTCATTTACCTTGTGCGGTGCGACGATTATCTGGTAGATTTCGCGTATCAGAAGCCGTTTCAGGCAGCGCAGTATCTCTTTCTTGGTCTTACCTTCGGTGGTGCGCCGGTTGACGTAGCTGATTGTAGGTTCGTGGAATCGCATGCGGACTATCAAGATGCGGTGCAGCGCGGCGTTGGCCTGTCGGTGACCGCCGCGGTTGAGGCGGTGCCGGGAGGTCTTCCCCGACGATGCCGGGATGGGGCAGGCGCCGCAGAGCTTGGCCAGGGCGGCCTCGCTGCGGATCCGCTCGGGGTTGTCCCCGACGACCAGCAGGAGCTCGGCTGCCGAGTCCTCACCGACCCCGAAAACGCTGGTGAACGCGGGTGCTGCGCGCTCGGTGAGGGTCGCCAGGATGCGGTCGTGGAGCCGGGCTTCCTGGTCGAGGGCGTGGTAGCGGTCCGCGAGCGCGCGCAGGGTGTAGCAGGCGGCGTCGCCGACACCGCTCATCGATTCATACCGCAACGCCCGGCATTGTTCGAGCAATACCTTGTCGGGGAGCGGTTCGAGTCTCTCGCGGAGCTCAGCAGGCGCGTTCACGATGATTGTCTTCAGCGTGATGATGGCCTGACTACGGGACTTTGACCGCGGTGTCCTTTGCGATTTTGACCTGCCGGATCATCTCTACCGTGCCGTCGGCGGTCTTCGGCACCGCCGTCGCTGCACCGGAGAGCACCGCTCGCGCCGCGGCCTCGGCGTCGATGGTGTCGTTCTTGCCGCGCAAGTGCCGGACCGCGCGGTCGGGACGGTTGACGTCGACGACCAGATGGCCGTGGCGGCGCAGGATGCGACACCAGTCCCGCACCGTAGGATCCCGAGCCCTCCACCCCGAAGTCCACCCGCCCGCCCAGCTCGGCGGCCCAGTGCTGCAGCTGCGTGTAGCCGGCCCGATCGACAGGGATCGTCAGGTCCCCGATCACGCCGCCGACCTGGTCCAACGCCACCGCTACGTGGGCGTACTTGTGCGTATCGACCCCGACGACGATGCGTCTGCGGAGCGGATCCGGGATGCTCGTCACTGACTGCGTGTCCTTCCCGGGCTGCGTGGTCACGGCGCACCGGGCGGGCGGACAGGACTGTGATGGGACCTGCTGAGATCAGGCTCCTATGAGGTCACTGCCCGCCCGGCGCGCCGACCTCGGACGCGTCGCTCGAGCCGGCGGACAGATCAACGCCAGGGCACCCGAAGGGCCAGTCGTAACAGGGGTCACACCGGCTCGAGCGACGAAAGACAGTCTCACAGTCGTGGTAGATCTCTACTGATTGAGCCTCATTCGGCCCACCGGTGTACTTCCAGTGTCGGAGGAGCATGTCGCGTACTTCGACGTACTCCATCGCGGTCTCCCTTCAGGGACCAGGTTTGTCCGGCAGAACGACGTGAGTGACTAGGACGGTTCACCGCGGACCGGTCAACGTCTCAGTGAGCATGGTCGTCACGGGTCGAGGGCACCGCGGCGAAGTCCGCGTGGGAGGCCGAAGTCAGCGCGGGGATCTTCGCCACGATCTCCTGCGGTAGCTCCTCGAGGTGGTCGACGGAGTCGCCGGTGTCTTCGAGATAGCCGAGATAGCTTCCTCTGAGTCCGCGCAGGCGCGCGAGCGGGGCGAGAGCGGCGAACAGCGGACGCTGCACGCCGCGTGGCGGGCTGGTGAAGCGAATCGTGTCGTCGAACTCGCGGGCGAGGAGGGCTGCCTGGAGCAGGCCCGGGCGTCCGGTCGTGTCGGTCCGGCCGTCTCTGGCCAGGCCGAACATGTTGCGGATCATGACCTCGAAGCGGCGGCCGGGGTCGACCTCGACGATCACCCAGGCAGTACTCGTGCCGGCGTTCCACCAGTTGTGCGGAGTGGCCTGGGGGATGACCACGCGGGTTCCGGCTTCGGCACGGCTCTCGACCCCATCCAGACGCAGTCCCAGAGTGCCCCGGACGACGGTGAAGGACTCGGTGCTGTGTGGGTGGACGTGCTCGCCGACAACCGCTGCGCCCGGTCGGGCGTACAGATCAGCGACCAGCGGTGCGCTGTCGGAGTTCGGTGCGCATCGCACGATGCCACGCTCTCCGGTGACGGGATTGTCGATGACGGGATAGCGCACGAGGTGCTCCTGGACGTGGTTGAACTGCAGGTGAGGGATGATCGCGCCCAGCCTTGACTGCGCCGTCCCCCGAGCCGCCGCGGCGGAGCCTTGGCAACGACTTGGCCGAAGATCGGCGCACCGGCCCTGACGATGGAGTGTCTTTGCGGTAGCTTGAAGAGGTGTTGAGCACTGCTGCTCACAGTTCAACACTGTAGCATAGTGACGAATTAGATGGAAAGGGTGAAGTGGCACCCGCGAAGTACTCGTCTCGTCTCAGAGCCGAGCAGGCCGCCCAGACCCGACAGCGCGTCCTCGCAGCGGCGGCTGAGCTCTTCGCCGCGGACGGATTCGCGCGAACGACTCTGGCCCGGTTGGCCGAGGCGGCCGGCGTCTCCGTGGAGACGGTCCAGGCTCCGGGATCCAAGCGGAGCCTGCTCACGGCGGCAGTCCATCAACTCACCTTCGGTGACTCGCAGGAGGACTTCTCCTCGGCCCCGCAGGCGCGCGCCACCATCGAGGCAGCGAGTCCGGAGGAGTTCTGCGAGCGCGGTGCCCACCTGGCGGCCGGTTTCAACGCCCAGACGTTCCGTCTGTGGCGGGCTTTCTCCTCGGCAGCGGCAGACGACCCGAATGTCGATCAGGAGCTCACCGCACTATCGGCGTTCATCCGCGGACAATGTCGCGAGATCGTGGCCGTGTTGGCCGACCGGCACTGGCTCCGCCACGACGTCAGCGTCGACGAGCTCGGCGACAGTCTGTGGGTGCTGGTGGGTGCGGAGAACTACGACAAGATCACGACCCGCCTTGGGTGGAGTCACCAACGCTACGAAACCTGGTTGACCCGATCCCTCGATGACCTGCTGTTCCGTGACACTGGTACCTCGGGCACCGGGCCGTAGCCGGGTACGCGCGAAGCCAGCACTGACACAGGTCGATTGCGCGACCTGGATTCTTCGTGTCGACAGCACGTGGAAACATGGCGTCTGCTGGATCGCCTGGTGGCAGGCTCGGTCCGGCAGCGGCCGGCGGGTCAGCACTCTCCGAAAACGGGTCGCAGGCGAGGCCTAGGGTCAGATCGTGCGCCTGCCGGTCGTGAGGAGGCGTGACCGCTGATGGGATGACGTGCCCCGACGGTGTTCGGTGAGCACTTGACCATTAGTTCGCTGGCTGCCTTCTCCGCGCTGCTGTCGGTGATCGCTCGGGTCGGAGGAGGGCCGGTGTTGTTCGTCGGAGATGACTGGGCGGAGGACCATCACGATGTCGAGATTGATCGATGACTCCGGTCGGCGGCTGGCGCGGGCCCGGCTGCCGGAGGGTGTCGGGGGTGTCGCGCGGCTGCACGGGTTGATCGCGGAGCACGCTCCCGAAGGCTGGGCGGAGCTCGAGCCGGTCGAGGCGTCAGCGCGAGTGGTCGTGGGGATCGAGACCGATCGCGGTCCCTGGGTGCAGGCGCTGATCGCGGCCGGCTATCGAGGTGTTCGCGATCAACCCGATGTCGGTGGCTCGCTATCGGGAGCGCCATTCCACGTCCGGGGCGAAGAGCGACGCGTGGCGACGCGCACGTGTTGGCCGAGATCGTGCGACTGGACCGGGCCCATCACCGGCCGGTCGCCGGTGACAGCGGGTTGGCGCGAGGCGATGAAGCTGGTGGCCCGCACCCACCAGAGGTTGATCTGGGACCGCACGCGCCACGTGCTGCGGCTGCGGTCGGCGCTGCGGGAGTTCTTCCCCGCCGCGCTGGCCGCCTTCGCGGACCTGACCGCGACCGATGCACTGGAGCTGCTCGGCACGCGCTCCGGATCCCGATCGGGCCGCACGAGCTGTCCCGTCGCAAGATCGCAGCCGCGTTGCCGCGTGCCCGGCGCCGCGACGTGGACGTCAAGGCCGACCGCGATCCAGTCACGTCTTGCGGGCGCCAGCAGTTGCGCCAGCCGGCGTCGGTCGAGCACGGCTTACGCGGCTGTGGTCACCAGTCAGGTCGCGGTCTGATCACGCTGCTCAACACCCAGATCGCGGAACTGGAGGAGGTGGTGGCCGACCATTTTGGCCGGCACCGGGACGCTGAGATCTACGCCAGCCAGCCCGGCTTCGGTGACCATCCTAGGCGCCCGGGTGCTCGGCCGAGTTCGGCGACGACGCGCAGCGCTACGCCGACGCGAAGGCCCGCAAGAACTACGCCGGCACCAGCCCGATCACCCGCGCCTCCGGCACCCGCACAAGATCGTGCTGGCCCGCTACGCCCGCAACGACCGCCTCGGCGACGCCGCTCCACCAGCAGGCGTTCTGCGCACTGAGCGGCTCCGCCGGCGCCCGGGCCTACTACGACGCACTCCGCGATCGCGGCATCGACCACCACGCCGCCCTACGCCAGCTCGGCAACCGCCTCGTCGGCATCCTCCACGGCTGCCTCAAGACCCGCACCACCTACAACGAGCACACCGCCTGGCCCAACCCACACAGAAAGCTCAACAGACCGCCGCTTGACACCCAACACCATGGGATGATCCCGCGCTGTCGGGCGATGTTCACGTCGGAGGGTGGTCGCCTGTCGTGCCGCCTTCTAGCGTC
This sequence comes from uncultured Actinomycetota bacterium, assembly GCA_963711715.1. GTDB lineage: Bacteria > Actinomycetota > Actinomycetes > Mycobacteriales > Pseudonocardiaceae > Pseudonocardia. The sequence goes on from CAVQFJ010000012.1 coordinate 415,698, forward strand.
CGGCTCATGAGTCAGGACGACGACCTCGACGGGTCGGATCGACGGTCCCAGGTCGACCGGTCGCTGGACGACGCCGTGGCACGTGCCGAACTCAACGGTGTCGGGACCGCGATGCGCGATGCACTGGCCGGCCTGCGAGGGCACCTGCACCGCATGCACATCCGCCCACAGGAAGTCGATCAACTCGTGTGGGCGGCGTACGTAGCCGACCCCGATCGCGGGCTGGCTGAGTTCCAGATCGAGCTCACCCGGACAGCGGAGCGGCCCCACGACGGCCCCTCTGTCGAGGACGTGGTCTACGCGCGACTGACCCAGTTCGAGGTGAACGGATGGGCCCTGCGTCTCGCCGCCATCGAAGATCAGACGGGTCAGGCGCCGTCGTCGATCGAGGAGGCCTCAGCACTCGTCCCGGCATGCGGCGCCGAGCTCGCTAGCTTCCGCGAGGCATGCGCGACCGGACGTCCCGCGTCCCGCGACAAGGTCGACGGTGTCGTCCAGCGCCTCGCTTCCGCCGTGGCGCGTGCCGAAGGGCGCAACGACAGTACGTGACTGCGTGGCGCAGTCGGCGTCAACCGCCCTTGGCCGCCGTGTCGGGCCGCCAGCAGCGCCGCCGACCTGGTCAGCTCGCGCTGACGATCACTGAGCCTTAGCGTGATCACGTGCCGTCCACGCTCGTCGACATGGGTCGCCAGGAGTTCGTGTCCCTGATCACCTTCCGCCGCACCGGAGCACCCGTCGCGACCCCGGTATGGATCGCCCCCGACGGCGACGCCCTCGTGGTCACGACGCCCGTCGAGAGCGGGAAGGTCAAGCGTTTGCGCCGCGATCCACGCGTCGAGCTGCGGCCCTGCAGTCGCCGGGGCAAGGTCGCCGACGGAGCCCCGATGGTCGCGGCGGTGGCCGAGATCGTCCCGCCGGACAACCGGTCGACGGGCGCGCTGCGGAAGAAGTACGGCCTGCAGTACCGGATCATCTCGGCCTTGGAGCGGGTGTTCCCGCGGGGCCGGGACCGGGTGATCCTCCGGATCACAGGGGAGGATGCCGTCGATTCGTGACGGCCCGTGGCGCCGGTGACTGTGATCTCCGGACACCCCCGCTACGGACCGGCGACGTGCGCAAGACACGACCGGGCGACGGCGAGCACCTTGCCGAGCCGCCGCCGAGGACAGCTGCGGCCGACGGCGAGGGCGAAGCCGAGAACCTCCTCGCGGTGCGCTGTCGATACCCCAACCCTCACGGCCCGCTGTCGGCGCTGCGGCGCGAGTAGATCGCTGAGGAGGCCCGGCGATGCGCACACGGCGGCGGCCGTGCTCGATCACGATCAGGACGTCGAGCCGTCGGCGATGCGGAGCCGGCCGCGTCTGTTCGGCCCGCCAAGAAACATAGCGTGCTATGATTTTACATAGCAAGCTATATGAGTGGGGGTCAGGGTGAGGGCGACGACGAACCGATCCGGTCCGCGGGGCAAGCAGGCGCGGGTGCAACAGCGGGCTGCGCACCTGGTCACCGGGCTGTTCGTGATGATGGCCGTGTACGCCGGTCCGCTGTTCGGCCCGGTGTTCGCAGCCGTAGTGCAGTGGGTGGCCTTCCCGATGCTGGTCCTGAGCGGTGTGGCCATGTGGCAGTGGCCCCGGATCCGCCGTGCGCTGCGCGAGCGCGTCGGGGCACCGGCACGGTGAGCGCGTCCCTACCCCCCGAGTCGTCGCTCGGTTACCTGGTCAACCACCTGGGCCGGCTCCTCGCCCACGGGCTGCGGGAGCAGATCGCGTCGTACGGGGTGGTGCCCGGCCAGTTCGCCCAGCTGCTGGCGCTGTACGAAACCGACGGCCTCACTCAGGCCGAGCTGTGTGCTCGGGTGCAGATCGAACAGCCGACCATGGCCAACACCCTGGCCCGCATGGAGCGGGACGGACTGATCACCCGCACACCGGACCGGGTCGACCAGCGACGCTCGCGGGTGTGGTTGACCACCCACGCCCGGCGTCTCGAACCCGAGCTGGCCGCCGCCGCCAGCGCGGTCAACGCCGTGGCCACCCGAGGCCTCACCGACGACCAGATCAGCACCTTCCAGACCGCCCTCAGAGCGGCCATCTCCAACCTCGAAGCCGCACGCGATCCTCGCAGTCGTCGGAAGACCACCACGGAGGTACTGGGATGACCAGCTCGCAGGACAGCGTCAACCGCGTGGTGCCGCAGGCCCTCGCGGCCGGTGTGGCGGCGACCGCGGCGTTCGCCACCGGGTGCGTGCTCACCCAGGCGGTCACCGTGCCGATGTGGCGTCGCATGGAGCCCGAGGTCTTTCTCAGGCGGTTCCGGATCTCCGGCCCGGCCACCGGCGCGGTTCTGTTCCCCGTCGAGGTCGGCTCGCTCGGCCTGCTCGCCACCGCGACCGTATCGGCGGCGCGCCAACAACAGTCTCTCCGCCGGGCGCTGCTGGTTGCGGCCACCGCGAGCATGGCAGGAACGGTGCTGCTCCTCCCGACCTACTTCGCCCGAGCCAACACAGCGTTCCTGCGCTCCGACCACCCCATCGACACCGTCCCCGCCGAACTCGCCAGCTGGAATCGGTGGAACTGGGTACGGACCGGGCTCGCGCTAGCAGCAACCGTGCTCAGCGGGACCGCGGCCGCCACATCCAGTCGCCCATGACGCCCCAGCCCACACCCGTGGTGCCCGGGCATCCGGCCGGGCGCGTCTTACGCGGCGAGTCCCTCCACGGGGCTCGCCGGCGCCGGCTCGCCGTCGACGGGCATGGTTATGGTCAGCTCCGAACCATCGCGACGCACTCGCGTGCCGAGGAAGACCCGGCGCAGGGCTGCGTGGGCGGCCGCGTTCACCACGAGCATCTCGCCGACGAGCTCGCGGTAACCCATGTCGGCGGCCCGGTCCCGCGCGGCCTGCAGCAGTTGGGTGCCGATACCACAGCCCTGCCATCGGTCGACGACTTCGATGGCGAGCTCCCCGCGCCCGTCGCCGAGGTCGATGATCCGCACGATGCCGATCGGACGGCCCTCGGTGAAGGCCGCAAGCGCAACGTGGCTGCAGCCGTCCACCTCGGTCAGGTTGTGGCGGGTGGCAGCCGAGAGCTCGGCGACCGGGAACTGGAAGCGCAGGTAGCGGCTGTGCGGGGACAACCCGGCGAAGACCGTGTCGACGACGTCGCCGTCGCTGGGGCCGAGCTCGCGGATGTGGACGAGGCTCCTGGCAGTGGCGGCATCCAACTCGGCACGGTGGCTGGTCGTAGTGTTGTCGGCGGCGAAGGCCGTGGCGGTGTTGATCGGATCTTCCCTTCTCGTGGTCCCGGGGCGTTTCCCCGATGGTTGAAGGGTGCGCGCCACCGTGCGCTCGCACCGTCGGTCGACTGGGCCCTTGGCCGGATGGTCCTGCTGTCCCCCGATCGACGGACGTGTTGCTCTCGCCGGTGTGGTGTGAGGGCTTGATTCGGCCACTCCGGAGAGCCCGGTCGCGAGCCCGAAGACGTTCGGCGTGATGCGGACCGTGGCCGTTGCCAAGTGCTGGACCGGCCCGGGCACGCCGCGGGTCCGCCGGCTGGGGGACCCCACGATCCACCGGCCGATCGGCTCGTCGCCCGATCCCGGCGCGAGCCGTCCTGCCGCACCGTGATGGAGCCGGGAGACACCCGGCCGACCCGCGGGAAGCGGAGGAACGACCATGAACACGAGGAAACGATCATGAACACTGCCGCCCACGTGACCGGTCCGGCCTCGGCCGAGCCGCTGCTCTGGCCCCTGGCACGTGTCCTGGCGCGGAGCCGACCGGCGGCCCGGAGCCGGTGCCGCCAGCCCGCACCGCGCGCTGATGTACCCGACGCCCAGCTGCCGCTGCGGTGCGGAGAGAGCTACCGGTGGCCCGACGGCACCTGGACCCTCTCCGGCTGATCGGGAGGAGGCGACCCGGAGGGCCTCTTCCGAGCGGCCACGTCCCGACGCGGCAGGCCACGCGACGCGCCAGCGCGCCGAGCCGACCCATTACCGATGGGTCGGCTCGTCGTCATTCCAGCAATCCCCGCCGCATCGCCTCCGCGACCGCCGCGGCCCGGTCGGAAACCCCGAGCTTCTCGTACAGCCGCTGGGTGTGGGTCTTCACCGTGCTCGTTCCGATGAACAGCTCGGCTGCCACGTTCGGGATCGAGAGCCCGCGTGCGAAGGCCGCGAGCACCTGCCGCTCGCGCTCGCTGAGTGCCGGCGCTGTCGACTGCGCCCGCAGCCGGATCTCCCCGGCGAGTCCCGCGGCGAGCTCGGCCGGGACGACCGTCTCCCCCCGTGCGACCCTGAGCACTGCCTCCACGATGTCCGAGCGGGCGGCCTCCTTCGACAGGTAGCCCGACGCACCTTCCTCCAAGGCGTGGAACACGATCGCGCTGTCGGTGTGTGCTGACAGCAGCACCACCCGCGTCGGAAGCTCGTCGCGCACGACGGCATGCACGATGGCGACGCCGTCGACGTCGGGCATCTGGTAGTCGACCAGCGCGACATCGGGCCGCTCACGGCGGATCGCCTCCAGCGCCTCCCGGCCGTTCGCCGCCTCCGACACCACCCGCACGCGGCCGCTCCTGGTCAGCCCGGTCGTGATCCCGTCACGGAAGAACGGGTGGTCGTCGGCCACGACCACCCGCACCCGCTCGTCCGTCGCCGCCATGACACGCCCTTCTCTGAACCGGCCTGAACAGTCGGAGGTGGCCTAACCCCGCCTCCGACCGGTCCAGGCCGGTTCACGTTCGGGTCCCTCGGGTTCCTGCTGAAGCGGATCACATTGTGCCGGCATCACCTTCGCCCCGGCCAACATCGTGTGGTTCGCCCTGCTGCTGGCCGGCGGGGTAGTCATTCCCCTGGCGCAGCTGCTGGGGGCCCGGGGGCGATCCTCGGCCCATCGGTGGACACCGGATGTCCTCTCACCGGTGGCGCCGGATCACCCGCCACGACAGCTGATCGATCGACTGTGCCGAACTCGGCCCTGGAGGAGCTTTGTGGTGCCTGACGAGCAGGTGACGAGTCACCACCGAGAAGGAAGGGATCGCACCATGCACACCACGACCATCGAGCACATCACGCCCACCGGGCAGGCCACGACGACTGACAACCCGGAGGGCACCATCGCCGGGCGGCTGCGGGCCAGCTGGCTGCCCGACGGCGCCGGCCAGCTCACACTTGTCTGGGAGGTCGCCAGTTCCAGCCCCGAGTGGGACTACAGCAACCCGAGTCGCATCGCCTCGGCGACCGCGGCGGCCTGATCGGACCGTGCGCACGCCGATGAGCAGATGCCGTCGCGGAAGAACGGGTGGTGGTCCGCCACGACCACGCGCACCCGGCCGTCCGTCGTCGGCATGGTTCTCCTCTGCTCCGTTCTCCTCGTGCTCGGTCAATGGGAGGATCACCAGTCGTGGCCGCTGGTACAAGCTCGATGGGTTCGTTGGCCTCGACGGGTCCGTTGGCCGACGCGCTGCTTGAGCACGCGCGGCGCGGGGCGCGGCTGCAATCCCTGCTCCGGGTGGTCCTCGTCGTCTTCGTCGTGCTCACGGTGAGCCTCGTCCCGCCCGTCGGCGACGTCGGCGTGTACTACGTCGTTCTCGCCGCTTACCTGGCCTGGACGGTCGTGTTCGCCGTCTGGATCGAGCACGGCGATCCAGCGCCGGTGCGGCTGGCATGGTCGGCGCTGCTGGCCGACGTCGCGGTCCTGGCCGTGCTCACGCTGATGGCCGGGATCGGGGCACAGGCCAGTTGGACGTCCTACGTGCTGAGCAACGGGTTCTTCCTGATCCCGGTCCTCGCGGCGACCGATCTGCGTCCCCGGGTGTGTGCGGCGGCGGTGATCCCGACGGTCGTGGTCTCGTTGGCGTCGAGCCTGGCGACACAGGAGGCCAATGCCGAGCCGCTCTCCTCGATCCTGCTGCACCACGTCGTGCTCGCGGGTCTGGGAGCAGGCTGCGTCGCGCTGTCGCAGATCCAGCGGTCGCGCGTTCAGACGATCGGCCGGTTGCTGTCGGACCGGACGGCGATGCTGGACGAGCTCATGCGCCTCGACGACCGTGAGCGCCTCAGCCTGTCGGAGAACCCCACGACGGCGCACTCCAGACGGCTCGCAGCGCAGGACCTCGACGAGCCGCGCGGTCGCCGGCCCCGCCGTCGACCGCATCGACCAGCCCTCACCGAGTCCTCCCGGCTGCTCCGCTCGACCGTGACCGAGCTGCATCCTGCCGTCCTCGAGCACGCAGGGCTGGCCCGGGCGGTCGAGGACCTGGCCAGGACGTCCGGGACACGTGGCGGCTTCAACAGCGGGCTGACTGACCTCTACGGTCTCAGGAATCCCATACTCGCGGCCCGCATCCTACGGTCGCGTCGGGAGCGCTCGCGAACGTGTGAAACACGCCGGTGCGACGGTGCACCCGGCTTCCCCAGCGCGGAACGCACTTGGTCGCCTCCGCTACTGCAGGGCACCGCAAGCCCATCAGGACGTCTCCTCCGGCGACACCGGCCGGCGCCACCGACTGTCTCGAGGCCGGCGGCGGCCCGCTCACCGGGCATGCCCTGCACATCATGAGCGATCGCCCAAACTCGCAGCCATGCCGAGGGCCAGCGGCCTACTACCTGCGCAAACGCCGAGCCGGCGCCGAAAGAGCCACACCGAAGCGTTGCGACTGCGTGAAACAGGCGCCTATCCGAATCAACGAATCGCCGCTCCCGCGAGATCGCTACCGCATGGGGACGGGTCCGGGAGGACACATGGGGGCGACTCTGTCGTCCAGCGCGGCTGGCTCAGCCCCAACAGCCAGCTCTTCGGACCAGTCACTTCCCGGACCCGTCCCGGCCAACTCTAGAGCCGCCGCACGGCGATGTTGACACATAGTCGGTCCGCCGACGGCTGTGCTCGAGGCGTGCGCCGGCATCCCACATGTCGAACTCGAGATTGATCACTACCGTCACTGCGGCGACACTCGCCGAGGGCGGTACGCTAGAGCCGCCGCACGGGGATGTCCAGAGAGGTGCCACCGACGGCTGTTCGAGGCCTGCGGCGACATCCCACCCGCCGAACTCGAAGCCGCCCACTACCGTCACCACGCCGCCCTCGCCGAGGCCGGTCACTCAACACCGTAGGTCTCCGGACACGCCGGGGTGGTTCACCCGGAGGTCGAGGACGATCCTCGGACGACCCGACGGGATCGGAGGCGGAGCCGTGTCTCAGACGCACTGGCTCGGTCGGCTGCCCGAGCGGATCGGGAGGACGGGTCTGCGGTGGGTCCTCGCCGGTGTGCTGCTGGTCGGGCTGCTCGTCGAGGCCGTCCACCAGATCAGCGCCGGCGACCACCGGCAGGACCTGCCGGTCGTCGACGACTGGCTCCACGCTGGGCTCATCTTGGCCTCGAGCGCGATCTGCATGTGGGGAGCGCGTCGTCGGCAGGCGGGCCCGTCGCGCGCGGCGTGGTGGTGCTTCGGCGCGGCGCTGCTGCTGTTCGCCCTCGGTGAGATCACCTGGAGTGCGCTGTACTCCGGCGGCGGCGACGTGCCCACTCCGAACCCCACTGACGTGCTCTATCTGAGCACGTACCCGTTGTTCATGGCCGGGCTCGTGCTCATGGTTCGGGCCCGGGTGCTCGACATACCGTGGCACCGCTGGCTCGACGGCTTCGTCCTGGTCCTCATCGTGGCCACCCCCGGTGTCACGGTGCTGATCATGCCAGTGCTGGAGAACGCGCCGATCGACCCCCTCGGGCAGATCGTCGCCGTCGCCTACCCCCTCGGCGACGTCCTACTGCTCGGTGCGCTCGTCGGCACCCTCCCGCTGATGTCCTGGCGTCTGCCGGGCAGCTGGCCGTGGGTCGGCGTCGGGCTGACCTGCCTGACCGTTGCTGACGCCGCCTACAGCCTCACCGCTGCCGACGTCGAGGCCCACGACGGGCCTTACGACTTCCTCTGGAGCGCGGGTGCACTCGCGTTCGCGGTCGGCGCTACCCGGCTGCCCTCGCAGGCTCACTCCTCGCGGGAGATCACCGGCTTTCCCGCGATCGCCCTGCCCCTCGGCGCACAACTGTTCGCCGTCGCCACCCAGGTCTACGGCTATTTCCGCCCGCTCCCCAACACCGAACGGCTGCTGACCATCGCCGTCCTCATCGTCGGCATCGCCCAGATCATCGTGTCCCGACCCCGCTCCGGCCCGGCACACCAGGCGACCGAAAGCACGACCAAGCGGAATCCAGGTCGTCTACCGGCCGACCGGGGCCGTCCGGGCCGGTGGTGACCGTGGACAGGCCGGCCGCCCAGCGCTGCCGGGAGGTCCAGCGGCGGACCCGGTGCTCAGCCGGCCCGGCCTGGCCGTTACCGGGGCCTTGCTGGCACCACGACGACCGGGCACGGGGCGTGGGTGACCAGCTGTGTGGCGACCGAACCAGTGAGCAGGTACCGGAACCCGCCGTGGCCGCGCGAGCCGACCACGACCAGGTCGGCGTCGCGACCGAGCTGGATGAGCACCTCCGCCGGGTTGCCGGACCGGGTGACAACCTGCATGCCCTCTGGGGCGGGTAGGCCATCCAGCGCCTTCCGCACCTGATCGCGTAGCACCTGCTCGGCCCTCTGGTGGGCGGCCTCGTCGAGGACCGCGGCGGACTCGCCGACGTCCTCGGGGAGGTAGGGCTGGTTCCACACCTCGACCGCCGTGAGGTGGCAGTTGCGGTAGCGCGCCTCCTCGATCGCGAAACGCAGGGCGTCGACGGCGTGTGTCGACCGGTCTACCCCCACCACGATCCCGGGCATCGTCGCCCTCCTTCCCTCGCAGTTCAGCAGACCCGATGGTCCTCCTGGGACCCGGCCTCGGGAAGGGCTGTTCCCGCGGACGGGCGGGCCTCGACGGATCCCGAGGCCCGCCCGTCGGCGTCGTCAGCGCAGCGGCCGGAACGCCGCCCGCAGCTCGGTCGAGAAGAGCTCCGGCTCCTCCCATGCGGCGAAGTGGCCGCCCCTGTCGACCTCGTTGAAATAGGCGAGGCCGGGGTAGACCGTCTCGACCCAGCTGCGCGGGGCAGCCCAGATCTCGCCGGGGAACGTCGTGAAGGCGACCGGGACCGAGACCGGCGGAGGGGCCTGGCCGGCCGCCTGGGCTGCGGCCACGAACCGTCCGAACTCCCAGTACCACCGGGCGGCTGAGGTGCCGGTGCCCGTCAGCCAGTACAACGTGATGTTGTCAATGACGTTGTCCCGGCTCAGGTTTCCCACCTGCTCGCCGTCGACGAACGCGCGGGAGATCTTGTAGTAGCTGTCGGTGTCGTGGTCGAGCAACCAGGCCGCCAGCCCGACGGGTGAATCCAGCAGGGAGTACCCGATCGTCTGCGGCCGGGTGGACTGCTCCAGGAAGTAGCCGAAGCCGTCCGTCGTGAACGTGGTGACCGCGTCGAGCGCTGCACGTTCCTGCTCGGACTCCGCCGGCAGTTGGTCCTTGAGACCGAGCGCCCCGGCGAGCAGGTTGACGTGGATGCCGAGCAGCACCTCGGGCGCTTGGCGGCCCATCGCGTCGGTGACATCGGCGCCCACGTCGCCTCCCTGGGCGACGTAGCGCGGGTAGCCGAGGCGGTCCATCAGCTCCGCCCACGCGCGTGCGATGCGCCCGGAATCCCAGCCGAGCTCGGTCGGCGCGCCGGAGAAGCCGTAGCCGGGCAAGGAGGGCAGCACCAGGTGGAAGGCGTCCTGAGGGGTGCCACCGTGCGCGGTCGGGTCGGTCAGCGGGCCGACCGTGTCGAGCAGCTCGACGACCGACCCCGGCCAGCCGTGCGTCATGATCAGCGGTAGCGCGTTCTCGTGGCGCGACCTGACGTGGATGAAGTGGATCTCGACCCCATCGATCTTGGTCGTGTACTGCGGCAGCGCGTTCAGTCGCGCCTCGAGAGCGCGCCAGCTGTACTCGTTCGTCCAGTAGCGGGCCAGCTCGCGCAGCGTGGCCAGCTGCACGCCCTGCGATCGATCTGGGACGAGCTCCTCGGTGGGCCAACGCGTTGCTGCGATGCGCCGGCGCAAGTCGCCGATCTGCTCCTCGGGGGTCTCGATCTGGAACGATCGAACCTCGTTCGTGGTGTCGAGGGTGGTGCTCATTACGCCTCCTCAGCGCGGCGACCTGAAGGCAGCGCGGAGACCGGTCGTGGAGAGGTCCGGCTGCCGCCAGGCCGCACAATGGTTGCTGTGGTCGAGCTCGTTCACGTCGACGCCACCAAGCCTCCTCGTCGCCCCTGCACGGCGAACCAGTCGAAGCCCTGGTCTGCTCCCTGGTGTGGCAGCCGACCGGACGTCCGGACTCAGGCGGGCATCGGCTTGGAGTAGGAGCTCGGCAGTGCGCGGAGGAGCTCCTGGCGGGAGTGGATGCCCAGCTTGGTGAACACCTTCCGCAGGTGCCACTCCACGGTGCGAGGGCTCAGGAAGAGCTGCGCCCCGATCTCCGGGTTGGACAGCCCCTCTCGAGCCAGTCCCGCGATGTGCCGCTCCTGTGGGGTCAGGTCGTCGCGCGCTCGGGCAGTCTGCGGACTGCACCCTCTCGCCCGCGGCGACCAGCTCGTTGCGGGCGCGTTCGGCGAACGCCTCCATACCGATGGTCAAGAACAGGTCGTGTGCCGCTCGCAGGTGTGCGCGCGCGTCGGCGCGGCGAGTGCGTCGGCGCAGCCACTCCCCGTAGAGGAGATGCGCACGAGCGAGATGTGGCCGCAGCCGCGTTCGTCCGAGGCGGTCGATGGCCTCCCGGTACGCACGCTCGGCGGCCCCACCCTCGCTCAGCAGCGCGCGTGAGTGCGCGTAGACGCCGAGCGCCCAGTCGGCGTCGCTCGCGTGCGTCTGCTCGCCGAGCCGCGCGAGCGCGCCCGCCGCGAGCTCGGCGTTCCCCGTTCTGCTGGCGGCCTCGATCAGCTCGCTCAGCGCCCACATGGCGACGAACAACTCGGGCGTGCCTATGGTCGCCGCCACGGCCGACGCGAGGGCCTCCTCGTAGCGACCCAGCCCGTTCATGAGAACGGAGTTCGCCCAATGTGCGTACTGGACGGCGGTCCCCTGGCCGCTGGCGGAGGCTCCCTGGATCACGGCCTCGATCAGATCCGAGGCCTCGGCCTCCCGGCCGCGGAGTCCCACGAGCGAAATCGCAGCGTAGGGGCCGATGCGGCTCCTCGTCGCCTCCTTGACGGCCTCGACCTCCGCCACCATGAGGGAGGCCAGCTCGAAGTCGCCGCCCCACGCGGCGGCCTGACCACACACGTTGTCCGCCACGGCGAGGACCTCGAGCGCCCCCGAGTCGCGTGCGAGCTGGACCGCGCGCTTCGGGATCTCGAGGCCGCCGTCGTAGTCCCACAGCCAGATCGCCGCCCGCGCCGCCAGCCAACCCCACCGGAGCACCTCCTCCACGGAGGCCTCGGTGCTCGCGAAGGCGGCGACCGCGCGCCGCAGCATCGGCGCCGCAGCGCGCGTCCCCTCGGTGAAGATCAGCGCGAGGCCGTCGAGCAGCAGATCGCGTGCAAGCACGCCACCCGCCGGATCGGGAGCGGTCGCCGCGGCACGGGAGACGTCGAGCAGGCTGCCGCCGGCGGACGCGAGGTGTCCGGCGAACAGCGCCGCGCCCCAGGCATCGAGATACGTGTCGCGGCAGAGGCGCACGTCGAGCGTCCCCAGCTTCCGCGCGGCCTGCAGCAGCAGCAGCGGGGCGTCGCCGCCGCGGTTCTGGGCGAAGGCGATCTTGGCTTGGAGCAGGACCACACGGGCTCGCCCCAGCTCGTCGAGCGGTCCGGCCTCCGCGGCGGCCAACAGACCGCGAGCCACATCGAACGCCCCCGCCCCCAGGCTCGCCCAGGCGGCTGCGAGTGCCCGCTCAGCGCGCCGCGCAGGAACGCCCGTGACTGCGACGGCACGCTGCAGGAGTGCAGCTGCAGCCGCCAGGCCGCCACGCGCCTGCGCCCGGCTCGCTGAGAGCTCCAGCTCGCGCGCGACCTCCTCATCTGGCCCGGCTGCCGCGGCAGCCAGATGCCACGCACGCCGGTCGGGGTCGACGTGGCGGTTCGTGACCTCGGCCAACGCCAGATGGGCCGCCCGGCGCTCCGACCCACTGGCAGCCCGGTACACGGCCGAGCGCGCCAGGGGGTGTCGGAAGGTCACGCGTTCCTGCAGTGCGAGCAGTCCGTCGGTCGCGTCAACCGCGGACAGGGGGATCCCCAGGCGTGCGCAGGCGCCCTGCAACAGCAGCGGATCGCCGACCGGCTCAGCCGCTGCGACCAGCAGAAGGCGACGCGACTCTTCGGGGAAGCCTTCGAGCTGTCGGAGGTAGCTCGTCTCGATCCGCTTCGAGAGATCGCGGGCTTCCGGCATCCCGAAACCGATCGCCAACTGCGTCACTGTCAACCCTCGCGGAAGCTCGCGGAGCGCCAACGGGTTCCCTCGTGTCTCCGCGAGGATCCTGTCGCGCACCTGCCGGTCGAGAGCGAACCGCACCGATGCGCTCAGCAGCGCGCGAGCGTCACCGTTGACCAGCCCCCGCACCTCGAGCTCGGGCAGGTGCCGGAGCTCCTCGCCCGGCTCCCGTGCGGCGAACACGAGCCCCACAGGTTCGGCCAACAGCCGGCGAGCGACGAACGCGAGCGTCAACGCCGAGCTCTGATCCAGCCACTGCGCGTCGTCCACGACGCACAACAGTGGACGTTCCTCGGCCGCTTCGGACAGCAGGCTGAGCACCGCGAGGCCGACCAGGAACCGATCCGGCGCAGGCCCTGGGGCCAGACCGAAGACTGTTCGCAGCGCGTCGCGCTGAGGGCCGGGCAGCCGCTCGAGACGATCGAGCAGCGGTAGGCACAACTGGTGCAGACTGGCGAAGGCCAGCTCCATCTCGGACTCGACCCCCGCCGCCCGCTCCACGGTCAGGTCCGACGCAGACGCGACCAGGTGCTCCAGCAGCGCCGTCTTGCCGATGCCGGCTTCGCCCCGAACCACCAACGACCGACTCTCGCCCCGGCGAACGCCATCGATCAAGTCGTCCAGCAGAGCGCATTCGTCCGCTCGTCCGAGCAGGCTCATTGCGGCCCCGATCCCGCAACCCGGCTCTCCATCGAGCGCACCTCGCGCGAGAGCACGCCACACCTTCTCAACGATCGGGTCTGTCCGACAAGCGGGCTACTACCACCCGCCCCGGCCACCAGCCCCGGACCGCCGATGTCGCAGTGGCGCCCGACGAGGCGATCTGTCAGCTCTCGGACTGCACCCAGGCGTCCGGGCCGGGGAAGTAGATCGACTCGTGGCCGTCCTGCCACTGGACGCGGTAGTGCCTGTTGTCGCCCTCGCCGAGGGCCTCGATCACCTGACCCTCCCTGCGGGGTGTCCCCAGGGTGCTGGTCTCGACGACGATGTGATCGCCCGCGCTGGCTCGCATCTCTCCTCCTCCGCTCAGGACACGAGTGTCCGCCTACGCCTCTGGTTCGGACAGGGCCTTCCGATTCGCGACGCCCCGGATCGACGAGCGGTACGGCCACGAACCGCGCGATGACCGCGACATCGTGGCCCGCTCGCCTGGAGGACCCCTCCCATGATCACGCCGACACGCCGCCAACGACGTCCTGGGTCGCTACATCGAGCCGATCGGGTCCAGGCCCAGGGCGACGCGGCCGGTGAAGAGGTGCTGCCGCTTCTCTTGCAGCGGGTGGAACTGGGCGCCGTGCACGTCGCGCAGCAGACGCTCCAGGCCGACGCTGCGGAAGAAGGCGCCCCCGCCCACCACCTCGAACGCCTTCTCCACGGTCTGGATGCAGGCGTTGGCGGCGACGGTTTTGCGGATCAGCACGGCGTTGGCGGTGTGGACGGTGGGCTCGAACGCGTAGTCATCGCAGAGATCCACCATGCCCTGCACGGCGAGCTGCGCCGTCACCAGGGCGTTGTTCATCTCGCCTAGTAGGTAGGGCAGGTTGGGGTCGAGCCCCCTGCGGCTCTTGTTCCGCGCGATACCGCGTGCCAGGGCGGAGGCGGCCTCCGCGACGCCGACGTACACCGAGAGGACCAACGGCAGGGCGATGGTGACGACGACGTTGAAGAAGGTGTGCCACTGACCCTGTGGCCGGCGCAGCGAGACGGCGCCTTCGGGTACGAAGACGTTGTCGAGCGACACGTCGTGGGAGCCGGTGGCGCGCATCCCCAGCGTCCGCCAGTTGTTCAGCACCGTGACGCCTTCTGCGGCGATGGGCACTGGGAAGTGCAGCACGGTCGGCCCGTCCGCCGGACCGCTGTCCACCGCGCTGGTGAGCAGCAGCGTGCCGGCGGGAGAGCCACTGCCGAAGATCTTGCGTGCGGTGATGCGATAGCCGCCCTCCACCCGGTCGGCCGTGCCGGAGGAATCGAGCCAGTCCGAAGCGCCGGTGCTGACCAAGACGATCTGTTCCTCGGCGATGCGCCGCAGCAGCGGCTCCACTGCTTGTTGTTGGCGCCGGCGCCACACGGTCGCGGCGAGCAGGTGGGTGTGCATGGACAGCGCGAGCGCGGTCGAGCCGCAGTGCTGGGCCAGCTCACGCAGCATGGCGCACAGCTCGCGGTGTGAGGCACCGCCGCCACCCAGCTCCGCTGGCACCCCGGCGGAGAAGACCCGGCGCGCCGTCAGCTCGGCGTAATTCTCGGCGACGAATGTGTCTGTCTCATCGAACTCAGCCGCCCGGGCCGCGAACGCTGGTCCGAGTTCGCGCGCCAGCGCCACCCAATCCGGACAGAACTCCTGCGCGACGGTTCCCGCCGTGGCATCCCCGTTCGCCCCGGCGCTCACGGCTGGACCTTGATCTCGAATCGCCCTGCTTCACTCATGTCACTCCGCCGTTCGCCGCTGCCTCGGTCGGCCGATCGCAGGGGCATCGTCGGTCAGCTGCTGCTGAGACATCCCCGCTGCGGAGATGAGCACGAATGTCTCGTGCAGATACGTCAGCGCGTCGCCTCCGGTGCCGTCACTCCTGGGTGAGCCATCGCGCGCCGACGACTGTGACGCCGACGAGGGCGAGCGGCACCAGGATCCCGAACACCAGGAAGGTAGCCAGAGATCCGATGTTCTCCACCAGCCAGCCGAAGTTCATCCCGAAGAACCCGGTGCTGACCGTCAGCGGGAAGCCCACGATGGCGACGAGCGTGAGCCGTTCGTCGATCTCGGTCGACTGCCGGTTCATGGTGTCGCCGAGCAGCGCGTAGAGCTGAGCGGCTGCCGTGCTGCTGGCGTCGAAGATCGTTCGCGCCCGGCGCAGCACCCTTCGGGGACGGTCGGCGACCGCGTCGGCGAGCGGCTCGTCATCAGCCAACATCTGCCGGTGGGCCGCCCACAGCAGCTGCAGCGCGAACAACTGGGCGCGGGCCCGTGACACCGCCCGGCGTTGCGCGCCCGATGTCAGACCGGACGAGGCCTGGTCCAGTCCGAGCGCCACCTCGGCCAGGTGCTCGATCACCTCCTCCGAGAGGTGCGCAAGCGCCAGGATCACGGCCGCGAACGCGTCCTGCGGGGCGCCGTGCACCGGCGCGACCGCTCGCCGGATCAGGTCGGCCAGCTCCAGCGATGCCACCACGAGCAGGCCGCGCTCACCGACGTGTAGGTGCATCTCGCGCGCCAGATCCCGTTCGCTGGCGGCGAATGTCACGGCGGCTATCCGGTCGCCTTCGACGTGCGCAGAGGGACGGCGATGCGGGTGCCGGCGAAGGTTGTCCGCCAGATCGGGGTCGGCCCCGATCCACCGAGCCGCCTCTGACACGCCTTCCCCCGGGTCCGGTTCGCGCAGCACCACAACCGGCGCGGGGCTCGGCTCGGTCGGATACTGGCTGGCCGGCACTGCACCCTCGATGACGTCCATCGCGGCACGGTAGAGCAGCCGCACGGTCTCGGACGGCGGCGCAGGACCGGTCCGCAGCCCCGGCAAGTGAGACAGTCACGTCTCGGCCAGGCCGGTCTCGGTTCCCTCGAGCGGGGGGTCGAAGACGCAGATCAGGCGGGTGGTTTCGGATGCCTCGAAGGTGAAGCGAGAGCCGGGTGGCGCCACCCACAGGATCCCTGGCCCGATCACCTTGAAGAACACGAAGGGACTCCATGGCCGTCATCAGGGACTACCGGCGGCGGCGCGACTCAGCGTGAGGTCGGGTCAAGGGCGACGGTGGCGTCGGCGGCGACGATGAAACGGCGCGTCGCCCCGTCCGCGGTCTCCACGTCGACGAACACCTCGATGCTCTCCCGCAGGGCGGGGTCGTACGCCGCGGGGCTGGCGATGTAGATCACCGCATCGCCGGGGAGGTCGTCCAGGTTGGCGGTCAGGGCGTGGAGCTGCGCGCCGCTGAGCGCGACGGGGGCCGGGATCGTGGTCATGCTCGGGTCCTCTCGGTGGTGGCGCACGCCGTCCTACAGCAACCGGGTAGGTGGTCGCTCGGCGGCACCCCCGAGGAGGCAGATTCCGGCTCTCACGGGGGTGTTCCTCCCGCTGGTCGATGATCTACCGAGAGATGTCTCCGCAGCTCATCCAGGTAGGTCAGCCGGAGCTCGCGGCGAAGACCAGCAGATCGCCCAGGCCGAAGGAGTCGGCGGTTGGCAGACTCGGCGTCCAGTCCGGGTCGTAGCTGCGGTAGGAGGACTCGTCGAGATCGATGATCGCGGTGAGGACTTCAGCGACGATGCGGCCGCCCACAGGACCGAGCCGCTCGCCGCGATTTCGGACCTCGGCCTCCTTGAGCACGTAGAACCAGAGCGGCGTTTCCCACGTCCAACCGAGCGCGCGCACACCGACCTCGTCCGCGTCGAGCGGCTGCTCTCCCATCGCTTCGGCGACTGCCTCTCCGGATGGAAGGCCCGTCGCGACGCCGCGTTGCAGGTCGCGAATCGCCAGCGATCGATGCTCCTCTGCCTCGACATCACCGGTGATCTGCTCGGGCAGATTGATCAGCGAGGGCACCAGCCGGCCGTCGATACGTCGTGACCGCTGCGGTGCAGGCCGCTGACCGGGCAGGTCGAACAACTGCGTCCAGTCCGCGACGTGCCCATCGGGTACCGGCTGGAAGCCGACGAGATCGGGGAACAGGCACGCCGGGTTCATGGCCGCGTTGAGGCGGTAACGTTCGCGGACTTGGCTGTGTCCGTAGCGAAACGCCGCATCGGCGAACTCGATGGGCAGTACAGGCGCACTGTGCGGCCGGAAGAAGCGCCGATCACCATCTCGGATGGTCGCGGCGAGCTCGTGCCCGACGAGCCCCGGGAGGAAGTCGTGCAGGACGATCCAATGAAGATGCCAACGGAGCGCGCGCTGCGCCTCGGTGAACAGCTCGGTCTCTCGGGTCCCGTCGTGGCGCAAGCGGTCGACAACGCGGTTGTGTGACTTGATGAAGGCGACGTGCAGCTGCGAGATCGGCTGGTGGACATCGTTGCGCTGATCGCCGAGCAACGCCAGGCCCTCCGAGTTGCGTGGCACATCCTCGAAGCGGCCCGCGTCGTTGGCGCCGAGCAACAACTTCGCCGGGTCCTGCCGCGAGTAGAGGTACGGCTGGTCTCCGGGTCCCCGCCCGTACAGGCTTTCGAGGTTCAGCCTGGCCGAGCGCGCGTTACGCAGCGCGTCCAGCTCGACCGCGGACACCAGGCCGGAACGGTCGGCGGTCAGGTCGTGTGCGAGGAACTGCGCGAAGATCGGCCAACCAGCCGCGACACAACCCGCCTCGACCGGCTCGGCGTCGTCGGCGTCCACGAACGGTGAAGACTGCCCAGCAACCGCGCGGCGGCCTTGCTCACGGAAGAACGACTCGCCGTCGCGGAGCGCCGGTAACCCGTCGAACATCCGTCCGTAGCGCCCAGCCCCCGGTTGTTCCTCACCCCGCCCCGGCGCGAGGCAATGGTCGCGCGCAGCCGTGGCGGCCACGGCCGAGGACCCAGACGGTGACGTCATCCTTCAACCCTATCGATCCGTGGCGGGCGAGCAGCTGACAGTTCGGCAGCCAGGGACGGACACCGTGGCCGATCGACCCACCCGTCGACCACACTCGCGCGAGCTTCGCGACAGCCTCCCCGGCCCGATCGGCGACAGAGTCGTTCGGTTCTTCTTACGGCAGATGAAGCGATAGTATGAGCTGGCCGAAGCGCTCGAACATGTTTGCCGGACTTGAGCAACTCATCTGTCGGGAAGTGGGAAGCAGGTGCCGAAGTCTGACAGTCCGTTGATGAGCGTGCGAACCATCGGCGCGTTCGTCTGCGAAGATTTGCAATGGATCTACGGGGCAGAACCGCAGGATTCTCATGTTCACGCGGAGTGGCACCTCTGCCAGTACCTGAACCGACCAGGCCGTTATCGAGTAAGAGGTTCCGAGGAGAACGTCGCCGCGGGCCAGTACACCGTGGTCAGTGGATCGGACGTGCACGGACCGGCCGACGATCAGCCACAGTATGGTGCCTACTACCGGATGTGGTACTTCACGGACGAGTACGTCAAGCGAATCATGGCGATGGCGTCGCCAGCCGGTCGACCGGCCGCTCGAGTCCAGGTTGTGGGATCGGATCGGTGCATTCAGCGGTCACTTGCCGCGCTCAGCTCAAGTACGGACAGGGACGCAACCGATCCCGCTGAGACCGACGCCGTTCTTACCAGACTGCTGGGCCTGCTACCTGACAAGTTGTCCAGTGGGCCGAGAAGCGTAACGGCTCGCGCAAAGCGCGCTTGGCCCGCGACTTCATGATGGATCACCGTCATCGCCGTACACCACTTGCCGATGTCGCGGCAGCGGTCGAAGCAAGCGAATCGCTCGTAGCTCATTCTTTTCGGTCCGAGTACCATTTGTCGCCAGCGGCTTTTGGGCTGCGGATTCGGACCGATGAGGCCCGGCGTCAGCTGGCCGAAGGGGTGGCGATCGCGGAGGTGGCAGCGTTGTGTGGCTTCGCTGACCATGCCCACTTGACGCGTTGTTTCAAGCGCTTCGTCGGTGTAACTCCATCCGCCTACCTGTTCGCGTTGCAGGAAGATTCAAGACGTGCCTGGCTCTAGCCCGTACTGTCGCGGGATGACTAGATCTGGTCACGACGTTCGTGAACTCGGCCGTCGGTTTGTCGATGAGTACGCTGGTGGAGGGCAGGCTGCTGGAGCTGAGTCGGCGGTATAGGTGTGTTCACAGCACCGGGTACACCACTCTATGGAACGCAGCAGACACTCGACAGCATCGCGCAGGACCGCCTCGGGCTCGTTCGGCAAAGCCGCGACGCTGTACAGGACGACTTCCCCCGCCATGTGACGGTTCCCGATCAAATTCTCGATGACGGAGCCGACCTGACGATCGCCGGACTGCGCATCATCGCCTACGAGTGGGGCGCTGGGGAGGCCGAATGCATGACTATCCTGCACCTGCCTGGCCACGACGTCTTGTTCTGTGCCGACATCGTTCAGGACCACATGACTCCGTTCCTGCTCGAAGGAGGTTCGGCAGCCTGGCTCGACCAGCTCGAACGGATGCGAGTTGCCTTCCCGGGTATTCAACAGCTCTACCCCGGTCACGGCGCTCCCGGTGTGCCAGAAACACTCATCGCCCAGCAGGTCGAGTACTTGACGACCTTTCGGCACCTCATTGCTCGCGAGCTCGACGACGCCACCACACCGAGCGGCGCCGAGCGAGTCGCCGAAGCCATGCGCGGCCGCTTCGGATCAGCGCATCCGGTCGCTGCGATACCCGATCTCCTGGTCAGCAACGTAGGTGCAGTCGCCCGCGAACTCGCAGCCGAGCAATAGCCGCTCCACGCATCAGCGGTCGCTACGCGTGTTCTCTATCCGACTGACGCTGCCGGTCCACTACCGCGGCCGCCCGGACGGACAGCTAGCTTGGTCCCATGACTGTGCTGCGGTCGATCGTCTTGTTCGTGATCGCTGCGCTGGCTGAGATCGGCGGGGCGTGGCTCGTCTGGCAGGGTGTTCGAGAGCATCGCGGGCTCGCCTGGATCGGTGCGGGGATCGTCGCCCTCGGGCTGTACGGCTTCGTGGCGACGCTGCAGCCCGATCCTCACTTCGGCCGCATCCTGGCCGCTTACGGCGGCGTGTTCGTGGCCGGTTCACTGGCCTGGGGCATGCTCCTCGATGGCTTCCGGCCCGACCGTTTCGACATCATCGGCGCTCTGATCTGCCTGATCGGCGTCGCCGTGATCATGTACGCGCCGAGGAGCCTGGCCTGACCAAGGCCGTAGCAGGAGGAACACGATGTCGGAGCGCAACAACAAGGCGACTGTCTGCAGACTCGTCGAGGAGGTCATGAACGCCGGCCGGCTCGACGTGCTCGACGAGCTGTATTCACCGTCGATGGCCGCCGCCGCCCGTAGGTGGATCGTCCCGTTCCGGGAGTCGTTCCCCGACGTGACGATGACGGTCGTCGATCTCGTCGCTGAGGGCGACAAAGTCGCTGCACGCTTCACCTGTTCGGCGACCCAGGAGGGCGAGTGGCAAGGCCAGCCCGCTTCCGGTGGCCGCTTCGAGCGGGTCGACGAGGCGTACTTCTTCTCTTTCAAGGACGGCCGGATCACCCGGGCGTGGGGTCTGGAGGACGATCTCGACCGCATGCGTCAGCTCGGGCACGTTCCGACGTGATGACCGAGGCATCGGAGAGGGAATGCACATGACGGTCGAGCTGCTCCACACCTTCTCGCCGCTCGCACGCGCTGTGAGCCTGCCGCACGTACAGCAGCTCGCAGGTCAGCCGCCGGTGCGCCCCCGCTGATCCGGCGGTACTCCGTCGCCTGTTTGGCGAGCGATCACTTTCTCGGTCTGCTCCGCAACGCATCGAACAACGTCCTTCCGTTGCTGACGCGTGTAGTGCGGGAAGGTTTGACTCACCCTTTCAGTAATGGCTGGATCGTCAGCGGTGAGATCGGGCACATTACGGGCAACAGCCTCCTCGCCGATCACAATTATCGCGGCTACATCGGCCTCCGTGAAGGGTACATCGTGCTCGCTCAGCTCATCGCGCAACTTCTCCGCTTCACCCGCAAACGCGGACACCACGATCGGGCTCGCACTAGGATCGATCAGCGCAGCACTACTCGAGACTGGAGGTAGCTGGCTCGAAGTTGCAGAGTCGCGATTCGGAGCAGAAAGAGGGGCCGCCGGCGCCGACCCGACTGAAGTGTTCTGCGCCGGCTTGTCGACTAGCAGTGCGGTGGCTATCCCTGCCGTGACAAGCACACCGATCAGTCCGAGCAGACTCGCGAGAAAATGATTCCAGCGCATATCGCCGATGCTGCGCCGTCGTCGGTCGCCTCTAGCCTTACCATCGACATGTTCCTCAGCCACGACTGCGACTCCGTCCAACGTGACCGTCATGCACATCCGCGTTCAAGGGGACGTCACTCCGCACGAGTGGCCGATCGTCCTCGCTCCGCCGAAGACGTCAAGAGCCTTCACGTGATCAATGATGAGCTGCGATCACGCCGATGGGTTCTCAAGCTGAACGGCCTAACTGGGCTGCGGCTCGACAAAGGCCTGCTTGCGGTCGAGCAGCAAGATCAAGGAGCTCCTCCTTCTCGCCGCTGCCCTGCTTCGAGCCCGCGTGGTTGGTCGATGAGTTTCCGCGCCGGGCGGAGTCGAATGGAGCATGACGAGAGGAATGATCGACCCGAGGTATGGCGACGCGTCGGCCATCGCGCCTGCGTGGGAGGGCATCGAGCGCCTTGTCGCCGACGCTCAGCTCTACTGGATCATCACCGTCCGCAGGGACGGCCGCCCGCATGCAGTACCACTCGTAGGCGTGTGGCACGACGGCGCGTTCGCGTTCTGCACCGGGTCTGAGGAGCAGAAGCAGGCCAACCTGGACGCTAACCCGCACGTCGCGGTGACGACCGGCAGTACCGGTGCGAACGGCTGGAACAGAGGAAAGGACGTCGTCGTCGAGGGCTTGGCGGCGCGCGTGACCGATGCCGGGACGCTGCAGGCGCTGGCTGGCGCGTGGTTCGCCAAGTATGGCGAGGACTGGAAGTTCGAGGTCCGTGGTGAGGAGTTCGTCGAGCTCAGCGATTCCGGCGGCAGCACCGAGGGAGGCGCGCGGGTTTACCGGGTGTCGCCCGCCAAGGTCATCGTGTTCGGCGACGACCACGGTCAGACGACGTACCGCTTCTGAGGTCTGGTCAGGGTGGGTGCCTCACCTCGCCCGCCGCACGCGAGGTGAGCGGAGGAGCCCTGCTACTCACGGTGGAGGCGGCCACCCGGTGACCGAGCCCGAGTACGGGCACAGTGTCCTGAGTCGTAAGTTTCCGTGCAGTCGCTAGGCTGCGGTATGCCGTCACCGCATCCGCAGACGATCGTGTTGTCCGAGGACGAGCGGGCCCAGTTGGAGTCCTGGGCTCGTCGTCGGATCAGCGCGGCGGGGTTGGCGTTGCGGAGCCGGATCGTGCTCACGGCGGCCGAGGGCGAGTCCAATGTGGCAGTGGCGCAGCGACTCGGGGTGGCCCGCTCGACGGTGCGGATCTGGCGCAACCGGTTCGCGGAACGGCGCCTGGACGGGCTGGTCGACGAGCCCCGCCCGGGCCGGCCGCGCACCGTCTCCGACGCCGATGTCGAGTTGTTGATCACCGAGACGTTGGAAGCGACGCCGAAGGATGCGACGCACTGGTCGACCCGGTCGATGGCCGCCCACCTCGGGATGTCGCAGTCGACGGTGTCGCGGGTGTGGCGGGCGTTCGGACTGGCCCCGCACAAGGTCGACACCTGGAAGCTGTCGCGCGACCCGCTGTTCGTCGACAAGGTCCGCGACATCGTCGGTCTGTACCTCGACCCGCCCGAGCGGGCCCTGGTGCTCTGTGTGGACGAGAAGACCCAGATCCAGGCGCTGGATCGGACCCAGCCGGTGTTCCCGATGCTGCCCGGAACGCCGGTACGGGCCAGCCACGACTACCTCCGCCACGGCACCTCCAGCCTCTACGCGGCGCTGGACATCTCGACCGGGCGGGTGATCGGGTCGTTGCACGCCCGGCACCGGGCGGTCGAGTTCGGCAAGTTCCTCCGCACAATCGATGCGGTCGTTCCTGCCGAACTCGACGTGCACCTCGTGCTCGACAACGCCTCCACACACAAAACGCCGACGATCAAACGGTGGCTGGCCGCGCATCCTCGATTCCACGTGCACTTCACCCCGACCAGCGCGTCCTGGCTGAACCTGGTCGAACGATGGTTCGCCGAACTCACCACCCGCAAACTGCAGCGCTCCACCCATCGATCCGTGCACGCACTCAACACCGACATCCGGGCCTGGATCCAGACCTGGAACGACAACCCCAGGCCCTACGTGTGGGCCAAGACAGCCGACGAGATCCTCGACAGCGTCGCCGCCTACTGTCAGCGAATTAAGGACTCAGGACACTAGCCGGGGCGGGCCAGCCCGCCGCGCCGTGACGCCCCGGTCGACATCGCCGATGCCCGGCGCCGATCTCGCAACCGATGTACACACCGGGACTGGCCGTCGCCTGCACCGTGCCGCTGCCGGAGTGGCCCGCCCGAGGCACCATGCTCGGATGAGCGTCCTGTTCGTGCCGTTCCACCTCGACGAGCCGCTGGCGGAGTTCACCGCGCCCGCCCCTCCGGACGAGGTGATCGCGCCGGTGCTGCCGGCGGGCTCACCGTGGGAGCGGATGGCCGTGCTCTATGCCGAGGTGGCCGACGCGCTCGATCCCGACGAGCTGCAGGTGGTCGTGTCGGGGGACTGCACGACCGCGCTCGGTGTCGTCGCCGGGCTGCAGCGCGCCGACATCGATCCCGCGCTGGTCTGGTTCGACGCGCACGGCGACCTGCAGACGCCGCAGACCTCCACGTCGGGCTACCTCGGCGGGTTCCCGCTGCGCCAGCTCGTGGGTGGCGCCGACCGGCTGGTCCCCGAGCGGCTGGGTCTGCGCCCGCTGCCGGAGTCCGATGTGCTGCTCGTCGACGCCCGCGACCTCGACCCGCCGGAGGCGGAGTTCTTGGCCGCGTCGGCCATCCGCCAGGTGTCCGTCGATGCGGTGGTCCAGGCGCTCCCCGAGGGGCCCGTGCACCTGCACCTCGACGCCGACGTGGTCGATCCCGGCGATCTGCCCGGCCTGCGGTTCCCCGCTCCCGACGGGCCGCGCTGGTCCCAGGTGCTCGGGGCCGTGCGGGCCGTGCTCGCGACGTGTCCCGTGGTGGCCGTGACGGTCGGCTGTACGTGGCAGGGGACCGGCAGCCCGCAGTTCGCCGCGCTGGTGCGGGAGATCGCGGAATCGGCCCGCTGATCGCGTCGCTCGCCGACGTTCACGTCGGCCGGTGCGATCAGTGCGGAGTCCGCTGCCCGCGGACGAGTCGGTCGACCAGGTCGTCGACGTGGGTGGGGACATCGGGCGCGACCGCGGCCCAGGGGAACTCAAGGCCGGCGCCGAGGAGACCGGTCAGCCCGTGCAGGGCGATCCAGATGTGGGCCACCGATTCAGTCGGTCTACAACACCTCGAAGGGCGAGCTGGCCAACCTCTGCTGACCCGCCGAGGGGGATGAGCCGGCGGCCACTCGGGCCGGGCAAGCGAAGCTAGAGGTTGAAGCCGCCTGAGACCTCGATGGTCTGCGCGGTGATCCAGCGGCTGTCGTCGCTGAGGAGGGTCGCGATCACTGCGCCGACGTCGTCGGGTTCGCCGACCCGGCCGAGGGCGGTCTTCGCCGCGAGGGCCGGGATCACCTCGGGAAAGCGCTCGAACGCGTTGTCGGCGAGTCGGGTGCGGGTGGAGCCGGGGGCGATGGCGTTGACGCGGATGCCGCGCGGGCTGAGCTCCTTCGCGAGGTAGCGGGTCAGCACGATCAGGCCGCCCTTCATCGTGGCGTAGGCGGAGTAGCCGGGCTCGGTGATGTGGGGCAGCGCGGAGTTGCTGCTCGTGTTGATGACGGCGCCGCCGTCGGCGAGGAGCGGTAGCAGGGTCTGGGTGAGGAAGTAGGGCCCCTTGAGCAGAACCTGGGCGAGCCGGTCGAACATCTCCTGGGTGGTGTCCTCGAATGGCGCCGCGTCGGCGAGTCCGGCGTTGTTGACGAGGAAGTTCGAAGTCGTTGCGCTGCCACGTCTCGCGTAGCGCCGCGACGACCGAGTCGCGGAAGGTGGGGAAGGTCTCGGTCCTACCGATGTCGAGCGGCAGCGCGACGGCCGTCCCGCTCTCCTTCTCGATGATCCTGACGGTCTCCAGCGCGCGCTCGGGGCTGCTGCGGTAGGTCAGGATCACGCCCGTCCCGCGCGCGGCGATCCGGAGCGCTGCGCTCTGCCCGATACCCGAGCTTCCGCCGGTGACGATCGCGACCTGCATGGTGCACCTGCCTTATGCGTTCGTGTACTTCTCGCGTTCTCGCGAGAACCGGACTACACAAGGAAGCACTCTCGACCAGCACCAACGACAGCACGATGCTCCTCCAAACTTGCCTGATCCTCCCTCTGTTCCGAGTTTCGTTTGTCTGCTTCACTGGCTGAATGGGTCTCGACGAGCTGCGGACGCTGCTCGCCCGTCACGCCCGGCCGGACATGACTACGACCATCGACGGCGTCCTGGTCTCGAAGATCGAGCGCCCGGTTCCGCCGTACACATCGATGACGGGCACCGTCCTGGCGCTCGTCGCGCAGGGGGCGAAACGGCTCGCGCTGGGCGATCGTGTGTACGACTACCGCGCCGGGCAGTACCTCGTCGCCTCCGTCGACCTGCCGGTCACCGGCCACTTCGTGGAGGTCTCTCCCGAGCACCCGGCGCTGGGCTTCGGGCTGGCACTGCGCCCGTCCGTCGTCGCCGAGCTGCTGCTGCGGGCAGCCCTCGCGGACCTCCCGCCCGCCCCCGGCAGCGCGCCATCGGGCATCGCCGTCAGCGACGCCCCCGACGAGCTGGTCGACGCCGCGGTGCGCATGCTCCGGCTGCTCGACCGGCCCCGCGACGCCGCGGTGTTGGCCCCGCTGATCGAGCGGGAGATCATCTGGCGGCTCCTCACCGGCGAGCAGGGTGCCACCGTCCGCCAGCTTGGCCTCGCCGACAGCAGCCTCGCCCACGTCGCCCGCGCCGTCCGGTGGATCCGCGACCACTACGCCGAGTCGTTCCGCGTGGAAGACGCGGCACGGGTGTCTGGCATGAGCGTCTCCGCGTTCTACCGCAACTTCCAGGCCGTCACGGCGATGAGCCCGATCCAGTTCCAGAAGCAGATCCGCCTGCAGGAAGCGCGGCTCCTGCTCGCCATCCACGCCCACGACGTCACCGGCGTCGGCCACCGCGTGGGCTACGACAGCCCCTCCCAGTTCAGCCGCGAATACCGCAGGCAGTTCGGCGCGCCGCCAAGCCACGACGCGGCGCGCCTTCGCGAGGTGGCGTTCGCCGCCGTGCCGTCCCTCCTATGAGGGCCAGCCGAGGCTCAAGGTGCAACGCAGCTCGGCCGATCCCTAACGGCCTGTATCACTGTCATGGCTTTGCAGGTAGCGGTGTACCAGCGGGATGGCGATCGCACCCTCTCCGACCGCGGAAGCGACCCGTTTGACCGATCCGTGTCGCACGTCCCCGGCGGCGAACACCCCTCTCAAGCTCGTCTCCAGCGGCAGTGGGGGACGGTCGGAGCGCCGGCGGTCTCGGGTGTCGCCGTGGAGGTCCGGCCCAGTGAGGATGAAGCCCCATTGGTCACGGGTGACGCTGTCCCCGAGCCATTCGGCCAGTGGTTGTGAGCCGATCAGGACGAACAGAGCGTCAGCGGGAACATGCTGTCGCGTCCCGGACTCCTCGTCCTCCAGCACCAGCGATTCGAGATGGTCGGTACCTGTGCCGTCGACCACGTGCACCCGGTAGGTGACGCTGACGTTCGGCGCGGCTTCGATCTCGCGGATGAGGTAGTCGGACATGCTCTGCGACAGTGACTCTCCGCGCACGAGGATCGTCACCTGCGTAGCCCACTTGGCCAGGTGCATCGCGGCCTGTCCGGCAGAGTTGCCACCGCCGACGACGACCGCCGTTCGACCACGCATTCCGGGTGCCTCGCTGGTCGCGGCGCCGTAGAACACTCCCCGGCCCTGTAGCTGCTCCAGTTTCGGCACACCGAGCCGGCGGTACGCGGCCCCGGTCGCGATGATCACTGTTCGCGCGGTGAGCGCTCCGCCATCAGATAGCTGCAGCCGGTAGTGGCCCTCCTCGCTCGACAGCCCCTCGACCTGGCGCGCGAACAAGAACGTGGTACCGAAGAGCCATGCTTGCTGCCAGGCCTCCCACGCGAGCCGAGATCCGCTGACACCCTGCGAGAACCCGGGAAAGTTGCGAATCATCGAACTGGTTCCCGCCTGACCGCCGATGGCCTCCCGTTCCACCACGACGGTCCGCAGGCCTTCCGAGGACCCGTAGACCGCAGCGGCGAGCCCCGCCGGGCCCGAGCCGATCACCGCCACATCGAACACCTCTTCGGCGCGGATGGGTGTGATGACGCCAAGAGCGTCAACGATCTCGAGGTTCGAGGGGTTGACCAGCGTCGAGCGCTCTTCTCCGAAGCGAAGCACGACAACCGGCAGTTCTGGCGACGCCATAGCCAGCTCGCGGAGCATCAGTCGACCGTCTTCGGAGCTGGCCTCGTAGAAGCCGATCGGGATCCCGTTCCGGGAAAGATGTCCCGTAGCTCCTGAGACCGTGCGGACCATCGCTCGCCAATCAATTGCACCGGTTCGAATCCGCCGCCGGCCCGGCTGCCCCACTCGCGAAGAAGCCCCGTAATGCTGTAGTGGAAATCCTCGTCCGGGGTCTGCACAGGTTGCATCACCCAGTGACTGATCTTTCCCAGGGTGAAGGCATTGAAGACGCGTCGGGCTGTTCCCCAATCCCCCCAGCGAACGGCGGCAACTCGGGGTGTCGCCGGGTCGATATCGCGCATCCTCGCAAGCACCTCGATGCCATCCGGATCCTGCTCACCGACCCGCCCGATCACCAGCGCGACTGGCGTGCCAGCATCCAGCAGCTCTCTCACTCGGGGCTCGAGCTCAGCGGGCCGGCCGCAGACGACGATCCGATAGTCCGCGCCGTACCGCCTGGCCAGCTCCCGGTCAAGGGCCGACAGCGCGGCAACGTCGCGACCGACGACGACGATCGCCGCCAGCCGGCGGCCGCTCCTGCCACCCGCCAGATCTCGGCCCATCGGGGCCGCCCCCCGATCGGCCCGAAGCCGATCTTCTGTCATCCCGACCCCCCGGTGTTCCGGCGCCCGTCCACGCGCCCTGTGGTCATCTCGGCGATCACCCTGGGGCTGCAGCGGCGCTCTGAACGGCCCCGGACTCAGTGGGAGCTCGATCCTGCCGCCAGCGGCTGCTGGGGCGGCAGCTGTGTCACGGTAGTACAGGTCTCGAACTCGACCGGGGGACGCGTCCGATGCTGCTGGAGCGCAGCCGGTTGATGGTGAACCAGTGGACCCAGCCTCAGGGTGCTGGACGATTCGGGACGAGGCGGGCAGGGTCCTCGTCGGGTGGTCGGCGTGGTCGGCGTGGTCGGCGTGGTCGGCGTCGTCGATACGGCGGGCTGGTTGGCCATGGTGGGTCGTTCGTGTCGGCGTCCGTGCCCCAGGGTGCCGGCCATTCCCAAGCCCGTCTGCAGCTGGACCCGCCGTCACGCAGGGGCCGCGTGCCGCCACGCTGATCCTGGTGGTCGGGCTCCCCGCCGCCGGGAAGACCACCCGGGCCGAAGAACTCGCCGCGGCGCACAGGGCGCTGCGGCTGACCCCGGATCACTGGATGATCCCGCTGTTCGGGGATCCGATGGCCGGCGGCCAGCGCTGGGTGCTCGAAGGCCGGCTCATCTCGGTCGCCCTGCAAGCGCTGCGACTGGGGACCAGCGTCGTGCTCGACTACGGGCTCTGGGGCCGAGACGAACGGTCGGCCCTGCGCTGGCTGGCCCGGTCGGCCGGGGCAGCATGCCAGGTGGTCTACCTGCCCGTGGACAAAGACGTCCAGCTCGCCCGCATCGCACACCGCCAGGAAACGGCCCCGCACCGGACATTCCCGATGACCGAGGCTGACGTGGACGCGTGGCGGCAGCAGTTCCAGGTGCCGGACGCTGCCGAACTCCACGGCGGTGAGATCCCCGCCCCGCCAGGCGGGTGGCCGAGCTGGCCACAGTGGGCAGCAGACCACTGGCCCTCGTGCACCGGCAGCTGATACTCCAGCCGTAAGTCGTGATCTTGTTCGTGGGGTGGCTCGGACGCGGCGGACACGGCTGGTGCTGTCGCGAGCCGTGGGTGATCTTCGATCGCGGATTCACCCTTCGTGGGGGAGGTCTGATTCAGCCGACGAGGATAGCGTCCCGACATACGAGACCGGCAGTGGCTGATCGACGACGGCGTGTGAAAGGCGTATCCGCAATCGGACGGACCCGCCGCGACGTGGTCACGCTGAGCGGACAGGCCGTCCTACGAAGGAGAAGCGAATGAACACCCCCAACGTGCCCGGTGCGGCAGCTCTGTTCGGCAATCACTTCGTCACCCAAGAAGTACCAACGCGAAGTTTTCCCGATAGGGGCATGTCCGCGACGGATGCGATGCGTTTGGTGGATCTGGATCTCGTCTTGGAGGGCGATCCGGCGCGCAACCTCGCGACGTTCGTGACCACTTGGATGGAACCAGAGGCCCAACGGATCATTGCCGGAAACCTGCACCGCAACTTCATCGACCATGCCGAGTATCCCCGCACAGCAGAGATCGAGCAGCGCTGTATCCGGATGCTCGCCGACCTCTTCCACGCACCCGCGGAGACAACCGGCGCACGCACTCAAGGCTCGTCCGAAGCGATCATGCTCGGCGCGCTCTCCCTCAAGTGGAACTGGCGCAAGCGCCGCGAAGCCGCGAAGGAGCCCACCACGAACCCGAACCTGGTGTTCGGGGGCGACGTCCATGTGGTCTGGGAGAAGTTCTGTCGCTACTTCGACGTCGAGCCACGCATCGTGCCTCTGCAGAAGGGCAAGTACACGATCGGCCCCGACGACGTCAGGTCGTACGTCGACGAGAACACGATCGGGGTAGCTGCCGTCCTCGGAACCACCTTCACTGGACACAAGGACGACATCGTCGGAATCAACACCCTGCTGTTGGAGCTCAGGAGCGAACGCGGCCTAGACGTCCCACTCCACGTGGACGCGGCAAGTGGCGGATTCGTATGGCCCTTCCTCTACCCTGACTCCGAATGGGACTTCCGACTCGAACAGGTGCGGTCCATCAACACCTCCGGCCACAAGTTCGGACTCGTCTACCCGGGGATCGGTTGGCTGATCTTCCGTGAGAAGAAAGACCTGGCCGAAGACCTAGTGTTCGAGGAGAACTACCTGGGCAAGACTGACTCGACATTCACGCTGAACTTCTCCACAGGTTCCGCAATGGTCCTCGCGCAGTACTACAACCTGGTGCGGTACGGCCGAGACGGCTACACCTACATCATGAGGAACATGCAGCAAAATGCGCGGATGCTTGCCGAGCAGCTGCAGGCGATGGGGAGGTTCGAGCTCATCGGTGCCGGTGAGGAGCAGCTCCCGCTCGTTGCCTTTCGACTGGCCGAGGACGAGGCGTACAACGAGTTCGACATCGCGTGGCAACTCTCGGCGGAACGTGGCTGGATGGTTCCGGCGTACACCCTGCCTCCTGACGCCCAGGACGTGAGCATCATGCGTGCGCTCGTCAAGCAGACGGCCAGCCGTGAACACGTAGACACGCTCGTACGAGACATTGCGGACGCCTGCACAACCCTCTCGAGCAAAGGAGCGGCGCACCCATCGGAGCGGAAGAAGGTCGTCACGGGCCCGGGTCATTGAACCCGACCGTTCACGCTTCCCTTGCTTCGCCCAGGTCACGGTGGCCATCGTCACCGAGCGCGGAGGTTGACTCCTCGGTGCGTTCCGGTAGCAGCAGCAGGGCGCCGACGAGGAAGCACACAGCACCCACGAGCGTTCCCAGGTTGGCCCGCTCGGCATTGCGCAGCTCGCCGGTCGCCGGGATGACATAGCTGGCGACAGCGGAAACTCCGAAAGCGATAGACCCGAGCAGGTTGACCAGCGTGATCCACCACGACCACAACCGGGGGCGCCACGCGACCCAGCCATGGCAGACCTCGAACCAGGCAAGTGCACTGGCCACCAGGAAGCAGATCGAGCCAATGGCGTCAGGCCGCCACACGTGCTGGTCTGCGGTCTGTGCGGACAGGTTGATCTGCATGGCGACTGCGGTGCTGATGTTGAAGTAGAGCGTTCCAGCGAGTTGCACCGCTGTCGCCCACCAGTCGATCCGCCGCGGTTGGTAGACGAAGAAGCGCCGGTGCTGCGGATTCTGCGCCGGGGGCGCGGCGTCGACCGCTTCCCGGTAGGTCAGGAACGCGGCCGAGGTGAAGAACAGCGAACCGACGAAGAACGTCACCGTGTCCCAGCGGGCCCCGACGGCGCTGGCGTACCCCGGCGTCGCCCCGAGCGCGAACAGCAGCGATCCGACCGCGAACAGGACGGCTATCCACCATGCCCGGGCGTGCGGCGCCCACCACGTGGAGCCGTGTCCTGGCGTTTCGGTCAGGTGCTTGCGGTGGCGGCGGGACTCCCAACGAACTATCAGGCCGTCCGGGCGTACGTGATCGACAAAAGTGACGGCGACACCGCTACCGACGGTGCGGCCGTGGCGGTTCTGCCCGGGCATGGCGCGTCCCATCTGCTTGCCGCGATCTTCCCAGACGCCCCACGGATTCCAAGCCCCTAGCCCGGTCGCCCGTCACAGGCGTTGGTCAGCCCTCGGGCTGGGGCATGTGTCCGAGCTGGACCAGCATGGTGACCTGGTCGTAGAACAGCTCGCCACGTACGGCCTTGCCATCGGCGTCGTACTCGCGGATCTCGCAGAACCGCATGCTCGCGCGGCGCCCGGTGGGGGGCAGCGATCCGAGCGGGCCGTCGTTGGTTCCGGTGCCGGTGAACCGCAGCACGGTGTAGTAGCCGCCGTCGATGACGTGCGCCTCGCTCATCATCCCGTCGGGGAACGCGGTGACCCAGCCCTGCTCGAATTCCTGGATCTGGTCGCGGCCCTTCGCGGTGGCGTTGCGGGCTTGATCGACGTATTCGCCGTCGGTGGCGTAGGCGGCGACGAAGTTCGCGAAGTCCCGCTGGTTGAACAGGTCGACGGAGTGGAGGTGGTTGTCTGCGTTGCTCATGGTGAGGCTCCTTCCTGCCGGGACGGCCACCGTAGTCCTAGAGTGGCGTGGGTCACACCCCGATTGCGCGACCACGAGAGAGTGAGGCTCTCTCAGCCCTCGGTGCCGGCGAGCTGGGTGCCACCCCACGACGCGAACGTCGGCCACCGCTTCTCCATGACGACCAACACGAAGAGCACCGCCGCCAGAACGCCCACCGCGACGATCCCCGGGACGAGCAACGAGACGTAGAGCAAGACCAGGAGCGCCACGACCGCGCCCACGCGAGGCGCCCGCACCAGCCTCGCCATCGCCCACCGCAGGTAGATCATCGACACGAGCATGAGGATCGTGCCGCCGTACAGGAGGTTGAGGTGGGTGAAGGTCATCGTCGCACCCGGCTGGCTCACCATGTTCTCGAACCCGACGGCGATGGTGACGATCCCGCCGACGATGCCGAAATGCCCGTAGGCCAGGTGCCGTGACATGGCCACGTGTTCACGGGCGCCCTGCAACGCCACGGTGATGGCGGCGTTGGCGTGGTCGAAGTACGTCCACCACAGCAGGCAGACGACGACGAAGCACACCCCGACCGCCAAGAGCTCTCCTGGCCGGATCGCCGTGGCCTGCCGGGCCAGCGGAAGGCTGAGGTCGACGATCGACTCCCCCAGCGCGATGAGGACGAACAGTCCGTACCGCTCCATGAGGTGGCTCTGGTCGTAGTGGATCAGCCCGTGCTGCCGACCGAAGAACGCAACTATGCCCAGATCGATCAGCGCGGCGACGAACCACACGATCTCCCGAGAGCTGTCCGGCAGCAACGCTCCGAGAACGACGATCGGCCCGATGAGGAACGCGCTGAGACCCAGTGAACTGAACACCCTCGCCTGGTACTGCGAGACGTAGCGTCCCCAGATCAGGATCCGTGCTGCCCAGAACGCCAGCGCGAACTGCATCGCACTGCTGTCGTAAGCCAGCGGGATGGCGATGGCCATCACCAGGCCGCAGAGCCCGACGCCGAACAGCGTGACCCGGTCCCACGTCGAGTCACGCCCGAGCCGGTTGCTCTGCAGCGACGTCAGGACCCACGTGCGATAGACGAGAGCCAGGATGACGAACGCTCGGCCCAGCCCCCACCACTGGTGGTGCTCCCCGAGCAGCGTGGCGACCTGGGTGACCGCGAGCACGACGACGAGGTCGAAGAACCCCTCCGCCCACGTGACGCGTTTGCCCTCGACGACCTCCGCCACGGGAGAACAGGGTATGCAGCCGCCGCTGGTTCGTCACCCGTCTCGCCACTCGCCGTACCGGCTACGTCGCCGTTCGGAGACACCAGTACGGCGATCATGGGCCAGTGCCGCTCCAAGGCTGACGGGTTCAGTTCGTCACCACCTCGACCCCGCCGGGCAGGACTGCGAATCGGGTGGGGGAGCCTCCTTTCTGGAGGTCGCCGTCGACGTTGAACTGCGTGCCCTCGGGCACCTCGACGTCGACGATGCTGCCCCGATGGTGGGGGACGTCAGCTTGCTCGGTCAGCCGCCCACGGCGCATGCCCCACGCCCGGCGGGCCAGGGCCACTCGCGGCCCGCTCGGCACCACCGCAACATCGAGCTCACCGTCGTCCGGGCGGGTGTTCCCGATCGCGGAACCGCCACCGAAGGCGCCGGTCGCCGCGACCACGACCTGCCACACGTCTCCCTCGAAACGCTGCACACCGTCACACCACACCCGGCAGGGCAGGACCGGCGCGGCGAGCCCGGCCCTCAGCGCTGCCACCGGGTACGCCAGAGCACCGAGCTTGGGCTTGAGCGGTTCGGCGTGCTCGCTGGCCCGCGCCGACAGGCCCGCCGCAGCGGCATTCACGAACGGACGTCCGTCGAAGGTGGCGATCTCGTAGCGGCGAGTTCGAGCGGTCGGGTCCGCCGCCAGCGCGCACGCTCGGTCGATGTCGAGGGGCAGGCCCACGGCCCGAGCGAAGTCGTTGGCTGTCCCGGTCGGTACCACGGCCAGCACGACATCCGCCGCACGGGCAGCAACCGCCGCCGCGGCGATCGTCCCATCGCCCCCCGCGACGACCAGGCGGGTGGTTCCGTCGGGCAACGGCCGGTCGAGGTCGGACAGGGCCAGTACCTCGACGCGAACGCCGTTCCGCCCAAGCAACGTCACGATCTGATCCGGAGCCAGGCCGCCGCCCGATCGGTCGTTGACGACCAGAGTGTGAAGCACAGCGTGATACTGCTCCCCAACGACCGCTCGCGCAGACCCGGGTTCTCGCCACCGGCACGGTCAGTCGTCGCTGACCGCCACGACGGCCTCGACCACTGCCGGTCCGCTGACCAAGGCGACATCGTTGTGCCGCACACCCGGCAACTCGAGGTAGGACGCGCCGGCGGCGGTCGCGACCGCGCGGCTCTGCGCCGCCGGCACCACCTCGTCCGCCGCACCCGCGATCACGGCGATCGGGACCCGCACCGTCCCGATCTGCTCCTGCAGCGGGTAGCGCTCCCGCAGCAGCATCCGGACCGGCAGGAACGGGTACGCGTGCGCCCCCACATCGGCCAGCGAGGTGAACGGGCTGCGCAGCACCAACCCTCGGACAGGCTGCTCGGTCGCCAGCCGGGTCAGCACGGCCCCGCCCAGACTCTCCCCGAACAACACCAGCCGGCGCGGATCCACGCCACGGTCGACGACCAGATACCGGTACGCCGCGCGGACATCGGCGGCCAGGCCGTGCTCCGTGGGCGAGCCGGGGTTGCCGCCGTACCCGCGGTACTCCACCAGCAGCACGTCGAAACCTTCGGCGCTCAGCGCGCGGGCCAGCGGAACCCGCAGCGCGCGCGAACCGGCGTTGCCCGGTGCCACCAGCACGGTCGTGCCGCGCGGCGATCTGGTCGCCGGCGCCCACCACGCCGTCAGCCGTAGCCCGTCATCGGTCTGCAGGGCCACATCTGCGCCGGCCTCGAACACCGCGGAGGCCGGCACATCAGGCGCCCCGAACGGCAGGTAGATCAACCGCCGCTGAAACATCCACGCGAGCGCGACCAGCACGACGAGCAGCACGGTGACCACACCAACCGCCCGCAACGCGGTACTCATGGCCTCCCCTCGGCCCCCGGTCATCATGGACATTGAAGACCCAGCGGACGAGCCGGCCCTCGGCTGGGGGCCCTGTCGCGGGCCGGGTCCGCGCGGCGTCATCGGGAATCCCGACCTGGTTGTCGACGCCGTGGAGTCGGTGCAGCAGCGATATGTTGCCCAGACGGAACCGGCGGAGTGGTGTGCGCAGAGAGGAGCCCTCGGTGGGCAGCGGACACGCGATCACCCGCGACAGCGGGCCGCCTCCACCGGGACCCCGACCGACGATCGCTTGGCGTCGCTCGCCCCGGAGGAGCTGGGCGGGCCTGCCGCACCGGTCGGCGGCGATGATCCTGGTCGTCGCGGCGGCCTGTTCGGCGGGATCGGCTACCGGCCCGCCGCCCACGGCGACGCCGGCCGCCGGTCTCCCGCCCACGGCGACGCCGGCGGCAGGTCGCGGCGACTTCGCCGGTCTCGTGGCGCTGACGTCCGGCCGCAACATCTACCTCGAGTGCCGGGGAGAGGGCAGCCCGACTGTCGTGCTGGAGTCGGGCGGCGGCCTGACCGCCGATCTGTGGAGCACGCTGGCGCCCGGGTCCCCGCTCACCCCCGTTCTGCCCGGCGTCGCTGAGTTCACCCGGGTCTGCGCCTACGACCGTCCCGGGACGACCCGTGTCACGGGCCAGCCGAGCCGCAGCGACCCCGTGCCGCTGCCCCGCACGCTCGGCGACATGGTCACCGAGCTCCACGACCTGCTTGCCGCGGCGGCGGTCCCGGGCCCCAACGTGTTGGTCGGTCACTCCTTCGGAGGTGTCATCACCCGCCTGTACGCCGGCACCTACCCCGACCAGGTGGTCGGCTTCGTCTCCGTCGACGCCGGCCACGAGCTGATCTACGACGCCTTCGAGACGCTCGTCGGCCCGCCCTCCTACCAGCTCCCCGGCGTCGAGTACGACCTGCCGCCCACCGTCGTGGACATGCGGCAGGGGTTCGCCGCACACCCCCTCCCGCAGCTGCCGATGATCGTGCTCGAGCACTCCCGGGACACACAGCGGTTCCCGAACCCGATCGGCTGGGAGCCGCAGTGGCCGATCGCGGAACTGCAGCAGGTCTGGCAGCGAGCGCAGGACGAGCTCGCAACGCTGGTGCCGGGCACAGCGCACGAGATCGCGTGGGACAGCGGGCACCTCATCATGGTCGATCAACCATTGCTGGTGACCGACGCCATCCGCGACGTCGTCGACGCAGCCCGGAACGGCGAGACCCGGCTCCCCCCGCCATGACGGCAGAGCCAGTGGATGCCTGAAACTGTGCTCGCTGGCGTTGACCTGCGTCTTCCCGGATCAGTTCGGAGGGCGAACGGCGGGGTCGGCGGCGGGTGCTCAGCCCGCACGGTTCATGCTCAGGAGACGGTCGGGGCTGTCCGTGCCTGCGCGAGGTGCGCCGATGCCGCGGTGGCGAGCAGCGTGGAGTCCGATCCGATGGCGATGAACGACCATCCCTCTGCACGTCTGCGGGCTGCGGCCGTACCGTCGTTGACGAGCAGCCCACATGCCTTGCCGTTCTTCTGCGCGGCGATGCGCACCTGCTCGAGTGCGTCGACGAACTCCGGTGCTGTGAGTTGGCCGGGAACACCGAGATCGTGGCTCAGATCGCGGGGGCCGACGAACAGGACGTCGACGCCGTCGATGGAGGCGATCTCCTCGGCGGCAGCGACCGCAACCGCCGACTCGACCTGCACGACGCCAAGAACCTCGTCATTCGCGCGAGCGAGTGCTCCGGGGTCCAGGCCGTACCGACACGCGCGGTTGTAGGTGGCGACACCCCGATCGCCCTGGGGCGGGTAACGCAGATGGGAGAGAGCTGCTCGGACCTGCTCGGCCGAATCCATGCGAGGCAGCATGATCCCGGCGGCACCGCTGTCGAGGACTCGACCGATCCGGATCCGCGCGTCGGACTCGACGCGGACCAGTGTGGGGACTCCATAGGCCGCTGCGCCCGGAACCATGGTGTTGAGTTGTTCCTCGCCGCCGGATCCGTGCTCCAGATCGAGCAGGAGCCAGTCGAAGCCGGCGGCGGCGCAGACCTCGGCAGTGACCGACGATGCGGTACCGATGAAGGTGCCCAGTGTGGTCGCCCCGGAGCGGACCTGAGATCTGAGTCGACCATGGTCGATCGGTCCGGCTGGCGCGGTCATCGGG
This sequence comes from uncultured Actinomycetota bacterium, assembly GCA_963711715.1. Lineage (GTDB taxonomy): Bacteria > Actinomycetota > Actinomycetes > Mycobacteriales > Pseudonocardiaceae > Pseudonocardia. Next base: position 453,071 of record CAVQFJ010000012.1, read on the forward strand.
TCACCCGGAGGATGATGTAGACGTCCGGACGACGGCAGGTGTGCACTGCGATCTTCCCTTCCACGTGGATGTCGGAGGGGAGGCATGCAGCAGCGATCGACTGCGACCATCCCGTTTGGATCGGTCCAAAATCACATACGTCCACGCTGCCGTCAAGAGTCAGGGTGGTCCCGACACGGAGGTCTCGACGGGAACGGTGGTGCTCGGGCGATGCCCGAGGTGAGCTCGAAGAACAGGACGTGAACGACGTGTCGAGTGCTGCTCGACTTCGTTCACCGACCGGTGGAGGACGGGCGCGTCGTGGCGAGAACTCGTCTTTGGACACAGCAACCGTGTGCCATCACCCCGGATCGCTAGGTGACGACCTCGATGGAGGCGCGTCGCACCGAGCCGCTCCGTGCCGGCGAACTGGACCTGGTCACCAGGCGCGGCGCCAGCAGGTGTTGTTCCAGGGGGCGTGCCGGTTCCGCGATGCGGCGGATGAGGCAGCGCGCGGCGAGCTCGCCGATGCCGGCGGTGTGCGGGTTGACAGAGGTCAGGGAGACCTGGCGGATGGCGGCGACGAAGGTGTCGTCGTAGCCGGTGACGGCGATGTCGTCGGGGACCACCATTCCCGCGTCGGCCACGGCCGACAGCGCCCCGACGGCAGCGAGGTCATTGACCGCTGTGATCGCCGTGATGGGCCGCCCTCGGCGCAAGAGTTGCGCTGTACCGCGATACCCGGAGTCCTCGGTGAAATCGGCTTCTCCCACCAGGACCTGATCGTCGAGTCCGTGGTGGTGCATGGCATCGCGATATCCCGCAAGCCGATCCTTCGCCACCGCTCCGCCGAGGCCGCCCACATGGGCGATAGCGCGGTGACCGTGTGCGGCCAGGTAGTCGACCACCAGGCGCATACCCAGCTGGTCGTCGTTGCGCACCTCGTCGACCTGGAGACCTTCCGCCTGGGCGGCGGCGATGACCATCGGCATGTCGCCGACGACCTTGGCCAGTGTCGTCCGGTCCGGCACGGAGCCCACGACCAGCATTCCCTCCACGCCGAGGTCTTTGAGGGTCCCGATCGTGCTGGCGTCGATGTGCGCATCCGCGCCGGTTCTCGAGGCCAGTACGGCGCTGGTCAGAAGCATGCTCAGGCCGGCGGCCTCGAGGGTTTGTCCGGCCTTCGCCACGATGTCGACGAGCAGCGGATTGCGCAGATCGGCGATCAGCACGCCGACGGTTTGCGTATGAACCGCCGATAACGAACGCGCGGCGGAGTTCGGCCGATAGCCGAGCTTCTCGGCGGCGTGCAGGACGCGCCGGCGCTTGTCGTCGCGGACCATCGGCTCACCGCGCATGACCAGGGAGACCAGCGATTTGGACACGCCGGCGAGCTTGGCAACGTCCCTGATCGTGGGCCGGCGAGCAGGCCCAGGAGATTCAGCAGCCATCGAGCGCGAGTCCCCTGACCGCAGAGGAATTCGGACCTGGACAACTCCACAAGAGCTTCCCACGAGCGGCTTCGCCGTCCTCGTCGGCGCGCGACACATCGCCGCGAAACCCGCGCTGGTTGTCGGCACATGCGAGGCCCGAAGGTTTCATCTGGTGACGTACTCTGATCTCTTCAGTGAGCCGAGCCGATCCGGGTGTCCGGCAGGCCGGCGCGGTCGGCCAGCTGGTTGGACGTTCCAAGTCTAGGGGGCGAGCCGACCGCCGGCATCTGGGGTCTGGTTGTCCGACACTCAGGATCACCAGGGGCAAGACGTTGGGAGAAATCTTCGACGGACCCCTTGACGTCGCCCGAGGCCGGGTGCGACCCTGGAACGGTCCAATCCACCGGTGAGCACCCGGCTTTGAGAAGTAGCTGGCGAGCGAAACAGGGTGAGTGCGCCTCCCGAGTGTTGGATATGCACGTGAAGTCGGGACGTCTTCGATGGACAGGTCGAGTTCGTTCGGATGATCCGTTGTCTGTCCCATTGAACTGGACATTCTCCCGCCGACCGTAAGACGTCATTGGCAGCACGGGCTGACTCGCAGGTGCCCATCTGGGTGCGTCGTCGACGCATCGCTCGATCGGAGCGCATCGACGCTTCGTCAGCGAGAACATCCACGTCGGCGCCCTGATCCGGGGCAACTGCCCGCCAGGCGAGGAGACCATCGCCGAGCAAGGGCATCGCTGGCTGACGACGCCAGCTGGCAGAGGAGGCGTTCGGAGATGGCGGCAGGTCGGCACCACGTGGTGGTGATCGGAAGCGGCTTCGGTGGGTTGACCACCACGCGGGCTCTGGGCCGCACGGATGTGGACGTCACGGTTGTGGATCGGTCGAACCATCACCTGTTCCAGCCGCTGCTCTACCAGGTTGCGGCCGGGATCCTGCCGCCAGGACTGATCGCCCCGGCGACCCGTGCCATCATCCAGGAGCAGGCCAACGCGCGCGCGGTGCTGGCCGAGGTGCACGACGTCGATCTGAACCGGCGAGTGGTCGTGACCAGCGGTCCAGACGGCCGGCTGATCGAGCTGCACTACGACTCGCTGGTGGTGGCGGCTGGGGCCACCCACTCCTACTTCGGCAACGACGAGTTCGCCGAGTATGCGCCGGGCATGAAGACCGTGGAGGATGCCCGATTCCTGCGCGACGCCATCCTGACCAAGTTCGAGATGGCCGAGCTCGCGACCGACCCGCAGGAGCGCGCCGATTGGCTGACCTTCGTCGTGATCGGCGCCGGTCCCACCGGAGTCGAGCTGGTCGGGCAGATCGCCGAGCTGGCGCACACCGTGCTGCCTCGCGGCTACCGGGCGGTGAACACGAACGAAGCGCGGATCATCCTGCTGGAGGGCGCCGGCGCGGTGCTCCCGCCGTTCGCACCGAAGCTGCAGGAGTACACGCGCAAGCACCTGGAGCAGATGGGGGTCGATGTCCGGCTGCGCACCCTCGCGGTGGACATGGACCACCACTCGATCACGGTGGACGGCCCCGATGGGCGGGAGACCATCCGCTCCCGTACCCGGGTGTGGGCCGCCGGTGTGCAGGCCTCACCGCTGGCCCGGCTTCTCGCCGACAGGATCGGTGTTGAGGTGGACCGTGCCGGACGGATTCCCGTGCAACCGGACTGCACCCTGCCGGGGCACCCGGAAGTCTTCGCGATCGGCGACATGGTGTCACTGAACAACTTGCCGGGAGTCGCCCAGCCGGCCCTGCAGGAAGGCAGGTACGTCGCGAAGGTGCTGCACGCTCGGATGGCGGCCGAGCCGCCGCCTCCGCCGTTCCGCTACTCCGACAAGGGCTCGATGGCCACGATCGGCTACAACGCCGCGGTAGCCGACGCGTTCGGGATCAAGGCGACTGGCCGTCCGGCCTACCTCATGTGGGGCTTCATCCACATGCTCTACCTGATCGGCTGGGGCAACCGGCTCGGCACGCTCTACACCTGGCTGCGCGCGCTGGTACTCACGAAGAACCGCGGGCACCGAATCATCACCTACGACACGATGAATCGCGAGCTCGGCGCCGAGCGCCGGCTTTCCGCGGCGATCCTGCCGCCGAGGCCGAACGAGCCGGGCTGAGCGCAGAAACGGCCGCTACCGTCCGGCGGGCGGCACGGTCCAGAACATATTCACCAGGTCGGGGGACCATGTCAGCACAGCGCAATCCGCAATCTCATGTTCAGGCCTGCGATGAGATCACGCCGCACGCTCATCCCATCGCGGCGGCCTGCTCTTCGGCTGCGACATCGGCATCAGCCCCGGCGACCCACTGATTTGTCCAAACGGTAGTGGATGTCGGTTGCGGGGCCAACCTCGTAGCTGAAGACAAAGGAGTCCTACATGTCACATTCGACGAGCGCGGCGGAGTCCACGCTTCCTCCACTGGTTCCCGGTCCGCATCGGAAGCGGATCGGTCTCATCTCGATCGTAGCCTGCCTCGGCGGCCTCCTGTTCGGTTACGACACCGGTGTGTCCAACGGCGCGGAAGGTCCGATGGCCGAGGAACTCGGGCTGTCGCTCCTGCAGTTGGGCGTCGTCATCAGCTCGCTGATCTTCGCCGCCGCGGTCGGAGCCCTCGTCGGCGGGAAGATCTCCGACGCCATCGGACGACGCACCACGATCATCGTGCTCGCGGTCATGTTCTTCGTGGGCGTGCTGGTCGTCGTCTTCTCGCCCGGTTTCACGATCCTGGTGGCCGGCCGGATCATTCTCGGGCTCGCGGTCGGCGGCGCTTCGACGGTGGTGCCGGTGTACCTGGCGGAGCTGGCGCCGTTCGAGATCCGCGGGTCGATCACGGGCCGCAACGAGCTGGCGATCGTTCTGGGCCAGTTCGCGGCCTTCGTGGTCAACTACATCCTCTTCGCCACGCTCGGCCACGTCGAGGGTGTGTGGCGCATCATGTTCGGGGTGTGCGCGCTCCCCGCGGTCGCCCTGTTCATCGGCATGCTGCGGATGCCCGAGTCGCCGCGCTGGCTCGTCGAGAAGGGCCGCTACGAGGAGGCCCTCGCCGTGCTGAAGACGGTGCGCTCCGAGGACCGGGCCCTCGCGGAGTTCGGTCAGGTGGAGGCCGTCGCCGAGGAGGAGAAGGACGTTCAGATGAGCTTCGCAGCCATCTTCTCGAACAAGTGGCTGCGGCGCATCGTCCTCGTCGGGATCGGCGTCAGCGTGACGCAGCAGCTCACCGGCATCAACTCGATCATGTACTACGGCTCGCGGGTACTGAAGGAATCGGGCTTCAGCGAGACGGCGGCCACGCTCGCCAACACCCTCTTCGGTCTCGCGGCCGTCATCGGCGGCATCATCGCGCTGTACAACATGGACCGGATTGATCGCCGCAAGACGTTCTTCATCGGGTTGTTCCTGACCACGACCTGCCACTGCCTCGTCGGTGTCGCCTCGCTCATCATCCCGGAGGGGAACCCGATCCGCCCGTACGTGATCCTCGTCTTGATCACCGCGTTCGTGCTGTCGATGCAGACGTTCCTCAACGTCGCCGTCTGGGTGTGGCTCGCGGAGATCTTCCCGCTCCAGATCCGCGGCCTGGCGATCGGGATCGCGGTGTTCTTCGGCTGGTTCGTCAACGGGCTCCTCGCGTTGTACGTCCCGTCGCTGCTGGAGGCGTTGGGGATGGGGACCTTCTTCCTGTTCGCGGTGATCGGCGTGATCATGCTCGGGTTCCTCTGGCACGAGGTGCCCGAGACGCGAAACCGGTCGCTCGAGTCGCTGGAGGAGGAGCTCTTGGACGGATCGATCTACCGATCGCTGCCTCGACGCCTCCCCTTCGCCGGAGTGCTGTACGACCGCCGTTAGCTGACGGTGAGCCCGGGTCCGCGGTGCCGTGACTAGGCCGACCACGTGTCCTGATCTGTGCGCGGAGGGCCCGCACTTGAGAGTGCGGGCCCCTTGCGGCAGGGGTACGGGGTCCTCGGATCTGTCTTGGACCGATCCACGCACAGCCCTGCTCCGTGACCGTCATGCCCGCGTCTTAATCGCGTCTTGACGACGTACGGGACGTTCTGCCATATTGGACCGGTCCAAAAGCGGGCCGCCGAAGGAGGGCTGATGCCGGAGCGCGGTGAGGCGAACGGCCGTCGACCCACGATCCGGGACGTCGCCGAGCGCGCCGGAGTGTCGAAATCACTGGTGTCGCTGGTGATGCGGGGCGAGCCGATGGTGCGCGAGGAGAAGCGACGCCGGGTCCAGCAGGCCGCCGACGAGCTCGGCTACCGGATGAACCTGGCGGCGCGTTCACTGTCCGATGTCCGGTCGAGGACCATCGGTGTGCTGGTTGCCGATCTGCGGAACCCATTGCTGATCGATGTGGTCGAGCGGGCCGGTCAGGTGTTCGAGGACGAGGGCCTGAGCACGCTGCTGATCAGTGCCGTGATGCCGTCGCCGCCCACCTCGGGCCCGCGTATCGACGATCGTGCGATCGGCGCGCTCAAGGACCTCCGTGTGGAGGCGATGCTGGTCGTCGGATCCGTTCCGGACCGCAAGGCCCTCGCGGAGGTGCTCGGCGACATGCCGGTGGTGGTTGCGGCCGCCGGTGCGGAGGGACTGCGGGCCGATGTGGTCCGCAACGACGACCACCTCGGCATGCGCCTGGTGGTCGACTATCTGGTGGCAGCTGGACACACGGCCATCGCCCACCTGGGCGGGTTGGGTGGTGCCGTGGCCGAGGAGCGCGTTGCCGGCTACTGCGCGGGGATGGCGCACCACGGGCTGGAGTCGGAGATCGTGATCGCCGATTCCGACTTCAGTGAGGACGGGGGATACCGAGGGGCAGCACGGCTGCTCCGCGGCCGACGACCGGTGACGGCGATCGCCGCGGTCAACGACCTGGCCGCCGTCGGGGCGATGTCGGCGGTCGCGGACTCCGGTCTCCGGGTTCCCGGCCATGTTGCGGTCACCGGCTACGACGACACCTTCGTGTCCGCGATCCGCCAGGTCTCGTTGACTTCTGTGAACCCGGGCAGCTCCGGCATCGGATCCCTTGCGGCGCACTGCGTGCTCCGTCGCATCGAGGATCCCGGGCGGCCCGAGGAGGAGCACCTGCTGCCACCCCGGCTCGTGACCCGGTACAGCTCCGGCGCCCCGGTATCGGGTGTCGGAACAACTCGATGAACGCGAGCAGGCGCCGGTCGCCGGCTCCCCCTGTTCTGCGCCGGCACGAGACCAATGAGGAGACAGCGTGACAAGCACCCAGTTGCTGATCGGCGGCCGGTGGGCGGCCGCCAGGGCCGGTGACACCGAGGAGATCCGCTCGCCGTACGACGGGAGCGTCGTGGGCGAGGTCTCCACGGCCGGTCCAGAGGACGTCGAGCTCGCCCTGCAGGCAGCCGAGCGCGGCGCCGGGACCTGGCGGCGCACCCCCGCCCACGAGCGGATGCGCATCCTGCTGCGGGCCGCCCAGCTCGCCGAAGAGCGCACGCCGCAGATCGCCGCGACGCTCAGCGCCGAGAACGGCAAGACGATCGCTGAGGCGACCACGGAGGCGGGCCGATCGGGCGACCTCATCCGGCTCTCGGCGTTCGAGGGCACCCAGCTCTACGGCGACACGCTGCCGCTGGACGCCAACAAGGGCACCGGCTTCGACAAGATCGGCTTCACCGTTCGCCAGCCGGTCGGCGTCGTCGTCGCGATCACCCCGTTCAACTACCCGTCGCTGCTGGTGCTGCACAAGATCGGCCCGGCGCTGGCGGCCGGGAACGCGGTCGTCCTCAAGCCCGCCCGCACTACCCCGCTGACCGCACTGGCGCTGGCGGCGTGCTTCGTCGACGCCGGTCTGCCCGAGGGCGTGCTGTCGGTGCTGACCGGCCCGGGTGGCTCGCTCGGCGACCTGCTCGTTCCCGACCCACGGGTGCGGAAGGTGTCGTTCACCGGCTCGACCGGCATCGGTGAGCGCATCGCGGCCCGTGCCGGGGTCAAGAAGCTGTCGCTGGAGCTCGGGGCGTCCTGCCCCGTCGTGATCATGCCGGACGCCGACCTCGAGCTGGCGTCGACCGCCGTCGCGACGGGCGGCTTCGCCAATGCGGGCCAGGTCTGCATCTCCGTGCAGCGGGTCATCGCGCACCCCGCGATCAACGACGACTTCCTCGACGCCCTGCTCCCGAAGGTCAAGGCCATCAGCACCGGCGACCCGTCCTCGGCGGACACCACGATGGGCACCGTCATCTCTACGGCCGAGGCCGAGCGGATCCAGGAATCGATCACGGCGGCCGCTGAGGCCGGGGCCCGCATCCTCACCGGCGGCGAGCGCGAGGGCGCGATCGTCGCACCCACCGTCGTCGCCGACGTCGACCCGTCGTCCCCCTTCAGCCAGGACGAGCTGTTCGGCCCGGCGGTCGCCGTCAGCAAGGCCGAGGACTGGGAGTCGGCCATCGCCCAGGCCAACGGCACCGCATTCGGCCTCGCTGCCGGCATCTTCACCGCGGACGTCGCGGGCGCAGTCCGGGCCATCCGGGAGATCGACGCCGGCAACATCCACATCAACTGGACGCCGCTGTGGCGGGCTGACCTGATGCCCTACGGCGGCCTCAAGGGCAGCGGCATCGGCAAGGAGGGGCCGCGCACCGCGGTCGCCGAGATGACCGAGGAGAAGACGGTCGTCCTGCACGGCAAGCCCTGGTGAGCACCCGAACACCCCTGGAGAGATCGTCATGAGCAACAGCCGTTCGGGCAAGACGGTCCGGCTGACCGTCGCCCAGGCCGTCGTCACCTACCTGTCCCAGCAGTATTCCGTCGCCGACGGCCAGCGCCGCCGGCTGATCCCCGCCACCCTCGGCATCTTCGGCCACGGCAACGTCGCCGGCATGGGCCAGGCGCTCGATCAGCTGTCGGACCTGATGCCGTTCGTGCAGGGCCGCAACGAGCAGTCGCTGGTGCACCTGGGCGTGGGCTACGCCAAGGCGATGAAGCGGCATGCGACTCTCGCGATCACGGCGTCGATCGGTCCCGGCGCTCTGAACACGGTCACCGGGGCCGGGTTGGCCACCGTGAACCGGCTGCCCGTGCTGCTGCTGCTGGGCGATACCTACGCGACTCGCCGGCAGGGCCCGGTGCTGCAGCAGCTGCAGCACCCGGTCGAGGCCGACGCCACCGTGAACGACGCGCTCCGCCCGGTGTCCCGCTTCTTCGACCGCATCAACCGGCCCGAGCAGCTGCTCACCGCAATGCCCGCCGCCATGCGCGTGCTGACCGACCCGGTGGACACCGGCGCCGTGGTGCTGTCGCTGCCCCAGGACGTCCAGTCCCACGCGTTCGACTTCCCGGCCGAGTTCTTCACCGAGCGCGACTGGGCGATCCGCCGCCCGATCGCCGACCCGGACGAGGTCGAGGCCGTCGCCCGGCTGCTCGCACACGCCCAGAAGCCGATCATCATCGCCGGCGGCGGCGTCGCCTACTCCGGCGCCACCGCGGAGCTGGAGGACCTCGCCGGCTCGGCCGGGATCCCGGTCCTGGAGACGATGGCCGGCAAGGGCGCGGTGCAGCAGCGCGCCTGGTGGCAGCTGGGCGGGATCGGCCTGGAGGGCACCCCGGCGAACAACGACCTGGTCCGCCAGGCCGACTTCGTGCTGACCGTCGGCTCGCGGCTGACCGACTTCCCGACGGCGTCGCAGTCGCTGTTCGAGAACCCGGACGTGCAGTTCGCGTCGATCAACGTCAACGGCTATGACGCGCAGCGCCTCGGCGCCACGGGCATCGTCGGTGACGCCAAGCGCGCCCTCGCCGCGCTGGCCGTGGCCCTGCAGAGCGCCGGGTACCGCAGCCCGGCGGAGTGGCAGGTGGAGGTCCGGTCGAAGGTCGCCGGGTGGGAGCCGGTGCGGGCCGCGGCGCTGGACCCGGACACCCTGTTCGACCGCGTCTCCATCCCCGCCGACTTCCCGGACGTCGTCCCGGATACCGGGGCGCTGCTCACGCAGGGCCAGGTCATCGGGCTGCTCCAGGAGCACGCCCGGGCTGGCGACACGATCGTCGCCGCCGCCGGCGGGCCGCCCGGCGACCTGCAGAAGGTGTGGGATGCGACCGAAGGCCGCTTCTGCCACCTGGAGTTCGGCTTCTCCTGCATGGGCTATGAGATCCCGGCCGGTATGGGCGTCCGGCTCGCCGACGCCGATCCGGACTCGCGGGTGGTGGTGTTCATCGGTGACGGGACGTTCCTGCTCTCGCCGACCGAGCTGGTCACCGCCGCGCAGGAGAGCATCGCCGTCACCGTGGTGATCCCGGAGAACCGCGGTTACCAGGTGATCCATCGGCTGCAGATGGGCCGCCACGGCCGCGAGTTCGGCAACGAGTTCCGCTACCGCACGGGCCCCCTCGACCTCGCCTCCGAGGAGCATGCCCAGCAACCGCGCCTCGACGGGAACTACCTCGAGGTCGACCTGGTCCAGGTGGCGCAGGGGCTCGGCGCCCGCGGCATCCGCGCGAACACCGCCGACGAGGTGCGCGCCGCACTGGACGAGACCCGCGGCCACCAGGGCCCAGTCGTCATCGTCGTCCCGGTGATCCCGCACGTCGACCTGCCCGGCGCGGGGGCGTGGTGGGACGTCGCCCCGTCCGAGGTGTCGGAGGACGACACCGTCCAGCGTCTGCGCACCGAGTACGAGGCCGGGCTGTCCAAGCAGCTCTGGCTGGGCTGATGCCCTCTCCGCTTCCTCTTCTTCCGCCATCTTCCCTGGAAAGAGTTCCGTCATGACCGCAACCCGTGAGATCGGTGTGGGCCTGATCAGCGTCGGCTGGATGGGCAAGCTGCACACCCGCGCCTATCAGGCGATGCCCTCGGTCTATCCCGAGCTGGGCCTGAAGTGCCGGCTGGTGATCGCCGCCGACACCGCCCCGGACCGCGTCGAGTACGCCAAGGACGTCCTCGGTTACGAGCGCGGCACCACCGACTACCGCGACGTCCTCGCCGACCCCGACGTGGACGTGGTGTCGATCTGCGCGCCGAACATGCTGCACCGCGAGATCGGCATCGCCGCCGCGAGAGCCGGCAAGCCGTTCTGGATCGAGAAGCCCGTCGGCCGCGACACCCACGAGACAGCCGAGGTCGCCGCCGCCGCCCATGAGGCCGGCGTCGCCACCTCTATCGGCTACAACTACCGCCACGCCCCGGCCATCGAGCACATGCGCGAGCTGATCGCCGACGGCACCCTCGGCCGGATCACCAACATCCGCTCGGTGTTCCTCAACGGCTACGCCGCCGAGCCCAAGGGCGCCCTGTCCTGGCGCTTCCAGAAGGAGTACTCCGGCAGCGGTGCGATGGGCGACCTGCTCAGCCACGTCGCCGACCTCGTGCAGTACGTCGTCGGGCCGATCGACGAGGTCACCGCCCTGTCCACGATCGTCCACGCCGAGCGGCCCATCCTCCCGATGGGCTCGGGCACCCACTTCGCCGTGATCGAGGACGGCGAGATGGGCACGGTGGAGAACGAGGACTACGGCGCGGTGCTCGCCCGCTTCGCGCCGAACTCCCGCGGCGCCGGTGCCGTCGGCACTCTGGAGTGCTCCCGAGTCGTGGTCGGGCCGCAGTGCGGGCTCTCCATCGAGGTCTACGGCACTGAGGGCTCCGCCACCTGGAGCTTCGAGCGGATGAACGAGCTCAAGCTCGCCGTCGGCCGCGGCGGCGCGCATGCCGGCTACACCACGATCCTCGGCAATCCGGGCATGGGCGACTACGCCAAGTTCCAGCCCGGCCCCGGCAACAGCATGGGCTACGACGACCTCAAGGTCATCGAGGCGAAGAAGTTCCTGCACTCGGTGACGCAGGGCGTGCCCGGCGCGTGCACCATCGACGACGCCCAGTCGGCTGCCGAGGTCGTCAGCGCGGCCGTCTCTTCCGCCGCCAGCGGATCGTGGGTGAAGGTGCCTGCGGTCCCGGGGGCCACCTACGGCGGCGAGCCGGCGACCGTCGGAGTGGAGCGGTGAGCACCGCGAGCCGGCCGGTGGTCGTGGGCCTGGGCACGGTCGAGGCCGACCTGGTCACGGGGGCGCTCGGTGACGGCATCGACTTCGTCGCCGAGCCCACCGAAGCCGACCTGGCCACCGCGGTCGGTGCGATCGTGCGCGCCGACGCCGTGGTCGACTCCGCGTTCCTCGACCGCACTCCGCGGATGCGGGTGCTCGCCCGGACCGGGGTGGGCACGGACCTGGTCGACCTCGACGAAGCGACGGCGCGCGGCATCGCCGTCGTCATCACCCCCGGTAGTGGCACCCGCGCCGTCGCCGAGGGGGTCCTCGCACACACCCTCGCCCTGGTGAAACGCATCGCTCCGCTGACCGCCCTGGTCAGCGGGGGGAGGTGGGCCGAGCGCGACTCCGACGGGCCGATCGGTGATCTCGACGGCGCGACCATCGGGATCATCGGATACGGCCGGATCGGCCGTCGGGTGGGTGAGCTGGCCGCGGTCTTCGGGATGCGGGTGCTCGCCTACGACCCGTACGCGCCTCCGCCTGCCGATGCGGCGTGCGCCGACCTCGACGATCTGGTCGCCTCGAGCGACGTGCTGACTCTGCACGTCCCGCTGACCCCGGAGAACCACCACCTGGTCGGCACCGCGTTGCTGGCACGGACCAAGCCGGGCGCCGTCCTCATCAACTGCGGCCGGGGCGGTCTGCTCGACCTCGACGCAGCACTCGCGGCCCTGCAGTCCGGGCAGCTCTCGGGGGTCGGCCTCGACGTGTTCGAGTCCGAGCCACCGGTGCACCACCCGATCTTCGATCACCCGAGCGTCTCGCTCACGCCCCACCTCATGGGACTGACCCGCAGGGCGACCGCCGCCACTTTCGACGACGCCGCCCGCGGCGCCCTCGACGTCCTCTCCGGTCGGAAGCCCACCGCTGTCGCCAACCCCGACTGGGTGCGCCCGGCCGGCGTCCCCGCCTGACCCTCATCGACGAGAGAGGCTCTTCGAGTATGCGGCTAGGACTCATCGGGCTCGGCCGGATCGGCGCGTTCCACACCAACACCCTCGTCGGAATCCCCGCGATCGACTCGCTGGTGGTCACCGACCTCGTTCCGGAGAAGACCACGACGATCGTCGAGCGGTTCGGCGCTCAGGGCGTCGAGGGCCCACGTGTCGAAGGCAGGGACTCGCTGGATGCCCTGCTCGGCTCGGGCGTCGACGGCGTGATCATCGCTGCCGGCACGGACGCCCACACGACGCTCATCGTCACCTGCGTCGAGGCGGGCCTGCCCACACTCTGCGAGAAGCCGGTGGCGCCCAGCGGCGCGGAGGGAGCCGAGCTGCTCCGCCGCCTCGAGAGCTCGACCGTGCCGGTGCAGATCGGGTTCCAGCGCCGCTACGACGCGGCGATCGCCGCGGCCAAGGCGGCCGTCGACAGTGGTGAGCTGGGCTGGATCAACACCATTCGCTCCACCACCCTGGACCCGGCACCGCCGCCCCCGGAATACGTGGCGGTGTCGGGCGGGATGTACCGCGACTGCGGGGTGCACGACTTCGACATCATCCGGTGGATCAGCGGGCAGGACGCCGTCGAGGTCTACGCCACCGGCAGCAACCAGGGCGCGGACTTCTTCCGCACCTACGACGACGCCGACACCTCCGCCGCCATCGTGACCTTCGTGAACGGCACCCTCGGCGTCGTCTCCAACACCCGCTACAACGGCCGCGGCTACGACGTGCGGCTCGAGGTCCACGGATCGAAGGACAGCGTCGCCGCCGGGGTGGA
>CAVQFJ010000013.1:0-49461 GCA_963711715.1 uncultured Actinomycetota bacterium
GGGCGAGCCGGTCGGGGAGGAAGGTCCTTGCGACGAGGTTCCCGTCCACGGCGGCGCTGCAGGCACAGGGGCAGCGGAACCGGGCATGCATGCGATCGACGTCGACCGCGTCCAGCAAGGCGCGGGGCGAACGCGAAGGTGTCGACCACGACCTCCGCGATGCCGCCGCGCGCCCGCACCGGATCCGACACGCCCGCGACGGCAGCACGCCAGGCGTCGAGCGCCGGGTGGATCCAGCGAGCGCGCGCGTGGGCTTGAGGTAGCTGTCGGCGAGGCGCCGCCGCTCGCCCAAGCCGCCCGTCAGCTCCTCGGGTCGAGGTCGGTGCAGACCGCCGAGTCGAGCAGGCGGGCCACGAGATCCCCTCCCGCGGGCACCGTCGGCGGCCCGGCCGGCCGCGGCCGCGCCGTAGTACGTACCGAGCCCGGTCCAGACGTTGCGCACCGTGCCGCCGTGCACCGGCACGGCGAGTGTCGCCGCCATCGGGACGGACGCCCCGAGCAACAGCGCTTCTGCCGTGCCGGCCGGAGGCAGGTCGGCGAGAGGCTCGCCGCGAGCGCCGCCGCACGGCCCGTGGATCCCGTGCGGGTGCAGCCCGGGCCGCAGGATGTGCCGACACGGAACCGCATCCCGACCTCGGTCGCGAGGAGGAAGACCTCCGTGAGCCGCCGGTCGGCATCCCGTCCGCCGCAGCGGCATGCAGCAGCACGGGGAGGCGGTGCGGGCCCGGGTGCGCGGTAGGTACGGGCGGGAGGCGGTGGCCCTGGGGGTGGAACGAGCCGCCGGAGTCGGCGTCGAGCCAGGTCGCGGCCGTGCCCAGGCCCGCGAGCCGGGCGAACGGGACATGGCCGGTCCGGACGGCTCGGCCGCTCGCAGGCTGCGGACAGCGCTCGCACCGGCGGGTAGTGCAGCCCGCCGACCAGCACGCCGGCCGAGTCGAGCAGCAGCAGCCGCGCCAGGTGCACGATCTCGGCCGGGGGGTCCTCGAGCCGGGTGCCGTGGGCGAACCGGCCAGCCGCCGGGCGTCGATCAGGGTGGCGGCGTCGTCACGGTCATCGGGCTGCGTCCGGGTGGACAGGCCGCGGATGACGGCGGCGGCGAGGTCGGCGAGGCGTTCGGTCACGCCCGCAACGGCGCCGGCGAGCACCACGCCATCGACCCCCACGTCCGTGAGCGCGTGGATCCGCGCGGTGACGGTGGGCCCGTCGCCGGTGACGAGGAAGCGCTCTCCTACCAGCGCGTCACCCGGCCCGGCCAGGTGGCCGGGACGCCGGGCGTCCGCCGTGCCGTGGCGACGGTAGTCGTGCGCGGCGGCGACGTCCCGGACGTGGTCGAGGTCGTTGCCGTCGACACCGTCGAAGTCCGGAGCGCCGGTGATGCGCGCGGCGCAGGAGCCGAGGACGGGCCGAGCGGCCGCGTCCGCCTCTTCGACGGACGACGTGACGGCGGCCCGCAGGAAGACCCACACGGCGGCGCCGGGGTCGGCGTCGCGGGCGATGGCGGCGGCGCGCGCCACCACCCCGTGATCGGTGCCGACGTCCACGAGCACCCCGCCGAGCGCGGCGGCCGTCGCGGCGATCGTGCGCGGGCCCGACGCCGCGCCCAGGAGCGTCGACCCGGCGGAGTCGGCGTCGAACTCCCGCAGCGCGCGCATCGCCGCCTCGTGCTCGCGCAGCGACGGGACCGGCAGCCCTTCGTTGCGCACCGAGCTCTCGCCGCGCCCGACGACGGCGACGACACGCCCCGGGTGGTGGGCCGCGAGGGTGCGTACGGCTCCGCCGACCGTCGCCGGATGGCGCAACCCCAGCCCGAGGACGCACGGGCCGGCCATCCGTGCGTCCGTCTCGGACAGCACGCGCCCCGTCTCCACCAGCGGGTCGGAGAACAGCCGCGGGCTGTCCGCGAGCCCGACGCCGTCGAGTCCCGCTGCGAGTGCCCGGGTCGCCAGCGCGACGGCGTCGTCCTCACCCCACGGTCGAGCGACGTTGAGCAGCACCGGAGGACGGGACATCACCGCAGCCGATCCCACAGCGCGCGAACCGGCACGTCGCCCGGCGGCCCGTCGAACGAGCTATCCACAGTGGACGAACCGGTGACCGCGGCGACGGTGTGGGCGAGGCCGTCGGGCATCCCGACGAGCCCGCTCGTCCAGGAGCGGACCGCGAGCCAGCCCGCCGCTCCGGCGTGACCTCCCCACGGACCGGGAGCCCCGTCCGGTGGCGTGACGGCCATCAGGCTGCCGGCGAGATCGAGCACCGCGGGCAGGTCGGCGAGCGGAACGCCGGTCAGGACGGCCGCGCACGTCGCCGCGGGGACGACCCCGCCCGTCGGCAGCGCGGCCGGCCGGGCCACCTCGGCGACCCGGTGCTCGACCTCGGCGGCGACGGCGAGCCCGCCGTGCACCGCGCGGCTCAGGTCGGCGGCGGTGCGGTCGCGCTCGGCGCCCACGGTGAGGCCGACGAGCGTCAGCACCGCTTCCTCGCCGAGGCCGGCCCGCGCGCAGCGCTCACCGGCCCACAGCAGCCCCGGGTAGGGCGCGGCCCGCAGTCCCGTCCCGGGCAGGGGCACAGCGCCGTCTGCGGTGCCGATCCGGACGGCCCACGCCCTCAGGTCGTCCTCCGGCGCGGTGTCGGCGAGTCGCTCGAGCGCCCGCAGCGCACCGGTCACGGGGGCCCAGCCACCCGCGTGCTCGTCGAGCGCACCGGCGGCGACGTCGGCGAGGACAGCCGAGAGTGTCGGCGGGGCCGTCACCGTGTGGCCCCACCTGCCGCGAGCGAGTCGCGGGTGACCTCGGTGCTGTCGGCGAGCACGTAGAACTTGAAGTCGGTGCGGCCCGCCGGGCCGCGGTCCGGCGGGATCGGGTGGTCGGTGAACCACGCGCGGTACCGATCGAAGGCGTCCTCGTCGGCGAAGTGCATCTCCGCGATCCGGTAGAACGAGTAGCCCTCCGGCACCTCCGCCGTGCCGCCGGAGGCCTGGCGCACCGGCCGCAGCACCTTGTTGAACACGATGCGATCCAGGTGCGGGTTGGCGAGCAGGTCGGGTGCGTGCACCTCGAAGAGCCAGCGCTCGTACTCCTCGGGCGTGAGCCCCTCCGCCACCTCGTACCCCAGGATCGCCTTCACCGTCATCGCAAACCTCCTCGACATCGAACTGCCGCGCCGCGGCCTCCGGGTCGGTCACGGCGACACCTCCCCGGCGGCCGCGCGCAGCCGCTCGCCCCACTGCCGCGGGGTGCCTCCGTCCGCCAGTGCGTGCACCGCGGCGAGGACGTCGCTGCCGGCGTTGCCGAACCGGCTGGTGAGGAGCCGCTCCGCCTTGGCTCGCAGCTGCCCCCGGTCGAGGGCGCGGTCGGCGTCGCCACGGGGTCTGTCCCCAGCGGCGGTGCGGACGGTTCCGTCGCGCAGCACGACGGTGACCCGGGCGGGCCGCCCGTCCGGGTAGCCCACGTCGAGCGCCGGGTCGTGGATGACCCGCACCCGCTCCGCGAGGTCCTGCACGGCCGGCGACGCCACGGTCCCGGTGGTCATCGTCGTCTCGTCGAGCCGACCGGTGGCCAGCGCGACGGCGACCGACGTCGGGACGCTGAACCGGGCGTGCAGCTCGTCGTCCGTCACGGCGTCGAACCCCGCGGCCGCCGCGAACGTCCGCACCTCGACCTCGGTGACTTCCGCGGCGTCGAGCGGGAGGAGGTCCGCGACGGCGTCGTTGACCCCGTGCAGGTGGGCGCACGTCGGGTGCACCTTCACGTAGCCGCCGAGCACGTCGTGGTCCGCCCAGCGGCCCGCGCCCGGGTCGACGCCCGCGGTCAGTGCCGCGGGGTGCCAGTTCTGCGCCGCGACGGCGGCGAGGTGCCGGTCGAGCGCCCCGGGCTCCGGTTCGAGCCCGGCCACGGCCGCGCTCCCGAGGGCGGCGCCGAGCTGCACCGACGCGCCCAGGAACGCGTGCCCACCGGTGCGCCCCTGGAAGATCGTGGTGGCGTCGGAGAGCAGAACGGCGGACGCCGCCAGCTCGACCGCGCGTCCGGCCGCCTCCGCATCGCCGGGGGCGAGCAACCGGGCCACCCCGGCGGCAACGCCCACCGGACCCCAAGTACCGATGTCGTGCACGCCGGGCGGGGTGCCGCCCATCGCGCGGCCGACCCGGACCCCGGCCTCGTAGCCGGCGAGCACGGCGGCGAGTGTCTCGTCGCCCGGGAGGTCCCGCTCCTCGGCCAGCGCGAGGACGGCGGGCACGACGTGCGACGCCGGGTGCCCGCGGGCGGGCCGGTGCCCGTCCTGCAGCTGGTCGGCCGCAGCGGCCGACCCGTTGAGCAGCTGCGCGCTCGTCGCGGGCCAGCCGCGCGGCGAGCCGACGACCGTCGCGGCGCCCTCGGGCGTGCCCACCGCCAGTGCCTCGACGAGCGCCCGCAGCTCCGGACGGGCGCTGCCGAGCGCGGCGACGGCGACGCAGTCGGCTACCAGGTCCACCACCCGGTCCCGCACGGCCGCAGGCGCGTCCCGCCACGAGGTGGCGGCGACCGAACCGGCGAGGGCGGCGACGGCGCTCATGCGCGAGCCGCGACGAGCCGGTCGAGCCCGCGGATGGAGTCGGCGCGCGGAAGTTCCTCGCACCAGCGCAGCACCGCCGAGGCCGCGGGGCCGAGGAGCGTCCGGCCGAGCAGTTCGTCGTGCTTCGCGCGCAGGGTGGTTCGGTCGTAGGGGCGGTCGAACCCACCGGGTGCCCGGTCCTCCTCCGCGATGAGCGTGCGACCGTCGTGCAGGCGGACGGTGACGCGGGCCGCGCGCACGGCGGGTGTCAGGTGCGTGAGCGCCGGGTCCTCGACGACCCGGACGCGCGCCATCAGGTCGCGCAGGGCAGGGTCGGCAGCGACCTCGTCGGTGTAGGCCGCGATGCCGTTGTGACCGAGCAGCAGCCGCGCCGCCAGGGAGTACGGGATGGAGTGCTTTCCGCCGAAGCCGCTGGTGGGCGCGGTGCCGTCGAGGCGGCTGGCCGGGTCGTACGTCGCCACCTCGACGGACTCGACATCGTCGACCCGGATGCCGTGCTCGTCGACGAGTGCGGCGAGCGCCTCGATCGGCGCGTGGTTCCACCGGCTGCAGGCGTGCAGCTTGAGGTAGTTGCGGCTCAGGTAGCGGAGCTCGCCCAGTCCGTCGTCGAGCGCACGGTCGTCGAACGCCTCGCCGAGCACCTCGCCGTACACCGTGTGCAGCGCGCGCACGTCGGCGGTCGTCCCGGTGCCGGCGAGCTCGACGGCGAGCACGCCCGACGCCGCCGTCACGCCGGTGATCGCGTTGCGGACCGTCGCGCCGGTGTTCGCGGCCCGCTGGGTGGAGGCCGGCGTGAGCGCGGCCGCGATCTGCACGGCCCGCACGGTGGTGTCCAGGTCGAGGCCGCGCAGTCGCGCGACGCCGACGGCCGCGCCGCACGCCATCGTCGTCCCGAACGGGTGCACCGCGCGGCGCAGGCGCGTCCCCCGACCCACCCGGACGGCCACCTCGTAGGCCGCCGCGCCGGCCGCGAGGAAGGCCGACCCGGGAGCGTCGAGCTCCTCGGCGACCGCCAGCACGGCCGGGAGCGTGTGCGCGGCGGGATGGTTGGCGGCGAACTGGTTGCCCTCGTCCAGCTCCAGCCGGACGGCCGCCTGGCCGTTGGCCAGCGCGGCCGCGTACGGGCTGGTGCGGGCGCCGGTGGCGAGGACGGTCGACGCGCCATGGCCACCGATGTGCGGAGCCGCGCCGGCGAACGCCGCGACGTCGGGCTCGGCCGCCGCGCCCAGGATCGCCGCCAGGGTGTCGGTCACGACGAGCACGGCGTGCCCGACGTCAGGCTCGGCGAGCACATCCTCGCCCAGTGCCCGGTCGACGAGCCGGCGCAGGCGTGCTGCCACCTCCTCCTCGGCGGCCACGTCCACGACGGCGGTCATCCCCGCACCAGGTCCATGACCTGGCCGATCGCGCCGCGCTCCGGCAGCGCCAGCACGGCGTCCGCGACCGCGGTGACGGCGTCGGCGTCCAGGACCTGTCCGGCGTTGAGCTGGAACTTCGTGGCGTGCTCCTCGACGCTCAGCGGGTTGCCGGGACCGCCGCGGTTCGCGTCGATGCGCACCTCGTGGCGCTCCCCACCGGTGAGCCGGACGCGCAGCACCGCCGGGAACTGCTCCGGGAAGATCTCGTCGCAGCGGGTGTCGGCGACGCAGCGGACCTTCGCGGCCAGCGCGAGCCTGCGCTCGTCGGCGGCAGCCTCGTCCGTGAAGTCGGCGTGCCCCAGGCCCAGCCCTCCGCCGCCGAGGAGCGCCGCCGCCACGGTGTACGGGCCGCTGAACGCAGCGTGGTAGCCCGACCGCGGACGCGCCTTCTCCTCGGGCGGCTGCGCGATCGTCCGCAGCACCGGCGAGGCAACACCGAGTTCGATCTCCTCGATCCGCGACGGGTCGACCCCGCGGGCGCGCAGCTCCAGCGCGGCGTCGATGCCGGCGTGGGTGAAGTGGTTGCACGGGTAGGGCTTGAAGAAGATGCCCGGGAGCTCCCAGTGCTCGCCGAGCCCGGACACCACCGCCTCGACGTCCGCGCGGTCGCCGCAGAAGGCGTGCAGGAACCCGAACCGCCCCTCCACCACCGTGGGCGGGCCCGTGAGGCCGTGCCGCGCCAGGTCCGCGGCCACGACACCGCTGTGCGCGGCCCAGCCGCAATGCATCCGCTTGACGGTGCCGCCGGTGCGGTTGGCTTCGAGCAGCCCCGCGCCCATGCTCGCCGCGATCCCCGCGGCGTGCGCGATGCGCTCGGCATCCAGCCCGCCGACCATCGCGGCGGCGACGGCCGCACCGACGGCCCCGCAGATGGACGTCGCGTGCTGCCCCCGCTCGAAGAACACCGAGTTGCCCAGCTCCCGGTCGTACCCTCCCATGCCGAGCCGCACCGCGATCTCGATGCCGACGCCCGCGCCGTCCAGCAGCGCCGTGGCCGGGGCGCCCGTGGCCTCGGCGACGGCCAGCGCGGCCGGCACGACGGGCGCCGACGGGTGCAGCACCGACGGCAGGTGGGTGTCGTCGAAGTCGAGGCAGTGCGCGAGCGTGCCGTTGAGCAGCGCCGCCGAGGGGACGGGGAGGCGCAGCCCGGTGCCGATCGCGGTCGCGTCCGCCGGACCACCCCAGCCGCGCACGACCGCGGTGACCGAGTCTGCGGCCGGCTGGCCGGTGGCGGCCACGCTGTTGCCGATGACGTCGAGCACGCGCCGGGCGACGTCCGTGCGCAGGTGCGACGGCAGGCCCTGCTGCGCGACGTCGTCCGCGAGCCGCGCGAGGCGCTGGACGATGGTGTCCGTGGTGGTCCCGGCGGGTGCTGTGTCCGATGGTGACCTCGCAAGCTCGGTCACGACGCCACCGCCGCGACCGGCCGCACCGGCGACCCGGTGCCGCCGACGATGCGCAGCGGAGCCATGACGAACACGAACTCGGTGAGCCCTTCGGCCGCGGCGTGCTCGAGGTTCAGGTGCTCGATGATGTGGACGCCCGCCTCGACGAGCAGCACGCGGTGCACCGGCAGCGCGCTGTGCCCGGCGCCCGGCTTGATCTGCTCGTAGGCCGTGGTGTCCGCGCCGGTGGTCACCACACCCGCCTCGGCGAGCCACGCCGCGGCGTCGGGCGTGGGTCCCGGCACCCCGTCCTGCTGGCCGAGGTAGGTGGTGGGGTCGGTGTCGAAGTGCCGCGCCCAGCCCGTACGGACCAGGACGACGTCGCCGCGCCGCACCTGGAGGCCCGCGCGATCCGCGGCGTCCTGCAGGTCGTGGGCCGTCACGCCGTAGCCGGCGGGGAGGACGTCCACGCCGTGCGTGCCGGCGACGTCGAGGAGCATGCCGCGGGTGAGCAGCGCCGGGACGTGCTCCGCGCCGAGCTGCGAGAATCGGCCGCCGCGCTGGGCCTGCGCCGCGTCGACGCCGCCGTGCAGGAGCCCGTCGTGGCTGACGTGCGAGAGGGCGTCGATGTGGGTGCCGACGTGGCCGCCGGTCACGATGATCTCGTTCGACGCCGAGCCACCGTCGGCGCGCACCACGTCGCCGTGTCGGCGTACGAGGCTCATGCGGAAGCCGGGGTGGTTGGGCGAGCACGGCATCCCCGTGAAGTGCGGCTGGCCGAGCTCGACGATGCGGACGCCCCCGGTCACCGCCGCCAGCAGGGGGTCCGTGCCGAAGCCCGTGCGGATCGTCGTCGGGTCCTGCGCAGTCATCGGCTTCCTCCTGTGGGGACGGTGGCTGGGCTGCCGACGAGGTCGAGCACGACGCGGGCGCGCTCGACGACGGCCGGATCGACGAACCGGCCGTCCTCGTCGAGGACGGCGACCTCGCCGCGCGACTGCGCCGCGTCGGCGGTGCGGACGATGGCGGTGGCCTGCCGCACTTCCTCGGAGGACGGCGTGTAGACGTCATGGACGATCGGCACCTGCCGCGGGTGGACAACGGAGCGCCCGACGAACCCGGTGGCGCGTCCACGCTCGCAGCTCGTCCGCAGGCCGTCGAGGTCGGCGACGTCCGTCCACACGCTCTGCACGGGCGAGGGCAGGCCCGCGGCCCGCGCCGCGACGACGACCCAGCCGCGAGCCCAGTCGAGCCCGGCGTCGGAGACGAGCCGCAGGTCGGCCGCGAGGTCCGCCTCGCCGAGCCCGATCCCGGTGACGAGCGGATGCGCTGCGGCCAGGTCGACAGCACGGGCGAGCCCGGCCGCGGTCTCGATCAGCAGCTGCAGCGGGAGGCCCGTGCGCTCGGCGACGCGCCGGACCGTGCCGGGGTCGGCGCTGCGCGGCACCCGGACACCGGTGACGCCGGATCCGGTGACGGCGTCGAGGTCGGCCTCGCCCCACGGACCGTCGGGGTCGTTCACCCGGACCCACACCTGCGCGTCGTCGGTCGCGACGGCGTCGACGGCGGCGGCGATCGCCTCCCGCGCGTCGGCCTTGCGGTCGGGGGGCACGGCGTCCTCGAGGTCGACGACCACGGCGTCGGCCCCCGCGACCAGCGCCTTCGCGACGCGCTCGGCCTGGTGGCCGGGGACGTAGAGCCAGGAGCGGGGTACGCGCGTCACGCCGACTCCCGATCAGCCTCGGTGGGGAGCCCACCACGCCAGCCGAGGGCGCGGGAGATCCGGTCCGCCGCCTCGGACAGCAGCGGCACGAACCGCTCGCGCGCGGCATCGTCGACCCGGTCGGCCGGGCCGCACACCGAGACCGCGCCGATGACGGTCCCGTCGAACCCGAAGACGGGCGCGGCCACCGACGCCGCGCCGCTCTGGCGCTCGCCGACGGAGTGGGCGTGGCCGACGGCGCGGACCTCCGCCAGGCGGGTGCGCAGCGCGTCGACGTCGGTGACGGTGTGGCTGGTCAGCGCCGAGAGCTCGCCCGTGAGCACCGCCTCCTGCTCGTGGGGCGGGAGGAACGCCAGGATGCAGGTGCTGGAGCTGGCGGCGTGCAGCGGGAAGCGGCGACCGACCTCCACGGTCATCTTGATCTCCCGCGCGCTCTCGACCTGGTCGAGGTACACGCGGCCGTCGGGGACGCGCGCCGAGATCGTCGTGGTCTCCTCGGTGACGCGTTGCAGCTCGTGCAGCACCGGCATCGCGACGCTGCGCAGCGTCGACTCGCGCAGGGCCCTGGCCCCGAGCGCCGCGGACGCCGGACCGAGCTGGTAGCCGCGGGAGACCGGGCTCGTGGTCAGCAGACCCCGGTCGGTCAGCGTCCGCAGGATGCGGTGCACGACGGCCTTCGAGAGCCCGAGCTGGCGCGCGATCGCCGACACGCCCAACGACTCCGGACCGTCGGTGAACAGGAGCAGGACGTCGGCGACCCGTGCCGCCGCCTCCGTGCCGTTGATGTCCACCAACGCCGCCGCCTCCGATCCGTTCGTCGCGGATCAAGTCTTGTTGTTCCTGTCAACGGAACGATGATCGGGCAGCGGAACGTGGTTCGTCAAGACCTCCGGATAGCGTCTGAGCTGTTCAAGTCAGCATATCGGCTGCTCCAGCACTTGACCCTGCACCCGGATACGGGCAGCATCCACCGCAACCAGCGTTTCGGCAACCGGAACGAAGCCCGAGCGGGCAGGAGCAGACATGAGGAAGACCTGGATCGCCGCGGTGGCGTGCGCCCTCTCCTTCGGCCTCGCGGCCTGCGGCGGGTCGGCACCGTCCGGCGCCGCGGGTGGAGCACCCGCCGGCGGGGTGACCCCGGAGGGCACGATCAAGATCGGTTCGCTGCACCCGCTCAGCGGCGCGGCCGCCGCCGACGGGCAGCAGATGGACAACGGCGCCACGCTCGCCGTCGAGTCGATCAACGCCGCGGGCGGCATCGCGGCTCTCGGCGGGGCCAAGCTCGAACTCCTGAGCGCGGACACGCAGGGCAAGCCCGAGGTCGGCCAGAGCGAGGCGCAGCGGCTCGTGCAGGAGGGGGCGGTCGGCCTCGTCGGCACCTACCAGAGCGCGGTCACCGCGAACGTCTCGTCGGTAGCCGAGCGGAACAAGGTGCCGCTGGTCATCGACGTCTCCAGCGCCGACTCGATCCTGCAACAGGGCTACAAGTACACGTTCCGCGTGCAGCCCAGCTCCACCGTGCTCGGCACGCGGGCGGCGCAGTACCTCGGCGAGGTCTCCGCGGCCGCGGGCACCCCGGCGAAGACCGTCGCGATCCTGCACGAGCAGGGCCCGTTCGGGAGCGCCATCCGCGACTCCTTCACCGCCGAGGCGCAGAAGCTCGGCATGACGGTCGGCCCGGCCATCGCCTACGACGCGGCGAGCGTCTCGGACCTCACCACGCAGATGACGCAGGTCAAGGCGGCCGGGGCGGACGTACTGATGGTGGCCGGCTACTACCGCGACGGCGTGCTGGCGGCCCAGGCCGTGCAGACGGTCCAGCCGGGCGTCGACGCCGTGTACGGCGTGGCCAACGGCGCGTTCGACCTGGCGCAGTTCCCGTCCGAGGTCGGCCAGGCGGGCGAGGGCTTCTTCGACGCCAACTACCACGCGGACATGACCAAACCCGCGACGCAGGACCTCTCGACGCTCTACCAGGAACGCTACGGCGACACGATCCGCACGGGTGCCGTGCTCGCCCACGACTCGGTGAACGTGATCGCCCAGGCGCTGCAGGCCGCCGCATCGGCCGACCCCACGGCAGTGCGGGACGCCATCGCCAAGGGCGAGGTCGACACGCTGCTGGCCAGCAGCGGGCCGATAGCGTTCGACGAGAAGGGCGAGAACAGGAACGCCATCCCGATCCTCATGCAGGTGCAGGACGGCACCATCCGCCAGGTCCACCCCGACTCCTACGCCGAAGCCGCCCCGGTCTACCCGGGCCAACCGGCGCTCGCCGCACGATGAGTTCCGCACCCGGACAGCACGTCGAGACCGGGACCGACTCCGGTGCCGCCGCCGGCGACACCGTTAGCGAGGTCCCCGCCGCGGTCCGAGCCCGTCCGTCCATCCCCTGGATGCAGGTGGCGGCGGTGCTCGGTGTGGTCGTCCTGGCCGTCGTGCTCGCCTACGTCCAGTCGGGCAGCGGCATCGTCGTCGCCCAGGCCGTGGTCACCGGGATCCTGGTCGGCGGCGTCTACGGCCTCGCCGCGATGGGCCTGACCCTGATCTTCGGCGTGCTCGACATCGTCAACTTCGCGCACGGGGCGTTCCTCGCGCTCGCCCTGTTCGCCACGTACTGGCTCGTCGCATCCTTCGGGATGCACCCCTACATCGCGCTCGGCATCTGCATCGTCGTGATGTTCGTGCTCGGGGCGCTCGTGCAGCGCGGCATCCTCGCCGGCGCGATGGAACAGCCGCTGGAGAACCAGCTGCTCATCACGCTCGGACTCGCGATGATCATCGAGAATGCGCTCCTGCTGTTCTTCGGCGCCGACCCGCGCTCCGTCGCCCTGCCCGGCGACCGTGGCGTGCCGATCCTCGGCGCGGTCGCCGACCTCTCGCGCATCCTCGCGTTCGCCGGGGCGATCGTCCTGGCCGGACTGCTGTTCCTGCTGCTGCAGCGCACGCGGCTGGGCACGGCGATCCGGGCGGTCGCGGCCAACCACTCGGGTGCCGAGCTCGTCGGGATCGACACCCGGCGGATCTACATGCTGACGTTCGCGATCGGCACCGCGTGCGCCGGTGCGGCGGGCGCCCTGGTGGCCCCACTCGTGACGATCGAACCCACCACGGGCGCGCAGTTCAACATCATCGCCTTCGTCGTGGTGGTGCTCGGCGGCATGGGCAACGTCGTCGGCGCCCTGCTCAGCGGCCTCGTCATCGGCCTCGTCGAGCAGCTCGGCGGGCTGCTCCTGCCGGGTCAGAGCCCGCTGCTGTCGGTGTTCATCGTGTTCGTGCTCGTGCTCTTCCTGCGCCCGCAGGGCCTGTTCGGGAGGTCCGGATGACGGCCGCGACCACGACCCGTGACCCGGCCCCGCCGGCAGCGCTGCCGCGGCAGCCGTGGAACCGACATCTCGCCGTCGTCGCCGTGCTCGCGGTGCTGCTCGTGCCGCTGCCGCTCGTGCTGCCGGGCGCGCAGGAGGCGGTCGTCGTCCGGGTACTGATCTTCGCACTGCTGTCCATCGGCTGGAACATCATGAGCGGCTTCGGGGGCATGTTCAGCTTCGGCCAGGCCGCCTACTTCGGCCTCGGGGCCTACACCACGGCGTGGCTGCTCGTCGAGCACGACGTCTCGCCGTGGATCGGGATGGCCGTCGGCATGGCCGTGGCGGCGCTGTTCGCCGTGATCGTCGGGTTCCTCGCCCTGCGCTACCAGCTGCGCGGCGCCTACTTCGCGCTCGCGACGTTCGCGTTCGCCGAGATGCTGCGGCTCTGGGCCACCAACAGCGACTTCGTCAACCGCGCCGAGGGCTACCACGTGCCACTGCTGCCGGAGAGCTCGTGGTGGTACATGCAGTTCGAGCCGGGATCACCCAACTACTTCTGGATCGCCCTCGCGCTGACGGTCGCCGCGCTCGTCGTCAGCATCCTGTTCCTGCGCTCGCGGGCCGGGCAGTTCACGCTCGCCGCCCGGGACGACGAGGAGGCGGCCGCGAGCGTCGGCATCCCCGTGATGCGCTACAAGCTCCTGACGATGGCACTCGCCGGCGCGATCAGCTCCGTAGCGGGCGCGTTCTACGTGCAGTACTACCTGTTCATCGACCCGGACCTCGCCTTCGGCGCGAGCCAGTCGATCCAGGCGATCCTGCCGGCGGTGATCGGCGGCGTCGCCACGATCTGGGGCCCGCTGATCGGCGCGGCCGTGCTCGGGCCGCTCTCCGACGTCACCGCCACGGTGCTGCGCAACCCGCCGGCGTTCCTGGAGTTCCTGCAGGGCCGCAGCGGCCTCGACGTGATCCTCTACGGTCTCCTGCTGATCGTGATCATCGTGCTCCTGCCGAAGGGCATCTACGGAGCGGTGCGCGACAGGTGGTCGCGCCGATGACCCTGCTGCAGGTGGAGGGACTCACCAAGTCGTTCAAGGGCCTGCGCGCCGTGGACGACGTCGGCTTCGAGGTGGCCGAGGGCAGCATCCTCGGCATCATCGGGCCCAACGGCGCGGGGAAGACCACGATCTTCAACCTGGTGGCGGGCGCGCTCGCCCCCGATGCGGGCACCGTTCACCTCGACGGCACGAACATCACCGGGCGGCCGCCGCACCGCGTGCTGGCCGCCGGGATGGCGCGCACGTTCCAGCTGATGCGGCCGTTCTACTCGATGAGCGTGCTCGAGAACGTCACGATCGCCGTGCTGGCGGGCGGTGGGTCACGGCGCTCGGCGCGCACGGTGGCCGCGGAGGTGATCGAGCGCGTCGGCCTCGGCCGGTGGCGCGACTCGCCGAGCGAGGGGCTCCCCACGGCCGCGCTGAAGCGCCTCGAGCTGGCCAGGGCTCTCGCGAGTCGGCCGCGCGTGCTCCTGCTCGACGAGGTGCTGGCGGGCCTCGTGCCGGCCGAGCGCGATCCGGTGATGGACCTCCTCGACGAGCTGCGCACACAGGAGGGCGTCACTCTCGTGTTCGTCGAGCACATCATGGCCGCGGTCATGCGGCTCTCGGACTCGGTCCTCGTGCTCGACCTCGGGCGGGTGCTGACGCACGGCTCGCCGGAGGAGGTCACGCGCGACCCGCGGGTCATCGAGGCGTACCTCGGGGAGGAACCCAGTGCTGACCGTTGAGGGCCTGTCCGCCGGCTACCACCACCTGCAGATCCTGCACGAGATCGGCCTGACCGTCGGTGAGGGCGAGATCGTCGCCGTCGTCGGCGGCAACGGGGCGGGCAAGACCACCACGCTGAAGACGATCTCCGGGATGCTCACGCCGACCGGCGGGACCATCACCTTCCGCGGCGAGCCCGCTGTCGGGGTGCGGCCGAGCGAGCTGGTCCGCCGCGGGCTCGTGCACGTCCCGGAGGGCCGGGCGCTCTTCGGCCCGCTCACCGTGCAGGAGAACCTGCGCATGGGCGGCTGGACGCGCGGCGGGCAGTCGCTCGACGACGACCTCGAGCAGGTGTTCGAGCTCTTCCCGATCCTGGCCGATCGCCGCGGGCAGCCCGCCGAGACGCTCAGCGGCGGCCAGCAGCAGATGCTCGCGATCGGCCGCGCGCTGATGACCCGCCCACGGCTGCTGATGCTCGACGAGCCCTCCACCGGTCTCTCCCCGAAGCTCACCTGGGCCGTCCTCGACGCGGTGCAGGTGATCCGGGAGCGTGGGGTCGCGGTTCTGCTGGTGGAGCAGAACGCGGCTCAGGCGCTCGACATCGCCGACCGCGCCTACGTCCTGGAGAGCGGCAGCATCGCGCTCACCGGAACGGGCGCCGAGCTGGCCCGCGACGACCGCGTCCGCGCGGCGTACCTCGGGCTGTGACGGCGGTGACGATGGCGACGGCGACGATGGCGACGGCGACGATGGCGACGGCGGACGACCAGGAGCAAGCG
This sequence comes from uncultured Actinomycetota bacterium, assembly GCA_963711715.1. GTDB lineage: Bacteria > Actinomycetota > Actinomycetes > Mycobacteriales > Pseudonocardiaceae > Pseudonocardia. The sequence goes on from CAVQFJ010000013.1 coordinate 14,928, forward strand.
CAGCAGGCCACCGCCCAGGTCGGCGAATGGGTGTCCGCGCTGCGCTGGGACGACGTCCCGCCGCGGGTGCACGACCGGCTCGCCCTGGTGCTGCTGGACACGCTCGGTGTCTGCCTGGCCGGGGCGCGCGAACCGGAGCAGCGACGGCTGGTGGGGGCCTGGCAGCCGCCGCCGGGTCCGGCGCCCCTGCTGGGGGCGGGCCGCACGACGACCGTCGAGGCGTCCGCGTGGTTGAACGCGGCCGCGCTCGTGCGGCTGGAACTCGACGAGGGCAACAAGTACGCGAAGGGCCACCCCGCGGCCCACGCGTTCCCCGCCGTGCTGGCTCTGGCCGCCGAGCGCCGGGCCGCCGGCCCGGCGACGATGGCCGCGCTCCTCGCGGCCTACGAGGTGGCGAGCCGGTTCGGGCGGGCCACCCGCCTGAGGGCGGGCGCCCACCCGCACGGCAGCTGGGGGGTGACCGGGGCGGCCGCGGGATGCGCCCGCCTGCTCGGGCTCGGCGCGGACCAGGTCGCGGCGGCCGTCGACGCGGGGGCGGGTCTGCCGGTCGCCGCTCACTTCGGCACCGCCCTGGACGGCAACCCCGTGCGCGACGCCTGGATGGCCGCGGCCAACCTGTCCGGCCTGGCCGCGGCGCGGATGGCGCAGGCGGGCGTCGCCCGCAACTCGGGGACCGCGGCGTTGGCGCTGGGAGAGGTGCTCGGCGGGTTCGACCCGGACGCGGTCGCGGACGAGCTCGGCGAGCGCTGGGACGTCGAGCTGGGCTACTTCAAGCGGCACGCGTCCTGCTCGTTCACCCACCCCGCGGCCGACGCGGTGCTGGCGCTGCGGTCCTGCACCCCGCTCGACGAGGTGCGCGAAGTCCTGGTCGAGACGCACGCGCTCGCCGCCGGCCTCACCCGCACGACGTGGGACTCGCGCCTGGGCGCCCTGTTCTCCACGCCGTTCGTCGTCGCGGCCGCGCTCGTCCACGGACACGTGCGGCCGGCCGTGTCGAGCGAGGACGCCCTGCACGACCCCCGCGTCGAAGAGCTCGCCGCCCGGGTGGTCGTCCGGGAGGCGGCCGACCTCACCGCCCGGCTCCCCGACGAGCGCGCCGCGCGCGTGACCGTCCGCGGTCCGTCCGGGGACGCGGTGGTCGAGGTGCCGAACCCGGTGGGCGACAGCGCTCACCACCCCATGGACGCCGCCGCACTGCGGGACCTGCTCTCGGAGCTGCTCGGCTCCCGCGTGGCCAGCGAGGTCACCCGGTTCAGCGACGAGATCGCCACGGCTGACGACGTCTCGACCCCGCTCAGGAGGCTCGCCGACCTGTGACCGCCCACCCGCCTCCGATCCGCGAGGAGATCGCGTGCGCATCCACGCCGTGACACCGATCCACGTCGACGCTGACGAGCTGGCCCGCCGCCAGACGCGGTACGACGCGCTGTGCCCAGCCGGGCCTGCACATCGAGCTGCACGACATCGGGCCCGACGCGCCGCGCGCCCTCGACACCGCCGACGAGGTCCGCGAGTCCGAGCGGCTCGTGGTCGAGGCGCTGACGGCGGCCCCGGCGGGCTACGACGCGCTGCTGCCCGACTGCGTGCTCGACCCCGGCGTCGACCAGCTGCAGGGCCGGTTGCCGGTGGTCGGCATCCTGCGCCTGTCGCTGGGCTGGCAGGTGCTCACCGGCCGCCGCACCGGGGCGGTGACCCGCAACAAGGCGATCGCGGACGAGCTCGCCGAGAAGGTGGCGGCCTACGGCTGGTCCGGGTCGTTCACCGGCGTCCGGGTGCTCGACCTCGACGTGCACGCGATCGCCGACACGCAGCGGTGGAACGAGGCGGTGGGTGCCGCGCTCGACGTCGCTGGGGCAGGACGGTGCCGCGGCCGTCCTCAACGGCTGCTCGGCCGTGGACGTACCGGCAGGGTCGTCGTCAGGTGTGCAGGTGGTGGACCCGACCGCGCTCGCGCTGCGGGTGCTGGCGGCCGGGGCACAGCGATGAGTGCGGCGGGGCCCGACCTGGTGGTCGCCGGGGCGGGCGGCGGGCTCGTCGGCGCGTTGCGGGCCGCACAGCAGGGCCTCGACGTGCTGGTCGTCGAAGCCAGCGAGCACTACCGGCGCGGCAACAACACCTCGATGTCCACCGCGATGATCCCCGGGGTCGGCTCGCGCTGGCAGCGGGAGGCCGGCATCGCGGACTCGCCGGACCTCTTCGTCGCCGACGTGCGGCGCAAGACCGAGGGTGCCGGGGACGAGCGACTCGCGCGCGCCCTCGCGGAGGTGAGCTCGCGGCTCGTCGAGTGGCTCGCCGACGACACCGGCCTCGCGCTCTCCCTCGTCACCGACTTCCACTACCCGGGTCACTCGGTCGACCGCTGCCACACGGTGGAGGGCCGGCACGGCACCGTGCTGCTCGACCACCTCGCTGCTGCGGTGGCCTCCTCGCCCCGCATCGACCTCATGGCTCCGGCCCGGCTCGTGGAGGTCGCCGTCGACAGCGCTGATGACGGCCCTGTCGGCGGCGCGGTGCGCGCTGCCGTCGTCGAGACGCCCGACGGCGCCCGTGAGGAGATCGACACCCCGGCCGTGCTGCTCGCGACGAACGGCTACGGCGCCGACCGGGATCTCGTCACGCGGTACTGCCCGGAGATCGCGGGCGCGGTGTACCACGGCGGCGAGGCCTCGCGCGGGGACGCGCTGCGCATCGGCAGCGCGCTCGGCGCCGCGACGGCTTTCCTCGACGCCTACCAGGGCCATGCAGCGCTCGCGCAGAAGTCGGCGACGCTCGTCGGCTGGGCCACCGTCCTGCACGGCGGCGTGCTGCTCGACCTCACCGGCCGCCGCTTCGGCGACGAGACGACCGGCTACTCCGAGTACGCCGCCGTGCTCGCGGGCCGGCCGGAGGCCACCGGATGGCTGGTGTTCGACCGGCGCGTCCACGACGCCTGCCTGCCGTTCACCGACTTCCGTCAGACCGTCGACTCCGGCGCGCTCGTCTGGGCCGACGACGCCGAGGCGCTCGCGACGGCGACGGGGCTCCCGGCGGGTGAGGTGGCCGCCGAGCTCGCCGCGACGGCGGCGCTGGCCCGTGGCGAGGGGGTCGACCGCTTCGGGCGCACCGCCTTCGCGGCGCCGCTGGAGCCGCCGTACGCCGCCGCCCGTGTCGTCCCGGCGCTCTTCCACACCCAGGGCGGGCTCGTCGTCGACGGGTCCGCCCGCGCACTCCGGCCGGACGGGAGCCCCGTCCACGGTCTGTACGCCTCCGGCGGCGCTGCGGCCGGGATCTCCGGCCACGGCGCGTCCGGCTACCTGGCCGGCAACGGCCTCCTCCCGGCGCTGGGTCTGGCCTTCCTGGCCGCCGACCACGTCGCTTCCACCATCCGCACGACCGAAGAGGGACCCCGATGAGGCAGATCCAGACCCTGATCAAGAACATCACGGTCGTGCGGCCCGGCGCCGACGCCTCGCCCGACGGGGACCGCCTGGACATCGGCATCGCCGGCGGGAAGTTCGTGCGGGTGGAGCCGGACGTCCCCGCCGAGGAGGCCGAGACCGTCGTGGACGGACGCGGGCTGCTCGCGTTCCCCGGTGCCGTGGACGCCCACCAGCACTGGGGCATCTACAACCCGCTCTCCGACGACACCGCGACCGAGAGCCGCGCGAGCGCGCAGGGCGGCGTCACCACGGGCCTGACCTACATGCGCACGGGGCAGTACTACCTCAACCGCGGCGGCCCCTACGCCGAGTTCTTCCCGCACGTGCTCGCGGCCGCCGAGGGCCGCTCCTTCGTCGACTACGGCTTCCACCTCGCGCCGATGTCGAGGCAGCACATCGACGAGATCCCCTCGATCGTCGAGGACTTCGGCGTCACGTCATTCAAGATCTTCATGTTCTACGGGAGCCACGGGTTGCACGGGCGCTCGGCGAACCAGAGTTCCTTCCTCATGATCCCCGAGGACGAGCGGTACGACCTCGCGCACTTCGAGTTCGTGATGCGCGGCGTGCAGGAGGCCAGGGAGAAGCTGACGGACGTGGCGCCGTACGTCTCGCTGTCGCTGCACTGCGAGACGGCGGAGATCATGACCGCCTACACCAAGCTCGTCGAGGAGAACGGCACGCTGCAGGGCCTCGCTGCCTACAGCGCGGCGCGCCCGCCGCACTCCGAGGGACTCGCGGTGACCATCGCGTCCTTCCTCGCCGACGAGACCGGGCTGCCGACGATCAACCTGCTGCACCTGTCGTCCCGCAAGGCGATGAAGGCCGCGATGCTCATGGCGTCGACGTTCCCGCACGTCGACTTCCGCCGCGAGGTGACGATCGGGCACCTGCTCGCCGACGTCGACACCGCGAGCGGCATCGGCGGCAAGGTGAACCCGCCGCTGCGGCCGCGCGAGGACGTCGAGGCCCTGTGGGAGTACGTGCTCGACGGCAGCGTCAGCTGGGTCGTCTCCGACCACGCCTGCTGCAAGGACGAGATGAAGTTCGGCGACCCGCGCGAGGACGTCTTCGCGGCGAAGTCGGGCTTCGGCGGCGCCGAGTACCTGCTGCCGGGCCTCGTCAGCGAGGGTCGCCGCCGGGGTCTCACCAACCAGCGGATCGCCCAGCTCACCTCGTGGAACCCGGCGCAGCGCTTCGGCCTGCTCGGCAAGGGCACGATCGCCCCCGGCTACGACGCCGACCTCTGCCTCGTCGACACCTCGTCGTCGTGGACGGTGCACGCGCAGGACTCGCTCTCGACCCAGGAGTACACGCCGTTCGAGGGGTTCGAGCTGGGGGCCCGGGTCACCGACACCTGGGTGGGTGGCCACCAGGTGCTCGACCGCGGCAACATCGTCGGCGAGCCGCAGGGGCGGTACGTGCGGCGCCCCCAGGCCCGATGAGCGAGCTGGCGAGCGAGCCGGTGGACGGGCCGCTCACGGGGCTGCGCGTCCTCGACGCGTCGACGATCCTGGCCGGTCCGCTCGTCGCGCAGATCCTCGGCGACTACGGCGCGGACGTCATCAAGATCGAGCACCCCATCCGCGGCGACGGGATGCGGGGCCACGGTCTCGACAAGGACGGCGAGCCGCTCTGGTGGAAGATGGTCGCGCGCAACAAGCGCACCGTCGGGCTGTACCTCGGGAGCCCCGAGGGCGCCGAGGTCTTCCGGACGCTGGCGGGCACCGCCGACGTCGTCATCGAGAACTTCCGGCCCGGCACGCTGGAGCGCTGGGGGCTGGGCTACGACGTCCTCTCCGCGGACAACCCCGGGCTGATCCTGCTGCGCGTCACCGGCTTCGGACAGAGCGGCCCGTACGCGAAGCGACCGGCGTTCGGCACACTCCTGGAATCCATGAGCGGGTTCGCGCACCTCACCGGCCAGGCCGACGGCCCACCCACCCTGCCCGCGTTCGGCCTGGCCGACTCGATCGCCGGCATGGCGGGCGCCGCTGCGGTGTCGATGGCGCTCTACCGGCGCGCGCACGACGGCAAGGGCCAGGAGATCGACCTCGACCTGCTCAGCCCGATCATGACCGCGGTGGGTCCGGGCGTGATCTATGCCGACCAGCTGGGCATCGACCAGGAGCGCACCGGAAACCGTTCGAGCTTCAACTCGCCGCGCAACACCTACCGCACCAAGGACCGTGAGTGGGTCGCGATCTCCACGAGCGCTGACGTGATCGCGCGGCGGGTGATGAACCTGGTGGGCCACCCCGAGGTGCTCGACGAGCCGTGGTTCGCCACCGGCCGCCAGCGCGCGCAGCACGCCGACACACTCGACGCCTACGTCGGAGACTGGATCGCGGAGCGCACGCGCGACGAGGTGACCGCCGCGTTCGAGGAGGCGGGCGCCGCCGTCGCCCCCATCTACCGGCCCAGCGATCTGCTCGCCGACCCGCAGGTCCGGGCGCTCGACATGATCACCACCGTCGACGACCCGGCCCTGGGGCCCATGCGCATGCAGAACGTGCTGTGGCGGATGAGCCGCACGCCGGGCCGCATCCGTTCGACGGGAAGGAGCCTCGGCGAGGACACCGACGAGGTGCTGGCCGACGCCGGCCTCTCCGAGAGCGAGGTGGCCGCGCTCCGCGAGCGCGGCGTGGTCCGCTGATCGTGGCCGACGGAGGGTCGGTCGATGCGATTCGCGGTGTATGCGAGCGCTGCCGTAGGGCACCATATGTGCCATGGACAGAGCGGAGATGGAACGCGCCTTCGAAGATGCCTTCGACCAGGCAATACTCTTCCACGGCTACGCAGACTATATGCGTGATTACGACGTGTACGTCTATGCTACCGCCGATCCGCGAAGTGGGATACCGAACGAGCACCTTCGGTACCGGTTCACCCACTGCGTCCGAGCGACGATCGTCACCGCCCTCCCCGCCGAGACGTGGGCCGCCTCGCTGGATGATCGGTTGACGGACGACAATACCGCCGTCACCACGGGAGTTGACGGCTACATCTGGGGTGCACGATTCCAGGTGAACTACCCGGGCATGAGTCTGATCGAGGCTTCCCCCGAGACACACCGATGGTCCGCAGCTCTGGGTATTCCACTGCATGAGGCGCAAATTTTGACGAATGGACACGAGATTTCTCTCGTCTTCTCTGATCTCGTCGTCGAGACCCTCGACCCGGGGCGGGTCGCCTTCAGAGTTCCTCATGGCGGGCCCGACTTCAAGATCCCGCTGGCGTCGTGGCCGCCGAGCGCGGGGCCGCCTTCATGACGCTGAGCGACGTCGGCGATGTCACCCGCTTCGACTGACCCGCAGCCGACACCGGATGCCGCCGGCGCACCGGTGCGCATCTTCCGGGCCGCCCGGATCGTCACCCTCGGTGGCGCCGACGCCAGCGCACTTGCCACGGCCGGTGAGTACGTCGTCGACGTCGGCGACCTCGCCACCCTGCGCGACCGCTTCCCCACCGCCGAGGTGGTCGATCTGGGCGGTGCCCTGGTCGTCCCCGGCCTCAACGACGCCCACTGCCACCCCTCGGTGACCGCGGAGACCCGCCTGCGCGTCGACGTGTCCCCGGCCTCGGTCGGCGGCGTCGGCGACATCCGACGGCTGCTGGCCGAGCGCGCCCGAGCGACACCCGCCGGGGACTGGGTCGTCGCCACCGGCTACGTGGTCCCCGCTGACGGGCCGCGCGTCGACCGCGCCGTCCTCGACGAGGTCTCAGCCGAGCACCCGGTCGTGGTCGTGCTGGCCCACCTGCACTTCGGGGTGGTGAACTCCCGAGCCCTGGCGCTGGCCGGGTTCGACGACACCACCGGCCGGGTCGCCGACCCGGTGGGCGGGTGGCTGGGGCGCGACGGCGTCGGACGGCTCGACGGATGGCTCTACGAGCAGGCGTTCCTGGGCCCCTACTTCGGGCGCCGCGGCGCACCACCCTGGGTCGCCGAACCCGATGCCGAAGCGGCCGTCGCCGCCCTGGCCGCCGAGCAACGCTACCTGCACTCCCTCGGACTGACGTCGTACTGCGACGCCATCGTCACCCCCCGGTCCTGGCGGCTCTACGAGACCACCCGGGACCGCGGCCGGCTCACGGCCCGGGTCGGGATGCTGCTGTGGTCGCCCTACGTCGAGGCCGTCCGCGATCTCGGTCTCACCGCCGGCTTCGGGGACCCGCACCTGCGCTACGTCGGCGTCAAGATGATGTACGACGGAGCGCTCTCCGGCGGGACGTGCCTGTGCCGCGAGCCCTACCCCAGCGCCACCGGGGCGGACAACGGCGTGCAGCTCGCCGACCCGGACGCGTTCGACGACCTCGTGCGCGCCGTCCACGCCTCCGGCGGGCGAGTCTGCGTGCACGCCAACGGCGACGCGGCCATCGCCGCCACCCTCGACAGCATCGAGGCCGCCCAGGCCCAGGTCCCGAGCGCGGTGCGCCATCGCATCGAGCACTGCTCGATGACCGACCGCCCCACGATCGAGCGCCTGGCCGCGGCCGGAGTGATCGCCGTGCCGTTCGGCCAGTTCATCCACCACCACGGAGAACGCCTCGTCGAGTTCTACGGGCCCGAGCGGGCCGCCAGCCTGCTCGCGCACCGCTCACTGCTCGAGGGCGGCGTCACCGTCGCCGGCTCGTCCGACTACCCCGCCGGTCCGGTCCCTCCGCTCGTGGCCCTGCAGTCCCTCACCACCCGCACGACGGCCGGCGGCCGCGTGCTCGGTCCCGACCAGGCGATCAGCGCTCTCGACGCGCTCGGCGTCTACACCGTCGGCTCGGCCCACGCCACTGGTGAGGCCCACCTCAAGGGCCGGCTCACCCCCGGGCGGCTGGCCGACTTCACCGTCCTCGACCGCGACATCCTCACCGCCGACCCCCTCACCATCGCGGAGACCGCGGTGCGCTCCACCTGGGTGGGCGGCCGCTGTGCGTGGTCGGCGCCCTGACTGCGCGGGGCGCAAGCTTGTCGCGCCGGCCGGTGCCTCAGCTGTCTGCTCCGCGCATGCGAAACACCGCAGTGGCAGGTCCTGCATGATCCGCGCCGTTGCGATCTTGGATGCCCCGGAGAAACCGACAAACACCGCACAGGAGACTCGATGACCATGTCAGGTAGCTCCATCGCCCCCTCGTCTCGTCCGCTGGCGCTCGTGACCGGCGCGTCCAACGGCATCGGCCTGGAGATCGCCCGCGAACTGGCCCGACGCGGCCATGACCTCGTCGTGACCGGCCGCAGTGCCCGCACCGATGAGGTCGCCGACGAACTGCGTCGCCTCGGCGTCGACTCCTACCCGGTGCGCGCCGACCTGGCCGACTACGACGCCGTCGAGGCCCTGTGGGAGACCACCGTCGAGCTGGGCCGCCCACTGGAGGTGGCTGTGCTGAACGCCGGCGTCGGGGTCGGTGGCGCGTTCGCCGACATCGATCTCGCCGAGGACCTCACGCTGATCGACCTCAACATCAAGTCGGTGGTGCACCTTGCGAAGCGGGTAGTCGTCGACATGGTGCCCCGCAGGCGGGGCCGGATCCTGATGACCTCGTCGATCTCGGCGACTCAGCCGACGCCGTACGAGACCACATACGGCCCGTCTCGAGCGTTCGTCTACATGTTCGCGGAGTCCCTGCGCGCCGAGGTGCTCGAGCACGGGATCACCGTCACAGCGCTGCTTCCCGGTGCCACCGACAGCGACTTCCACGTCCGAGCCGGCATGGGTGACACGAAGTTCGGCGACAACAGCTGGAAGAACGACAAGCGGCTGGTCGCCCGGCAGGGCGTCGATGCCCTGTTCGCCGGCAAGGACGCCGTCGTCGGCGGTAGCCGCGCCACCAAGTTCGCCGTGCTGCGCAACCGCTTCCTGCCCGAGCGGGTCAAAGCGGCCCGGCAGGCCCGGGAGGCTCGGCCGACGAACTAGTCGGCCGGACCCGCACCCTCGTGTCGGCTCTGAACAGGAGCGCCGCGTCCTCAGCGTGGGGTTCCGAAGACCTGGGTGGCTAGCCAGCAGCCGAGCGGCTCGCCGAGTACATGATCGAGAGTGCGAACGCGCCGACGAGCACGATCGCAGCGGCCGGTACGAGGTCCCACACCCTCGTATCGCCGTGGATGAACGTGATGACGAGGCTGCATCCCAGGATGGACGAGGTCGCGAGGATCGCTCCCGCGTATGCGATGCGCTTCGTCAATGTGAGATGGAACTGCGAACGGCGACGGAAGAGGTGGCGGAACACGACCCCGACGACGAACACGCTGACGAGCGTGATGAGCGCGATCCAGTCAAGACCGCCGAAGCCTGCAGTTGGGCCGTACTTGAAGTTCACATGATCGCGCGCGCCGTTCCACATGAGGAGGATGGTGACGGGCGAGATCGCCACTATCAGCAGATCTCGGATGAGGTCCGACATCACCTTGCTCGCCACTCGCGTCTTGGCCGCGTCTTGTTCGAGCCCCCGGACGAGGACCAGGATCGAGTAGAGCAGCAGGATGCAGGCGACACTGAGGCCCATCGCGGCGAGTGTCTGGAGGATTGCCGCCCGTGCTGTGCCGAAGCGCTCGGCTGCGAGGATGGCGAAATCCAGGCTGGAGATGGTGAGCGCGATGAAGGCCGCGACGAGCGGACTGCCGCTCTCGAGCGTCCGGCTGGCGTTGCTGCTGGAAGCGAGTTGGGCGGCCACCAGCGTGATCACCGCTGCAAATGCGAAGCCGGCGAGGACGCTGGCGAGTTGGGAGTACAAGCCCGCTGAGGCGGACAGATCTGGCGCATTGACGTCCACATTCCCTATTCGCGACGGTGCCGCTCTCTGTTTGCCACTGTGAGACAGATCACGTCAACGGTTCGAATGGTCCGAGGATGCGCAGTCGTACTCAGGCCTTCGGGGCGTCCGGATCGTTCTCGTCGCCGACGAAGTGGATCGCGAACGCCTTGTTCGTGATGAACAGGAACGTGCAGTCCTCATCCTGGGTCGCGCCATGCTCCATGATCCCGCCCTCGGGGAACCACACGAAGCTGCCCGCGGGGTACTGGCCCTGGTGGGTGTTGAGCGTGCCGTCGAGTACGTAGATGCCGTGGGCGCACGGGTGGCTGTGCCACGGGTTCGTGAAGCCGGCCCGGTAGACCATCTTGAGGACCATCATCCCGGTCTCGGCGTCGTTCACCAGGGGAACGTGCTCCAGATTCGCCTTGATGTACTCGACCGGGAACAGCTCCCAGTCGGCGGCGTTCGTGTCGATGACGGTCAGCTCAACGGGCTTCATGGTTCCGGTCACGGCGGGCTCCAGTTCATCGCGGTGGTCCGGATTGTCCCCCTCTCAGCGTGGGGTGCCGAAGACCTGGGTCCACGTCGTGCCGTACGGGCCGCCGGAGACCAGGCCCACCCCGATCTGGGTCAGCTCGGCGTCGAGGATGTTGGCGCGGTGCCCCGGGCTGTTCATCCAGCCGCGCACCACCTCGGCGGCGTCCCGTTGACCAGCGGCGATGTTCTCGGCGACCTTCCGGTAGCGGTAGCCCGCGGCGAGCGCGCGGTCCCACACCTGCGCACCGTCGGGGTTCTGGTGCGCGAAGAAGCCCCGCCGCACCATGTCGGCGCTGTGCTGCCGCGCTGCAGCGCCCAACCGAGCGTCCACCGCCAGGGCCGCGAGGCCGTGGTGGCGACGCTCGGCGTTGGTCGCGTCCACGACCTCCCGCTCCGGATCAGAGGTCGCGGCCGGATGTGCGCGATCTGGCGGTGCGGGCTCCTCCTCGACATCGACGCCGAAGTCGCGGGCGAGGCCGGCCAGCCCGTCGGCGTAGCCCTGTCCGATGGCACGCACCCGCCATCGCCCGTCCCGGCGGTAGACCTCGACGAGCTGCGCGGCGGTCTCGCTGCGCAGCCGCAGCGGGACGAAACGGGCGAACGGCGCACCACCGCGGCCGCTGAGCACCACGGTCGGCGCCGGCAGTCGTGCGAAGGTCAGCCCCTCGACCTCCGGGCTGGCCAGTACCACCACCCGGACGCCGCCGGAGCGCAGCCGATCCGGCGCGACCGTCACCCGCCCGTCCTGCAGGGTGACGCCGGCGGCCGAGAGCTGGTTGTAGAAGACGAAGTCCCGGTCCCCGTCGACCCGCCCGTCGGCGCCGAGTACCACGGCCGAGAGGTCGTAGGGACCACGCAGATCGATCATGACGACCCCGTCGGGCAGCGCTACGTGGGCGCCTGCGACGAGATCGGTGACCATGTGCGTCCAACTCGGCGCGTGGCCCCGCGGTTCCCGGGCGTCGGTCGAGCCGGATCGCCCAGGAGGCATCCGGTGTTCCGCCGGCGGGGCTGAGTCGTCATCGCTCGCGCGGCGGGATGTTGTGGTTGATCCGGAACATGTTGTCCGGATCCCACGCGGTCTTGATCTCGACGAGCCGCGCGTGGAGGTCCGGCTCGTAAGCCGCGCGCACGTCGGCGGGGGTGACGTGCGGGCCGGCCAGGAAGTTGACCAGGGCGCCGCCGTCGCTCCAGCGGGCGAGGTCGTCCAGCAAGGCCTGCTCGGCGGTCCCGTCGGAGGTCGACGGGCCCGTCGGGTGCGGGTAGGCGGTGGTGTAGACGGTGACCGCGCCGTCGCGGTGCCCGACGGCGTTGGGCACGGCCGGCTCGCGGCCCAACGCGCCGCCGAGTTGGCGGACCTCGACGAGGAAGGGGGTGTCGGGTCCGGCGTGGCGCAGGATAGTCGCCGCGGTGTCCGCGTCGGCGGTGTGCAGCACCAGGGAGCGGCTGTTGGTCGCGCGCGGGGTGACGGGGTCGTTGTGGATCGTGCCGACATCGGTGACGGGCATGATCCGCACGGTGTCGAGCAGTGGCCTCGCGGCGTGGCGCACCGGCGTGATGACCTCCTCGCAACGCTGCGGGGTCCCCGATGAGCTGACCCGGACGTGGCAGCACCACCGGCCCCGCAGTACCGCCGGTACGGCCGGGAGGTCGGGAAAGACGATCAGGGCCGCTGACAGGTTGACCTCGTCAGGTGCGTCGCGGCCGGCGGCGAGGAGGGCGCCGAGCACGTCGCCGGCGGCTTCTCCGGGGAAGAACAGTCCGCCGCCGTAGATCTCGGCGAGCTCGACCAGCTCGATCTGCATCCCGGTGACCACCCCGACGTTGCCACCACCGCCGCGCAGCGCCCAGAACAAGTCGGGGTGCCGGTCTGCGGTCACGACGCGCAGCTCACCGTCGGCGGTGACCACGTCGAGCCGGCGGACACGGTCTGCGGAGAAGCCGTAGAGACGTCCGAACTCCCCGAGCCCGCCTCCCAAGGTGTAGGACACGGCCCCGACCGCCGGCGCGGAGCCCGCCAGCGGAGCCAGGCCGAACGGCGCGGCCTCGTGCAGCACGTGGCTCCATATCGCGCCGGCCTCGACCCACGCGGTGCCGTCGGAGGGATCCACGCGGACCGCGGCAGCCCGCCGGGTCGTGATGAGCAGGGCGTCGTCGGCGGGGACGGTGATGCCGTGCCCGGTCGCCTGTACCGCGACCGCGAGCCCCGCCTCTCGGGCGTGGCGGACGCCCGCGATCACGTCCGCGCCGCCCGTCGCGCCGACCACGATCGCGGGGCGCTGAACCACCGAGAGGTCGAAGCCCGCCAGCTCGGCCGCGTAGCCCTCGTCACCGGGCCGTAGCACCGGGCCCGCGACGCGCCCGGCGAGATCGGCGGCCACCGTGCCGGTCCTGGTTGCGACGCCGTAGGCCATGATGATCCTCAGACTCGAACGAAGCATCCACGCACAATGTGTCGGCACGGAGAAGCAACGTCGAGAGTGGACGTTCGTCGGGCCCGAGAAGGCGCAGCGCGCGTCGTGCAAGATCCCCTCGACCCCCTGACGAGGGCCTGCGATCACGCCGTAGAGAACGCGAAGCGTCGCACGGTCTCGGGGTGGATGACGACTCGGACCCATTCCTCGGCGAGGATCGTCTCGAGTTCGGCGGCCCGGCTGGGGTCGTCGAGGTCCCAGTAGCGAGCGGCGAGCCGCGCGGCGAGGTCCTTGGCGCCGTCGCTCTCGATCGTGGTGTGACCGGCGATGGACACCCAGCGTTCACGCTCGGTGGCCGGGGCGGCGACGACGATCGAGGCTCGGGGGTCGCGCTGCAGGCGCCGCACCTTCAGCGTGTCCGGTCCCGTGAAGAGCTGGATCGTTCCTTCGGTAGTGGCCTCGAACCACACCGGCCGAGGCTGCGGTGGTTGCGGTCCCGCGGCCACGGACAGGAAACCGTGCAGGGGTCGTGCGAGGAACTCGACGTCCTCGGCGGTCAGCTGGCTGGTGGCGGTGCTCATCGCGAACTCCTGGAATCGGTGGTCAGTACCGCCATGTTCCCGTTGCGGCCGCTCGCACGACGAAGTCCTCGAAGGTCCGGGGCGGCCGCCCGAGGATCGTGGCAAGTTCGTCGGTCGTCTCGGCGATCATGCCGTGCTCGATGAGCGCGTACATCGCAGCTTCCTGATGGGCGGCGTCCTCGGTCCAGCCCTGCTCGATCCGACCGGCGGTGTACTCGGGGGTGGAGACCTGCTTGTACATGATGGCCCGGTCAGTCGCCCGGCCGATCAGCTCGACGGCGTCGGCGTAGGTCAGCGCGCGCGGCCCGGTCAGCTCGTAGACCCGCTCGGCGTGGCGGCCGGGTTCGGCCAGCACCGCAGCTGCGGCGTCGGCGACGTCCTCGACGTCGATGAACGGCTCGGGGGCCGCACCGACAGGAAGCGCCAGCTCCCCCGTGGCCAGCGCGTCGCGGTAGACGTCCTCGAAGTTCTGGAAGAAGTTCGAAGCTCGCAGGACCGTCCACTCCAGCGTCGAACCGCGCACGGCGTCCTCAGCCGAGCGCATGTCCAGTCCGAACGCGGAGTCTCCCCACCGGTCCGCACCGTGCCCGGACAGCAGCACGAGGCGCTGCACGCCGGCGGTATCGGCCCGCGCCACGAACTCGTGCACCGGGCCGGGCACCGTGGGCGCCACGAGGTAGACGGCGGTGACGCCCTGCAGGGCGGCGTCCCAGCCGCCGGGGTGGGACCAGTCGAACCGGGTCGCGCTGGAGCGGGAGGCGGCGCGCACCCGCGTCCCGCCCAGCCGAGACCGGGCGGCGACGCGCCGGCCGGTCTTGCCGGTGGCGCCGAGGACCAAGGTGATGTCGTCGTTCATGGCAACCATCCAACGCCCACGAGTTCGGATGCTGCCATAGGTGAAGCGCCCGAATACCTGTGTGATCGTCTAATCTCGGTCGGGTGGACGCGTTCGCTGACATGTTCCGCGGGGTGCGGGCCCAGGGCTCGCTGTTCGGCAGCTCGACGCTGTCGCCGCCATGGGCGCTGCACTTCGTGGACGGTGCGCCGCTGACGTTGTGCGCCGTCCTCGCCGGCAGGGGCTGGATCGTGCCCGAAGGCCGCCCGCCCGAGCAGTTGCGCGTCGGCGAGACGGTCATCGTGCGGGGCCCGGCGCCGTTCACCTTCGTCGACGAGCCCGGCACGACGGCCCAACCGGTCGCGTGCGGCGAGCACTGCGCCACGCCCGAGCAGGGCGGAACGAGACACCGGCTCGGATGGCACGACCCCGGAGACGTCGACGACACCAGCGAGGCGACGACGCTGATCGTCGGCGCCTATCCCGTGCGGGGCGAGATCAGCCGCAGGCTGCTGGACGCGCTGCCGACGGTGCTGCGCGTCGGCTCCGACGACACGAGCGACCCCATCCTCGACCACCTCGCCGCCGAGGTCGCCACCGACGCGCCCGGCCAGCAGGTGGTGCTCGACCGACTGCTGGACTGGTTGCTGGTCTGCTCGATCCGCGAGTGGTTCGACAGGCCGGGCGGTGAGCCTCCGGCGTGGTACGCCGCCCAGCGTGATCCGGTGGTCGGCGACGCGCATGCGCGCGCTGCACGCCGAACCCGCGGCACCCTGGACGGTCTCCGCGTTGGCCGCGCGAGCCGGCGTCTCGCGCGCCACGTTGGCCAAGCGCTTCACCGACCTGGTCGGCGAACCACCGCTGACCTACCTCACCGGGTGGCGCATGACGCTCGCCGTGGACCTGCTGGTCGAGAACGAGGCGGCGACCATCGCCGAGATCGCCCGCGCCGTGGGTTACTCCGACGCGTTCGGGTTCAGCGCGGCGTTCAAGCGGACCCGAGGCGTCAGCCCGAGCGAGTACCGGCGCACCACGGCGATCGCGCCACAACCGATCGATCTGACGCCAGCACGCTCCGGCAGCTGACCTCGGTCCCGAGCGGGCACGGCGTGGGAGGATGGCGAGCATGGACGGCGTCCACGACATGGGCGGCATGCATGGCTTCGGTGGCGTGCCCCTCGGCCCGGATGCGCAGGTGGCGCACGCCGAGTGGGAGGGCAGGGTGGCCGTCATGGCCCGTGTCGTCACGGGCAACACGACCATCGACCGGTTCCGCCACACGATCGAGCAGATGCCGCCCGCCGAGTACCTGGCGTCGCGCTACTACGAGCGCTGGCTGTGGGCCACCGAGCGGATGGCGGGCGAGCAGGGGCTGCTCGACGGATCCGGTCACCCCGCCCGCGAGCCCAAGCCGGCCGGCCAGCCGAGCGGGCCTCGCCGCTTCGCCGACGGGCAGCGGGTCCGGGTGGCCAACCGGGTCACCCGGCAGCACACCCGGGTGCCGCGCTACGTGCGCAACCACGAGGGCACGGTCGTCAGCCGCTCGTGCTCCTGGTCGCACCCGACGGTCTCCGCGGCGGTTGGGCGCCACGGGCCGGTCGAGCACGTCTATGCCGTCGAGTTCGAGGCCCGTGAGCTGTTCGGGCCCGATGCCGACCACGTGCTGGTCGTCGATGTCTGGGAGAGCGACCTCGAGGAGGCAGCATGACGGAGGTCACTCCCGAGCAGCGGGCCGAGGTGCTCGAGCGGCACCTGCACGACCACGGCCACGTCCGTCACGACGAGATCGACGAGGCCCTCGCCGCCCAGGACCGCGCCGGTGGGGCCAGTCCGGCGCTCGGCGCTCGGATCGTCGCCCGGGCCTGGACCGATCCGGAGTACAAGGCCCGCCTGCTCGCCGACGCCACCGCCACCGTGTCGGAGGTGGCGCAGCAGGCCATCCCGATCGCGGTGCTGGAGAACACGCGCACTGTGCACCACGTGGTCGTCTGCACCCTGTGCTCGTGCTACCCGACCGGCGTGCTGGGTGCCTCTCCGGACTGGTACAAGTCGTTCGAGTACCGCAGCCGAGTCGTCCGCGAGCCGCGGGCCGTCCTGGCCGAGTTCGCGATGGACGTTCCGGAGGGCGTGGAGCTGCGGGTGGTCGACTCGACCTCGGAGCAGCGCTACCTGGTCCTCCCGCTGCGCCCGGACGGCACCGACGGCTGGTCACAGGACGAGCTGGCCGCCCTCGTCACCCGCGACTCCATGATCGGCACCGGCCGACCGCTGGCGCCGGGTCAGGCCGCGAGCAACGCCAGCAGCTGTCCTCGGTCCGGGCCGGCCGGTCGGGGCGGCGGCGCCTCAGCGCAGGCCTGATCGATGCGGTCGATCATGCCGGGGCGGGCGAACACCTCCTGGGGCAGCGCGGTGCACATCACCATCGCCACCAGGGCCCGGAACGCGTCCGGGTCGGTGCCGGCCGCGATGACCAGCTTGGCCATCGGGGATTCCGACCGCGGCGCCGGCCGCCCGTGGCGGATGGCGTCCATCTGGGCGATCCGCGCCGTGTCCGCAGCGATCTGGTTGCGCACGAACGGTGCGACATCCCGTTCGGTGCGGACGTCCCACTCGAGGGCGAACTTCGCCGGATCGTCCAGGTGCTCGCCGACCAGCTGACGCAGCACCTGTGCGTGCAGGACGCCCACGCTCAGCCCGCGCCCGGCCGACGGGTTGGTGCACGCCCAGGCGTCACCGACGGCGGCGAACCCGGTGACGACGGGCTGGCCGTCCACCGCGAACCGGCGGTACCGGTCCAGGACCCCGGCCATGGGCAGCACCTCGGTGGTGGGGGTGCCCTCCAGCCAGTGCGCGAACATCGGGCAGGCCGCCACCACCCGGGAGAAGGCGTCCGGATCCCGCAGGTTCTTCAGCGGCGCATCACCGGTGAGCCCGAACAGCGTCACCGACCACGTGTCGTTGTCGCTGTCGAGGGTCAGCAGCGAGAAGCTGCCCATCGGCTGCAGCGCCGGGCCACGCCGCTGGGGACGGTCCGGCCCGGTGAAGTAGCGCGTGTAGTAGACGAATCCGCGGTCCCGTTCCTCGGTCGCCGGTTCCCGGGCGCCGGCTGCGGACAGCCAGCCGGCCGACGGCGTGCGCCGGCCCATCGCATCGACGACCAGATCGGCCGCGATCTCCTCGCCGGCCTCGAGGCGCACGCCGGTGACGTGCGGCACGCCGGGCACGACACCCGGGCCGGTGCAGAGGCCGGCCACCCGCACGCCGCGGCGCACCTCGACCCTCGGGTGCTCGACCGCGGCAGCGGCCACCACCGACTCCACGACCGGTCGCCGGCCGGTGACCGACCACATGTCCTCGTCTCCCGGCCGCGAGCTCCGGTCGGTGATCGACGGCGGCATGGTCTGGAGGTAGTCGATCGTGACGCAGCCAGCGGCCTGCAGCCGGCGGGTGAGCCCAGGTAGCTCCTCGTCACAGACCCGCCGGAACCGGGTGAACAGGCTGTGCGGCTGGTGGAACTGGGCCACGCCCTTCCGTCGCCACGCTCCCCACGCCGCGGCGGCGGTCGGGACGCCGTCGGGGTCGGCCTCCAGCACGGTGACCTCGTGCCCGTCGGCGGCCAACATCATCGCGGCGGACAGCCCGACCAGGCTGCCGCCGCACACCACTATCCGGCTCATGCCTGACAGAGACAACCGATCCGCTGCCCAGATACATCAGCCCGGTCCCGGAAAGTGTCAGGAGGTCCCGCTCGTCTCGCTCTGCCGACCCTGTCGTACCGGGTGCGTGCTGCCTCGACCTCTCCGAGGTTCGCCCCCGTCCATGCCTTCAGCGGGCCAGCAGTCGGGGATCGAGCACCCACCCGCTCACGCTTCTCGAGCCGTCAGCCGCGCCTGGGTACGGGCCCGCTGCTCGTCGAACCGGGTCGCCTGTGCTGACAGCCTGGCCAGGAACTCGGACAACTCGTCGCGGGCCTGCTCGCCCTGCGCGTCGAGACCTTCGATATCGAAGACCGCCCAGTGCCGCAGCAACGGTTGCACGATCTCATCGTGGTGAATACGCAGATCATAGATGCCGGCCTGTGCGATCTGCGCCGCTTTGCGGGTGAACCCCGGGATCATGGCGCCTGGCATCTCGAAACCCATCACCTCATCCGCGATCGCTCGCATGGTCGGACCCGGCGCCACCCTCAGCGCGGCCGTGACGAGATTGCGGTAGAAGACCATGTGCAGGTTCTCATCGGTTGAGACCCGGGTGAGTAGCCGCTCGCAGATCGGATCCGCGGTATAGCGCCCCGTATTGCGATGCGAGATGCGGGTCGCAAGCTCCTGGAACGACACATAGGCCAGCACGTGCAGAACAGGCTTCTGCTCGGAGTCGAACCCGGCCGCCATAACTCCCATCCGGGCCCGTTCCAGCTCCACCGGATCGACGCCACGGGTGACCAACAAGTAGTCGCGGATGCAGAAGGCGTGCCGGCCCTCCTCGGCGGTCCAGCGGTGCACCCACGCGCCCCACGCACGATCGCGGCCGAAAGCGCGCTCGATCTCACGGTGGTAGCTGGGCAGGTTGTCCTCTGTCAGCAGGTTGACCTCGAGAGCTGTCCTCGCGATCGGGGACAGCCGCGACTGGTCCGGGTCCCAGTCCTCGCCACCGAGGTCGGCGTAGTCGCGACCGACGCTCCATGGCACGTACTCATGGGGCATCCACTCCTTGGCCATGGCCAGATGACGCTCGAGGTTCTCCACGACCGCCGGCTCCAGATCATGGAGCAATCGGACACTGTCCTGCACATGACCCATGCTAGTAGGGGTTGGCGCTGACGGAGGTGTTCAGGATGGCAACGAGTAGATCTGATCGAGCACCTTCACCAGCAAGACATTCGCTGTGGGCCGGCTGTCGGGTGCCACGGTCAGGTTGCTCCATATCACGAGCGTCACCTGGTTGGCGGGATCGTAACCGCTGAAGGAGTTGAATCCCGGAAGCTCGCCGAAGTGGAAATACATGGTGGCATTCGGCGCGAAGCCCTGCCGCTCGATCCCGTACCCGTATTGCGGTGCTTCCGGCTGGGCCGGGTCAGCGGGCTGCGGGCTGTCCAACCACTGTCGATGGAGATCGGCGTTGAACACACGGCCGTCAACCAGTGCTCGGATCCAGGTGGCGAGATCATCGGCGGTGGAGATGGCTCCCCCGGCCCCCATCGCATAGGACGAGTTCTGGTTGGTGTAATCGATGGGCTCCAGTGTTCCTGCCTTGGCCGCAGCTTCCATGTCAGGCGGGTAGGGCGTGTCGACCAGGGCGAACGCGGAGCCGCCGTACATGTAACCGTGCGAGTAAGGATCAGGGATCGAGGTGTCCGTGCTCGCTGGGAGCACGGTCTGCCCGAGCCCCAGCGGACCGTACAACCGGTCCTGGAAGTTCTCGGCCAGCGGCTTGCCATCGACCTCTTCGGCGATCAGGCCGAGTAGGACGTAATTGGTGTTGCTGTAGTCGTAGGCGGTACCGGGTGGGAACTCCGGCGGGTGCCGGAACGCGATGGACAGGACCTCCTGCGGCGTCCAGACCTTCGTCGGGTCCGCGTCGAGAGTCGTCGCGAACTCGGGATCGTTCGTGTAGCCGTACAGACCGCTGCGCATCTTCAGCAGGTCGGCGATGGTGATGTTCTCGCCGTTGGGCACGTCGGGAACGTACTTCGATACCGGATCGCTGAACTGGAGCTTGCCCTCCTGGGCCAGCAGCACGATCACCGCGGAGGTCATCGTCTTGGTGATCGAGGCGATCCGGAAGTGAGTGTCGCCGCCGGGCGGCACCTCAGTGCCCCGCTGCGTCGTACCGACGGCCGCCGTGAAGTCGCCCTGAGGGGTGCGAACCTCGACCACGGCGCCAGGAATCATCAGCTCCTTCGGCGATGCGAGCGGCACGGTCCAGGATGTCTGGCAACGGCAGGGTCAGGTCATCCTTGCTGGGTGATGCCTCTCGGGGTGGCCGCTGAGAGGCTCCCGCGGGCGAGGTGCAGTGACCTCACGCGGTGAGCCGGGCTGGGCTTTCCGGTGATGTCTTGCGTCTCGCCGACCGACCGCTGCGGCAGGAGCAACCTCAGCGAATGAGCTGCAGCGCCCTTCCTCGCTGCGGAGAGGGTGGATTGCATATGGCCGAGGGGGTGCGTTCCGGCGGTCCTGAGCAGCCAGCGGGTCGTCAGCGGTTGTTGGCCCTGCTGCTGGCGATGGCGATGTTCGTCCTGGTCGTCGACACCTCGCTGATGAACGTGTCGATCTCCGCGGTGGTTCGGGATCTCGGCACGACCGTCAGCGGGGTCCAGTCGGCGATCGCGCTGGAAGCGCTGGTGTCTGCCGCGTTCATCCTGATCGGCGGCAAGATCGGCGATCTCATCGGGCGCAAGTGGGCCTACGTGCTGGGTCTGCTGGGCTACGCGATCGGCGCCCTGGCGATGGCGCTCGCCCAGGGTCTGACCGCGGTCATCATCTTCTGGGCACTTCTGGGCGGGATCGGCGCCTCATTGCTGCTGCCGGCCATGCAGTCGCTCATCCACGGCAACTTCGATGGCGCAGCACGGACAGCAGGTCTACGCCCTGGTCGGGGCCGCCGCGGCGATCGCTGCCGCCGTCGGACCGTTGCTCGGAGGTTTCATCACCACCTTCCTGTCGTGGCGCGTCGGGTTCGTGCTC
The DNA here is from genome assembly GCA_963711715.1 of uncultured Actinomycetota bacterium. Classification (GTDB taxonomy): domain Bacteria; phylum Actinomycetota; class Actinomycetes; order Mycobacteriales; family Pseudonocardiaceae; genus Pseudonocardia. The sequence continues at coordinate 36,141 of CAVQFJ010000013.1, forward strand.
GAGGTCGTCATCATCGCCGTGGTGTTGTCCGGCATCAGACTCGTCCGCGACGTGCCCTACACCGGGCCGCGGGCCATCGACCTCGTGGGCGCGCTGCTGTCCGTACTGGGCATGGGCGGGCTCGTGCTGGGAATCCTGGCGTGGCAGGAGGGCGGCGAATCCGTCGCCGCCCTCCTGGCCACGGGCGTGATCGCACTGGTCGCACTCGTGTACTGGCTGATGCGGCGCAAGCGCGCCGGGAAGCCCACGCTGCTGGACCCGGACCTGTTCATCTCCAAGCTGTTCCGGTTCGGGATCTCCCAACAGATGCTGCAGCAGATCGCCCTGGGCGGGGTGATGATCGCGCTGCCGATCTACCTGCAACTGGTGCTGGAGTACAACGCGCTGCAGGCCGGCTTGTCCCTCGCCCCGCTCTCGCTCAGCATGTTCGCTCTGGCTCTGCTCGCCGGGAAGAAGGCCGGTAAGTACCGCCCCGCCGGCATCATCCGACTGGGATTCATCCTCCTCACCGCAGGCGTCGCGGTGCTGATCCCGATCGTGCCCCGTGCGGAGTTCGGCTGGGCCCTGATCGTCCCCTTGGTGATCGCGGGATCAGGGCTGGGCTTGCTGGTGTCTCAGCTCAACAACTACACGCTGGCCCCGATCTCCGAGGAACGGGTCAGCGAGGCCGCAGGCGTCAACTCCGCGGCAGGCTCGTTCGGGCTGTCGTTCGGGTTGGCGTTCGCAGGCGCCATCTTGCTGGCGACCCTCTCGTTCAGCTTCACCAACTCGGCACAAGCCAGCACCGTGCTCCCGCCTGCGCAGAAGCAACAGGTCGCACAGGTACTGGAGGAGAACGCGGAGCTGATGACCAACACCCAGCTCGAACAGCTGCTGGTGAACCAACCCGCGGAGATCCGGGACGAGATCATCCGCATCAACACGGTCGCACGACCCATTGCCCTTCAGGTGGCACTACTCATTCCGCTCCTGGCCGGCCTCGTCGGCTTGGTCAACTCGTTCCGCATGATGCGCCTGCCCGACCCCACCCCATCCGGCCCCGAAGGGATGATCGTGGGCTGAGTTCGGACAACACAACCCGCCGAGAGGAGCCGTGAGATGGTCGAGACGACGGTGGTCGTCGGTGTGGACGGATCGCCCGGCGCCCGCGCCGCGCTGGAGTTCGCCATCGATGAGGCAATCCGCCGGCACTCCAGGCTGCGGGTGATCACAGTGGTGCAGCTGCCCGAATACGGGATGACCTCGCTCGCGACTCTGGTTCCGCCGCCCCCCGACAAGCTCGTCGAGGACGTCAAAACGGCGACACAACAGCACGTCGACGAGGTCGTCGATGCGCGCACGGACAACACCAGCGGCCCGCCGATCAGCGTCGAGGCACGAGCAGGCCGGCCCGCGGAGGTGCTGTGCGACGCCGCCGACAGGGCCGATCTGCTGATCATCGGCCACCGCGGCCGTGGCTCGGTGGCCAGCGGGCTGCTCGGGTCGGTGGGACTGCACTGCGTCCTACACGCCAGTTCCCCAGTGACCGTGGTACCCACGAGCACCGAACGAGACCGGAGCGACACCACAGTCTCCGGCAGGGCGTAGGCGATCACCAGCTCGTCAGCCGCCTCACCGCTGGCGGTGACTGTCTGGCGGAGTCAAGTGCCTGATGACCCTCGCCGGATTGCCTGCCACCACTGCGTAGGGCTCGACATCCTTCCGTACCACGGTTCCACCCCCGATGACGGCATGCGCACCGATCTTCACCGGCCCGGCGACCATCACGTTCGTGGCGAGCCACGCACCCTCACCGATCTCGATGTCATGGCCGCTGCGGGGGATGGCCCGCTGTCGCTCGAGACCGAACTTGTCCACCTCATGCACGCCGGCGAGCACGCAGACGTTGTGCCCGAAGAACACGTACTCGCCCACCGTGATGCGACCACCGCCGGTGTTGAAGATCGCGTTGTTCACAACGGCTGTGGGATGGATCTGCAGCCGCGCCGGATCGCTGTGCACGCGGTAGCGATACAGCGCGTCTAGGCGTTCCACCTCGATGCGCTCCGCGACCAGCCGAGTGACAGTTGGCTTGAGCAACCTGTCCAGCAACCGCATCGAGACCCTGCTCCTCACCGAGTTGACCAGCGAGCAGCGGAGCATAGCCCCTATCGCCCGGCTAGCCCGGCCACGGTCTGCGGCGGATGCCGCCGCCGCGCCGCTGCGAACGTGGTGGTCAGGGCGTCCCCGGCTGTTGTGGGCCGGGACCGTAGCCCGGGCCGCCGTTCCCCGCGCGGCCGGGACAGTTGTAGTCGGCGGACGCGGGCGACGGCGAGGCCGCGCCCACCGCGCCCAACGCCATCCCGGCAGCGACGCCGAGTCCGCCCAATCCGACGATCGCGGCGATCAAGAAAGCGATCGGCCGTCCCTTCCCGCCGACCCGCGGTGGACGCTGCTCTTCTTGTGTCGGGATGCTCATCGCTCTCCTTCGCTGCACGTGGTTCGCCCGTTGCGACACGCCACTGCGCGCGGGCACACTGATCTTGATCGGCTTGCGAGCTGGCTCATCAGGCCACCATCGCGGCCCCGGCGACCGCACACACCAGCATCCACACCATCGCGAGTGCCGCGAGCGCGGCGGCGAACCGGCATTGCTGCGAGGTAGGTCGTGTGTGACCGCCGGTCTCCGCGCCCAGCACGAGGATGCGGGCCCGCCACACGGCCGACGCCCACAAGGCGTTCCACGACGGAGCCCCGTCGGGGGCCGGGACCTGCGGTGGGAGGTCGGCGATGAGCAGCTGCAGATCGCTGTCGTACCGCGCGGCGAATGCGGTCGTCACGCGCTCATCGGTCTCGGCGAGGTCGAGCCGCCCCTCCACGAGCGCCGCCTGTAGCCGCGAGACCGTGTCCGCGCGTTCGGCGTCCGAGGCACGTATCCGCGATACCCGCGGGACGGCAGCGACCCGTCCGGATGCGGTGGGCTGGTCGGTCATCGAACTCCCCCGGGGGTCGATGTGGCCCTTTGACGGTAATCGGCTCAGGTGAGACCGGGGTGTGGTTGGTCCGACGAAGTTCGGCTCGCTCGACGAGATGCACAGCGGCCGAACGCGCTCCGCGGGGACAGCTACCGGCGGAGGAAGCTGGCAGGCGTTCGGCGAGGTACACGGGACGGTCCTCGGAGACCCAGTGGCTGCAGCGGTCGATGACCTCGTACTGCGCGTCGGTGGCGTAGCGCTCGATGGTGGCGAAGGCGGAGCGCTGCTCGCCTCCGAGGTGTCCACCGAAGCCGAGTTCGGCGCCGATGAACAACAGCGGAGCATGGTCAGCGATTGCGCGGGAAGGGTTCCGCCGTCGGCGGCCGGGATACGGGGAGCGTGGTAGTAGGAGGCCCCGCACTCGATGGCACCAGGGCGTTTGGCGGTGCGCACGTACTCGGCGATGTCGTCGGGGCCGATCGCTCCGACGTTGTACACCCAGTCGGTGAAGAACTGCGGGATGAACTGGTCCTCCCGGCCCGTGGCGAAGGAGGCCGCCAGTCGGGAGGCGTTGACCGGGAAGTGCCAGATCTCGTTGATGTGCTCGGCGAGCACGCTGGCCATCTCCGGACCGGCGATGGAGGTCTCGGTCACGAACAGCTTGGTGACCAGGCCGGGGTTGGTGGCAGCCATCTCGATCAGCGGAGGACCGCTCACGTCGTGGGCGACGACGTGGACCGAGCTCTGCTGGAGGTGATCGGCGATGAAGGTGCGGATGAGTCCGGCGATGGTCGTGGCGTCGAACGCACGTGGGGGGCTGCTGTCGCCCAGACCGGGCAGGTCGAACGCGACGCAGGTGTACTCGTCGGCGAGCTGAGGCATGACCTTGCGCCACTCGTACCACGATGCGGGCCAGCCGTGGCCGAACAGGATCATCGGACCGGTGCCGCCGACGACGTAGTGCAGGTTGACCCCGTCGACGCGGGCCCGGCGGTGTTCGAAGGTGCGGGCGAACTCCACGGGATCGAATGGCCTCACCGCCAGGGTGCGGTCCTGAAGGTACAGGCCCGCGGGGTCGGTGGTCGGTGGCGTGTACGGCACGTCGTTCTCCTCATGGGTGCGCTGCGGTGTGAGCGGGACCCGCGTCTCCTCGACGAGAGGATGCCTAGACGAGCCCACCCGACGCACCCACGCGTTGCCCGGTGACCCATCCGGCGCCATCGCCGGCGAGGAACGCGACCACGTCGGCGACCTCGGCAGGCTTCCCGACCCGTCCGAGGGGCGTCGCGGCGATCAGGGCGTCGGCCTGCTCCGGGGGCAGGATCATGCCGTCGGTGTCCGTGATCCCCGGCATCACGCTGTTGACCGTGATACCGCGTGGGCCGAGCTCCTTGGCCAGCACCGCCGCCCAGTAGTCCACCGCTGCCTTCGCAGCGCCGTACAACGCGTTGCCGGCGCTCGGCGATACCGCAGCACCGGAGGAGATCACGACGATTCGAGCGCCGTTCGGCAATAGCCGGGCTCCCTCCCGCAACAACGTGAACATGCCGCGGGTCGGAGCTGCGAACACCCGGTCGAACTCGTCGTCGGTCACGTCGTCCACCGCCCCGAAGCCGGGTACACCGGCGTTCAGCACCAGCACATCGGGAACACCCAGCGCGGCCTCGGCCTGCGCCAGCAGCCCTCGTGCCTGGTCAGGATCGGTGACGTCGGCCTGCACCGCGTGGCCCCGTCCGCCCGCACGCTCGAGTTCCTCGACCACGGCCCGCGCCGCCTGTCCGTCCGAACGGTAGTTCACCGTGACCGCTGCATCCGCCCTGCTCAGCGCCAGAACGACCGCGCGACCGATCCCGCGCGAGCCACCGGTGACGATCGCATGATCCACGAAGGGCATTGTGCTCATCGAGTTGTGGTCACGTCCAAGACCGCATCGCGATGCTGTGAGAAGGTCTTGTGATGAATGGCGCCGACCTCAACCTGCGTCAGCTCGGCGCGTTCGTCGTCGTGGCCGAGACCCTGCACTTCGGACGCGCCGCACAGCATCCGGCCGGCGCGCCGGAGAGCGTCGCGATCGACCGGGTACTGACCGCCATGACCGGCGCGTGGCCCGCCACCCGGTGAGTCCCGACCGGGAGGGGGATCCGGCCCTCACCTCTCCCGGCTCGACGGTGCGTCCTGGTCGGCCCGTTCGAGCTGGCACCGGGCGCTGACCGCCGCGCGGTGGAGGGCCTCGCCGACGGGCAGCGCGCGGTGTTCGACGGAGAGGATCTCGACCCCCCACGGTCCGTTCCACCCCGCGGCACGCAGCGCCCTGATCATGCCGGCCAGGTCGAACGCCCCATCCCCGCAGTACCGGCGCCGGTGCACCGTGTCCTCGAACAACGTGCCCACGACCTCCGCGTCTGCGTCGTTGAGCTCGACCCCGATGATGCGGTGCAGCGGAACGGAGGCCAGGTCGGCGACCGGGGTGTGGGCACGGTGGATGTGCCACACGTCGATGACGACACCCGCCGCATGGTGTCCGGCGTCCTCGACGAGCCGCAGGCCGTCGTGCAGTGTCTTGATGTTCGACCATGGAAAGAACTCGATGCCCAACCGGGTGCCGGCGTCCTGCGCCTGGACCGCGAGTTCGGCGAACTTCCCGGCCCAGTGCTCGCGGTCCCACGGTGCGTCATCGCCGTCCGGGGTGACCTTGACGTGCCGGGCACCGAGGGCCTCCGCGGCCCGGAGCAGGTCGTGCCGGATCCCGTCGGACTCCGCACGCCGCGGCCCGTCGTCCCACCAGTACGGGATCCCCTCCAGCTCGAGGTCCACGATGCCGTTGTCGTCGAGCATGGCCCGGATCCCGCTCAGCCCGTACTCCCGCTCGGCCGCCGGCAGATCCGCCGACAGCAGCCCGAAACCTCGGAACCCGGCCGCCGACGCCGCCTCGATCCGCTCCCGCAGGGAAAGCGGGCTGCGAAGATCGGTGCGGTCGGACGCCGCGTCGCCCGCGCTGGTCCAGCACGTGGCCAGCAGCTGACCCTGGTTCGAGACCGTGCAAGGCATGTCCAGCGCTCCGTCCGGTAGCGGGTCGAGCTGGGGTGATGGCGGTATCATTCCTACGTGTAGAGCGCGGGGATCGCGGGCAGGTCGACGGCGACCCGCTCGCCGGTCCGGTAGGCCTGGATCGCCCGGTGGGCCACCGCCGTGGCGACGTAGCCATCCCACACGCTGGCGCCGGGTAGCGGGCCCTCGGTGCGCAGTGCGTCGACCCAGCCCTGCAGCTGGCACCGGTAGGCCTCGGCGAATCGACCGAACCACAGTTCGGGCACGTCGACCCCCCGGCTGAAGGACTTGGAGCGAGTGATGAACGCGCCATCGCCCAGGACGGCCTGACCGTCCGATCCCGTCACGCGGCAGGTCACTTCGTAGCCGTACTGGCTGTTGGCGAACGCCTCGACCTCGACGAGCACACCGCTGGCCGACTGCAGGACGACCAGCAGGGGGTCGCGCTCCCCCGCCGGCGTCAGCGGGCCCGGCTTGCCTGCCAGCACCATCACCGAGGCGTACTCCTCGCCGAGGAGCCAGCGGTTGATGTCGAACTCGTGGACGACCATGTTGGTCAGGGTCTGCTCAGTGATCAACCCGTAGGCCGCACGCGTGTTCCGGTGGATGTTGTGGATGATCAGAGGTTCACCGATCCGATCCACAGTGAACTCCCGTTTGAGCTGCGCATATCCGGGGTCGAAGCGCCGCATGAAGCCCACCTGGATGATCCGACGCCCCAGCGCCACCTCGGCGTCGAGCACGGCCTTGCCGTCGAACTCGCTGGTGGCGAGCGGCTTCTCACACAGGATCGGTTTACCGGCCTTCAGCCCGAGCATCAGCTGCTCGGCGTGGACGGCGTCGGGCGAGGCGATCAGCACCGCGTCGACATCGTCGGCGTCGAAGACCTCGAGCGGCGCCGCAATGCTGCGCGCACCGAGGTCGGTAGCCAGCGCGCCGGCCCGCGCAGCATCGGAGTCGTGCACGACGCTCACCGTGGCACCGGAGATCGTCCGGGCCAGGCTGGTGGCATGCGCAGCCCCGATACTCCCCACACCGATCACACCTACTCGGACGGTGGTCATGACGACGGACGTGAGGACGGGTGTTCGTCCGCTGCGGCGAGCGAGGCCTCGTACTCGGCTCTCAGCTCTTCGCCCGGCGGGTAGTTGCCCCACAGCGGCTCTCCCGCGTGGATCTTGGTGCCGGCGTAGGCCTCGAGCTGCTCCTGCTCATAGCCCTGCTCGGCGATCTCCGCGGCCAGATGGCGCGGGATCACCAGCACCCCGTCCTGATCGCCCACCAGCACGTCACCGGGGTAGACGGCCACCCCTGCGCAGCCGATCGGCACGTTCAGATCCGCCACGTGGTGCTGCGCCGCCCGGGTCGTGATCGTCACCTGCGAGGCGTAGGTCGGGAACGGCAACGTCGCCAGCACGTGCCCGTCCCGCAGCCCGCCGTCGGTCACCACCGCCGCCGCCCCGCGCTTCCACGCCCGCGTCATCAGCATGTCTCCACCCGACGCGGCCGTCGCGGTGCGGTAGGAGTCGACCACCAGCACCTGGCCGGGCTGCAGCGCCTCGAACGCCTCCCACTGCAGCGTGTTGCCGCTGCGGTAGGGGTCCAGCCCGTCGACGTCTTCACGCATCGGGATGAACCGCATCGTGAACGCCTCGCCCACGAACCCGTCGGAAACCTCGCTGAGTGGCTTCACGCCCAGCAGCTGCGGCTGCCGGAACCCCCGCTTGTACAGCTGGGTCGCGATCGTCGACGTGCTCACCTGCCGCAACTTCACGAACGCGCCCTCGGGCAGCGGTTCCTGCTCGGTCATCGTGGTCAGCTCCTCACTCCGTGGGCATGAGCGTTTGCCGGTGCCGCAGGGGGAGTTCGACCGCGCGGTAGCAGCGGTCGATCAGCTGTGCGGTGGCCACGGCGTCGTCCGGGCCGGTCGGCATCGGCGTCCCGCCGCGCAGCGCCCGGATGAACTCCTCGAGCTGGTAGATGTACGACGAGCGGGTGCCGAGGTGCTCGGTCCGGATGTCGTCCCCCGTACGAACCACCACGCGGTCGTCCTTGTGCGGCTGGACGAAGTCCATGACCGTCGCCTCGCCACGGCTCCCGACGACGCGCAACGTCATCTCGAACCGCGGGTGGACCATGCTGCAGCGCACCGCGCCGGTGGCCCCGGACGGGAAGCGCAGGTCGGCCTCCAGCCACTCGTCGACCCCGGGCGCCCCCGCACGTTCCTTCGCCTGGGCGTCGACCAGCTCCGGCTCGCCGCCGGCCCATCGGCCCAGCGCGCGGTGGGCGTGCAGCCCGTAGCAGCCGAGGTCCATCAGCGCGCCGCCGGCGAGGTCGAACGACCAGCGCGGGTCGCCGTCGTCCGGCTCGGGCATCGCGACCAGCGCGTCGACGCGCTGGAGCTCGCCCAGCTCACCGGAGTCGAGGAGCGCGAACAGCCGCTGCATCACCGGGTGGAACAGGTAGTGGAAGCCCTCCACCACCGTGACCCCGGCGTCCTGCGCCGCGGCACGCACCTCCGCGGCCTCCTCGGCGGTGGAGGCGAACGGCTTCTCCGAGAGGACGTGCTTGCCGGCGGCGACGGCGGCCAGGTTCCACGGCCCGTGCAGCGCGTTCGGCAGCGGGTTGTAGACGACCTCGACCTCCGGATCGGCTAGCACCTCGGCGTAGGAGTCCATCGCCCGCTCGACGCCGTGGTCGGCGGCGAAGGTATCGGCGCGCTGCCGGTCCCGGGCCGCTACGGCGACGAGCCTGGTCCCGGTGGCGTGCGCCGGCTTGACGATCGCCAGCTCGGCGATGCGGGCCGCGCCGAGGATCCCGACCCGCAGCGGCTCGGCCGGCGTCATTCCGTGCTCCGCAATGCCGCACGCAGGTTGTCCGCGCTGGTCCGGACGTCGGCGATGGGCCCCTCGCCCGTGGGCTCGTCCTCCAGGATGGTGTCCTGTTCGAGGGTGTACCAGCCGTCGTAGCCACGCTTCGTCAGGTGCGCCACGATCGCGGCCACGTCGACGTCCCCGGTGCCGAGCGCCCGGTACATGCCCCGGGTGACGCCCTCGGTGTAGGTCCAGCGCCCATCCTGGACGTGCTTCGCCTTCGCGGAGTCGACGTCCTTGAAGTGGACGTGCGCGATCCGCTCGGGCGCCTGGCGAGTGAGCTCGGCGGGGTCGGTGCCGCCGATGAGCAGGTGGCCGGTGTCGAGGCAGAGCGCGATCGACGAGCCGTCCAGCACCCGCTGCACCTCAGCGGTGTTCTCGATCATCGTGCCGACGTGCGGGTGCAGGACGGCGTGGATGCCCTGCTCGGTCGCGACGTGGCTGATCCGGCTGAGGTTGTCCAGCAGGGTCTGCCAGCCCAGCTCGTCGAGTTCGGGGCGGCTGTCGTAGCCGTGCTGTCCGCTGATCGCGGACAGCACCAGGGTCGAGGCGTTCGACGCGACGTAGCCCTCGAGGATCCGCTCGACCTCGGAAACGGGATCGTGGTCGGGCACGTGCAGCAGCAGCGGGGTGAACCCGCCGACGGCCTGCAGCCCGTGCTGCGCGAGAACGGTGGCCATGGCGTCGGGCTCGGCCGGCAGGAAGCCGTCGGGTCCGAGCTCGGTGGCGAGCAACCCGACCTCGCGCATGTCGGCGAGGACCTTGTCGGGGCCGAGCTGGTGGCCCCAGCCAGGCACCTCGCAGACGCCCCAGGAGATCGGCGCCCCGGCGATCCTGTAGTCGGTCTCGGCGGTCATGATGCCGCCTCCGCGGGAGAGAGCACGTCGGCGGTCATGGGATCCGTACCTCCTCGATGCGCACCGGGCGGTGCTCCTTCTGCGACCGGTCACACGCCTCGGCGATCCAGTCCGCCTCCAGCCCGTCGGCGACGGTGCAGGGAGACGGCCGCTTCCCGCGACGACCTCGAGGAACACCTCGAACTCCGCGCGGAACGCGGGCTGGAAGCGGTCCATGAAGAACCGGTGCGGCTGCCCCGACGGGAAGGCGACGCCGGGCTGGGTCGCGCGGATGGGCCAGCCCTCGTCCACCCCGGCGGCGACGCTGTCCTTCGATCCGTGGACCTCGAGCCGCACGTCGTAGCCGCGGCCGTTGTAGCGGGTGTTGGAGACGACGCCGAGGGTGCCGTTCACGAAGGTCACGATGGCGGCGGAGGTGTCGGCGTCGTCGTAGGTGCGGAAGAAGTCCGCGCCCTGGTTGCTGCCGGTGGCGTAGACCTCGACGGCGTCCTGCCCGCTGATCCAGCGGATGATGTCGAAGTCGTGCACCCCGCAGTCGCGGTACATCCCGCCGGACACCGCCACGTACTCCGGGGGCGGCGGTTCCGGGTCCAGGGTGGTGGAGCGGATGGTGTTGATCCAGCCCAGCTCACCGCTGTCGACGGCCGCCTTGGCCGCGGCGATCGCCGCGTCGTAGCGGCGCTGGAACCCGATCTGCACCGGCACGGTCGAGCCCTCGAGGCGGCGGAGCAGCTCGGCTCCCTCCGCGCCGCTGGGCGCCACCGGCTTCTCGCAGAGTGTGGGCAGGCCCGCCTCGACGCAGGCGAGGATGAGCGTCGTGTGGGCGTCCGTGCCGGCCGCGATGATCACGCCGTCGACGCCCGAGCCGAGCAGGGCGTCCAGGGAATCGGCGCCCTCGACGCCCTGGTCGCCGAACCGCTCGACGATCGTCTTGGTCTTCTCCGGAACGAGGTCGGTGACCACCAGCGAGTCGATCGCGGGGATCCCGACGAGGGTGTTCGTGTGGAACGCGCCGATCCGGCCGAGCCCGATGAGTCCGAGCCGCATGATGAGAGCCTTTCTCGTCGATGAGGTAGGGGTCAGGCGGGGACGCCGGCAGCGCGCACCCAGTCGGGGTTGGCCACAGCGGAGGGCTGCCGACCGGCCAGGACGTCGACGACGCCGCGGGCGGCGTCGTCGAAGGTGGCGGCGGTCGCCTTGCGGGTCAGCCCCATGAGGTGCGGGGTGAGCGAGACGCTCGGGTGCTCGAAGATCGGATGGTGCACCGGGGGCTCGGACTCGAACACGTCGAGGCCGACCCCCGAGAGCTGCCCGGACTCCAGGGCCGCGAGTGCCGCGTCGAGGTCGAGCAGACCGCCCCGGCCGCAGTTGACGAGGACGGCCCCCGGCTTGGTCCGCGCCAGGAACGCGGTGTCGACCAGGTGGTGGTTCTCCGGGGTCAGCGGGACGTGCAGCGTCAGCACGTCGCTCGCGGCGACCAGCTCGTCGAGGTCGGCGCACGCCACCTCGGCGGGCGGCGGCGCGTACGGGTCGTAGGCGAGCACCCGCATCCCGAACGCCGCGGCCAGCTCACCCACGCGGCGGCCGATCCGGCCGTATCCGATGATCCCGATGGTCGCGCCGTCGAGATCACCGATCGGCCCACCGGCGTCGCGCTCGGCCCACCGGCCCCCGCTGACCAGGGCGGTCAGCGGGGCGACGCGCTTGACCAGGGCGAGGGTGTGCGCGAGGACCCCCTCGGCGACGGCGCGGGTGCCGCTGCCGGGGGTGACGACGACGGCGATGCCGCGTGCCGTCGCTGCGTCGAGGTCGACCAGGTCCGTGCCCACCCCGGTCCGGGCGAGCACCCGCATCCGCGGAGTGCGGTCGAGGAACGCGGCGTCGACCACGGCGTCGGCGCGGACGATCGCGCCGACCGCGGTGGCCAGGTCGGCCTCGGTGGGCTCGGCGACGAAGTCGATCCCGTCGCCGAGCGCGCCCGTGACCAGGTCGGGCCTCGACCGTGCCCAGGCCCACGACCACCGGCCGGGTCGCGTGCTCACCGCCCCGCTCCGACGGTCGCCGGCTCGCCGCCGTAGGTGGCCCCCGGGACCGCCGGCACCTTGACCCACGATCCGCTGGCGGCGGAGGAGACGGCCGCGCTGACGACCTCGGCAGCCGACTGGGCGTCGTCGATCGTGCAAGCGCCGGGCACGCCCTGCGTGACCGACTGCAGGAACTTCTTGGCCTCGATGATCTTGAGGTCGTCGTAGCCCATGCTGTTGCCGGGGCCGGGCTGGAACTTGGCGTAGTCGCCCATGCCCGGGTTGCCGAGGATCGTGGTGTAGCCGGCGTGCGCGCCGCCGCGGCCGACGGCCAGCTTGAGCTCGTTCATCCGCTCGAAGCTCCAGGTGGCGGAGCCCTCGGTGCCGTAGACCTCGATGGAGAGCCCGCACTGCGGCCCGACCACGACCCGGGAGCACTCCAGGGTGCCGACGGCACCGGCGCCGCGGGAGTTCGGCGCGAAGCGGGCGAGCACCGCGCCGTAGTCCTCGTTCTCCACGGTGCCCATCTCGCCGTCCTCGATCACGGCGAAGTGGGTGCCCGAGCCCATCGGGAGGATGGGCCGCTCGGCGTGGACGATCGTGGACAGGGCGGTGACCTCGTCGATCGGCCCGACGACGTACTGGACGAGGTCGGCGACGTGGCTGAGCAGGTCGCCCATGGCGCCGCTGCCGGAGTACTCCTTCTGGAAGCGCCAGGACAGGGCGCCCTTGGGCTCGGCGGCGTAGCCGTTGAGGAACACCGAGCGGATGTTGGTGATCCGGCCCAGCGTGCCGTCGGCGATCAGCTCGCGCATGCGCTCGATGGCCGGGGCGTGGCGGTAGTTGTAGCCGATGGAGGTGGCGACGCCGGCCTCGCGGGCGGCGGCGGCGACCTCGGCGGTCTCGTGGGCGTCGCGGCCGACGGGCTTCTCGATCCAGAACGGCTTGCCGGCCTTCGCCGCGGCGATGCCGATCTCGCGGTGCAGCATGTTCGGCGCGCAGATCGAGACCACATCCACGTCGGGGTCGGCGAGGACGTCGCGGTAGTCGGTGGTGCCGCGCTCGTAGCCGAGGACGTCCTTGGCGTACTCGACGCGGTCCGGGGCGGTGTCGGCGGCGATCACCAGCCGGCACTTCAGGCCCAGCTCGGGGTAGACCGAGGGCATGGCCTGGTAGGCGCGGGTGTGCAGCTTGCCCATCCAGCCGACGCTGATCAGGCCCACGCCGATCTCACGGGTTGCGGTCATGATCGAAACTCTTTCCAGGGAAGATGGCCGAAGAAGAGGAAGCGGAGAGGGATCAGCCCAGCCAGAGCTGCTTGGACAGCCCGGCCTCGTACTCGGTGCGCAGACGCTGGACGGTGTCGTCCTCCGACACCTCGGACGGGGCGACGTCCCACCACGCCCGGCGCCGGGCAGGTCGACGTGCGGGATCACCGGGACGACGATGACGACTGGGCCCTGGTGGCCGCGGGTCTCGTCGAGCGCGGCGCGCACCTCGTCGGCGGTGTTCGCGCGGATGCCGCGGGCGCCGAGCCCCTGCGCCACCTGGACCAGGTCGACCTC
>CAVQFJ010000014.1:0-336790 GCA_963711715.1 uncultured Actinomycetota bacterium
CCGCCAGCGTGAGGATCACCGGACCAGACCGGTGACGCTGAAGTTGCCGGTAAGCCCAGCGCGGCGGCTTCCTCGCCGGCCCAGCGCAACGGACGGCTGGGCGTACCTGCCCACTCCACACCGTCCCGGTTGCTCTACGCAGGCCCAGGCCGCGAAGGTGTCAGCGTCCGCGCCAGCCGGCAATACTCGCAGCTCGGCGCCCGGCTTGAGCGCGTCGATGGCGATGGCTGCCTTCACCGGCCGGCTCGGCTGGCGGGCGGCGCGACGGTCAGCCTCTTCCCCCGCTTCCGCTCCGCCAAAAGCAGAAACACGGTGAACTCCTCCACTGACGGTGTCGGATACACAGCGGAGACGGAGATGACGGGTCCGGCGCCGGTGCGGTAGGCGCGCATCGCGCGCAGAGTGATGTCCACGCCCATCTGCCGCAACCACACGGCAACCGCGGTCGTCGACGGGCTGAACCCACCAGCAGGGCGGCCAGCACGATCCGCGGGGTGTCCAGCGGCGCGCCGGCCAGTCCGCCGACGTCCTCCGCTAGGTGCGCTTCCAGATGAGCGGTCACGTCTCGGCATCGACGTCCTCATTTGCGCTTTGCCGCCGCCAAGCGCTGTACTCCTCAACGAGCGTCTCAGGGGTAGAACGGCTGCAGTAGGCGGCGTACTTCAGCGCCTGCAGCTCCACAGTCTCTGGAGCCTCATCCCGCTAACTTCGACGACAACGAGGTGCCGTTCGGGGTCGAGAGCGAGCACGTCGAGCCGGTCGCGTTCCCGGCCACGGCCGGAGGCCCCGGTCATACTCGCTGGTGATGACTAGCAGGGACCCGCCGAGCATCTTCCGATTGGCGAGCACCCACTCCTGTAGGTGCTCCGTTCCCGCAACCCGGCTTCAGCGAGGGTGATCTGCTGCGCGCGGGCCGCCGCGGCACCGTCGACGGTGTACAAGAGCTCGTCCATCACCTGGGATGGTATGGGTGCCGGCTCTGACTCCTCACTTGGTGGCTACCCACCTGACAGGAGTCACGTGGGCCGCGATGACTGCGAGGTGTTGCCAAGTTATGATGGTTGATCAGCCTCGTAGACGTAACGAAGCGGACATCTAGAGCGGTACAACGCTCACGATGAGTTCGCCGGATGCGTGGCGCCCTATGACCTCAATCCCCGGCTGCTGGCTGTCGCCGCGTCAGTCGGTGAACTTCGGGGTGCTCACCTCGATCGAGCCGCTGCTCGGGCTCTACGCGGCCGGCGCCGAGTCCAGCGCCTACACCGATCCGAACGGTGCGCTCATCAAGTGCCGCCAATTCGGCGAGGTGCTGGTCGAGCAGCTGCTGCGGCGCTCGTCGACCGGGTCGAGAGCACCCGCCAGGTCGATCGAATCCGAGCGCTGGAGGACGCCGGCGTCCTCACCCGAGCGAACGGCGAACGCGCTGCACCGGTGCGCAAGGCCGGCAACGACGCGACGCATTCGCACCTGTTCAACGTGCGGGTCACGGTCGACGCCCTGGCGCGCTGCTTCGAGCTCGGCATGCTGTTCATCGAGGCGTCTCCGGCGACCGCACGTGCGAACCTTCGTACCGCCCCGGCCACCCGAGCCGACCTCGGCAACCACTGCCGACGACCGACGTCAGCTCGCGGCGCTCGACAGCAGTTCCAGGCATCCAAGGCTGAGCTGGCCGAGGCCCTGACCGTCCTGGACGCGGCCACCTCGTCGCGCGATGCCGAGGCGGCAGCCCGACGCCAAGCCGAGGCAGAGCTCGAACGCGCGCGCCGCGCAGGAGCAGACCGCGGCGACGCTGGCCGCGCTGCAGCGCCGCCTCGAGGAGCTGACCGACGCACGGGCCAGCGCGCCGGCCGAGCAGGTCACCCTGGCGGCACCGGCGGCGTTCATCGAGAGGGCGCGGCGGCCCCGGCCGCTGTCGGAGGTCGAGGCGCGCCGAGCCATCGACGCCCAGCTACACACCGCGGGCTGGGTTGTGCAGAACTACGCCGAGGCCAACCCCCATGCCGGCCGAGCGGTCCGCGCCGTCCGGGAGTTCCGCCTCACCACTGATCGCCGACTACCTGCTCTATGTCGACGCCAAGGTCGTGGGGGGGGGATCGAGGCGAAGAAGGAGGTGTCGCGCTCGTCGAGGTCGAGGGTCAGACCCGCCGCTACGCCGAGGGACTCCCCAAGGACGCGCAGCTCGCGGCCTGGCGCCGCGACGAGCCGCTCGGTGTTCCGTTACGAGTCCACCGGCGCGGAGACCCGGTTCACCAACAGACTCAAACCCGACCCGACATCGCGCGCGAGGTCTTCACCTTCCACCGCCCGCGCACCCTCTCGGAGGCGATGGCGCGCGCCGATGCCGAACCCGAAGCCCGACCCTGGTGCACCGGGGACCCGCGCGCTCCCCGAGCTGGACCGCGCCGCGTTGCGGCCGAATCAGGTCGACGCCGTCCTGGGCATCGAGAGTCCCTGGGTCGTCGCCGCCCCCGGTCGCTGGTGCAGATGGCCACCGGTGCGGGCAAGACCTACACCGCGGTCACCGAGGCCTACCGGCTGCTCAAGTACGGCGGCTTCAACCGGATCCTGTTCCTGGTCGACCGCAACAACCTCGCCGACCAGACGCTGGCGCGAGTTCCAGAACTACCGCACCCCCGACGACGGCCGCCGGTTCACCGAGCTCTACAACGTCGACAAGCTCACCGGCGCCGGCGATGCTCGACTCGTCGAACGTCGTGATCTCCACGATCCAGCGGGTCTTCAAGGCGCTGCGCGGCGAGGAGGTCGCCGACGCCGACGACCCCGAGCCTGGACGACTGCGTCCCCGACGCCCCGGTCACCGTCGCCTACAACGCCGCATGCCGCCGGAGACGTTCGACCTGGTCGATCGTCGACGAGGCCCACCGCTCGATCTACGGCGTGTGGCGCGGCGTGCTGGAGTACTTCGACGCCCACGTCGTCGGCCTCACCGCGACCCCGGGCAAGCAGACCTTCGGCTTCTTCCGGCAGAACCTCGTCTCCGAGTACACCTACCCGCAGTCGGTCGCCGACGGCGTCAACGTCGACTTCGACATCTACCGGATCCAGACCCAGATCAGCGAGCAGGGCTCGACGATCGAGGCCGGCACGGTCGTCCCCAAGGTCGACCGGCGCACCCGCGTGCAGCGCTACGAGGCGCTGGACGAGGACCTCGAGTACACGCCGCAGGCAGCTCGACCGCGCCGTCACCGCGAGGTCCAGATCCGCACGGTGCTGGAGACCTTCCGCGACCGGCTGTTCACCGAGATCTTCCCCGGCCGCTCGACCGTGCCCAAGACGCTGATCTTCGCCAAGGACGACGCCCACGCCGAGGAGATCGTCACCACGGTGCGCGAGGTGTTCGGCAAGGGCAACGACTTCGCCGCCAAGATCACCTACACGCGCCGCGCGACCCCAAGGGCAGCTGCAGGCGTTCCGCACCAGCGCCGGCCCTGCGGATCGCGGTCACCGTCGACATGATCGCCACCGGCACCGACGTCAAGCCGCTGGAGTGCGTGTTCTTCATGCGCGACGTGCGCTCGGCGCAGTACTTCGAGCAGATGAAGGGCCGCGGCGCCCGCACCATCGCGCCGGCCGACTTCCAGGCCGTCACCCCGGACGCCGCGACCAAGACCGGTTCGTGATCGTCGACGCCGTCGGCGTCACCGACTCGCCGCTGGTGGATGCCACTCCGATGGAGCGACTGGCCTCGTCGGTGTCGCTGGCGACGCTGCTCGGCAAGGCCGGCGCGCTGAACGATCAACCCCGACGAGGTGGCGACCCTGCTGGCAAGGCTCGACGCGCTGGAGCGCCAGCTCACTCGGTCGCAGCGCGAGGAGCTGACCACCGTCGGTGACGGAACCAGCCTGCGCGACGTGGTGCGCCGGCTCGGAACCGCCGCCGACCCCGACGCGGTCCTCAACGCCCGGGAGGAGGGCGGCGACGACGCGGTCGCTGCATTCGTGCGGGACGCGGTGACGCCGCTGACCGGCAACCCGGACCTGCGCGCCCGGATCCTGGAGATCCGCCGAGAGAAGGACATCCTGTTTGACGAGGTCAATGCCGATGAGTTGCTGGGCACGGAGAAATTCGACCACGGCCGGGAGCTGCTGGACCCGGTGGCCTGGTTCCGGGACTTCCTGCGCGAGCACGTCGACGAGCTGGCCGTGCTACAGGTCCTGCACGGCAGCGGCGCCGGCCGGCCCACCTACGCCCAGCTGCGCGAGCTGGCCGAGCGAGTGTCGCGCGTCCCAACGATCGGCAGTGTCGACGCCCTGTGGCGGGCCTATGCGGCGCTGGGCGAGGTCGCCGAGCAACCGGGCACCGCGCCGGCGTGACCGACCTTGTGACAATCCTGCGCCACGAGCTGGCCAAGGACACCGGCGACGGCGCCCCGGGGATCGACCCGTTCGGGTCGGTGTGTCGAGGCACGGCTGGAGGCCTGGCTTGCTGCTCAGCGGGCCCGCGGGTGAAGTTCTCGGAGTCCGAGCGGTGGTGGGTGCGGCGCATCTGCGACGTCGTGAAAAGCTCGTCGCTGTGGAGATCGATGATTTGGACCGCATCCCGTTCACCGAGCGTGGGGACCTTCGGATTCGTACGCGACTTCGGGGACGCGGAGCGGGCACGAGCGGTGCTCGACGAGCTGAATCAGGAGCTGACAGCTTAGGGATACCGCCGGGATGGATTCGAGCACCTCACCCAGATCGCCGACATACAAGGCGGAATCCAGAAGCAGCAGAAGCGACGCCCGGTAAAGAACATGTACCCGTTCTTGCGTGTCGCTAACGTACTCCGCGGTTCACTCGACCTTCCAGGGCGATGTACATGACATTGAACTCTTCGAGGGCGAGCTCGCACGATTGCCCTACAGAAGGGCGACTTGCTCGTCGTGGAGGGAAACGGAAGCGTTGCCCATCTAGGGCGATCGACACTATGGCAGGGGGAATCGAAGACTCCGTGCATCAGAATCATTTGATTCGCGTACGCGCTTCATCGGCGACTAGCACTGGAAATTTCTCGAGCAGGTCTGGAATCTGGAAGTCGTTGCTAGGCAACTCCGAGCACTGGCAGGCTCTACCAGTGGCTTACACACCCTTAGCGTTTCAAAGCTAGGCCGGGTTGATTCCGATTCCGCCGCTGGCTGAGCAACGCCGTCTGGCAGCTGTTGCAGATGACCTGATTACCACCCTACAGAAGGGAGTTTCGACAGTCAGCACTTCCGCAGCACGATCACATCGTCTGGCTCATGGCCTCCTTAGCACGCTCGTCGGCAAACCATGGCCAAAGCTCCGAGGTCGACGACCGTGGCGGAAGCGGGAAAGGTCGACCTGGGGCGCCAACGACACCCGGATTGGCACATGGGCGACCACCCGCGCCCTTATCTCCGCGTAGCCAACGTCTTCGAGGATCGACTTGATCGCGACGTCATGGAGATGGATTTCCCGCCTAATGTGTTCAAAAAGTTTAAGCTACAACCCGGTGATATCCTGCTCGACGAAGGACAGAGCCCGCATCTGCTCGGGCGTCCGGCCATGTACCGTGGTCAGCCGAAGGACATCGCCTTCACGAACAGCCTCCTGCGGTTCCGCGCCAACCCTGACGTACTGCCCGAGTGGGCGCTGCTCGTCTTTCGACACTACATGCACTCAGGACGGTTCACCCGGGAGGTTCGTATCACCACGAACATCGCTGATCTATCGGCTAGCCGCTTCAAGTCCATCGAGTCCCCCATTCCGCCACTGCCCGAGCAGCAGCATATCGTTGAAGTCGCTTACCGAGACTTGAGTCATCAAACAATTTGGAACGATCACTGCAGGATGCCGCGTCCCGCGCACCAGCGCTGCGGAATGCGGTACTCGAAGCAGCCTTCCGGGGCGAACTCGTCGACCAAGACCCCAACGGACGAGCCCACCAACATCCTCATCGCCCACATCCTACGCCAACGGGAGGTCCCCGCGCTGACAGCGAAAAGGATCCACAAGCCCCGCACCCAAAAAGCGACTACAGCGTGAGCAACCAGGCCGAGCTCCGTCGGCTCGTCGACAAGCTATGGAGCTACTGCGACGTCCTGCGCGACGCCGGCGTGTCCTCGATCGAGTACGTCGAGCAGCTCACCTACCTTCTGTTCTTCAAGATGGCCGACGAGCGGCCAGAACGCCCGAACAAGACTCGTGAGCATCCGAAGTCCTCGATGGCGGTCACCGCCTCTCTCGACGGCGACGCGCTGGAAGATCGAGTACCACCGCATTCTCACCGAGCTCGGGAAGGAACCGACGAACCTCGGCGTCATCTTCCGCAAGGCGCAGAACCGCGTCCAGGACCCGGCGCAAGCTGAAGCGAGCTGATCGTCGACCTAATCGACAAGGAGAACTGGTCGGCGGCCGGCGTCGACATCAAGGGCGACGCCTACGAGGCGCTGCTGGAGCAGGCGCGGAGGACGTCAAGTCCGGCGCCGGCCAGTACTTCACCCCGCGCGCACTGATCGAGGCGATGGTCGACTGCGTGCAGCCCGACCCCGCACGACACCGTCGTCGACCCGGCCTGCGGCACCGGCGGCTTCCTGCTCGCCGCCCACGAGTACATCGCAGCGCAACCACGCCGCCTCATGACCCGGAGGAAGCGGGCGACCTCGCGAGGGCCGCTCGTCCGCGGCGTCGAGCTGGTCGACGGCACCGCTCGGCTGCGCCGATGAACCTGCTGCTCCACGGCATCGGCCAGCCCGACGGCGCCGCGCTTGATCGAGGTCAGCGACGCGCTGCACGCCGACCCGCACGACCAGCGATCGACGTGGTGCTCGCCAACCCGCCGTTCGGGCAGCAAGTCCGTGGATCACCATCGTCGACGAGGGCGGAAGGCAGCCCGCGAGGACACGAGCTACGAGCGACAGGACTTCTGGTCCACCACCACCAACAAGCAGCTCAACTTCGTCCAGCACATCGTGACGATCCTCGAGATCAACGGCCGGGCCGCCGTCGTCGTCCCGGACAACGTGCTGTTCGAGGGCGGCGCCGGCGAGACGGTGCGGCGGCGGCTGCTGCACGAGTGCGACGTGCACACGATGCTGCGGCTGCCGACCGGAATCTTCTACGCCAGGGCGTGAAGGCCAACGTGCTGTTCTTCGACAAGAGGCCAGCGTCCGAGCAGCCGTGGACCTCGAAGCTGTGGGTCTACGACCTGCGGACCAACCAGCACTTCACGCTCAAGCAGAACCCGCTGCGGCGCCGAGCCACCTGGACGAGTTCGTCGACGCGTACCGGCCCGGCACAGGCCTCGCGAGGAACGGGTCGAGTCCGAGCGCTGGAAGTCGTTCACCTACGACGAGCTGATCGCCCGGGACAAGGTCAACCTCGACATCACCTGGCTGCGCGACGAGTCGCTGGAAGACGTCGACAACCTGCCAGCCCGAGATCATCGCCCGCGAGATCGTCGAGGATCTCGACCGCAGCGCTCGCTGGAGTTCGAGGCCGTGGCGGCAGCACTCGAAGCCCGGCCGCCTACAGCGCGCGGCGAGCCCGCGGCCGGAGGAACCCAGCGATGACATCCGCGGAGGCGGCAGGGGCTCCGAGGGGCACGTTTCCGGTGGGCGAAGGGAGGTGGTTCCGATGACCACGGCCATTGACCCGGCTGGAGCCGGCTCGGGCCTCTGACTTCATGCCGATCGAGAAGCTCGTTCGCCGCCAGGGCGTCAAGTCGATCACGGGGTCGACGAGCTCGCGCAGCAGGACCCGTGGGAGTAGGAGGCGGAGTTCGAAGAGTTCGTCACCGACCTCTACGCCTCCCGCCGCGCTAAGGCCTGGCGGGACCTACGTCGTCAACGACTTCGCCGAGCACCGCCCTCCGGAGGCGGGAGCGTAGGTTCGAATCCTACCGGGGGCACCGCGTGTGACCTGGTCTTCTGACACAGAGTTGCGCGTGTCCGCCGGTCGGGCGCCGGGATCTGCACTGCCCAACTCGTCACGAAGCGTGACGCGGTTGCACGGCCCGTTCCGATTAAGCTCTCCGCCTGCGTGTCACACGTGGTGGCGCGTGAGAGGTGGCTGCGCTGGTGGAAATTGGCGACGTGCCCAGCAAGGAGCGCAGCTGGACCTTCGGCGCGTGGCCGTTCGTGCTCACGGTCTTCGCGGCGAGCCGCCTCTACTACCTCGTGGGCGGAGCGCTGCTCGTCGGGGTGATGCCGCCTCAGCCGATCCACCTCCGATCCGCAGATTCGCCCTTCGGCAGGATGCCTATTTGGTCCCATTACGACGGCGAGCACTACGTCCGGGCGGCAATACACGGCTACCTGACCGATGGGGACGCAGGAGGCGCCTCGCCGGCCTTCTTCCCCCTCTACCCGCTCCTGGTCCGCCTCGCCGCGGAGCTACTGGGAACGCCCCCGTCGATGGAAGCCGTGTCCGCGGTCGCGACCGGGATCTCCCTCGTCGCATTGCCCTTCGCACTGTGGTTCGTCTACCGGATCGCCGAGGAACTCCACAGCGCACCAGCGGCGCGCGCGGCGACGCTGGCGCTCGCCTTCTTTCCCACCGCCTTCTTCCTCAACGCGGCCTACACCGAGAGCCTGTTCCTCGCCCTCTCGGCTGGCGCGGTGTGGGCCGCGCGGGTGCGCCGGAACCTCCTCCTCGCTTGCCTCTTCGCGGCGCTCGCGACGGCCACCCGCAACGTCGGCGTGTTCTTGCTGATCCCGCTCGCCGCCTCGTGGTGGCCCGACCGCGCCAGGCTCGGGGCCCGAGGCGTGATCCATCTCGCCCTCGCAACGTCCGGCCTCGCGGCCTACTCCGTCTACCTGTGGCTGCGCTCGGGCGATCCCCTGCTGTTCCTCCACGAGCAGGCCCGATGGGGCAGGTCGTATGGCGGCGTGGCGAGCTCGCTCGGCGGAGCCGTCACCGCCGCGGCCAAGAATGTCCACACCCTCGTCGAGTCGGGTGTGTACGGGCCCTTCGGGGTCGAGCGGCTGCTCATCGTGTTCAGCGGCACGATAGATCTCCTCAACCTCCTGTGCCTCATGTTCGCCATCGTGCTGGTCGCGGTCGCCGCTACGCGTCTGCCGCTCAACCTCACGCTTTACGCCGCGGCGCTGGCCCTGACCCCGGCCTTCTTCGGAACGAAGGAGGATCCGTTGATGGGGCTGCCCCGCTACCTTCTCGCCGCGTTCCCGCTGTTCGTGGCGCTCGGGACGCTGCTGCAGAACCGACGACTCCTGGCCGCGTGGGTCGCCGGCAGCGCGCTACTCTCGCTCGCCTTCGTGGCACTGTTCGCCAATTGGTACTTCGTGTCCTGATCAACGAGAGTGGTTCGCCGAGTCGCCAAGCGAGAAGCGGGCACAGCACGGGATCAAGCGGAGCGGCCATGGCGTTGTTCGCGATGCGCGGCAAATGGTGGCCGGCGCAGGCTTCGGGCCCGTGCCGGTCCGTCCCGAACCGGCCGAGCGGGTATCGCGCCCGCGCCAGCCTCGAACCGTCACGCCGAATCCGACGTCCCGGCGATCTCGCGCAGCACCTGAGCATGCCTGACGAGTACCGCCCTGCCGTGCGGGGTGAGCCGCGCCCAGAGCCGCCGGCGGGCGCCGGTCCGCTCCCGGCGGGTTGCGACGATCTTCGGCTGCGCCGGCGTTCGCAGCTGCTTGGAGAGTGCGGAGTCGGTCAGCCCGACCCGGTCGCGGCGAGACCTCAGACACCGGGCGGGGGACGTAGCAGTAGCCGGACGAGGCCGAGGTAGGCGAGCGGGCGACCGATCGCCAGAAGGACCCCGGCCAGGGTGTTGGGCCGTCGCACACCGCTTCGTCGCACACCGACGACGATGAGCCTCTCCGCCACCAACCAGCCGACCAATGCGGCCATGGTGGGCGCCACCGCGGGTGGTTCGTCGTCATCGTCAGGGTCCACCACGACGAACGGCTGCACCGGATTGACGCTGTGATCAGCGACGGTGGCGATCCCCGCGAGCCGGCAGGGACCGCTTGTCCTGTCGTCGCCGTCGACCTCGATCCGAGGCGCTTGAGGCAGTGCTCGATCATCGTCCAGAATGCTGCCGTGCCCATCACGGTCGGAGGCCTTCCCGCCCACCCGCTCCTCGTTCACGGGGTGGTCGTCCTGGTCCCGCTGGCGGCGCTCGGCGCCGCCGCGCTCGCGGTGCGGCCGGCATGGAGCCGGGCCTACGGCCCGCTCGTCGCGGCGGGTGCACTGGTGGCGGCCGCGACGGCGACGCTGGCCAAGCTCGCCGGTGACCAGCTGGCCGCCGCGATCGAGGTCAGCCCGGCGTTCGAGTCGGTGATCGCGCAGCACGGCAGATTCGGACTGTTCACGGTCATCGCCGTATGGCCGTTCGCGATGCTGGCAATCGGTGCCGTCGTCCTCGACCGCCGGGGCGGCGGTTCGGCGCCGCGGATCGTCGGAGTGCTGTCGGCGGTGGCCGGGCTCGTGGCGATCGTCGTCACGGTGCTGGCGGGGCACTCGGGCTCGGCGGCGGTGTGGGGGTTCGTGACGGAGTAGCGCGGTGGCGCGAGCGCGCCGTCGGTCCTCCGGATGCACGGCGATCGATCTTGTCCCGGCCGGCGCGCGATAGGGTCGGGCATGCTCAGCCGCCTGCGGGGGATCGGTCGATCCCTCGCGATCTACTACGGCGTGCCGGGCAAGCACCGACGGATGGTGGAGTTCTACGGCGAGTTCCTCGGGCCGGGAGACATCGGCTTCGACGTCGGCGCCCACGTCGGGAACCGGGTGCGTGCGTGGCGGCGGCTGGGGGCGCGGGTGGTCGCGGTCGAGCCGCAGCCCGACTTCGCGCGCATCCTCCGGCTCTTCTTCGGCCGCGACCAGGACGTGATCATCGTGCCGGGGGCCGTGGGGGCCCGAGCCGGGCGGGCTCGACTGGGCATCTCCACGGCGACGCCGACGGTCTCGTCGATGTCGCCGGACTGGATCCGGTCGGTGGCCGTGGACCGCGGCTTCGTCCGCGTGCGCTGGGACCGGTCCGTCGATGTGGAGGTGACCACCCTCGACGACCTCATCGCCGTCCACGGCCCGCCGGCCTTCTGCAAGATCGATGTCGAGGGCTTCGAGGTGGACGTGCTGGCAGGGCTCGGCCAACCGGTGCGCGCGCTGTCCTTCGAGTACCTGCCAGCCGCACACGACGCCGCAGTCGAGGCGCTCGGGCTCGTGGAACGGCTCGGCGCGACCGTGGGCGGCTACGTCTACAACTACTCCCCCATCGAGACCATGCGGTTCACCAGCGACCGCTGGCTGGACGCGGCCGACCTGGAACGGCTGCTCGAGCGGGTCCGGCCGGTGGGCCGCTCCGGCGACGTCTACGCCCGGCTCGCCTGATCGCCCGGCCCGTGTCGCCCGACCCGACACGCCAATGCCCGACCGAGCCCCCCGACGCCCCGCCCCGACGCCCCGCCCACCGACCCGTGATCAGCGGCTGGGGACGGACAGCCGCAGCTGGTACGGCTGAGCGTCCCGCAATGCCGATCATCGCGGGCTCCGCGGCCGCCGATCAGCGTCCCGGGACTTGGAGCCGCGCGTGATACGGCGGCACGTCCCCGCACGCCGATCACCGGCCCCGGACCGGGCAGCACGTCCCCGTTCGGCGATCACCGGCCGAGGACCCGGGCGCGGACGCGGCCCGGCGCGGCGCGGCGCATGCACATCTACTCCGCCTCGTCGACCCGCGGTGAACCCCCGCCGCGGCGGATCCGTGTAGAGAGCGTGTATGGAAGCTCGGTGACGACCCGTCTCGTCCAGCCGCGGGCCACGCAGCAGGCCGCCGGAGCCGGCCTCCAGGTCGCCCTGCTCGTCGCCCTGACCGCGGCCGCGGGACTGGGTCCGGTGGGCTGGCTGGCCGGCATCGCGTACACCGTGGGACTCGGGGCCCTGCTGGCCGCCGCCGCGCGGCGCGCCTCGGTCACCACGCTCGGACCGGCCGACCTCGTCACTCTGGCGAGGGCGGTGCTCGTCGGGGGTGTCACCGCACTGGTCACGGACGGGCTCTGGAACGGGGACGCTCCCGTCGCGCCCCTGATCGGCATCGCCACCGTGGCGCTGGTCCTCGACGGAGTCGACGGCCAGGTCGCCCGGCGCACCGGGACGGAGTCCGCGCTCGGCGCCCGCTTCGACATGGAGACCGACTCGTTCCTCGTCCTCGTGCTGAGCCTCCACGTCGCCCAGCTCGTCGGCCCCTGGGTGCTGGTCATCGGTGTCATGCGCTACGCATTCGTCGTGGCGAGCTGGGCGGCACCGTGGATGCGGTCGGCGCTGCCGACGAGGTACTCCGTGAAGGCCGTGGCCGCGCTGCAGGGGATCGTCCTCGTGCTGGGCGCGAGCGAGGTCCTGCCGCTCCCGCTCGTCAGCACGCTGCTGGTCACGGCGCTGGCCCTGCTGGTCTGGTCCTTCGGACGTGACCTGGCGTGGCTGTGGCGCCACGCCCATCCACCTCGGCGAACCGGGGCGGGTCCGAACTGCCCAGCGGCAGTCAGCTCAGCGACCAGCCTCTCCCGGCCCCGCCCACGAGAGGACGTACGATCTTCGGGTCCTCGTACCTCTCGCGCGCTCGTCGGCTGCCGACGCGGGAACGGGTGACTGCCGAAGACACCTTGACGCCAGGAAGTGGGCACCCGTGCGGGACGCCGCGGTGGACGACGTCGGCGACCGGCGGGACGAGGCCGACGGTCGCCACGAGGAGGTCGTCGCGGGCGGCCGGGACCGGCGAGGGCGCCGCGTCGCGGCGCGCATCACGACGATCCTGGCCGGCCTGTTGGTGCTCGTCGCACTCGTCGCTCCGGACGAGCTCGGTCGGCTGACGCCCGGCGCGTTCCTGCGCATCCCCATGGAGGCGCTCCTCGCCGTGACCCTCCTGCTGGTCATGCCGGTGCGGCCGAGGCGGGTGGCGGCGGCACTCGCCGGCGTCGCCCTCGGCCTGCTGACCGTGCTGAAGATCGTCAACACCGGCTTCCACGAGGTGCTCGCGCGACCGTTCGACCCGGTCATCGACTGGGTCCTCGCCGACGACGCCGCGGCGTTCCTCGCGGGCTCGATCGGCCGGGCCGGTGCGATCGGCTGGGCGGTCGGCGCGGTCGCCCTCGCCCTTGCCGTGTTCGCCCTCGTGTCGCTGTCGGTCGTGCGCCTGAGCCGTGTCGTCGTCCGGCGCAGGGCCACCGCGATCCGGGCCGTCGCGGTCCTCACCGCCACCTGGATCGCGTGCACCGCACTGAGCGTGCAGATCGTCCCGGGTGTCCCGGTCGCCGCCAGCAGCGCGGCCGAGCTCGCCTACGGCAGCGCGCGTCAGGCGGGTGCCGACCTGCAGGATCAGCAGCTCTTCGCGGCCGAGCTGGCGCTCGACGCCTTCCGAGACACGCCGGGCGCGGAGCTGCTGACCGGGCTGCGCGGCAAGGACGTCGTCTTCGCCTTCGTCGAGAGCTACGGGCGCGACACCGTCGAGGATCCGGATTTCGCGTCGCAGGTCGGCGGGGTGCTGGACGCCGGGACCCGCCGCCTGGACGCGGCCGGGTTCGCCTCCCGCAGCGGCTTCCTCACCGCGCCGACCTCCGGCGGCTCCAGCTGGCTGGCCCACGCGACGTTCCTCTCCGGGACGTGGATCGACGACCAGCAGCGCTACGGCACCCTCGTCGCGAGCAACCGCCTGACCCTCCCGAAGGCGTTCGGGCGCGCCGGCCAGGAGACCGTCGCCGTCATGCCCGGCAACACCGACGACTGGCGGGAGGGCACGTTCTACGGCTACCGCCGGGTCCACGACCTCCGGAACCTCGGCTACGCCGGCCCGAACCTCGGGTGGGCCAGCGTGCCCGACCAGTACACGCTGGCGGCCTTCGAACGCACCGAGCACGCCCGACCGGACCGCGGACCGCTGATGGCCGAGATCGCCCTGACGTCGAGCCACGCACCCTGGGCGCTCATCCCCGAGCTCGTCGACTGGGACGACGTCGGCGACGGATCGATCTTCGACGCGATGGCGTCGGGAGGCGATCCCCCGGACGCGATCTGGACGAAGGGCCTCCCCCACGTCCGCGCCACCTACCGGGAGTCCATCGAGTACTCGCTGAACAGCCTCGTCTCCTACGTCGAGACCTACGGCGACGACGATCTCGTCCTCGTCTTCCTCGGCGACCACCAGGCCGCCCCGATGATCATCGGGGACGCAGGGGCGGACGTGCCGGTCACGATCGTCACCCGCGATCGGGCCGTTCTGGACCGGATCTCCGACTGGGGCTGGCAGGACGGGCTCAAGCCCGGTCCCGCGGCTCCGGTCTGGCGCATGGACGCCTTCCGCGACCGGTTCCTGACCGCTTTCGGACCGTAGGAAACTGCACCGAACAGGGGCCAGATGGCGGGCGAACAGTTCACTGACAGCGTCCGATCGGCGGACGCGAGCCTGGTGAGGCGTGCGCTGCAATTGGCCCCGTGACCTTGGGGTGGTGGGGGGACCTCGGCGACCGCACGGTTCTCTGACCGGTCATCTTCTGTCGGGACAGCTCGAGGAGGACACGTCATGATCGATGTCGGTAGCCGGCTCGACGAGGTGAAGGCCAAGACAGCGGACGCGTTGCGTGCCGCGGAGGCCGATTCGGGGGCGTCCGTGGTGCTCGTCGCGGTCGTCCGGGAGTTCGACAGCAAGGCCGACAAGTCGGGCCGGAACCGTGACACCGACAGCGCCGCCCGCGACTCGGTGATCGAGCTGGAGCAGGCCGGTGACAGCGCCAAGGCCGCCGCGGAGGCCGATGCGGGCGCCGCGGAGGCGACGAGGCAGGCCGTGCTCGACGCGCACCTCGCCATCTGCATCCTGAAGACCGAGGTCTGAGCGGACTGCTCCCCGACCGGCCGGCCTCGTCGGCCGGTCGGTCGGGTCGACGCGTCAGGCCACGGTGGTGAGCACGTCGTCGAGCACCCCGCGGCGGACGTCGGCGACGAGGTCGGCGAGCTGGGCGGTGCTCATCTGGATGCGTTGGCCGAAGTCGTCGGTGATGACGACGCGGCGCTCGGGCGCAGCGGAGTCGTCGAGGTAGAGCTCGGGGCACCCGCAGCTGCAGCTTCCGCAGAACGTGGCGATGTGACGCATCGGTGGATGTCCTCTCCTCGGTCAGGAACCGGGTCGGTGTCGAGGTGGGCGGGGGTCCAGCGCCGCAGGCGCAGGCTGTTGGTGACGACGAGCAGTGAGGAGGCGGCCATCGCCGCGCCCGCGAGCATGGGGTGCAGCAGTCCCGCCGCCGCCACGGGGAGCGCGGCGAGGTTGTAGGCGAACGCCCACCGGAGGTTGCCGGTGATCGCCGTCAGGGTGCGGCGGGACAGCTCGATCGCGTGCACCGCGGCGGTGAGGTCGGCGCGGATCAGGGTGAGGTCCGCGGCCGCGATGGCGATGTCGCTGCCGGTGCCCATCGCGATCCCGATGTCGGCGTGGGCCAGCGCGGCCGCGTCGTTGATCCCGTCGCCGACCATGGCGACCCTGCGGCCCTGGGCCTGCAGCCCTGCGACGACGGCGACCTTGTCGGTCGGGAGCGCATCGGCGATGACCCGGTCGATGCCGACCTCGGCGGCGACCGCGTCCGCAGTGGCCCGGCGGTCGCCGGTGACCAGGATCGGTTCGAGCCCGAGCCGCCGCAGCTGCGCGACAGCCTGCGCGCTGCTGGGGCGGACGGTGTCGGACACGACGAACACCGCCTGCGCGTGGCCGTCGCAGGTCCAGACCGCGGTGCTGCGGCCCCGGGTGTCGGCGTCGTGCACGGCTCGACCCAGGGCGGGTGGCAGTGCGATGGCGTGCTCGCGCACCAGACGGCTGTTGCCCAGCATCACGTCGTGGCCGTCGACGATGCCCCGCAGGCCGAGTCCCTCGATGGTCTCGAGCCCAATCACGTGTTCGGAATCAGCCACGTCGTCCGAACCGGTGACGTCGCGCGACGCGGCCGCCGTCACCCGGGGCGCGCAGTAACGGGCCACCGCTACGGAGACGGGATGCGCGGACGTGGCCGCGAGTGCGGCGACCTGCGCGAACATGCGGGAGGGGTCGGGACGGTCGTGGCTG
Source organism: uncultured Actinomycetota bacterium (assembly GCA_963711715.1). GTDB lineage: Bacteria > Actinomycetota > Actinomycetes > Mycobacteriales > Pseudonocardiaceae > Pseudonocardia. Next base: position 16,024 of record CAVQFJ010000014.1, read on the forward strand.
ACGTCCGTGACGGCGATCTGGCCGGTGGTGACCGTGCCGGTCTTGTCGAGCAGCACGGTGTCGACGCGGCGGGTCGACTCCAGCACCGCCGGCCCCGCGATGAGGATGCCGAGCTGCGCGGCGCGCCCGGTGCCCACCAGCAACGCGGTCGGGGTGGCGAGTCCGAGTGCGCAGGGGCAGGCCACGATCAGCACTGCGGCAGCGGCGCCGAACGCCGCACCCGCCCCGGCGCTCGCGCCGATCCAGAACCCGAACGTCGCGGCGGCGAGCAGGAGCACACCGGGCACGAACACGGCCGAGATCCGGTCGGCCAGCCGCTGCACCGATGCCTTGCCCGTCTGCGCCTCCTCGACCAGGGCGGCCATCTGCGCCAGCTGGGTGTCGGCGCCCACCCGCGCCACGGCGACGACCAGCCGACCGCTGACGACGATGCAGCCGCCGATGACGGAATCGCCCTCGGCGACGTCCATCGGTGCGGACTCGCCCGTGACCACCCGGACGTCGAGGGCCGCGGTACCGAGCTCGACCGCGCCATCCGCGGCGATCTTGTCCCCGGCGCGGACCAGCAACCGGTCGCCGACGACGAGCTGGTCGGCGGTGACCGTCACCTCGCTGCCATCGCGCAGCACGGTCGCGGTGGCGGCGGCGTAGCCGAGCAGGCCGCGCAGGGCGTCGCCGGCCCGGCTGCGGGCCTTGGCCTCCAGGAAGCGGCCCGCGAGGACGAACGTGGTGATGCCGGCCGCGACCTCGAGGTAGATCTGCCCAGCGGCATCGACGGGTTCGAGGGCGAGCGTGAACGCATGGACGTGACCGGGCCGGCCCGCCGATCCGTAGGCGAGGGCGTAGAGCGACCAGACCAGCGCGGCCAGCGTGCCGAGCGAGACCAACGTGTCCATGGTGGCGGAGGCCTGGCGCGCCGCGGCCACGGCGGCGCGGTGGAACGGCCACGCCCCCCAGGTCGCGACCGGGACCGTCAACGCGAGCGCGGCCCACTGCCACAGCGAGAACTGGGTGGCCGGCACCATCGACATCACGATCACCGGCGTCGCGAGGACCGCGCACACCGCCAGCCGCTCACGCAGCGTGACGAGGTGCGGCTGACGACCGTCGTCCACCTCGGTGTCCTCGGGGTCCGGGACGACGAGCTCGGCCGCCGGGGGCACCGCGGTGTACCCGGCGCGCTCCACCGCCTCGACGAGTCGGGCGGGATCCACCTCGGCCGGGTGCGTGATCGTCGCCCGCTCGGTCGCGTAGTTGACCGTCGCCGTCACACCGTCGATCTTGTTGAGGGTCCGTTCGACCCGCGCCGCGCACGCACCGCAGGTCATGCCGTCGACCCGCAGGTCGGTGCGGGCCTCGGCGCCGCTCAGCGCAGCGGCGCCGGTCTCGCCCATCAGGCCACCGGCTGGGCCGCATAGCCGGCCTCGGCGACGGCGGCGACGAGATCGGCGACCGCGAACCGGGCCGGATGATCGACCTCCGCCCGACCGGACGCGAGGTCGACCGTGGCGTGCACGCCGGGCAGCTCGGCCAGACCGCGCTCCACGTGCCGGACGCAGCTGCTGCAGTGCAGACCCTCCACGCTCAGGACGGTGCGTTGCGAGGTCGCCGCCATGGGCATCGTGACGTCCACGTACTCCTCCAGAAGGTCAATGCGTGTGCGAGGTGGTGGGGCTGGAGCCCGTCGGGACGACGGGGCCGACCGCGCGGCCGGTCTGCCAGCCGGCAGTGGCGGCGAGCGCGAGCGCGATCAAGAACACGACCAGCACCACGACCCGGTCACCGAGCGGAGCGGCGGTGCGCGCCCGCGTCGGCGCAGCAGGATCCGGGCGAGCACCTCCCATCGCGTTCTCCCTCCCGCCCGGCGGTCCGCGCTCGGCGGTCGCCCGGCACGCTACGGCGGCCCGTGCCGCGCGAGTTGCCATGCAGAGACCCCCGTGCGACGCGCGCCGTGTCCGGTGCGGCGAAAGGTCGCTCGATGCTCCGTGTGGATCAGTGCAGTCCGTCGTCTGACGCACCGCTCGTTCTCATCGCGTCCGCCCGGTCCTTCGACCCACCGGTGACCACGACGAGCGCGGGCCCTGAGACGGCGGACGGCGTTCGGACGATCCCCCGACACCACGACAGCCCCGCGGGGGGATCCGGGGGGCGGAAGCAGGAAGGCGGGGCGACGAGCGACCGCGGGGAGCAGCAGCCTCCCGTGCGGTACCCGCGCACGGTATGGCGGCAGCCGGAGCGCGTCTCTATCGTGCTGCCGGCTGGTCCACGACAGGAGGTTCGGTGACGGCCCTGGCCGCTGTGCTCGCCCTGGCATGCCTCGCCGTCGCGGCCTTCCACGTGCTGCGGCTGCCGCGGCTGCCCCGGGGTGGTGCGGCCGGTGAGGCCACCCACGCCGCGATGGGCCTCGGCATGGCGGCCATGCTCTCCCCGCTCGGGGATCCGGTCCCCGCAGCGGTGTGGATCGGGGTGTTCGTCCTCTGCGGGGCGTGGTTCGCCGCCGCCGCGCTCCACTCGGACGGCGGACCCGCCCGGGCCGACGCGGTCCACCACGTGTTGGGCAGCGGCGCCATGCTGTTCATGGTGCTCGCGCACGACTCAGGCGGCGCCGAGGTGGACGGTGGGCACGCGGGACACCTCGTCCACGGTGGCGGGTCGGACGGTGGGCACGGCCTCTGGTCGATGATCGCGATCGTGCTGGCTGGTTACTTCGCGTGGCGGGTGCTGCAGCTCGGGAGCCAGCCGATCCGGGGCGCGGAGTCTGCCAGCGCGGCCGCGGCTTCGGTTCCCGACGACGTGACACCGGACGGGGACTCCACCGCCGCTACCGCCGCCCGCCCCGTCGTCGACGGCTCGGTCGCGACACGTTCCCGTGTCCGCCTGCTCGTCGATCCCCGTGCGGTCGCTGGCGCACACGTGATCACAGCCGTCGCGATGACGGTGATGCTGCTGAGCATGGCCTGAGCCTGCGTGGGCAGAGCCCGTGCCGTCTCCTCACGTCGGCGCCGGGCCGGTAGGCCTCGCCACGAGGGCGAAGTGGGCGAGATCGCTGAACCGGGGTCGGCCCGGTGCGGACCGGTCGGCGACCAGCGAGACGGTGTCGGCCTCCCAGGTGCCCTCGACGGGATCACCCGCCAGCGCTGCCGGCACCCGCCCGCGGGCGACGACGATGTCCGCCCGGAACGGTTGCGGATGGGTGACCGGGACCAGCGCTACCGTGGCCTCGAAGATCGTCGCTGCGAGGTCGTCCAGACCGCAGACGGGGACCCCGAGCCACTGGCCGGCCATTCGCCTCGTGGCAGGCCCGAGGACGCAGGTGACCGGCCCGGCACCGACGAGCTCATCCTCGAGCGCCACGACCAGCGGCGCGACGAGCCGCTCGTCGACGTGTCCGAGCGGGCGGAGCTTGACCATCCACTGCTCCTGCTCGGCCCAGATCACGCCCCGCGTGGGCTCCCGTCGCAGCCCGTCGATCAGCCCGACGATCTCGGGCGGCGGCCAGATCGCCACCGACAGCCTCGCCATCGACGGATCCTGGCAGAGGGCCCGGCGGGTGGTCGGGCTGTGTGGCGACTCGGGGGAGGAGAGACGCCGCCGCCCCCCGTACCCCGTCGCCCGCCCCCCGTCGACGGCCCGTGATCACCGGTTCGGGACCGATAGCCGGATCGGACACGGCGGCCGGTCCTGGAACACTGATCACGCAGCGGCGCACGGTCCCGAAACGGCGATCACCGCCGCCGGCTCCCCGTCGGCGGCCGTGATCACCGGATCGGGACGGAGAGCCGGATCGGACACGGCGGCCGGTCCCCGGTCGGCGATCACCCCGGGCGCCCGGTCCCCGAACGGTGATCACCATCCCGGCCGACGTCCCCCCGTCGACGGCCTGTGATCACCGGTTCGGGACCGGCAGCCGCACCAGACACAGCGGCCGATCCCAGGTCGGTGATCACCCCAGCGCCCAGTCCCGAAACGGCGATCACCACCACCGGCGGCGCCCAGCGGAGACCCGCGGGCCCCGTCCACGAACGGTGATCACTCACCCCGACGATCACCGAGCGCGTCAGCGTAGCTACTCAGTGTACTGAGCGAACAACCGCCTGATCAGCGACGATGACGGTGTGGACACCGAACGGCTCGACGACGACGTCGGCCCCGACGACATCGGCGACGTCGGCCCCGACGGGCCGGCGCACTCGACCGGCTGGGTGGCGCGTCGGCTGGGGGTGGCGCCGGCGACCCTGCGCACCTGGCACCGGCGCTACCGCATCGGTCCGACCGGCCGGACCACGGGCGGGCATCGCCGATACCTCCCCCAGGACCTCGACCGGCTCGAGCGGATGCAGCGGCTCGTCCTGGCCGGGATGCCCACGAGCGAGGCGGCGCGGGTCTCCGAGGATCCGAGTTCGGCGCCGCCCTCGGCAGCGAACCCGCCCGCGACCGACCGGTCCGGCGCCGGTGCCCGCACCGCCGAGCGGGACCGATCCGGAGTCCGGCGGATGGTCAGAGCCGCGATGACGTTGGACCAGCCTGCCGTGGCGGAGCTGCTCGCCGATGCGCTCCGCCGCCAGGGGGTGGCCTCGACCTGGATGCACTTGGTCGTCCCGATCCTCACCGGGCTCGGGGAGCGCCACGCACGGGGGACCGGCCGCATCGACGTCGAGCACCTGTTCACCGAATGCGTGCGCACCGCCCTCTGCGAGGTCATCACGAACCGAACGGCCTGGGACGGGTACCCGCCGGTCCTGCTCGCCTGCCCGGACCAGGAACAGCACAGCCTCCCCCTGTACGCACTGGCCGCGACGTTGGCCGAACTGGGGTGCCCGAGCCGGCTACTCGGCGCTTCGGTTCCCGCCCCTGCGCTGGCCTCGGCGGCCAGAGCCACGACACCGCGCGCAGTGTTCCTCTGGGCGCAGACGCCGGTCACCGCCCGCCCTGCGGACCTGGACACCCTGCCGCAGCGGCGCCCACCCACCCTCGTCGTCGTCGGCGGGCCCGGATGGCGGGGCCAGACCCTTCCGTCCTCGGTCACGCCGGTCGACTCGCTCCTCGCAGCCGTGCAGGCGACGACCCACGACGTCACTGCAGCCGTCCGCTGACCGACCGACGCCGGTCCCCGCACCGGGACACGAACCGCTTCAGAAACGTTGCAACCGGGCGCATGTCCGGTACTCTCGCCGGCAGTTGCTCCACACTCTCGGCGACGAACTCGTTGTCCAGCGAGAATGGGTTTGGTTGCTATGGCCGACGTCCGCAGGCTCCCGGTGCCGGTCACCGACATCTGGGACTGGCAGATGCGCGGCGCGTGCCGCGGGATGAACAGCGACTTGTTCTTCCACCCCGAACGGGAACGAGGACCGGCCCGGGCCATCCGGGAGGCGCGGGCCAAGACCGTCTGCCGCACCTGCCCGGTGCTCGAGCGCTGCCGCCAACACGCCCTGGCCGTCCGTGAGCCCTACGGTGTCTGGGGCGGGCTCTCGGTGTCCGAGCGCGACGAGATCCTCCACGCCGACGACCATCCTCGCGATGGTGTTCGCGCGGGCCGCACGCGTGGCGACGTCATCGGCATCGACTTCGCCCACGGGCGGTGATCCCCACCCGGCCCGGGCCTCGACGGTGAGGAGTCCCGCTGTGCTCGCCCGTCAGCACCTGCCGAAGGATCGACCGATGTCGATACCCGGTCAGGGCTCGTCCGGTGCCACCGGTGGCTGAGGTGGGCGCGGCCACCCGCGCGCTGCTGACATCACCAGCGATGGCGGGGACGATCGCCCGCTGGCCAACGGATCTGTCAGGCCTGCGTCACGGGCCTCGGGGAGGTGCCCGACGAGCTGGCGGGTCATCTCGGGACAGGCTCATGATCGTGAGCTGCCCTCGGGTCCGGGGGCGGATCCGGTCACCGGCGTGGTCGGCTCGTTCCCGAGTTGCGGGCCCACCGGGCTGCCCATACTGTCCTGAGCAGGGCCTTTCGAGCTCGTATTACGCCCGGACCCCGGTGTATCGCCTCAGGCGTGGATTTCCGGGAAGGGGTTCCTGTTTTCACACGTGCTGTCTCCGAGATCGTTGCTCGGTACCTGCTGCTCTGCGCGGCTGCAGCGACCCGCGATCCAGCGTCGCCTGCACGACGTCCCGCAGATGATCCGAGGAGAACGATGACGATCGCCACGAACGGCACCACCACGGGCACCACGGACATCACCGAGTTCGGCCGGGAGCTGTGGACCTACCTGACCGGCAAGGATGCCAGCATCGAGTACCGGTTCGAGGACATGCGCATCGAGGTGCCGAAGACGACGGGTCCGGACCCGGAACGGGCGATCTGGAAGCTCGACGGGACCGTGCGCATCAGGACCAGCGACCGGGACAGCACCCCCTCGTCCTGACCACCACCTCCGGTGGTGACCGTGATCGTCGTGGCCGGTACGTCAGGTCTGAGCACACCAGGTCCGGCGTGCCGACCAGACGATCACACCAGAAGCCACCCGTACTCCTTGCCCGACCAGTCCGGTCGTCGATCGCGGAGGCCCCATGTTCGCCCGAGTCCTGTCCACCGTGGCCGTGGGAACCGGCGTTGCCCTGGGGACGATCGCCCTGCTCGCGGTGCCCGGTGTCGCGTTGGGCGGAGTGCTCTTCGGGGCATTCATCGGCGTCCTGGCGTTCGCCGTGGCCACGAGTCGGTCGCCGGAGACCTCGCATCGCGGAACGGAGCGGGCCGGCGCATCGGGCTCATCGCCGGCGGCGCGACCGCCGGCGGGTGGTTCGTGGTCACCGGCATGGTGCTGCTGATGGGTCCGGCCGCCGGTGCAGTCCTGCTCGTGCTGGGGTTGGTCGTTTCGGCGACGTGGTGGAGGCGCGGGTCGGCTCGCCCGGCACGCGGTCGCCTCCTGCGCGCCGGCGGTGCGCGTACCGCGCCCCGCTCCGCCTCGCCCCGCGGCCGCGTACTCCCGCCGCAGGACGCACCGAGCCGCCCGGCCGCGCCGATGCCCTGGTCCGTGCCGATCCCCGGGAACCTGTCCACCCCGCAGCTGTGCCTGGCCTGGCAGCACACCTACTTCGCGTTGCTCGACCTCCCTCCGGGCGCGCCGTCTGACGAGATCGTGCGCGTCCGGCAACGACTGCTCGACGAGATCGAACGTCGGGACCCGGACGGGTTCGGCCGCTGGCTCGACACCGGTGCTCGCGCGGGCAGCAACCCCGGCCGCTACCTGGCGTCCGGCCGGTGAGCCGGTCCCCGGATGCCCGGCCATGGCGGCGGGTGGTCGGCGACATCATGTTCGACACGCCGGAGGTGCCCGCGATGTCGGTAGGACAGGACACGCAGCGACCGGCGGTCACATCGCCGGAACGGCGCGCTCGCCCCGCAAGGCCGGAACGGCGCGCTCGCCCCGCAAGCAGGAGCAGCGACACCGACGGGGCGACCTGGTGCTCGTGCACCGCGACCCTGCTGTTCTCCCCGGCCGGAGACATCGTCGTGCTGCAGGTGTCCGGTGAGGTCGACCTCGCCACCATCGACCTGCTGAGGGCCGCGCTCGACGCCCTCCTCGACCAGCGTCCCCACCACCTGATCGTCGACCTCTCCCAACTCAGCTTCTGCGACGGCCAGGGGCTCGACGAGCTGGTGACCGCCGGGTGCACCGCCGCCCGGGTCGGAATCGGTTATGCGATCAGCGCCCCTCCGGTTCAGGCCGACCGGCTCTGGAGCACCGTGTGGCCCACCGCCGAGGTGCCGATCCGGTACCCGAACGCCGCTGCCGCAGTGCTCGCCGCGATGGCGGATCAACGAACCCCGGACTTGACCCCGACCCCCATCCGAAGGACACCGTGATCACCAGACGAGCGCACGACCTCGGCTCCCCCGCATGAGCTCGAGCCACCGGGACGACCGGCCGCATTCCTGGTTCGACTCACGCGGACACCTCAACCTGCTCCACCGCATCGCGGGCATCGGATTCGGGTTGGGGCTGTGGCTCTTCGGGACGCTCGGGCTGCTCAACCGCCTCGACATGTTCTCCACCAGCGGTGTCATGGTGCTGGGGTTGTCGTCGAACGGCCTGCTGTCGCTCGTCTCGCTGGTCGTGGGTGGAATCCTGATCGCGGCCGCCATCCGGGGCGGGCGGACCGCCTCGACCGTCCTCGTGGTCGTCGGGGCCGCGTTCCTGGCGTCCGGGCTCTCGAACGTGCTGGTGCTCGACACGTCGCTGAACGTCCTGGCCTTCGGCATCTACAACGTCGTCTTCAGCCTGATCTCCGGCGGGTTGTTGCTGGTACTGGGCGCCTACGGCCGCTTCACCGGCCGGCTGCCCACCGACAACCCCTACCAGCGGGAGCGGAATCCCGACGACAGCGAGCGCGACGTCCTGCCGACGATCTACGCCGACGCCGCGGACGTGACCGCGGTCGGCGAACTCGCCGACGCCGAACGGGCCGTCGCCCGCGGTGGCGCGACGCCCGCCCAGGCCGCCGGTGTGCAGGCCGCCGGCCCGGCGCGCCGGGCCGAGGACCGGGTCAGCGCCTGGCGAACCGGCGGGCGCCCGGCCACCCCGTCGCGGGCGCCCGAGCGACCACCCGCGACATGCCGCAGGCAGGATCGTGAGGGTTGGTGATCGTCTCCGGGACCTGTTCACGTCGCACCCGCAGGGCGGGGACACGCACCACTCCGACGACGGGCAGGATCCCGAGGAGGACGAACCTGTCGACCCGGGCGTGGCGTCCAGTCGGGCCACCGGCGGTCAGCACGCCGAGCTGAGTGGGGACCGGGGGTCGGTCACCGGGACCGGACGAACCGAGGGTTTCGTCGGCCGAGTGGCCGGCGATGACCTCGGCTACGCCGGTGAGACCGGCGCCGAGCGGCGCGCCGAGGCCGCCGAGGACGCGCTCGACCACGGACCGGCCGGAACCGGTGGCGACGACGAGCGATCGTGAACCCGACTGCGTCGTGACGGTTGCCCGCGTCCGTCAGATCGTATATGAAGTCGTGGACAGTCCCCGCGAGCGGAGGCACCAGTGGCCGATCCGGTCAGCGCCGAGCTCGGAGCCCGCCCGGGCAAGATCGTCGCGGTCCACCTCAACTACCGGAGCCGTGCCGCCCAGCGCGGCCGGACGCCCGACCACGGGTCGTACTTCCTCAAGGCCCCTTCATCACTGGCGGCCGACGGGGACGCCGCCGTCCGGCCCGACGGTGCCGAGCTGCTCGGGTTCGAGGGCGAGATCGCGCTGGTCATCGGCCGGGCGGGCCGGGGCATCGCGCCGGCCGACGCGTGGGCACACGTCGGGTGGGTCACCGCCGCCAACGATCTCGGCCTCTACGACCTCCGCTACGCAGACCGCGGCTCCAACCTGCGGTCCAAGAGCGCCGACGGGTACACGCCTCTCGGTCCGCGCCTGCTCCCCGCGGCCGGGCTCGATCCGCGGGCCCTGCGCGTCCGGACCTGGGTGAACGGCGATCTGGTCCAGGCCGACGAGACGTCGATGCTGCTGTTCGGGTTCGACGAGCTGCTCGCGGACCTGTCGCGGACCTCGAGCCTGGAGATCGGCGACGTGATCCTCACCGGCACCCCGGCCGGAGCGTCGGTCGTGGTGCCCGGCGACGTCGTCGAGGTCGAGGTGGACAGCACGGACCCCGCCCGGCCGGGCAGCACCGGCCGCCTGCGCACTCCGATCGTCGGGGGCCCGCCGCTGGGCGGCCCGGGAGCTCCGCCCAGGGTGGACGACGCGCTGCGCGCCGACGCCTGGGGTCGACCGCCGACGGGAGCGCCGCGGGTCGACGGCCAGGGCCCGGCAGCCGATCCGCTGTCGCATGTGCTGGCCGGGCTGCGCACGGTGGCGGTGGCCACCCTGTCGGCGCAGCTGCGCAGGCGCGGGCTCGACACGGTGACGATCGACGGGGTCCACCCGCTGCGGCCGGGGACGCGGTTCGTCGGCCGGGCGCGGACCCTGCGCTACCTGCCGCTGCGCGAGGACCTCTTCCGGGAACGCGGCGGCGGGTTCAACGCCCAGAAGCGCGCGATCGACTCCGTCGCCCCCGGCGAGGTGCTCGTCATGGAGGCGCGCGGCGAGCCCGGCACCGGCACGGTCGGCGACATCCTGGCGCTGCGGGCGCAGGTCCGCGGTGCCGCGGCGATCGTGACCGACGGCGGGGTCCGCGACGCCGCGACCGTCGCCGCGCTGGACATCCCGGTGTTCTCCCGCGGGGCCCATCCGGCGGTGCTCGGGCGCCGGCACGTGCCCTGGGAGGTCGATGTGGCGATCGGCTGCGGCGGGGTCGCGGTGCTCCCCGGCGACATCCTCGCCGGTGACGACGACGGTGTCGTCGTGATCCCACCGGCGGTAGCCGCCGAGGTCCTGTCCGACGCGGCGGAGCAGGAACGCCAGGAGGAGTTCGTCACCGAGCAGGTGCGGGCAGGTGTGTCGGTCGATGGGCTCTACCCGCTGGCCGGCGAGTGGACGGGCCGCTACCAGGCCTGGTGCGCGGAGCGGGACGGCGCCCGATGACCGCCGTCGGCCCGTCGATCAGCAAGTCCCAGCGGGCGTACGAGGTGATCCGGTCCCGGATCGTCGACGGGTCGTACACGCCGGGCTACCGCCTGGTGCTCGACGAGCTGGCCCGCGAGCTGCAGGTCTCCCCGGTCCCGGTGCGCGAGGCCGTCCGCAGGCTGGAGGCCGAGCGGCTGGTGGAGTTCGAGCACAACGTCGGCGCCCGGGTCAGCGGCATCGACCCGACCGAGTACGGGCACGCGATGCAGACCCTCGCGATCGTCGAGGGCGCGGCGACCGCACTCGCCGCGCCGCTGGTCACCGCGCAGGACTTCGCCCGTGCGACGGAGATCAACGAGCAGATGCGCGACTCCCTGCGCGACCTCGACCCGCCCACCTTCACCGCGCTGAACGCACGGTTCCACCGCGTGCTCCACGGGCCGTGCCCCAACCCGCAGCTGGCCGACCTCGTCGAGCGCGGATGGTCCCGGATGGCGGCTGTCCGGCGATCGACCTTCGGCCTGGTCCCCGACCGGGCGCCGCAGTCGGTCGCCGAGCACGAACGGCTCCTGGACCTCGTCGGCGGCGGGGCCGATCCGGCCGAGATCGAGTCCTGGGCCCGCCGGCACCGCCTCGCCACCCTCGATGCGTTCCGCGCGCGCCTCGCCGGATCCGGCGATCTGGACCGGTACCCCGCCCGTCCCGTCCCGACCGAGGAGGACCGACGATGAGGTTCCGCAGCGACCCGTCGCGGATCAGGGGATCCATCGCTCCGCTGGTGACGCCGTTCGCCGAGGACGGTGCACCCGATCCCGTCGGCCTCCGCCGCCTGATCGAGTTCCAGCTCGCCAACGGCTCGCACGGCATCTCGCTCGGCGGCTCCACCGGCGAGCCGAGCGCGCAGACGGTCGCCGAGCGAGCCGACGCGATCCGGCTCGCCGCCGAGGTCATCGCCGACCGGGTACCGTTCCTGCCCGGCACCGGGTCGGCGAAGCTGGACGAGACCCTCGAGCTCACCGGCATCGCCCGGGCCGCCGGTGCCGACGCCGTCCTGGTGATCACGCCCTACTACGCGCGGCCGACCCAGGACGCCTTGTACGCGTGGTACGCGACGGTGGCGCGCGAGTTCCCGGACCTGCCGATCGTCGTCTACAACGTGCCGTCCCGCACCGCGGTGGACATCGCGCCGGCCACGGTCGGGCGGCTGTTCCGCGACGTCGACAACTTCGTCGGCGTCAAGGAGACGACGAAGGACTTCGAGCACTTCTCGCGCGTGATCCACGAGTGCGGTCCCGAGCTGCTGGTGTGGTCGGGCATCGAGCTGCTCTGCCTGCCGCTGCTGGCCCTGGGCGGCGCCGGGTTCGTCAGCGCCGTGGCTAACCTGGCGCCCGCGGCGGTGGCGCGCATGTACGAGGCCTACATCGACGGCGACCACGTCCGGGCCCGCGAGCTGCACTACCGGTTGCACCCGCTGGTGGACCTGGTGTTCGTCGAGACCAACCCCACGCCGGCCAAGTGGGTGCTCGCCCAGCGCGGGCTACTCGGCTCGGCCGCCGTCCGACCGCCGCTCATCCCGCTGACCGAGGCCGGACAGGCGCGGGCGAAGGTCCTGCTCGCCGACGCCGAGGACCTGCTCTCCCCGCTCGGAGGCGAGTCGTGAACGTCACCGCCACCCCCGTCGACGTGCCGACGCACCTCCCGCACTTCATCGGCGGCGAGTCCGTCGACAGCGCGTCCGGGGCCACGTTCGACGTGCTCGACCCGGTGTCCAACCGCACCTACGCCACGGCCGCCGCGGGCGGGCGCGAGGACGTCGCCCGCGCCGTCCGGGCGGCCCGGACCGCCTTCACCGACGGTCCGTGGACCGGCATGGCCGCCCGCGCCCGGGCCCGGATCCTGTTCGGCGTCGCGGACGCGGTGGAGGCCCGCGAGGACCGCCTGGCCGACCTCGAGTCGTTCGACACCGGTCTGCCGATCACCCAGGCCCGGGGCCAGGCACGGCGGGCCGCGGAGAACTTCCGGTTCTTCGCCGACCTCATCGTGGCGCGCGGCGACGACGCCTACTCGACGCCCGGCCACCAGGTGAACTACGTCGTCCGCAGGCCGGTCGGCGTCGCCGGGCTGATCACGCCGTGGAACACCCCGTTCATGCTGGAGAGCTGGAAGCTGGCCCCGGCGCTGGCGGCCGGCTGCACGGTGGTCCTCAAGCCGGCCGAGTTCACCCCGCTCTCCGCCGGCCTGTGGCCGGAGATCATGACCGAGGCCGGGGTGCCGGCCGGGGTGTTCAACATGGTCCACGGCATCGGGGAGGACGCCGGCGCCGCGCTGGTCGAGCACCCGGACGTCCCGCTGATCTCCTTCACCGGTGAGACGACGACCGGCAAGGTGATCATGCGCAGCGCCGCGGAGCACCTCAAGGGCCTGTCGATGGAGCTCGGGCGGCAAGTCGCCCGTGGTCGTCTTCGCCGACGCCGACCTCGACGCCGCGCTCGACTCGACGTTGTTCGGCGTGTTCTCCCTCAACGGTGAGACGCTGCACCGCGGGCTCGCGGATCCTCGTCGAGCGGCCGATCTACGACGAGTTCTGCGCCCGCTACGCCGAGCGGGCCCGCGCACATCGTGGTCGGGCCGCCCGGCGACCCGGCCACCGAGGTCGGCGCGCTGGTGCACCCCGAGCACTACGAGCGGGTGCTGAACTACGTGGAGATCGGCAGGAGCGAGGCCCGGCTGGTCGCCGGCGGGTTCCGGCCCGACCACCTGCCCCAGGGCAACTACCTGTCCCCCACCGTGTTCGCCGACGTGAACCCGGACGCGCGGATCTTCCAGGAGGAGATCTTCGGCCCGGTCGTCGCGATCACCCCCTTCGACGACGAGTCCGAGGCCGTCGAGCTGGCCAACGCCGTGCGGTACGGACTGGCCGGCTACGTCTGGACCAACGACCTGAAGCGCGGCCACCGCGTCGCCGGCGCGATCGAGGCCGGCATGGTCTGGCTCAACTCCCACAACGTGCGCGACCTGCGCACCCCCTTCGGCGGGGTGAAGGCGAGCGGCGTCGGCCACGAGGGCGGGCACCGCAGCATCGACTTCTACACCGACGAGCAGATCGTGCACGTCGCGCTCGGCGACGTGCACACCCCGCGGTTCGGAGCCGCCCGATGAAGGGGCGATCGACCGACGACGGCCCGCCCCGCCCGACGTCATCCGCTCCGGCTACGCCGAGCTGGTCGTGACCGACCTCGCCGCCTCCCGGTGGTTCTACGTCGACATGCTCGGGCTCGTCGTCACCGCCGAGGAGCCCGACGCGCTCTACCTGCGGGCCTTCGAGGAGTACCTGCACCACAGCCTCGTGCTGCGCCGCGGTGACGCGCCGGCGCTCGGCCGGCTCGCCTACCGCGTCCGCGGGCCGGAGCAGGTGGACGCGGCCGAGCGCTACTTCCGGGAGCTCGGTGTGGACACCCGGCGGGTGCCGGCGGGTTCGACCCGGGGCATCGGCGAGGCCGTGCGCATCACCGACCCTCTCGGCTTCCCGGTCGAGTTCTTCTACGACGCCGAGCACACCGAGCGGCTCACCCAGCGTTACGACCTGCATCCCGGCAACGCCATCGCCCGGCTGGACCACTTCAACATCATCGTCCCGGACATCCCCGCGGCGAACGCCTACTACGCCGGTCTCGGCTTCGGGGTGTCGGAGACGATCACCGATGACGAGGGCGCCGTGTACGCGGCCTGGCTGCACCGCAAGCAGACCGTCCACGACGTCGCGCTTCACCGGCGGCGACGGCCCGCGGCTGCACCACATCGGCGTTCGCCACCCCCGAGCGCCACCAGATCCTGCACACCTGCGACGTGTTCGGTGCCCTGCACCGCGAGCACCACATCGAACGCGGGCCCGGCCGGCACGGCGTCTCCAACGCGTTCTACCTCTACCTGCGCGACCCCGACGGGCATCGCGTCGAGATCTACACGACCGACTACTACACCGGGGACCCGGACAACCCGACCGTGCGCTGGAGCGTCGACGACGGCCGTCGCCGCTACTTCTGGGGCAACGCCGTCATCCGCTCGTGGTACACGGAGGGATCGACCGTCCTCGACCTCGACGGCGAGCCCGTTCCCCTCTCGGCCCCCGTGGTCCGCGAGGCCGAGCGCACCGGCGTCGTCGTCGGCGCCGACGGGTTCTCCGTGGCCGCGGAGGGCGATCGGCGGGTGCCGTTCAAGCTGGGCGAGCAGGTCTGAGGTTCCGACGCGGCGCGGTGGGCTCAGTCGGTGGATCGCGGGGTCGAGGTCTGCGCGGACGACGTGCTGCTCGGGGCCTCCTCGCGGGCCTCCTCGCGGGCCTTTCCGAGCGCCGCGTGCACGGCCCGCTCCTCCTCCTCGAGTTTCGCCATCCGCTCGGACATGTCCTGGTGGATCACCGCGACCCAGTCCGCGACGGCCTCGTCGGCCCGGCGCCGCTGAGCCTCGGCTTCGGCACGGGCTCGCTCCAGCAGCTCGGCCGACTCACGAGCGGCGGTGGCCCGGACCGTGGCCGCCTCGTGCCGGGCCACCCTGAGCAGCCGATCGGCCACCGGCCCGTGCCCGGTCAGCCGGCCGTGGGCGTCGGTGCCCGCGTCCCTCGGCTCCCGCTCGCGCCGCTCGGCCTCGAGGGCTGCGACGTACTCCTCGAGGGCCCGGCGCTGCCGCTCGGCGGCCTCGAGCTCGTCGCGCAGCTGCGTCATCTCGGCGTCCTGCCGGTCGACGTGCTGATCGACCTGAGACCTGTCGTAGCCGCGAACCACCGAGTCGAAGCGGTGGCCCGGCCGCGGCGGTTCGGGCGCGGCATTCCGCTCGGGTCGCTCGGGCCGCGCGGGCCGGCCGATCCGGCCACGGAACCGCGCTCCGAGAGGCGGCCGTGCCGCGCCGGCGCTTCCCTCGGCGTCGGCGCGGTCGACATCGTCACCCGCCGCGTCGCCGGGTGTGGGTCCGTCCACCATGCGATTGTGGCACCTACCGCTGCGTTTTGACGCCGCCACCGACACCCGACGGACGACGTGTCGGTCAGGACCGGCGTCTCACCCCGTCGATCCAGTCGTCGATCCGCTCCCACCAGTGGTAGAGCCAGTCCACCTGGGCGTCCTCGCCGGCCGGCACCTCGGCCGCGGGCACCCGCCACCACCGCATCCGCACGGTGCCGTCCAGCGGAAGCTCGCGCCAGATGTCGGCCACCGTGAACAGGTGGTCCAGGCCCGCGTGCGCGACCCAGACAACATCTGCATCGGGAGCCGCGGCCAGGGCCGCCGCGACGCCGCCGGGCCGGGGCGGCAGCACGTGGCGCATCGCCTCGGATCGGCGCGCCATGTCCTCGAGCCCGCGCGCCCGCAGCCGGGCGATCCCGGCGAGGCGGCGGCGCTGGGTGAAGTTGCCGCCCTCCGGGAAGATCACGAACGCGTCGTCGTGGTCGAGGGCGGAAGCGAGCTCGCCGATACGCTGCTGCAGCGCCTCGCCACCTCCGGCCGGCAGGAACCGGCTGGGGAGCCGGTTGAGCATCACGTCGATCGCCGGGTCCCACTGCAGGGCCTCGGAGGCCACGATCCGCGGTTCCCGCGCGTACCAGTTGACGAGTGCGTGCACGAGCAGGAACGAGTCTCCGGGACCGGCGTGCCGGCAGAACACGAGCAGCGGCCGGTCGAGGTACTCGTCCGGGTCGGGGCCCTCGACCTCCACCCGCAGCCGCAGCACGCGCGCCGCCTCGCGGTAGAGCGTCCGCAGGTACCAGCCCACGAGTTGGTAGTGCAGGTACTGGAACGGCGGGGTGCGCACGGCCAGCCCGAAGCCGGCGGCCACCCAGAGCGCGAGCAGCGCCACCAGCACCGCGCTCTCCAGCACCATCGCGACCACCGCCACCCAGAGCACCCGCAGCGCGCGCAGTCGACCGGGCAGGAACGGCGACAGCGCGGCGGCCACGAGCAGCCACACCGGCAGCGTGGTCACCACGGTGACGGTGAGCAACACCGCGGCCGGAGCCAGCACGCCCCGCCGGACCCACCGCGGGGGCAGCCTCACCGCTGCGCCCCGCCGTCCAGCTGAGCGCTCAGGTACTGCGCGGACGCCCGGTAGGCGGCGGCGATGCGGTCGCCGGTCCCGCCGACGTCGCGGTAGCGCATCGCCGCGCGGCTGTCCCACCGCGGGGCGCCGCCCTCACCGGCCGGCAGCACGTGCACCTCGACGTCGTCGGGGACCATCGCCAGATCGCGGGCGTAACGGTGCCGGCGGGCGATCTCGAAGGCCACCAACGCCACCTCCCATGGCCGCTTCGGCGGGCGCAGGGGCTGGTCGACGCGGCCGACGTGCAGCACGAAGATCCGGTCGGCTCCCAGCTCGACGGCACGCCCCAGCGGGATGCTGTTGACGAGGCCGCCGTCGAGGTAGTGCTGGCCGTCGACGACCGCGGGCGGGAGCAGTCCGGGCACGGCGGCCGACGCCAGCACGGCGTCGACGACCGGTCCGCGGTCGAACCAGTGCTCACTGGCCCCCTCGATCCAGGCCGCGCAGCAGGTGAAGCGGATCGGCAGGTCCTCGATGCACCGGTCCCCGAGCACGACCCGTGTCAGCTGCCGCAGCGGCTCCGCCGAGTGCGCGGCCACCCCGCTGCGGGAGAGCTCGTGCAGGCGGCGGACCGTCCCGGCGGTGAACACGTCCCGGGCATCGGACGAGCGCCACAGCGCGTCGAGCCGGTCGGCGGCCTCGTCGGGCGGCGAGGCGGCGAGCACCGCCCCGTTGAGCGCACCGACCGACGTGCCCACCACCAGGTCGGGGCGCACGCCTGCCTCGGTGAGCGCCCGCACCATCCCGACCTGGACAGCACCGAGCACCCCACCCCCGCCCAGGACGACCGCCGTGCCTCCGGTGCGCATCGGCTCCATGCTGCCGGTGTTCATCGTCCGGTGCCCGTCCGGGTGAGCCCGTCCCGTGATCACCAAACGGGGGCGGCGGGCCGTGACTGACGCGGCTGAGCGTCCCCATCCGCCGATCGCCGCCGGTCGCCGCGGATAGCCCCCGGTCCCGCCGACGCCGCCGGGCGCCGCCGGCCACCGCCACGCCGGCCGCGACGGTCAGGTCGCCCGGTCGCGGTGCGGGCCGCCGTGCCAGTCGAGGCAGAGGACCGTGGCGTCGTCGCGCAGGTTCCCGCCCGTCGCCTGCAGCACCGCGTCCCCCAACGACTTCACCAGCTCGCGCGGTGCGAGGTCGCGGGTGCGTTCCAGGATCCCGGGCAGGTCGACCTCGACGCTGTTGCGCTCGAGCACGCCGTCGGTCACCAGGACCACGCGGTCACCCGGCTCGATCGCCACTTCCTGCAGCCGGAACGAGCGGCCGGGGCAGAGGCCGAACGGGATGTCGATGTCGAGCTCCACCTCCTCCACCCGACCGTCGCGCATCCGGAACGGGAACGGATGGCCGGCGTTGACGATGGTCGCGAGCCCGCTGTCGAGGTCGACCCGCACCAGCTGACCGGTGACGAAGTCACCCACCGGCGAGTGCGTCACCAGCGCGTCGTTGGCGGTGCTGGCCTGCTCGCCCAGCGTCATCCCCCGACGACGGCCGTTGCGGAGGCTGCCCACGAGCACGTTGGCGAGCAGCGCCGCGTTCACGTCGTGCCCGACCGCATCGGTGATCGACACGTGCAGCGTGTCGCGATCGAGCGCGTAGTCGAAGGTGTCGCCCCCGACCGTGCTCGCGGGTTCGAGCCAGCCGGACACCGTGAACTGCGCGGTGTCGTAGGTGAACGCGGTGGGCAGGAGTCGCCGCTGGATCTCCGCGGCGAGGGAGAACGGGACCGTGCGCTGGCACCATTCGAACAGGTCGGTGTAGCGCCGGTTGGTGACGACGATGTAGCCCAGCGCGTGCCCGATCGCCTCGACGTCCCGCAGGACGTGCTCGTCCGGATGCGACGGGAGGGTCAGCTCCATCAGACCGATGACGTCGCCGCGCACCGTCACCGGGACCGTCAGCTGCGAGCCGTCGTCCAGTGCGCGCACGTCGAGCCGCAGCGTGCGGAGCACCCGCTGGTAGACCGTGCCCGGCAGGTCGACCACCTCGGGGATATCGATCCGCTGCCGCGGACCGGCGGTGTCGGTCCAGGTGAAGCGGTCGACCCGGACGACGGCCCGGCCGCAGTAGTCCGCCATCAGGAAGCCCACCTCGCGCGCCCCGAACGCGTCGGCGAGCTCGTCGGCCACCACGGTGACGGCGTCGCCCGGCGGCACCGCCTCGATCCGCCCGAGGAGCGACCGGAGGTCGGTGCGGGTATCCCCGTGGCCCATGGCCCGGACGATACGGGCTGGGAGTGCCGCTCGGGACCGGGCGGAGACCGCTCGCCGCGATGAGCGACCCACTCGCCCGTACGCACCCCGATCCTGGGTCCGCGGTGGACCGGTCCGCCCAGTCGACGTCGTCCGAACGGATCAATGCGCCGCCACTCATCGCTGTCGGTCGCGCTCTCGCCCCATCCGCACCCGGAAGGACGGACGGAAGCGGCGCCGGTTGCCTACCTTCGCTCTCGAAGACATGACGGCACGGTCACGAACAGGACACGGGACTCCCCACCCACCGGCGCGCTCCCCGGCCGGACGTCCGGCCGGCCGTCGATCCGGAAGGCAGGTCGTGGCTCGGCATCGCTCCCCCCGGGACCGGCACACGCACCAGTCGCCATCCGCGGCCCCCGGCCGCGTCATGGCGGGTGCGCGCCGCTCCGTTCCCACCCCCCTCCAGCGGGGTGCGGCAGTCGCCGCCGTCACCGGCGGCGCGCTGTCCCTCGTCGGGGTGGCCGTCCCCCTCGATGCCCCCGTCACGGGCACGGCGTTCGCCCTGGGTGCCTCGCGCACGGTCGTGCTCCCGGCCGCACAGTCCGTGCCATCGGTGCAGGTCCAGCCGTCCACGGAGCCGGTCGCCCCTGACCCGCAGGTCGCCGACGCCACGGAGCTCGTGAAAGCCGTGCGGCTGGCCGAGCAGGAGGTCGCGCGGCTCACGGCCGACCGCGCCGCTGCCGAGGAGCGCGCCGGCCAGGTGCGGGCGGCGGACGAGCGCCCCGCCGAGGAGGACGAGGACGAGGACCGGGACGAGCCGGCGGGTGGGTCGCCCGACTGCGGGCTGGACACGTCGGACCTCGGCGCGGTCAAGTCCCATGTGCGCGCGGCGGCCGGGTTCCTGGGCTGCCTGCACGGTGAGCCGACCATGCACGGGGTCGCCGGCCGGGGCGGCACGTCGGACCACCCGTCCGGCAAGGCGGTGGACTTCATGGTCAACAGGTCCACGGGTGACGCGCTCGCCGAGTGCGCGGTGCGCAACCGGTCCGAGCTCGGGATCACCTACGTGATCTGGCGGCAGCGGATCAACCACGGCAGCGGCTGGAAGCCGATGTCCGACCGCGGCAGTGCCACCGCCAACCACTTCGACCACGTGCACGTCTCGTTCGGCTCGTCGGGTGGCGACGGCGAGCCTCGCTGCTAGGAGCCCGCCGGAGTCCGGATCACATCCGGATGACACTCCGATGGAGATACGCACCGATACCTGATCGCTGCGTTACCGTCACCGGGCGGATCACCCAGCGACCCGGCTCCCCAGCGGACACGGATCCCCCGATCCCCGGTTCCCCAGACCGGCGCCCGCCCGGGTCGCGCGGTCCGGCGGGAGGCTCGCTGTGTCACGGCATCGTGCTCAGACCCGCACCACCGTCCACACCGGGATGACGGTCGTGGCCGCGGGCAGCGTGCTCGCCGTGGGAACCTCCGGCGTCGCGACGGCCACCGGGATGGTCCCCACGGCCACCGCGGACCCGACGGCGGTCGTGCGAGTCGCGGCCGAGGCGGACGGTGACCTGGCGAACGCGGTGCGCGCGAGCCTGGTGCCGGTCGCGGAAGCCGCCGGGACCGCGCGCGAGCTGGACGTCTCCGGACTGCTCAAGGCCGCGGGGTTCGCCGACATCGCACACCGCGCCGAGGAGCGGGCCGACTGCGATGCCGACCTCGACGGCCTCGGACGGGTGAAGCCGCACGTGCGCGACGCGACACGGTTCCTGTCGTGCCTCTACGACGAGCCGACCGTCATCGGGGTGGCGCGCCGCAGCCGGCACTCCGACCACCCCGGTGGCCGTGCCGTGGACCTGATGGTGCGCGGCGACCGGGGCGACCGCCTCGCCGAGTGCGCGCTGGAGAACCAGGACGAGCTGGGGATCAACTACGTGATCTGGAAGCAGCGGGTGAACCACGGCAACGGCTGGAAGCGGATGTCGGACCGCGGTGGGGACACCGCCAACCACTACGACCACGTGCACGTCTCGTTCGACCGCGCCACCTCGGACGACGACGATCCGCTGGCCGAGCGCTGCGACTGACCGGCCGGCCCGCCTACCACGGCCGGGGCCCCGCTGGTCCCGGAGCTCAGCGCGGAGCGTCGGCCGGAGTGGCCTCGTGGCCGGGCCGCCGCCGGGTGCGACGGCGTTCCTTCAGCTCCGCCTCGAACACGTGCCGCCGGCCGGCCATCGTCGCCTCGCGCACCACGCGCTCCAGCCCGCGGAACGCGGCGTAGTACCCGTCGTCGAACTCCTCGACGACCTGGAAGGTCCACCGGCCGGCGAGCACGTTGCGGCCGACGAGCTCCTCCTCGACGCGATCGGCGAGCCCGCCGTGGCCCGTCGCGCGCAGCCCGTCGGCCACATCGTCGAGCATCATGTCGGCGCGGCCGGTGAGCTGGTGGAACGCATAGAGGTGACCGCGGGCCCGTTCCAGGCGCTCCAGGGCCTCGGAGAACGTGCCGGTGGCCTGCACCAGCTCGTCACCGACTCCATCGGGTCGGAGGTGGTCGGCGTCCACGGCCGGTTCGTCCTGCACATCGGGCCGGTACCCCGCCAGGTCCCGATCGAATCCGGATCGCTCTCGGCGAACACGCTCTACCCGCAGCGAACACGCGCCCCAGCCGGTTCCCGCCGCTCTAGCGTCGGACTCCCGACCGCCATCGAGAGGACGCGCCGTGTCCCCGCCCTCGTCCCCGCCCCCGAGGCCACCGCTACCCGGCCGAGAGCCGTCGCCACCCGTGCGACCGCCGTCCCGGCCGCAGCCTCCCCCACCCCCACCCCGCCTGCCGCAGCCCTCGCCACCCCAGCCGCTGCCGTCGGCGCTCCGCGGGCCGGTGCTGCACGCGGCCGTGCCGGCTTCGGGTGGCGCCGACCCGGTGCTCGACCGCCTCCTGGACGAACGCATCATCGTCCTGGGTCGCGAGGTCGACGACGAGACCGCCAACCGGATCGTGGCGCAGCTCTTGCTGCTGGCCGCAGAGGACCCCGACCGCGACATCTCCCTCTACATCAACTCGCCCGGCGGCTCGGTCACGGCGGGGATGGCCGTCTACGACACGATGCGGATCATCGCGCCGGACGTCGTGACGTGGGCGGTGGGGTTCGCCGCGTCGATGGGCCAGTTCCTGCTGTCGGCCGGGACCCCGGGCAAGCGGCACGCGCTGCCGCACGCGCGGATCCTCATGCACCAGCCCTCGGCCGGGATCGGCGGGAACGCGACCGACATCGCGATCCGGGCCGGGGTGTTCGGGGAGATGAAGCGCGAGCTCGCGGAGCTGACCGCGCAGCACACCGGCCAGCCGGTCGAGACGATCATCGCCGACGCCGACCGGGACCGCTGGTTCACCGCCGAGCAGGCCCGCGCGTACGGCCTGGTGGACCACGTCCCCACCTCCTGACCGGCGTAGCGAGGGAGCGCGATGAGCACGCTCGCGGGAGCTGGAGGACGCCGAGAGGGTGGCCGCGTCGCGGTGATCCGGACCCGGCGATAGCGTGACGGCGTCCTGCGCTCCCGCGGTACGGGGAGCTTCTGCATCGATGGAGATCCCATGCGCGTCGGCGTGCTCACCGGGGGTGGCGACTGCCCCGGACTGAACGCGGTCATCCGGGCGATCGTCCGCAAGGGCGTCCCGTCGTACGGGTACTCGTTCCTCGGGTTCCGCGACGGCTGGCGCGGGCCGCTCGAGGCCCTCACCAAGCCGCTCGACATCCCCGCCGTCCGCGGTCTCCTGCCCCGTGGAGGCACCATCCTCGGCTCGTCCCGCACCAACCCGTTCGCCATCGACGGCGGGGTCGAGAAGATCCGCCGCAACCTGCAGAACCTCGGCGTCGACGCCCTGATCGCCATCGGTGGGGAGGACACGCTGGGAGTGGCGACCAAGCTCCACGAGATCGGGGTCAACGTCATCGGCGTGCCCAAGACGATCGACAACGACCTGGCGGGTACCGACTACACGTTCGGCTTCGACACCGCCGTCAACATCGCGACGGAGGCCATCGATCGGCTGCACACCACCGCCGAGTCCCACCACCGCGCGCTGATCGTCGAGGTCATGGGCCGGCACGCCGGCTGGATCGCGTTGCACTCCGGGATGGCGGGCGGCGCCAACGCGATCCTGATCCCCGAGGTGCGGTTCGACATCGCGCAGGTCTGCGACTGGGTCGAGTCGCGGTTCCAGCTCGACTACGCGCCGATCATCGTCGTCTCCGAGGGCGCCAAACCCCTGGACGGTGACGAGGTGCTGCTCACCGGGGACAAGGACGCGTTCGGTCACGTCCGGTTGGGCGGGATCGGCGACTACCTGGCCCGCGAGATCGAGGCGCGCACCGGCAAGGAAGCGCGCACCACCGTGCTCGGCCACGTGCAGCGCGGGGGCACGCCGACGGCGCGGGACCGGTGGCTCGCCACGCGGTTCGGGCTGCACGCGATCGACGCCGTCGCCGCGGAGAAGTGGGGGCAGATGACCGCACTGCGTGGCACCGACATCGAGCTGGTGCCGCTGTCGGAGGCGACGAAGGAGCTGAAGGTGGTGGACCCGGCCCTCTACGCCGAGGCGGAGGTCTTCTTCGGCTGAGCGGAGCTTGCGGAGCGAACATCTATACATGAACGGCCGACCGGGGCCGTTCGCGCCACGCCCGGTAGCGGCGGTAGCCGCGGCGGACCCGGGACCAGAGCAGCACGAGCAGCACGATCCCGGTGACGAGGAAGATGCCGGCGACCGTCAGGGCCAGCCACGGCGCGACGACCGTGAGGGTGGCCACGCCGGCGACCGCGACGTCCTCGCCCAGGCTGACGCCGATGTTGGTGGCCGGCTCGGGCGAGGTGTTGACGATCAGCCGCAGGCCGCCCTTGACCAGGTGGCTGACCAGAGCCGCTCCCCCGCCGCTCACCGCGAGCACGGCCTGCTCCAACGTCGAGGCATCGCCGGCCACGAGCAGCCCGATCACGGCGCCAACGGTCGGACGGATCGCGGTGGAGATGCTGTCCCACAGCGAGTCGACGTACGGGATCTTGTCGGCAACGAACTCCAGCGCGTAGAGGACCGCGGCGACGACGAGCACGTCGGTCCTGGTCAGCGCCTCGGGAACGGCTTCGACGCCGCCGAAGCGGCCCAGCAGCCCGAGGACGAGGACGCAGAGGTAGGCGTTGACCCCGCTCGCCCATCCGCTCGCCAACACCGCGGGCACCAGCTCCACGGAGCCAGGCTACCGGTCGGTCAGACGATGCCCTGCCGCGTCGCGGTGTAGACGATCTCCGTCCGCCGCCGGACCTCGAGCTTGTCGCGCAGGTTCCGCACGTGGAACTTCACCGTGGCCTCGCTGATCACCAGCCGGCCCGCGATCTCCCGGTTGGACATGCCCACGGCCAGCAGCCGCAGCACCTGGTTCTCCCGCTCGGTCAGCACCGCACCGCCGAGGCTGCGGGGCCGCGGGAGGTCCTCGCGGGGCGGCAGGTGGGGGGCGAACGCGGGCCGCACCTCGACGCCGGGCGGAGCGAATGCGGAGCCCGCATCAACGCCGGGCGGAGCGCACGCCGAGCCCGGAGCGACGCGGGGCGCCACGCACGCCGAGTCCGCAGCGGCGCCCAGCACGGGACCGGTGCGGGAGTCGAACACGCTCTCACCGCGCAGCAGCGCGTGGACCGCGCGCAGGATGTCGGCCGTCTCGGCACTCTTTCCGACGTATCCGTGCACGCCCAGGCGCACGGCGCGCAACATGACCTCGCGGTCGCGGCACCCCGTCAACACGAGCACCTTCACCCCGCGGTGGCGCTCGAGCAGCGTCCGCGCGAGATCCACACCGGCCGCGCCACCGCGGCCGAGGTCGACCTCGACGATCACCAGGTCCGGCGGGCACCGATCGGCGATCACCAGCGCGTCGCGCGGTGTGGCCGCCTCCCCGATCACGGCGAGGCCCGGGTCGGCGACGAACAGCTGGCGCAGCCCGAAGCGGACGATCGCCTCGCCGTCCACGAGCAGGAGGCGGGCGGTCCGGCGGGCCGTGATCACCGGTCCGGTCGTGGCGGGATCGAGCGCCGGAGGGCGGGCGTCGAGCACCGCGTCCGTCGTCACGGCAACCTCCTGCGCTGGTGGGTTGCCGTGAGGCTAGGGGCGTGCGCGTTGCCCGGACGTTGCACGCACCAGGGCCCCGGCGGTGCGGTTGCCGGTGCGCGGTGGGCGGACGATGATGGCCGTCCTGGGGCGAGGACGCTCGGAGTGCTGATGACGACGAGAAGTACGCACGACCCGGTCGCGCACGCCCACACGCTGCACGAGGTGTTCGAGGCCGTGCTCGGCGACCACGCCGTCGCAGTTCCGCCCCGGTCGCTGGTCTCGGCCTCGTGGGAGCGCAGCCTCGCCGCCCACGTCGATCCCGACCGCCGCACCCCACCGGTGGTCGTCGGCGACGACGAGCTCCCCGACCTCCGCGCCGCGCACCCCCTCAACGAGGTGATGCCGCTGCTGCGCAGCACGCTGGTGAGCATCGCCGACGAGGCCATGCACGTCATGCTGGTGACCGACGCCGAAGGGACGATCCTCTGGCGCGACGGAGCGGCCCGGCTCCTGCACGCCGCCGACGACGTCGGTCTGTCGCCCGGGACGCGCTGGACCGAGGACGCCATCGGCACCAACGCGATGGGCACCACGCTCGCCGTCGACGCACCGGTGCAGATCCACTCCGCCGAGCACCTCGTCCGCACCTACCACGCGTGGACCTGCGCGGCGGCGCCGGTGCACGACCCCGACACCGGCGCGATCCTCGGCGCCGTCGACATCAGCGGTCCGCTGCACACCGTGCACCCGGCGATGTCGCAGCTCGTGTCGGCCACGGCCCAGCTCGCCGAGAACCAGCTCCGCGTGCGCCTGGCCATCGCCGACGAACGACTCCGGGTGCGCAACATGCCGCACCTCACCAGCCTGCGCGGACGGGCCGGGGCGCTGGTCACGGCGACCGGCCGCATCGTGGCCGGTGAGCCGTACGGCTCCTGGCCGGAGCGCGTGGTGGTGCCGGACGGCGCCGACCGCGTACGGCTCGGTGACGGCCGCGAGATGGTGGTTGAACCGCTGGCCGAGGGCTACCTGCTGCGGGCACCGCGCCGCACGACGTCGACCCCGAAGCGCAGCGCACTGTCGCTGCGGTTCATGGGGGGCAGGGCGCCCGGGGTCGTGCTCAACGGGAAGCGGATCGCGCTCACACTGCGCCCGGCGGAACTGCTCACCGCGCTCGCCCTGCATCCCGAGGGACTCACCGCCGAGCGCCTGGCGCTGCTGCTGTACGGCGAGGACGGCAATGCCACCACGGTGCGGGGGGAGGTCCTGCGGCTGCGCGGACTCATCGGCGCCGACGTCCTGCGCACCCGCCCGTACCGGCTGGACGCGACCGTCGACGCCGACTTCTCGCAGGTCCGGCGGGCCCTGCGGGCCGGGCGGCCCGCCGACGCGCTGCGGCTGTGCGACGGTCCGTTGCTGGCCCGCTCGGACGCACCCGACATACGGGAGCTGCGCGACGAGCTGGAGGCCGGCCTGCGGCACGCGGTGCTCGCCGCCGACGAGGTCGATCTGCTCGCGGCCTACGCCGAGCACCCCCTCGGCCGCACCGATCTGCAGGTGCACGACCGGCTCGTGGAGCTGCTCGCTCCCGGCGACCGTCGCCGTCCCGAGTTGCTGTCGCGGCGGGCCCGGCTGCGCGCCGACGAGGAGGGCTGAGCCGAGTCCTGGTCCGTGATCGGCGAGACCTCCGGCTCGGCGGCCGGGCCCTGGGTCATGATCGGTGGCTGGGGCGGGGCCATGATCGTTGGCCTGGGACGTCGGACCGCACTGAGCACGGTTGCCGGTCCCGAACGGGCGATCATGCCGGCCAGGCGGACCGCTCGAGCGGCCGGATCGGCACGCCTCGTGGCCGGGCCCTCCCCCCGACTCACCGGACGACGGCTCAGGACTCCGCCACTGCCGGGTCGTCCACTGCGCCGTCGGTGTCGACGGTGTAGCCGCCCCCCAGGTAGGCGTGCTGGACCCGCTCGTCGCCCAGCAGGTCGGCCGGCACACCCTCCAGGAGCACCCGGCCGCGGTCCATGACGCAGGCGTGGTCGGCGACGCGGAATGCGGCGCGGACGTTCTGCTCGACCAGCAGGATCGCGAGACCCTCCTCGTCGCGCAGCCGGGCGAGCGTCGAGAAGATCTCCTGCACCACCCGCGGAGCCAGGCCGAGGCTCGGCTCGTCGAGGACGATCACGGACGGCCGGGCCATCAGCCCGCGCCCGATCGCGAGCATCTGCTGCTCACCGCCGGACAGGGTGCCCGCGGCCTGACCCACGCGGTCGGCCAGCCGGGGGAAGTACTCCAGCACCTGCTCCCGGCGGGCCTGCGACCCCGCGCGGTCGCGCCGCCGCGTCCACCCACCCAGCGCGAGGTTGTCGGCCACCGACAGGGTGGGGAACACCAGGCGGTTCTCCGGCACGTGCGCCAGCCCGGCGGCCGCGATCGCCTCCGGCCCGAGCGTCGTCACGTCGGTCCCGCCGAGCCGGACGGTGCCGGCCGACGCCCGCACCAGGCCGGACAGCGTCCGCAGGACGGTGGTCTTGCCCGCACCGTTCGCCCCGACCAGCGCGGTGATGCTGCCGCCGTCGACACCGACCGCCACGCCGTGCAGGACCTCGAGCCGGCCGTAGCCCGCTCGGAGCCCCTCCGCAGCGAGACCCGTGCCCGGGCGTTCGGTCACCGGTCACCACCCGTGGCCCCGGCCAGCTTGCGCAACGCCTGCTCCGCCTCGGGGTCGTCGTCGTCCACGCCGAGGTAGGCCGCGATCACCACGGGGTCGTTGCGGATCTGCTCGGGCGGGCCGAGTGCGATCCGGACACCGTCGTCGAGCACCGCGACCCGGTCGGCGAGCGCGAGGACGGCCTCCACGTCGTGCTCGACGAGGACGATCGCCATCCCGCCGCGACGCAGCCGCCGCAGGAGCCGGGCCAGCTCGCGGCGATCGGCTCCGGACAGCCCGGCCATCGGCTCGTCGAGCAGCAGCAGGTCGGGTTCGACGGCCAACGCCCTGGCCACCTCCATCAGCCGCTGCCGGCCGAACGGCAGGTCCGCCGCGAGCCGGTCCGCGTCCTCCGCCAGCCCGACGAGGTCGATCACCGAACGGGCCGAAGCGACGATCTCGCGTTCCTCCCCGCGGGCGGCGAAGCCCAGCATGCTGCGGACCAGCCCCACCCGGCTGCGCAGGTGTCGGCCCACCATCACGTTGCCCAGCACGGTGGACGAGGAGAAGACCTGCAGGTTCTGGAACGTGCGGGTGGCCCGGTGCCGCGCGAACACGTGCGGCTTGCGCCCGTCGATGCGCTCGCCGCCGAGCTCGACGGTGCCGGCCGTCGGCGCGGTCACGCCGCTGATCATGTCGAAGCAGGTGGTCTTGCCCGCCCCGTTCGGCCCGATGAGGGCCACGATCTCTCCCGCGGCGACGTCCAGGTCGACCCCGTCGACCGCGACCACCCCGCCGTAGCGCTTGGTGAGGCCGCGCACGGTGAGCAGTGTCGTGCCGGGCGCCGGTCGGCCCTCGCGCGCGAGCAGGGCGCTCTCGTCGGCCGGGTCGTCGTCGACGGTCGGCCGGTCGGGCGGCGGTCCGGTGGTGCCGGTGTCGTCCGGTGCTCGACGCCGCCCGGTCACGGTGCGGAACAGCTGGTGCAGGCCGCCGGGCAGGAAGATCAGGGTCAGGGTGAGGACGACCCCGAAGCCGATCAACTGCACCTCGCCGGTCGCCCCGGGCACCACGAGCGGCACCAGCTCGCGCAGCCCCTCGTCGAGGAACTCCACGAAGAAGGCCCCGACGACCGCGCCCCACACCGAACCGAGCCCACCGAGCACGGCCATCAGGAGGAACTCCACCGACAGCGCGAAGCTCGCCGCGTTCGGGTTGACCACGGCCAGCCAGTGCGCGAAGAACACCCCGGCGACGCCGGCGTACCCGGCCGAGGCGACGAAGACCTGCAGGCGCAACCGGTAGGTGTCGACGCCGAGCGTCTCCGCCGCGATCTCGGAGTCGTTCACCGCCCCCAGGGCCCGGCCGACGCGGCTGTCCACGAGATTGCGGGCACCGACGATCGCGAGCACCACGGCCGGGGCCAGCAGCCACAGGTACTCCGCAGGGGTGTCGTAGCGGCGGCCACCGAACTCGGGCTTGGGGATGCCGAAGATGCCGGACGTGGCGCCGAGGAACGGGGTCTCGATCGCGACGACGGTGACGATGATCCCGAGCCCGAGCGTGGCGAGCGCCAGGTAGTGCCCGCGCAGCCGCAGCAGCGGGAGCCCGACCAGCAGCGCAGCCAGCATCGCGAACGAGACGGCGACCACCGCGGCGAGCAGCCCGGGGACCGGGGAGCGCGTGACCAGCACGGCCTGGGTGTACGCGCCGACGGCGAAGAACGCGGCGTGCCCCAGGCTCACCTGGCCGGCCAGACCCATCAGCAGCGACAACCCGATGGCGGCGATCGCGTAGATCACGGCGTACACCGCGGCCCCGGTGACCGAGACGGGCAGCACCACCGGCAGCCCCAACAGCGCCACCAGCAGCAGGACCACGCCGACGACGTCGGACCGACGCTTCACCGCGGCCTCCTCAGACCCTGGCCTGTGCGTGGCGGCCGAACACGCCCTGCGGCCGCGCCACCAGCACCACGATGAGCAGCACGAAGGCGACCGCGTCGCGGTACCCCGAGTCGATGTAGCCCGCCACGAGGGACTCCAGCACCCCGAGCAGGATGCCGCCCAGCACGGCGCCGCGGATCGACACGAGGCCGCCGAGGGTGGCGGCCACGAATCCCTTGAGGCCGAGGATCAGTCCGGAGTCCCACTGCGTGAGGGAGATCGGGCTGGCCAGCACGCCGGCCACGGCGCCGAGCAGCCCGGCCACCGCGAACGCGACCGTCGCCGCCGTCCGCGGGGAGATGCCGACCAGCTGCGCCGCCACGGGCTGCTCGGAGCAGGCCCGCAGCGCCTTGCCCATCAGGGTCCGGTCGTAGAAGACGGTGACCGCAAGGGCGACGACGGCGGTGACGCCGAGGATCCACAGCTCCTGCGCCCGGATCGACACCCCGCCGACGACCAGGTCCGGACCCGGCAGCGGTGGCAGGCCGCGACCCTCCGGCCCGTAGAGCAGCAGCATCAACGCCTTGAGCGCGGTGGACACCCCGAGCGTCAGGATGATCGACGTCAGCGTGGTCATGTTCTTCACCGGCGCGATCGTCAGCCGCTGCATCAGCACGGCGACGATGGCGACGGAGACCAGCGCGACCATCGCGGCGACCGGCAGCGGAAGGCCGGCGCCGACCACCGACAGGGCGACCAGGCCGGCCAGCGCGGCGAACTCGCCCTGGGCGAGGTTGATCACCCCGCTCACCGAGAAGATCGCCACGAACCCCATGGCGACCAGCGCGTAGATCGCGCCCTGGGAGAGTCCGGCGACCGTCAGCTGGAGGAGGTCACTCATCGCCGCGCTCCGCGTCCGGTCGCCGGTTCACCCGCCCGCGAGCTCGAACTGCCCGTTCGTGACCGTGACCAGGACGAGGTCCTCCGCGGTCAACCCGCTGTGATCCTCCGGCGTCATCGTGAAGGTGCCGGAGACCCCGACGAAGTCGGTGACCCCTTCGAGGTAGTCCCGGACCGCCTTCTTGTCGCTGCCCACTGCCCCGAACGCCTGCACGGCGAGCTGGAAGCCGTCGTAGGCGTGTCCCGCGAACGTCGAGGGGTTGGCGCCGTAGCGGGCCTTGTAGGAGTCGACGAACTCCGTGATGACCTTCTTCTGGGGGTCGCTCTCGGGCAGCTGCCCGGCCACCACCAGCCGGCCCAGCGGGGCGACCAGACCGTCGGCGGACTCGGCGGCGGTGTCCAGGAAGACCTTGTTGCCGATGCCGTGGCTCTGGTAGACGGGCTTGCCGACCCCGAGCTGGGTGTAGGCCTTCTGCGCCAGCCCGGCGGCGGGCGGGATGCCCCAGATGACCGTGGCGTCCGCGCCCGCGTTGCGGACGTTGACCATCTGCGCGGTGAAGTCGGTGGCGTCGGGAGGGAAGCTCTCCACCGCCACGACGCTGACCCCGGCCGGCTGCCCGATGGAGTCGAACAGTTCGCGGACGCCCTCGCCGAATCCCGAAGCGTCGCGCGCGAGGGCGATCGTCTTGTACCCCTTGGCAGCAGCGTCGTTCACGATGTTCTCGATCACCACGGAGTCGTTCTGCGCGGTCTTGAAGACCCACTCCGAGCCGTTGACGATCGTGACGTTGGCGGCCAGTGAGATCATCGGGATCTGGTCGGACTCCGCGATCGGGCGCATCGCCAGGCTCGGTCCGGTCCGGCTGGCCCCCAGGAGGATGTCCACCTGGTCCTCGGTGACCAGCTTCGACGCGGCCCGGGCCGCGCCGTCCTCGGTGGAGGCGTCGTCTTCGATGATCAGCTCGACCGGCCGGCCGTTGATGCCGCCACCCTGGTTGAGCTGCTCGGCGAGCAGCTGGAGGGTGTCGCGCTCCGGGACACCCAGGCTGGCCCCGGCGCCGGTGATGTCCAGCACCGCGCCGATCTT
Organism: uncultured Actinomycetota bacterium; assembly: GCA_963711715.1. GTDB lineage: Bacteria > Actinomycetota > Actinomycetes > Mycobacteriales > Pseudonocardiaceae > Pseudonocardia. Next base: position 47,384 of record CAVQFJ010000014.1, read on the forward strand.
GAAGGGACCGGTGTCGGCGGCGCCACCCCCGCCCCCAGTCGGCTGCTCCTCGGCGCAACCGCCGAGTACGAGGGCCGTCGCGGCCAGCGCGACCGCGAGCCTCCTGGTGGTGGTTCCGAACACGGCTGCCCCTCCGACGCTGGGAAGATCATCGGAGCGTACCGGCTGCGACACCGTGCCGATCCCCCGCGTTACTCCACCGTGACGCTCTTCGCGAGGTTGCGCGGCTTGTCCACGTCGCGGCCCAGCGCCACCGCCGTGTGGTACGCGAGCAGCTGCAGCGGGACCGAGAGCAGGATGGGGTCGAGCTCGGGCTCGTTGCGCGGGACGACGAGCGTCCGGTCGGCCAGGTCGGTCGGGAGCTCCCGGTGAGCCAGCGCGATCACCGGGCCCTTGCGCGCCTTGATCTCCGACAGCGTCGAGGTGTTCTTGTCCAGGAGGTCGTCGTCGGGCACGACCGCCACCGTCGGCAGCTCCGGGCTGATCAGGGCGAGCGGACCGTGCTTGAGCTCGGCCGACGGGTAGGCCTCGGCGTGCACGTACGACACCTCCTTGAGCTTCTGCGCGCCCTCCCGCGCCACCGGCCATCCGCGGCGGCGACCGACGAACATCACGCTGTGGCTCGCGGCGACCTCCCGGGCGACGTCGGCGATCGCGTCGGACTGCTCGAGGATCTCCGCGATCTGGTCGGGCAGGGCGTTCAGCCCGGCGATGATGCGGCGGCCCTGCTCGGGGGCGAGGTCACGGATCCGCCCGAGGTGCAGGGCCAGCAGCGCGAACGCCGTGACCGTCGAGGTGAACGACTTCGTGGCCGCCACCGACATCTCCGGTCCCGCGTGCAGGTAGATGCCGCCGTCGACCTGACGGGCGATGGTGGAGCCGACGACGTTGACGATCCCGATGACCCGACCGCCCTTGCGCTGCAGCTCCTGCACCGCGGCCAGCGTGTCGATCGTCTCGCCCGACTGGCTGACGGCGACGTAGAGGGTCTGCGGCTCGACGACCGGGTTGCGGTAGCGGAACTCCGAAGCCGGCTCCGCGGTGGCCGGTACCCGGGCGAGGTCCTCGACGAGCTGCGCCCCGAGCTCACCGGCGTAGCAGGCCGAACCGCAGCCGAGGATCTTGACGCGCTGGATCTCGCGGGCCTCCCGCACGCTGAGGTTCAGCCCGCCGAGGTGCGCGGTGTCGAACCGTTCCTCGATGCGCCCACGCAGCGCGCGCTCCACCGTGCGCGGCTGCTCCTCGATCTCCTTGATCAGGTAGTGCGCGTGGTCACCGATCTCGGCGCCGACGACGTCCCAGTCGATCGTGGACGGGCTCTTCGCCGTCGAGCGGTCGTCGAGGGTGAAGGTGCGGTAGCCACCGGCTGTGATCGTCGCGAGCTCGCCGTCGTCGAGGTACACGACCTGGCGGGTGTAGCCGATGAGGGCCGCGACGTCGGAGGCCACGAACATCTCCTTCTCGCCGACGCCCAGCAGCACCGGGCTGCCGTTGCGGGCGACGACGATCCGGTCCGGGTGCTCGGCGTCGAGCACCGCGAGCCCGTAGGCCCCGACGACCTGGCGCAGGGCCAGCCGGACCGCCTGCTCGAGGTCGGCCGCTCCGCCCGCGAACGCCGCGGCCACCAGGTGGGCCACGGCCTCGGTGTCGGTCTGCGAGGTGAACTCGACGCCGTCCGCGGCGAGCTTCGCGCGCAGCTCGTCGGCGTTCTCGATGATCCCGTTGTGCACCACCGCGATGCGGCCGGACATGTCGGTGTGCGGATGGGCGTTCTCCGGCGACGGCTCGCCGTGGGTGGCCCAGCGGGTGTGGCCGATACCGGGGGCCCCCCGGAACCGCGCTGGGATGTCGGCGGCGAGGTCGGCGACCCGCCCGCTCACCTTGCGCAGCTTGAGCCCGGACCGGCCGCACACCGCGAGGCCCGCGGAGTCGTACCCGCGGTACTCCAGGCGCCCCAGTCCTTCGAGCAGGATCGGGGCGGCGTCCTGGGCTCCCACGTATCCGACGATTCCGCACATGCTGCAGGTCCTCCTGGGTCAGCCGTACACGATGCGACGCAGCTGGCGAGCGGACAGCGGCGGCGGGGCGACCCGCCGCGCCGGCAGCTCCCGGCCCAACCGCTCGAAGATCTGATCGTTGGTCAGCCCGCGTCGTTTCAGCTCGGCGTGCCGGCGCCGGACGAACTCGGGCACCGGCTCGGCGAAGTAGCCCAGCACCTCGGCCACCACTCGCGCCGCCTCACCCGGGCTGAGCGGGGTGCTGCGGGCCAGGTGGGCGACGAGATCGTCGTGAACGCCGACGGGCACCGGGTGATGGTGCCCTCGCGCGGGGCAGATGGCCAATTCCTGCCCGGAATCGGGCAGGAATCACTCCGGCGACACGGCACCGGCGACACCTCGGAGTCGGACCGCGCCGGAACATGGACGGTTCCGGCCGCGCCATGCTGCGGTGTCGGTCCGCGTGGGCGTGGAGGGTCGGTGAGGCGAGCATGGACGACTGCGGCTCGGCGCTGCTCGATCCTTTGGCCGATGTCCTCGCGCATGTCGGCGCTTACGTTCCCGGGCATGTCAACGGCCGATCTCCAGATCCAGTCAACGCCGTCCGGCTGGACGTCCAGCCCTCTCTTCTACTGGTCGGCCACCGGCCTGTTCTGCCTCATCTTCGGCTTCTCGGCCGTGTGGACCGTCGTCGATCCCGAGGGCGCCCGCTCGACATGATCGCGTTGGGCTTTCCCGGGTACTTCGCGTATCCCTGGCCATCGCCAAGCTGCTCGGCCTCGCGGCGATCTACACGCGCAGATCGCGACGTTGACCGGTCTCGCCTTCGCGGGCTTCTTCTACGACGTCGTCCTCGCGCTCTCCGCGCACACCTCCCAGGCCGACTGGGCCCGCGGTGCACTGGCGCTGCTGGGCATCGCGTCGACCGTTGCCGCCTACTGGGCGTACTCGCAACGCTTCGGCTCGGCACCGTTGCGCTGAGAGCCCGATGACCGTCCGGCGGCCCGGGCTCGGGGTCGCGCTCACGATCGTCACCTTCGTGGTGTCGTTCGTGTTCTCCTACGGTCCCGATGCCCTGCGGATGTCGCTGCCGGGGGCGCTCGCGATCTCGGTGACCGCAGCAGGGGCGGTCTGGCTCAGCGGCCACCGCCCGGTGGCCGCTCTCGTCGTCGTCACCGCGCTGGCGCTGGGCCTGCCGGCGATCGACGCCACGTTCGCGGTGATGGACCTGGTCGTCGTGTTCGTCGTGTTCCAGGCCGTGCTCAACGCCGATCTGCCGCCCTGGGTGGTCGCTGCCGTCTGCTTCGTCACCCTGACCGTCAACGACGCCTGGCAGCGCGTCGCCGGTGGGGACAGCTTCATGGAACCGTCCGTCCTCTATCCGCTGCTGCTCACCGCCCTGTCGGTCGGGCTCGGGCTGCAGAGCCGGCAGGTGCGCCGGCAGAGCCGCGAACTGATCGCCCTGCGCGACGCCGACCGCAGGCGAGCGGTGTCGGACGAGCGGCGGCGGATCGCCCGTGACGTGCACGATGTCGCCGCCCACCACCTCTCGGCGCTGGTGGTGCGCAACAAGCTGGCCCGGCGTTCCCGCGCGGTCGACGCGTTGGAGGAGGCGGCGCAGTTCACCGCGACGACGGCCGCCGATGCGCTCGACTCCCTGCGCCAGGTGGTGCACGTGCTCAACACCGAGAGCGAGGCGCCACTGACGCCGCTGCCGAGGATGACCGACATCGACGAGATCGTGACCAGGATGGAGGCGGCCGGGCTGCGGATCCAGCGCGGTGCGTCGAGCGCGCCGCCGGTCGACAGCGGGGTCGACGTCGCCGTCGTCGGCATCGTGGGAGAAGCGCTGTCCAACGTGCTGCGACACCGCGGGCCGGGCCACTGCTGGCTCGACATCGCCGACGGCGGCGGGACGGTCACGGTGACCGTCGAGGACGACGGCCCGTCCACGTGGTACGCCGAAGCGCCGCCGACGGCGGGGGGCCGGGCCGCTACGGCCTGATCGGGATGCGCGAGCGGGCGGAGGCGTGCGGGGGCCGGCTCTCCATCGGTCCCTCAGCTCGGGGCGGGTGGAAGGTGTCGGCCGTCCTGCCCGCAGCCGGACATGATCCGCGTCGTGATCGCGGACGACGACGTGCGTGTCCGGGACGACTTCCGCGAGATCCTCGAGCTCGAGGCCGACGTCGACGTCGCCGCCGTCGTCGCCGACGGGGCCGCGGCCGTCGAGGCGGGCCGGCGCCTCGCACCCGACGTCGTGGTGATGGACGTCCGCATGCCGGTCATGAACGGGATCGAGGCCACCCGCCGGCTGCGCCGCGAGGATCCCCGACGATGCCGGGTTCTGGTGGTCACCGTCTTCGACCTCGACGACTACGTGCTCGGCGCGGTCCGTGCCGGCGCGGGCGGATTCCTGCTGAAGGACCAGGCACCCGAGCAGCTGGCCGGCGCCGTGCGCACGATCGCGGCGGGGGACGCCGTCGTCTCGCCGCGGGCCACCGCACGCCTCCTGCGGGAGTTCACCGAGCCGGTGCCGGCGATGCGGGACACCGGAGGGCTGTCGGAACGCGAGCTCGACCTCGTCCGCCTGATGGCCCGTGGGCTCAGCAACTCCGAACTCGCGGTCGCCGCCCGCATCTCCCGCGCGACCGTCAAGACCCACGTCAGCAACATCCTCGCCAAGTTGGGGTTGACCAGCCGGATCCAGATCGTGGTCTGGGCCTACGAGCACGGCCTGGCCGGACCCGCGCCCGGCGCCCGCCCGCGGTGAGGTGGCCGGCGCGCCGGTCCGTGGCCGGGCCGTTGCCGGTGGAGTGATCCCCCTCCGGGGACCGGCAGCCGGATCCGCGACGGTTCCAGGTCCCCAGCCGGTGATCATGCCCGCCACCGCCCGTCGCCCGCCTCAACCGGGCGACGCCTACGCGGCAGGTTCCAGTTTCCCTGCCCGCCACAGGGCGGCGTAGGCGCCGCCGGCCACGAGCAGCTCGGCGTGGGTGCCCTGCTCGACGATGCGGCCGCCGTCGAGCACGACGATCCGGTCGGCCCGCGCCGCGGTGGCCAGCCGGTGCGCCACCACGAACGCCGTCCGCCGGGAGGTGACCCGGTCACCGGCCGCGAGGACCGCGGTCTCGGTGGCCGGGTCCAGCGCAGCGGTGGCCTCGTCGAAGAGCAGCAGGTCGGGATCGGCGAGCTCGGCGCGGGCCAGCGCCACGAGCTGCCGCTGGCCGGCGGACAGCCCCTGCCCCCGCTCGCCCACCGGATGCCGGAAACCGCCGGGCAGTCCGCGCACCAGATGGAGCGCCCCGACGGCGCGGGCTGCTGCCTCGATCTCGGCGGGGGTGGCGTCGGGTCGGGCGTAGGCGATGTTCGCCGCCACATCGCCGGTGAACAGGTGCGGCTCCTGCGGCACCACGCCGAGCCGCTGCCGGTAGGCCGAGAGCGGGTAGCGGCGCACGTCCACGCCGTCGACCAACACGGTGCCCGACCCCACGTCGTAGAACCGCGCCAGCAGCTTGACCAGCGTGGACTTGCCCGCACCGGTCGCGCCCACCAGCGCGACCGTCTCGCCGGGCGCCACCCGCAGCGACACCCCGTGCAGGGCTGGGGATGCGGCCCCGGCGTAGGCGAACCCGACGTCGCGCAACTCGACCTCCCCGCGCAGCCGGGCCGGCACGGGCGCCGGCACGCCGATCGGGTCGGGCGGCACCGAGGTGGGGGTGCGCAGCAGATCGGAGATCCGGGCGAGCCCGATGCGGGCCTGCTGGTAGGCGTCGAACACCTGCGAGAGCTGCTGCACCGGGGCGAAGAACAGTCCGAGGTAGAGCAGGAACGCGGCGAGCACGCCCGGCGTGAGCGCGCCGCTGGCCACCCGGGCGGCTCCCACGCCGAGCACCGCGGCCTGCGCGACGTCGGACAGCAGCGCCACGAACGGGAAGTAGGTGGCGATGTAGCGCTGCGCCCGCATCCGGGACCGTCGGTAGGCCTCGCTGCGCTCGCCGAACGCGGTGGCGCTGCGCTCCTCGCGCACGTAGGCCTGGGCGATCCGGACGCCGGTGACGTTCTCCTGCATGTCGGCGTTGACGACGCTGACCCGCTCTCGGGCCTCCGCGTACGCGGCTGACGACAGCCGCCGGAACACCACGGTGGCGACGATCAGCAGCGGCAGGACGGCCAGCGCGACGAGCGCGAGCGACAGGTCGGTGAGCAGCAGCGCCACCGCCACGCCGACCACCGTGAGCAGGCTGACGACGGCCTGCGCCAGCCCGGTCTGCAGGAACGTCGACAGCGCGTCGACGTCGGTCGTCATCCGGGTCATGATCCGGCCGGACAGCTCGCGCTCGTAGTAGTCGAGCCCCAGTCGCTGCAGGTGGGCGTAGCTGCGTACCCGCAGGAGGTAGAGCAGGCTCTCACCGGCCCGGGCCGTCACGACGGTCTGGGCGGCCACGACGAACCAGCCGACCGCGACGACGCCGAGCCCGACGAGCGTGGCCGTGAGCAGGACGCTGCCGGAGCCGGCCGTGATGCCGCCGTCGACGGCCAGCCGGGCCACGGTGGGGAAGGCCAACGTGGCCAGGGCGTCCAGCGACACCAGCCCGATCCCGAGGACGAGCAGCCCGCGGACCGGGCGCAGCAACCGGCCCAGCCGGAAGCCCGGGTCGGGCGTGGTGGGGTCCTCGGCGCCCAGGCGCGGCTGCTCGCGAGCGGGCGGCAGCGCGTCGACCGCGGCCATCAGCTCGGGGGTCTCCGCGATCGCGCCGACCATCGCCGACGGACTGTCCGGCCGGCCACCGGGCCGGGCACCCCGCGCTCCCGTCGCGGGGACGGGGACAGTGGCGGTCGCGACGGTGCCCGCGTCCGGCCACAGTTCGGGCGTGGTGCCACCGATGGTCGCTCGCGCGACGGCTGCGGCCGCGGTCGGCGCCGCCGGCCGGCCGGCTGGTGCCCCGACGGCCAGCAGCTCGCGGAACAACGGGCACCGCACGGCCAGCTCGGCCTCGGTGCCCACGTCGACCACGCGGCCGGCGTCGAGCACCGCGATCCGGTCGGCGAGCGCGAGCGTCGACCGGCGGTGCGCGACGAGCAGTGTGGTGCGCCCGGCCGTCAGGCGGCGGAGGGTCTCGTGGATGGCCGCCTCGGTGGCCGTGTCGACCGCGGAGGTGGCGTCGTCGAGCACGAGCACGCGGGGGTCGGTCAGCACGGCGCGGGCCAGCGCGATCCGCTGCCGCTGCCCACCGGAGAGCGTGAGCCCCCGCTCGCCGACGAGCGTGTCGTAGCCCTCGGGCAGCGACTCGACGAACGGATGGACCTGCGCCGCACGGGCCGCCGCGAGGACCTCGCCGTCGGTGGCGTCCGGGCGGCCGTAGGCGATGTTGGCCCGGATCGTGTCGGAGAACAGGAACGCCTCCTCGAACACCAGGCCGAGCTCGCGCCGCAGGTCGCCGAGCCGCAGCGCCGGCAGCGGCACGCCACCGAGGCGCAGCTCGCCGGCCTGCGGGTCGTAGAACCGCGGCAGCAGCAGCGCGACGGTCGACTTGCCCGAACCGGCCGTGCCCACCAGTGCCAGCGTCTCCCCCGGCTCGACGCGCAGCGACACGCCGTCGAGGACCGGTTCGCGGCGCGAGTAGCCGAACGTGACGCCGTCGAGCTCCACCGAGAGCGGCCCGTCCGGCAGCGCTCCGGGCGACGTCGGGTCAACCACGTCGGGCTGGGAGTCCACGAGGTCGTACACCCGCTCGACGCCGGCCCGGGCGAGCTGGGCGCTGACCACCAGCGAGCCGAGCAGCCGGGCCGGTCCGACGAGCTGGGCGACGTAGGTGCTGAAGGCCAGGAAGGTGCCGAGCGTGATCGAGCCGTTGAGGGCGAGGGTGCCGCCGAACCCGATCACCGCGACCTGCCCGAGCGTCGGCAACGCCAGCAGCGTGGGGTTGAGCCGGGCCGTGAGGCGCGCGGCCCGCATCCGCTCGGCGAACAGCCGCGCCGCGCCGCGCTCGAGCGCGGCCACCTCGCGCGACTCCTGGCCGAACCCCTTGACGACCCGAACGCCGGTGACGGTCTCCTCCACCTGCTGCGCCACGTCGGCGGCGCGCTGCTGCGCCGACCACGTCGCGGGGAACAGCGACGCCCTCGCCCGGAGCGTGACCCAGCCCGCGGCCGGGAGCAGGACGAGCGCCACGAGTGTGAGCAGCGGCGAGAGCCAGAGCATCGCCGCGACCGAGGCGATCACGAGCACGACCACGCCGAGGGCCAGCGGGGTCATCGACAGCACGGCCTGCAGCAGCTGGAGATCGGTGATCGCCCGGGAGACCACCTGCCCGGTGCGCAGCGCATCCTGGCGCTCGCCGTCGAGGCGCTGCACCGCGGCGAAGACCTGCCGGCGCAGGTCGTGCTGGACGGTCAGGGCGAGTCGGCCCGCGAGGTAGCGGCGCAGGAACGACGCGCCGAAGCGGACGAGCGCGAGCGCGAGGATCGCCACCACGACCGGGACGAGCACCGCGGTGGAGCCCTGCACCGCGTCGTCGACGACCACGCGGGTCAGCAGCGGGCCGACGGCCTCCAGGCTGACGCCGAACACCGACGCCAGCAGGGCGCCGACGGTGACGCCGCGGTGGCGCAGGCACGCGCGGGTGATCCGGCGGATCCAGCCGTCGGGTGGGGAGTCGGGCACCCGTCCACCGTAGGCGCGCCCGCGCGGGCACGGCCGTTCGTCGGGCCTCTCCCGACCCCTTCCCCGTGGCTAGCATCGCCCCTCATGACCAGCCCACTCACCGACTTCACGTCGATCCTCGCGCGCTGGGAGGCCGAGCGGCCCGACGAGATCGCGCTGAGCTACGGCGGCGTCGACCGGACGTGGACGGAGCTGGCCCGGCGGGTGCGCCGGAACGCGGCGGCGCAGCGGGCGGCCGGCCTCGTCCCGGGCGACCGGGTGGCGGTGCTCGACCTGAACCACCCGTCGTGCCTGGAGCTGACGCTGGCGTGCGCCCAGGTCGGCACGGCCAACGCCGTGGTCAACTTCCGGCTGGCCCCGCCCGAGATCGTCTACGTCGTCAACGACGCGCGCGCCCGCATCCTGTTCGTCGGACCGGAGTTCGCCGGCGCGGTCGAGCAGCTGCGCGAGGAGCTGCCCACCGTCGAACGCGTGATCCAGGTCGGCAGCGCTGATGCGCGCTCCGCTGGCGCTCCGCCGGCGAGGCCGACGAGTACGAGGCCTGGCTGGCCGCCGAGGAGCCCGATCCGCAGGTGCACCCCGTCGACCCCGACGCCTGCTTCGTCCAGCTCTACACCTCGGGCACCACGGGCTTCCCCAAGGGCGCGATGCTCACCCACCGCGCGATGCTCGCCCACGCCGTCAACGTCGCGGCCGACTTCCACCTCGACCCCGGAGCGCGGGTGCAGGTCGCGATGCCGCTGTTCCACGTCGGCGGCACCAGCTACGCGCTGCTCGGCGATCTCCTGCGGCGCGCGGATCGTCATGATGCGGCTGCCGGACCCGGCCGCGGTGCTGGAGATGCTGGAGGCCGAGCGGATCACGCACACGTTCTTCGTGCCCGCGCTGCTGGCGGCGATGACGCAGGTGCCCGGCGTCGCCGAGCGCGACTACTCGGCGCTGACGTCGCTGTCCTACGGCGCCTCGCCGATGCCGCTGCCGGTGATGCGGGCCAGCCTGCGAGCTGTTCCCCGGCGTCATGCACCAGGTCTACGGCATGACCGAGGCGTGCGGCGTGGTCAGCTCGCTGGGGCCGGAGGACCACGAGGACCCCGCCGTCGCCCACCGGCTCGTCTCGGCCGGCACGCCGATCCACGGGTGCGAGATCGAGATCCGCGACCCCGCCACCGGCGAGCCGGTGCCGACCGGCGCGCCCGGCGAGATCTGGGTGCGCACCGAGCAGCTGATGGGCGGCTACTGGGGCAAGCCGGAGGCGACGGCCGCGACGATCACCCCGGACGGCTGGCTGCGCTCCGGCGACGGCGGGCACATGGACGCCGACGGCTACCTCTACGTCACCGACCGGATCAAGGACATGATCATCAGTGGCGGCGGAGAACATCTACCCGGCCGAGATCGAGCGGGTCCTCGCCGAGCACCCGAGCGTCGGCGACGTCGCCGTGATCGGCGTGCCGGACGAGCACTGGGGCGAGGTGCCCAAGGCGATCGTCGTCGCGGCGCCGGGCGCGACCGTCGACGCCGGTGAGCTACTGGCCTACTCCCGCGAGCACCTGGCCGCGTTCAAGTGCCCGAAGTCGGTGGACGTGCTCGACGAGCTGCCCCGCAACCCGACCGGCAAGGTGCTCAAGAAGGACCTCCGCGCCCCCTACTGGGCGGGCTACGAGCGCCAGGTCGTGTGACCCGCGCTCTCAGAAGCCGAACGCCACGACGGCCGGCAGGTCGCCGCGGCGCAGGCCCTCGAGCACGTACCGCTCGTGCGGCACCACCGGGTCGGGAAGGGCGTCGAGGGGGAACCAGCCGAGCTTGGCGGTCTTGCCCTGCTCCGCACGGTGCGGCGCGCCAGTCCACCGGCGGCAGGTGAAGAAGAAGTCCACCCGCTCGTCGATCCACTGCCCGTTGCCGTGGGTGCGGTGCATCGCGGTGAGCGGCACCAGGTCGTCCGCTGCGACGGTCACACCCAGCTCCTCCACGGCCTCGCGGCTCGCCGCCACGAACACCGACTCGTCGGCCTCCACGTGTCCGGCGGCGGCCGCCGCCCAGTGCCCGTCCCGGTAGCCGGTGCCGCGGCGCAGCTGCAGCAGCACCTCGTCCGCGCCCGTCGGGCTCCGCAGCAGCAGGACGTAGGCGGCCGGGACGACGCGGTACCTCACGGGCCCCGAAGCTACGCTCCGCGCCATGGTGAGCACGCACTACGAGAAGGTCACGGCCGCGGACGGGGGCGTGTTCGACGCCTTCTGCGCGGCGCCCGACGCACCGTCGGCTCCCGGCGTGCTGGTCTTCCAGGAGATCTTCGGGATCAACGACAACATCCGGGGCCTCGCCGAGCGGCTCGCAGAGGCCGGCTTCCTGGCGCTCGTCCCCGACGTCTTCTGGCGGATCGAGCCACGGTTCGAGCGCAAGGACGAGTCGGGGATGGCCGAGGGCATGCAGCGGGTGCAACAGCTCGACTTCGCCGTCGTCGGCGAGGACATCACCGCCACCTTCGCCCACCTGCGCGCGCTGCCCGGCTGTGCACGGCCGAACCGGCGGCGTCGGGTTCTGCCTCGGCGGCACGCTCGCCTACGTCTTCGCGGCGACCGCCCGGGTGGACGGGACGGGGCCGGACGCCGTCGTGTCCTACTACGGCTCCGGCATCAACGACATGCTCGGGATGGCCGGCCAGATCGAGTGCCCGATGCTGTTCCACTTCGGCGAGCGGGACCCCTACATCCCCACCGAGCAGATCGACGCCGTCGAGCAGGCCATGGCCGGGCACGCCGACGTGACCGTCGAGCGCTACGACGCCGGGCACGCCTTCTCCAACTGGGACGCGCCGTCGATGTACGACGAGACGGCCGCGGGCGTGGCATGGGACCGCACGCTCGATTTCCTCGCCCGGCATTTGCGGTAGCCACTCAGGGCGCGGTGAACCGCCGCACCCAGCGCCGCTGGCCGGGCGTCTCGACGGCCCGGGGCCGGTAGTGCTGCCGGACCCAGGCCACCGCGTCGGCTGCGGGCACTCCGGCGAGCCGAGCCAGGCAGGCGATCACGGTTCCGGTGCGGCCGGTGCCCCCGGGGCACGCGATCTCGACGAGGGCTCCGTCGCGCGCGAGGGCGTGCGCGTGGACGATCGCGGCCGTGGCCGCGCGAGTGTCTCGGGGCGTCCGGAAGTCGGGCCAGTCGAGCCACTCGGCGGGCCAGTCGGGTCGCCAGGTCTCGCGACGCCCCGGCAGGCCGGGATAGAGACCGAAGCCGGGCCGCGGACCGGCCGGGAACGGCTCGCGCCGGCCCCGCCCCCGCACCCACGTGCCGTCCGGCAGGACGATGGCCCCGACCAGGCCGCTCATGATCGCCGATTGTGGAGCCGCCGCGACGGCCTGTCGAACGCCCGCGCCGATCGCGGGCCGTCCACCGGGAGGCGGTCCCGCGGCAGCTTGACTCGCCGGTAACCCCTGTGTTGGCTACGGCCATGCTGCTGTCGACCCAACTCCAGTACGGCGACGATCCCATCCGCAACGCCGAGTCGGTAGTGGCGCTGGAGCAGGCCGGCCTGGACGTGGTGTGGGTCGCCGAGGCCTACAGCTACGACGCGGTGTCGCTGATGGGTTACCTCGCGGCACGCACCGAGCGCGTCCAGATCGGAGCGGGGATCCTCCCGATCTACAGCCGCACGCCCACGCTGACGGCGATGACCGCCGCCGGCCTCGACGCGCTGTCGGACGGCCGCGCGATCCTCGGGCTCGGCGCGTCGGGCCCGCAGGTGATCGAGGGGTTCCACGGCGTGCCCTACGACAAGCCGGTCGCCCGCACCCGCGAGATCATCGAGATCTGCCGCAAGGTGTGGCGGCGCGAACGGCTGGAGCACGACGGCCTCTACCCGATCCCGCTGCCGGAGGGGCAGGGCACCGGTCTCGGCAAGCCGCTCAAGCTGATCAACCACCCCAAGCGCGCCGACATCCCGATCTGGGTGGCCTCGCTCGGGGAGAAGAACGTCGAGATGACCGCCGAGCTGGCCGACGGCTGGCTGCCCCATGTGGTGATGCCGGAGAAGATGCGCGAGGTGTTCGGACCGGCTCTCGACGCCGGCGCCGCCAAGCGCTCGCCCGACCTCGGACCGTTGCAGATCACCGGCGGCGGCATCCTCGCTCTCGAGGAGGAGATGTTCGAGCCCGCGCGCCAGCTCGCCCGCGGGATGTACGCGCTCTACATCGGCGGGATGGGGGCGCGCGGACGCAACTTCTACAACACGGTGTTCCAGCGCCAGGGCTACGCCGACGAGGCGAAGCTCGTGCAGGACCTGTACCTGGACGGGCGGAAGGACGACGCCGCAGCCGCGCTGCCCGACGACTTCATCGAGAAGGTCACGCTCATCGGGCCGCCCGGTTTCGTGCAGGAGCGGATCGCCGCCCTGCGCGAGGTGGGCATCAGCCACCTGCACGTGAGTCCGGTCAGCGCCGACGCTCCGAAGATGCTCGCGCAGGTCAAGGAGTGGATCGCCTAGAGCACGTCTCGTGGATCAACGCCGCCAGGCGGAGATCCACGAGGGACTGGCTAGTCAGGACCCCCTGCGGGCCGGGATGGCCGGGGGGACGACACTCGTATCCGTCCGCGACCCACGACCCGTAGGAGCGTGCGTTGCTCGACCTCGGTCTCACCGTCACCGACCGACCGGTGGTGCCCGGGCAGTACCGCTACGTCGCGACGCACGCGTGGTGGCTGGGGAGCTTCGGCCCGCACCAGCACCTCACCGAGCACCGGCTGCGGATGTGGGTGCCGGCGCACCCGGACGGCGAGTGGGTGCTGCATCGCGAGCTCACCGGTGCTCAGACGTGGCTGACCGGGTCGGCGGAGCAGGCCCACGCCGATGGCTTCGAGCTGCGCGGCGTGGCCCCGACGGGGTGGATGCGTGCCGCCCGCGGGGACTTCGATTCAGACGGTACGGACAGCGGCTGTGCGACGGTGGCCTCCCGGCAGCGCCGCGGGAGCTGGCAGTCGCCCACCCCGGAGTTCCTCGCGGGGCTGCCCCGCGACCCGGACGCCTTGCTCGCGCGCTTGCGGGAGGACAACCCGGGCAGCTGGTTCGGGCCGTTCGCGGCCGCCGTCACCGCGCTGCGCACGGCCCTCGTCCCGGCCGATCTGCGCGCCGCGTTCTACCCGGCGATGACCGGCCTGCCGGGCGTGAGCGTGGCCGAGCGCGCGCTGGACGTCGACGGGCAGGAGTGCCTCGCGCTCGTGCACGACGCCGGTCGCACCCGCACCGAGGTGATGATCGACCGGACGAACGGCCAGTTCGCTGGTGAGCGGGACACGCTGCGCGTGGACTCCCGCTGCGGGCTGCCGGCCGGCTCGGTGATCAGCACCACGGCGGTGCGCACCGCCGTGGTCGACGGGATCGGGGAACCGCCCGGCCCGGACGCGTGACATCGGCACCGGTCGCAGCATGATCGACGATGGCGGGCCCTGACCTGCACCCGTGCAGCTCAGATCCCGATCCCGCTGATCATCGCCCGGTCGAACCAGGGGAACCGGCGTTCGGGCAGCAGCCCCGCGGCCGATACCCGGGCGTGAGGCCGAGGACTAACCTGGGGCGCAGTCCTCGACGATGACGATCCGATCATCAAGGTGGTCCTCAGCGTGTCCAGCAGCAGTACCTCGAACCCCGCCAACCAGTTCGGCCCCAATGAGTGGCTCGTCGAGGAGATGTACCAGCGGTTCCTCGACGACCCCGAATCGGTCGACCCGGCATGGCACGAGTTCTTCGTGGACTACCGCCGCAGCGACGGCGACGCGGACGAACCGGACGGCGTCTCCGAGGACGGCCGCGGTCCCGAGGACGGTGACGGGACCGACGGCGCGACCGACGAGGGCTCGGGGGCACAGGACAGCGGCGGCGGCGCGGGCACCGACACCGCCTCCGACGACACCGCCACCGCACCGACACCGACACCGAGGACGCCCCCACCGAGGACGCTGACGACACCGCCGGCAGCGACAACGGCCGCCCGACCCCGCCCACGCAGAAGCGCTCCGTCGATCCCACGAGTCCCGCACCGACCCCGGGCGCCGAACCGCCGGAGCCCAACGAACGCCGCCGCGTCGCCGACCGCACCGCGATGACACCACCCGCCGCCAACGGCACACCGTCGCGAGGAAGCGCGCAGGAGAGCAGTGGCGCCCTGGACGCGAAGACGTCCCCGTCCGGTGCCGGTTCCAAGCCCGCCGCCGGCTCCACCTCGCAGGCCGCCAAGCCGACCCCGACCGGCAGCGACGGCGCGGCCACCGCGCTGCGCGGTGCGGCGGGGGCCGTGGTCAAGAACATGAACGCGTCGCTGACCGTGCCCACGGCCACGAGCGTGCGCGCGGTCCCGGCGAAGCTGCTGGGGGACAACCGCGTCGTCATCAACAACCAGCTGCAGCGCACCCGCGGCGGCAAGATCTCCTTCACCCACCTGATCGGTTTCGCCGTGGTCAAGGCGCTGGCCGAGATCCCGGTGATGAACCGGCACTTCGCCGAGACGGACGGCAAGCCCACCGTCGTGCAGCCCGACCACGTCAACCTCGGGCTGGCGATCGACCTCCCGGGCCGCAACGGGCAACGGTCGCTCGTCGTCGTGTCGATCAAGGGCTGCGAGGCGATGAACTTCGCCCAGTTCTGGTCGGCCTACGAGGACATCGTGCGCAAGGCCAGGGGCGGGTCGCTGGCCGCCGAGGACTTCGCCGGCACCACGATCAGCCTCACCAACCCCGGCACCCTGGGCACCAACCACTCCGTGCCGCGGCTCATGCAGGGCCAGGGCGCCATCATCGGCGTGGGCGCCATGGAGTACCCGGCGGAGTTCCAGGGCGCCAGCGCCGAGCGGCTCGCTGAGATCGGCATCAGCAAGATCATCACCCTGACGTCGACGTACGACCACCGCATCATCCAGGGCGCCGAGTCCGGGGACTTCCTCCGCCGCGTGCACCAGCTCCTGCTCGGCGAGAACGGGTTCTACGACGACATCTTCCGCTCGCTGCGGGTGCCCTACGAGCCGGTGCGCTGGGTGCAGGACATCCCCGACGGCGCCGTGGACAAGACCGCCCGGGTCATCGAGCTGATCGACGCCTACCGCACCCGCGGGCACCTGATGGCCGACACCGACCCGCTCAACTACCGCCAGCGCCGGCACCCCGACCTCGACGTGCTGTCCCACGGGCTGACGCTGTGGGACCTCGACCGCGAGTTCGCCGTCGGCGGCTTCGGCGGCAAGGAGCGGATGAAGCTGCGCGACGTGCTCGGCCTGCTGCGCGACTCCTACTGCCGCACCATCGGCACCGAGTACATGCACATCGCCGAGCCCGCGCAGCGCACGTGGCTGCAGGAGCGCATCGAGGTGCCCCACCAGAAGCCGAATCCGCCCGAGCAGAAGTACGTGCTGTCGAAGCTCAACGCGGCCGAGGCGTTCGAGACGTTCCTGCAGACCAAGTACGTCGGCCAGAAGCGGTTCTCCCTCGAGGGCGGCGAGACGGTGATCCCGCTGATGGACGCCGTGCTCGACAAGGCGGCCGAGCACGAGCTCGACGAGGTCGTCATCGGGATGCCGCACCGAGGCCGGCTCAACGTGCTGGCCAACATCGTGGGCAAGCCGATCAGCCAGATCTTCCGCGAGTTCGAGGGCAACCTCGACCCGGGCCAGGCCCACGGCTCCGGGGACGTCAAGTACCACCTGGGTGCGGAGGGCAAGTACTTCCGGATGTTCGGCGACGGGGAGACCGTCGTATCGCTGGCGTCCAACCCCTCGCACCTCGAGGCCGTCGACCCAGTGCTCGAGGGCATCGTCCGCGCCAAGCAGGACCTGCTGGACAAGGGCGACGCCGGCTACACCGTGCTGCCGCTGATGATGCACGGCGACGCGGCCTTCGCCGGCCAGGGCGTCGTGGCGGAGACGCTCAACCTCGCGCTGCTGCGCGGCTACCGCACCGGCGGCACCGTGCACGTGGTGGTCAACAACCAGGTCGGCTTCACCACCGCGCCCGAGCACGCCCGCAGCTCCCAGTACTGCACCGACGTGGCGAAGATGATCGGTGCCCCGGTGTTCCACGTGAACGGCGACGATCCCGAGGCCTGCGTCTGGGTGGCGAAGCTGGCCGTGGAGTACCGCGAGCGCTGGCACAACGACGTCGTGATCGACATGATCTGCTACCGCCGTCGCGGGCACAACGAGGGCGACGACCCGTCGATGACGCAGCCGTCGATGTACGACGTCATCGACGCCAAGCGCAGCGTCCGCAAGATCTACACCGAGTCGCTGATCGGCCGCGGTGACATCTCGATGGACGAGGCCGAGCACGCCCTCAAAGACTTCTCCAATCAGCTCGAGCACGTGTTCAACGAGGTCAGGGAGCTGGAGAAGGCCCCGGCCACGCCGAGCCCCTCGGTCGAGGAGGAGCAGCTCGTCCCCGCCGACCTGGACACCTCGGTACCGCTCGTGGTCGTCCACCGGATCGGGGACGCGCACGTGGAGCTGCCCGAGGGCTTCACCGTGCACCCCCGGGTGCGTCCGGTGCTGAAGAAGCGCTACACGATGTCACGCGAGGGCAAGGTGGACTGGGCGTTCGCCGAGCTGCTGGCGATGGGCTCGCTGGTGATGGACGGCAAGCTGGTGCGGCTGTCCGGTCAGGACACCCGGCGTGGCACGTTCGTGCAGCGGCATTCGGTGATCATCGATCGCCGGACCGGCGAGGAGTACTACCCGCTGCGCAACCTCTCGACCGACCAGGAGCGCTTCCTGCCCTACGACTCGGCGCTCTCGGAGTTCGCCGCCGTCGGGTTCGAGTACGGCTACTCGGTGGCCAACCCGAACGCCTTCGTGGCCTGGGAGGCCCAGTTCGGCGACTTCATCAACGGGGCGCAGCCGATCATCGACGAGTTCATCTCCTCCGGTGAAGCCAAGTGGGGCCAGACCTCCGACGTCGCGCTGCTGCTGCCGCACGGCCTCGAGGGGCAGGGCCCGGACCACAGCTCCGGTCGCATCGAGCGCTTCCTCACGCTGTGCGCGGAGGGGTCGATGACGGTGGCCTACGCCTCGGAGCCGGCGAACTACTTCCACCTGCTGCGCCGGCACGCCCTCGACGGCATCCAGCGCCCGCTCGTGGCGTTCACGCCCAAGTCGATGCTGCGCAACCGGGCGGTCGTGAGTCCCCTCTCCGACTTCACCGGCGGCCGCTTCCGCACGGTGATCGACGACCCGCGGTACCGGGAGAACGACGGCCCCGCCGCCGAGGTCCACCGGCTGCTGCTCTGCAGCGGCAAGATCTACTACGAGCTGGCGGCGGCCCGGGAGAAGCAGGGCATCGAGGACATCGCGATCGTCCGGGTCGAGCAGCTCTACCCGGTACCCGACCGCCAGCTCGCCAGCGTGCTGGAGCGCTACCCCAACGCCGAGGACGTGCGCTGGGTGCAGGAGGAACCGGCCAACCAGGGCCCGTGGCCGTTCTTCGGGCTGGCGCTGCCCGAGAAGCTGCCCCGGCTCGTCGGCATCAAGCGGGTGTCCCGGCGCCGCATGGCTGCACCCGCACCCGGTTCGTCGAAGGTGCACGAGGTGGAGCAGCGCGCGCTGATCGACGCGGCGTTCGCGACCTGAGCGTGTACTCCACCGACCGTGGCATCGAGGAGCTCGCCGACCGGCGCGGCGAGGAGCAGGTCAGCGTCGTGTGGCTGGCCGATCGGTTGCGCGCCTTCGTCGACCTCAACCCGGGGTTCGAGGACGCGGTGGAGCGGCTGGCCACGTTCCTGGCCAGGGATGACGACGTGGCGGTCGGGGACACCGACGGGTAGCCCGTCCTCGGCGCCGGCAGCAGCCGTGCGGGCGGTGCGCCGGGCAACGGGTGAGAGCACCACCATCGGGGTCTGCGCCGCGGCTGAGCCCCATGGTGGCGATCTCACCCGCTCGCTGGCCGGGGCCGACATCGCCCAACCGCTCGACCAGCGCTGACCGAACGGTCGGCGACGGCGCCGGCGACGTGCGGCCGTGGGCCGCATGTGTTGGCCTGGAGGGCAGCGGGGGACGGGAGGCGGACGATGACGCGGGCGGAGCCGGCCCACCGTCGTGGGCACAGGATCCACACCGTCGCCGTGCTCGTGAGCGCCGCCACGGCGCTGATCGCCGCGGCAACGGCCCTGGTGGCATCGGCCGCTCCCGCCGCGGAACCCCGCACCGCGAGCACACCCGCAGCCCAGAGCGCTCCGGTCGCGACGCCCGGGTCCGCACCGACGCAGCCCTCTGCGACCGAGGCGCCAGCCAGCTCCAGCGCACCGCCGGGAACACCGCCGGTCACCGGCGCGGCCGGCGCCCGTCCTCCCGCCGGGCCGCCCGGCCCGACAGCGGATCGCACCCCGCTGTCGTACGTCGACATCGACGCGCCGGCCGGCTCGGCGGCATCGGTCGCGATCCGCTTCGCCCTCGCGCAGCGGGGTCTGCCCTACGTGTGGGGCGGCGACGGTCCACGGGCCGGAGACGCCGGGTTCGACTGCTCGGGGCTGACCACCGCCGCGTACGCCGCCGCCGATGTCCGGCTGCCGCGCACCGCGCACACGCAGTACTACGCCGGGCCGCACGTCCCGGCGGCCGCCCCGCTCAAGCCCGGGGACCTCGTCTTCTACGGCGTGCCCCAGCGCGTGCACCACGTCGGGCTGTACCTCGGCGACGGGCGCATGATCAACGCTCCCACGTTCGGCAAGCCGGTGCGCGCGGCCTACGTCCGCTACGCCGGTGACGACTACCTCGGCGCCACCCGACCCGCGGCCGAGCCGGGACGCAACCGACCTGCGCGCGACACCCGACCTCCCCTACCCGGTGCCACCCGAGCCGGCCCCGGATGCGCCCCCGGCTCCGACCGAGTTCCCCGCGCCACCCGTCGCGACGGACGCCGCGGATCCGGTTCCCGCCGGCCCCGCCGCGCCGCCGAGCGGGTCGACGCCGACCACGTCCGAACCCCCGACCACCACCCCGGCCGACCCGACCACCACGACCGACCCGACCACCACGACCGACCCGACCACCACGACCGACCCGAGCACCACGACCGAGCCCGGAACCGCGGCCGACTCGACGACCACCGACCCCACCACCGGCCCGACCTCAGCCACCCCGTCCACCGACTCGCCCACCGGCCCGACCACGGCGGACTCGACGACCACCGACCCCACCACCACCGACGCCTCGGACTCGTCGGTCGCCACGGCTCCGGCCACGACCCGCCCGCCGGCCACGACGTCGGTCACACTGACCCCCGGTCCGTCCACGGCGCCACCGACCAGCACCCCGCCCGTCAGCCGGCCGCCGACGAGCACCTCGGGTCCCGCCCCCACGACCACCCCACCGCCGACCCGCACGTCCGCATCCGATCGCTCCCGCCGCTCGACTGCTCCCACCACCGCCTCGACGACACCGCCCGACCCGCCCGCCGGATCCACCGAGAGCGCCACCGTCGCGGCCGCCCCGACCCGGCTCACCCTGCCCGACGGCGAGCGTGTCGCCCTGGTGCGCGCCGCCCGGGACGAGGACGGGCTGCCCCGCAGCCCTCCCCGACCCGGACGCGGGGCCATGGTCTGGCGCGCCGACGACGGAGGAACGGCCGTGGTCGGCCTGCACCCGGACGCCTCCGTCCCGGACGTCGGCGCCACCGTCGTGCTGACCGGCGAGGACGGCACCCGCACGGAGCTCACCGTCCGGTCCCGGCGCCTGCTGGACGCGAGCCGGGCCGCCGGTGCGACCACCGGGGCCGGCCCGCGCCTGGTCCTCCTGTGCCCCGATGCAGACAGCGGCGACATCGTGGTGGCCGTCGCCGCCTGACGCGCGGGTGAGAGCACCACCATCGGGGTCTGCGCCGCGACTGAGCCCCCTGGTGGTGATCTCACCCGCCCCGGCGTCGGCCCCCGTCAGCCGCGACGCGGGTCGTACCAGCGCCGGCGCACGGCCTGGTGCAGCTCGGCCGAACGCTGCTCCACCTCGGCGTCCAGGGCGGGAACATCGGCCCGGGCGGCATCGGGGTCCGGGCCGGGTCGGCGACGCAGCTTCATCCACGACTCCATCCACAGCGCCTCGAGCGCAGCCTCCCAGTGCAGCTCCACCCCCAGCAGGGTGAGCGCGTACCGCTCGCCCGCGCGTTGCATCTCGCGCTCGAGCCCGACCAACCGCCGGGCCAGCGCCGACGCCTCGGCCCGATCACGCTCGCGCAGCGCCTCGGCCACAGCCGCGATACCGGCCACGACCTCCTTGTACTCCCGGGCAGACGTCATCCGACGTCCATCTCCAGCGTCGGAACGATGACCACCTGCGGTACCGCGTGCTGCGCCCGGTCGAACACCAGCCCGCGCCCGGCCCGTGGCGACCATCCGACGAGCATCCCGGGGACCAGCCCCTGCAGCTCGGACCCCTGCACGTCCAGCGCCACCCAGGCCCCGAGATCGTCCACGGACGCGCCCATCGTGAGCAGGGCCCGCAGCCGCTGCACGCTGCGCCACCAGCCCACCACGTGCACCCCGGTCTCCGGGCCGGAGCGCAGCAGCCGGCGCAGCGCCTCGGTGCCCTCCCGGTCCAGCACGGGATCAGCGGCGTCGGCGGCGTAGAGCACGAGCACGGTGCGACGGCGCGGACCCGGGCCATCGGTGCCCCTGCCGCCGAGCCGGGCGGTCACCTCGGCGGCGAGCGCCACGATGCGGGCCCGCACCCCGTCGAGCATCACCGTCTCGGTCTCGTGTCCGGCGTCGGTCACGCGCCGGGCCAGCCCGCGGGCGGGCCCGGTTGCTTCGGGCACCAGCGGGGCGATCACGACGTCGACGCCCCCCGGCGGGAACTCGCCCGCGAGCGAACCGGCCGCGGCCCCGAGCACCCCCACCGCCTCCTCGGGCACCGATGCGATCACCCCGATGTTGCGCCCTGGTGCGGCCGGCATCCGCACGACCGCCGCGCTGGCCGCCACGTCGATGCACTGCCCGACCACCGCGCGGGGCACTCCGTCCCGGCTCGGCGGCAGGACCGCGACGAGGTCGTCGAGCCGCGGAGTCCGGCTGCCGTCGAACAGCCGCGGCTCCGGGTGGTCGGCGTGGTCGTCGGCGTGGTAGTCCTCGTAGAGCCGCCGCTGCACCTCGTCCACCGAGCCGCGACCGGTGGCGTTCGGGATCCGCACGATCTCGTTGCCGTGTCTGATCCCCGACTCGTGGTTGACCACGGCGTGCCACCGCGGGAGGTCGAGCGTGGCGTCGTTGCGATCGGCGAGCACCCGGCGCGCCCGCGGCAGCGCGATGCGCAGCACGAACTGCTCGAAGATCGCCGGCCGGCCCCAGAATGCCTCGATGCCCGACGTGTCCTGGCTGGCCAGCACCAGGTGGATGCCCTGCGAGCGGCCGCGCCGGGCGACGTCCTCGAGCAGGATCGTCGCCGACCGGGTGACGGCGTCGCGCTCGGCGAACAGGTACTGGAACTCGTCGATCACGGCGACGATGCGCGGCCAGCGCCCGCTCGGGTCGGCGGCGCGCAGCTCCTCGAGCTTGGTCACCTCGTGGGCCTTCGCGGCCTCCGCGCGGCGGCGCATCTCGTCGGAGAGGAACTGCAGCAGGGCCAGCCCGAACTCCCGGTCGGTGTTGATGTTGACCCCGATGAGACGCGCGTGCGGCAGCCACGAGCGGTCGCGGCGGCCGGGGGCGAACTGCGCGAACGACACCCCCTCCTTGAAGTCGAGGAGGTAGAACTCCAGCTCGTCCGGGTCGTAGCGCGCCGCCATCGAGCTGATCATGGTGAGCAGGAAGTTGGTCTTGCCCGAGCCGCTCGGCCCGCCGATCAGCGCATGCGGGGACGCGTCGGCCAGCGTCACCTCGACGGGCGACCCGTCGGCGAACCCGACCGGGGCGTGCAGTCCGGCGACGGACCGGGAGCGGCCCCAGCGGTCCGCCGTGGGCAGCAGGTCCGGGAAGGTGCCGATCCGGTCGCGCCAGCTCTCGTGGTCCTCGGAAATGGCGTGGCACGCCGCGGTGACCTCGCCGGGCGGCAGCGCCGGGTCCAGCTGCACCGCGACGTGCGGACCGGTCATCGACGTGGCGGCCGTGCCGTCGTCGCTCAGGCGCACCGTCTCCACCGGCGCGTTGATGGTCATCGGGACGTCGAGCAGGACGAGCTGCACCCCGGTGGCCAGCGCTCCCCTGGCCACCCGCTGCAGCTGGCGGTGGTCGTCGTCGCGCAGCGCGGTGCGGTTCCCCACGAGCACCGCGACGACCCACGGCTCACTGCGTCCCTGGCCGGCCGCGGCCATGGCGCGCAGCGAGGGGTGGCCGTCGACGAGCACGCGGGTGTGCACGCGCCGGATCCGGTCGGAGAGCTCCTCGAGCAGCTGCGGCAGCCGGCCCGGATCGTGCACGGTCAGCAACCCGGTGCGGGTGAGGGGGTAGAGCCCCGGCAGCGCCCCGGTGAACTGCCCGACGTCCCAGACGTGCAGCGACACCACGCCCGGCCGGAAGTAGGTCATGATCCGCAGCAGCAGGCTCTCCAGGAGCGACTCGGCGTCGCCGCGGGTGTCGGGGGTGGAGATGATCTGCAGGTGCGACTCGTCGAGCAGGGGCACCGCGACCGGGAAGCCCGGCTCGGGCCCCACCCCGGTCCGGCCGGTGCCGATCGACCAGAGGGTGGGAACCGGACCGGAACCGTCGATCTTGCCGACCTGGCCGAGCCAGTGGTCGGCGTCGCGGCCCGCCGCATCGGGCGCGGCGGCGTCGACGATTCGGGCCAGCCGGTGGGGTCCGGACTTCAGCCACGTCCGGAACGCCGCGGCGCGGTCGGCATCGACCCGCCCGACCGGGCCCGCGAGCCCGGGGTTGGTGAGCAGTCCGCGCAGCGCCGGGTCGACCTGGGCCGCATCGAGCCCGTCATCGCGCAGCCACATCTCGACCATGGCCTCGGCGTGGGCGCGCACCGCCGCGTCCCGCGCTCCCTCGGCCGCACCGAGCGCCCACCCGATCGCGGTGCAGAGCGCATCGAACGCCGCGGTGATCCGCTCCTGCCTCCGCGGCCGTGCGCGTGCCACGCCGACGGCCCCTACAGCCGGCCGTCGATGCCGGCGACGGCCTCGGCACCGCCGCTGATCAACCCGAGCCCGCGGTCGAGCTCCTCGGCGGCCTTGCCCAGTGCGGCGGGCGGCAGCCCGGACTGCTCCTCGCCCAGCTTCGTGAGGACCACCGTCGCGTCGACGATCCGGGCGCGCGCGACCGCGGCGTGCTGTTGGGCCCGGCCGATCTGGTCGGCCACCTCGGCGAGCACCACGCGGATCTCCTCGAAGGAGTGGCCTGCGGTCACAGCCGGTTCGCGACGCCCTCGGCCGCCTGGATCGCCGCCTGGACGGCCTGCTGCACCTCGGTGACGCTGTCCACCGACTGGGCCAGCAGCGCGTTGGTTTCCGACACGTCGGCCTGCGAGCTGCCCTCGCTGACCTTCAGCATCATGGCCTGCGCCTGCTCCAACGAGGACTGCGCCTGCTGCAGCGCACCCAGGCTCTCCGAGGCCTCGTCGTTGGCCTGCGCGATGCCGGCCCTGACCTCTTCGAAGCTCGCCATGACCGTACTCCCGAACTACTCGTGCCTGACCGTGCGAGGGGGAACTTAGTACGGCGGTGTTCCGCGCGCCGAATCCAGTGCAACACCGTCGCACTGCCGGCGCCACCGACGTGGCGCTGGCCCTGGCGGATCACACGTCCTACCGTCGAGGCACAGGCTCGGGGGCGGGACGAGGAGCGAAGACATGAGCGAGCGTGCGAGCGAATCATCGACACAGCGCTCCCGCGAAGCGCTGACCGAGCGCAGCGAGGGAGTGCGGTGAGCACATCCGAGACCCACGTCCGCACTCCACCCACCGGGTTCGGAGCGAAGGTCCGCCAGGTCGGGCCCGGTCTGCTCGCCGCGGCCACCGGCGTCGGCGCCGGCGACCTGGTCGCCACCATGGTCGCGGGGGCGCGCTTCGGCACCGTCCTGCTCTGGGCGGCGGTGCTGGGCACCGTGCTCAAGCTCGCGCTCGCCGAGGGCGTCGGCCGCTGGCACCTCGCGTCGAACGCCACGATGCTCGACGGCTGGCGGCGGCTGGGGTACTGGGCCACGGTGTTCTTCGGCATCTACATCGTGATCTGGGGCTTCGTCTACGGCGCCACGGCGATGTCGGCGGTCGGCCTGCCGCTCAACGCCCTGTTCGGCGGCCTGTCGGTGCGGTACTGGGCGATGATCGCCGGCGTCGTCGGGCTCGTCCTGGTCTGGGTCCAGCGCTACCAGGTGTTCGAGAAGTTCATCACGGTGCTGGTCGCGATCAAGTTCGTGTCCGTGGTGTCGGTCGCCGTCCTGGTGTCGCCCGAACCTCGGCGCGTTGGCGAACGGCCTGGTGCCCCGGCTGCCCGAGGGCTCGACGATCTACGTCCTCGGCCTGATCGGCGGCGTCGGCGGCACGATCACGATGGCGGCCTACGGGTACTGGATCATCGCCAAGGGCTGGAACGGGACCGGCTGGCTGTCGATGATGCGCCTGGA
Source organism: uncultured Actinomycetota bacterium (assembly GCA_963711715.1). Classification (GTDB taxonomy): domain Bacteria; phylum Actinomycetota; class Actinomycetes; order Mycobacteriales; family Pseudonocardiaceae; genus Pseudonocardia. The sequence continues at coordinate 72,561 of CAVQFJ010000014.1, forward strand.
CAACGCCGTCGGCTACATCATGACCGGCATCTTCGTGATCTCCATGCTCGTGGTGGGCTCGGCGATCCTGTTCGGCCAGGACCTCACCGAGAGCGACACCGGCCTGCTGACCCTGGGCACCGAGCTCGGTGAGCGCTACGGGGACTGGGCCCGGATCCTGTTCCTCGTCGGCTTCCTGGCGGTCACCACCACGTCCCTGCTCGGGGTCTGGAACGGCGTGAGCCTGCTCTTCACCGACTGGACGCGGATCATCCGGCTGCCGCACGGGAAGCATGCCCAGATCGGCGGCGAGGCCAAGGACGCCACCGGCACCGCCACGGGCTACGAGGCCCGCGTGGCCGAGCGCAGCCTGCCGTTCCGGGCGTACCTCCTGTGGCTGACGCTGCCACCGATGGTCCTGCTCTTCATCGACCGCCCGTTCGCCCTCACCCTCGTCTACGGCGTGCTCGGGGCGGCGTTCATGCCGTTCCTCGGGGGCACGCTGCTGATCCTGCTCAACTCGAAGCGGATCGCGCCCGAGGGCCGGTCGGGATGGCTGTCCAACATCCTGGTCGGGGCCGCGGCCGCGCTGTTCGTCGTCCTCCTGGTGATCGACGTCGTCAACCGGGTGACATGAGCCGAACGGGTCGAGGCTGATCACCGCGTTCCCTCGGTCTCCCGACCCGCGGCGCCACGCCGCGTGACCATTCCGGCTGCGGTGTCGACCGCGAGGAACAGCAGCAGGCTCACACCGAGGACGGGCACCAGCCACCCGACCGCGACGGCGGCGAGCACCACGCCGAAGGCGGCGGGCTGGGAGAGCTCGCGGAGTGTCCCGCGTGGCGCCGGTGCGGCGAGCCGACCGATGCGCGCCATGGGCCGGCGCAGCCACGCCATCCGGTAGCCCCAGAACAGCAGGCACAGCAGCCCGAGGGCCAGGGCGGCGAGCGGGATCTGGTTGGCCACCCCGAACAGCAGGCCCATGTGCCCGAGGATGCCGATCGTCGTCAGCTTGGCCAGGAACGGGTAGTCGGCCCACGCCACGCTCTCGGTGACGGCGCCCGAGTAGGGGTCGAGCGCGAGAGCGTCGCGCTGCACCGGCCACGTGTCGGCGTCCTCGCTCACCTGGAACGGCTGGCCGGGCTCGGCCGGCACGACGACCGACAGGCGGTCCCGCAGGCCCGCCGCCCGTCCGCGCTCGGCGGCCTGGCCCACGGTGATCGGGGCGACGCCGGCCCGCACCGGGACGGACTCGGCCGCGAGGGACGGCGACGTCCCCTGCAGGGAGGTGACGACCGCCGTGAACCGCTCGCCGGCGTGCGCCGACCAGGTCAGCCCGGTGACGCTGATGACCAGCAGCCCGACGGTCATCCACACGCCGGTGGTCGCGTGCCAGCCGCGGAGTCGACCGCGCCCGGGACGCGCGCCGACGGGCGGCACCACCAGGGCCCGCCGGCGGGCGCGCCGCCGGCCGAACCAGAGGGCGAGCCCGCCGATCACCAGCACCGGCAGCCAGCTCGCCGCGAACTCGGAGTACAGCCGTCCGGGCTCGCCGAGCAGCAGGTGGCGGTGCAGTCCGTCCAGGGTGGTCTGCAGGGGCGTGCTGCCGAACCACGTGTCGAGCGCCCCTCGCACCTGCGCGGTCGACGGATCGACGTAGACGGTGCGCTGGACGTCCTCGGCGAGCCCGGGAACGTCGAACACCACCGAGGTGGTCCGGGTCGGGATCGACCGGCACGATCACGCTGTTCAGCGGACCGCCCCGGGTCGGTGGCGACGGCCGCGGCCACCTGCTCGTCGAGCGGGCGGGGTGCGGCGTCCGGATCGGTGGCGTGCAACTGCGCGCTGTAGACGAGGTCGTCCAGCTGCGGGGTGAACACGTAGGCCAGCCCGGTCAGGGCGACGACGAGCAGGAAGGGGGCCACGAGCACCCCGACGAAGAAGTGCAGCCGCAGGACGAGCGGGCGCAGCTGGGTCCAGACGCCCGGAGGGCGGGGTGGGGCGGGGGTCGGGGACGGATCGGTGGTCGTGGTCATGCGAACTCCAGGGGTGGGAGGCCGCAGTGGGCGCCGCGCACGGGGCGCACCGGACTGCGGGCGGGCGGCCCGCCTGCGGGCCGTGAGGGAGGGCGGTCGGAGATCCGCGGGGGCGGGACCGCGTCGGGGCGGTCGGGCCGCGGAGTCAGGCGGGCAGCGGCGGGCCGCGCCGGGCCAGGGCGTGGCGCAGGAGCAGCGTGCGGGTCCGGGCGAGGGGCGGCGCGCAGCGCGGCCGGAGCGGTGGTGCCGTCGGTGCCGGGGTGCCGGCGAGCAGGTGGGCCACGGCGAGCGTGAGCCGGCGCCGGACCCGGCCCGCCGCGCACCAGGCACGGCGCTCACCCAGCCGCAGCCAGACCGCCGTGAGCCCGGCCGCGGCGAGGTGGAGGTGGACCATGAGGTCCGTGGGCAGCAGCGCAGCCGCGTGCGCCTCCGGGCCGGACGCCGTGCTGAGCGCGAGGTGGGCGGCCTGCTGCCCGATCAGCTGGCTCGCCGCGAGCGCCCCCCACCCGCGTTCGCGGCGGGCCACCCACCACGCCGGTCCGGTCAGCGCAGCGAACGCCCAGGCGACCCCCGTCGCGTCGACGGATCCGTGGCCCGCCCGGTGCGCCAGCGCGGCCACCCCGACCGCCACCGCGGCCGCCAGTGCGGCACGCAGGGCGCGGGGTGGAGGAGGGGTGGTTGCGTTCCCCCTCGACCGCTGGGAGGCCTGCATCGCGAGGAACCCTAGAGGAGGCCGGGCTGCGGTGGCGTGCGGGGCGGCGAAGATCGGGCACCGGCGGCGTCGCGCGGGTGACGAGCAGATGTCCGGCGGCGTCGGGACTTGCACCGGGTGGGGCCCGCGTTCGAAGGTGTTCCCCTCCCTCGACGTGAGCGCGACGAGACGGGTACGGAGGTCGGCATGGCTGATGGTTCCGGGGTGGTCCGAGCGGCGATCCTGCAGGCGAAGTGGACCGGCGACACGACGTCGATGATCGAGGTGCACGAGTCCTACGCGCGCGCCGCGGCGGAGCAGGGCGCCCAGGTCATGGGGTTCCAGGAGGTGTTCAACGCTCCGTACTTCTGCCAGGTGCAGGAGGCCGAGCACTACCGGTGGGCCGAGCCGGTGCCCGACGGACCCACCGTGGCGCGGATGCAGGCGCTCGCCAGGGAGACGGGGATGGTGCTCGTCGTGCCGGTCTTCGAGATCGAGAGCTCGGGCAACTACTACAACACCGCCGCCGTGATCGACGCCGACGGCACCGTGCTCGGCAAGTACCGCAAGCATCACCTCCCGCAGGTCAAGGGCTTCTGGGAGAAGTTCTACTTCCGGCCGGGCAACCTCGGATGGCCCGTGTTCGACACCGCGGTGGGCAAGGTCGCCGTCTACATCTGCTACGACCGGCACTTCCCCGAGGGCTGGCGCGCGCTGGGCCTCGCCGGCGCCCAGATCGTGTTCAACCCCTCGGCCACGAGCCGCGGGCTCTCGTCGTACCTGTGGAAGCTGGAGCAGCCGGCGGCGGCCGTCGCCAACGAGTACTTCGTGGCCGCGATCAACCGGGTGGGGGTGGAGGAGTACGGCGACAACGACTTCTACGGCACCAGCTACTTCGTCGACCCGCGCGGGCAGTTCGTGGGCGAGCCGGCGTCGGGCAGCGACGAGGAGCTCGTCGTCCGTGACCTGGACCTCGGCATGATCGACGAGGTGCGGCAGCAGTGGGCGTTCTACCGGGACCGCCGCCCGGACGCCTACGGGCCGCTGGTGGCGCAATGACCGCGGCGGAGGGGGCGACGGCCAAGGAGCTGCTCGACCGCACCCGCGCGGTGCTCCCCTCGTGGCTGGCCCTGTACTACGCCGAGCCGCTCGAGATCGAGCGCGGCGAAGGTCGGCACGTCTGGGACGCCGAGGGGCGCCGCTACCTGGACTTCTTCGGCGGCATCCTCACGACGATGACAGCGCACGCCCTGCCCGAGGTGACCAAGGCCGTCGCCGAGCAGGCCGGGCGGATCATCCACAGCTCCACGCTGTACCTCAACCGGCCGATGGTGGAGCTGGCCGAGCAGATCGCGTCCGTCTCCGCGATCCCCGACGCCAAGGTCTTCCTGACCACCTCGGGCACCGAGGCGAACGACGCCGCGTTGCTGCTGGCCTGCTCGCTGCGCCGGTCGAACCAGATCCTGGCCCTGCGCAACAGCTACCACGGCCGGTCGTTCTCGACGATCGCGATCACCGGGAACCGGAGCTGGTCCCCCACGTCGCTCTCGCCGTTCCAGACCTACTACGTCCACGGTGGGCAGCGGTACCGCTCGCCCTACGCGGGCCTGTCCGACGGCGAGTACATCGCCGCCTGCGTGTCCGATCTGCGGGACGTGCTGGACCAGTCCGGTGGCGACGTGGCGGCGTTCATCGCCGAGCCGATCCAGGGCGTCGGCGGGTTCACCTACGGGCCCGACGGGCTGCTGGGCGCGTTCGCGACCGTCCTGCGGGAGCACGGGATCCTGTGGATCTCCGACGAGGTGCAGACCGGCTGGGGGCGCACCGGGGAGCACTTCTGGGGCTGGCAGGCCCACGGCGAGGCGACTCCGGACCTGGTCACGTTCGCCAAGGGCATCGGCAACGGCCTGTCGGTGGCCGGTGTGATCGCCCCGGCGGCGATCATGGACACCCTCGGCGCGAACTCGATCTCGACGTTCGGCGGCTCGCCCCTCACCGCGGCCGGGGCGCTGGCCAACCTCCGTTACCTGCTCGACCACGACCTGCAGGCGAACGCGGCACGCCACGGACCGGTGCTGATCGACGGGCTGCGCGCCGTGTCGAGCCCGATCGTCGGCGACGTCCGGGGCAAGGGCCTGATGATCGGCGTCGAGCTGGTGCGACCGGCGGGCGCCGACGGGCGCTCGGCCGACGCCGTGCGGGACGGCTCGCCGGGTGACCCGGCTCCCGAGCTCGCCAACGCCGTGCTGGAGGCGGCGCGGCGGCGCGGGCTGCTGCTCGGCAAGGGCGGCCTGCACGGCAACGTGCTGCGGATCGCGCCGCCGCTCACCCTCACCGCCGACGAGGCGGCGGAGGGGCTGGAGATGCTCACCGCGTCGATCCTGGAGGTCACCCCGTGAGCCGCACACTGGTCAGGAACGGCCTCGTGATCACGGCGTCCGACGAGACGGCCGCCGATGTGCTGATCGAGGACGAGAAGGTCGTCGCGCTCGCGGCGACCGGATCAACGCTCGCCGAGGGCTGGACCGCCGAGACCGTCCTCGACGCGGCCGGCAAGTACGTCATCCCCGGCGGTGTGGACGCGCACACCCACATGGAGCTGCCCTTCGGTGGCACGTTCGCCTCCGACACGTTCGAGACGGGCACCCGCGCGGCGGCGTGGGGCGGCACCACCACGATCGTCGACTTCGCCGTGCAGTCGATGGGAGCGTCGCTGCGCGAGGGCCTCGACACCTGGCACGCCAAGGCCGACGGGCAGTGCGCGATCGACTACGCCTTCCACGTGATCATGGCGGACGTGAACGACTCGTCGCTGAAGGAGATGGAGACCCTCGTCGGCGAGGGGATCACCAGCTTCAAGCTGTTCATGGCCTACCCGGGGGTGTTCTACAGCGACGACGGCAAGGTGCTCCGCGCGCTGCAGAAGGGGGCCGAGACCGGCGGGCTGATCATGATGCACGCCGAGAACGGCATCGCGATCGACGTGCTGGTGGAGCAGGCACTGGCGCGGGGGAACACCGACCCGAAGTTCCACGGGGTGGTGCGGCACGCGCTGCTGGAGGCCGAGGCCACCCACCGGGCGATCAGGCTGGCCCAGGTGGCCGGGGCGCCGATCTACATCGTCCACCTGAGCGCGACCGAGGCCCTGGCCGAGCTGACCCGGGCGCGCGACGAGGGCGTCAACGCCTTCGCCGAGACCTGCCCGCAGTACCTCTACCTGTCCACCGACGATCTGGCCCGGCCGGGTTTCGAGGGTGCGAAGTACGTGTGTTCGACCCCGCTGCGGCCCGTCGACCACCAGGCGGCACTGTGGCGCGGGCTGCGCACCGACGACCTGTCGGTGGTGTCCACCGATCACTGCCCGTTCTGCTTCAAGGACCAGAAGGAGCTCGGGCTCGGGGACTTCTCCAAGATCCCCAACGGTCTGCCGGGCGTCGAGACGCGGATGGACCTGCTGCACCAGGCGGTGCTCGACGGGCACATCGGGCGACGGCGCTGGATCGAGATCGCCTGCGCCACCCCGGCCCGGATGTTCGGGCTCTACCCGCGCAAGGGCACGATCGCGCCCGGGGCCGACGCCGACGTGGTGGTCTACGACCCCGCGGCTCGGCAGGTGCTCAGCGCCGAGACGCACCACATGAACGTCGACTACTCCTGCTACGAGGGGCGGACGGTCACCGGCCGGGCCGAGACCGTGTTGTCGCGGGGGCGCGTGATCGTCGACCGCGGGGAGTACCTCGGCGCTGCCGGCCACGGGCGGTTCCTGCGCCGCGACACCTGCCAGTACCTGCGGTGAGCATGGACATCGGACTGGTCCTGCAGACCGACCCGCCCGCATCGGCCGTGGTCGACCTCATGGTGCGGGCCGAGGAGCTGGGGTTCAGCCACGGCTGGACCTTCGACTCGCACGTGCTCTGGCAGGAGCCCTACGTCATCTACCCGCGCATCCTGGAGCGCACCTCGACGATGATCGTCGGGCCGATGGTGACCAACCCCGGCACCCGCGACTGGACGGTCATCGCCTCCCTGCACGCCACGCTGAACGACATGTTCGACGGCCGGACGATCTGTGGCATCGGTCGGGGCGACTCCGCGATGCGGGTGCAGGGCCGGCCGCCGACGACGTTGGCCCGGCTCGAGTCGGCCATGCACGTGATCCGGGAGCTCGCGTCCGGGCGGGCCGTGGACTTGGACGGCACGACCGTGCAGATCCCGTGGGTGCCCGCCGGTGCATCGCTGCCGGTGTGGATGGCGGGCTACGGGCCCAAGGCGCTCGACCTGGTGGGGCGCGGCGCCGACGGGTTCATCCTGCAGCTCGCCGACCCCTACCTCGTGGAGTGGACGGTGAAGACCGTGCGCGCCGCCGCGGAGGCCGCGGGCCGCGACCCGGACTGCCGTGACGATCTGCGTGGCGGCACCGGCGTACGTCGGGGACGACCTCTCGCACGCCCGCGACCAGTGCCGCTGGTTCGGCGGCATGGTCGGCAACCACGTGGCCGACCTCGTGACCCGCTACGGCGAGGCCTCGGCCGCCGTCCCCGCTGCCCTCACCGGCTACATCAAGGGCCGCGACGGCTACGACTACTCCCACCACGGCCGCGCCGGGAACCGCTCGACGGACTTCGTGCCGGACGAGGTCGTCGACCGGTTCTGCCTGCTCGGCCCGCCCGGAGCACAGCTCGACCGGCTCGCCCAGCTGCGCGAGCTCGGCGTGGACCAGTTCGCGGTCTACGCCATGCACGACGCGAAGGACGCGACGGTGCAGGCGTACGGGGAGTCGGTGATCCCGGCGCTGCCCTGAGATGCCCGCGGTGTTCCCGCCGATGGTCCGCCTCCACCGGTCTGGCACTCGACGAGTGTCATTCCGAAAGGTGAGGGGAGTGCCGACGATGATCCTCCCGAAGATCCGCGACTCTCGCCTCGTGACGATCCGCCGCGGTGGGACCCTGACCGATTCGGACCACCACCTCCTCGCTCTGTGGGCGGCATCGTGCGCGGAGCACGTTCTTGACCTGTTCGAGTCGGCTCAGCCCGAGGACCCACGACCGCGTCAGGCGATCGAACATGCCCGCGCCTGGGTGCGTGGCGACGTCACGATGATGCAGTCTCGCGCGGCGGGCGGCCGTGCGATGGGCGCGGCCAGAGACCTCCGGGGGGCACCACGGTATGCCGCCTACGCGGCCGGGCAGGCCGGGGCCGTTGCGCACATCGTCGCGCACGACCTCGGGGCGGCCGCCTACGCGATCAAGGCTGCACGTGCGGGCGCGCCGGAGGGCGAATGCGAGGCCGCAGGGCGACATGAGTGCCGGTGGCAGCGTGACCAGCTCCCGAAGGCGATTCGCGAGCTCGTGCTCGACGACCAGCGGTTGCGCAACGACATCTGCTGGTCAGTGTTCGATTGCTGAACGCGCGGTGGGGCACCGACCCTGCCGCACGCCCATCGACGATGGGAACCGCCAGCCGGATCACACCTACCCCGCCGACCCGAACGAGCGGCACGTCCGTCCAATGGGATTGGACGAGAGTGCCGTTCTTTGCGGGTGGGGCCGCGGCGCGGGTTCAGGGGGCGGCGCGGGCCGCGCCGTGCAGGATCACCGGCACCGGTGCCGGCACGGCCAGCGCCCTGGCCCCTCGCCAGCCCGACCACGTGGCGAACCCCGGGATCGCGGCGAGCACCCGCAGCGGCAGCACGGGGCGCGGGTCGGTGCCGGCGGCCAACCGTTCGGCGGCGGCGCGCTCCACGCGCACCTGCATCCGCTGGTCCCGGTCCACCGTGGGCCGCCGCACCCGCTCGACCTCGGCCGTGGCCGCGTCCACCAGCGCAGGGTCGACGCGCGCCGCGGTGAGCGGGCCGACCAGGTGGTTCGCGGCCTCGGCCGCATCGACGATCGCGAAGTTGATCCCGTTGCCGCCCACCGGGGAGATCACGTGCGCCGCGTCGCCGATGAGCAGCAGTCCCGGCTCGCTCCACCGGTCGGTCGAGGTGATCCGGATGGGCAGCAGGGTCAGCTGGTTGACGTCGGTCAAGAGGTCGATGCGGTCACCCAGCCACGGAGCCCGTCGACGCAGCACGGCGCGCAGCGGCTCGACGCCCGCCGCCCGCACCTCGCGGAACGTGTCGGCCACGAGGATGAACCCGATCTGCCAGCCGGAGCCCTGACCGAGCACCGCCAGGGTGCGGCCCGGCTCACTCGTCAGCTCCAGCCCGGAGAGCGACGGGTCGCCGTCGCGGCGCGGCACCTCGATCCAGCAGATGTCGATGCTCGAGCTCAGCTCGGTGGCCTCGATGCGCGAGAGCTGCCGCACCTTGGAGCTGCGCCCGTCGCTGCCGACGACCAGGTCGGCGAACAGGCGGTGGCGCCGCCCGTCGCGCAGGTACTCCACGCCGACGACGCGGTCCGTCGCGTCGCGCACGAGTGCCGAGACCCGCGCGCCCATGCGCACGTCGAGGCCGTAAGGCACCGAGCGCTCCACCATCCACGGGAGGAACGCGGCCTGCGGGACCAGCGCGTAGAAGGGGAACCGGCGGCTGGCCCGGCGGTAGTCGGCGAGGACGTAGCGGTGCTCCGGCGTGCTCCACACGAAGGTGTCCGCCCGCACGTGCGGGAGCGCGTCGAGCATCGGCTCGGCCAGCCCCAGCATGTCGAGATGGTCCAGCACGGGCGGGGCGATGCTGTCGCCACGGAACCGCCGGTCGAAGTCACCACGCGACTCCAGCAGTGTCACGTCGACGCCGCCCCGGGCGAGCAGGTAGGCCAGCACGACGCCACCGGGACCACCGCCCACCACTACGCAGCCGGTGCGTTCGTCGTCGCCCTCGCCCATCCGTCCTCCAGTTACTCGTTCATCAATCATCTCGATGATAGAGCAACTTACCCACGGTGGCGATCGGACGAGGATCGGGGGCAGGCTGCACGCATGACGGTGACGGATCCGCCCCTGGCCGGGACGATCGCCCTCGTGGCCGGAGCCACGCGCGGGGCGGGCCGCGGTATCGCGCAGGAGCTCGGAGCGGCGGGCGCCACGGTGTACGCGACCGGGCGCTCCACCCGGGAGCGCCGGTCGGAGTACGACCGGCCGGAGACGATCGAGGACACCGCGGACCTGGTGACCGCGGCCGGCGGCACGGGGATCGCCGTACCGGTCGACCATCTCGTGCCCGAGCAGGTGGAGGCGCTGACTGCCCGGATCGACGCCGAGCACGGTCGCCTCGACGTGCTGGTCAACGACATCTGGGGCGGCGAGCACCTCGCCGCGTGGGACACGCCGGTATGGGAGCACTCCCTCGACGACGGCCTGCGCCTGCTCCGGCTGGCAGTCGACACCCACCTCGTCACGGCCCGGCACGCCTTCCCGCTGCTGATCCGCCGGCCCGGCGGCCTGGTCGTGGAGGTCACCGACGGCACCGCCGCCTACAACGCCGAGCACTACCGGCTCAACGTCTACTACGACCTCGCGAAGATCACACCGATCCGGCTGGCCCGCAGCTGGGCGCACGAGTTGGAGCCGCACGGTGGCACGGCGGTCGTCATCACCCCCGGCTGGTTGCGGTCGGAATTGATGCTCGAGCACTACGGCGTCACCGAGGCGAACTGGCGCGACGCGTGCACCAGGGAGCCGCACTTCGCGATCTCCGAGACACCCCGGTTCGTGGGACGGGCCATCGCGGCACTGGCTGCCGACCCCCGCCGGAACCGCTGGACGGGCACGAGCCTGTCCAGCGGTGGCCTGGCTCGGGAGTACGGGTTCACCGACGTCGACGGATCGGCGCCCGACTGCTGGCGCTACCTGGTGGAGGTGCAGGAACCCGGCCACGCAGCGGACGTCACGGGCTACCGCTGACGCCCGCCGCGCGGCGGGTGCCCTAGACGATGCCCTGCGCCGTGAGCCACTCCGTGGCGAGCTGCGCGTCGGTCTTGTCCTTCGCGCCCTGCTTGACGTTGAGGTCGAGCAGCTCCTGCTGGCTCAGCTTCGCCGACACGCCGTTGAGCGCCTCGGCCACCGCCGGGGTGGCCTTGGCCTTGTTGATCAACGGCACGATGTTCTGGGACGGGAAGTTGTTCTTCGGGTCCTCGAGGGTGACGAAGTCGTTCGCCGGCAGCGCCGGGTCCGTGGTGAACAGGTCGGCGCCCTGGATGGTGCCGTCCTTCAGCGCGGTGACGGTGAGCGGGCCGCCGACGTCGAGGGGCTTGAAGTCCTTGAACGTGCAGTTGTAGTTCTTCTTCATGCCCTCGATGCCGTAGGACCGCTCCTGGAACTGCGCCGGACCACCGAAGGTGATCTCGCCGCAGTACGGCACGATGTCCTCGATCGAGGTGGCGTTGTACTTCTGCGCCGTGGCCCGGGTGACGGTGAACGCGTCCTTGTTCTCGGCCGCTGCCTGCTCGAGCAGGGTCAGCTCCGGCGGCAGCGCGGTCTGCAGCGCGGCGTAGACGGCGTCCGGCGCCGACTCGGTCGCCTCGGGGGTGACGTAGCGGAGCAGGTTGCCGTTGTAGTCGGGAACGACGTCGATGGATCCGTCGAGCAGGGCCGGGTAGTAGGTCTCGCGGGAGCCGATGGCGAACTTGCGCTCGACCTTCACCTGCTTGGCCTCCAGCGCCTGCGCGTAGATCTCGCCGAGGAGCTGGTTCTCCGGAAACTGCTCGGACCCGACGCGGACGACGTCGGCCGCCGCGGGGGGTTGCCCGCCGCCGCTGGGGGCGAGCGGGTCGCCACCTCCGCCGCCGCAGGCGCTGAGCATCAACAGGCCGGTGAGCCCAGCCGCCAGCGAGACCAGTGTGCGCTTCATGGGGAGGTCACTCCTCTTGTCAGGTTCGGGCCATCTCCGGCACGCGGGACGTGCCCTCGGGGCGTGGCGCAGGTGGGGAGGACACCGTGGCGGCACGCTGCCGCGACGGGATGCTGGAACGCAGACCGGGCGAGACGACCAGCCGCTGCACGCCGGCGAGCACGGCCTCGATCAGCAGCGCGAGCCCGGCGACGAGGACGGCGCCCGCCGCCATCTGCGGATAGTCGCGGACGGCGAGACCGTCGATGAGGTACCGGCCCAGCCCGCCGAAGCTGACGAACGCCGCGATCGCGGCAGTGGCGATCACCTGGAGGGTCGCGGTGCGGAGACCCCCGATGACCAGCGGGAGGGAGTTCGGGAACTCGACCTTGAACAGGATCTGGTGTTCGCGCATCCCCATGCCGCGGGCGGCGTCGACCACCGCGCGATCGACGTTGCGCACACCCGCGTAGGTGCCGGCGAGCAGCGGCGGGATCGCGAGGAGGACGAGGGCGACGATCACGGGCAGCAGGTCGATCCCGACGAGGTAGACCAGCAGCGTGAGCACCCCGAGCTCCGGGAGCGAGCGCAGCCCGTTGGCCGCCCCGACGACCAGGAAGCCGCCGCGTCCGGTGTGGCCGACCAAAGCGCCGATCGGCACCGCGATGATCACCGCGACGAGCAGCGCCGTGACGCTGTACTGGAGGTGCTCGAGCAGCCGGTTGGGGACGCCCTTGGTGCCGGTCCAGTTGGACGGGTCGCTGAACCACGCCAGGACCTGCGAGAGCAGGTTCATCCTCTGCTCCGATCGCCGGCAGTGACCCACGGAGTGGCGTAGCGCCCTGCGGCGACGAGCAGCGCGTCGAAGACCAGCGCGATGAACACCACGAGGACGACACCGGTGATGATCTCGATGCCGTTGTCGCGGATGAAGCCGTCGGTGAAGAAGTAGCCGAGCCCGCCGATGCCGATCAGCGCCCCCACCGCGACCAGGCTGATGTTGGTGACCATCGCGACGCGCAGGCCCGCGATCAGCACCGGCACCGACAGGGGCAGCTCCACCTGCGCGAAGCGCCGGGCCGGCTTGTAGCCCATGGCGGTGGCCGCGGCGATCACCATCGCCGGTACGGCGGCCAGCGCATCCGCGACCGAGCGGACCAGGAGCGCCGTGGTGTAGATCGCCAGCGCCACCACGACGTTGATCGGGTCGAGGATCTGGGTGCCGAGGATGCCCGGCAGCACCACGAACAGCGCCAGGGACGGGATCGTGTAGAAGAGCCCGGCGGCGGGCACGAGCACGGTGCGCGCCGGCCGCGACCTCGTGGCCAGCCAGCCCAGCGGCACGGCCAGGACGAGCCCGATCACCACCGGCAGCAGGGCGAGCCAGACGTGCTCGAGGAAGCGGCTGAGGATCGCGTCGGCGTTGCGCGGGATCCAGTCCCAGTTCACGCGGCCGCTTCCTCGCGGCGGGCGTCCGCCAGCGCCCCGAGCACGTCGTCGGCGCGGACCGAACCGACCACGGCTCCGGCGCCGTCCACCGCGACGCCGAAGCCGGACGGCGAGGAGAGCGCGGCATCGAGCGCCCCCCGCAGGGAGTCGGCCTCGGTGTCGTAGAGCGAGCCACCCGCGACGACGGCGTCGACGTCGACGGTGCCGTCCTCGTCGACCTGCAGCCAGCCCTGCGGATGGCGGTCGTCGTCGACGACGAGGACCCAACCGTCGCGCGCGGCGTCCCTCGCCTGCTCGGGGGTGGCGCCGCTGGCCACGGTGGGGAGCTCGCCGACCGGCAGCCCCCGGGCGGGGAGGAACCCGAGCCCGCGGTAGCCGCGGTCACGCCCGACGAACCCGTCGACGAAGTCGTCGGCCGGGCGGGCGAGCAGGTGGCCCGGCTCGTCGTACTGCGCGAGCACGCCGCCGGTGCGCAGCACCGCGACCCTGTCGCCGAGCTTGACGGCCTCGTCGATGTCGTGGGTGACGAAGACGATGGTCTTGCCCAGCTCGGACTGCAGCCGCAACAACTCGTCCTGCAGGTTCTCGCGCACGACCGGGTCGACGGCGCTGAACGGCTCGTCCATGAGCAGGATCGGCGGATCGGCGGCCAGCGCGCGGGCCACCCCGACGCGCTGCTGCTGCCCACCGGAGAGCTGTGACGGGTAGCGCTGCGCCATCTCCGGGACGAGCCCGACGAGGTCCATCAGCTCCTTGGCCCGCTCGCGGGCGCGCTTCTTGCCCCAGCCGAGCAGGAGCGGGACTGTGGCCACGTTGTCCAGGATCGTGCGGTGCGGGAACAGCCCCGCCTGCTGGATGACGTAACCGATGCCGCGGCGCAGGTCGGCCGCATCGGTGTCGGTGATGTCCGCACCGTCGATCAGGATGGCGCCCTCGCTGGCCTCGACCATGCGGTTGATCATGCGGAGGGACGTGGTCTTGCCACAGCCGGACGGACCGACGAAGACCGTGATCTTCCCGTCGTCCACGGTGAGGCTGAGATCGTCGACCGCTACCGTGCCGTCGGGGAAGCGCTTGGTCACGCCCCGGAACTCGATCATCCGAGGGACCTCCGTGTTCGCCGACGACCCCTTGCCGGTCGTCGCATCCGCACGAGGCTATCCCGACGGACCGACAACGGCGAACGGCGTGATCAATCGGAGACCTGCGGACCGAGGCACGACGTCATCGATCGTCACCGACAGCTCGCCCTGTCGGGGCCGCCCGCAGCCGACCCGGGCGCGGCCAGAGCCGGCAGCGCACCACACCGGACACCTGCGCCGGGCCGAGGGTGCGCGAGTCCGTGGACCCGTCCGGGTTGTCGCCGAGCACCATCCAGCCCGCCTCCGACGGGCGCGTCGCACGCTTCACCGACAGCTGTCGCGGCCGGGCCGGCCAGCGCACCAGCACCACGTCGCCGGCCCGGACGCCGCCGCCGAAGCGGACGAGCACCACGTCCCCGTCCCGCAGCACCGGCGACATCGACGGACCGCGGACGCGCACCCTGCGCCAGCGCACTCGCACCTCCTCGCCACCCTGCTCGGGACCGGAGCCGGGGGTAGTGTCGGCCGAGCCAGAACGATCACTCATCAGGGAGGACCCATGGGGATTCTGTCCCTCTTCCGCCCGCGGCTGGAGGCCACCGCACACTGCGACCTCCCCTGCGGCGTGTACGACCCGGCCCAGGCGCGGATCGAGGCCGAGTCGGTCAAGGCCATCCAGGAGAAGTACCAGGCCAACGAGGACCCGGAGTTCCGCACCCGGGCGATCGACATCAAGGAGCAGCGCTCCGACCTGGTCAAGCACCACCTGTGGGTGCTGTGGACCGACTACTTCAAGCCGCCGCACTTCGAGAAGTACCCGGAGCTGCACGAGCTGTTCAACAAGGCCACGAAGAAGGCCGGCGGGGGTGAGGGCGGGGCCAAGTCCTCGATGGACCCGGCCACCGGCCAGGAGCTGCTGGACCTCGTCGCCCAGATCGACAAGATCTTCTGGGAGACCAAGCAGGCCGCCTGACCTGCTCGTGGGGATCTGCGCAACGAACGGCACGCCCGTCCAGCGGGACTGGACGAGCGTGCCGTTCGTTCGGTCCGCGGCAGCATCGAGCCACTAGGGTCGGCGCGTGACATCGGGCCGGGTGTTCCTGCTGCGACACGGCGAGACCGAGTGGTCGCTGTCGGGCAAGCACACGGGCCGCACGGACATCCCGCTCACCGAGCGCGGTCGCGGGCTCGCGCGGGCCGCGGGCGAGCTGGGTCGCCGACTGCGCGGGGACGCCCCTCCCGCGCTCGTGCTCAGCAGCCCTCGCCGCCGCGCCCGCGACACCGTCGAGCTGGCCGGCCTGCACGTCGACCGGGTGGACGAGCGACTCGCCGAGTGGGACTACGGCGAGTGCGAGGGTCGCACCACCCCCGAGATCCGCGAGACGGTGCCGGGCTGGACCGTCTGGACCCACCCCTGTCCCGGCGGCGAGACCGCCGCGCAGGTCGGGGCGCGCGCCGATTCCGTGCTCGCCGAGGTTCGCTCCGTGCTCCCGAGGGGCGACGTCGTGCTCGCCGGGCACGGGCACTTCAGCCGGGTGCTCATCGCGCGGTGGATCGACCTGCCGGCCGCCGAGGGAGTCCGGTTCGCGATGGAAGCCCCCTGCTGGGCAGTGCTGGGTGATGAGCGTGGGATCGCCCGGCTGGACCACGTGAACCTGCGGGTCCTGGCGAGCGACAGCGCACCCGGTAGCACGGCGCCGACCGGCCGGGAGCGGTCCTGAGCGTTCGCGAGATCCGCCCGGACGACGTCGCGGCCGTCGTCGCCCTGGTGCACGAGCTGGCCGACTACGAGCGCGAACCGGCGTCCTGCCTGCTCACCGAGCCGCAGCTGCGGGCCGCGCTCTTCGGGCCGCACCCGGCGCTGTTCGGTCACGTCGCCGAGGCCGCCGGCGAGGTCGTCGGCTGTGCGCTGTGGTTCCTCAACTTCTCGACCTGGCGCGGAGCGCACGGCATCTACCTCGAGGACCTCTACGTCCGGCCCACCCATCGCGGCAGTGGGCTCGGTCGGGCGCTGCTCGTCGAGCTGGCCGCCCTGTGCGCGGACCGCGGGTACGCCCGGCTGGAGTGGGCGGTGCTGGACTGGAACGAGCCCTCGATCGGCTTCTACCGCTCGATCGGGGCGGTGCCGAACGACGGGTGGACGACGTTCCGGCTCGACGGTGCGGCGCTCGACGCCCTCGGAGGGCCCGGACCACTGATCACCGCCAGGGACACGTGAGCGTTCCCCGGACAACGCTCATGTGTCCCGCGCGCCCGGCAGGTCCAGACCCATCGACCACTGCCGGGACTTCTCGTTGATCAGCAGCATGAAGGCGGTCAGCACGACGGCGCCGGCCACGAGCCCGATCGCCGGCTGGCGCGACGGGCCGAGCAACGAGTACACGACGGGCAGCAGCAGCAGCTGGGTGACGATCGCCGGGGTGCGCGCCCAGCGGCGCCCGGTGATCAGGCCCGCGCCGACCGCGACGAGCGCCGCGCCGATCACGGCGAAGTACACGGCCTCCCCGATGACGTTGCCGACCGGGGCGGTGGTGGTCAGGGACCGCACGCCGAGCGCCACGGCGAAGCCGACGCCGGCCAACCCCTGCGCACCCACCAGGACGCCGGCCAGCCGGACCTGTCGCGGTGGACGGCCAGGACGGAGCAACCCCACGGCCCGAGAATAGGCCCGGGTACCGTGCCGACGTGCGCGCGCTGCTGGTCGTCAACCCGAACGCCACGACCACGACGAGGGCCGGCCGCGACGTGCTCGCCTACGCGCTGGCCAGTGAGCTCAAGCTCGAGGTGGTCGAGACCGCACACCGTGGCCACGCCGCGCTCGCCGCCCGCTATGCCGCCGAGGACGGGGTGGAGCTCGTCGTGGTGCACGGCGGCGACGGCACGCTGCACGAGGTCGTGAACGGTCTGCTCGACGGTTCGCCCGGTCCCCGGCCGGACCCGCACGAAGCACCGGCCGTGGCCGTGGTGCCCGGCGGGTCCGCCAACGTCTTCGCCAGGGCGCTCGGCCTTCCGCGAGACCCGATGGAGGCCACCGCCGCGATCTTGGCCGCCCTGGACGCCCGCCGCAGCCGGCTCGTCGGACTCGGACAGGGCGACGGCCGGTGGTTCACCTTCAACGCCGGTCTGGGCTGGGACGCGGAGGTCGTCGCCGATGTGGAGCGGGCCCGCACGCTCGGCCGGGAGGCGACACCGCTGCGGTACGCGCGGACCGCCTTGCGGCACTACCTCCACCAGCGGCGACGCCCGCCGTCGATGACGGTCGAGATCTGCGGCGCCGAGCCGGTCCCGGACGTGCGAGCGACCTTCGTCTGCACCACCGACACGTGGACCTACCTCGGGTCGCGCGCCGTGCGCACCAACCCGGGGACCTCGATGGGTGCGGGGCTCGGGTTGTTCGGCCTGCGCGACCTCGGTGCCCCGACCATCGCCTCGACCCTGCGCCGGATGCTGGCGGCGGACGGCGATCCGCGCGGCCGGAACGTTCTGCGCCACGACGCCGTTGCCCAGGTGACGGTGCGCAGCGTCGAGCCGATGGCGTTGCAGCTGGACGGGGAACACCTCGGCCGACGTCACGAGGTGCGATTCCGAGCCGTGACCGATGCGTTACGTGTCATCGTGTGAGACGCGCAGCTCGTCGCAGCAGGACGGTCCCGGTCGTCCAGCCGGGTGACGACAGGCGTCCGCTCACCGATGCGCGCGGACCGTCGAGCCGATAAGGGCTCGCACCTGGGCAAACAGTGGCCCATGGTGGACCACGGACAAGCGAGTGATCGCGAGGAACTTCTCGCGTGGTCCACCGGACGTCCGGGTAACCGGGTGCGGTGGGCGGGACGAGGTGACTCGTCGAGTGACGACAGCTCGAGATCGGATCTGGCGAACTGCCACCGTTCGAGGCATCGATCATTACGATGAGTGGGTGAGAGTGCTCACCAGTTCGGCCCTCTTCCCTTGAAGACCGAACGCGCTCGTGAAACGATTCACAAGCGTGAGACCGTGACCGACGATCGGCGCGACCCCGATCGCGCAACACGAGGAGCAGAGAGACCATGGATTGGCGTCACCGCGCTATCTGCCGCGACGAGGACCCCGAGCTGTTCTTCCCTGTGGGGACCAGCGGTCCTGCGCTGCTGCAGATCGCCGAGGCCAAGACCGTCTGCCGGCGCTGCCCCGTTGTCACCGAGTGCCTCACCTGGGCACTCGAGAGCGGCCAGGACGCCGGCGTCTGGGGCGGCCTGAGCGAGGACGAGCGGCGTGCCCTGAAGCGGCGCAACTCGCGTACTCGCGCCCGCTCCGCCTGATCACCACCTCCCCCACCGCGGGCCCGAAGCCGGATGCACCCGGCTCCGGGCCCGCGGTCGTTCGTGCGGGACCGCTGGGCGGCACCCGCGAACCGGGACCCGTTGCGACCCCGGGCCCACGAGCCGAAGGTTAACGCCCCCGTAACGAGAGCCGGATCACGGCCTCCGTTCCGCCGCCGGCCCTGGCGCGTACCTGCAGGGCCGAGTCCAGCTCCGAGTCGAGCAAGGTGCGCACGATCTGCAGACCCAGTCCGGCGGAGGCCCCGAGGTCGAAGCCGGGCGGGAGGCCGTGGCCGTCGTCGGCCACCACCACGTCCAGCACCCCCGCCGACCGCTGCGCCGACACCACCACCTCACCGGCGCGACTGGGGTCGAACGCGTGCGCGAGCGCGTTGTGCACCAGCTCGGTGAGCACCAGCACCAACGGCGTGGCCAGCTCGGCGGGCAGGGTGCCGAAGCTGCCCTCGCGACGCACCTTGGCCCGGAACTCCGTCGAGGCTCCGTCACCGATCGCCGGGAGCACCTTGTCCACGAGCTCGTCGAGGTCCACCCGCTCGGCCACCGAGACCGAGAGGGTCTCGTGCACCAACGCGATGGAGTTCACGCGCCGCACGCTCTCGGCGAGCGCCCGGCGGGCCTCCGGAATGGCCGTGCGGCGGGCCTGCAGCCGCAGCAGCGCGGCGACGGTCTGCAGGTTGTTCTTCACCCGGTGGTGGATCTCCCGGATCGTCGCGTCCTTGCTCAGCAGCGCCATGTCCCGGCGGCGCAAGTCGGTGACGTCGCGGACCAGCACCAGGGCCCCGGCGGCGTCACCGCGAGGGCGCAGCGGCAGGGAGCGGACGAGCATCACCGCTTCCCGGGCCCGGACCTCCATGCGCAGCGAGTGCCGCCCGTCCAGCGCCGATCCCATCCGCGCCGCCACCTCCGCGGCGTCGAAGGGGTCCTGCACGAGCGCCCGGGTGGCCTGCGCGAGCGAGAGACCGACGAGGTCGCTCGCGTGCCCCATGCGGTGGTAGGCCGAGAGCGCGTTCGGGCTCGCGTAGGCGACGAGCCCGTGCACGTCGAGCCGGATCAACCCGTCCCCGGCCCGCGGGCTGGTGTCGGCCCCGACCACCGACGCGCGCGGCGGGAAGGTGCCGTCGGCCACCATCTGGCACAGGTCCGACGCGCTGCCGAGGTAGGCGATCTCCAGCGGGCTCGGCACCCGCGGCATCGCGAGGTTCGTGTCCCGCGACAGCACCGCGACGACCGAGCGCCCGTGCCGCACCGGGATCGTCTCCGAACGCACCGGGACCTCGAGGTGCCAGCGCGGGTCCTCCTCGCGGCAGATCCGACCCTCGACCACCGCCCGGCGCAGTTGAGGGTCCGCGGCCGAGGTGACCCGGGCCGCCACCATGTCCTCGGGATGCGCGGTGGGGGCGGTGGTCGGACGGGCCTGGGCGACGCAGAGGAACTCCGACGTGCCGCGGCTCAGCGGGATCCAGAGCAGGAAGTCGGCGAACGACATGTCCGCCAGCAGCTGCCACTCGGCGACCACGCGCTGGAGGTGCTCGACGGCGTCGCCGGACAGCTCGGTGTGCTCGGCGAGCAGCTCGCTGAGAGTGGACACCGGGTCCCCCTCCCCGTCCGATCTGCGCCATCCAATCACGCCACTGCGGCCCGGCGTGGGACCATGAGGCATCCCCGGCCCCGGAGATGAGGAGCAACCATGTCCAAGCGCGCCCGCAAGCGCCGCGACCGCAAGAAGAGCGCCGCGAGCCACGGCAAGCGACCGAACACCTGACCCCGGGGCCGTCGAGAACGGCGTTTGGTGATCAACAGAGCCCGATGATCACCAAACCTTGTTCTCGACGGGCGCGGCAGGGGGTCAGTACTGCTCGATGCGGGTGCTGTGCACCTCGACCGTGGTGGTGGTGCCCTCGGGCCCGGACTCGACGGTCACCGCGGCCTGCTCGAGCACCGCGACCCTGATCTGCTGGCGGAGCCGTTCCTTAGCCCGGCCGGTGCGTGTTCGCCGCCGCACTTGCTGGCGAGCAGCGCCTTCAGCTTCTCGTCGAGGCCGTACTCGGCCAGGCACGGGCCGCACTCGTCGAGGTGCTGGGCCAGCAGCGCCCGCCGCCGCTCGTCGCACTCGTGGTCGAGGAACAGCCAGACCTCGGCCAGCACCTCGGAGCAGTCGGTGTCGTGGTGGTTCCCGCAGCTCATGAGGACACCTCCTGCTCGCCCCGCAGGAAGCCGCGGTCGCGGGCGGTGTCGGTGAGCAGCTCGCGCAGCTGCCGACGGCCGCGGTGCAGCCGCGACATCACGGTGCCGATCGGGGTACCCATGATGTCGGCGATCTCCTTGTACGCGAAACCCTCGACGTCGGCGAGGTAGACCGCCATCCGGAAGTCGTCGGGCAGCTGCTGCAGCGCCGCCTTCACGTCGTTGTCCGGCAGCTGGTCCAGCGCCTCCACCTCGGCCGACGGCAGGCCGGCCGAGGTGTGCTCACCGGCCTGGGCGATCTGCCAGTCGGTGATCTCGTCGGTCGGCGACTGCAGCGGCTGGCGCTGCCGCTTGCGGTAGCCGTTGATGTAGGTGTTGGTGAGGATCCGGTAGAGCCAGGCCTTCAGGTTGGTGCCCGCGCGGAACGTGCCGGAACGCCGAGTAGGCCTTGAGGAAGGTCTCCTGGACCAGGTCCTCGGCGTCGGCCGGGTTGCGGGTCATCCGCAGCGCCGCGCCGTAGAGCTGGTCGATCAGCGGCATGGCGTCGCGCTCGAAGCGGGCGACCCGCTCCTCCGCCGTCTCCAGCTCCTGGTCGAGCTCGCCGTCCGTACTCGGGATCCTCGGCCTGGCCGTCAGCGCTGGGAACCGTGATCGCTGCTGCGTCGGCCGTCTGCTCGGTGCCGGGCACCGCGCTCCTCTCGCGCCGGGCCGGCGTGGGGCTCGGCCTCGGGGGCGGCCACCGCCGTGGCGACCGGATGACGCGTCGAGACTACGCGCCTCGCCGTCGTCCGGCCCGATCGGCGCAGGTCCGCCGGCGGGGCGGGGAGGATCCATCACTGCGTGCGTCACGTGCGGGTCAACACCGGTCCCCGGTGGGTGATTCCCCGCTGGGTAGCGTGGGCCCGCGTGGCGGGCAGGGGGACTCCGGCGACCGTCCTGCTCGATCCGCGAGGGGGTCGAGCACCGGCTGCACAGCTACCCGCACGACCGCGGGTCGCGGCTACGGCCCAGAGGCAGCCGAGCTGCTGGGACTCGAACCGGCGCGCGTGTTCAAGACCCTCGTCGCCGACGTCGACGGCGTGTTGACGGTCGGTGTCGTCCCGGTCTCGGCAACCCTGGACCTCAAGGCGCTGGCCGCGGCCGTGGGCGGCCGGCGCGCAAGGATGGCCGACATCGCCGCGGCCGAGCGGGCCACCGGATACGTCGCGGGCGGGATCTCCCCGCTCGGCCAGCGCAAACGGCTGCCGACCGTGCTCGACTCCTCGGCGGAGGCCATGGAGACGGTGTTCTGCAGCGCGGGTCGCCGCGGGCTCGAGGTGGAGCTGGCGCCGGCCGAGCTGGCCCGGCTGACCGGCGCCCGGTTCGCCCCGATCTCCGGGTGACGCGCGCCGTCCATGGCGGGCGGCCCCTTCCGACGACCGACCGACCAGGGCCATCATGGGCGCGCGTGACCGGCCCGATCACCGCCCGCGCCCGCAGCCTGTGGCGGACCTGGGTCACGCGTGGCGCGGCTCCCCGCGCGCTGCCGGCGGACGCGGTCGTGGGCGGTCTACGGGCTGTGGATCGCTGCGCTCGCCCTGAAGCTGGTCGGGTCGACGTGGGACGTCTCGTGGCACTTCCGGTGGCTGCGTGACGACCTCGCACCGCCGCACCTGCTCAACACCCTGGGCACCGTCCTGGTCATCGCTCCTGGTGGCCTTCCACACCTGGACGGGCTACGGCGTCGACCGGCCGACGCTGCGGCTCATGCAGGCGGGCATCGGGATCTTCCTGCTCGCCGTGCCGATCGACCTGATCAACCACCGGGTCAACGGGCTCGACATCACCGCGTGGAGCGTGACCCACGGCCTGCTCTACCTCGGCACGGCGGTGATGCTCGCCGGGGTGGTCCGCGGCTGGTGGCTGCTACGGCACCGGACGCCGGCGCACGCCGGTGCTGGTACTGCTGTGGGCGTTCGTGCTGGAGAACGTCTGGTTCCCGGCCCAGCAGCAGGAGTACGGGGTGCTCGCCGTCGCGGCCTGGGACCGGGGCGCTCCCACGCCGAGCCGATCCTGATCCAGTTCGCCGCCGACCAGCTCGGCCGCCCCGTCGACCGGGCGGCCGTCGCTGCACTTCGCGCTGCCGGTGCCGGACTGGCTCTATCCGGTCTGGCTGGTCGGCGCCGCCGCCATCGTGCTCGTGCTGGCCCGGTGGATGATCGGGCGCCGCTGGGCCGCCACCGCCGTGGCCGTGGCCTACGTCGGGTACCGCTGTCTCGCGTGGTTGGCGCTGGTGGGCGGCGGCTTCCCGCCGTCGGCCGTGCCGTTCCTGCTCGTCCCGGTGGCCGTGGCCGTGGACCTCGCGTTCCTCGTCCGGCTCCCCGAGGTGGTGCGTCCGCCGGTGGGGGCCGCGCTGGTCGGGGTGGCCGGCGCCGTGGGCGCATCGCTGCAGGCCGAGTGGCTCGCGATCCCCCCGCTCGACCTCGTCGCGCCCGTCATCGGCACCCTGCTGCTGGCCGTCGCGTGGATCGGAGCGGCGCTCGTGGTGCGGTCCCCGGCGTTCGCGCGGTGGTCCCGCGAGCACTGAGCCGAACCGACGATCAACGAGGGTCGGAGCCGAGGACGCGCAGTTCCAGCCAGGTCCGGACCGCCGCCCCGAGAGCAGGCAGGTCGGCCCGCAGGGCGTGGTCCCCGCGCAGCACGACGACCTGGCGGTCGGGCGCCGGGGCCGGGCGGCCGAACGGGTCCCGCTCGCCCTGTACGACCAGCACCGGTACCCGCGGCGCGGCGAGCTCGGCGAGGCGGTGCTTCTCGGGGCGGCCCGGCGGGTGGACGGGGAACGCCAGGCAGAGCACGCCCGCCGCCGCGCCCGCACCGGCCGTGCGGCACGCCACCCGTGCCCCGGAGCTGCGGCCGCCGAACACCAGCGGCAGGCCGGGCCGCGACCCGAGTCGTCCGGGGTGCCCGCCCCGGCGCCGCAGGACCGGACGTGCTCGACGACCGCCAACCACGCCGCGTCGAGCTGCGCGGCGGGAGCCGGTGCCCGCCGTCCGGCCACCCGGTAGGGCTGCTCGACCAAGCCCACGACGACCCCGGCCGCGATGGCGGACCGCGTGGCCGCGACGAGGTCCGGCGCCCCGTTCCGCCGCCGGCGCCGTGACCGAGCAGCAGCACCGCGCGGACGCCGTCCGCCGAGATGTCGGCGGAGCCGTCCGGACCGCGCAGCGACAGCCGGGCGGGTCCGTGCGGTGTCTCGACCGCGGACCAGCACTCCCCGCTGTCCCCGTGGCGAGCCTCGGGCGGGACGGCGCGGCTCACTGCGGGTTGGGCCCCGCCAGCAGGTCGAGCTGCAGCGGCTCGGCGACGTCCTCGGGAGCCAACGGCGCCAGCAGGTCCGGCCCGTTGTTGCGCACGTTGTTGACCGCAGGCGAGATCGGTCGGATCTCCAGCTCCGCGACGAGCTCGGGCGACGGCGGGGCGAGCAGGGCAGCCACGGCGTCGGCGTCGGCGGCGACATCCGGATCGAGCCAGGCGTCCCACGCCGACGACGGCAGCACCAGCGGCATCCGGTCGTGCACCTGGGCCAGCGGGCCGACGGCGGCGGTGGTGAGCACCGCCGCCGTGACCAGTCCGTCGGGGTACTGGCCGTCCGGGTCGTCCTTCGGCTTCCAGTACTCCCACAGCCCGGCCATCGCGAGCGAGCGCCCGTCCCCGTAGTGGGTGAAGTAGGGCTGCTTGTGCTCCTTCCCGCGCTGCCACTCGTACCAGCCGTCGGCCGGGATCAGGCAACGCCGCGCGGCCAACGCGCGCCGGAACGCGGGCTTCGTGGCCGCCGACTCCGACCGGGCATTGATCATCCGTGCGCCGGCCTTCGGATCCTTGGCCCACGACGGCACGAGCCCCCACCGCACCAGCCGCAGGGTGCGCTCGGTCGTCTCGGGGTCCGGGGCGCCGTCCTCGTCGCGGGGATGCCGCTGCACGACGGTGATGATCTGCTTGGTGGGCGCCACGTTGTAGTCCGCCGTGGCCGCGCCGTCGGTGGCGTCGACGGCCCGGAACTCGTCGGCGAGGTCGGCGGGAGCCTTGATCGAGGCGTATCGACCGCACATGGGGCCATCGTGGCACGTGCGGGAGGATGGTCGCCGTGACCGGTCCCGACACTGCCCGTGGGCAGGAAAGCCACGTTACTGCCCTGTGGGGTCAGGAACGTGGCTTTCCTGACCCCACCGGGCCTGCCCCCTGGCCCGCCCCGCGGGCGTCCGGCCCCGTCCGCGCCCGGGTGACCGTTCCCGGCTCCAAGTCGGTGACCAACCGGGCCCTGCTGCTCGCCGCGCTCTCCGGCGGGGTCGCATCGGTCCTCCCCGCCCCCGCCACCCGCGACACCGCGCTGATGGTCGGGGCGCTGCGGACGCTGGGGGTCCCGGTCGAGGTGCACGGCGACCGCGTGACGTTCGGGGCGCACGACGGGCTGCGCGGCGGTGGGACCGTCGACTGCGGCCTCGCCGGCACCGTCATGCGCTTCGTGCCGCCGGCGGCGGCGCTCGCCGTCGGTCCGGTCGCGTTCGACGGCGATCCGCGCGCCCGGGAGCGGCCGATGGGCACCGTGCTCGACGCCCTGCGCGCGCTGGGGGCCCGGGTGGAGGGCGATCGGCTGCCGTTCACGCTGCACGGCACCGGGGCCCTGACCGGCGGGGACGTGGTCATCGACGCGTCGGCGTCGTCGCAGTTCGTCTCGGGCCTGCTGCTCTCGGGCGCCCGCTACGACAAGGGCGTCACCGTCCGCCACTGCGCCGCGGCGGGCACGCCGGTCCCGTCCCTGCCGCACATCGCGATGACCGTGGCGATGCTGCGCGAGGCCGGCGTCGACGTGCAGGACGGGGCCGACACGTGGTGCGTCGCGCCCGGACCGATCGCGGCGCGGGACTGGACCGTGGAGCCCGACCTGTCCAACGCCGCCGTGTTCCTCGCGGCCGCCGCGGTCACCGGCGGCGAGGTGACCGTCGCGGGCTGGCCGGCGGCGTCCACCCAGCCGGGAGCGGAGATCCTTCCGGTGCTCGAGCAGGCCGGCTGCACCATCACCACCCACCGGGACGGGACGACCGTGCGGGGCCCGGCCGAGTTGGCCGGCGTGGACGTCGACCTGCGCGACGCGAGCGAGCTGACCCCCACCGTCGCCGCGCTCGCGGCGCTGGCGTCCGGCCCGTCCCGGATCCGCGGGGTGGCGCACATCCGCGG
Source organism: uncultured Actinomycetota bacterium (assembly GCA_963711715.1). Classification (GTDB taxonomy): domain Bacteria; phylum Actinomycetota; class Actinomycetes; order Mycobacteriales; family Pseudonocardiaceae; genus Pseudonocardia. Next base: position 98,282 of record CAVQFJ010000014.1, read on the forward strand.
GCACGAGACCGACCGGGTCGCCGCTCTCGTCACCGAGATCGGCGCGCTCGGTGGCGACGTCACCGAGACCGCCGACGGCCTGCAGATCCGGCCCGCGCCGCTCGTCGCCCCTCGGGACCGTCCGTGGCGGGCCTACGCCGACCACCGCATCGCCACCGCCGGAGCGCTGCTCGGGCTCGTCGTCCCCGGCGTCACCGTGGACGACATCGGCTGCACGGACAAGACGATCCCCGACTTCCCGGCGCGCTGGGCGGTGTTGCTCGGGTGAGGGCGTGAAGGGGCCGCTCGGGTGACGGGGCCGCTCGGGTGAAGGGGCGCGAGTACGACGAGTCCGATGTCCGGGTTCGGCCGGGGCGACGGAGCTCACGGCCGCGCACCAAGCGCCGTCCCGACCACGCCGATGCCGCCGAGGCCATGGTCACCACCGTCGACCGCGGCCGCTGGACGTGCGCACCGGACGGCGACAGCGCCCGCCCGCCGGTGACCGCGATGCGGGCCCGCGAGCTCGGTCGCACGCCGATCGTCGTGGGCGACCGCGTCGGGCTCGTCGGGGACCTGTCGGGCGCCACCGACGCGATCGCGCGCATCGTTCGCGTCGAGGAGCGCAGCACCGTGCTGCGCCGGACCGCCGACGACGACGACCCGTACGAGCGCGTCGTCGTCGCCAACGCCGAGCAGCTGATCATCGTCACCGCGGTCGCCGACCCGGAGCCGCGCACCGGCTTCGTCGACCGCTGCCTGGTGGCGGCCTACGCGGGCGGGCTCGCCCCCGTCCTGTGCCTGACCAAGGCCGATCTCGGTGATCCGGAGGTGTTCGCCGCGCAGTACCGCGAGCTCGACCTGCCGGTGCTGGTGACGCGCCGCGACGAGTGGCCCGGCGCGCTCGCCGAGGCACTCGCCGGTCGGGTGTCGGCGCTGGTCGGGCATTCCGGGGTGGGCAAGTCGACGCTGGTCAATGCGCTGGTGCCGGACGCGGCCCGGGCCGTCGGGGTCGTCTCCGCCGTCGGCAAGGGCCGGCACACCACCACGGCCGCCCTCGCGCTGCCGCTGCCCGCGGCGCGCGGCGGCGGGTGGGTCGTGGACACCCCGGGGATCCGCTCGTTCGGCCTCGCGCACGTCACGCCGGACGACGTCCCGGCCGCGTTCGACGACCTGGCCGTGGCGATCGAGGACTGCCCGCGTGGGTGCGGGCACCTCGGGCCGCCTGCCGACCCAGAATGCGCCCTCGACGTGCGGGTGGAGCAGGGCCTCCTACGACCCGGACGGATCGCCGCGCTCCGGCGGGTGCTGGTGGCCCTGCGCTGATCGGGATGGCACGCTCGCGCCATGACCTCCGGGCCCGACGAGCCGCCGCTGCGCATCGGCACGGCCGAGCGCACCGCCGCCATGAAGGCGCTCGACGAGCACCTGGCGGCCGGCCGGCTCGGGGTCGACGAGTACGCCGACCGCTCGGCCGTCGCCGCGAACGCGACCGTCGCCTCCGAGCTGCGCGCCCTGTTCACCGACCTGCCGGCGCCGCACCCCGAGCTGCCCGGTCCCGCGGCGCTGCCCCAGACCGCGCCGCTCCCCGAGATCCCGCCGTCGGCCACGGTGCGCCCTCGTGCCCCGCTGGCCAGCTGGGGTCCCCGCGTCGTGGCCGTGATGCCGTTCGTCGCCGTGGGCCTGTTCTTCCTCACCCGGCAGTGGGTCTTCTTCCTCCTGATCCCGGCCGCGGCGGCGCTGATCTACGGCGGGGGGATCGGCCGCGGGAACGGCGATCCCGACCGGCGCTGACCCACGGCTGGCGCGGCTCAGCCCGGCTCCACCAGCAGGTACGCCACCTCGGACGGGTCGTACCAGGCCAGCTCCTGGTCCTCGGCCTCGCCGACGAGGAACTCCGCGTCCAGGTCGCCCATGTCGGCGGCATCGACCGCCGCCGCGGCCTGGCGCACGGCGTAGGCGGCCTCCTCGGTGTCGATGTGCACCGCGGCGATCTTCTCCATCGGCACCCCACCGGAGATGCGGACGGCACCGTCGTCGAGGTCGGGGCGCAACGTCACGTCGCCGAGATCGGCGGCCACCACCACCCGGCGGGCGGGCGTGGCGTCCTCGCCCAGCCCGAGCTCCACCGAGAGCAGCCGCAGCGACGCGCGGGCCGCCTCGGTGAGCGCCGCGTACTCGAGCTCCTCCTCGTCACCGCCGGTGTAGGACTCGCGCAGCTTCGGGGTGAGCGCGAACGCCGTGCCGCCGATCGGCTCGAGGATCCCGCTCCTGACCATGGCGCGCAGCATCGGCCAGGTCGCGGGGACGTAGACGCGCATCAGCGCGCCGTCGCCAGCAGCTCGTCGAGCGACTCGTCGACCATGCCGGCCAACACGTCGACATCGGCCATCGCGTCGCGGTCGCCGTTGAAGCCGTAGTAGACGCCGCCGTCGTACGAGGTGAGCCCGATCGCGAGTGCCTGGCCCTTGGCCAGCGGCACGACCGGGAACATCTCGAGCATCCGGGCGCCGGCAGCGTAGAGCGGGAACTGGGGTCCGGGCACGTTGGTCACCACCAGGTTGAAGATCCGTTTGGAGAACCCGCTCGCGGCGCGGGCGCCCAGGGCGTGCAGCGTGGGCGGGGCGAAACCGCCGATCCGGACGAGCGTGTCGGCTCCGACCGACTGGCCCGTCGCGGTGTGCTCGCGCATCGCGTGGGTGACGTGGTGCAGCCGCACCACCGGGCTCGGCTCCCCGACCGGCAGATCGACCAGGAACGACGAGACGCGGTTGCCGAGGGTGCCCGACGTCGCCGAGCTGGGGACGTCAGCCTCGCCGCGCACGGAGAGGGGCACCATCGCCCGCACCGACGACGACGCGGTGACCGGTTCGCCGCGCGAGAGCAGCCAGCTGCGCAGGGCTCCGGACACCACGCTGAGGACCACGTCGTTGACGCTGCAGCCGTGCGCGGTCCGGATCTTGCGGTAGGACTCGAGCTCGGTGCGCGCGATCGAGAACCGGCGCGACGAGGAGATGTCGACGTTCAGCGGGGTGTCGGGGGTGCGCCTGCTCGCCGTCCGCGCGATCGAGAAGAGGTGCCCGACCGCACCCGCGATCTTGCCGGCCGTGGCGACGGCGTCGCCCGCGGCCGAGCGCGCGTTGTCGACGATCACCCCCGGTTGGGCGACGGCCTCGGCGACCGCCCCGAGGACCAGCTGCACGCCGCTCGGCTCGGGCCGGGGCATCCACAGCTCGCCGACGACCGCGCGCGGTTCGGGCGAGACGTCGAGGATCACCTGGCCGATGTCGATCGCGCTGATGCCGTCGACCATGGCCTGATGGGTCTTCGTCAGCACCGCCGTGCGGCCGCGGGAGAGGCCCTCCACCAGGTACATCTCCCAGAGCGGCCGGGAGTGGTCGAGCGGGCGCGACATCAGGCGGGCGACGAGCTCGGTGAGCTGCTCGTCCGAGCCCGGCCGGGGCAGGGCCGAACGGCGGACGTGGTAGGCGACGTCGAAGTCGGGATCGTCGACCCACACCGGACGGGCGAGGTTCGCCGGGACGTGGCGCACCTTCTGCCGGTAGCGCGGCACCAACGCCATCCGCTGCTCGATCAGATCGACGAGACCGTCGTAGTCGAAACCGGCCCGCGGCCGGCGGAAGATCGACACCGCACCGACGTGCATCGGTGTGGTCGCCTGCTCCAGGTAGAGGAACGAGGCGTCGAGGGCGGAGAGCCGGGGAGGCATGGACCGATCCTAGGGTGAGCGGATGTCCGCGCCCCGGTCGCCGAGGGATCGGTCCCGGAGGGATCCCTCGCCGCAGGATCGATCTCATCAAGATCGATCTTCCCAAGATCGATCTTCGCAGCCTCGATCACCCAAGGACACGTTCATCACCGTCTACGGCCGCAAACCGGTGCTGGAGGCGCTCGACGACCCCGATCTGCGAGTGGACAAGGTGATCCTCGCCGAGGGCCTGCGCGGCGAGCCCGTGCGCGCGATCGTCGATGCGGCGCGCGAGCGGGGCGTGCCCGTGCAGCGGGCGAGCGCGCACCGGGTGAAGGTGCTCGCCGGCAACGGCCGGCACGACCAGGGGGTCCTCGCGGACGTCGTCGCACCGCGGATGGCACCGGTCGAGGAGTTCCTCGCCACGCTCCGGGGCCCGGCATCGGTGCTCGTCCTCGACCGCGTCACCAACCCGGCCAACGTGGGCATGATCCTCCGCACCGCCACCGCGGCCGGGCTGGACGGCGTACTGCTCCCCCGGCGTGGAACGCCGGCGATCGATCCGCTGGTCGTCAAGGCCTCGGCCGGGGTCGCGTTCCGGGCGCCCGTACTGCGATCGGCCACGCCCGAGGAGGGCTGCGCAACCCTGCGGGCCGGCGGCTTCGCCGTGTACGGGCTGGATGCGACCGGTGCGTCGCTGCTGGATGCCGCGCTTCCCGAGCGCGTCGCCCTCGTGCTGGGCAACGAGACCGACGGCCTGTCCGACGCCGTGCGCCCCGGGCTCGACGGTGTGCTCGCCATCCCCATGCAGGGTGGCGTCGAGTCGCTGAACGTCGCGAGCGCGGCAGCGGTGGCGGCCTTCGAGCTGCTGCGCAGGCGACGTCGGTCGGCCTAGGCTCGACGGATGGTCCAGCGTCGGATTGTCCGCCCCGCCGAACTGCGGTCGCTGCTGCAGCCGGCGCCCTTCGTCCGCGACGCCACCGAGCGTCGGTTGCGGCGGGTGGCGAGCATCGCCGACCTGCGGACGATCGCGCGGCGGCGCACGCCACGGGCGGTGTTCGACTACACCGACGGCGCCGCCGACGGGGAGCTGTCGTTGCGCCGGGCGCGCGACGCATTCGGGCGCGTGGAGTTCATCCCCTCCGTGCTGCGCGACGTCTCCGCGGTCGACACCGGACGCGACATCCTCGGGCAGCGCGCGGCCCTGCCGTTCGCGCTCGCCCCCACCGGCTTCACCCGGATGATGCAGCACGAGGGCGAGAACGCCGTCGCGGCCGTGGCAGCCGAGGTCGGCATCCCCTACGCGCTCTCCACGATGGGCACCACCACGATCGAGGACGTGGCCGCCGCAGCGCCCGGCGCCCGGCGTTGGTTCCAGCTCTACCTGTGGCGCGACCGCGCGCCGGCCAAGGACCTCGTGCAGCGGGCCGCGGACGCCGGTTACGACACCCTGCTGCTCACCGTCGACACCCCGGTCGCCGGAGCTCGCCTGCGCGACGTCCACAACGGCCTGACGATCCCACCGGCCATCTCACTGCGCACCTTCGTCGACGGGGCGATGCACCCGCACTGGTGGTTCAACCTGCTCACGACCGACCCGCTGGCGTTCGCCAGCCTCGACTCCACGAACGGCACCGTCGCGGAGCTGATCAACCGGGTCTTCGACCCCGCACTCACCCTGTCCGACGTCGAGTGGCTGCGCGACACCTGGAACGGCAAGTTGGTGATCAAGGGCATCCAGAGCGTCGACGACGCCCGCCGGGTCGTGGACGCCGGGGCCGACGCGGTGCTGCTGTCCAACCACGGAGGCCGGCAACTCGACCGGGCCCCGGTGCCGTTGGAGCTGGTGACGCCGGTGGTCGATGCGGTCGGCGACCGGGCCGAGGTCCTCGTCGACACCGGGATCATGCACGGCGCCGACATCGTGGCGGCCGTCGCGCTCGGGGCCCGCGCCGCGCTCGTCGGGCGCGCCTACCTCTACGGGCTGATGGCCGGCGGGCGCCGCGGGGTGGAGAAGGCGGTGGAGATCCTGGCCACGGAGGTCGTGCGCACGCTGCAGCTGCTCGGCGTGAACAGCGTCGACGAGCTGCGCCCGTCGCACGTGCGGCTGCGGGCGTCCGCCTGACCGGCGGTCGAGCCGTTCCGCAATGCGGTCAGACGGACACCCGATCACCGAGCGCAGCGGCCGCAGCGGCCTCCGCGTGCGTGCGCATCGAGTCCAGGAGCGGGATCGGGGCGTCCTCGGGCCGCACCAGCAGCTCGATCTCGGTGCATCCGAGCACGACCGCCTGCGCGCCAGCGTCACGCAGTCGGTGGAGGATCGCGATGTACGCCGCGCGCGAGGATGCCCGCACCGTTCCCTGCGTCAGTTCGTCGAAGATCACTCGATCGACCTCGATGCGGTCGTCGATCCCCGGCACGTCGACCTCGAGGCCGGCCCGAGCCAGCCGGCCGACGTAGAAGTCCTCCTCCATCACCCAGCGGGCTCCCAGCACTCCCAGCCGCGACCAGCCCTGCTCGCGGGCCCGGTCCGCGACGGCGTCGGCGATGTGGAGCAGTGGCACGTCGATCGCGGCCTGCACCTCGTCGGCCACCCTGTGCATCAGGTTGGTGCAGATCAGCACCAGGTCGGCGCCTGCGGCCTGGCAGCGGCGGCCGGCGTCGGCGAGCAACCGGGCGGCCCCGTCCCAGTCACCGCGCTGTTGCATGCTGCGGACCTCGGAGAAGTCCAGCGACTGCAGTGCGATCGACGCCGACGCGTGGCCCCCGCGGCGCTCCTGCACCAGCTCGTTGATCACTCGGTAGTACTCCAGCGTCGAGTACCAGCTCATGCCACCGATGAGACCGATCGTCCGCATGCGGCCATGCTCCACGTGTTCGCGGCACCAAGGAAGATCCCGGTTGGTAGGACCAGCCATAACGCTCACTTATGCTCGCGGGGTGGACCCGCGACGAATGCTGATCTTCCGGGAGGTGGCCCGGGCCGGATCCATCAGTGCGGCCGCCCGGGCGCGCGGCTGGACCCAGCCCGCCGTCAGTCAGCACCTGCGGGCCCTCGAGCGCTCTGCGGGCTGTGCCCTGCTGCTCCGCGGCGCGGGTGGGGTGGAGCTGACCGAGCCCGGCCGGGTCCTGCTGTCGCGCGCGGACGCCCTCGCAGTCGAACTGCACATGGCCGAGGAGGAGCTGGCCGACCTGGCCGAGCTCCGACGGGGGCGAGTCCGCCTGGCTGCCTACCCCTCCGCCGCTGCGACGCTGGTGCCGCGGGCGGTCGCCGGCCTGCGGATCCGGCACCCCGAGGTGGATGTCGAGCTCACCGAGGCGGAACCGCCGGAGGCCCTGGACCTCGTCCTCGAGGGCGACGCCGACCTGGCTCTGGTCTTCGCCTACGACGATGCCGATCCCGTCGACAGACGGGGCCTGAGCTGGCGGCCGCTGGCCGCGGAGCCCGTCGCGCTGGTGGCGCGGACGGACCACCGACTCGGTTCGACGTCCGGTCTCGCGCTGGCCGACCTGGCCGAGCAGCCCTGGATCGTCGGCTGCCCACGCTGTCGCGAGCACACGGTGAGCCTCTGCGAGGCGGCCGGCTTCTCGCCGCGGGTGCGCCACGTCAGCGACGACTACGTGGTGGTCCAGAACCTGGTCGCAGTCGGCCTGGGCGTCACGATGCTGCCGCGATCGGCCCTGGAGGCCTACCGGCACCCCGACGTGCGGGTCCACGAGGATCCCGCCCTGGGCATGCGGACCTTCGGGATCGCGCATCGCAACGGCGCCGAGAGGGTGCCGGCGACGGCAGCCCTGATGCGGGCGCTGGCCGGCTGAGCGAGGTGAGCCCGGCGACCTCCGCTCACCGGGTTCGCGATCGGCCCGAGCCGTCGTCGTCGAGCGTGAGCGCGGCGAGCACGTCCAGCAGGTAGCCGCGGATGATCTCGGTCTGGTCCTCGGCCGGGTCCGGGATCGCGGCCCGCATGGTCGCGGACACCTCGGCGGCGGCCGTGCGGATGTGCGCGCTGCCGTCAACAGTGATCCACACGCGGACGACCCGACGATCGTCGGGATCGCGGGCGCGCCGGACCTCACCCCTGGCCTCCAGCGCGTCGATGACCGGGGTGAGGGTGGCCGGGGTGAGGCCGAGGCGGGCCGCAAGGTCGCGGTGCGAGGGTCCGTCCCGGTGCGCCAGCACGGCGAGCACCCCGATCGATGTGGGCGTGAGGCCGTGCTCGGCGGCGATCCGCTGGTAGTGCAGCGCCACCGCCGACCCGACCCACGGCAGCAGCTTGCTCAGTGGCATGCGCTCGGGGCGGTTCTCGAAGAGTGGATCCGTCACGCCCGGTACCATATGTACCCGAACCATATGCGTGCATATGGTTCGGTGACGCACGGTCTCGTTCGGGTCCGCGGCTGAGTCGACCTCGCTCACGCTGCGGGCATGACGACCACACTCGCACCCACCCCGCTCGTTGTGCAGAGTCCGCCGGTGCGGGTCCGTCCTCGGCTCCGCAGGGTCCGCTACGAGCCCGAACCCGGCAGCAGCGCCGCCGACCCGCCGCCCCTCCCCGCGCTGCCCGCCTCGGTCGTGGTCGAGCCCGTTGCGACGCCGGCGCAGGTGGCCGCGGCCCACCTCGGGGTGGCGCGGGTGCTCCGGGCGGCCCTCGAGGTGCTCGACGGTCGCCGCCCGGTACGCCACCTCGACGACCACGTCACGGAATCCGTCCTGCGCTACCTCCGGGCCGCCGCCCGGCAACGGCAGGCGCGCTCGCCCAGCCGGTTGCGCCGGATGCGGCTGTGTCTTCCCCGCCCAGAGGTCGCCGAGGTGGCTGTGGCGTGCGACATGGACGGCAGGGTGCGGGCCATCGCGGCCCGGTTCGAGCAGGTCGACGCGGTCGCCGCCGGGCGATGGCGGTGCACCGCGCTGCGGCTGGGCTGAGGGGCTAGGAGCAGCCGACGCCGGCGATCAGGGCCTGGCGGCCGTCGGCGACCCGTGGCACTGCTTGTACTTGCGACCTGAACCGCACGGGCAGGGCCGGTTGCGCGACGGCTCGTCCCGTTCCGGTTCCCGCGGCGTCGCCCCGACCACCGCCGCGCGTGGATCCGCCGTTGGCCGACCGGGTGCGAGCGGTGCCGTCCTCGGCCGGGCCGGTGTAGCGCAGGTCGGCCGGGCGCGTTCCGCGGAACGCGGCGGGCAGCACGCTCGTGGTGTCGTCGGGTTCCGGCGCCGCGTGTCGACCGCTCCTGGCCGGCACCCGAACCGGTGCGGCGGCCGGAGCCGGCGGGGGGGTCGAGACCGGGGCGGGGCCGGCAGCGGGGGCGGTCGCGTCGGCAGGAGCACCGGACCCGGCGGCCGGGGGCTGCGGAACCGCCCCCACCGCGGCGGAGTCGGCCGGTACGCCGTCCGGCTGCGCCGTCGCCACCGCGCTCGGTGCCGGCTGGGCCGTCTGCACCCGCACGTTGAACATGTGCCCGACCGTCTCCTCCTTGATGCCCTCGAGCATCGCGGAGAACATGTCGTAGCCCTCGCGCTGGTACTCGATCAGCGGGTCGCGCTGGGCCATCGCGCGCAGCCCGATGCCCTCCTTGAGGTAGTCCATCTCGTAGAGGTGCTCGCGCCACTTGCGGTCCATCACCTGCAGCAGCACCTGCCGCTCCAGCTCACGCATCCCGCCCTGCGTGCCGATCATCTCGTCGATCTCCGCCTCGCGCCTCGCGTACGACCCCTGGGCGTCGGCGAGCACGGCCGCCCCGAGCGAGGCGCGGGTGAGATCCCCGTCGTCGTCATCGGCGAGGTCCTGCCAGCGGATGCTCACCGGGTACAGCGTGCCCAGCGCCGTCCACAGCTTGTCGAGATCCCAGTCCTCGGCGTAGCCGTCCGCGGTGGCGCCGTCGACGTAGGCGTTCACGACGTCGGCGAGCATGTGCTCGATCTGCTCCTGGATGTTCTCGCCAGCCAGCACCCGGCGCCGCTCGGCGTAGATGACGGTGCGCTGCTTGTTGAGCACCTCGTCGTACTTCAGGACGTTCTTGCGGATCTCGAAGTTCTGCTGCTCGACCTGCGTCTGTGCACTGCGGATCGCCTTCGTGACCATCCCGGCCTCGATCGGCACATCGTCCGGGAGGTTGAACCTGTTCATGATCGACTCGACGAGCTGGCCGTTGAACCGGCGCATCAGGTCGTCGCCGAGGGAGAGGTAGAACCGCGACTCACCCCGGTCGCCCTGCCGGCCGGACCGACCGCGCAGCTGGTTGTCGATGCGGCGCGACTCGTGGCGCTCGGTGCCGAGCACGTACAGGCCACCGGCGCTCTTGACCTCCGCGGCCTCCGCGGCGACGCGGTCCTTCATCTCGGACAGCACCACGTCCCACGCGGCCTCGTACTCCTCGCGGCTGTCCACGGGGTCGAGTCCCTGGCTGCGCAGCTCGACGTCGGCCAGGAAGTCGGGGTTGCCGCCCAGCACGATGTCGGTGCCGCGACCCGCCATGTTCGTGGCCACGGTGACCGCCCCGGCGTGCCCGGCCTGCGCGACGATCGACGCCTCGCGCTCGTGCTGCTTGGCGTTGAGCACCTCGTGCGGGACCTGCAGCGCCAGAAGCAGCTTCGACAGGTACTCCGACTTCTCGACGCTGGTGGTGCCGACCAGGACCGGCTGACCGTCACGGTGCCTCTCGGCGATGTCGGCGGCGACGGCCGCGAACTTCGCCTCCTCGGTCTTGTAGATCAGGTCCGCCTGGTCCTCGCGGATCATCGGGCGGTTGGTGGGGATCGAGACGACACCGAGCTTGTAGATCTGGGACAGCTCCGCCGCCTCGGTCTGGGCAGTGCCCGTCATGCCCGAGAGCTTCGTGTAGAGCCGGAAGTAGTTCTGCAGCGTGATGGTGGCCAGGGTCTGGTTCTCCGCCTGGACCTCCACCCCCTCCTTGGCCTCGATGGCCTGGTGGAGGCCCTCGTTGTACCGGCGCCCGGCCAGCACGCGGCCGGTGAACTCGTCGACGATCAGTACGTGCCCGTCGCGGACGATGTAGTCCTTGTCCTTCTTGAACAGCTCCTTGACCTTCAGGGCGTTGTTCAGGTACCCGACGAGCGGGGTGTTGGCGGCCTCGTAGAGGTTGTCGATGCCGAGCTGGTCCTCGACGAGGGTGACACCCTCCTCGGTGACGCCGACGGTGCGTTTGCGCTCGTCGACCTCGTAGTGCAGGTCGCGCTTGAGCATCGGCGCCATCCGCGCGAACTCCTGGTACCAGCGGGCGCTCTGCTCCGCGGGACCGGAGATGATCAGCGGGGTGCGGGCCTCGTCGATGAGGATGGAGTCGGCCTCGTCGACCACGGCGAAGTGGTGGCCGCGCTGCACCATGTCCGAGGCGTTCCACGCCATGTTGTCGCGCAGGTAGTCGAAGCCGAACTCGTTGTTGGTGCCGTAGGTGATGTCGGCGGCGTACTGCACGCGGCGGACGGCAGGCGGCATCTCGGAGAGGATGACCCCGACGGTCATGCCGAGGAAGCGGTGGATGCGGCCCATGTTCTCCGCGTCGCGCTTGGCCAGGTAGTCGTTGACGGTGACCAGGTGCACGCCGTCACCGGCGATCGCGTTGAGGTACGCCGGCAGCACCGAGGTCAGCGTCTTGCCCTCGCCGGTCTTCATCTCGGCGATGTTGCCCAGGTGCAGCGCCGCCCCGCCCATGAGCTGCACCGTGAAGTGCCGCTGCCCGATGGTGCGGACGGCCGCCTCGCGCACCACGGCGAAGGCCTCGAACATGAGGTCGTCGAGCGACTCGCCGTCGCGATGGCGCTCGCGGAACTCGTCGGTCTTCGCGCGGAGCTCGGCGTCGGTGAGGGCCTGGATGTCCGGCTCGAGGGAGTCGATGTGCTCGGCGTATCGCCCCAGCCGCTTCACCAGCTTCGTCTCACCGGCGCGGAGCAGACGGTTCAGCAGCGGCACGGGTCGAACCTCACTCACGATGGCGGACAGCGTTCGGCGGGACGCGGAGCGACACGGTGTCGCGCGGCCCCGGTCCAGGGTAGCGAAGCGGGACACCCCGTCCGCACGACGTGGAACGGCCGGTCAGGTCCGCCCGATCGGTGAACCCGTGCCCTGGGTCACGGCACCCGGGCGTGCGGCGTCGCCTCGGCCATCGCGGGCCGGCGGACGTGCCGGAGGCGGACGGTCTCGGGGTGGTGCCGGCTCCGGGCGGGCGCGTGCCGCGATGCGGGACCGCTGGCGTGCCGACCGGTCGGCATCGCCGTCCTGACCGTGATCGGGGAGAGCAGCGTGCTCTTGCCCACCGCGCCCGCAGGACCACGAGGACGGAGCTCGGGCAGGGCCACCCGGGACGGCGCCGCAGGGGCCACGCCTGCAGCGCCCGCGGCGGGAGCCGGCGCTCGACGACCCCCGCGCGCGAAGACGCGTTGCCGCAGGCTGTGCACCATCTCCAGGGCGAACGCCAGGATGATCAGCGGCACGCCGATCACCCCGATCAGCCGCAGCGGCGGCAGGCTGAGCTCGTTCGCACCACGCAGCTCGACCTCACCGTGCACCGCCTCCAGCGCGTCGACGCGCGAGTCGGCGAGGACGAACCGGCTGCCGGGAGCGACCTCGACACCGAACGTGACCGCGGAGACGTCGACCCGCTCGGCGGCCGCGGGCTCGGGCGACCGCACCCGGATGCCCACGTCCGCCCCCGAGACCGCGGTTCCGGAGATGGTCGTCGCGGCTCCGACGTCGATCCCGGTGGTGCTGCCGGTGATCTTTCCACCGGTGATCCGCGCGTCCCGGCTGAAGTTCCGCACCGCCACGCCACCGACCCCGTCGGCCGCCAGGTCGGTGACGACCACCCCGGTCGTGCCCGAGAGGGCGACGAACCCGTCGTCGCCACCGGACAGGGTCACTCCGACCGCCGTGACCTCGCCGGCGCCGCGCTGCACCTTCACCCCGGTCGAGGAGTCCGTCATCGTGAGGTCGCGCAGCGCCGTGTCGTGCCCCCCGATGGAGACACCGAGGTCGGTCCGCTCGATCGTGCTCGCCGTCAGCTCGACGCCTTTCGTGGTCTTCTCGAGCCGGATGCCGTCGCGGCCGCCGACGATCCGCATCCGATCGAGCACGAGCCCACTGCTGTTGACGTGCGTGAACACCCCCACCGGTTGGTCGACGGCCGTGAAACCGGTGACCCTAGCCTCGGTGGACCGGCTGATCCGCAGTCCGCCCACGGCGTCGGCCTGCGTCGTCACGTCGGCGATCCGCGGCGCGGTCTGACCGACCACGGCGATCCCGTACTGGCCGTTGCCCGCGGTCGAGAGCCCGGTGACGGGGCGGTCCGTGCTCGGTCCGTCGACCAGCACCCCGTTGCCGCGGTTGCGCTCGGCCTTGACGCCGACCAGCGTGGTCCCCCGGTCGCCCGACAGCACGAGGCCTTCGGCTGCGGACTCGTCGACGGTCACCGCCTCCAGACGGACGTCGACGCTCCGGTCGAGCCGGAGCCCGGTCGTTCCGCGCAGCAGCGACGTGCGCACCAGGGAGCCGCTGCTGTTCTCGTTGAACTGCACGCCGGCCTGTTCGCCGGGATCGGTCGCCGGCGTGCCGAGGTCGCTGAACGTGACGTCGGTGGCCAGCAGCTGCCCTCCGGAGGACGCTTCGACGACCGGCCGGCCCGCCGCGGGTGGCACCGCCCGGTCGGAGTTGGGGTCGCGCGAGGTGACGGTCAGCTCGTGCAGCACCAGTCGGCCGCTGCCGGTGTAGATCGACGCCGCCTCGGGCGCGGTCGCGCCCCCGGTCAGCTCGAGGGTCCGGACGTCGCCGCCGACGTCCATCACGACGCCCGTCGTGAGCACCAGGGTCGCGGACAGCCGGGCCACGTCCGTGTCGATCGTCACCCAGGGACCGGGCACGACGCCGTCCAGCGCGGCCAGCGTCAGCACCCCCGCCGGTCGCGGGGCCCGGCCGGTCAGCACGCCCTCGCTGACCGCGTCCACCGTCTCCGAACGAACGATGATCAACTGGTTCGGCCGGCCGCGTTCCTCCCACGACTCCCGAGCGCGCTGCGAGGCCGAGGCCAGCTCCGCCTGCGCCTCCCGCGCCTGCTCCTGGGCGTCGAGGAGCGCCTCGCGCTGCTCGGCCAGCAACTGCGCTTGCTGCTCGGCGAGCTGGTTCGACGGGGGCAGCGGCGTCGGCCGGCTCGTCGTCGGGCGCGACGCCGTCGGAGCGGGCGTGCCCGACGGTGGGTCCGGCGGCTCGGCGGTCGGGTCACCTCCGCCAGGGGGCTCGGGTTCGGGTGTGGGTGCGGGCGCCGGAGGGGGCGTTGGTTGCGCCGGAGCGACCACCTGCGCACGGGGGTCCGGGGTCGCGGCCGCTGCACCGGTCGCGCCGATTCCGATCATGGCGAGGACCAACGTGCCGACGATCAGGAACCTGCGGATACCCGGGCTCGAAGGACGGTTCGGACTGCGCGCGTCACCGACATTCGAGGACAAGGCCAGCACCATCGTGCATCGGCAGCCGAGGGCCGGCTGTTACCCGGCCGCTGCCCCCCTAGCGGGTGAGCTGGATCACGCCGTAGTCGTAGCCCCTGCGCCGATAGACGACGGAGGGTTCGCCGCTGTCGGCGTCGGCGAAGAGGTAGAAGTCGTGACCGACGAGCTCCATGCGGGACAGTGCCTCGTCGACGGTCATCGGATCGGCCGTGTGCACCTTGCGACGGACGATGCGGCCGGGGATCGGGTCCGGGTCGGGATCGAGGTACTCGTCGTGCTCGCGCGGGGCCGGGATCTCGACGTCGACGGGCGGCAGCTCGTCGAGCACGGCGGTGTCGGCGCCCAGGCCGGCCGGGACGCGGACGCGCTTGCCGTTGACGCGGCGGCGGTCGTGCGAGCGGCGCAGCCGGGCCTCGAGCTTGGCGATCGCGGCGTCGAGCGCCGCATAGAAGTCCTGCGCACAGGCCTCGGCGCGGGCCGCCGGGCCGCAGCCCCGGCCGGTGATCTCGATGCGCTGGCAGTTCTTGAGCTGGCGGCGGTTGGGCTCGTGGAAGAGCTCGACCTCCATCCCGACGATCTTGTGGTCGTAGCGTTCCAGGCGGATGAGCTTCTCGGCGACATGGACCCGGAAATGTTCCGGAACCTCGACGTTACGGCCGGTGACAACGATCTCCACGCAGACTTCCCTCGCTCTCAGCGTCGGGTTGGCGGTGCAGACTGCCGGGGGATTCCCACCCCGGGCGCTCGGTCGGCGGTCCTCTGGTAAGGGCATCGGCGATGCGAAGCACGGTAACGCGCATCACGGTTCGGCAACAGTCCTGAGCGCTCGGTGGCTCGACCTGGGCAAACGCGCCGGCTGGCCGTCCTGTCGTCGCCGACCGGCGTCTCCCGCTGCTCCCCGATCAGGTCGATCGACCCGTGGCGTCGCACAGCACGAGGGCGACGTCGGCCCGGACCCCGAACGCGGCCAGCGCCGCGCGGCAGGTGCGCAACGTGGCGCCGGTGGTGACGACGTCGTCCACGAGGAGCATGGCGGCGCCGCGCGGGGGCAACCGGGCCGCGCGCACCCGCAGCCGGCCGGCGAGGTTCTCCGCGCGCTGCGCGGCGTCGAGGCCCACCGAGTCGCGGGCGTGGCGGGTGAGCCGCAGCGGCGCCGCCACCCGGATGTCGGAGCGGCCCGCGGCGAGGACGCGGCAGAGCCGCAGTACGTGGTCGCCGCCACGGGCGCGGGCCGCGGACGGGCGTGACGGGGCGGGCAGCAGCCAGGTGTCGGCGGCCGGCGAGGTGAGCTCGGCCAGTGGCGCGGCGAGGAGCTCGGCCAGCGGGCCGGCGAGGTCGCGGCGCCCGCGCTCCTTGTAGCGCAGGAGAGCGGTGCGGAGCGGGCCGGTGTACCGCCCGGCCGCCAGCACCTCCGGCCCGCCGGGCACCTGCGGCCGGGACGGCGTCCCCAGCCGGGCCGCGCACCGCGCGCACCAGGGCGCCGCGGGGTCGCCACATCCCGCACAGTCCCCGGGCAGCACGAGATCGACCAATGCCGCCGTCAGCTCCCAGGCTCCCACCTCGTCCAGCATGGGCCTCGCGCCGACCGGCCGTTGGCCACGGGTGCCGGTTGTCCACATCCTGCGCCTCCCCGTGCGACTCCATGAGCGAGGTGATCGGCTCCGGGCCGCCGGCCGAGCCACGTGATCCGCGCCCGGGGACCACGAGCCGTGGGAGATCCGGTTCCCCGTCCCCATCCAGCGATCACGCCCACCCCCGCGCCGCCGGCCGAGCCGTGATCCGCGGGCCGGGACCACCAGCCGTGGGAGATCCGGTTCCCCGTCCCCATCCGGCGATCACGCCCACCCCCGCGCCGCCGGCCAACGGCATGGTCCGCGCCCGGGGACCACGAGCCGTGGGAGATCCGGTTCCCCATCCCCATCCGGTGATCATGCGGGCCCGGCCGAGCCGTGGGTCGACGGGCCTCAGCCGGGGTACAGGGGGATCGCGTCGGGCGCCCCGCCGAGCACCTGGCGCCACGCGGCCTGGTCGCCTCCGGCGAAGCTCCAGACCCCGGCCTGGTCGGTGACCAGCAGCGGCCGGTTCGACGCCGCCGCGACCGCACTCAGCGGCGGGGTGAGGTTGTTGCCCAGCACCGGCTGGATGCCGAGCCCGTCCACGGAGACCTGGGCGACGAGCAGGTCGGACCCGCGCGTGACGGCCACGATCGACTCGGCCGCCCGCCAGTCCGCCGCCACGATCTCCCCCAGGTCGGCCGGCCGGAGCCGGCGGATGTTGCGGACCGCGACCTCGCCGTCGATGCTGCGGGCCACCGCGGCGCTGTAGAGCCCGCCGCGGACGACCGCAACGACCCGCATACCGTCGCGGGAGAGCCGGAGGTCCCGGATCGGCCCGAGGGCCGCCAGCTCGGCCGCGTTGACCTGACCGGTGCGGGCCGGTGCCGTACCGGCGGGGTCGGCGTCGACGAGCACGCGCGCGACGACCCGCCCGTCGAGGACGGTCCAGACCTCACCGCCGGTGGGTGCCCATGACGGGCGGGTCATCGTCGCCGCGTCGAGCGGCACCGGCGAGACACCCCCCTCCGGGCCCCCGCCGACCAGCAGCGTGCGCCGACCGACCTGCCGGGCGACGACGGCGAGCCGTCGGCCGTCGACGGCCGACGCGGCCGACTCGACGTCGTAGGTGCCGTTGCCGACCGGCCCGGGCAGCGGGGCGCTCGGCTCCGGTCCGGTGAGCTGGAGCAGCTTGCCGCCCGCCACGACCAGGCCGGGGACGTCCGCACCGGGCTGGACCTCCGCCGACAGTGGTGCCACGTCGGCGCGCGTCACGTCGGGCTGGCCCGGCAGCAGCGGCTCGCCGTCCACCAGCAGGCGCACGCGGGCGACGTTGACCTCGGCCAGCGACAGCATCACCTGCGCGGCCAGCAGCTGACGGGACGACTCGTCCAGGTCCCCGACCGACGTGAGGTCGACGATGAGCACACCGTCGGGACCGACCGCGACGTTCGAGCGCAAGCGCGCCTCCGGGGGCAGCTGCGAGACCGCGGCGCCCAGCAGCGCGCCGGACGGGCCGGCCAGCAGCAGCTCCACGACCCGGGCCGCCTGGGCGCGGGCGGGCACGCTCGGCACATAGCGCATGTCCGCGACCGCCAGCCGGCGCACGGGATCGACGAACCAGGTGCGGGCGGACCGGTAGTTGTCCCGGAAGAGCGGCAGTGGGACGACGACGCCGTCCGGCAGGCTCGAGATGCGCCACTGCCCGTCGCGACGCACGACGGTGACGTCCTGCTCGAACGTCGCCTGCTCGGGTTCGAACGATCCGGACGGCGTGACGCGGCCGATCGCGGTGCCGCGGATCCGGATCGTGGTGACGTCGCTGCTCGGCGGTTGGGCGCCGGGGGCCGGCACCGTGTCGAACTGCCCGTCGAGGACGGTGAGGCTCTCCGCGTCGTTCCACCGGGTCTCGGGGGCGAGGAAGCGGCGGGCCGAGCCGTGCTGGTCGGTGCTGCTGCCCGAGGCGAAGACGAAGTCGCGCACCAGGTCGAGCGGGTTGCTGCCGTCGACGGGACCGCGGGGCAGCACGGCCTCACCCTCGCCGACCTGGCGCAGCACCTGCACCGGCGAGCTGTCGGGCACGTTCGCGCAGCCGGCCGTCACGACGAGCGCGAGGGCGAGCGCCACCGCTGCGCTCCGGCCGCGGCTCACCGCGCCTCCCTCGTGACACCCTGCTCCAGGTCGGACCCCACGAGGTCGTCGAGATCGGCCACGTCCACGTCGCCGACGGGGACGCCATCGGAGGCGGCGGAGTCGGGGGGCGAGGCCGGAGTCGGGGCTGGAGCCAGATCCGCGGCCGGGGCCGGATCCGCGGCCGGGGCCGGGGTCGGATCCGCGGCCGGGGCATCGTCGGACCACGACGGGATCGGGACGGTCACCGGCCACCCGAGCGGGGGAGTCGGCACCGAACCGGCCTGGCCGGCCCCACCGCCGGCGACGTCGGGTCCGTGCTCGGGCCCCAGCGCCAGCGGGCTCGACTCGACGGTGCTGCCGAGGGTGCGTGGCAACGTCAGCCGGAACGCCGCCCCGCGGCCGACCTCGCCCCACGCCTGCAGCCACCCGCCGTGCAGGCGCGCGTCCTCGATCGCGATCGACAGGCCGAGCCCACTGCCGCCACCGCGGCGCGCCCGCGACTCCTCCGCCCGCCAGAACCGGTTGAACACCAGTCCCGCCTCCCCCGGGCGCAGGCCGACGCCGTGGTCCCGGACCAGCACGGCCACCGTCTGCTCGTCGCCACGCAGGACGATCCGCACCGGGCGCCCCTCCCCGTGGTCGATGGCGTTCGCGACGAGGTTACGCACGATGCGCTCGACGCGGCGGGGGTCGACGTCGGCGTACACGCCGGTCGGGAGGTCGAGATCGAGGGGCGTACCGGTCTCGTCGGCGATACCGCGGACGGCCTCGACGGCCCGCGCGACGACCCCGTGCACGTCGACCCGCTCGGCCCCGAGCTCGGCCACGCCGGCGTCGAGGCGGCTGATCTCGAGCAGGTCGGCGAGCAGCGCCTCGAAGCGGTCGAGCTCGGCGACGAGCAGCTCGGAGCTGCGACGCAGGGCCGGCAGCAGCTGCTCGCGGGAGGCGTAGAGCACGTCGGCGGCCATGCGGACGGTCGTGAGCGGCGTGCGCAGCTCGTGGCTGACGTCGGAGGTGAACCGCCGCTGGAGCGCGCCGAACTCCTCCAGCTGACGGATCTGGCTCTGGATACCGCTCGCCATCTCGTTGTAGGACTCGCCGAGGCGGGCGACCTCGTCCTCACCCCGCACCGGCATCCGCTCGTCGAGGTGCCCGTCGGCGAAGCGCTCGGCGATCTCGGCGGCCTGCCGCACCGGGCGCACGACCTGGCGGGTCACGATGCTCGCGATGCCGGCGAGCAGCAGGAGCAGGATCAGGCCGCCGACGACGAGCGTGCTCTGCACCAGCCCGAGCGTGCGCTCCTCGTCGGTGAGCGGGAACAGCAGATAGAACTCGACCTCGCCGTTGGCGGTGCGCACCGGCTGCCCGACGAGCAGCGTCGGCACCTCGATGCCTTGCTCGGTGAGTGTGGCGTACTTGCGCGAGAGAGTGCCCTGCGCGACCTTCTCGCGTAGGTCGGGTGGCACGTCCTCGACGGGCCCCGCCGCGACCTGCGTGCTGCCGTCGCCGCGGCTCGTGGTCAGCACCGCCCGGAACTCGCCGGCCGTCGCGGAGTCATCTCCGACGCCGGCGTTCGTCAGGCGGTCGAGCGCGTTGTTGAGGTCACCCTGGGCGCCCTCGCGGTCCGGATCCACGCCGGACAGGTCGCGTTCCAGCAGCACCCGCCCCGCCTCGGCCCGCGCCAGCGTGTCGGCCTCCTTGCCCTGCAGCACCCGCAGCGCGATCTGGGTCTGCAGCACCAGCCCGAGCACCAGCACGACCGTGGCCGAGAGGGCCAGGGTGCTGATGACCACGCGAAGCTGCAGCGACCGCCGCCAGATCGAGTTCCACGCCTCCGCCAGCTCGCCGCCCAGCTGACGCGCCTGGGCGACGCCGCGACGGGCCCGGTCGGCGAGCGGGAGAGCCGTCATGCCGGTGGTCGAGCCCTAGCCGTCGTCGGTCCGCCGCCGCGGGAACGAGTACGCCGGCCGGTCACGGCGGGCCCGCCTTGTACCCGACACCGCGCACGGTCAGCACCACCTCGGGACGCTCCGGGTCGCGCTCCACCTTGGAGCGCAGCCGCTGGACGTGCACGTTCACCAGCCGGGTGTCGGCCGCGTGCCGGTAGCCCCACACCTGCTCGAGCAGCACCTCGCGGGTGAAGACCTGCCGCGGCTTGCGGGCCAGTGCCACGAGCAGGTCGAACTCCAGCGGGGTCAGCGCGATCTGGTCACCGGCCCGGACGACCTGGTGGGCCGGGACGTCGATGCTCACGTCACCGATCGACAGCTGCTCGGCGGGCTCGGTGTCCGTGCGCCGCACCCGCGCGCGGATCCGGGCCACCAGCTCCTTGGGCTTGAACGGCTTGACGACGTAGTCGTCGGCGCCGGACTCCAGTCCGAGCACGATGTCGACGGTGTCGGTCTTGGCCGTGAGCATGACGATCGGCACGCCCGACTCCGAACGGATGGCCCGGCAGACGTCGATGCCGTTCATCCCCGGCAGCATCAGGTCGAGCAGCACGACGTCGGGCCGCAGCTCGCGGACGGCGGGCAGCGCCCGCGTCCCGTCACCGACGACCGCGGTGTCGAAACCCTCGCCCCGCAGCACGATCGTCAGCATCTCGGCCAGCGCCGGATCGTCGTCCACCACCAGAACGCGCGACTTCATGGGGGCCAGCATCTCACTGCCTGGTCGTCGGTTGCGCCGGGCATGGTCTCCGCCGATCGCATCGACTCTGCAGCAGCTCGGCGTGCCGCTGCTGACCTGCGACGTCCGTCCCGGTCGGGCCCACGGCCACGACGCAGAACAGATCTCCTACCCGAGGAGCTGAGCAGCGAGCGCATCCACCTCGACCGCTGCGCCCCCGTCCAGCACCGTCCATGCCGAGAGCCACGATCCCGCGGCGAGCTGGGCGTAGACGGCCGCGGTGCGCTCCTGCAGCGAGGCGTCGGACTCGTAGGCGTCGCGCTGGCGGCCCGGCTCGGTCCGCTCGCGGCGCGCGGCCCGGTCGGCGGCGACGGCACGGGGCACCGCGAGCAGCAGCTGATGGTCGGGCACGGGGATCGCGAACCGCTCCACCTCCAGCTCGACGACCCAGGCGACGAACCCACCGGCCGCGTCCTGGTGCAGCCGCGCGGCCCCGTACGCGGCGTTCGACGCCACGTAGCGGTCGACGAGCACCACGTCGTGCGCGGCCGTGGCGGCGCGCAGGCCGGGCGCGGCGTCCCGGCGGTCGAGCGCGAACAGCGACCCCATGGCGTGCACCGACCCGGCGAGGTCGCCCATCCGGCCGTAGAGCGCGTCGCGCGCCAGGTCGGCGTGGACGTCGACGTCGTACCGGGGGAAGGCGAGCCGGGCGACGGCCGCACCCTTCGCCGCCAGCGCGGCGGACAGCGCGTCGGCCAGCGTCCGCTTGCCCGCGCCGTCCAGCCCCTCGATGACGACCAGCCGGCCCACGCCGGCGGACCCTAGTACTCCGCCAGTCCTCGTCGCCCTGCTCCTACCGAGCTGAGGCTGGGACGGTGATGGGCAGGTTCTTCCAGACGTACATGTTGGGTGAGCTGGGGTAGAAGGTCGGCGCACCGGCCAGCTCGTAGTCCCCCAGCACGGGGAGGGCCTCCTCGACGGCGATCTTCGCCTCGAGACGAGCGAGCGGGGCGCCCAGGCACCCGTGGACGCCTTCGCCGAACCCGACATGCCGGGCCCGGGGTCGGGTGACGTCGAAGCGGTCGGGGTCGGGGAACTGGCGCTCGTCCCGGTTGGCCGCGCCGGTCACCAGCACGACCCGGTCGCCCTTGGGGATCGTGGTGCCGTGCAGGGTGACCTCGCGGGAGGTCGTGCGGGCGGTGAGCTGCAGCGGAGTGGCCCAGCGCATCGTCTCCTCGACCGCGGCCGGGATGAGTGCGGGATCGTCCTGCAGCAGTGCCCGCTGGTCGGGGTTCTCGGCGAGCAGCTTGAACGCGGTACCGACGAGACCGGCGGTCGACTCGACGCCGCCGAGGAACAGGATCATCATCAGGCCGCTGATCTCGGAGTCCGGGGTGATCTCCTCCGGCACGAACGGGACTCCGTCGATGTCGGCGTTGACCATCTTGGTCATCAGGTCGTCACGCCCGTTCCGACGACGCTCGTTGAGCACGTCGATGAAGTACTGCTGGATGTTGGCCGTGGCGGCCTTCGCCGTGGGGCCCAGGTGCGGCGTGCCGGGCACGCGGTCCTTCAGCTCGTGCGTCCACCGCTCCAGCTGCTCGCGCTGCGCCCGCTGCTCCTCGTTCTCCTCCGCCTTGCTGGGGAAGCCCATCAGGTAGAAGAACACGTCGAAGGGCATGGGCCAGGCCAGCTCCTGGGCGAGGTCGATCTCCGCGCGTCCCCGCCACGACTCGACCAGCGTGCGCACCACCGCCCGGATGCCCTCCTCCAGCTTGGCGACGCGGCGCGGCAGCAGGTAGGGCTGGACGACCTTGCGGACCTGGTCGTGCCGGGGGTTGTCCATGCTGCCGATCGATCCCGGGGGGACCTGCTCGAACCGGGAGTCGTCGACGTCCATTCCCTCGAAGCTGAGAAAGGTGGCCGCGTCCAGTGCGGCCGCCCGGACGTCCTCGAACCGCGTCAGGACCCACCACCCCCACTGCTCGTTGCGGTACACCGGCTCCTCGTCGTGCATCCACCGGTACACGGCGAAGGGGTCGGAGACGTAGAAGTCGGGCTCGAAGGGGTTGTAGTCGACCCGGTCGCCAACTGCCATCGATGGCCTCCGCGAGTGTGGGCAGCGAGAGTGGGGACGCGATCGTGTCCACAGACTAGAGCGTCCGGCCCCGTCGAGTCCGGGCTGCTCAGGGCCGAGCAGCCCGGACGGACCCGTTCCGCCTCGATCTACAGCCGGTGGGAACCGGGTGTGCACGCCGGATGCGCAGCGCGGCAACCTGACCGACGCCTCCCTGACCGACACCGAGGCTCCGTACCCTAGGCGATCGCCCGCACCTGCTCCCAGCTCGCCGCGAAGCCGGGGTGCAGCGGCAGTGCCTGCAGCTCGTCGGCCGGCACCCAGCGCACCTCGATCGTCTCCGCGGTGAGCTCGGCGGGCGCGAGCGCCGTGTCGGCCCGCCCGACGACCGTGGTGTAGGACCAGCCGCCGTGGTCGTCGACGTACCGGCCGGTCAGTGCGTAGGAGCCGGGCACGAGCCCCGACTCCTCCGCCGCCTCGCGCACCGCCGTCTGCTCGGGGGACTCGCCGCGGTGCCGGGCGCCGCCGAGCAGCCCCCAGGTGCCGCCGTGGTGGCTCCACAACGCGCGGTGCTGCAGCAGCACGTGGTCGGAGCACCACAGCAGCAGGCCCGCCGCCCCGTGCAGGCCCCAGTGCGGGTGGCCCAGCGCGCACCGCGTCCAGCCGTCGCCGTCACCGCGGTGGAACACGGCTCCAGCCTACGGCCGGCGGCGGCGCTCAGTACCGGTAGTGGTCGGGCTTGAACGGGCCCTCCACGTCGACCCCGATGTACTCGGCCTGGTCCTTGGAGAGCTTCGTGAGCTCGCCGCCCAGCGCCAGGACGTGGATCTTGGCGACCTTCTCGTCCAGGTGCTTGGGCAGGCGGTACACGTCCTTGTTGTACTCCTCGTGCTTGGTGAACAGCTCGACCTGCGCGATCACCTGGTTGGAGAAGCTGTTGCTCATCACGAAGGACGGGTGCCCGGTGGCGTTGCCCAGGTTCATCAGGCGGCCCTCGGACAGCAAGATGATCGAGTGGCCGTCCGGGAAGCGCCACTCGTCGACCTGCGGCTTGATGTTGAGCTTGATGATGCCCGGGATGCGGGCCAGACCCGCGACGTCGATCTCGTTGTCGAAGTGACCGACGTTGGCGACGATCGCCTGGTGCTTCATGCGGGACATCGACTCGGTGGTGATGATGTCCTTGTTGCCGGTGGTGGTGACCACGATGTCGGCGGTGTGCACGACGTCCTCGAGCCGTGCCACCTGGAAGCCCTGCAGCAGCGCCTGCAGCGCGCAGATCGGGTCGACCTCGCTGACGATCACACGCGCGCCCTGCCCGGCCAGCGCGGCCGCCGAGCCCTTGCCCACGTCGCCGAAGCCGCACACCAGCGCGACCTTGCCGCCGATGAGCACGTCGGTGGCCCGGTTGAGGCCGTCGATCAACGAGTGCCGGATGCCGTAGACGTTGTCGAACTTGCTCTTGGTGACCGAGTCGTTGACGTTGATCGCCGGGAACAGCAGCATGTCCTGCTCGGCGAGCTGGTAGAGCCGGTGCACCCCGGTGGTGGTCTCCTCGGTGACGCCGCGGATCGGGGCGGCGACCTTCGTCCAGCGGTCCGGGTCGGCGAGCAGCGAGCGGCGCAGCGTGTCGAGGATGATCCGGTACTCCTCGGAGACGGTCAGGTCCTCGTCCTCGACGGTCGGCACCACGCCCGTCTTCTCGTACTCGACGCCCTTGTGGACCAGCAGCGTGGCGTCGCCGCCGTCGTCGAGGATCATGTTCGGGCCGACGATCTCACCGTCGGGATCGGTGAAGCTGAACAGCTGCTCGGTGCACCACCAGTACTCCTCCAGCGTCTCGCCCTTCCAGGCGAACACGGGCACGCCGGCGGGCTCGTCCGGGGTGCCGTGCGGGCCCACGACCGTGGCCGCCGCGGCGTGGTCCTGTGTGGAGAAGATGTTGCAGCTCACCCAGCGGACCTCGGCGCCGAGGCTCACGAGGGTCTCGATCAGCACGGCGGTCTGGACGGTCATGTGCAACGAGCCGACGATGCGGGCGCCGTGCAGCGGCCGGGCCTCGGCGTACTCGCGGCGCAGCTCCATCAGGCCGGGCATCTCGTGCTCGGCGAGCCGGATCTCCTTGCGGCCGAACTCGGCCAGCGCGAGGTCGGCGACGGCGAACTCGATCCCGTTGCGGCTCTGCAGCCGACCGAAGGGATCGGTCGTGGTGTCGGCACTGGCGGTCATGGGGGTGATGCCTCCTGCTTCGCGGTCACGGATAGCCGACGGCGGATGCGCACGTCGGCGAGGAACGGGAGTGGACGACCTCCTGCGTGGCAGGCGCCCTTCACACGATGGCCCGGTGGGTCGAGCGTGGCGGACCAGATGTCCGTCGCAGCGCCCCTCGACCCCGGCTACGCCATTGCCCTTTCAGGGTGGCGACGCCTGGTAGCGCTGTCAACTCGACCTCAGCTCAGCAGGTGGTCGCGCAGCAGCGACTCCGCCGCCTCGGTGCGCCCGTGGGCCGCGAGCAGCCCCGCCGGGGCGACGGCGAAGTCCGCGTCGACGACGACCGGGGCATCGGCCAGGGCCGGTGACAGCACCGGGTCGGCCTGCAGCGTGGTGACCACGGCCGCGATCCCACCGGCGCGCATCCGCTGCCGGAACACCCCGCCGGACAGCACCACGAGTCCGATCTCGGGGCCGGTACCGGCGTGCGCGCGCAGGTGTCGCCGGACGGCGATCACGCAGGCCAGCGCGGCGATGCGCCGGTCCTCGGCCGCACTGCCCGGGTCGCGCGGGACGTACCCGACCTCGCTGGCCATGCGGGCGACGGTGGGACCGAGCAGGTCGGCCTCGACGGGGTCGACGACGCCCTCGGTCTGGGCCTCCACCAGCACGCCGCCTGCGGCCGTGCGCACCCCGAGATCACCCTCGACGGTGCGGCGCCGGCCGCTGTCGCCCACCGAGTGGACGTCGGTGGTGGCGCACCCGACATCCACCAGCAGCACCCCGGTCCCGCGGATGCGGGCCAGCTCGTCGGCGGCGTGCCCGACGGCGTCCGGGGTGGCCACCCGGACGAGCCGCCGGAACCGGGACCCGGCCGCGGGTCCGCGGCCGCCGACGGCGTGGGTCGCGTACAGCTGCGCGAGCGCGGCTCGCGCCGGACCCGGGACGAGCTCGCCGCGGCGCGGCATGACGTTCTCGCAGCTCACCACGGTGCGGCCGGTGGCCCGGAGCAGCGCGAGCGCGTCGTCGCGGGCCACCGCGTTGCCGGCGAGCACGATCGGGTGCCGGATGCGTGCCCTCGCCAGCCGGCCGGCGTTGTGCAGCAGCCCGGTGGGGTCGTCCCCGTCGGATCCCCCCATCAGCAGCACGACGCCGGGCCGGGTGCTGCGCAACTGCCGGACGTCGGGCGGGGTCAGCGGCCCGGCGTGCACGTGCACGACGCGGGCGCCGGCCGAGACGGCCACCCGATGACCCGCCTCCGTCGCCGCGAGCCGTTCCGAGCCGACGACGGCGAGTCGCAGGCCGCCGCCCGCCGACGAGCAGGCCAGCAGCTCCGGCTCGGGCCCCGCGCCCGACGGGCCCGCCGCCGACACCGCTCGCACGGCCGCGTCCATGCCCTCGAGCACGTCGTCGACCGTGGTCGGGTGCTCGGCGAAACCCGCCAGCGCCCCGTCGGGACGCACGAGCACCGCCTTCGTCCAAGTGGAGCCCACGTCGAGGCAGACCGATGGGGCCTGGCCGGAGGGCGTCACGACCGACGAGCGTAGCCGCCGAGACCGTCAGTGCGGCCCGGTTGCGACGGGCGGCTCGATCGCGATGGGCGGCCCGGTCGCCATGGTGAGCGCATCGGGACAGGAGGTAGCTTCGCGGTGACCGACGGCACAGAGGCACCTGGAGCGTCGATGCGCGGACTCATGCAGGACCGTCCCCTCGCCCTTCCGCACGTGTTCCACCGCGCCGAGCAGTACTTCGGGCACAAGTCGATCGTCACCGCCGACGCCGGCGGCGAGACCACGACGACCGTGGCGCAGTGGGCGCAGCGGGTGCGCCGGCTGGCCACCGTGCTGGACACGCTGGACGTCGGCGCCGACGGCCGCGTCGCCACGTTCTGCTGGAACACCGGCCGGCACCTCGAGCTCTACATGGCCGCGCCCTGTACGGGCCGCGTCCTGCACACGCTCAACATCCGACTGTTCCCCGAGCAGCTGGTCTACATCGCCAACCACGCCGAGGACGAGGTCGTGTTCGTCGACCGGTCCCTGCTCCCGCTGCTCTGGCCGCTGGTCGACAAGCTCGAGACGGTGCGGCACTACGTGGTGATCGACGACGGGGCGGACGTGCCGGTGCCCGTCGACCCGCGCGTGCACGACTACGAGGAGCTCCTGTCCGGGGCGGAGCCGTTCGCGGGCACTTTCGAGATCGAGGACGAGAACCGCGCGGCGGCCATGTGCTACACGTCGGGCACCACCGGCAACCCCAAGGGCGTCGTGTACTCGCACCGGTCCGCGACCCTGCACTCGCTGATCTCGCTGGTCGCCGACGGCGCGGCGCTGTCCGAGCGCGACGTCGTGATGCCCGTCGTGCCGATGTTCCACGCCAACGCGTGGGGCCTGCCCTACGGCTGCCTGCTCGCCGGCTCGACCATCGTGTTCCCGGGGCCGAACATGACCCCGCAGGCGATCGCCGCGCTGCTGGAGAGGCACCGGGTCACCGTCACCGGCGGGGTGCCCACGATCTGGATGGGCATGCTGCCGCTGCTGGCCGGCCACGACCTGGGATCGCTGCGCGTGATCCTCTGCGGCGGTTCGGCCGTGCCCAAGGCGCTCTCGGAGGGCTACCGGGAAGCGATCGGACTGCCGATGCTGCACGCCTGGGGCATGACCGAGACCAGCCCGATCGCGACGGTGTGCACCCCGCGCTCGCACCACGACGCCCTGACCGAGGCCGAACGCGCCGACGTCCGGGCCCGGCAGGGCCAGGCCGTACCGCTCGTCGACCTGCGCCTCGTCGACCCGGACACCGGCGAGCCCCAGCCGTGGGACGACGTCGCCACCGGCGAGATCCAGGCCGCCGGCCCGTGGATCGCCAGCGAGTACTACCGCGGCGAGGGCGGCGGGGCGCAGTTCACCGACGACGGATGGCTGCGCACCGGCGACGTCGCCTCGGTCGACCGCCACGGCTTCGTCCGGCTGGTCGACCGGACCAAGGACCTCATCAAGTCCGGCGGCGAGTGGATCGGCTCAGTGGAGCTGGAGAACGAGATCATGTCCCACCCCAAGGTGGCGGAGGCCGCGGTCATCGCGATCCCGCACGAGAAGTGGGTGGAGCGGCCGATGGCGTGCGTGGTGGTGAAGCCCGGGGAGACGCTCACCGCGGAGGACGTGCTGGCGCACCTGGAGCCGCGGGTGGCGAAGTGGTGGCTCCCCGACGCGGTGGAGTTCATCGACGAGGTCCCCAAGACGAGCGTCGGCAAGTTCTCGAAGAAGACGCTGCGGGAGAAGTTCGGCGGCTACCAGGTGGCCGGGCCGACGTCCGAGGACGGGGCCTGACCAGCAGGAACGACGGCCATCGGCCGGGGGGATGCGCGGGCATGGTCGCGAACCCGTCGTCCGGCCGTGCGTTCGCGCAGGAAGGCGGACGCCGCAGTCCTGTGCGATGTTCACCGGCAATGGCTGAGACGAGCCCGCGCGCGATCCGACCCTCACATGCCATACACCCCGGCCATGTCGCGTTCGCCTTGTGCGGTGTGCAGTTCGTCGACGTCCTCGGGGTGACCGTCGTGATCACCCCCTGCCGACGATGCTGGCGGATCTCGGCGCCACCGCGACCGAGGGGACGGTGATCGTCACCGCCTACGCGCTGTTCTTCGGCGGCCTGCTCATGGTGGCGGCCCGGGTCGGTGATCGAATCGGCACCGACGGACGATCCTGTGGTCACTCGTGGTCTACGCGGGAGCGTCGACGGTCGGTGCGCTCGCGACATCGAGTGACCTGCTGGCCGCCTCGCGGGCGCTACAGGGAGTGGCCGCGGCAGCGTCGGTGCCGGCGGCGCTCCGGTTGCTCACGACGTTGGTCCCCGAAGGTCAGGCGCGGCGTCGGGCCGTGGCCGGCTGGAGCGCTGCTGGTGCCGCAGCCGGAGCGGCCGGCTTCGTCGTCGGTGGCGTGCTCACCGAGTTCTCGTCGTGGCGGGCGGTCTTCTGGTCGACCGTCGCCGTCGCCCTCGT
Source organism: uncultured Actinomycetota bacterium (assembly GCA_963711715.1). Lineage (GTDB taxonomy): Bacteria > Actinomycetota > Actinomycetes > Mycobacteriales > Pseudonocardiaceae > Pseudonocardia. The sequence goes on from CAVQFJ010000014.1 coordinate 127,028, forward strand.
GCTGGCCGTGTCCGTCCTCGCGGCCGTTCCGCGGGACGACGTCACCCGGTCCGCGGTCGGGGTGGGCTGGCCGTCCGCCGTCCTGCTCACAGGTGGGGCCATGGGTGTGGTCATCGGCACCACGCTGCTCGGCGAACCCGGTTCGGTGCTCGTCGGCGCCGCGGTGACGGCGGTCGGCCTCGTCGCCGCGGCCGGCTTCGGAGTGGCCGAGCGGCGGACACCGAAGCCGCTCGTCGACCGCGCCGCTCGCCGCGCACCGACGTTGCGGTGGGGCACTGTCGGCTCTTTCGTCAACACGGCAACCACCAGTTCGTCGATCACCGTGGCCACACTCGTACTGCAGGACGACCTGGGGCTGGCGCCGCTACAGGCGGCCGGCCTGCTGGTATCGGTCAGCGTGCTCGCCATCACTGGATCAGCGGTCGCCCCCCGACTGGTCGGCACGATCGGCTGGGGCCGCACGCTGGGGTACGGCCTGGGCATGATCGCGGCCGGGAACGTCCTGCTCAGCGCGTGGCCCACCGTCACCGGCGTGGGTGTCGGCTCCGCGCTGTGCGGGCTCGGGCTCGGGATCGCGTCCGTCGCCGCCAACGACATGGGCACGGCCGTGGACGAGGAACTGAAGGCGACCGCCGCAGGCGTGCTCAACACCGCGGCCCAACTCGGCACGGCCGTCGGGACGGCGCTGATCCTCCTCATCGCGACCGCCCTGGACCCCCGGCCGGCCTGGGCTGTTGCGGCGGTCCTCGCCGCGGCGGCCGGTCTGATGGCTGCCCGAAGGGCTCCGGCGACACCCGCGGCGCACAGGTAGGCCGCTGCGGCTGTCATCCCATGACGGAGCCGCCCGTGGAGCGAATCCGGGGAGGCGTGGAGCCAGCCCGCGCTGTGCTTGTTCCTCCGTGCGCCCGGCAGCATCTACTCCGCCGTACTCCCTGGTGGTACACCTTCTGCCGTGACGAGGCCTGGATGCCCGACGAGGATGCTGCGGGGGTTCGGCGGCTTCCCGGTGGCGGGTCAGGACGTCGGGCCCTAGCCCGCCTGGTGCGCAGTGGGATGTCGGTCGTCGCGATTGCCGACGTGGCCGCGCGCGTCCTCGCCACGCCCCCGCGCTGTGGGCGTACCCGGCTGGTGTGCGTCGACGGGCCGTCGGGGTCGGGCAAGACGGTCCTCGCCGCGCGGCTGGCCCACGCGTTGGGCGACCCCCCCGTGCTGCATCTCGACGATCTCTATCCCGGCTGGGACGGGCTGGCCGAGGCCGTGCCACTGGTGCACGACCAGGTCGTCGCACCGCTGGCTGGCGGCCGGGCCGCCCGGTACCGCCGCTACGACTGGGAGCGCGGCGGCTACGCGGAGGAGCACGATCTCGGCACACCGCCGCTGCTGCTCGTCGAGGGGGTGGCGGCGGGCAGTCGGCCGATCGCGGCGTACGCGGTGCTGCTCGTCTGGGTGGTCGCGCCACGCGCCGAGCGCTTCCGGCGGGGGATCGAGCGCGACGGAGAAGCCTACCGGCCGCACTGGGAGCGCTGGGCCCGCCAGGAGGACGCCCACTTCGCGGCGCAGGACACGCGCCGCCGCGCGGACCTGCGGGTCGACGGAGCCCCGGTGGTGCCGCACGACCCCGGGACCGAGTTGGTCCTGAGCTGAGGGCGCATCCGAGCCCGACCCGGTGGCACCGGCCCGGCCGGACACCTCCGGCCCGGCTTTCCGGCCCGGCCGGACACCTCCGGCCCGGCTGACCCGGCGCAGCCGACACCGTCCGTCGTGATCACCGGACGGGGACCGGGCACCGCGCCACGTACGGCTCCGGGTCCCGGCGCGCCGATCACCCCGTCCCGCCGGGCCCCCGACCTGCGATGATCACCAATCAGGGACGCGCCACCGCGTCACGTACGGCTACGGGTCCCGAGCGGCTGATCAACTCCTCCAGCGAGCACGCCATCGCGGTGAGTGCTCGCTGGCCGGCATCCCGACCTTCGGCGATCACCGAACCGGGACCGCCGCGTCACATGCGGCCCCAGGTCCCCACGCACCGATCAACCTCGCCGGCCGGACCCCCGACCTGCGGCGATCATCGGTGAGGGACCGGCAGCCGCGCCACGTACGGCTCCGGGTCCCGGCGCACCGATCACCCCGTCCCGCCGGGCCCCCGACGTGCGATGATCACCCGACGGGGACGCGCCACCGCGCCACGTGCGGCTCCGGGTCCCCACCCGTTGATCAATCTCGCCGGCCTCGGCGACGGGCAGCAGTCGATCACCGGGGCCCGCCCCGGAGCCGATCACTCGCCCGGCAGCCGCTCAGCGCGCACGCGGCATCGGATCGGCCATGGACCGATCAGCCCGTCGCGGCCCGGGCCCGCAGCCCGGCCAGCACGATGTCCAGCCCCTCGTCGAGCTCCCGGGCGCCGTCGTAGGCGGCGAGGTCGTGGGCGAGCGACCGCAAGCGGGGGAACTCGTGCGCCGGCAGCCGGTGCAGGCCCAGCCGGAGCACGTCATCGGTCTCGTCCGGGTTGTCGAGGCGTTCCTGCAGCTCGTTGAGCACGTGGCCGTAGAGGAAACCCATGTAGAGCCGGTACGCATACAGCGCGCCGCGCGGGGAGAAGCCGGCGGAGACGAACAGCTCCAGCAGGTCCTCCAGGGGACGCAGCGTCGCCAGCGGCCGACGGGCCAGCGGTGTCGTCAGCGGGCGCGTCACGAGCAGCGGGACGACGTGCGGATGGGCCAGCGCGATCGCCCGGAACGCGTGTGCCGTGCGGCGCAGCGCCTCCTCCCAGCCGAGGAGGGACCCGTTGTTCGCCACGGGCACCTGCAGCTCGGTGAGCACCAGGTCGACGACACCGTCGAGCAGCGCCTCCTTGCTCTCCGCGTGCCGGTAGAGGCGCATCGGATCGCGGTCGAGCGCCCGGCCGAGCCGGCGCATCGACAGGGCCTCGACCCCGTCGGCGTCGATCAGCCCGAGCGCGGTCGCGAACACCCGCTCGCGTGTCAGCGCCACGCGGCGACCCTGCTCACCGTGGTGGTGCTCAATTTGTTCCGGCATCCGCTACACCGTAGTCTCTACGGTGTAGCGCTCCTCGGAGCGACCCCGCCCGAAGAGGAGCCAGCACCACGTGACCACGTCGCTCGCGCCCGACGCCCCCACCAGCAGTGGACCGAAGCCGATCATCGACGGGCGCCGGCCGTCCGGCGAGAGCCTGCTGGTCCACGTCTTCGTGATCGTCCCGGTGCTCGCCCTCGTCGCCGCCGTGCCACTGGCCTGGGGGTGGGGGCTGAGCTGGCTCGACATCGGGCTCGCGGCCGTGATGTACGTGATCAGCGTCCTCGGGGTGACGGTCGGCTTCCACCGCCACTTCACGCACCGCTCCTTCGGTGCGCACCCGGCGTTGCGCAGCGGCCTCGCCATCGCCGGCAGCCTCGCCCTGCAGGGCGACGTCGTCACCTGGGTCGCCGACCACCGCCGCCACCACGCGTTCTCCGACAAGGAGGGCGACCCGCACTCGCCGTGGCTCTACGGCACCGGTCCGGTCGGGGTCGCCAAGGGCTTCGTCCACTCGCACATCGGCTGGCTGTTCCGCTCCGAGCAGACGAACATCGACCGGTTCGCGCCCGACCTGGTCGCCGACCGGGCCATCGCCCGGATCGGTCGCCAGTTCCCGCTGTGGACCGTGGTCAGCCTGGGCGCTCCGGCCCTCGTCGGGGGCCTCGTCACGTGGTCGTGGTGGGGGGCACTCACCGCATTCTTCTGGGCCGGGCTCGTCCGGGTCGGGGTGGCCTACCACGTCACCTGGTCGATCAACTCGATCTGCCACCTGATCGGGGACCGGCCGTTCACCACCCGCGACCGCTCCGCGAACGTCTGGCCGCTCGCGATACTCAGCTGCGGCGAGTCCTGGCACAACCTCCACCACGCCGACCCCACGTGCGCCCGCCACGGTGTCGGCAGGGGGCAGGTCGACATCTCCGCGCGCGTCATCTGGTTCTTCGAACGGCTCGGGTGGGCCCATGACGTGCGCTGGCCGACCTCGCAGCGCCTCGCTCGGCTGACCGCCGGGCCGCCGTCGTGACCGCCGACGCGCTCCGTCCCGCGGAGGCGGCGTCATGACCGCCGCCGTACTCCCCCTGTAGCGAACGGCCTCGTCCCGAGCGGGATATCGATGCTGTTCCGACGGCGTGCTGACCGCGACGTGGCGGGCCCAATCGTGCGACACTTCCGCGGGTCCGAGCTGCGCGCATCCGTCGCTCACGCCGAGGAGACGCTCCATGAACCCGTGGCGCACCAAGACCATCGAGCAGTCCATCAGGGACACCGAGGAGCCCGAGCACCAGCTCAAGAAGCAGCTCGGGCCGCTGGAGCTCATCGTCTTCGGGGTCGGTGTGATCATCGGGACCGGGATCTTCGTCCTCACCGGCAAGGCCGCCGGCGTGCAGGCCGGCCCGGCGGTGGCGATCTCCTTCGCTGTCGCCGGCCTCGCGTGCGCTCTCGCGGCGCTGTGCTACGCCGAGTTCGCCAGCACCGTCCCGGTGGCCGGCTCCGCCTACACCTTCTCCTACGCGAGTCTCGGCGAGCTGATCGCCTGGATCATCGGCTGGGACCTCATCCTCGAGCTCGCCCTCGGCGCGGCCACGGTGGCGGTCGGCTGGTCGGGCTACTTCGCCGACGTCATGGGGCAGATCGGGATCGAGATCCCGGCCGCGCTGTACGGCGACGGGTTCAACGTGGTCGCCGCGGTCATCGTCCTGCTCCTCACCGCCGTCATCTGCCTGGGCATCAAGATCTCCTCGCAGGTGAACTTCGTCATCGTAGTGATCAAGGTGGCCGTCGTGCTCCTGGTCATCGTGGCCGGCGCGTTCTTCATCGACTTCGCCAACTACTCGCCGTTCATCCCGCCGTCCGGTTCCCCGACCGCCGCGGGTGCGGAGGCCACCCCGTCCGTGCTGCAGGACCTGGGCTTCGCTCCCGGTGCGTTCGGCGTCACCGGCATCTTCACCGGGGCCGCGCTGGTGTTCTTCGCCTTCATCGGCTTCGACATCGTGGCGACCGCCGCGGAGGAGACCAAGAACCCGCAGCGCGACATGCCGATCGGCATCCTCGGCTCGCTGGCCATCTGCACCACGCTCTACGTCCTGGTCTCCCTCGTCGTCACCGGCATGGTGAAGTACACCGACCTGCAGCTGGAGGCTCCACTGTCCGAGGCCTTCCGCTCGGTCGGACAACCGGCGTACGCCACGATCATCTCGGTGGGGGCGCTGCTCGGGCTGACCACGGTCATGATGATCTTGATGCTCGGTCAGAGCCGCGTCTTCTTCGCGATGAGCCGCGACCGTCTCCTGCCGCCGGTGTTCTCCAAGGTGAACCCGCGGTACGGCACCCCGGTGCGCACCACGATCGTGACCGGCGGCGTCGTGGCCCTGCTCGCGATGTTCGTGCCGCTGAGCGCCTTGGCCGAGTTGGTCAACATCGGCACGCTGTTCGCATTCATCCTCGTGGCCATCGGCGTGCTGGTGCTGCGCCGCACTCGCCCCGACCTGCCCCGGGCGTTCACGTGCCCGTGGGTGCCCGTCATCCCGGTGCTCGCGGTGCTGGCGTCGTTCTACCTGATGCTCAACCTGCCCACGGACACCTGGATCCGCTTCGCGGTGTGGATGGTGATCGGCGTCGTCATCTACTTCATCTACGGGGCCCGGCGCAGCCGGCTCGTCACCGACCCCAACTACGCGCGGGAGGCGGGGGAGACCGAGCGGGCCGGTACCGAACGTTTGGAGCCGTAGCGCCGGAGCAGCCTCAGCCGGCGACGCTCGCCCGGTCGAGGTCGGGCTCCAGGTAGATCATCCGGGCGTCCGGGACGGTCGTCCCGGACCCGCGACTCGGCCGCGTCGATGGCGCGCGCGACGTCCTCGACGGGCATGCCCGGGGTGAGCGCGATCTTGGCGGCGACGAGCAGCTCCTCGGGACCGATGTACTGCGTGCGGATGTGGATCACCCGCTCCACGGCGCCCGCCTCGAGCTCGGCGACGATCCGGGCGAGCACCGGCGGCGCGGCCCCCTCGCCGATGAGCAGGCTCTTCATCTCGATGATCAGGATGACGGCGATGACGCCGAGCAGGATCCCGATGCAGATGGTGCCCAGCGCGTCGAACACCGGGTTGTCGGTGACCACGGTCAGCCCCACGCCCAGCAGCGCGAGCACCAGCCCGACCAGGGCGCCGAGGTCCTCCAGCAGCACCACGGGCAGCTCCGGCACCTTGGACTGGCGGATGAACTGCCACCAGGTGCCCTGCCCCTTGAGCGGGCGCGACTCGACGATCGCGGTGCGGAACGAGTAGGTCTCCAGCCCGATCGCGACCAGCAGGATCGCCACGGCGACCAGCGGTGAGGTGAGGGCCTCCGGCTTCTCCAGCTTGTGGATGCCCTCGTACAGCGCGAACACCGAGCCGAGGCTGAACAGCAGCAGGGCGACGACGAACGAGTAGAAGTACCGGTCGCGGCCGTACCCGAAGGGGTGTTCGCTGGTGGCTGCCCGCTTGGCCCGCTTGCCGCCGAGGAGCAGCAGGCCCTGGTTGGACGTGTCGGCCACCGAGTGCACCGACTCCGCCAGCATCGACGACGACCCCGTGATCAGGTAGCCGACGAACTTGGCGACCGCGATCCCCGCGTTGGCGACCAGTGCGGCCACGATCGCCCGGGTTCCACCACTCGCTGACACCGCACGCTCCTGACGACCTCGCCCCCGCACCCGATCCGCCGCGACAGTAGCGGGTGCGGCCGACGGTGCGCCCGGTCAGCCGCCCAGGGCGTCGCTGGCCAGGAACAGCTGCGCGCCCTCCCCGTGGGCGGCCACCGTGACCCCGGTGTCCTGCGCGGCCAGCCAGAGCGACCCACCACGCTTCACCTCCAGCCCGGCGCCCGGCGACTCGACGCACACCGCGCCGGCGGTGCACAGGAGGATCCGAGGTCCACCGTCGGGCACGGCCACCGGGCCAGGCGTGCCGGCGTCCCAGCGACGCAGCAGGAACTCCTCGGCGGGGGTGTCGTAGCGGACCCAGTCGCCGTCGGGACGACCGACGATCACCGTGGGCGGCGCCGCGGCGAAGTCGAGCACCCGGAGCAGCTCGGGCACGTCGACGTGCTTGGGCGTCAGGCCGCCGCGCAACACGTTGTCCGAGCTCGCCATGAGCTCGATACCCGCACCGGACAGGTAGGCGTGCAGGTTGCCTGCGGGCAGGTACAGCGCCTCACCCGGGGCGAGCGTGACCCGTTCGAGCAGCAGCGCAGCCAGCACCCCGGCATCGCCCGGGTAGCGTTCGGACAGCTCCAGCAAGGTGCGAGCCTCCGGGTGCAGGTCGCCGTCGGCCCCCGCCAGCCGCACGCAGCCGTCCTGCAGGGCGGGGACCAGCACGTCGAGCGTGGACTGCGGGAGCGTGATCCAGGTGGTGAACAGGGCCCGGAGGCCGTCGGCGTCGGGCTGGCCGGCGAGCAGCTCGGCGTGGCCGGCCAGTTCCGGGACGGCGAGCGCCCGCAGCAGCCGGACGGTCGCGCACGGGTCGCGGAACCCGACGAGCGCATGGAACTCGGTGAGGGCACAGACCAGCTCGGGCTTGTGGTTGCGGTCGCGGTAGTTGCGCTCGGCCGCGTCGCGCGCGATGCCCGCCGCCTCCTCCCGGGCGTAGCCGGAGCGGGCCTGCTCGGCGCTGGGGTGCGCCTGCAGGGACAGCGGCTCGTCGGCGGCCAGCACCTTGAGCAGGAACGGCAGCGTGCCGCTCCAGCGTCGGCTGCGACTCGCACCGAGCTGGCGCTCGGGGTCGGCGGTGACGGCGTCGAGCAACGAGGTGCGCGATCCGTCGCCGTGGACCAGCCAGGATGGGTCGGACGGGTGCGCCCCGAGCCACAGCTCGGCCTGTGGGTGCGGCGACGGCACCTCGTCACCGAGCAGGTCCGCGATCACGGTCCGCGAGCCCCAGGCGTAGGGGCGCACCGGGTTCTCCAGCAGCTGCACTGCGTCAGGCCCCCCTCGCGTCTGCTGTAGGCCGGCTCGATCGTGCGGGTGGCCAGCCCGAGGTACACCGCGGCGATGTCGAAGCGCGCCGCGAGCAGCCCCGCACGCAGCAGCGCGGCGTGCCGGACGCCGCGGGCCACCTCCTCGACCGGATGGGCGACGTCGGCCGACGGCCAGTGGCGGCCCGCGCGTCGCAGCGCCGCCTGCGCCGGGTCGTCGTCGCCGACGGCGAGCAGCACCAGACGTACGGGCAGGGCCTCCGCGCCGGGGTCGTCGAACGGGTCGTGGAAGACGTCGGCTCCCGCCGCTCCGCGGTCCAGCACCTTCAGCAGGCCCGTGGCCGTGGCCGCGGTCGCGACGTCGCCGGCGTGCGCCACCACGCCGGCGTGGGTGGCCAGCGCAGTGGCGGCGTGCTCGGCGACGGCGGTCGCGAGCGGGTCGGTGCCCCACAGCAGCGGGGTGTGGTCGGCCAGGCGCAGGGCGAGCGACTTGGCCGGGTTCATGAACGGTTCGTGCCCGGGCTGGTTGCGCTCGGCCTCGGCGTCGAGCGCGTCGGCCAGCTCGTCCAGCACCGGGCCGGTCGCCGCGTCCAGCAGGTCGAGCGCGCCGGCGGTGGCGAGCCCGACGGCCAGCGCGCGCGGCAGGTCGAGGCCCGGGGGCACCGGGATCCTCGGCTCCAGCAGCCGGACCCGGCCGGCTCCGGCCGACGCCACCGGCCCGTCCGCCGGGCGCGGAGAGCACCACCTCGGCACCGCGCCGGACCGCGCGCGCCACCCCGTCGGCCAGCTCGGCATCGGTGGAGTCCGCGGTGTGCGCGACGACGACGTCGAGTGGTCCGATCCAGCCCGGCGTGGTCTCGGCGAGCACCACCGGGACGGGTGACACCGGTGCGAGCAGCGCGGTCAGCAGGCCGGCTGAGGCGACGGAGGCCCCGGGGCGGCGGAGCAGGACCAGCGCGCGCGGGCGGGCTCCGGCGAGGTCGGCGCACGCCCGCCTCGAGCGCGCCGTGGGCCGCCGAACGGACCTGCGCGCCGGCTGTGGCCGCCGAGCGCAGCACACCTCCGGTGTCCAGTGCAGCGAGCGCCCGCGGGTCGGCGAGCAGGGTGTCGTCGAGCACGTCACGCACCGGCGGTGGGCGGTGTCGCCTCGTCGAGCAGCAGGACCGGGATGCCGTCGACGACGGGGTAGCCGCGCCCGCACACCGTGCACGTGAGCACGTCGGCGTCCGGATCGGTGGGCGTGCCCACTCGCAACGGCGCGTGGTCGTCCGACGGGCAGGCCAGGATGTCCATCAGCTGCGGATCGAGCTCTACGGCCACGGTGCTCCTCTTCCTGGGGCAGGTCGGCGGGCGGGTGGCGTCGAGGATGCTGCCAGGGCGCGTCGATGCGCGCCGGGTCTGTCCGGGTGGCGATCGTCCGCTACCCGCGGACGATCGCCAGCACCTCGTCGCGCAGGGCGGCGACCGCGGCGTCGTCGGGCGCCTCGACGTTGAGCCGCAGCAGCGGCTCGGTGTTGGATGGGCGCAGGTTGAACCACGAACCGCCGGGCAGGTGGACCGTGAGCCCGTCGAGCTCGTCGAAGGCGACGCCGTCCCGCGCACCGAAGCTGCGCCGGATGGCCGCGATCCGATCGGCCTGGTCCCGTACCGTCGAGTTGACCTCCCCGGACGCGGCGTAGCGGCCGTAGGCGGCCATCAGCGTGCGACAGCGGCCCGTCCTGCTCCCCGAGCGCCGCCAGCACGTGCAGGGCCGCGAGCATGCCGGAGTCGGCCCGCCAGAAGTCGCGGAAGTAGTAGTGCGCCGAGTGCTCGCCGCCGAACACGGCGTCGGTCTCGGCCATCGTCTGCTTGATGAACGAGTGCCCCACGCGGGTGCGGACCGGTCGGCCGCCGTGCTCGCGCGACGATCTCCGGCACCGCCCGCGAGGTGATCAGGTTGTGGATCACCGCGGAGCCCGGCGACCTCGCCAGCTCGCGGACGGCCACCAGCGCGGTGACCGCGCTGGCGCTCACCGGATCGCCGCGCTCGTCGACGACGAAGCAGCGGTCGGCGTCGCCGTCGAAGGCCAGCCCGATGTCGGCGCCCTCCGCGACCACGCGTTTGCTGCAGGTCGACGAGGTTCGCCGGGTCGAGCGGGTTGGCCTCGTGGTTCGGGAACGAGCCGTCGAGCTCGAAGTACATCGGCACGAGGTCCAGCGGCAGCGACGCCGAGCACCGCCGGCACCGTGTGACCGCCCATGCCGTTGCCGGCGTCGACGACGACCCGCAGCCGCCGGACCCCGAGAGGTCCACGAGCCCGCGCAGGTATCCGGCGTACTCGGCGAGCAGGTCGCGCTCGCGCACGGTGCCGCCGCCGGGTCCGTCGGGCACCCCGGCCTCGACGGCCTCCCGGATCGGCGGCCAGCCCGGTGTCCTGCCCGATCGGGCTGGCACCGGCGCGGCAGAGCTTGATCCCGTTGTAGCGGGCGGGGTTGTGGCTGGCGGTGAACATCGCGCCGGGCAGGTCGAGCGAACCGGAGGCGAAGTAGAGCATGTCGGTGCTGGCCAGCCCGATGGAGACGACGTCGAGACCCTGCGCGGTCACGCCGTCGGCGAACGCCGCCGCCAGCTCGGGCGAGCTGTCGCGCATGTCGTGACCGACGACGACCGCGCCGGTGCCGGGATCCTCCGCGCGCAGCAGCCGCGCCATCGCGGCGCCGATGTCACGCACGGTCGGCGCGTCGAGCTGCTCGCCGACGACGCCGCGGATGTCGTAGGCCTTCACGATCGCCGACAGGTCTGCCACGCGGTCGACCCTAGCGGGCGTCGGCAGCGCCGGTGGCTGCGCCGGCCCCGGGCTGACCGTCACCGCGAGAGCCACGTGAGCGTTCCGCTGACCACGTTCAGGTGTCCTCGGACGGGCCTCGCGGCCGCGGGCTCAGCCTTCGAGCGGGACCGGGTAGCACCCGCAGGTGGCCCGCGCCGGCCCGTTCCGGCCGCGGCGACCGGCTCCGCCGGCCGGTCGGCCCGGCCGGCCTCGCGGACGGCCTCGGCCAGTGCCGTGAGGTCGTCGTTGCTGTGGTGCGGTGCGGCGAACTCGCCCTCGAACCGCACCACCTCCCAGCCGCGCGGGCGCGGTGAGGCCGTGGGCGTGTCGGGTGCACAGGTCGTAGGAGTGCGGCTCGGCCTGGGTGGCGAGCGGGCCCACGACCGCGGTCGAGTCGGCGTAGACGTAGGTGAGCGTGGCCACCGCGAGCTCGGTGCACCCGGTCCGCGAACACCGCCGCACACTCAGCACGCCGGCGACGATAGCGCTCGGACGCGCCGACACCGGCGCGACGCGCGGAGCGGCGCCCCGCCCGGGCGGAGCTGGCGAGCGAGCCGTCGACGCGGCGATGGCCGTAGGATCCTCCGGTGACCACCGCGCGCCGCACGCCTGCGCCGCTCGCCCCGCCGGCGGGACCGGCGCGGCCGGGGTCTGCGCGGGCTCATCTACCCGACGACCACGCCGGCGTCCCGGACGCGCGCGGAGCAGTTCGACGCGTTGGTCCTGGAGGCCCTCGAGCCGATCGAGCTGCGCTGGGGCACCGAGCTGACCGACCTCGACCTGGCCGTCGACGACGTGCCGGAGGTCGAGGAGACCTCGCCCGACGAGGTGGCGTGGGGACACGGCGTGCTCGCCGACGTGGGCGTGCCGCTGGCCCAGCTCGTGCCGGCCGGGGTGGATCCCGAGGGTATGCCGTCGCGGGCGCGGATCGTGCTCTACCGCCGTCCGATCGAGGCCCGTGCGCACGGCGGGGAGGACCTCGCGGACCTGCTGCACGAAGTGCTCGTCGAGCAGGTGGCGGAGTACCTCAACATCGAGCCCGACGCCGTCGACGGCGACGCGGAGTAGCGGAGGAGCCGGGTCAGACCGCGGCGCGGCGCAGGCGCCGGCGCTCACGCTCGGACAGCCCACCCCAGATGCCGAAGCGCTCGTCGTGGGCCAGTGCGTAGTCGAGGCACTCGGCCCGGACCTCGCAGCCCGAACAGATCCGCTTGGCCTCCCGGGTGGAACCGCCCTTCTCCGGGAAGAAGGCCTCCGGGTCGGTCTGGGCGCAGAGGGCGCGCTCCTGCCACTCCTGCCCCTCGGCCTCGTCCGACCCGTCGAACGAGCCGAGGACGTCGCCGAACACCCCCGCAGCCGGGAGCGCCGCCCCCGCCGTCGACTCGACCAGCTCCCACGTGGCTGTGCTCACGTTCACCCGCCCAAAACTCGCCGTACTCAGACAAATGTCCCCGCCCCGAATGACAGCAGTGTAAGTACAGCTCTGTAGGACCGCGATTGGCAAGGGCGATCCGTTATGCGAGTGATGCGGTCCGCGAGGTCGATCCCCCGTTCAGCACAATGGATGACGTGCGTGACGTGTCGAAGCGGGTCAGCCCGTGGTTCCTGGCCCTCTTGCTCATGTGCGCCGGCGGCGGCGTCCTGACGGTCCTGGGCACCCCGGAGGCCGTGGCCGACGGCTCGTCGGTGCTGCTCACCGCGGGCGTCGTGCTGCTCGTGCTGGGCGGCTGGGCCGTGTCGCTGTGCCTGCACGAGTTCGGGCACGCCGCGGTGGCCTATCGCGGGGGCGACCTCTCCGTGCGGGACAAGGGCTACCTGACCCTCGACATCCGCCGGTACACCGACGTCGGCCTGTCGTTCGTCCTTCCCGGTCGTGTTCCTCCTGCTCGGGGGCATCCCGCTCCCCGGGGGCGCCGTGTGGATCGACCACGGGGCCATCCGCTCCCGCGGAACCCGCAGCCTGGTCTCGCTCGCCGGGCCCGCGACCAACCTCGTGCTCGGCGCGCTGCTCACGGCGGCCGTCGCGTTCGTGTCGATGCCGATCGGGCTCGCCGTCGGACTGTCCTGCCTGGCCCTGATCCAGGTGCTGGCGTTCGTGCTCAACATCCTTCCGGTGCCCGGGTTGGACGGCTTCGGCGTGCTCGAGCCCTACCTGTCCGCGCAGGCGCGGCGGCTGGCCGCTCAGGTGCGCCCGTGGGCCCCGATCGCGCTGTTCCTGCTGATCATCGGCGTGCCCGGGGTGTCACAGCTGTTCTTCGACGCGGGCGGTGCCGTCTTCTCGGCCGTCGGAGGTGACGTGCGACTGGCCGGTGCGGGCTACCGCGAGCTGCTGTTCTGGCGTTGAGCGGCCGGCCGCACTGGTCGCCCCCGCGGCCAGCCGGGCCCGCGCCGCCGTCACCAGCGCCGGCAGGGTGTCCTCCTCGGGGGGCAGGGCGTCGAGGGGCCACCAGCGCAGGTCGTCGGACTCCGCACTGATCCTCGGCACCGCGCCGACCGGCGCGCGCACCAGGAACCGGACGTCCAGGTGCCGGGTCGGGACGCCGAGCGAACACGTGACGGGGTGGACGTCGAGGTGCAACGGCCCGTCGTCGATCGTCAGCCCGTGCAGGCCCGACTCCTCGGTGGCCTCGCGCAGGGCCGCGTCCCGCAACGACGCGTCGCCGGGTTCGCAGTGCCCGCCGAGCTGGACCCAGTGCCCGACCCTGGGGTGCAGGGTGAGCAGCGTCCGCTCGCCCGCGGCGTCGAGCACCAGTGCCGACGCCGTGAGGTGGCCCGGGACGCACGACCGCGCGCACGCGTCCTCGGGCCGGGCGTCGAGGAAGGCGAGCAGGGCGTGCTGGAGCGCGCGCTGGCCGGGGTCGGGCGGGGTCCAGGCGCGGAGCTCGGCCGCGGCGACGGCCGGCGCTACCACTGCACCCATGCCTCCCCGGGGTCGCGGGGCGGACGGGGGGTCAGCGGCTCCACCGGCACCCCTACGGCGACGGCGCCCAGCGGCTGCCAGTCGGCCGGGAGCTCCAGCACGCGCCGTACGACGTCCGGCGCGAAGATCGTCGATCCCACCCAGCACGACGCCAGCCCCTCGGCGGCCAGTGCCACCAGCAGGGACTGCACGGCCGCCCCGCCGGCCACGGTGAACATCGTCCGCTCGCCCAGCCGCCGGGCCTCGTCGGGATAGGTGTGCATGCCGTCGCCGGTCCGGAAGGCCAGCACCAGCTCGGGAGCTCGGCGCAGCAGGTCGCCACGGCGCATCCGGCGCTGCACCTCGGCGGCCGGGCGGCCGTCGGCCTCCAGGTGCTCGCGCCACCGGGTCGCCATGGCGTCGAGCAGCGCGGCGCGGCGTGCGGTGTCGCGCACCCAGCCGAACCGCATCGGGGAGCTGTGGTGCGGGGCGGGTGCGGTGAGTGCGACGCCGACCGCCCGGCGCAGAGCGCCGGGATCCACCGGGACGTCCGCGAACTCGCGGGTGCTGCGCCGGAGCAGCACCGCCTCCTGCCGTCCCCGCTCGATCGCCTCGTCCGTGCCGAGCCAGAACATGTCCTCGACGATCGGGCGCACGAGCTCTCGTGCGGTCGAGCCGTCGTCCACGGGCACCGTGCCGCGGACCACCGCGACGGGCAGCCCGCCCAGCTTGCCCTTCACCAGGTCCGCCGCCGCCGCCAGCTCGTCGGCCGTTGCCACCTCGGTGACCAGCAGCGGGTTGCCCTCGGCGTCGCTCGTGCCCTCGTAGCGGTGCAGGACGGCGAGCCCCGCTGACCCGATGGCGACGTCGGTCTGCCCGACCCGCCACGGGCGGCCCAGCGTGTCGGTGACGACCACCGCGACCTCGACGCCGAGCAGCCGCGCCAGCTCGGCCCGGAGCCGGGCGGCGCTGGCGTCGGGATCGGCGGGGAGCAGGGCCAGCTCGTCGCGGCGGACATTGGAACCGTCCACGCCGGCGGCCGCCTGGACGACGCCGAGCTTGCCCGCCACGATCAGCGTCCGCCCCCGGCGGGCCAGCAGTCGCTCGGTCTCGCCGTCCACCAGCTCGCGGCGCAGCGCGTCCCGGGCGTCGAGGTCGGCCGGAGCGGGCACGAGCCGCCCCTCGACCTTCGAGACCACCTTCGACGTGACCACGACGACGTCGCCGTCGGCGATCCAGGGTGCGGCCGTGGCGAGCGCGGCAGCCAGATCATCACCGGGCCGGAACTCGGGGAGCCCCGGGACGGGCAGGACCGTGATCGCGCCCGGCGCCGCGTGGTCGACCGGCCGGTCAGCCACGGCTCACCCCGGCCAGTTCCAGAGCGTGGCGGGCCATCGCCGCCGTGGCGTCGACGTCGGTCATCAGCAGTGGCACGGCCCGCACCTCGACGCCGGGGACGTCGGCGCCGTCGCCGGTGTGCACCAGCCAGCCGTCGAGCAGGCCGCCCTCCGGACCGCGCCCGCCGTAGTGCCGTCCCACGCCCTCGGCGGTGGTCGGCACCCCGATCGCGGCCAGGCACGCGTCGGCCATGCCGCGCAGGGCCCGCCCGCCCACGATCGGCGACAGTCCGACCACCCGCGCCGACGTCGCGCGCAGCGCGTCGCGCAGGCCGGGCACGTCGAGCAGCGTCCCGATGCTCACCACGGGGTTGGACGGCGCCACCAGCACGGCGTCGGCCCCGCCGATCGCGTCCCGGACGGCCGGCAGCACCGTGGCCTGCTCGGCGCCGATCGAGGTGAACGAGTGCGGCGCGGGCGCGGCCTTGTGCCGGATCCACCACTCCTGGAAGTGGATCGCCTTGCGCGCCTTCGGGCCCGTCTCCGGGTCGTCGATCACGACGTGGGTCTCGACGCGGTCGTCGGTGGCCGGCAGCAGGCTCACACCGGGCTGCCAGCGATGGCACAACGCCGCGGTGACCTCGGAGAGGGGGTAGCCGGCGCGCAGCATGCGGGTGCGGACGAGGTGGGTGGCGGTGTCGCGGTCGCCGAGGCCGAACCAGGCCGGGTCGGCACCGTAGGCGGCCAGCTCGTCGCGCACGGCCCAGGTCTCGCCGGCGCGGCCCCACCCGCGCTCGGTGTCGATGCCGCCACCGAGGGTGTACATGCACGTGTCGAGGTCGGGGCAGATCCGCAGTCCGTGCAACCAGATGTCGTCGCCGACGTTGACGACCGCGCTGATCCGGTGCCCCGAGTGAGGTGGTGGTGCAGACTCGCCCGGTCCGATGGCGGGCAGGCCCAACGCCGCCTTCAGCCCGAGCAGGAAGCGGGCCCCGCCGACGCCGCCGACCAGCACGGTGACCTTCACTCCTGCGAGCCTACGGCGGATGTCCGGGCGACCTCGTCGCGGTGCGGGCCCGGGACCGGCGGCAGCACCGGCACCGCCGCATGATCACCCGACGGGGACCCGGCACCGCATCAGGGGCGGTTCCCGGTCCCGAGGAAGCGATCATGCGACGACGCATCGGGCGGCCTCGACGCAGGGCTACGACGGTGGGCCGACCGGATCGGGTGCACCGGAGCCCGTCGGATCGTGCAGACCGTCAGCCGCGGGTCGACCGCAGACGCGGCAGGTGAGGACCGGATCGAGTCGGTGCGGGTGGTCCGGTTCGCCGTGCTGCCAGTGGACGGGCGGTTCCGGGGACAGGTGGCGGTCGCCGAACGACATCAGCGTGAGCAGGACCTCGGCGGTGTCGCGACCCAGCTCGGTGAGGTGGTACTCGAAGCGGGTCGGCCGGACGTGGTAGATCCGTCTCTCGAGGAGCCCGGCCTCCTCCAGCGCGCGCAACCGGGTCGTGAGGACGTCGCGCGGAGCACCGGTCGCGCGGGCTATCCCGTCGAAACGGTGCACGCCGAACACCAGCTCCCGCAGCACGAGGAGAGTCCAGCGCTGTCCCAGCAGCCCGAGGCTGCGCGCGATGGAGCATTCGCGCGGAGCATCGTCGGTGGCCACGGCATCAACGTAGCCGAGTGGGTTGACTTTTCCCACTGACTGCCCGCACACTCCCCAGTCAGTTGGAGAACACAACTCACTGGAGGCCCAGTGTCCGGTACCGATCGTCCGGCGGTCGTAGACCCGACCCCCCTCGGGGCATCCGATCGAGAGAGGCTCAGACGGTGGGCGATCGCCGTCTCGGTCTGGGGTGCGGTGGTCGCAGCGCTGTCCACCACCGGCGGGCTGGCCCGGCTGCCGCTGGTGGTCCTGCCGGTGCTCATCGCCGTGGGGATCGCGGTGCCGCTCGTGATCGTGTTCCGGTCCGCGGGACAGCGTCGCCTCGTGCGCGAGATCGATCTCGCCCACCTGACGTGGTTCAACGCGTGGCGGGTCCCCGCAGCGCTGGCGTTCTTCGCGGTCGGTGCTCGAGGGCTGCTACCCGAGCGCTTCGTCGCGAACGCCGCGTGGGGCGACCTGATCGCCGGGTTCCTCGGCCTGATCGTCGTGGCGGCCGGCGCGCGTCTGGTCGGTCGCGCCCGCACGCGCGCCTACCTCGCGTTCCACGTCTTCAGCTTCGGGGACTTCGTCGTGGCGGTCGGCACCGGACTCAGCTTCACGCTGCTCGGCGACCCGCTCATGCGAACGCTGATCGACACCCCGATGGCGCTCGTCCCGCTCTGGGGTGTCCCGATCACCGGCGCCGTGAGCCTGCTGGCCCTGCACCGACTGCTCACCGCCCGCCGCTGATCCAGGCCCCGGAGCGAGAGTCTTCACATCGCCCGGTAGTCCTTGGGCGAGAACCGCGGGCCGAACCGCGGACGGCGGAAGCCGGACGTCTCGACGTACCGCACCGCCCGCTGGCGCTGGGGCACGTACGGCGCGAGCACCTCGAGCATCCCGGCGTCGTCGAGCGGGCGACCGACGAGGGCCCAGCCGACGACCGTCGGGATGTGGAAGTCGCCGAAGCTCACGGCGTCGGGATCGCCCCACGCCCGCTGCGCCACCTCGGCCGCGGTCCAGATCCCGATGCCGGGGACCCGGCGCAGCAGCTGCCGGCCCGGTTCCCCGCCCAGCTCACAGGCCGCCTCCAGCCGGTGCGCCACCGCGGCGCATCCCAGGATCGCTCGGCGGCGGGCGTTGTCCACGCCGGCGCGGTGCCACTCCCAGTCGGGCACCTCACGGATCCGGGTGGGCGTCGGCGGGACCCGCATGCCGTCAGGTGCGGGCCCCGGCGCCGGCTCCCGAAGCGCCAGCACAGCTCACGCCACGAACGACGCGCCTCGACGCCGGTGACCTTCTGCTCCAGCACCGCCGGCACCAGGACGTCCCACACCCGGCCGGTCGCGCCGAAGCGCAGCCCCGGCCGCTGGCGGACGGCGTCGGCGACCAGGGGGTGGTGGGCCACGAAGTCCTCGGGGCGGTCGCGGGCCCCGAGCAGCGCGGGCAGCCCGTCGACCGACCACGCCGCGCCCGGCCCCCACGCCGCGGCCACCACCGTGCCGTCGACGCGACGGTGCAACCGGAGCGTCGCCGGGCCGTCCGGGGTCGTCGAGCTCCGCCACAACGGCGACCCGCCTCCGCCCCGGCACGTGGGGTCACCGCGCCCGCGGCGGAGCGGGGCCAGGACGCCGGGGAGATCGAGCGGGAAGTCCGGCCGCCACTCGCGTTCGACTGCGTCAGACATCCGGGGAGAAGCGGATCCCGTGTGCCGGCAGGACGACGTCCGGCCAGATCCGCGCACCCGCGCGCAGCTCGCAGTGCGCGCCGACGACCGCCCGGTCCCCCACGACCGCGTCACTGACCCGGGCGCCGTCGCCGACCAGGGCACCGGCCCCGATCACGGAGCGCTCGACGAGGGCCCCGGCGCCGATCACCGCCCCGTCGAAGAGCACCGCCGCCTCGACGCGGGCGCCCGGCCCGATCTGCACCCCGCGGCCGACCGTGGTGCCGCCGAACACCAGCGCACCGTCGGCGACCTCGGCCCCGGCCAGCAGCAGGGCCTCGCCGACCGGCCCCGGCAACGCCGCCGAGGGGGCGACGCCGCGCACCAGGTCGGCCGAGCCGTGGACGAGGTCGGCCGGGGTACCCATGTCGCGCCAGTAGGCGTCGTCCACGTGCCCGGACAGCCGCGAGCCCGTGTCGAGCAGCTCCGGGAACGTGTCCCGTTCCACGGACACCGGCCGGCCCTCCGGGATCGAGTCGATCACCGAGCGACGGAAGACGTAGCAGCCGGCGTTGATCTGGTCGGTGGGCGGGGCCTCGGTCTTCTCGAGGAACTCCAGCACGCGGCCATCGGCAGCGGTGGGCACGCAGCCGTACGCGCGCGGGTCGGGCACGCGCACGAGGTGCAGCGTCACGTCCGCCTCGGTCCGGCGGTGCGTGTCGACGACGGCGCGGAGATCGGTGCCGCCCAGCACGTCACCGTTGAAGACGAGGACGTGCTCGCTGGACAGGTGCTTCGCGACGTTGCGGATGCCGCCGCCGGTCCCGAGCGGCTCGTCCTCCACGACGTAGGAGAGGTCGAGCCCCATCGCGGCGCCGTCGCCGAAGTGCTCGGAGAACGTCTCGGCCAGGTACGACGTGCCCAGGACGGCGCGGCGGACTCCCGCGGCACGGATCCGGGACAGCAGGTGAGCGAGGAACGGCACTCCAGCCGTGGGCAGCATCGGCTTGGGCGCCGAGAGGGTCAGGGGGCGCAACCGCGTGCCCTTGCCGCCCACCAGCACCACGGCCTCGACGTCGTCCAGCACGCGTGTCCTCCTCCTCCTGCGAAACCCTGCTCGGTCAGTGCACGCGGGCCGCGAGCGCCAGCAGCCCACGGATCGGTGCGCCGCTCCGGTCCCGGACGAAGCGACGCACACCCGCGGCAGGCGCCTCCAGGATGCCCCCGGCTCCGACGCCCGCGTCGACCCGCACCTCGACGTCCGGGACGTGGACGGCGAGCCAGCCGGCCCGGCCGAGCCGGTCACCGAGGTCGACGTCGTCGCAGGCACCGAGGTAGCGGGGGTCGAACCCGCCCACGGAGTCCCAGGCGAGGCGGCGGACCAGCAGGCACGTCGCGGACAGCCAGCCGACCGGCCCGGGGTCTGAGCCGGCGGGAACGCGGCCGCGCAGCGCGTCGGCGACCGAGGGCCAGGGCCCGCTCGAGGCCGTCGGTCGACCTCGGGCGTCCCGCAGGACCGGCCCGAGCACCCCTGCCCGCGGGTGGCGGGCGGCGACCTCGAGGAGCGCGTCGAGCGCGTCGGGGCACCACTGCACGGCGGGGTCGGCCAGCGCCATCCATCCGACCTCGGGTTCCAGCGCGGCGACCGCCCGGTTGATCGCGGCGGCCCGGCCGACGTCCTCGCCGATGCGCACCACCTCGACGCCCACGGGCACTGCCGCCCCCACGGTGTCGGCGACGACGACGCGGGCCGGCCGGGCGGTGGCGAGGCGCAGCGAGCGGACGAAGCGGTCGAGCTCGGGCGTGGCGGTCCTCGTCACGGTGACGACGGCGAGCCTGTCGCCGTACTCCCGCACCGGGTCGCAGTCCACGGCCCGCCACCCTAGGACACGGCCCTCAGTCGTCGGCCGGGTCCTCGCCGTCGAGTGCGGCCAGCTCGTCCTGCGCCACCTGGTCCCCCTCGTCGACGGCGGCCTGCAGGTAGGGGCGCGCCTCGTCGGGCCGGCCGTCGTCGAGCAGGAACCGGCCCATCGTGTAGGCCCAGCCGGGTTCGAGGTGCCGCTCCGCCTCCCGGAACTCGAACTCCGCGCCGGCGACGTCACCGCGCGCCGCCAGCAGGAACTGCCCGTAGGCGGTGTGCGCGCGGAGCCCGCCGAGCTGACCGGCCCTGCGGTAGAAGGCCTCGGCGTCGTCGACACGGCCCTGCTGGGCGCGGACGTCGGCCAGCGCGACGAGGGAGTCGGGACGGGTCTCGTCCGCGTACCGCTCGGCGGCGTCCAGGGCCCCGGGCCCGTCGCCGGCCTCCAGGAGCAGCTCGACGATGTTCGCCCCCGCCTGCGGATCGCCGGCCGCGGCGGCGCGCTCGAGCACCTGCACGGCCTCACCCAGCCGGTCCCCGTCCCGCAGGAGAATGGCGAGGTCGTTCGAGGCCGCGATCTCCCCGGACTCGACGGCCAGGCGCAGCGCGTCCTCGGCCCGCTCGCGGTCGCCGATCTCGGCCAGCGCGACCCCGAGCCGGCCCGCGAACTGCACGTAGCCCTCCTCGACGAGCGGTGTCAGCCACTCGACCGCCGCGTGCCAGCTTCCGCTGTCGAGGTAGGCCCGGACCAGCAGCTCCGGCGCCGACGGCTCCCCGGCCGCGACGCCCTGGCGCAGGACCTCGACGGCGTCGAGCGCGAAACCCGCCTCCAGCAGGGAGGCGCCTTCGGTGGACAGCGGCTCCGGGCTAGGCAGGGGCTCGGCGACCGATCAGGGGCTCGGCGACCGACAGGGGCTCGGCGACCGACAGGGGCTCGGCGACCGTCAGGGGCTCGGCGAGGGGCGCGGGTTCCGCGAGCGGCTCGGTCATGGGGTCTCCTCGATCCAGTGGAACTGATCGTCTCACCCCCGGCGCTGATCGTCATGCCCGAGCTGATCGTCATGCCCGATAGGTGGCGACGATCCGCCGGTAGGCCACCCGGCGGAGCCGCTCGGGGACCAGGCGGTACCCACCCCGGACCACGACGTTGCGCAGGAACTGCGCGCGACTGGTGAATCCGAGCCGGCGGAAACGCCGTTGCAGGGCGAGCTCGGCCCGCAGCTGGCGCACCCCGCCCCGCCGGGCGTACGCCCCGGCCCCGACGCGGTACGCGACGAGCGGCTCGGCCACGTTCGCGACCCGGGCTCCCGCGACGATCATCTTCGCCCAGAGGAGGTAGTCCTCCATCAGCGGGAAGTCGGTGTAGCCGCCGACCCCGCGCACCAGGTGTCTCCGGTAGACGACCGTCGGGTGGTTGAACGGGTCGGCGAAGCGGGCCCTGGCGCGGATGTCCACGGGATCGGTCGGCGGAGTCCGGGTCGCGAGAATGTCGTCCACGTGCCCGTCGAACTCCACCAGCCCCGAGCCGACCAGGTCGACGCCCGACTCGATGATCGGCATCTGCACGGCGAAGCGGTGCGGAAGGGAGATGTCGTCGGCGTCCATCCGCGCGACGACGTCGAACCGGCAGGCCGCGAGCCCGACGTCGAGCGCCGGGCCGAGGCCGACGTTGCGCGCGAGCTCCACGACGTCGACCGGCACGGGGCTGGTCGCGACGAGCTCGGCGATCGTCGCCGCGAGCGGTGCGTCGACCGGACCGTCGCGCACGATCACGACCTGGTCGGGTCGGCGGGACTGGGCGTCGACCGTGGAGCGGAAGGCCTCGGTGAGGAACTCGGGCCGGTCCCCTGACCAGACCGGCAGCAACAGCGACAGCTGCTCCGGCACCGACGACTCCCTCCCGATCACGCGCGACACGCACGGGCGATCTGACGTTGATCGCGCCCGCTGATGCACTCTAGGAGACCGGCGGCGAGCGGAGGTGCGGTGTGGACGGACGGGCGGGGGGCGGCCGAGCGGGCACCTCGCCGCCGGGCCGGGACCCCGACCGCACGTCTCCCCCGCCGTGGCCCACCGGCCGGCGCGCAGGCGCCCGGTGCCGACCCTCGCCCGAGCGACGACCGGTGGCAGGGTCGGCGACGCACGGGCCGCGCACTCCGATCCCCGGGCCCCGGCCCATCCCCCGCCGGCTGGCACGGGCTCGACGGGCGCGCGCCGCCCTGGTGCTGGTCGCCGCCCTCGTGTTCGGGCTCACCGGCACCGCGTGGGGCCTCTACCGCGACATCACCGCCGGCATCACGACCACCGACGTCATCGCCGGGGGCGGGGACGGCGGCCCGCAGACGATCCTGCTGGTCGGCGTGGACAGCCGCACCGACGCGAAGGGCGACCCGCTGCCGCCCGAGGTGCTCAGGGCGCTGCGGGCCGGCCCGGACACCGGGGTCCTGAACTCCGACACGATCATGGTGCTGCACGTGCCGGAGGGCGGGGGCGCCGCCGTCGGCTTCTCCGTGCCGCGGGACACCTACGTCGACATCCCCGGACACCGCCGGGACAAGATCAATGCGGCGTACCCCGCGACGAAGGCGAAGGTCGCCGAGGAGCTCCGGGCCGTCGGCGTGCGCGACCGCGCCCGAGTGGAGGCCGAGGCCGCGCAGGCCGGCCGCAGCACCTTGATCCGAACCGTGGAAGACCTGACCGGACTCACCGTCGACCACTACGCCGAGATCAACCTGCTCGGCTTCTTCAACCTCACCACCGCGATCGGCGGCGTCGACGTCTGCCTCAACGACGCCGTCGACGACGAGCTGTCCGGCGCTCGGTTCCCGGCCGGGCCGCAGACGATCTCCGGTGGCGAGGCGCTGGCGTTCGTCCGCCAGCGGCACGGCCTGCCCGAGGGCGATCTCTCGCGGATCCGCCGTCAGCAGGCGTTCCTCACCGCGGTGGCCGACAAGGTCCTCTCCCGCGGCACCCTCACCGACCCGGCCCGGCTCGGCGCCCTGGCCGCGGTCGCGCGCGAGTCCGTGGTCATCGACGAAGGGTGGGACGTGCTCGCCTTCGCCCAGCAGGCGTCGGACATCGCCGCCGGCAACCTCGAGTTCCTGACCATCCCGACCCGGGGCCAGGAGACCAACGACCGCGGCGATGTCGTGCTCGTCGACCCGCGCGACGTGCGCGAGTTCGTCGAGAACCGGATCGTCGCGCGGGAGCCGGCCGCCGAGGCCGCGCCACCCGCGCCGCCGCCCGCGCCGCCGCCGCCCGTCGCCGTCGCCCGCGGTACCGGCCGGGCAGGTCGTCGACGTGCGCAACGGCTCGGGCGTCGCCGGGCTGGCCGCGGCGGTGGCGAACCGGCTGGGTGAGCTCGGTTCCGCTCCCGGCACCGTGGCCAACACCGGCGCGACCGCGACCACCGTCGTGTACCACTCCGCCTCGGACGGCGACGCCGCCGCCCAGGCCGTGGCGGGTCGGCTCGACGACGCCGCGGTCGAGGGCCGGGACGACGTCCCGCCCGGCCGCCTGCTCGTGGTGCTCGGCACCGACCTCGACCCGGCGGCGGTCCTCGCGGCGGACGGCCCGGCGCAGGCGGCCGGCGTACCGGCCGCACCGGCCGCGTCCGTCGCGCCTGCCGGGCCGGTCGTCACGGCTGCCGGGGTGCGGTGCATCGACTGATCTACGGTGGGGCCGTGACGCTCACCGAGGCCCTGCTGGAGCCGCTGCTCACCGGCGGGGCCGCCGCGTCGCCGCTGGTCACGTTCTACGACGACGCGACGGGCGAGCGGATCGAGCTGTCCGGCACCACCACCGCGAACTGGGCCGCGAAGTCGGCGAACCTGCTGCGCGACGAATGCGACGTGGAGCCCGGCACGCGGGTGGCCGTGCTGCTGCCCGCCCACTGGCAGACGGCCACCGTGCTGCTGGCGGTCTGGTGGTGCGGCGCCGAGGTGGTCGCCGACCCGGCCGACGTCGAGTGGGTGCTCTGCGACGGCGACCGCGTCGACCTCGCGCTCGCCGCCGACCCCGCCGGTGGCGTCGTGGCGCTGTCGCTGGACGCCATGGGCAAGGGCCTTCCCGGCCTGCCCGACGGCGTTGTCGACTTCGCCACGGAGGTGCGCGTGCAGGGCGACGAGTTCGTGCCGTGGGCGCCGCTGCCCGACACCGCCCCGGCGCTGGCCGGGCGGCCGGTCGCCGACGTGCTCGCCACCGCACGGGCGCGGGCCGCGGCGCTGCGGATCACCCCGGACGACCGGGTGCTCTCGACCCTGGAGTGGTCCACCCTCGACGGCCTGACCGACGGGTTGCTCGCGGTGCTGGCCGCCGGCGCGTCGCTGGTGCAGTGCCGCAACGCCGATCCCACCGCGCTGGAACGCCGCGCAGAGACCGAGCGCACCACCGTCCGCCTGGGGTGACCCGCCCCCCGGGGGCTGGACCGGTGGAGAGACCCAGGCGTACTCGTGGATGCGAAAATGTGGGCGTGACCGCGGAGGCGCCGCTGAGCGATGGGGTCGAGCGCGGCAGGAACGCCCTGGCCGGCGGCGGATGGGTCGAGGCTCGGGCCTGCTTCGAGCAGGCGCTCCGCTCGGATCCGGATTCGGCCGAGGCGTGGGATGGGCTCTCCTGGGCCTGCTGGTGGCTTGAGGACGGGACGGCGGCGATACAGGCACGCGAGCACGCCTATCGCTGGTACAAGGACACCGGGGAACGGCGGGCAGCGGCCCGGATGGCGATCTGGCTCGCCAACGATCATCTCGATTTCCGCGGCGAGGCGGCTGTGGCGCAGGGGTGGTTGCGGCGGGCGAAGCGGATCCTGGACGGTCTTGACCCGGCTCCTGAGCACGGTTGGCTCGCTGCCTTGGAGGCGCAGTTCGCTCTGGAGGCGGGCGAGCTGGCCGAGGCGGTGCGGATCGGGACGCGGGTCCGGCAGCTGGGCCGGGACCTCGGGATCACCGACCTCGAGATGCTCGGGCTGGCCACCGAGGGCCTGGCGCTGGTCACTGGGGGCGAGCTCGAGGAGGGGATGGGGCGTCTCGACGAGGCCGCGGCAGCCGCACTCGGCGGCGAGTACGAGGAGTTCGTGGGGGTTGGTTGGACGTGCTGCTATCTGATCTACGCCTGCGAGCGGGTTCGCGACTACGACCGAGCCGCCCAGTGGTGTCGCAGCGTCGCGGAGTTCGCCGAACGTATGCGCATCCAGTTCCTGAACGGGATCTGTCGGGTCCACGTCGCTGCTGTGCTCACGTGGCACGGCAGGTGGAGAGAGGCCGACGAGGTGCTGTCGAAGGCGATCGGTGACCTGGCCGCGACCCGCCCGCCGTTTGCACACGAGGGACGAGTGCGCCTCGCTGATCTGCGTCGCCGTCAAGGCCGGATCGAGGAGGCCGAGCGGATCTTCATGGAGGCCGAGTCCCACCCCATGGCCGCGGTCGGCATGGCCGAGCTGTCGCTGGATCGCGGTGATCCCGGTGGGGCCGTTCCCGTGGCCGAGCGAGTGCTGCGACAGCTTCCGCTCGCGAACAGGACTGAGCGGGCCGCCGCGCTCGAGCTCGCCGTGCGGGCCAGGTCCGCCGCCGGCGACGCGGATGGGGCGCGCGTTCATCTCGAGGAGCTGCGGTCGGTCGCGCAGGCCGTGCCCACGAGCCCGCTCCGGGCCGCGGCGTCCTTCTGCGCCGGCGTCGTGGCTGCGGCCGCCGGAGACCACGAGTACGCGGCAGTCGCGTTCGATGACGCCGCCGCGCTGTTCGCGGCGAGCGACGCCCCCTACGAGCTCGGGCGCGCCCGCACGGAGTTGGCCCGCACGCTCGCTGAGTCGGGCTGCCGGGATCGGGCGCGGCGGGAGGCCGCCGCCGCCCTCGTGGTGCTCGAGCGCACGGGAGCGAGTGCGCTCGGCAAGCGCGCCCAGGCGGTACTCGACGGCCTCAGGGACGAGAGCCGGCCAGCTGGCCCCCTCACGCGCCGCGAGCGGCAGGTTCTGGGGCTGATCGCGCAGGGAATGCGGGATGGGGACATCGCCAACGCGTTGACCGTGAGCCAGCACACCGTCCACCGCCACGTGTCGAACATCTTCGCCAAGCTCGGCTGCTCGACGCGCGCGGCCGCAGTGGCGAAGGCCGCCGAGCTGGAGAGGCTCTGACGCCGCGCGCGTGGCCCAGACAGGCCAGGTGCGGCACAGCCCAGGAGATGGCCACTCCAGGCGACGTCGGGTGGCCCGTCGCGGTGTCACGGTGAGCCACGCGAGGCGTCGACGGCACGCGTGAGGAGAGCGGACATGGCTGGCACCACCGAGACGATCGAGCACGCCGGTGGCTCGGCGGCGACGCAGGGCGATCTCTGGGGCGAGCGCGCTCGTGACTGGGCAGAGGTGTTGGAGGGCTGGAACGGGTGGGGTGTCCCGCTGTACCGGCACATCCTCGAGCGCGTCACGGTCGAGAGAGGCACGAAGGTGCTCGACATGGGTTGTGGAGCGGGGCGGTTCTGCCGCATCGCCGCCGACCGGGGTGCGCACGTCTCGGGTCTCGATGCGACGGCGACGTTCGTCGAGATCGCTCGGGAGCGCGTCCCGGCGGGGGAGTTCCGTGTGGGAGACATCGAGCACCTCCCGTGGTCGGACAACTCGTTCGACGTCATCACCGGCTTCAACTCGTTCATCTTCGCTGCCGACATCGTGGGCGCCCTGCGTGAGGCGAGGCGGGTGGCCCGGTCCACCGCGAACGTCGCGATCACCGTCTTCGGGCGGCCGGAGAGGTGCGAATCGACGAGCGTGTTCGGGTCGGTGGGACAGCTCCTGCCCGCGCAGTCCGAAGCCGATGAGGGTGGTCCGGCGCTGCACGAGGAGGGAACCCTCGAGACGTTGGCGAGTCAGGCAGGCCTGACGCCGAAGGAGGCGGGCTACGTCGAGCTCGCCGAGGAGTACCCGGACGTGGACACCTTCCTGCGCGGGTATCTGGCCGCCGGGCCCATCGTCAGCGCAGTCCGGACGCTCGGGGAGCACGCCGTGCGTGACGCGCTCACGGATGGCGTACGTCCACTGATGACGGCCAGCGGCGGCGTCCGCTTCGAGGACGAGTACCGCTACCTGATCGCCACCACATGACCCGTTGCCGGCACTATCAGCGCAGCAGCGCCCGGGCCATCACCAGGCGCTGCACCTGGTTCGTGCCCTCGTAGATCTGGGTGATCTTGGCGTCGCGCATCATCCGCTCCACCGGGAAGTCCTTCGTGTAGCCGGCGCCGCCCAGCAGCTGCACGGCGTCCGTCGTCACGGACATCGCGACGTCGCTGGCCATGCACTTGGCCGCCGAGGAGATGAAGCCGAGGTCCGGCTCCCCGCGCTCGGCCCGCGAAGCGGCGACGTAGACGAGCTGGCGGGCGCCCTCCACCTTCATCGCCATGTCGGCGATCATGAACTGGATGCCCTGGAACTCGGCGAGGTGCTTGCCGAACTGCTTGCGCTCCTTCGCGTAGCCGACCGCCACGTCGAGCGCACCCTGCGCGATGCCGACGGCCTGCGCGCCGATGGTCGGACGGGTGTGGTCCAGCGTCCGCAGGGCGGTCTTGAAGCCGGTGCCCTCCGCGCCGATCATGCGCTCGGCGGGGACCCGGCAGTCCTCGAGGTAGATCTCACGGGTGGGCGAGCCGCTGATGCCGAGCTTGCGCTCCTTGGGGCCCACCGAGAAGCCCGGGTCGTCGGCGTGCACGACGAAGGCGGAGATGCCGTTGGCCTGCTGCGCCGGGTCGGTCGACGCCATCACCGTGTACCAGGTGGACTCCCCGGCGTTCGTGATCCAGGCCTTCGTCCCGTTGAGGACCCAACCGTCGCCGTCGCGGCGGGCGCGGGTGCGCATCGCGGCGGCGTCGGAGCCCGCCTCACGCTCGGAGAGCGCGTAGCTGATCATCGCGTCGCCGGCGGCGATCGACGGCAGGACCTGCGCCTTGAGCTCGTGCGACGCCGACAGCAGGATCGGGGTCAGACCGAGGCCGTTGACGGCGGGGATGAGCGACGAGGACGCGCAGACTCGCGCGACCTCCTCGATGACGATGCAGCCCGCGAGCTCGTCGGCGCCCTCGCCGCCGTACTCCTCGGGGATCGTGATCGCGTGGAAGCCGGCCTTCTCCAGGGCCTGGCGCGCCTCGACGGGATAGCGAGCCTGGTCGTCCACCTCGGCGGCGTACGGGGCGATCTCCTTCTCGGCGAGCGCGCGCACCGCCTCCCGGAGAGCCTCGTGCTCCTCCCCGAGCCGGTAGGTGTCGAAGGTCGAGTCCATGGCGCCGTCCCCCTGTTCCTGCGGTGCCTCGGCAGCCTAACCGCGTGACGGGGACCGGGAGGTCGCCCCGGACGAGCGCTTACCGGACCGGTCCGCCGGGGTAGGCGTGGGGTAGGTCCCCCGAAGGTGCGCCGGCCGATGCTCTCCCGCAGGCGGCACCACCGCCGCCCCACACACGGATCCGAGGACACCATGGCAAGCATCCAGTTCCCGAACGTACTGATGGGCCCAGGCACCGCGACGATCGTCGTCAACGACAACAACGGCGCGCCCGCGACGGTGCTGGAGGCCGGGGACGACTTCACCATCAACGTCAGCTGGACCGTCGACCCGCTGTTCGCGCTGCTCGTCGGCGGCCAGTGGGAAAGCGCCGCATACGTCGAGGGCATCGGCGCCGGCGCGCCCGAGCAGCAGGTCGGCGCCACGGTCATCGTCCCGCTCAACGGCGGGCAGAACTACGCCGCCACCATCACGGTCACGGGCACCACGCTGCCCAACGACCCCGCCCCGCCGAACTCGGGCGTCTACAAGCTCGTCGTGGTGCTGATCCACCGCAACTTCGGCGTGGTCTCCAACGTCGCCGCGGTGATCGAGGCCGATTCGCTGCTGCGCATCGGCTGAACCCAGCCTCACACAGCACGGCCTCGGCTCGGGCGGGCACCTGGTGACCGCCCGAGCTCAGGGCTGGGCGACGACCGGCGCGTCGAGACGGACCCCGCCGACCGATCCGCTGTGCCGCGCCGCGGGGTCGCCGCGGTCGATCACGGTGTAGGCACCGTCCCGGTCGATGACCAGCCGCCGGCCGCATCCGTCCTCGTCGCACTCGAACAGCAGCCCGGCCGGACCGGTGGTCACGTGGAGCTGGTGGACATCCGCCATACCGGCGAACGGTACGGGTCGGGGCGGCGCAGCGCCTCGTAGAGCGCGCTGGTGTGGGCGGAGGGACCCACCCGGAACGTGCGCCAGAGGGTGCGGGCCAACCGCTGGTACTGCTCGAGGGCGAGGTGCCGCTGACCGTTCGCGGCCAGGCAGACCATCAGACCGCGGTGCACCACCTCGTCGGCCGGGTCGACGGCGAGCACCGCTCGCCCGAGCACGCTGGCCGGCCCGTGCTCCCCGCGCTGCACGTAGACCGCCATGAGGGCGCGCTGCGCCTCGACCCACTCCCGGCGCATCCGCTCCCGCACCGGAAGCGCCCATTCGAGGTACGGGTCGGCGGCCAGGAAGTCGCCGGCGTACAGCTGGCACGCCAGCTGCAGCGCAGTCTCGGTCCCGGCGTGGTCGCCGGCGGCCGTGGCCCGTCGCGCGTCCGCGCACGCCCGTTCGAACTGGTCGACGTCGAGCCAGGCGTCGACCTGCGGGCTGACGGCGTAGGTGTCGTAGCGGCGCTCCACCAGCCCACCCCACCCGGCGTCCCGCAGCACCTGCCGCACCCGGGTGAGGGCGACGTGCAGGTTGTTGCGGGCGGCGTCCGGGGTCGCGGCGGGCCAGAAGACGTCCATCAGGACGTCGCGGGGCACGGCCGCGCGCCGGTGGGTCAGGATGTACGTGAGCAGGCCGCGGGTGCGACGGCTGGACTCGGTGTCGACCGTCCGGCCGTCGAGGGTGATCCGGCAGCCGCCCAGGAACGACCCGACGAGCAGCGGCCGACCCGGCGCGGCCCGCACCTCGAGCGCCGGATGCCGATCGGCCGATGGGCGCTGATCGACCACCGTCACGCTGCTCAGGCCGGGCATCGCCGCCTCCTCGTGCTCGGGGGTCGTGCTCGGGGGTCAGGAGGAGGAGCGCGGACGGCTCGGACTGATACCCCGGGCACCGGCCCACCGGCCCCGGACGTGCGTGATCCCCGGGCCGCACCGTGGGGTGCGCACGCCGAGCTGGACGGGCTCGGGCCCGGGGATCACGGGTGACCGCCTGGAACTCGCCGGCACCACACCGGCTTCCACTG
Source organism: uncultured Actinomycetota bacterium (assembly GCA_963711715.1). GTDB lineage: Bacteria > Actinomycetota > Actinomycetes > Mycobacteriales > Pseudonocardiaceae > Pseudonocardia. Next base: position 157,444 of record CAVQFJ010000014.1, read on the forward strand.
GCCGTCGTCAGACGCGTCCTGTGGTGCTAGCGGACAGCCACCTCACGAGTCCTGTTGCTGATCAACGCTGGACCACCTCCTCTCACGTGTGGAACCAGCGTACGACCGGGTGCGACGGCGCGCCACGGGGATACGGCCGGCCGCGCTCACCGTGGGTCGTCGGTCAGCTCGGCCCGCAGCGCCGCGTCCTTGGCGAGGACCGACTGCTCCAGATCGGCCTGGAACCGCCGCATCCCGGCCTGCAGCGTCGGGTCCGCCACCGCGAGGATCCGCACGGCCAGCAGGCCGGCGTTGCGCGCTCCCCCCACCGCCACCGTGGCGACCGGGACGCCCGCGGGCATCTGCACGATCGACAGCAGCGAGTCGAGGCCGTCGAGCCGGGCGAGCGGCACCGGGACACCGATCACCGGGAGCGGGGTCGCGGCGGCGACCATGCCGGGGAGGTGCGCGGCCCCCCCGGCGCCGGCGATCACCACGCGCAGGCCCCGTCCGGCCGCGGCGGTGGCGTAGTCGAGCATCCGCTGCGGCGTTCGGTGGGCCGAGTACACCCCCACCTCGTGCCGCACCTCGAACTCGGTGAGCGCCTCGGCGGCCGCACGCATCACCGGCCAGTCCGAGTCGCTGCCCATGATCACGCCCACCAGCGGTTCAGACACGCTGCACCTCCTGCCGGGGCGCGCCCCGGTGCGGTGACCAGCCGTCGGACCACTCGCCCTCGGCGAGCCAGCCCGCGGCGAGCGCCGCGCGGGCACGGACGGGAGCCATCTCCTCGCCCAGCGCCGTCACGTGCCCGATCTTGCGGGCCGGCCGCTCGGCCTTGCCGTAGAGGTGCACCTTGACGTCCGGGAACCGCGCGAACAGGTGGTGCACGCGCTCGTCGAGGCTCATCGTCGGCGCGCCGCCGGCACCGAGCACGTTGGCCATCGCCACCGCGGGCGCGGTCGGTGTGGTGGCGCCCAGCGGGTAGTCGAGCACCGCCCGGAGGTGCTGCTCGAACTGGGAGGTGCGGGATCCCTCGATCGTCCAGTGCCCGGAGTTGTGCGGGCGCATCGCCAGCTCGTTGACCACCAACGTTCCTGCCGGACCGTGGTCACGGTCGCTCGACGGGATGGCGGTCTCGAACAACTCGACGGCGAGCAGCCCCGTGACCCCCAGCTCCGCGGCCACGCGCAGCGCGAGTCGCTGCGCCTCCGTGGCCACCTCCGGGTCGAGCCCTGGCGCCGGAGCCAACACCTGCACGCACTGGCCGTCCGCTTGCACCGTCTCCACGACCGGCCACGCCGCGGCCTGTCCGTACGGCGACCGTGCGACGAGCGCGGCGAGCTCGCGGCACATCGGGACGGTCGACTCGACCATCAGCGGGGTGCCGGCCGCCAGCAGCTCGGTGACCACCGGGTCCGCGCCGTCGAGCATCCACACTCCGCGCCCGTCGTACCCACCGCGGACCGCCTTGAGGACCACCGGCCAGCCGTGCGCGTCGCCGAACCGCTGGACGTCGGCCGGCTCGTGGACGGGCGCGAACCGTGGCACCGCCAGACCCATGGCGGTCAGCCGGCGGCGCATCACGAGCTTGTCCTGCGCGTGGAGGAGCGCGTCGGGGTTCGGGTGCACGGGGATACCGCGGGCGACGAGCGCGCGCAGGTTGTCCTGCGGCACCTGTTCGTGGTCGAAGGTGACCGCGGCGCACCCGCTCGCGAACGCGCGCAGGGCAGCCAGGTCGGCGGCGGACCCCGGCCGGACGTCCGCGCAGACGAGCGCAGCCGGGTCGGTGGGGTCGGCGGCGAGCACGCGCAACGACTGGCCGAGGGCGATCGCGGCCTGGTGCGTCATCCGCGCGAGCTGCCCGGCGCCGATCATCCCGACCACGGGGAGGGGGCTCGAAACTGGCGCGTCCACGGTGCGCAGAGCCTACCTGCGGACGGGCCCGGACCCGGGTCTGGCACGATCGATCAGGTGTCCATGGTCGAGTCGGTGCTCGGGGTCGTGCCTCAGCCGTACCGCGACGTGGCGATCACACACCGCGAGTTCGTCAAGTTCGCGCTGGTCGGCGGCACCACGTGGGTGATCGACACGGCGGTGTTCCTGATGCTCAAGGCCGCCGTGCTCGAGGCCAAGCCGATCACCGCGAAGGTCATCGCGGTGCTGGTCGCCACGATCGCGTCCTACGTGCTCAACCGCGAGTGGTCCTTCCGCACCCGGGGTGGCCGCGAGCGCCACCACGAGGCCGCGCTGTTCTTCCTGATCAGCGGCATCGGGATCGTGGTCTACACGGCTCCCCTGGCGGTGTCGCGCTACGTGCTCGACCTGAAGGTGCCCGGAGTGAGCCTCCTGACCCAGGAGATCGCCGACTTCGTCAGCGGCCAGATCATCGGCGTGTTGCTCGGCATGGCGTTCCGCTGGTGGGCGTTCCGCCGGTTCGTCTTCCCCGACGAGCAGGTCCGCCGTCAGGTACCGACGCCCTGACCCGGCCCGCCGCGCTCTCAGCGCGGGCTCGTCACCGGCCGCGCGGGGCCGACCACGTCGTCGGCGCGCGCCGCGGGCAGGAAGATCGTGAACACGGCGGGCCGGGTCCGCGACAGCTCCAGCCGCCCCCCGTCGGCCTCGACGAGCGCGCGGGCGAGCGCCAGTCCCAGGCCGGTGGACTGGCCGACCGACACGCCCCGGTCGAACACGTGCGGCACCAGCTCCTCGGGAACGCCCGGCCCGCCGTCGCCGACCTCGATGAGCAGGGTGCTCTCGGCGGCCCGCGCACTGAGCGTGACCGTGCCCGCGCCGTGGCGCAGTGCGTTGTCCACCAGCGCGCCGACGGCCTCGCGCAGGCGGGCCGGCGTGACCCGGGCCAACAGGCCGTCCGGCACCCGGAACTTGAACGGCCGACCGGCGGCCTTCAGCGCGGGACGCCAGTCGTCGGCCACCGCCGTCAACCCCTCGCGCAGGTCCTGCGGCTCGGCGCCGGCGGCGCGGGCGGCGCGGGCGGCCTGCAGCAGCTCGTCGAGCACCTCCGCCAGCCGCTCGGCCTGCTCCAGGGCGGCGAGGGCCTCCCGCCGCGCGTCCGGGTCGGGGTGCGCCGCGAGCTCGTCGAGGCGCAGCTGTAGCGCCGTGAGCCGGCTGCGCATCTGGTGTGACACGTCGCCGATGAGCGTCCGCTCGCGCTGCACCAGCTGCGCGAGCGCAGTCGCCGAGGTGTCCAGGACGTCGGAGACCCGATCCAGCTCGGCGATGCCGTGCCGGTCCGGCGCGCTGCGGAAGTCCCCGGCCCCCAGGCGGGCTGCCCGGTCGGCGACATCGCGCAGGGGCTCCGCCAGCCGCTGCGCGGTCACCGTGGCGACCACCGCCCCGGTGCCCACCGACAGCACCACCAGCAGGAGGACGACCAGCGTCACCCGCACCTGCTCGGTGCGCATGATCGAACGCGGCTCGGCGAGGGTGATCGTCCCCCCTGGTCCGAACGGCAGCGTCTCCGCGACGGCGTCCGGGCCGGGGTCGGCCCCCACGACGAGCGGGGGCCGGCCCGCCTGTTCCACGACCAGGCGCCCGCCCAGGGGCACGGCGAGCTCGATCGCGGCCGCATCGATCGGATCCGGGCCGATCGGGGGGTTCACCGGAGCCCTGGCCCCCGCCGGGTCGCCGACACCCGGGTCGACCAGCGCCGGCCGGGCCAGCCGAGCGGCCACCTGCTCGAGCCGGGACGTGAGATCGGCGCGCGTGAAGTCCTCCACGAGCTGCCAGGTGGTGATCACCAGCGGACCGCCGAGCACGAGCGCGGTGATCGCGACGACGAGAAGGGTGGACTGCAGGATCCGGCGACGCACGGTCGTCAGCCCTGGTTGAACCGGAAGCCGACGCCGCGCACCGTGGCGATCCTGCGCTCACCGCCGATCTTGCGGCGCAGCCAGGACATGTGCATGTCGAGCGTCTTCGACGTCTTCATGTCCGGGTCGTGCCAGACCTCGCGCAGGATCTCCTCCCTGGTCACGACCTGGCCGGCGCGCAGCAGCAGCACGCGCAGCAGCTCGAACTCCTTGTTCGCCAGGCCCACCTCGGCACCGTCGACGAGGACGCGACGTCCGGACAACTCCATGCGCACCCCGCCGACCTCCACCGTCTCGGGCGTCAACCGGCGCAGCAGCGCCCGCACCCTGGCCAGCAGCTCCGCGAGCCGGAACGGCTTGCCCACGTAGTCGTCGGCCCCGGCGTCGAGCCCGACCACGAAGTCGACCTCGTCGGTGCGGGCGGTGAGCATCAGCACGGGCAGGTCGGGGAAGTCCAACCGCACCCGCCGGCACACCTCCAGGCCGTCCATGAGCGGCAGGCCGAGGTCGAGGACGAGCAGGTCGACCTGCCCGGCCCGCACCCGGTCCAACGCCGCGACACCGTCGACGGCGAGGTCCACCTCGTACCCCTCACGCTGCAGCGCGCGCGAGAGCGGCTCGGCGATGGCGCTGTCGTCCTCGGCCAGCAGGACGGTGGTCATCACCGCAGCTTAGGACGCCTGGGATGCTCCGGGGGTGGACGCCGATCTCGCGCTCGCCCTGCGCCTCGCCGACGCCGCCGACGCGATCACCCTCCCCCGGTTCCGCGCCGCCGACCTGCGGGTGAGCCGCAAGCCCGACCGCAGTCCCGTCACCGACGCGGACACCGCGGCGGAGCTGGCGCTGCGAGCCGTGATCGGCGCCGAGTGCCCGGACGACGCAGTGCTCGGTGAGGAAGGCGGCGGCGTCGTCGCGGAGGCCGGCCGCGGCTGGGTGCTCGACCCGATCGACGGCACGAAGAACTTCTCCCGCGGCATGCCGGCCTGGGCCACCCTGATCGCGCTCACGGTCGGCGGCGCGGCCGTGGTGGGGGTGGCGAGCGCGCCGGCGCTGGGGCGGCGGTGGTGGGCGGCGCGGGGGCACGGGGCCTGGACGTCGGACGAGCCGTCGGACGGGCCGGGCGCAGCGCCGCGCCGCCTCGCCGTCTCCGGCGTCACCGAGCTCGGCGACGCGTACCTCTCCACCACCGACCTGCGCACGTTCGGACAGCAGGGCCGGCTGGACAGGTACCTGCGTCTGGTGGATGCGGTCTGGGAGACCCGCGCGTTCGGGGACTTCTGGCAGTACTGCCTGGTGGCCGAGGGCGTGCTCGACGTGGCGGTCGACGCCGCGGCGAACCCGTGGGACCTGGCCGCGCTCGTGCCGATCCTCAGCGAGGCCGGTGGCCGCCTCACCGACCTCACCGGCGCGGACGGCTTCGCCGGGGGCGACGGGATCTCGTCCAACGGCGCCGTGCACGAGGCCGCGCTTGCGCTCGTCGGCCGGTAGGCGATGATTCGCCGGTCATCGTCGACCGAATTCCCGGAGGACCCCGGATGGCCCACTCCGTATCCGTCTCGACCATCAGCACCGAAGCCGCGCACCGCGCAATCGCCGCGGCCGAGGCGAAGGCCACCGAGATCGGGGTGCCGATGTGCATCGCGGTCGCCGACGTCGGGGGCAACCTCAAGGCCTTCTCCCGGATGGACGGCGCCGCGCTGCTGTCCACCCAGGTGTCCCAGGACAAGGCCTACACCGCGGTCGGCTTCGGGATGCCGACCCACGGCTGGCACGACTTCATCAAGGACGACGCGCCGCTGGCCCAGGGAGCCGTCGGCGGCATCGACCGCCTGGTGATCTTCGGTGGCGGCTACCCCATCGAGGTGGACGGCGCGGTCATCGGCGCGATCGGGGTGTCCGGCGGGCACTACAGCCAGGACCAGGACGTGGCCCAGGCCGGTCTGGCCGCGCTCGCCTGACCGTGCCCGAGCTCACCTTCGAGGACTTCACCCCCGGGCGGGTCTTCGACCTGGGCACGACGGTCGTGGACCGGGACGAGATGATCGCGTTCGCGCGACGCTTCGATCCGCAGCCGTTCCACCTCGACGAGTCCGCCGCAGCCGCGTCGATCTACGGCGGGCTGACGGCGTCCGGATGGTTCACCGTCGGGCTCTGGATGCGCGCGTACGCCGACGGCGTGCTCAACCGGGCCCGATCGCTCGGGTCGCCCGGGGGCGAGGAGATCGGATGGCCGGCTCCGGTGTTCGCCGGCGACGAGCTCCGCGCGTCCATGGAGGTGCTCGGGGCGAGGCGTTCCCGCTCCCGCCCCGAGCTGGGGTTGGTCCGGCTGCGTGGCTCCACCCACCGCGGTGACGTGCTGGTCCTGCACACCACGTTCACCGGCATGTTCGGCGCCCGCGAGCAGGGTTAGCCGCGAGTCAGCCCTTGCCGGCGATCTCCCTCTGGTACTTCTCGGTCATGTGCGCGACGGCAGCGTTCTGCTGCTCGGCGTGTCCCGTCCGCGTCTGCGTGGCCCGGTCCTTGGCGTCCAGGGTGGACCGTGCCTGGCCCTGGAACTGCGGCATGACGTGCTGCGCGATCAGCTCCCAGGACCGCCGGGTCGCCTCCGGGTTGGCCCACTCGTGCCCGAGCAGCAGCATGGCGCCGAAACCACCGGACTGGTCCACGAGCTTGCGCACCTGCGCCGTCGCGTCCTCGACGGTGCCGATCGCGCCGATGCCGGCCTCGTTGACGAAGTCGATCATCTCCTTCAGGTCGCCTCCGCTGACCGCCATCTGCGGGAACGCCGCGACCTTCTGGAAGTACCGGAACCACTGCTCGATGCCGTGCTCGACGTCGCGGTAGGCCTGCTCGCGGGTCTCCGCGATGTGCATCAGCCCGACGAGCCGCCACTTCAGCCGGTCGACGACCGTGCCGTGCGTCGCCGCACGTTCCTCCATCACGTTCCAGTGGTGCGCCAGCGCGTCGAAACCCTCCGGGGACAGCGTCGCGCCGATCGAGAGCAGCCCGGCGCCGTACCGGCCCGCCAGCCGGGGGCCGGTGGGTGAGGCCACCGCCGCCACCGCGACGTCGAACAGCGGGTCGGAGTAGGGCCGCAGGTGCAGGCGGGCGTCGATCAGCTCGTGCGTGCGCGTGCGGGCGGTGACCGGCTCGTCGCTGCGCAGCAGCCGCATGACGATGTCGAGGTTCTCCTCGAGCAGCTCGCGGGTGTCGGTGGGGTTCAGCCCGATCATCGCCGAGTCGGTGGGCAGCGAGCCCGGACCGACGCCGAGCATGACCCGGCCGCGGGTGAGGTGGTCGAGCAGGACGATGCGCTCGGCCACCCACAGCGGGTTGTGGTAGCTGAGCGAGACCACCCCGGTGCCCAGCTTGATGTTTCTGGTCCGTTCGGCCGCGGCCGCGATGAAGATCTCCGGCGAGGCGATGATCTCCGAACCCGCCGAGTGGTGCTCACCGATCCACGCCTCGTCGTAGCCCAGCTCGTCGAGGTGCTGGACGAGCCGCAGGTCGCGCTGCAGCGCGCTGGTCGGGTTCTCCCCGGCGGCGTGGAACGGGGCGAGGAAGATGCCGAAGCGCAGTCTGGGCACGGGTTCTCCATGTCGTCGTCGTCGCCGGCGGCCGGGGTGACCGTCTGCGGCCGACGACACCCCAGGGACGCCGTCCGACGCGACCGCCGTTCGGGTACTCACCCGCTCAGCGCACGCACCACCCGGGAAGGCGATGGCCGCCCGAGGCGCTGGGCCATCCATGCGCTCGTCCCGACCAGCGCGTCGAGGTCGATACCGTGCGCGACACCCAACCCGTCGAGCATCCAGACGAGGTCCTCGGTGGCGAGGTTGCCGGTGGCGGACTCCGCGTAGGGACAGCCACCGAGCCCACCCGCGCTGGCGTCCACCGTGGTGACCCCGCGGCGCAGGGCGGCCAGCGTGTTGGCGAGCGCCTGGCCGTACGTGTCGTGGAAGTGCACCGCGAGCCGACCCACCGGCACGCCGGCCGCGTCACAGGCGTCGAGCACGGCGTCGACATGGCCCGGCGTGCCCGTGCCGATCGTGTCGCCGAGGGACAGCGCGCCGCAGCCCATGTCCACCAACCGCCGTCCCACGGCTGCCACCTGGGACGGGGGGACCGCGCCCTCCCACGGGTCGCCGAAGCACATCGAGACGTATCCGCGCACCCGCAGCCCGGCGTCGCGAGCCCGGGTGACGACGGGGTCGAACATGGCGAACTGCTCGTCGAGCGTGCGGTTGAGGTTGCGCTCCGCGAACGTCTCGGTGGCGCTGGCGAAGATCGCGACGTGCTCGACACCGGCCGCGAGCGCGCGGTCGAGGCCGCGCTCGTTGGGTACGAGCACCGGGTAGTCGACCCCCGGTCGTCGGTGCAGCCGGTCGAGCAGCTCTGCGGCATCGGCGAGCTGGGGCACCCACCGCGGGTGCACGAAGCTGGTGGCCTCCAGCACGGTGAGCCCTGCGGCGGCGAGCCGGTCGAGGAACTCCGCCTTGACCTCGACGGGGACCGCGGTCGCCTCGTTCTGCAGACCGTCGCGGGCGCCCACCTCGTACACCGTCACGCGCTCCGGGAGGCCGGCGGTCGGCATGATCATCGGCAGGGTCGAGCGCGGGGCCCTACCGCTGCTCATCGGCGACCTCGCTGTAGAGGATCGCCTGCACCCGCTCCACGTGCGGCACGTCGTCGAACTCCAGGGGCTCGTCCGACGCCGACTCGACGATCAGCGTGCCGCAGCCGACGAGCCGCTCGAACACGGTGTGCCGGAACTGCACGCTGTTGATCCGGCTGATCGGGATGTCGATGCCGTGCCGGGTCAGCACCCCCTCCCGCACCAACACCCGCCGGGTGGTCACCACGAAGTGGGTGGTGCGCCACCGCACGACCGGCACGACGGTGAGCCACCCGATGAGCACCAGGCCGACGACGCCGAGCACCAGCCAAGCCCACGGTGCCCACTCCTGCGCACGGACCGTCGAGGCGACGAACGTGAGGAGCCCGACCACGACCAGCAGCGCCAGCACCGGGCCGACGACCATCTTCCAGTGCGGATGTTCGTGCATGACGACCCGCTCGCCCTCGACGAGGAGGTCGTCCGGATAGGCCACGGGCCCACCGTACTGCTCAGTCCGCGGGCCGCAGGTGCACGACGTCGCCCGCGGTCACCGCGCGCCGGTGGCCCGCGGGGTCGAGCAGCAGCAGCCGGCCGTCGGGGTCCACGTCCTCGGCGATCCCGGTGAGTCCCGTTCCGCCGGGCAGCTCCACCCGCACCTCCGACCCGAGGGTGGCGCACCCCGCGCGGTAGTCCGCGCGCAGCGCACAGGCGTCCGCGTCACCCCGGGCGTCCCGCCACGCGGCCTCCCGCTCGGCCAGTCGACTCAGCAGCGCGGCCAGCACGACCTCGCGTCCGGAGTCGAGGCCTTCCGCGGACAGTGACGTGGCGCCCGGCTGGTCGGGCGGAGACGCGGCCACGTTGAGCCCGATGCCCACCACCACGGCGGGCCGGAGGTGATCGGCGACCTCCGCGAGGATCCCGGCCACCTTGCGCTGGGCCGGCCCGACGAGCACATCGTTCGGCCATTTCAGCGCGGCCGGTGCGGCGGTGAGGGATCGGACGGTGTCGAGCACCGCCAGTCCGGCGAGCAGTGGCAGCCAGCCGAAGCGCGACGGCGGCACACCGATCGGCCGGAACAGCACGCTCACCGTGATCCCCGACCCTGGTGGTGCGACCCAGGTGCGCGTGAGCCGACCCCGTCCCGCCTCCTGGTGCTCGGCGACGAGCACCGTGCGGTCGGGCGCGCCGGCTGCGGCCGCCGCCATCAGGTCGGCGTTGGTGGAGCCCGTCCGTTCCACGACGTCGAGCTGCGCCCACGGCCCCACCAGCGCCGCACGCAGGGCGTCGGGGTCCAGCGGCCGGACGGTCCGGTCCATGCCGGCGGACGGTACCGGCGGTGCCGGGTGTGCGCGGTGTGCGGTCGGCTGCACGCGACGGACGGGTGGGCCGTGTCGCCCGGCGTGCGCTCCGGGACGCTGGGCGTGCGGGTGACGGGGCCACGGGCGGGCGCCGGAGACCGGTGCGGCCCAGCGGCCGCCGAGGCCGGGCGCGCCACGGCGATCACCGTCCGGGGACCCGCAACCGTGCAGGAGCCGGCAGCGGGTCCCGTTCCGACGATCACGGTCGGGATACGCTCCTCGCCCATGAGCGCAGCTACGGGCCTCGACGCCGCCTCCGAACCCGATGACGAGGCCGACACTGCCGACGACGCCGGTCCCGGCGACGAGGCCGGACCCGACGAGGAGACCGGACCCGGCGACGAGGCCCGACCCGACGACGAGGCCCAGCCCGACATCCACACCACCGCCGGCAAGCTCGCCGACCTGGACCGGCGCGTCGAGGACGCGGTGCACGCGGGCAGCGAGTCCGCCGTCGAGCGCCAGCACGCGAAGGGCCGCCAGACCGCCCGTGAGCGGGTCGAGCAGCTGCTCGACCCGGGCTCGTTCGTCGAGCTCGACGCGCTGACCCGGCACCGTTCCACCGCCTTCGGGATGGACGCGAGGCGTCCCTTCGGGGACGGCGTGGTCACCGGGACCGGGACGATCGACGGCCGCCCCGTCGCGGTGTTCAGCCAGGACGCCACCGTGTTCGGTGGGTCACTCGGCGAGGTCTACGGCGAGAAGATCGTCAAGGTGATGGACCTGGCCACGAAGATCGGTTGCCCTGTCATCGGCATCAACGACGGCGGTGGCGCGCGGATCCAGGAGGGTGTCGTCGCACTCGGCCTCTACGGCGAGATCTTCGTCCGCAACGTGCGCAGCTCCGGCGTCGTCCCGCAGATCTCGCTGGTGATGGGCCCGTGCGCCGGCGGGGCGGTCTACTCCCCCGCACTCACCGACTTCACGGTGATGGTCGACGGCACCAGCCACATGTTCATCACCGGCCCGGACGTCATCCGGACCGTGACGGGTGAGGAGGTCGACTTCGAGGACCTCGGCGGCGGCCGCGCGCACAACACGAAGTCCGGCGTGGCGCACTACCTGGCCGACGACGAGGCCGACGCGATCGACTACGTCAAGGAGCTGCTGGGCTACCTGCCGTCCAACAACCTGTCCGAGCCGCCGTCCTACCCGGTGCCGGAGCCGGCCCCGATCGCCGAGGGGCTCACCGAGACCGATCTCGAGCTCGACACGATCGTGCCGGACTCACCGAACATGCCCTACGACATCCGTGAGGTCGTCAGCCGTGTGCTCGACGAGGGCGAGTTCCTCGAGGTGCACGAGCTGTTCGCGCCGAACATCGTCGTGGGATACGGCCGCGTGGACGGCCGGTCGGTCGGCGTCGTGGCGAACCAGCCGACCCAGTTCGCCGGCTGCCTGGACATCGACGCCTCGGAGAAGGCCGCCCGGTTCGTGCGGACGTGCGACGCGTTCAACGTCCCGGTGGTCACGTTCGTCGACGTCCCCGGCTTCCTCCCCGGCACCGAGCAGGAGTGGAACGGCATCATCCGGCACGGGGCGAAGCTGATCTACGCCTACGCCGAGGCCACTGTCCCGAAGATCACGGTGATCACTCGCAAGGCCTACGGCGGCGCGTACGACGTGATGGGGTCCAAGCACCTCGGCGCCGACATCAACGTCGCGTGGCCCACGGCGCAGATCGCGGTGACGGGGTCGGCGGGTGCGGTGAGCATCCTGTATCGCAAGGAGCTCGCCGACCTCGAGGGGGACGAGCTGGCCGAGAAGCGCGCAGAGCTGCAGCAGGAGTACGAGGACACGCTGGCGAACCCCTACATCGCAGCGGACCGCGGCTACATCGACGGGGTCATCCCGCCCTCGCACACCCGGGGCTACGTCGGACGGGCGCTGCGCCTGCTGGACACCAAGCGCGAGGCCCCCCCGGCCCGCAAGCACGGGAACATCCCCCTGTGACGGCGTCCGAGGATGAGGGCTCGCCCGAGGAGCGGCGGGCGCTGTTCCGGGTGGTCCGGGGCGAGCCGACCGATGCCGAGCTCGCCGCCCTCACTGTGGTGCTGGCGGCCGCCTCGGGAGCGGCAGAAGTCCCGGCCGGCCCGCGGAGCGCGTGGAACGACCCCGCCGCGCGCCTGCGCCGGACCCCGAGGCCGGGCCCCGACGCCTGGCGCACGACCCACTGGCCCCACTGACCGGCCGCTCCCGCCCGTGCGGGGCCGGGCACCGGGGTTCTCAGCGGCGCTGGAGGGCGCCGGAGCCCAGCGCGGCCAGGAGGTCGTCCAGAGCGTCGAGGCTGTGCGCGCTCACCACGGCGTCGCAGTGGGGCCACGCGACCGCCATGCCCCCGACGAGCGGCCGGTACTCGGCGTTCCGGGTGCGCGGGTTGGCCCACACGATGCGGTGGGCGCGGCGACGCAGCCGGGCCATCTGCCGACCGAGCTCGGCGGAATCCCCCGTCTCCCACCCGTCGCTGACGATGAGCACGACGGCGCCGCGCGCCAGCCCGCCGCCGTGCAGGTCGAGGAACCGTTTCAGCGCATCGCCGATGCGGGTGCCGCCGGACCAGTCGGGGGCGAGGCGCGCCGCCCGGTCCAGCGCGACCGCAGGTGTCGTGCGCGCCAGTGCCCGGGTGAGCCGGGTCAGCCGGGTGGCGAACGTGAAGACCTCCGGCCCGGTCGGCGCCGGCCGCGCTGTAGAGCAGCTGGAGGAGCGCGCGGGCGTAAGGCTCCATCGAGCCCGAGATGTCGCAGAGCACCACGAGTCGCCGCGGCCGGCGCCGCGGCGTCCGCCGGGAGAGTCGGACCGGATCACCGCCGGTGCGCCGGGCCTCGCGCAGCGTCCGGCGCAGGTCGACGTGCGCGCCGTGCGCGGCCCGGCGGGTGCGGCGGACGCGCCGCAGCGGTGTGGCGACGCGGAACCGCCCCATCGCGGCGGCGAGCAGGGCGAGCTCCTCTGGGCTCAAGGCGTCGAAGTCACGGTCGGCGAGGCGCTCCGCCGCCGACGCCACGGCGGCCACGGCCATCTCCCGGGTCGGACCGTCCGCCCACCCGCCCTGCCGTCCGGGCCGGGGCTCCCCGCCTCCGGTGTCGCCCGCCACCGTCTCGCCGCCGGACGATCGTCGGTCAGGCTGGTACGGATCCACGACGAGCGGGGGCGCGGCCTGGTCACCGCGGCGGGCGGCGTCGACGAGGCCGCCGAACACCGTGGCGAACACGCGCTGGAGCACCGGCAGCTGCGCCGGATCGGACACCAGCGTGGCCTGGGCGCAGGCGTAGAGCCGTGCTGTGGTCGTCGGGGCGACGGTGAGCACCGCGCGGGTGAGCCGCTCCGCCCGCTCCGGCCCGACCGGCAGTCCGGCCTCGTGGCAGGCCGCGGTGAACCGGGCCACCACCGCGGCCAGGTCGCCGCGCTGCTGGACCGGCCCGGTCTCAGGCACGGGCGACCAGCGTCGCCAGGCCGGCCTCGCGGACGGTCTGGGCGTCCTCGTCGTACTTGAGCACCGCGCCGAGGGTCCGCTCGGCCGCCGACGCGTCGAGGTCGTCGATCCCGAGCACGTGCAGCGCGGTGGTCCAGCTGATGGCCTCGGCCACACCCGGTGGCTTGAGCAGCTCCAGGCCGCGGAACCGCTGCACCGCGCCGGCCACCTGGGCGGCGAGCCACCCGGCCGCCTCCGGCACCCGGCGGCGGATGATCTCCTCCACCCGCGCCGGGTCCGGGTAGCCGATCCAGTGGTACAGGCACCGCCGCTTGAGCGCGTCGTGCAGGTCGCGCGTGCGGTTGGACGTCAGCACGGTGACCGGCGCGACGACCGCCCGGCGCGTGCCCAGCTCCGGGATCGTCACCGCGGCCTCGGCCAGCATCTCGAACAGGAACGCCTCGAACTCGTCGTCGGCGCGGTCGACCTCGTCGATGAGCAGCACCGCGGGCCGCGGGCCGGGATGGTCGATCGCGGCCAGCAACGGCCGCGGCAGCAGGTGCTCGGGGGTGAACAGGTCGGCGTCGGAGAGCTGCTGCCCACGGGACTCGGCGAGCCGGATCGACAGCAGCTGGCGGGGGTAGTTCCACTCGTAGAGCGCTTCGGCCGCGGTGATCCCCTCGTAGCACTGCAAGCGCAGCAGCGGAGTGTCGAGCAGCTCGGCGAGCGCCTTGGCCGCCTGGGTCTTCCCGACCCCCGGCTCGCCCTCCAGCAGGATCGGCTGCCCCATCCGCACCGCGAGGAACAGCGCGGTCGCGAGGGCATCGTCGGTGAGGTAGCCGGTCGTGTCGAGGCCGGCCCGCAGGGCGTCGACGTCGACCGGGACCCCGGGCGGCGTCACCGCGCGTACCGGGCAGGATCGGCGCGGAAGGCGTCCCGGCACCCCGGACCGCAGAACCAGACGGTGCCGCCGTCGTGCTCCGCCGACAGGGATGCGGGTACCTCGGCCACCGACATCCCGCACACCGGGTCCACCGCCCGTGTCGCGGGGGACCGTGCCCGCAGAACGTCGACGGCGTGCGCGCGCGCCGGTCTCGAGGCGGCGAACTGGGCGTAGATCGACAAGGCGATCTCGGCCGGCGTCCGCGCCCCGATGTCGAGCCCTGCGGGAGCGCGGACCCGAGAGGTGTCGAGGACCCCGAGCGCCGCGACCTCGTCGAGCACGCCAGCGGCCCGGCGCCGGCTCGCCACGAGTGCCACGTAGGGGACGCCGGCCCGCAGCGCCGCCGCGAGCACCGGTGCCTCGTCGCGCCCGTGCGAGGCGAGGACGACCGCCGCGGTGTCGGCCGGGAGCGGTCCGGCCGGGTCGGCGAGCACGCGGACGTCATGGTCCAGTGCGGCGCCGACCCGCACCAGGGCCCTGGCCACCGGGGCCTCCCCGACCACCAGCACCAGCGCCGGTGGGAGCACCGGCTCCAGGAAGATCTCCAGCGTCCCGCCGGACAGGCACGGGTTGTCGACGACCCGCACCCCCGGCGGCGCCGGGTCCGCCTGCTCCTGCGCACCGGCCCCCGGCGTGATCCGCAGCAGCCCCGCCTCCCCGCTGGACAGCAGCCGCAACGACTCGACCCGGGTGGTCGACTCGGCGCACGCCCCGCCGACGAACCCCTCGATCGTCCCGTCGGCCAGCACGAGCGCCTGGTCGCCGGGGCGGGCGCTGGCCGGTCGCTCCGCGCGAACCACCGTGGCGAGCACGAACGGCGTCCGGCCCGTCCGCAGCTCACCCGCGCGGTCGGCGAGGCGGGCGTCGGTCACGTCGCCTCCTCGCTGGCGCTCGTCACCGCCGTGCCGGGCCGTGCTGTGTCCGATGGTGACCTCGCAAGCTCGGTCACGAACGACTCACGTGACGGCCAGGTCCGTGCGCAGCGGCCGGCCCTGGACCGTCCGCCAGACCTGGGCCGGCGTCAGCGGCATGTCCGCGTGCCGCACGTCGATGGCGTCGAGCACCGCGTTGACCACGGCGGGCGGCGAACCGACCGTCGCCGACTCCCCGACGCCCTTGGCCCCGATCGGGTGGTGCGGCGAGGGCGTCACCGTCTCGCCCAGCTCCCAGGACGGGCACTCCATCGACGTGGGCAGCAGGTAGTCCATGAAGGACGCGCCCAGGTGGTTGCCCTCCGGGTCGAACGCCATCAGCTGCATCAGCGCCATCCCGACGCCGTCGGCGAGTCCACCGTGCACCTGCCCCTCGACGATCATCGGGTTGATCCGCACCCCGCAGTCGTCCACGGCGATGAACCGGCGGACCTTCACCTGGCCGGTGCCCGGGTCGACGTCGACGACGCAGATGTACGCCCCGCACGGGTAGGTGAGGTTGGGCGGGTTGTAGACGCAGGTGGCGTCCAGGTGCCCCTCGACGCCGTCGGGCAGCTCCAGCGACGAGTGCGCGGCCATCGCGATCTCGTCCATCGTCTTCGCCGCGGAGGGGTCGCCCTTCACGTGGAAGCGGCCCTTCTCCCACTCGAGGTCGTCGGCCGACACCTCCAGCATCGCGGCGGCGACGATCTTCGCGCGCTCCCGGACCTTGCGCGCCACCATCGCGGTCGCGGCCCCCGACACCGGGGTCGAGCGCGATGCGTAGGTGCCCAGGCCGAACGGGGTCTGGTCGGTGTCGCCCTGCACCACCTCGATGTCGTCGGGGGAGATGCCCAGCTCCTCGGCCACGATCTGCGCGAACGTCGTCTCGTGGCCCTGGCCCTGCGTCATGCAGGACAGCCGGAGCACCGCCTTGCCGGTGGGATGGATGCGCAGCTCCGCGCCGTCGGCCATGCCCAGCCCGAGGATGTCCATCGTCCGGCGCGGGCCGGCCCCGACGGCCTCGGTGAAGAACGACAGGCCGATGCCCATCAGCAGGCCGGTCCCGTCGCGCTCGTAGGCCTCGCGCCTGCTCGCCTGCTCGCGCCGCAGGTCGGAGTATCCGGCGATCTCCAGCGCCCTGGCGAGCGTCTTCGGATAGTCACCCGAGTCGTACTCCCAGCCCAGTGCGGTCGTGTAGGGGAACTGCTCGGACCGCAGCAGGTTCTTCATCCGCAGCTCGGCCGGGTCCCAGCCCTGGTCCCGCGCCAGCACGTCCACCAGCCGTTCGATCAGGTAGACGGCCTCGGTGATGCGGAACGAGCACGCGTAGGCGACCCCGCCCGGGGCCTTGTTCGTGTACACCCCGGTGACGGCGCAGTGCGCGGCGGCCATGTCGTAGGAGCCGCTGAACACGTGGAAGAGGCCCGCGGGCATCTTCGACGGCTGGGCCGTCCCGTTGAACGCACCGTGGTCGGCGAGCACCTTCACCCGCACCCCGAGGAGCTTGCCGTCCTTCGTCGCCGCGATCTCCCCGTGCATGTGGTAGTCGCGGGCGAAGGAGGTGGTCATCAGGTTCTCGGAGCGGTCCTCGACCCACTTCACCGGGGCGCCGGTGACGATGGAGCCGACCACCGCACAGACGTACGCGGGGTAGATCCCGACCTTGTTCCCGAAGCCACCGCCGATGTCCGGGGCGATGATCTGGATCTTGTGCTCCGGCAGGCCGGCGACCAGCGCGTACACGGTGCGGTGCGCGTGCGGCGCCTGGGTGGTGGTGTAGACGGTCAGCTTGCCGCTGACCGGGTCCATGCTCGCGATCGAGCCGCACGTCTCCATCGGCGCCGGGTGCGACCGCGGGTAGAGCATGTCGCAGGACGACACCACATCGGCCCCGGCGAACACGTCGTCGGTGGCCGCGGCGTCGCCGGCCTCCCAGTCGAAGATGCGGTTGTCCGTGCGGCCCTCCAGGTCGTCACGGATCACCGCGGCGTCCGCGTCCAGCGCGTGCGTCGCGTCGATGACCGGCGGGAGCGGCTCGTACTCCACCTCGATCAGGCCCAGCGCGTCCCGGGCGGCGTAGTGGTCCTCGGCGACGACGAACGCCACCTCCTGGCCCTGGAAGCGGACCTTGTCGGTGGCCAGGACGGCCTGCACGTCGTGCGACAGCGTCGGCATCCAGGCCAGTCCCAGCCCGGCCAGCGTCTCGCCGGTGATCACGGCCTTGACCTTCGGGTGCGCCTCGGCCGCGCTCGTGTCGACCGAGACGATCCGGGCGTGGGCGTACGGGCTGCGCAGGACCGCCGAGTGCAGCATGCCGGGCAGCACGATGTCGTCGAGGTAGCGACCCCGGCCGCGGATGAAACGCGCATCCTCCTTGCGCCGCATCGAGCCGTAGCCCATCGGGGTGGACGCGGCGACCGCGGTGCTGGCCACCCCGTCGTCGACGACTCCGCTACCAGCGACGTCCGGGCTCGCGGTCATGCCGTCACCTCCTGCGATTCCTGCTGGCCGGCCGCCGCGGCGGACCTGACCGCGCGGACGATGTTCTCGTAGCCGGTGCACCGGCAGATCTGGCCCGAGATCGCCTCGCGGATCTCGTGCTCGTCGGGGTTGGGCTCCCGGTCCAGGAGGGCTCGGCAGGTCATCATCATCCCGGGGGTGCAGAAGCCGCACTGCAGCCCGTGCTTGTCGCTGAACGCCTGCTGCACGGGATCCAGCTCGCCGCCGGCGGCCAGGCCCTCGACGGTGGACACCTCGTGCCCGTCAGCCATCACGGCGAGCACCGTGCAGGACTTGGCGGGCAGGCCGTCGAGCCGGACGACGCAGGCACCGCAGTTGGACGTGTCGCAGCCCCAGTGGGTACCGGTGAGGCCGAGCTCGTTGCGCAGGAAGTGCACCAACAGCAGCCTCGGCTCGACGTCGCGGGTGTGCTCCACACCGTTGACGGTCACGGTGATCTGCATCAGGACAGCTCTCCTCGGGCGCGCGCGGCCGCGCGACGCAGCGCGCGGATGGTCAGTTCGCCGGCCAGGTGGCGCTTGTAGTCGACCGGCCCGCGCTGGTCGGCGGTGGGGTGGCAGTGCTCGGACGCGATCCGCCCCGCCGCGGCGAAGCTCTCCTCCGTCGCCTGTGCTCCGCGCAGGACCTCCTCCGCCTCCGGCGCGGCGAAGTGCTCGGCGCCGACGGCGGTGAGCCCGATGCCGACGTCGGACACCGTGTCCCCGTCCAGCCAGATCGCCGCACCCGCGGCGGCCACGGCCCAGTCGCCGACCCGACGCTCGACCTTCACGTAGGCGCTTCCGCCGCCGGGGCGGATCGGCACCCGGATCTCGACGAGCAGCTCGGCGTCGCCGACGACCGTCTGGTACGGCCCGGAGTGGAACTCCCGCACCGGGACGGTCCGCTGGCCGTCCGCGCCCTGGATCACCGCCACGGCGTTCACGGCGGTGAACGCCGCGGACAGGTCCTCCGACGGGTCGGCCTGGCACAGCGAGCCGCCGATGGTGCCGCGGTTGCGCACCACGGGGTCGGCGATCACCCGTTCGGCGTCGTGGAAGATCGCGAAGTGTTCGCCGACGACCGCGGAGGAGAGCAGCTCGGCGTGCCGCACCATCGCACCGAGTCGCAGCTCGTCGCCCTCCAGGCGGATGGTGGTGAGCTCCGCGAGGTCGTTGATGTCGACCAGCGTCTCGGGGTTGGCGATCCGGAGCTTCATCATCGGGATGAGGCTGTGTCCGCCGGCGACCACGCGGGCCTCCGGCCCGTAGCGCGCGAGCAGCGCGACGGCGTGTTCGACGCTCGTCGCTCGCTCGTACTCGAACTGGGCAGGCACTTGCATGAGAGCGCTCCCGGGGTCGGACGCCGCCCCGCGTGGCCGCGTCGCTCGTGGTGGGTCGGGCCATCGTGCGGCCCAGCGCACTACGCTGGCAATCACGGGATAACCGTTCGCTTAGGCGGACGCGGAGGACTGACGCCGATCATGACGCTGACGCAACTGAGTGCGTTCGTGCTGGCTGCGCGGCTGGGCACGGTCAAGGGCGCGGCCACCGCGCTCGGGGTCAGCGAGCCGGCGGTCTCCCAGGCGATTGCGGCTCTGCGGAGGCACTTCGGCGACCAGCTCCTCGTTCGCGGAGAGAACGGCATGACTCTGACCGCAGGTGGGAAACGGCTCCTGACCATCGCCGCTCAGATGGTGGGCCTCGGCGCCGAGGCCGAGTCGGCCGTCCGGTCCGCCCGCGGCGCGCCCGAACAGCTCCGGCTCGTCGCGCCGAGCGAGATCGTCGAGTTCGTCGCCGGTCCGCTCGCCGCCGCGTTCGGCACCCGCACCGCCGGCACCGTCGAGCTCTCGTCCGGTGTCGCCGGCACCGACGAGATGGCGGTGCTGGTCGGGCAGCGGCTCGCCGACGTCGCCCTCGGGCCCCGGCTCGAGGGCGACCGCAGCCTGGGGCTGATCAGTGAGCCGATCTTCCGCTGCCGGCTGGTGGTGGTCGCCGCTCCCGGCGCGGCGCTGCGCGGGCCGCCGGCGCAGTGGCCGTGGCTGGTGGACCCGAGCGGGACGGACGCCGCCGGCGAGGTCGGGAGGTTGGTGCACTCCCTCGGCGTGCCCGACTCCCGGCTCAGCGTGTTCCCGAACCAGACGGCCGCCTGGGACGCGGCGGCCCGTGGCGCTGGGGTGGCACCCGCGCTGGCGCACCTGGCCGTCCACCAGCTCCGAAGGGGCGAGCTGCAGATGATCGAGGTTCCCGGCACGCCACGGGAGCTGTACTGGTACGTCTCGACGCTGCCCGCGGACCGCCGGTCCCCCGCGGCGACGTCGCTGCGCCGCTTCCTCGCCACGCCGCAGGCGATGCGGCTGCTGCGGGCGCCGGGTGCGGGCGTCCCGCCGTCGCGGTTCAGACCGCCGGTCTACGTGACGATCTGGAGCTGACCGGGCGCCGCGCCGTTCGACGCGCTCGGCCATCGAGGGGGCCCGTAGGGTCCCGACGTGCGCGTCGTGCTCGCCTCGGCCTCCCCCGCCCGGCTCGCTGTGCTCCGCTCCGCCGGTCTCGATCCGCTCGTCGAGGTGGCCGGCCTCGACGAGGATGCGCTGCTCGCCGCCGTCCCCACGGCCACGCCGTCGGAGAAGGTGACGACGCTCGCCGCCGCCAAGGCCACCACGGTCGCGCGCCGGCTCTCCCTGCCCGACGCGGTCGTGATCGGCTGCGACTCGATGCTGCACCTCGGCGGCCGGCTCCTGGGCAAGCCCGCCGACGCCGATCAGGCCCGCGAACGGTGGCGCGCGATGGCCGGTGGCCGCGGCGAGCTCGTCACCGGGCACGCCGTCCTGCGGGTGGTCGACGGCGAGATCGACCGGGTGGCCGAGGGGCACGCGGTCACCGTGGTCCGGTTCGCCGACCCGTCCGAGGCCGAGCTGGCGGCCTACCTCGCCACCGGCGAGCCGCTCGCCGTGGCCGGCGCGTTCACCCTCGACGGGCGGGGCGGCTGGTTCGTCGAGGGCATCGACGGTGACCCGTCCAACGTCATCGGCATCAGCCTCCCGCTGACGCGGCGGCTGCTCGCCGGGGTCGGCGTTACGGTCACCGACCTCTGGCGGCCATGACGACCCCGCCGAAGCACGGCGATCGCGGCGCATCGGCCACTGCCGCGGCTAGGCTGACCTGCATGGCCCTCCCGAACGACACGGATCCGAAGCTCGCCGAGTACGCGCACCCCGAGCGTCTCGTCACCACCGAATGGCTGGCCGCGAACCTCGGCGCCGGCGGGCTCGTGGTCGTCGAGTCCGACGAGGACGTGCTGCTCTACGACACCGGCCACATCCCGGGCTCGGTCAAGCTCGACTGGCACACCGAGCTCAACGACCCGCTCACCCGCGACTACGTCGATGGCGAGCGGTTCGCGCAGATCTGCGGGCAGCGCGGCATCGCCCGGGACACCACCGTCGTCTTCTACGGCGACCGCAACAACTGGTGGGCCACGTACGCCCTGTGGGTGTTCAGCCTGTTCGGCCACCAGGACGTCCGGATCCTCGACGGCGGGCGGGCCAAGTGGGTGGCCGAGGGCCGGGAGATGACCACGGACAAGCCCGACCCCACGCCCGTGGAGTATCCCGTCGTCGAGCGCGACGACGTCACGATCCGCGCGTTCAGGGACGACGTGCTCGCCCACCTCGGCAAGCCGCTGGTCGACGTGCGCTCGCCGGGCGAGTACTCCGGTGAGCTGCTGCACATGCCCGACTACCCGCAGGAGGGCGCGGTCCGCGGCGGGCACATCCCCGGCGCGGCCAGCGTGCCGTGGGCCCGCGCCGCCGCCGAGGACGCCACGTTCAAGTCGCGGCCCGACCTCGAGGCGATCTACCTCGAGGAGCAGGGCCTGGCCCCCGGCGACGACGTCATCGCCTACTGCCGGATCGGCGAGCGCTCCAGCCACACCTGGTTCGTCCTCACCCACCTGCTGGGCTTCGACACGGTCCGCAACTACGACGGCAGCTGGACCGAGTGGGGCAACACGGTGCGCGTCCCGATCGCGACGGGCACCGAGCGCGGGTCGGCGCGTCCGTGAGCCCGGCGCAGACGGACCGCGACGGTTCGGCGCTACCCCCGCAGCTCGCCGAGCTGGTCGAGGAGTTCTCCGAGGTCGGGCCGAAGGACCGGCTGCAGCTGCTGCTGGAACTCTCCCAGGAGCTGCCGGCGCTGCCGGCCCGTTACGAGCACGCTGCCGACACGATGGAGCCGGTGCCCGAGTGCCAGTCGCCGCTGTTCCTGGCGGTGGAGGTCGACCCCGAGGGCGACCGGCCCGTGCACCTGTTCTTCTCCGTGCCGCCGGAGGCGCCCACCACACGCGGCTTCGCCTCGATCATGCACGTCGGGCTCGACGGTGAACCGGCCGCCGACGTGCTCGCGGTGCCGGACGACTTCTACACCTCGCTCGGACTCGCCCAGGCCGTGAGCCCGTTGCGGCTGCGGGGGATGGCCGCGATGCTGGCGCGGATCAAGCGGCGGGTGCGGTCGGCCACGGCGGCCTGAGAAGGGCGAGACCAACCCTGGACCCCGGACCGACCGGCGAACGCCCGGGGTCGGCCCGAACCGGCGCTCGCCCCTAAACTCCGCGGTGACCACGCGCCGGGGCACGGGCTCCCGGACACCGAGGAGGCCGGCCGTGCCGCGCTTGAGCAAGATCCTCGTCGCGAACCGCGGGGAGATCGCGGTCCGCGTCATCCGGGCTTGTCGCGACGCCGGGCGTCACAGCGTCGCCGTGTACGCCGAGCCCGACCGCGACGCCCCGTTCGTGCGGCTGGCCGACGAGGCGTTCGGGCTCGGCGGCACCACCGCGGCCGAGTCCTACCTCGACATCGGCAAGCTGCTCGACGCCGCGGCGCGGGCCGGCGCGGATGCGGTGCACCCCGGTTACGGCTTCCTGTCCGAGAACGCCGAGTTCGCCGAGGCCGTCATCGACGCCGGGCTGACCTGGATCGGTCCCACCCCGCAGGCCATCCGCGACCTCGGCGACAAGGTCACCGCGCGGCACATCGCGATGCGGGCGGGTGCGCCGCTGGTGCCCGGGACCGAGAACCCGGTGGCGGGGGCCGACGAGGTCGTCGCGTTCGCCGAGGAGCACGGCCTGCCGATCGCGATCAAGGCCGCGTTCGGCGGTGGCGGGCGCGGGATGAAGGTCGCGCGCGAGATGGACGAGATCACCGAGCTCTACGACTCGGCGGTGCGCGAGGCCACGGCGGCGTTCGGTCGCGGCGAGTGCTTCGTCGAGCGCTACCTCGACCAGCCCCGGCACGTCGAGGCGCAGGTGCTCGCCGACACCCACGGCAACGTGATCGTCGTCGGCACCCGCGACTGCTCGTTGCAGCGCCGGTTCCAGAAGCTCGTGGAGGAGGCGCCCGCTCCGTTCCTCACCGACGACCAGCGCTCCACGATCCACGACGCGGCCCGGGACATCTGCGCCGAGGCGGGCTACCACGGGGCCGGCACGGTGGAGTTCCTCGTCGGGCAGGACGGGCTGATCTCGTTCCTCGAGGTGAACACGCGACTGCAGGTGGAGCACCCGGTGTCGGAGGAGACCAGCGGCCTCGACCTGGTCCGGGAGCAGTTCCGCATCGCCGAGGGCGAAGAGCTGAACGTCCTGTCCGATCCCGCGCCCCGCGGACACTCGATCGAGTTCCGGATCAACGGCGAGGACGTCGGGCGCAACTTCCTGCCCGCGCCGGGCACCGTCACGTCGATCTCCTTCCCCGCCGGTCCCGGGGTTCGGGTCGACGCCGGCGTCGAGTCCGGCTCGGTGATCGGCGGGCAGTTCGACTCGTTGCTGGCCAAGCTGATCGTCACCGGCTCGGACCGGGCGCAGGCGCTCGAGCGCTCCCGCCGCGCGTTGGCCGAGTTCGACGTGCAGGGGATGGCCACGGTGCTGCCGTTCCACCGGCTCGTCGTCTCCGACCCCGCCTTCGCCGCCGACTCCGCGGACGACTTCGCCGTCCACACGCGGTGGATCGAGAACGGATGGGACAACACGGTCCCCCCGTTCGACGACGGCGCGGAGCCGGAGGAGGTCGCCCCGCGGCAGGCGGTCGTCGTCGAGGTCGGGGGCCGACGGCTCGAGGTCTCGCTCCCCGGCGACTTCGCCCTGGGCGGTGGAGGCGGTGGCCCGGCCAAGGCGCCGCCCCGCAGGCGCGGGGGTGGGAAGGGCGCCTCGGCGGTGTCCGGTGACGCCGTCACCGCACCCATGCAGGGCACGATCATCAAGGTCGCTGTCTCCGACGGCGACACGGTCGCGGCCGGCGACCTCGTCGTCGTCCTCGAGGCGATGAAGATGGAGAACCCGGTCACGGCCTCCAAGGCCGGCACCGTCACCGGGCTGTCCGCCGAGACCGGCAGTTCCGTGGCCCAGGGCGCGGTCATCTGCGAGATCAAGGACTGAGCCGGTCGAACCCGTCGAGATCAACGCCGGGGCCTGGTACCTGCGCGCCCTGCGCGCCGACGACCGGATCGACGACCGCCCGGCGGTCCTCGAGTCCTTCCGGGACGCCGAGATCCGGCGCTGGCGACATCGCCCGATCGCTGACGCGGCGGAGGCCGACGCGTACGTCCGACGCCGGGCCCGGGACTGGGCCCGCGACGAACGCTGCACGTGGGCGGTGTGCGACCCGGCCACGGGCGAGATGCTGGGCGAGGTCGCGCTCGACGACCTCGACCTCCCGATGGGGACCGCCGAGGCCGCGTGCTGGGCGCTGCCGGTGGCCCGCAGGCGCGGGATGACGAGCACGGCGCTGTCCGCCGTGCTGCGGTTCGCGTTCGGCGGCCTGCAGCTGCACCGGGTCTCCTACCTCTGGGCCGAGGGCAACGCCGCCTCGGCCCGCGTCGCGGAGACGTGCGGGTTCACGGTCGAGGGCCGCATGCGCTCGGCGTGGGTGGTCGACGGGCACCGGGCCGACGTGATGGTCGCGGGACGTTTGGCCACCGACCCGTAGCCCGGCCCCGGGCAGGTGTCGGGTACCCGCCGTCGCTCGCCGTGTGCGATCGCATCCGGTGCCATCGAACTCGCGGAACCGCCCTGTCGGGCCGTCTAGTGTCCCGCGGACCGTGCCGCCCGATGGCGACCGGGCGCCGGATCGGACTGCACCGGGAGGACGCCGTGCCCCGCCTGGACCCCCGCATCGAGACGAACCGCGATGCACACGTGCTCAGCGCCGTCGAGTTCGACGTGGTGTGGGAGGCCCTCGGGCTCGGGCCGCCGCCGTTCGTCCTGCGCCTCGCCTCGCCGGGCCGCACCCACGTCGAGCGGCGCGCATTGTGCGCGGCGAGCTGGCGGGCGCTGCGCGAGCGCGGGCTGGCCGGGCCGTCCGGGCCCGACGACGGGCTCGCTCGGCTGGTCCTCCTGCTGGGGCGGCCGGGGCGCCGGCTGGAGCTGCGGGGTTGGTGGGGACGCACCGTGCGGGCCGTTGCGGCCGACGGGCCGGACGCGGCGGTGCTGGCGGTGCGGCACACCGACGTGGTGACGGTGGCACCCTGCGACTCGGTGCCGTCCGGCCTGCTCGGGGTTGCGCCCCGGTCGGGGGCCGGCCCGGGACGGTGCGCCACCGTGCCCACGGCCGTGTTGGCGACCGCGCTGGCGGCACCGCCCACCGAGCTGCGCGCCGAGCTGCGGCGCAGGGATGTGCCCGTGGCCGAGGCCAGCCTGCTCGCCCGCGTGCTCGGCGGCGTCCGGGGGCACGCGCAGGTCGTCGCCGCAGGGACGGCCGGGGCCGGGTCGGGCGTTCGGCGGGTGGGCCCCGTCCTCGGGATCCTCGACGGGGCGCGGGGGCGCTACCACGTGACCAGGACGGCGGGCGACGACGGCGTCGAGTGGACGACCGTCGCCCCCACGGACGAGCGCCGGCTGCGACACCGGATGGCCGAGCTGCTCGCCGGCGCGGGACCCGAGCCGGCCTGACCCGTCCGGACCCGGCCCGGTCCGCGCCGTGCCGGGCTACCCGGGTGGTGCCGCCGGTCGGCCGCCCGGCCACCGCTCCCGCCACGCCGGCCACCACGGTGATGGCGGCCAGCAGGATCGTCAGCAGGCCCAGTCCGCCGACGACGAGGCCGATGCCGGCCGACGTCAGCCCGACGGCGAGACCGGCGCGGGCGACCGATGCTCCGGAGTGGCCACGCGTCACGATCCGGGCCGCCGCGGCCGTGAGCAGGATGGCGAGCACGCCGCTGAGCGGAGCCACGACGGCGGTGGGCGGCAGCACGAAGAAGACCGCATCGTCGACGAGCTGGGCACCGAGTCCGGCGACCAGGACCGAGGCGACGGGTACGCGCGAGGCGACGGGGCTGGAGGTCATAGCTCGATCGTCGACCGGCGGCGGCGGCCGGGGATCCGGGATCCCCCGGAGCCGACCCTGGGATCGCGCGTCGGCCTGGCTCCACCGTGTCGGTCGGACGGAGGCTGCCCGGCGGCCGGCACGCGCATCGACGTCGTCGAGCGCCGGCCCAGGGTCCTATGTGCGACGGTCGCGCGGTGCCACTCCGGCGCCGTCGAGACCGACGTCGATCACACCGTCGACGAAGGTGTCGTCGATGCGCTCGTCGGTGATGAGCAGGCGAACGTAGAGCGGACCGACGAACGCGGCCAGGATGGTCGACGGCGGGACGTCATCTCGCAGCTCGCCGCGCATCACGCCGCGAGCGATCACCTCCTCCCCCAGCTGGAAGCGCGTGCCCCAGGCTCGGCTGACCACGGCGCCGATCGTCGAGGACCGCGCGGCGTCGGCGACGAGCGCGCGGATCCGCTTCCGCGATCCAGGAGTGTCGATGAGCGCAGCGATCGAGTGCAGCAGGAGCGCCAGATCGTCGCGGACGTTGCCGCTGTCGGGAATCGGCACGGCGACCGCGGCGCTCTCGATCAGTGCCTCGGTGACGAGCTCGGCGTGGTCGGGCCAGCGCCGGTGGACCGTGGTCCGGTGGACCCCGGCGCGGTCGGCGATGCGTGCGGTGCTCATGCCGCCGTATCCGTACTCGGTCAGGTCGTCCATGGCCGCTGCCAGCACCGCTGCGCGCACCCGGGCGGTCCGACCCCCAGACCTCACAGTGCCGGGGCGAGCAGTGCGATCATCAGCCATACGGGCAGGCTACCGCATCAGTCTGTAGCCTTAATAGCTCGTTCCGCAGCCCTGATCAGTCGCACCCGACCCGGGAACAGGCTCGCGCCCGTCAGTCGAGGTCGCCGTGGCGCATCAGCTGCCGGCCGGCCTCGGTGATCGAGCCGGACAGCGACGGGTAGACCGAGAACGTGTGGGCCAGGTCGGCCACCGTGAGCCCGTTCTGCACGGCCATGGCGATCGGCAGGATCAGCTCGCTGGCCACCGGCGCCACGACCACACCGCCGATCACCACACCGGTGGCCGGGCGGCAGAACAGCTTCACGAAGCCGCGCCGCAGGCCCTGCATCTTCGCCCGGGGGTTGGTCGACAGCGGCAGCATGATCGTGCGCGCCGGGCACCTCACCGGCGTCGATCGCCCGCTGGCTGATGCCGACCGTGGCGATCTCGGGGCGGGTGAACACGGCAGCGGCCACCGTCTTCAGCTTGATCGGTGTCACGCCTTCGCCGAGGGCGTGCCACATCGCGATCCGGCCCTGCATCGCCGCCACGGAGGCGAGCATCAGCACACCGGTGCAGTCGCCGGCGGCGTAGATGCCGGGGACCGAGGTGCGCGAGACCCGGTCCACCGGGATGAACCCGCCGCGCCCGGTCTCGACGCCGACCTTCTCCAGGCCCAGGTCGCCGGTGTTGGGCACCGAACCGACCGTCATCAGCGCGTGCGAGCCGGTGACCGTGCGGCCGTCGGAGAGGGTGACCACGACCCCGTCGGCGTCGCGGCGCACGGAGGCGGCCCGGGCCTGGGACAGGATCTCCACCCCGCGGTCGGCGAACACGTCCTCCAGCACCGCGGCGGCGTCGGCGTCCTCGCCGGGCAGCACGCGGTCGCGGCTGGACACCAGGGTGACCCTCGCGCCCAGCTCGACGTAGGCGGACACGAACTCCGCGCCGGTCACCCCGGAGCCGATGACCACCAGGTGCTCGGGCAGCTCCTGCAGGTCGTAGAGCTGGCGCCAGGTGAGGATCCGCTCGCCGTCGGGCTCGGCGTCGTCGAGCACGCGCGGGGTGGCGCCGGTGGCGATCAGGACGACGTCGGCCGGCAGCTCCTCGCGGGTCGCCGTCGGCCGGGCGCGCCTCGACGACGTGCTGGGCGCGCGCGGGCGGTTCGTCGCTGAACGCGGCGGTGCCCCGGATGATCCGCACGCCCTCGCGCTCGACCCGGGCCCGCACGTCGGCCGACTGGGCCAGCGCGAGCGCCCTTGACCCGCTTGTTCACCGTCGGCAGGTCGACCCCGACGGCCGCGCGGTCGGCGGGCAGGCCCAGCTCGGGGGCGCGGTGCAGTCGACCCGGATGCCCGGCCGAGGAGATGAACGTCTTGGACGGCACGCAGTCGTCGAGCACGCAGGCGCCGCCCATGCCGTCGCGCTCGACGACGGTGACCTCGCTGCCGTGCTGGGCGGCGACCAGCGCCGCCTCGTAGCCGGCCGGGCCCCCACCCATGATCACGATCCGGGCCACCGACGCCCGCCTCCTCGCATGTCCGTTGCCCGATCACGGTACGTCGGCGGGCCGGCACTACGCTGTCCCGGTGCCGCTCTACGCCGCCTACGGGTCGAACATGGATCCCGCCCAGATGAAGGAGCGGGCCCCGTACTCGCCGATGGCCG
This sequence comes from uncultured Actinomycetota bacterium, assembly GCA_963711715.1. Lineage (GTDB taxonomy): Bacteria > Actinomycetota > Actinomycetes > Mycobacteriales > Pseudonocardiaceae > Pseudonocardia. The sequence continues at coordinate 185,750 of CAVQFJ010000014.1, forward strand.
GCACGGGGTGGCTGATGGGCTGGCGGCTCACCTTCGGCGGCGAGGACTACGGGTGGGAGGGCGCGCTCTCCACAGTGGTCGAGGAGCCAGGGTCCCAGGTGTTCGTCGTGCTCTACGACGTGCCGGACCACGACGCCGCCCAGCTCGACCGGTGGGAGGGCGGCGAGCTGGGGTTGCACAAGAAGCTGCGGCTGCGGGTGCACACCCTCGACGGCGACGTGCTGGCGTGGATCTACGTCCTCAACGACTACGAAGGCGGTGAGCCGTCCGCCCGCTACCTCGGGGTCCTCGCGGCTGCGGCCGAACAGGCCGGCGCCCCGGACGACTACGTGCCGCACTGCGCAGTCGGCCCAGCAGCAAGTCGATCTAGATCCGGCCACATCTCGAGGCGTCGGGCCGTTCCCGGGCGATCACTGTGCGGGGACCGAGAACCGCGCCAGGCACGGCTACCCGACCGATCCGAAGATCATGGAGTTCCGCCTCACCTGACTCCGCGACACGTGCGGGCGGGGGGCGGGTGGCGACTACGTGGCGAGGGCGCTGAGTGCGACGTTCGCCAGCACCCGCACGCCGACGGGGAGGGCGCGCTCGTCCAGGTCGAAGGTGGGCTGGTGGATGTCGCGCATCGGCCCGTGCCCTGGCCACACCCCGAGGCGTGCCATCGCGCCCGGCGCCTGGTCGAGGTACCAGGCGAAGTCCTCACCGCCGCTGGACTGCTGGGTGCTCACGGCGGCGTCGGGGCCGAGGACGGTGGCTGTCGCAGCGGCGAGCATGTCGGTGCTCACCTCGTCGTTGACCACCGGCGGCACGCCGCGGAGGTACTCGAGCACGTACCCGACGCCCAGCGGCGCGAGCACCGACGCGACCAGCATGCGGACCTTGTCCTCGAGCTCGCCCCAGGTGGCGTGGTCGGCGGTGCGCAGCGTGCCGCGCAGCACCCCGTGCTGCGGGATCGCGTTCGCCGCCTGCCCGGCCTGGACCGCGCCCCACACCAGGACGGTGCCCGAGCGCGGGTCGACGTGCCGGGTGAGCAGGAGCGGCAGCTGCGTGATGAGCAGGCCCAGGGCTTCTACGAGGTCGGCGGTGAGGTGCGGGCGCGCGGTGTGTCCGCCGGGGGAGGTGAGCCGGACCTCCACCACGTCGCACGCCGACGTGATCGGCCCGCTCCGGGTGCCGAGCCTGCCCACCTCCAGCCGCGGGTCGCAGTGCAGCGCGAAGATGCGGTGGACCCCCTCCATCGCGCCGTCGGCGACCATGTCCAACGCCCCGCCGGGCTGGACCTCCTCGGCGGGTTGGAAGATCAGCCGCACCCGGCCGGGCAGGGCGGGCGCCGCGGCGAGCGCGAGGCCGGTGCCGAGCAGCATCGCCGTGTGCGCATCGTGCCCGCACGCGTGCATCACATCGGGGACGGTGGACGCGAAGGGCAGGTCGGTGGCCTCCTGCAGCGGCAGCGCATCGAGGTCGGCGCGCAAGGCGACGCAGCGATCGCCGAAGCCGATGTCGCACACGAGACCGGTGCCGCCCGGGAGCGTGCGCGGCTCCAGACCGGCGGCCATCAGCCGCCGGGCGACCAGCTCGGTGGTGCGGTACTCGGCGCGCCCGAGCTCCGGTACGGCGTGCAGCGAGCGGCGCCAGGCGACGACGTCGCTGCGGTGGGCCGACAGCCAGGAGTCGAGCCAGGCGGGCCCGCTACCCATGCCGAGGTCGGCAACTGCCAGGTCGGCCGGCGGCACCAGGTCGGCGGGGGCGTCCAGGAGGGTCATCGAGCTCCACCTACTCCGGTGGCGGCCCGACAACCCGTCGCTGCTCTGTGGTGCATACCCCAATGGTGCTCACCCGGACGGCGGTGTACCAAACAGAATCGGGCGTTGTGACCGAATGCTCGCCGAGGGGTCGTCGATCTGCTGCGGGCGGGTGCAAAATCGGTCTCCGCGGGTGCTCGGGGGCCGCGAAGAGGTCGGGTGGGCGCCGCTCGTCGCGCGGTGACGGCCCGGCCTGCCGACACGGTGTCCGCCCTCGTCGCGGGGGACCGGACCCGTCCGTACCGGTCAGCTACACCATTCGGGTCACTCCGACGCGGCCCGCTCGACACTGCCGGGGCGCCTTGCGCGCGGGGGCCGACAGCATCGCACGAGTGGCGCCTCGTCAGAATGGGGCCGTGTCGAGCCCGGAGGACGACCAGGAGCGCCGGATCGCCGGCCGCTACCGGCTGTCGAGCCTCCTCGGCAGCGGCGCGATGGGCACCGTGTGGTCCGGCTACGACGACGTGTTGCAGCGCCGGGTCGCGGTCAAGGAGCTGAAGGTCCCGCCCGGCGTTCCCGAGCACGAGGCCCTGGAGGCGCGCGAGCGCATCATGCGCGAGGCGCGGGCCCTCGGCGGCCTGTCCCATCCCAACATCATCACGGTCTTCGACGTCGTCGACGTGGGCGGCGAGCCGATGGTCGTCCTCGAGATGGTGCCGTCGCGCAACCTCGCCATGATGATCAGCGATCAGGGCTCGTTGACCGTCCAGCAGGCCGCTGTCGTCGGGTTCGCGACGGCGGGCGGCCTGCGCGCCGCCCACCGCAGCGGCATCACGCACCGGGACGTCAAGCCGGGCAACGTGCTCGTCGCCGACGACGGCCGCATCAAGCTCACCGACTTCGGTATCGCGCGCAACGCCGCCGACGCCCCGCTGACCAGTGCGGGCCTCGTCCTGGGCTCGCCGGCCTACATCGCACCGGAGGTGGCGGCCGGGCAGCCCGTCACGCCCGCCGCGGACCTGTGGGGGCTGGGCGCCACGCTGTTCGCAGCGCTCGAGGGCCGGCCGCCCTACGACGTCCACGGCGACCCGGTCTCCACGATCACCGAGGTCGTCGACGGCGAGGTGCCGCGCCCACGGGGGTCCGGGCCGGTCGCCGAGGTCATCGCCGCGCCTGATGGTCAAGGACCCGGACGAGCGGATTCCGCTGGACGAGGTGCGCCTGCGGCTGCGCCCGTTGATCGACGACCCGGATGACCCCGTCTACCCCGGTTCGCCGGACGCGCCCACGATGGTCTCGGCGCTCCGGGTGCCGACCAGGAGACGTCGCTCCGAGCTCACCGCCGCGCCGCTGCCGGCCGCTCCGGCGTCGACCGGTCGGACGTCGGCGTCGCCGCTGGCCGCGTCGCCCGGTCCGCTGCCCGACTATCTCCGGCGCGCTCCGTCTCCCGCCTTCGCCGCCGCCGACCACCACCACCACCACGACCACCACCGGCGCGAGCCGTGACGGGCCACCGGCCCGCCGCGACCCGGCACGGGTCTCGGGCTGGACCGCCGTCGGGCTGGCGCTCGCGGGAGCCGCGGTCGTGCTGGCCGGCGCAGCAGGCGGATGGACGGCCACCCGCGCACTGGGTGGCCAGTCGCCGCTGACCACCCACAACGTCACGACCGCCGGCACGACGGTCATCACCCACATCGATCCACTGGGCTTCAGCGTCCCGGTTCCGCAGGACTGGACCGAGCGGCGGTACCAGCCCGTCGCGGGCGAACCGTCGGTCGGCTTCGTGAGCCCCGACGGCCGGGAGGCGCTCTGGGTGCAGCGGAGCGCGTCCACGGACCAGGCGCTCGGCGCGGTCCGCACCGCGGGCAGCCGGGTGACCGAGGTCGTCGGCGGCGCCCTCGAGGTGACCTCCGAGGACGCGGAGCGCAGCTCGTGGACCCGGGTGGTGCCCGTCGGTCCCGCAGCGTGGACGATCACGCTGACCGTGCCGCGCAGCACCGCCGGGTCGGCCTCGACCGGGCTGTTCGAGGTTCTCGCGGGCGGGTTCGCGGTCACCGGCGCCTGACCGGCGACCCTGACCAGTCGACCCGCCGTCGTAGGCTCCGCGCATGGTCGACTCCGGCTCGCCCGCCGCCGCAGCCGCCGCCCTGGCCACCGCCACCGGCGTCGTCGCGCACGACGTGGCGGTCGTGCTCGGCTCGGGTTGGCGCCCGGCCGCCGACGTGATCGGCGAGCCGTCGCACGAGGTCGCGATGGCCGACCTGCCCGGCTTCCTCCCGCCCACCGTCGTCGGGCACGGCGGCACTGTCCGCTCGGTCGGCGTCGGCGGGCGTCGGGTGCTGGTGCTGCTCGGCCGCACCCACCTCTACGAGGGCCACGGGATCGAGCCGGTGGCGCACGGGGTGCGCACCGCCGTGGCGGCGGGATGCCGGACGGTCGTGCTCACCAACGCGGCCGGCGGCATCCGCGAGGGCCTGCGGGTGGGCGAGCCCGTACTGATCTCCGACCACCTCAACCTCACGGCCGCATCGTCGCTGGTCGGGGCCCGCTTCACCGACCTGACCGACCTCTACTCCCCCCGGCTGCGCAAGCTCGCCCGCGAGATCGACCCGTCCCTGTCCGAGGGCGTCTACGCCGGGTTGCCCGGGCCGCACTTCGAGACGCCGGCGGAGATCCGGATGCTCCGCGGGCTGGGCGCTGATCTCGTCGGCATGTCCACGGTGCTGGAGGCGATCGCGGCCCGTGCGCAGGGCGCGGAGGTGTTCGGCCTGTCGCTCGTGACGAACCTGGCCGCGGGGATGACCGGTGCCCCGCTCGACCACCACGAGGTGCTCGCCGCAGGCGCCGCCTCCGCCGGGCGGATGGGCGAGCTGTTGCGCGACCTGATCGCCCGGCAGTGACCCTGTGACGTGACACGCATGATCTTGTGGACATGAGGCTGGACATGAGGCCGGTGCCCGCCCTGCGGGACGCGGCGCTGCGCTGGATCGCCGACGACCCCGATACCGCCACGCGTGGCGAGCTCCAGCGCGTGCTGGCGTCGGCGATGGTCGGCACGTCCGGGGCGGCCGACGATCTCGCGGACCGGATGGCCGGGCCCCTGCGGTTCGGCACCGCCGGCCTGCGCGGTCCGGTGCGCGCCGGTCCGGCCGGGATGAATGTGGCGGTGGTCCGCCGGACGACGGCCGGGCTGGCCGCGTGGCTGGGGCGTCGCGGCCCGCGCGGCCCGGTGGTGGTCGGGCGCGACGCCCGGCGCGGCTCGGAGGCGTTCGCCTCCGCGGCCGCCGAGGTGCTCGCCGGGGCCGGCTTCGCCGTGTGGGCGCTTCCCGCTCCGCTCCCCACGCCGGTGCTCGCCTTCGCGGTGCGCGAGCTCGGCGCGGTGGCCGGTGTGCAGATCACCGCGTCGCACAACCCCCCGGCGGACAACGGCTACAAGGTCTACCTCGCCGACGGGGCCCAGCTCGCGCCACCGGCCGACGCCGAGATCGAGGCAGCCATCGGCGCGGCCCCCGCCGCCGTCAGCGTCCCCACGTCCAGTGACGTTTCCACTGTGGACGTCCTCGAGTCCTACGTGGATCGCGTCGCCCGGGTCCCGCGCGGTGGCGCCCGCCGGCTGCGGGTGGCGCTGACCCCGCTGCACGGCGTGGGCGGGGCGGTGGCGGTGCACGCGCTGCACCGGGCCGGGTTCGGCGACGTGCACGTCGTGACGTCGCAGGCCGTGCCCGACCCCGACTTCCCGACGGTCGCGTTCCCCAACCCGGAGGAGCCAGGCGCGACCGACGCCCTGCTGGCGCTGGCCGCCGAGGTGCACGCCGACCTCGCCGTCGCGCTGGACCCCGACGCCGACCGGTGCGCGCTCGCCGTCCCCACCGGCAGTGCCGAGCGCGGCTGGCGGGTGCTGACCGGGGACGAGACCGGCGTGCTGCTGGGTGATCACCTGCTCCGCTCCGGCGACCACACCGACCCGCTGGTCGCGACCACCGTGGTCTCCTCGTCGATGCTGCGCGCGGTCGCCGCCGCGCACGGCGCCCGGTACGCCGAGACGCTCACCGGGTTCAAGTGGATCGTCCGCGCTGGACCGGGACTGGTGTACGGCTACGAGGAGGCGCTGGGCTACTGCGTCGACCCCGGCGCCGTGCTGGACAAGGACGGCATCGCCGCCGCCGTGCTGGCGTGCGACCTCGCGGCGGGACTGGCGACCGCCGGCCGCGGGCTGTCGGACCGGCTGGACGAGCTGGCCGTCGCGCACGGGGTGCACCGCACCGAGGGGATCTCGGTGCGGATGGAGCCCGCCGCCCGCGACGGGCTGGCTCAGCGGCTCCGGGCCACCCCACCGGCCGGCTGGAGCGCCGAACACCCGGCCCCGGACGTGCTGGTGCTGCGCCGCCCCGGCGAGCGGCTCGTGGTGCGGCCCTCAGGCACCGAACCGAAGCTCAAGGCCTACCTGGAGGTCGTCGAGCCGGTCGGCGACGCCGATGCCCTGCCGGCCGCTCGCGCCGCGGCGGAGCGCCGGCTGGTGACCCTGCGTGCCGAGGTGGACGCGCTGCTGACGGGGTGACCGACCACCTCGCGCAGACCGCTCATGTACCGATGATCGCTCAGCCGACCACCAACTCGGCGTGCCGCACCAGGCCCTCGACCAGGTCGTCGCGCGAGATCCCGGCCGCGAGCTGCGCGAGCAGGTGCTCGGCGGCGAGTGGGGCCAGCAGGGCGTGCGCGAGGACGTCCGGGTGGTCCTGCCCGGCCTCGGTCAGCAGGTACCGCAGGTGGGCGAGCCAGAATCCGAACGCTCCGATCCGGAAGCGGGCACCGGGGCTCGCCGTCTCCGACATGCGGACGAGGTCGGCGGCGTCCAGGACGTAGTCCAGGTAAGCGCGGGTGAAGGCGGCGGCGCGCGCCACCGGCGGCGCGCCCGGCCCGAGCGGTGGCGGGCCCGAGAGCAGCGCGGCCTGGAGCTCCCGCTCCCGCTCGTCGAGCAGCGCCGCCGCCAGCCCGGACCTGTCCCCGAACCGCCGGAACACGGTGCCCTTGCCGACGCCCGCCGCCGCGGCGACCGCGTCCAGGCTCACCCGCTCGACCCCCAGCTCGGCGAACAGCGCCGCCGCGGCGTCGAGGATCCGGCGTCGGTTCCGGGCGGCGTCGGCGCGCTCGCGCGGCGGATCGGCGCGGCCGAGCACGAGCGGCGTTGACGAACCGGACTGCGGTCCGTTATCGTCGGGAGACACAAACGGACCGTAGTCCGAAAACTCTGGAGGTACCAGCGTGACCACTCTGATCAGCCGCGAGGAGCTGCGTGAGGCCCTCGAGGCGGGCACGGTCACCCTCGTCGACGCCCTGCCCGAGAGCTACTACGACCAGGCCCACCTGCCGGGGGCGCTCAACCTCGTCGAGGACGACGTCGCGGCGCGGGCCGCCGCGCTGCTGCCCGACCGGGACGCGACGATCGTCACCTACTGCTCGAACGCCTCGTGCGGCAACAGTCAGGCCGTCGCGGCGCGGCTGACCCGGCTCGGCTACACCGACGTCCGCAAGTACCGCGAGGGCATCCAGGACTGGGTGGAGGCCGGGTTGCCGACGGAGTCCGGGGTGGGCGTGGGCTGAGCTGTGCCACGTTCTCCGGAGCGCTCAGACCGCGCCGAACTGGCGGTCACCCGCGTCGCCGAGGCCGGGCACGATGAATGCGGAGTCGTTGAGCCGCTCGTCGACGCTCGCGGTGACCACGCGCACCGGCAGGCCGCTGCCGCGCAGGTGGTCCACGCCCTCGGGCGCGGCGAGCACGCAGATCGCCGTGACGTCCGACGCGCCGCGCTCCGTGAGCAGGCGGATCGTGTGCGCCATGGAACCACCCGTGGCGAGCATCGGGTCGAGCACGAAGACCGGCCGCCCGGCGAGCGACTCGGGCAGCGACTCCATGTAGGGCACCGGCTCGTGGGTGGCCTCGTCGCGCGCCACCCCGACGAAGCCCATCTGCGCCTCGGGCATCAGCGCCTGCGCGGCGTCGACCATCCCGAGCCCGGCGCGCAGCACGGGCACCAGCAGCGGCGGGTCGGCGAGCCGGTAACCGAGGGTGCGCGCCACCGGCGTGTGCAGCGGGGCGGTCGGCCACCGGGGCGTCCCGGGTGGCCTCGTAGATCAGCATCAGGGTGAGGTCGCGCAGTGCGGCGCGGAACGCCGCGTTGTCGGTGCGTGCGTCGCGCAGGGTCGACAGCCGCGCCTTGGCCAGGGGGTGGTCGACGACCCGCACATCCATGCCGGGGAGGTTAGCGCCGACCCTCACCGGATCGACGCGACGAAACGCACGACCTCGGCCGCCAGCTCCGGGCCCGCGTCCTCCTGCAGGAAGTGCCCGGCCCCGGTGATCGTCGGATGGTGCCGGCCCGCGGCGCCGGGGATCGTGGCCCGCAGAAGCGGCTCCATCGCGGCAGTGATCGGGTCGCCGTCGCTGAACGCGCACAGGAACGGCAGCTCGCTGCGGGACAGGGCCGCCCAGGCGGCTCGGTTGGCCGCCGTGGCCGGATCGTCGGGCCGGGTCGGCACGAGCAGCGGCATCGCCCGCGGGCCCGCGGTGAACGACTGGTCCGGGAACGGGGCGTCGTAGGCCGCGCCGGGCGCCCGGGGACATCGCCGTGCGGCAGCCGGACTGCACGAGCCGCGCCACATCGAGTGTCTCGGCCCGCTCCACGGCCCGGCGGAACCGCCACCAGACCTCCGGCATGTCGCGGTCCCCGGTCGGCAGGCCCGTGTTGGCCGCCACCACCGCGGCGAACCGCTCGGGGTGCTCGGCCACCAGCCGCAGGCCCAGCAGCCCGCCCCAGTCCTGCCCGACGAGGGTGACCGAGCGCAGGTCGAGTGCGTCGAACGCGAGCGCGCGGACCCACTCGACGTGCCGGGCGTAGCTGTGGTCGGCGATCTCGGCCGGCTTGTCGGACCGACCGAAACCCACCAGGTCCGGGGCCACGGCCTGCAGACCGGACGCGGCGAGCACCGGGATCATCGTCCGGTACAGGAACGACCAGCTCGGTTCCCCGTGGAGCAGGAGGACGACCGGACCGTCGGCCGGACCGTCCTCCACCCAGGCCATCCGCAGCGTGCCGCCGTCGGGATCGGGCACATCGGCGTAGCGGGGCGCGAGGTCGTCGAAGGCGGGGAGCTCGGCGAACCGCTCGTCGGGGGTGCGAAGGGTGCGCATGTCGGGATCCTCGCACCACAGCGGACCATCCCCGACCCGCCGAACGGGCGGGTTGGCAGGGACGGGTCAGGTCAACGGGAAGGGCGGCTGCCACCACCACGGTTCGTCGAGCGTCTCGATCGCCACCACCCACTTGACCCACCAGAAGCCGCGCCGGCCCGGCACGACCAGCCGGGCCGGGCCACCGTGCCCGGCCGACAGCGGCCGTCCGGCCACGTGGGTGGCGAGCAGCAGCGACGCTCTCTCGCCTGCGGGGAAGCGGCGGCGGTAGCCGGTCGCCGACACCACCTCGATCGACGCCGACGAGGGCAGGTCGAGCGCATCCAGCGGCACCCCCCGCCACTCCTGCTCGGCGTACCAGCCGCCGGTGCAGTCGAGCACGGCCCGCAGGGTGCGCTGCGGCAGCGTGACGAGCTCCGCCGTCCCCAGCTCGCCGGCCGGGGTGCGTAGCCGCCACTGGGCCGGGGGGATCCTCGGTACCGGGTCGAACAACCACTGCGTGACCGGCATGACGGCCGGGTCGCCCGACCCCACCTCGTGCGACCCGGTGGACCGGCGCTCCCGGCCGGGTGCCACGGCCCACAGCACGGCCGCGCCCACCCCGAGCACCGCGCCCTGCAACGCCGCCCGGCGGTCGAGGTCGGTGCGGCGCAGGACCGGCCGCCGCCGCCGGTCCGGGCCGCGCGACCCGTGGTGCGCCAGCACGTGCGCCACCAGCAGCGCGACGACGGCCACCGCGGCACCGACGTGGATCTGCATCGGCAGCAGCCCGAGGTAGGTCCGGAAGCCGCCGACCGCGTGCAGCAACCCGCTCCCGATCGCGAGCACCACGAGCGCGGCGAACGCCACGCCGGCCACGGATGTCCGCCCGGGCCGCCGCAGCCCGCGCCGGGCGATCCGGGTCTTCACCGGAGCGAGCAGCAGCAGGCCGAGACCCGCTGCGCCGTGCACCCCGACGACCACGGTCGACGCCGGGGCGGCCCCCACGGCGAACGCGAGCACACCGGTCGCCGTGACGACCACCAGCAGGGCCAGCAGCGCGGCGTCGACCACCCGCGTCCACCGCATGCCCTCACCGTCCCGGCCGTCCACCCTGGCCCGAACGGGTGGTCTGGTACCGAGACTGTCACGTGGCGGGTGGGAACAGCGCTGTACTGGTCGAGAGGAGGTGATCCGGTTGCCGGAGAACACGTCGCAGGACGAGACGCTGATTGATGCGGCGGAGAAGCTCGCGCAGTGCGACGGGTACGTGGTGCTGGCTGTCGACCCGCAGACCGCGGAGGTCGACGCCCACGGGCCGTTCGACGGGCTGCGGGCCAGCATCGCGGCCGACCAGCTCCGCCGCGACTTCGACCGCGGCGGGCTGGAGGACGTCACCGTGCGCGTCGTCCGCCTGCACTCCCCCTGATCACCCCGCCGCCCCTCATGCCCCTGATACTCCGGTGCGCAGCCGCCGGGTGCCGGTCCGTCGGCGCCTAGACTCGTCGCCGTGACCACGACCGTCCCCGCCCCCCGGCGGCCAGCGGACCGCGGGGCGGGCGCCGGCGCCCCGGGCAGTGGTGCCGGCGCGGTGTTGACCGACGTCGTCCGGGACGAGGCCGCGCTGCGACGATTCCTGCACGGCCTGCCGGGCGTCGACCAGGTCGGCCTGGAACGACGCGCGGCCGCGCTCGCCACCCGCAGCATCAAGGAGGGCTCCAAGCTCCGGGCGATCGACATGGCGATCTCGATGATCGACCTGACGACGCTGGAGGGAGCGGACACCCCGGGCCGGGTGCGGTCGCTGTGCGCCCAGGCGCGGCGGCCCGACCCGGAGTACCCGCAGGTGCCGCCGGTCGCCGCCGTCTGCGTCTACCCCGATCTCGCGGGGGTCGCGGTCGAGGCCCTCCGCGGGTCCACCGTCGGGGTCGCCGCGGTGGCCACCGCCTTCCCGTCCGGGAGGTCGTCGCGCGCGGTCAAGCTGGCCGACACCGCACTCGCCGTCGAGGCCGGAGCGTCCGAGGTCGACATGGTGATCGACCGCGGCGCGTTCCTCACCGGACGCTACGGCGCCGTGTTCGACGAGATCGTCGCCGTCCGGCAGGCGTGCGGCTCGGGGGATCGCCGGGCCCACCTCAAGGTGATCCTGGAGACCGGTGAGCTCGGCGGGTACGACGACGTGCGCCGCGCCTCGTGGCTCGCGCTGCTCGCCGGCGCGGACGTGATCAAGACCTCGACGGGCAAGATCTCACCCGCCGCCACGCTGCCGGTGGTGCAGGTGATGCTGCACGCCGTCCGCGACTGGCACCGCAGCACCGGGGAGCACCGCGGCGTCAAGGCGGCGGGCGGCATCCGCACGGCCAAGGACGCGATCCGGCACCTGGTGGCGGTCAATGAGGTGGCCGGGCCGGACTGGCTCGTCCCCGACCTGTTCCGGTTCGGGGCGTCCGCGCTGCTCGGTGATCTGCTGCGCCAGCGACGCACCCGGCTCGAGGGCCACTACGCCGACCGCGACCACATCGGAGGGGCGTGATGGCCGAGCCGGCGTGGGAGTACGCCCCGGCGCCGGAGTCCGCCGCGCACGCGAACCTGCGGTCCGCCTACCGCCCGTTCGTCGACGGGGAGTTCGTCGACGGTGGCGGCGAACCGCTCAAGACCGTGAACCCCGCGACCGAGGAGGTGCTCGCCGAGGTCGGTACGGCCTCGACCGATGACGTCGACCGAGCGGTCGCGGCCGCCCGTCGCGCGTTCGAGACGACGTGGGGGCCGATGCCGGGTGCCGAGCGCGCCAAGTACCTGTTCCGGATCGCCCGGGTCGTGGCCGAGCGGTCCCGCGAGCTGGCCGTGCTGGAGACGCTCGACAACGGCAAACCGATCCGCGAGTCCCGCGACGTCGACGTGCCACTGGTGTCGGCGCACCTGTTCCACCACGCCGGCTGGGCCGACAAGCTCGACCACGCCGGTCTCGGCCCCGACCCGCGGCCGCTCGGCGTGGCCGGCGCGGTGATCCCGTGGAACTTCCCGCTGCTGATGGCGGCCTGGAAGATCGCACCCGCACTGGCCTGCGGCAACACCGTGGTCCTCAAACCGGCCGAGACCACGCCGCTCACCGCCCTGGTGCTCGCCGACATCGCGGCCGAGGCCGGGCTCCCGCCGGGCGTGCTCAACGTGCTGCCGGGAGCCGGCGACGTCGGCGCCGCGCTCGTCGGCCACGACGGGCTCGACAAGGTCGCGTTCACCGGCTCCACCGACGTCGGCCGCGAGATCCAGCGGCGCCTCGCCGGCACCGGGCGCCGGCTCACGCTCGAGCTCGGGGGCAAGGCGGCCAACATCGTTTACGATGACGCGCCGCTGGACCAGGCCGTCGAGGGCGTCGTCGACGGGATCTTCTTCAACCAGGGCCACGTGTGCTGCGCCGGATCGCGCTTGCTCGTGCAGGAGTCGATCGCCGAGGAGTTCGAGGCCCTGCTGCGCCGGCGCATCGAGACGCTGCGCGTGGGCGACCCGCTGGACAAGAACACCGACGTGGGCGCGGTCAACTCCCGCGCCCAGCTGGACCGGATCGTCGACCTCGCCGCGGCCGGCGACGCCGAGGGCGCCCGGCGTTGGACCAGCTCGTGCCCGCTGCCCGAGCGCGGCCTGTTCTTCCCACCGACGGTGTTCTCGGGCGTCGAGCAGTCGATGCGGGTGGCTCGGGAGGAGATCTTCGGCCCCGTGCTCTCGGTGCTCACCTTCCGCACCCCGGACGAGGCCGTGGCGAAGGCGAACAACACCCCCTACGGGCTCTCGGCCGGGATCTGGACCGACAAGGGCTCCAAGGCGCTCTGGACCGCGCAGCGCGTGCGCGCGGGCGTGGTCTGGACCAACACGTTCAACCGCTTCGACCCGGCCTCGCCCTTCGGCGGGTACCGCGAGTCCGGCTTCGGCCGCGAAGGCGGGCGCATCGGCCTGGAGGCCTACCTCGACGTCTGAGAGAGCGTCGGTGAACGAGACGACGGCGCGTCACTGGTGGTCGCCGTGCCGTCCGAGGGTCTCCACGGGGGTCGCGCCGGGGCGGGTCCACTGCGGCACCGGGCGGCTGGTCGGGCCCCAGATGGCGACGCCGTTGGCGTCCGAGCGCCAGTACCAGCAGATCGGCGCGCCGTGCCCGCCGACCGGCGAGCCGGCCGAAGGCGCCTCGGGCCAGCCCTCGGGGTTGTCCTCCCACGCCTCGCGGCGGCCGTAGGGCGTCATGTCGAGCAGGCCGAGGGAGCTGTCGGCCGGCTCGTTTCCTCGACCGGTCGTGGAGTAGGTGAGGAACACCCGGTCGCCGTCGCGCAGGAAGCAGATGATGTGCCCCTCTTCTGCGGCGAGGGGCGCCTCCACACCGCGCACCGAGTACCAGGGCTGGGTGTAGCCCATGAACTCGACGTAGGAGGCCACCTCGTCCCACGAGCCAGAGCTCAGGACGGCGAACGAGACACCGCGGGCGTTGAGGTACACAGCGTCCTTCAGGTGCCAGAGGGTGAAGGTGCAGCCCTCGCACTGCCCCTGGTGCGGGGCGCCGTCGTACCACATGGAGTGGTAGATCACGAGCTCCTCGCGACCCTCGAACAGATCGAGGAACGGGACCGGGCCGTCGGGTCCGACGACCTCGACCGTCCCGTCGAGCTCCACCATCGGCAGGCGGCGGCGGGCCGCGGCGAGGGCGTCGCCCTCGCGGGTGTGGACCTTCTCCCGGACCAGGAGCTCGTCACGAGCGGCCTGCCAGGTGGCCAGGTCGACGACGGGCGGGCGGCCGGGCAGCGCGGTGGTTGGATCACTCGGCGTGGTCGTCATGCGTCCTCCGTGTCTCGTGCCGGTCAGCGTGTCTCGTGCCGGTCAGCGTCGTGCGATGTCCTCTGACACCAGATCAGACTCGCGACGGGGCCGGCACTCATCGCGGCGGGGCCTCTGGCCGAGCCGGCACGGACCGCGTCGGGCTGACGTGTTCACCGGGTCCCTGGTCGATCGGCTGGCTTCGACACCTGACCGGCCCGGGACCTCCCCGACGAGCCACCCTTCTGACACCCGCGCTCAGTCGTGATCAACCCCACGCTGAGGCCCACGCGATGATCGCCGTGAACGGGACCTGAGTCCGGTCACGAGCAGACTGCGGGCCCGCTCGCGGCGATCTTCTCCCGGCCGTTGGCACCGTAGGCTGCCGGAGTGAGCGTCACCGACGGGCGGCTGCCGGTCGCCAAGACCTACAAGCTCTCCATCGGGGGCGCGTTCCCCCGCTCCGAGTCCGGGCGCAGCTACCCCGTTCTCGACGCTCGGGGGCACCTCCTCGCGCATGCGGCGCTGGCCTCGCGCAAGGACGCGCGCGACGCGGTGAGCGCAGCACGAGCCGCGTTCGCCGGCTGGTCGAGCGCCACGCCGTACCTCAGGGGGCAGGTGCTCTACCGCATCGCGGAGATGCTCCAGGGCCGCCACGACCAGTTCGTCGACGACGTCGTCGCGGCCGAGGGCGGATCGCGTGAGCACGCGTCCGAGCTGGTGGACAGGGCGATCGACCGGTGGGTCTGGTACGCCGGGTGGACGGACAAGATCGCCACGGTGTTCGGTTCGGTGAACCCGGTGGCCGGGCCACTGCTGAACTGGTCGACACCCGAGCCCACCGGGGTGGTCGCCGTGCTGGCACCGCAGTCGTCGTCGCTGCTCGGCTTGGTCGACGTGCTCGCCCCGGTGCTCGCCACCGGCTGCACGGCCGTCGTCGTCGCGTCACAGGAACGGCCGCTGCCCGCGGTCGGGCTCGGCGAGGTGCTCGCGACGTCCGACGTTCCCGCGGGTGTCGCCAACATCCTCACCGGACGCACCGCGGAGCTCGCACCGTGGCTCGCCGCACACGCCGAGGTGCACGCGCTGGACCTGGCCGGCGCCCCCGAGGAGCTCGCGGTGGAGCTGGAGCGCACGGCCGCGCGCACCATCAAACGGGTGCTGGCCCGGCCCGCGGCCGAGCCGGATCCGGCGCGCCAGCCCGGCACCGCCCGGCTCCGCGCGTGGACCGAGACCAAGACCGTCTGGCACCCGATCGGGCGCTGACCTGCCGGGGTCCTACGCTGCCGCGGTGGCCAGCGACATCGTCCCGATCCAGCTCTCGCTCACCGAGGGTGATCTCGTCACGCTGTGGGCGCCCCGCTGGCGCGAGGACGGCGAGGAGTGGGAGGCCTTCCTCGGCGATGATGACGCGCTGTTCGCCTTCCCCGAGGTCAGCCAGCTCGCGGCCTTCGTCCGCACGGCCCGCGAGCACGACCTCGTCGACCACCCCGCGTGGTCGGTCGTGCCGGATCTCACCGTTGCCGAGCTGACCCCCGAGGACACGCACCGCTACGACGTCGTCGGGGTGCCCGAGCTCGCGGCCGAGGAGGCCGACACCTGGACCGTCGGAGAGCTGGCCGAGATCACCGACATCGTGCGCTCGATCGCCGACGTCTGCGAGCTCGACGTCGTCGTCGAGGTGCTCGACTCCGCGCCCGGCTTCGCGCTGCTGCGCCAGGGCACGCTGCCGTTCGTCGGGCGCGAGGGCGCCCGGTTGTGGAGCCAGCTGGTCGCGACGGTGGCCGAGCGCTGGGACGACGTGATCGACGCACTCGACGACCTGGTGCGGACCCCCGTGGTCGACGCGGCGGCGCTGGCCGCGGCCGAGAAGGAGGTCGCCGTCATCGACACGGACATCGACGACGCCGACGCGCCGTCGGTCACCGCGGCCGATGACGACGCCGATTTCGAGGAGCCGGGCGGGTTCTGGGAGGAGGTCGGCATCGACCCGATCCGCATCACGACCCGCGACGGCGATGTCGTGACGCTGCGCTGCTACCTCGACGACGCGCCGGTCTTCCTCGGGTCCGACGGGTGGATCGACGTGTTCCCCCACGAGCGGTCCCTGGCCCGGTGGATCGGAGCCGACGGCGCAGAGGGCCACGACCTCGTCGCCGCGTCGACGTGGCCGGAGGTCGTCGAGCGGGCCGGGGTCGGCGAGCTCGACGTCGAGGTGGACGAGCTGAACACCTACCCGCTGACCGGCCTCGAGGACGACATCGCCGAGGGCATCCTCGCCGTCGACCCCACCCAGCTGGAGCTGGCCGCCGAGCTGCTGCTCGACGTGGGGAGCTGGGCCGGCGACGACCGGCCGCGGGAGGCGCTCGGCGAGTCGGAACCGCTGGGCTGGTTCGTCTCGTTCGTCACGCGCCCGGACCCCAAGAGGCTGGCCCCGGGCCCCCCGTTCGACGCCGAGTCGGTCCGCTTCCGGGAGCTCGTCGACGACCTGCAGGCGCGGCTGCGCCGGCACTGACCGACCGTCTCGGTGTTCCTCGTCCCCGTCTTCTGGCCGTTCTGAGCAGGTGACGACGGGGTGTGGAGCTATCCTCCCGACAGCTCGCGGTGCGGATGCGGCAGCGACCGGCGGTGCGGGTGGGGTGGACCGTCGCGTCGAGCCGTCGGCACGACGCGCGGACACGGTGAAAGCCATCGCTCACGGAGGCGAGATGGAGCCTAGGGCCGAACCGGGCGTCGTCGAGATCGTCGACGTGGCCCTCGGAGCCGGGGTCGGTCTGTGGCGGCTCGGGTGGCGGGCCGGCCGGCCGCTGCGCGTCGCGGCCGGAGCCGTGCTGCACGGCGTTGCGACGGTGGGCGAGCAGGTCCGCCCGGGGACCACCGCGGCGCTCGGCGACCGGGGTCGGCGGGCGCGGGCCGACCTGGAACGGCGCGCGGACGCCGTGCTCCGGTTCGTCACGCGGCAGGTGGTGGACCTGGTCGTCACCACGGTCGATCTCACCGAGCTGGTCCGCCGGCACGTCGACCTCGATGCCGTCGCAGCCGAGCTCGACGTCGACGCCGTCGTCGCCACGGTCGACCTGGACGCGATCGTCGACCGCCTCGACCTCGACGCGATCGTCGCCACCGTCGACCTGGACGCGATCATCGCGAGGATCGACCTCGACGCCATCGTCGCCACCGTCGACCTGGAGCCGATCATCGCGCGGGTCGACGTGGACGGGGTGGTGCGGACCGTCGACCTGGACGCGATCGTCGACCGCCTCGACCTCGACGCGCTGGCCGGCCGGATCGACGTCGCCGCGATCGTCGCCAGGGTCGACCCGAACCCGGTGGTCGCCGTGGTGGACTTCGACGCCGCCCTGGCGCGGATCGACCTCGTGGGCATCGCGCGCTACGTGATCGACGCGATCGACCTCCCGGAGATCGTGCGCGACTCCACGGGCACCTTGTCCTCCGACGCGGTGCGCGCGGTGCGGGCCCAGGGGTTGGCGGCCGACGACCTGGTCGCGGGGGTGTTCGACCGCCTGCTGCGCCGGCGCGGGGCGCGGGCCCCGGTCACGCCGTGAGCGCGCCCACCCACGATCCGGGCCTGCGCCCCGCGGGTGTCATCACCCGGTTGCTCGCGGCGGCGGCGGACGGGCTCGTCGTCCTCCTGACGATGCTCGGTCTGTTGCTCGGTGCCGCCGCGCTGCAGTTCCTCTGGTCGCCGCTGTCGTTCCGGTGGCCGACCCCATCGCCGCTGGCGTCGACGCTGGTGGGGATGGTGCTCGCCACCGGATACCTGACGCTCGCGTGGGCGACCACCGGACGCAGCTACGGAGGGGCCCTGCTCGGCCTGCGGGTGCTCTCCGTCGGGCGCGGTCCGCTCGGCTGGACCCGGGCCGGCCTGCGGGCGGTGCTGTGCGTGCTCTTCCCGATCGGGCTCCTGTGGGCCGCGGTCAGCAGGCACCGCCACTCGCTGCAGGACGCGGTCGTCCGGTCCGTCGTCGTCTACGACTGGCACCAGGGCGCGGGGCCCGAGCCGGCCGACCAGATCGGCTGATGGACCCGTGGTGATCTCACCCGTTCCGGAGGAGGCGACCGCGCCGGCGCCGGACGGACAGTCTGACCCTCCGACCGATCGAGGTTCCCGTGCGCTTCGTCGACTTCTTCTGGCTCATCGTCATCGCGTTCGTGTTCGCCTCCGTCCTCGCGGTCCTGTTCGGCGTGACCGCCGACATCCTCCGCGACCACGAGATGGGCGGCTGGACCAAAGCGATCTGGATCCTGCTGCTCCTCCTGTTCCCGCTGGTCACAGCGCTCGTCTATCTCATCGTGAGAGGCTCGCGGACGGCGCGGCGCCCGCAGCCGGAGAGGAGCGGGACCCACGCCGCCCGCGAGGTCGCGGGCCGTTCCCCCGCCGAGGAGATCGCGACCGCGAAGTCGCTCCTCGACGCAGGCACCATCACCGAGGACGAGTTCCGGACGCTCAAGGACGGCGCGCTCGGGCGCACCGCGCCTCGGCACCGGGCACCGGAGGACAGCGGGGACGGCACGGGAGAGGAGCCCCACCCGAGCGCGGACCGGCGCGAGCCAGCCCGATCGGGCCCCGTCTCCGATCGAGCCCTGTCTCGATCGGAAGAGCCCCCCGATGTCACGCCATCAGGGCCGCGTACCCCGGCTTGATCACGTCGTTGATCAGGGCCAGACGCTCGTCGAACCCGATGAAGGCCGACTTCATGGCGTTGACGGTGAACCACTGCAGGTCCGCCCAGTCGTAGCCGAACGTGTCGGCCAGCGCCGTCATCTCGCTGGACATCGACACGTCGGACATCAGCCGGTTGTCGGTGTTCACCGTCACCCGGAACCGCAGCCGGGTGAGCAGGCCGATGGGGTGGTCGGCGAGCGACTTCGCGGCCCCGGTGTGCACGTTGGACGTCGGGCACATCTCCAGCGGGATGCGCTTGTCACGGACGTAGGCCGCCAGCAGCCCGAGCCGGGGCGTGCCGTCGGCGCCGAGTGTGATGTCGTCCACGATCCGGACGCCGTGGCCGAGCCGGTCGGTGCCGCACCACTGCAGTGCCTCCCAGATCGACGGGAGCCCGAAGGCCTCGCCGGCGTGGATCGTGAAGTGGGCGTTCTGCTGGCGGAGGTACTCGAACGCGTCGAGGTGGCGGGTGGGCGGGAAGCCGGCCTCCGCGCCGGCGATGTCGAAGCCCACCACGCCCAGGTCCCGGTACCGCACGGCCAGCTCGGCGATCTCCCGGGAGCGGGCGGCGTGGCGCATGGCGGTGACCAGGCAGCCGACCCGGATCCGGCGGCCGCGCTCGGCGGCCCGGGCCGCCCCGACCCGGAAGCCTTCCAGCACCGCCTCGACCACCGCGTCGAGGTCCAGCCCTTCCTCCACGTGCAGCTCCGGAGCGAAGCGGACCTCGGCGTAGACGACGCCGTCGGCGGCGAGGTCCTCGGCGCACTCGGCCGCGACGCGGACGAGCGCGTCCCGACTCTGCATCACGGCGACGGTGTGCCCGAAGGTCTCCAGGTAGCGCTCCAGTGACCCGGAGTGCGAGGAGGCGAGGAACCAGCCGCCCAGCTCACCGGCATCGGTGCTCGGCAGCGTGTCGTACCCGGCGGCGTCGGCCAGCTCGACGAGCGTGGCCGGTCGCAGCCCGCCGTCGAGGTGGTCGTGGAGCAGCACCTTCGGGGCGTCGCGCACGGAGTCGAGGGTCAGCGACGCGGGCACGCGGCCACGCTAGTCCTGCCCGTCGGAGGATCTCGGTCGGGCGCCGCGCCGGCGTGGGTCACCGGGCTCGCGACGCCGACTCGACGGCCGCGCGTCAGGCGGGGACGTCAGGCGCGGATCGTCCCGAGGAGCAGGGCGGGCCGCTCGGCGGGCTCGTCGGACACCACCAGCCCGCCGGCCAGCGCGGCGCGCGCGCCGGATACGGCACCGGGGGTGTCGGTGTGCAGCTCCAGCAGCGGCTGCCCCTCCTCCACGGCCTCCCCCGGTTGTACCAGGAGCAGCACCCCGGCTGCGGCCTGCACGGCGTGCTCCTTCAGCGCCCGGCCCGCTCCCAACCGCCACGCCGCGACCCCGACGGCCAGCGCGTCGCAGCGGGTCAGGACGCCGGAGCGCTCGGCAACGACCGGCTCGACGTGCGCGGCCACCGGAAGCTCCGCGGTCGGGTCGCCGCCCTGAGCGGCGATCATGCGCTCCCACACGGGGTACGCCGCCCCGGAGGCCAGCACATCCGCCGGGTCCACGCCGGTGACGTCGGCCAGTGCGAGCATCTCCCGCGCGAGCGCGACCGTCAGTGACACGACATCCGCCGGTCCCCTGCCGCGCAGCACCTCCACCGACTCCGCCACCTCGAGCGCATTGCCGACCGCGCGCCCGAGCGGCACGGACATGTCGGTGAGCAGTGCGGTGGTCGCCAGCCCGTGGTCCGCGCCGATGCGCACCATCGTCTCCGCGAGCTCCCGAGCGCGGGCCGCCGTCTTCATGAACGCCCCGGACCCCACCTTGACGTCGAGCACCAGCCCACCGGTGCCCTCGGCGATCTTCTTGCTCATGATCGAGCTCGCGATCAGCGGGATCGACTCGACGGTGCCGGTCACGTCGCGAAGCGCGTAGAGCTTGCGGTCCGCCGGGGCGAGCGTGGGCGTCGTGGCGCAGATGACCGCCCCGACGTCGGCGAGCTGGGCGATGATCTCGGCCAGCGACAGCGACGCGCGCCAGCCGGGGATCGACTCCAGCTTGTCCAGCGTGCCGCCGGTGTGTCCGAGCCCGCGGCCGGACAGCTGGGGCACCGCCGCTCCGCAGGCCGCCACGAGCGGCGCCAGCGGTAGCGTGATCTTGTCGCCGACGCCGCCGGTGGAGTGCTTGTCGACGAGCGGTCGCCCCACCGAGGGGAGGGCGAGCACGTCACCGGAGTCGACCATGGCCTGGGTCCAGCGGGCCGTCTCGGCCGGCTCCATGCCGTTGAGCAGGATGGCCATCGCCAGCGCCGCCATCTGCTCGTCGGCCACGTCGCCGCGCGTGTAGGCGTCGAGCACCCAGTCGATCTGGGAGTCGGACAGGCGCCCGCCGTCCCTCTTGGTCGCGATCACGTCCACCGCGCTCATCGCACTCACGGCAGGTCCGCGGGTCCGAACGCGTCGGGCAGGACCTCGCGCAACGGCAGGGCGCCGCGCGGGGTATCGAGCAGGCAGTCCGGGCCGCCGAGCTCGTAGAGGATCTGCCGGCACCGCCCGCACGGCATCAGCAGCTCCCCCGAACCGGATCGGCAGGCGACGGCGACGAGGCGGCCGCCACCGGAGAGCCGCAGTTGGCCGGCCATCGTGCACTCGGCGCACAGGCCGAGGCCGTACGAGGCGTTCTCGACGTTGCAGCCGGTGACCACCCGGCCGTCGTCGCACGCCGCGGCGGCGCCGACCTGCAGCCGTGAGTACGGCGCGTAGGCGGCAGCCGCCGCGGTGACGGCTGCGGCGCGGAGCCCGACCCAGTCCGGATCAGTCACCCTCGCCCCGCCGGTACTCCATGCCGACGGCCGCCGGTGGCCGGAGCCGCTGGCTGGCCACCCCGAGCACCAGCAGCGTGACCAGCTGCGGCGCGTACGCCGCGAACTCCCGCGGGACCGTGTCGATCGACAGGTACACCAGGTAGACGGCCAGGCCGGCGACCGCCGCGATCAGCGCCGAGCGCCACCGGCGGCGCGCCACCCACAGGAGGG
Source organism: uncultured Actinomycetota bacterium (assembly GCA_963711715.1). GTDB lineage: Bacteria > Actinomycetota > Actinomycetes > Mycobacteriales > Pseudonocardiaceae > Pseudonocardia. The sequence continues at coordinate 207,169 of CAVQFJ010000014.1, forward strand.
CGAGCCCTGCGGCCAGGATCGTGGCCGCGTAGAGCAGTGCGTGCACCGCCTCGCCACCGGCCCGCAGCTGCACGCCGTCGACGTAGCCGAACAGCGCCGACCCGGCCAAGAGTCCGGCCGGCGCCCAGTTACCGAAGATCATCGCAGCCAGGCCGATGTACCCCCGGCCGCCGGTCTGGCCCTCCAGGTACCCGAGCTGGCCCGGGTTCAGCGTGAGCGCCGCGCCCCCGAGCCCGGCCAGCCCCCCCGAGATGATCACAGCCGCGTACCGGTAGGTGAAGACCTTCACCCCGAGCGACTCCGCGGCGACCGGGTTCTCGCCGCACGAGCGCAGCCGCAGCCCGAACGCCGTGCGCCACAGCACGACGTAGCTGATCGGCACGAGCGCGAACCCCAGCACGACCAGCGGGGTGAGCCCGCTGACCAGTCCGCCGACCAGCCCGGCGAGGTCGGACAGCAGGAACCGTTGCTGGTCCTCGACGCCGGCGAGGCTGCTGGAGAGCGGTTCGACCGAGAACGGCACGAAACCCTCGACCCGCGGCGACTGGCGGGGGTTCTGCGAGACCGGTAGGAACAGCAGCGTCGACAGGTACTTCGTGACCCCCAGCCCGAGCAGCGTGATCGCGACGCCCGACACGATCTGGTCGACGCCGAAGGTGACCGTGGCGACGGCGTGCAGCAGCCCGCCGAGCGCCCCGAACACCAACCCGCCGACGACGGCCGCCCACGGGCCCCACTGGTAGCCGGCCCACGCCGCGCCCCAGGTGCCGAGGATCATCATGCCCTCGAGGCCGATGTTGATGATCCCCGCGCGCTCGGACCACAGCCCGCCGAGCGCCGCGAACAAGATCGGCAGTAGCAGCAGCACCGCAGCCTGGGTGGTGCCGCTCGAGGTGAGCTGGAGCTGGCCGGTGAGCGTGGCGGTGACCGAGAGGATCACCACGCCGACCGCCACCACGAGCAGCGTGCGCGCCCATCGGGGGAGCGGACGACGCCGTCGCGCGGGCGGGGGCGCGGGTGGGGTCACCGGCGCCGAGGCCACGGCGGTCATCCGACAGTCGCCTCTGCCGTCGTGCGGAGCTGCGCCGCGACCCGCCGCTGCTCGGCGGCCAGCTCGTAGCGGCGCACGATCTCGTAGGCGATCACCACGGACAGCACCACCGACCCCTGCATGATGAGCACGATCTCGCGCGGCACCCCGACGTTGTCCAGGGCGAGCGCCGACTTGTCCAGGAACGCCCAGAGCAGCGCGCCGAAGGCGATGCCCAGCGGGTTGTTGCGGCCCAGCAGCGCGACCGCGATGCCGGTGAACCCGTAGCCCTGGGGCGAGGTGAGCGTGTACGCGAAGTCGCGCCCGAGCAGCTCGGGGAGCCCGACGAGGCCCGCGAGCGCACCGGAGAGCAGCATGGCGATGATCACCATGCGCCGGGCGTCGACGCCGCCCGCCGTCGCCGCGGTGGCCGACTCGCCGGTCGCCTTGAGCTCGAAGCCGAACCGGGTGCGGTTGAGCAGGAACCAGTAACCGACGCCGAGCGCGGCGGCCAGGAACACCATCCCGAAGACCGTGCCGGCGGACCCGAACGAGATGCCGGGGAACTGCCCGCTCGGTGTGATGGGCGCGGTGGAGATGTTGTTGCCCTTCAGCACGCCGAAGGAGTCGGCACGGATCAGGTACGCGATCAGGCCGATCGCGATGAAGTTCAGCATGATCGTCGAGATGACCTCGCTGACCCCGCGGTAGGCCTTCAGCACCGCCGCGATACCGGCCCAGCCCGCCCCCACCAGCATCGCGACCACGATGATCACGGCCGTGTGCACCACGGGCGGCAGCACCAGCGCGCCGCCGACGATCGCGGCGACGCACGCCGCGAGGCGGTACTGGCCCTCGACGCCGATGTTGAACAGCTTCATCTGGAAGCCGACCGCGACCGCCAGCCCCGCGACGTAGTACACGGACCCGCTGTTGATGATGTCGACGGCCGTGGTGCCCTGGCCGACCTGCGTGATCATCACCCGCAGTGCCGTGAGCGGCGAGTCGCCGCTGATCAGGAGCGCGACCGCGCACAGCAGCGCGGCGAAGAGGATCGCCAGCGCGGGCGGGAGCAGGACCGTGCGGATGCGGTTCATCCCGGCCCCCGCGCGGGCGCCGCGGGGCCGGCGGCCGACTCGGTGGCCGTTGGGCCCGCCGCGTCCGGCGGTGGCGGCGCGGGCGACGTCGACGAGGACGGCGAGGAGGACGAGGACGCCGGGGGCCCGTCGGCGCCGGTCATGGCCGCCCCCAGCTCCTCGGGTGTGACGGTCGACGGATCGGCGTCGGCGACCAGGCTCCCGCGGAGCATCACGGCGATCCGGTCCGACAAGCCGATCAGCTCGTCGAGGTCCGCGCTGATCAGCAGCACGGCCAGCCCCCGGGCCCGGGCGCGGCGCAGCTCCTCCCAGATCCCGGCCTGTGCGCCCACATCGACCCCGCGGGTCGGGTGGGACGCGATGAGCAGCACCGGGTCACCCGACAGCTCCCGCCCGCACACGAGCTTCTGCTGGTTGCCACCCGAGAGCGCGGCCGCGGGTACCTCGACCCCGGGCGTTCGGACGTCGAACTCCGCGACGATGCGCTCGGTGTCGCGGCGCGCCGCACCGCGGTCGATCAGGCCGAGGAACCCGCCCGTGGATACCGGCGGGCGGCTCTGGTAGCCGAGGATGCGGTTCCCCCACAGGGCCTGGGTGGCGAGGAGCCCGTAGCGGCTGCGGTCCTCGGGCACGTAGCCGATCCCGGCCTCGCGGCGTTCCAGCGTGCTCCTGCGGGTGATGTCGGTGCCGCCCAGCGTGATCGTGCCGCGATCGGCATGGCGCATCCCCATCACCGTCTCGACGAGCTCGGTCTGACCGTTGCCCTCGACCCCGGCGATGCCGAGGACCTCGCCGGCGTGCACGACGAGGTCGATCCCGGCGAGGAGCGGACGGCCACCGCCCTCCCCCGCGAGCTCCAGGCCCTCGATGCGGAGCACGTCGCGGTCGGTCACCGCGGACTCGCGGGCACCGGGGCTGGGCAGCTCGCTGCCGACCATCATCTCGGCGAGCTCGCGACTCGTCACCGAGGCCGGGTCGGCGGTGCCGACCGAGGTGCCCCGACGGATCACGGTGATCGAGTCCGCGATGGCGCGCACCTCGTCGAGCTTGTGGGAGATGAACAGGAAGGTGAAGCCCTCGTCGCGCATGCCGCGCAGCGTGGCGAACAGCTCGCCGACCTCCTGCGGCACGAGCACGGCGGTCGGCTCGTCGAGGATCACGGTGCGTGCACCGCGGTAGAGGACCTTGACGATCTCCACGCGCTGGCGGTCCGCCACCCCGAGCCGCTCGACGAGCACGTCCGGGCCGACCTCGAGCCCGACCGTCCCGGCCAGTTCCGCGATCTGCTGCCGGGCCGCCGTCCGGATCCCCCGCATGCCCTCGGCCCCGAGCAGGATGTTCTCGGCGACCGTGAAGTTGTCGGCGAGCATGAAGTGCTGATGGACCATGCCGATCCCGGCCTTGATCGCGTCGGCGGGCGAGCGGAAGCGCACCACCTGACCGTCCACCGAGATCGTGCCCTCGTCCGGCTGCTGCATGCCGTAGAGGATCTTCATCAGGGTCGACTTGCCGGCGCCGTTCTCCCCGCAGAGGGCGTGCACCTCCCCGCGGCGCACCCGCAGGTGGATGTCGCTGTTGGCGACCACCCCCGGGAACCGCTTGGTGATCCCGGTCAGCTCGACCGCGAACTCGGACTCGGCCATGCCTCGACGCCTCTCACACGGATCGGGGGGCCGGCGCCGCGTGGCGACCCGGCCCCCCGATGGTGCCCTACGGGTCAGGACGAGGGCGTCGTCTCGACTGTGATCTCGCCGTTGATGATCGCCGCCTTGTACGCGTCGAGATCACCGGCGATGTCATCGACCTTGCCGCCGGACGTCGCGTAGCCCACGCCGTCCACCTTCAGGTCGAACGCCTCCGGCAGGGTCGACGTGTTACCGGCCGCGACCGCGTTCACGTAGTCGAACACCGCCACGTCCACGCGCTTGAGCATGGACGTGATGATCACGTCGCGCACGTCGGCGTACGCCGGCACGTTGTACTGGTCGGAGTCGACGCCGATGGCCGACTTGTTCGCGGCCTTGACCGCCTGGAACACGCCCTGCCCGGACGCCCCCGCCGCGTGGTAGATGACGTCGGCGCCGCCGTCGAGCTGCCCGCCGGCCACGACTTGGCCCTTGGCCGCGTCGTTGAAGCCGGTGAAGTCGCCCGCCGGGCTGAGGTACTGGACGTCGACCTCGACGTTCGGCGCGACGGCCTTGGCCCCCTGCACGTAGCCGGCCTGGAACTTCTGGATGAGCGGCTGCTCGACCCCACCGACGAACCCGATCTTGCAGGACTGCGTCTTGAGTGCGGCGGCCGCCCCGACCAGGAACGAGCCCTGCTCCTCGGCGAAGACCAGCGACGTGACGTTGGGCAGCTCGACCGAGTTGTCGTCGACGATGGCGAACTGGGTGTTCGGGGCCTCGGCGGCCACGGTCTCGACCGCCGTGGCGTACTTGAAGCCGACCGCGATGATCGGGTTGTAGCCCTCGGAGACCAGCTGGCGCAGGCGGGTCGCGGCCGCGTCCTCACTCTCGTTCGCCGCGGCGGCGAGCTCCTTGGTGTTCTCCTTGACGACGCCCAGGTCCGCGATGGCCTTCTCGAGCCCGGCCGCGGCGGCGTCGTTGAACGACCCGTCCCCACGCCCGCCGATGTCGTAGGCCAGGCCGACCTTGAGTCCGCTGGCATCGGAGTTCGGAGCGGCCGGAGCGGTACTCGCGGCGCCCCCGGCCGCGGCCGCCGGAGCGGGGTTGCGGGTGCACTCGGCCGCACCGGAGCCGCCCCCGGCTGCCGGCTCGCTGGTGCCGGTGTCGCGGGCGCAGCCCACGAGCACCAGCGCGCTGGTCAGCAGGGCTGCTGCCAGCACGAATCCTCGTCTGATCCGCACTGAAGAACGCCTCCTGTTCCGTCCGGCCCGGGACCGAGCCGGCACGACGACGGGGAACCGTAACCGAGGTGCCGGCCGGTTCACATGGTCGACTTCGGGGCGTGACCGAATCGTCGGCTCCGATGGGTGATCCGTTGTCACGATCCGTGACCCCAGCCGCCAGGGCCACGTGAGCGTTCTCGTCGCAACGCTCACGTGTCCGTCGAATCGTGGGCATGGGCGGTCGTAGAGTCCCGCGCGTGCAGTGGGTGGGGCTGGTGGCGCTCGTCGCCGCCCTCGTCGTGCCGGCGTCGGTTCCCCCCGGCTGCTCGGGGCAGCAGGTCCCGCCCGCCCCGCCGGCGGCGGCGGAGCTGTCCGCGGCGTCCGAACCGGTGCCGTGGCCCGCCGAGCCGGTCGGCGGTCCGGCGCTCGGAACCTGCGGGGACGTCGGCGGCGGACCTCCGATCGGCGCGGCGGCGTGGGTGCTCGCCGACCTGGACACCGGCGCCGTGCTCGCGGCCCGTGCCCCGCACGCCCGGCACCGCCCGGCGTCGACGCTCAAGGTCCTCACCGCGCTCGTCGTGCTGCAGCGCCTCGATCCCGACGCGGTGATCGAGGGCGCGGCGGAGGACCTGCAGATCGAGGGCAGCCGGGCGGGCATCGGGCCGGGCGGGCGCTACTCGGTGCGCCAGCTTCTGGCCGGCCTGCTCCTCAACTCCGGCAACGACACCGCGCAGGCCCTGGCGCGCGCGCTGGGAGGCGATGCGGAGACGGTCGCGGCCATGGCCACCGTCGCCCGCGAGTCCGGAGCCCTCGACACCCGCCCGGCCACCCCCTCGGGGCTGGACGGGCCCGGAATGTCGTCCTCGGCGTACGACATGGCTCTGCTGTTCCGCGTCGCGATGCGCGACCCGCTGTTCGCCACCACCGCCGGCACCCGCTCGGTCGCGTTCCCCGGCTACGGCGACCGCCCGGGGTTCGAGCTGTCCAACAACAGCCGACTGCTGGCCCGCTACCCGGGCGCCCTGGGCTCCAAGGCCGGTTTCACGGACGCGACGCGCCACACCCTCGTCGGGGCGGCCGAGCGCGGTGACCGTCGACTGGTCGTCGCCCTGATGCGCGGCGAGCAGCATCCCGTGCCGATGTGGGAGCAGGCCGCAGCGCTGCTGGACTGGGGCTTCGCCCAACCGGCCGGGACGGAACCGGTCGGGGTCCTCGTGGACTCGGCGCCACCGGTGGCGGCCACGACCGATCCGACGCCGGTGCCGGATCCGGCAACGGCCAGCGCCCGGCCGGCCGACGACAGTCGGTCCGTCGGGGCGGCCGGACCGGCGGCAGCGCTCGCGGTCGTGGTGGTGACCGGCGTGCTCGTGGGCCGGTGGCGAGCCCGCCGCCCATGATCGCCGTGAGCGGAGCGCCACGCTCCTGACGAGGAGACTCGGCGCCCGCTCGCGGCGATCACCGGGACTCGGGAACAAGCGGGCAACCGGCGAGCGAGCGGCTCAAGAACGGCGACGGCCGGCGAGCAGCCGCCCACCGAGGATGCCCGTGACGACCCCGGCGCCGAGGAGACCGGCCGCCGTCCCGCCGGTCGGGCCGGAGCGGACGACGACCTCGGAGCGGATGATCGCCGGCCCGGGCACCGGGACCGGGGCCTCCTGCTCGTTCTCCTTGGCCGTGGCCGCCCACGCCGTCACGAACAGCACGAAGCGTGACACGAAGAAGATGAACACGAGCAGACCGAGGAACGATCCGAACACCGCCCCGCTCGGCGACGCCGCGATCGTCTCCAGGTAGATCGTCATCACCTGCTTGAGGATCTCGAACCCGATCGCCCCGAACAGCGCCGCCTTGGCTGCGCTGCGCACGGTCGCGTGCTGCCGCGGGAGCCGGGCGATCACCCAGAGGAAGATCAACCAGTTGGCGGCCAGGCCGAGGACGACGCCCAGGATCGTGAGCAGCACCTGCGCCCACCCCTCGTCGGCGAGACCGAGGAACTCGAGCACGTCCGCACTGAAGCCCGTCGCCAGTCCGGTGATCGCGAACGAGCCGACGAGCGCGAGGCCGAGACCCGCGAGCCCGAGCAGGTCGAACAGCAGGCGCTTCAGCATGGGCGGCGACTCGGGCACCTGCGCCCACTGCTCCGAGAGCGCCTCGCGGAGGTTCGACATCCAGCCGATGCCCGAGTAGAGCGCACCCAGGAGGCCGACCACGCCGACGGTCGCGCGGGAGGCGATCGCCTGGTCGATGATCGGGTTGATCGTCGCCGCCAGCCCTTCGGGCACGTTCTGGGCGATCGCCGTCTGGAGCTGGTCGAGCAGCTCGGGCTGGAAGAACAGCACGTACCCGGCCACGGCGAAGGCGATCATGATCAGCGGCACCAGCGACAGCACGCTGAAGAAGGTGATGGCCGCGGCGTAGTGGTCGCCGTGCCGCTCCGTGTAGCGCGCACCCGCCCGCACGAGGTGGTCGAGCCACTCGAACCGGGCCCGCAGCTGCTCGAACCTCGACGGTTTCGCGGCCGGATCCCTCTCCGCCGTTCCTCTCTCCGCCGTGCTCTTCTCCGGCGGGCGCTCGGCCGTGTCGGTGGTGGGTGCGGCCACGCTGGTCACCTCGTCCGGTCCGGCGGCAGGAAGCCGATCTTCTGGTGGACGGCCGCCAGCGTCGGGCCGGCGACCTCCCTGGCCCGGGCGGCTCCGCGGGCGAGCACCCGGTCGAGCTCGCCGGGGTCGTCCAGGTAGTGCCGTACCCGTTCCCGGATCGGCGTCACCAGCTCGGTGACGGCCTGCGCCACGTCCTTCTTGAGGTCGCCGTAGCCGCGCCCGCTGTAGTCGCCCTCCAGCTCGGAGACCTTGCGGTCGGTCAGCACCGACTGGATGGTGAGCAGGTTGGAGACCCCCGGCTTGGCCTGGGGGTCGTACTGCACCTCCCGCCCCGTGTCGGTGACGGCCGAGCGGATCTTCTTCGCCGTGACCTCCGGGTCGTCGAGCAGGAAGACGCAGCCCGCGCCGGGCAGGCTCTTGCTCATCTGCTTCTCGGGCGCCTGCAGGTCGTAGATCTTCGCCGTCTCGCGCAGGATGAACGGCTCGGGCAGCGTGAACAGCGCGCCGTAGCGGCCGTTGAAGCGCTGCGCGAGGTCGCGGGTGAGCTCGAGGTGCTGGCGCTGGTCCTCGCCGACCGGCACCCGGTCGGCGTGGTAGAGCAAGATGTCGGCGGCCTGCAGCACGGGGTAGGTGAACAGCCCGACCGTGGCCCGGTCGGTGCCCTGGCGCGCCGCCTTGTCCTTGAACTGCGTCATCCGGCTCGCCTCGCCGAACCCCGTGAGGCACTCGAGCACCCACCCGAGCTGCGGGTGCTCGGGCACCTGGGACTGGACGAACAGCGCGCACCGATCGGGGTCGAGCCCGAGCGCGAGCAGCTGGGCGGCGGCCACCCGGGTGCGCTCGCGCAACACGGCCGGATCCTGCTCGACGGTGATCGCGTGCAGGTCGACGATGCAGTAGAACGCGTCGTGATCGTCCTGCAGCGCGACCCACTGCCGCAGCGCGCCGAGGTAGTTGCCGAGGGTGAACGAGTCGGCGGTCGGCTGGATGCCGGAGAGCACCCGCGGGCGACGGTCGGGCGCAGCGCCCGGCTCCGTCGTGCGGGCCCCGGAAGCGGCGGTCATGACCCTGATACTCCCAGCCGCGAGCGGCCGCCGGCGCGCGGGCGGTCATAGGCTCACCGGTCGTGGACTCCCCCGAACTGATCGAGGTCGACGCGGGCCCGGTGGCCCTCGGCGCCCGGTCCTGGACCGGCGGTGGCGCCCGACCGGTGCTGCTCGTGCACGGGCTGTCGTCCAACGCACGACTGTGGGACGGGGTCGCGGGCCGTCTCGCCTCCGCGGGACACCCGGTCGTCGCGGTCGACCTCCGCGGACACGCCTCGTCGGCGACCGTCCCGGACACCGACGAGGACGAGGACGACGGGGAGGACGGGGACACGCCGGCGACGGACCCGACGCACTCCGCGGCCCGCGACCTCGCTGCCGTGTGCGCCGGGCTGGGCTGGGCGGCTCCGGTCGTCGCGGGCCAGTCGTGGGGCGCGAACGTCGTGCTCCAGCTCGCCGCCGACCGTCCCGACCTCGTGCACGCCCTTGCGCTCATCGACGGTGGCTGGCTGCACCTGGGTGACCAGTGGCCGACCCTCGATGCCGCCTGGAGCGTGCTCGCACCACCCCGGTTCGACGACGTGGACGCGCCGACCCTGCGACGCCTGCTGCAGGCGGGGCACCCGGACTGGCCCGCCGCCGCGATCGACGCGGCGATGGGCAACCTCCGGGAGCGCCCCGACGGCACCCTGACCCCGTGGTTGGACCGCGAGCGGCACCGCGCGATCGTCGGCAGCATGCTGCGACACCGGCCCCGGACGCTGTACGCGCAGGTCCGCTGCCCGGTGCTGCTGCTCGCGGCCACCGGGGACGCCACCCCGCCGCGCAAGCGCGAGCAGATCGCCAAGGCCGTCGCCGCGCTGACGCAGGCCGAGCTCGTCGAGTTCCCCGGCGGTGACCACGACCTGCACGCGCAGCAGCCGGCCGCGGTGGCCGAGCTCATCGGCGGGTTGGCGTGACCGCCGACGTACCTCGGTCCCGCGGAGGCGGCATCATGACCGCCGACGTACTCGGTCCCGCGGAGGCGGCATCATGACCGCCGACGTACTCGGTCCCGCGGAGGCGGCATCATGACAGCCGGCGTACTCCGTCCCGGCCGCTTGGTGATCATGGGGTCGGGCGAGACGGCGCCGACGATGGTCGAGGTGCACCGGGCGACGCTGCGCGCCGCGGGCGAGGGTCCCGCCCTGCTGCTCGACACCCCCTACGGGTTCCAGGAGAACGCCGACGACATCACGACGAAGGCGGTGGCGTACTTCGGGCGCAACGTGGGCCGCACGGTCACCGCGCTGCGCTGGCGGCACCGCCTCGACGGCGCCGACCTCGACCGGGCGCTCGCCGAGGTGCGCAGAGCCCGGTGGGTGTTCGCGGGGCCGGGCAGCCCGACCTACGCCATGCGCGTCTGGGCGGGCAGCGGCATCGAGGACGCCGTCACCGCGATGGCCGCGGACGGCGGCACCCTGACGTTCGCCAGCGCGGCGGCCCTCACCCTCGGCGTCGCGGCCGTGCCCGTCTACGAGATCTACAAGAGCGGGGCCGATCCGGAGTGGGCGCCGGGCACCGACCTGCTGGAGCGGTTGACCGGGCTGCGGGCCGCCGTGATCCCGCACTACGACAACACGGAGGGTGGCACCCACTCCACGCGGTTCTGCTACCTGGGCGAGCGGCGGCTGCGGTACCTGGAGGGTCGGCTGCCCCCTGACGCCCACGTCATCGGTGTGGACGAGCACACCGCGCTGGTCCTGGACCTCGCGGCGGGCACCGCGAGCGTCCTGGGGCACGGCGGCGTGACGGTCCGGGTCGACGGCGACTCGCGCACCCTCCCCGCCGGCACCACCGTGGACATCCCGGCCCTCGCCCGCGCACCCGAGGAGGCGGGGGGCGGGGAGGTCTCGGGCGACGGGCGGCCCCTCGGCCCTCGCGCTCCCGGTGGCCCAACTGGCCCGGCACCGCCCGAGGCGAGCGCCCTGTCGCTCCGGGCCGCGGCCGACCGCGCCCGTTCGGACTTCGACGCGGCGCTGGCCCGACGCGACCCCGACGCCGCGGCCGGTGCCGTTCTCGACCTGGAGCAGGCGATCACCGACTGGACCGCCGACACCCTCCAGTCCGACGACGCCGACCACGCCCGCCGGACGCTGCGCGGCATGGTGCTGGAGCTCGCGGTCACGGCCCGTGACGGACTCACGGATCCCGTTGCGCGCCTCGCGCCGCTGGTCGAGGCCCTGCTCGAGCACCGCGCGGCCGCCCGTGACGCCCGCGACTTCGCGACGGCGGACGCGTTGCGGGACCGGCTCACCGCGGCCGGAGTCGACGTGCGGGACTCGCCCACCGGACCCACGTGGACCGTGCGCGACCGTGAACCGGGACATCGATAGCTGAGAGGGGAACGCGATGACCGACGTCGCCGTCGTCACCGGAGCCGGGTCGGGCCTCGGCCGAGTGGTCGCCAGGGCCCTGCTCGACGCCGGGTACCGCGTCGCGCTCGCCGGCCGCCGGCCCGACGCCCTCCTCGAGACCGCCGACGGGCACGATGCGGCGCTGGTCGTTCCGACCGACGTCAGCGACCCGACGTCCGTGGCCGCGCTCTTCCGGGAGGTGCGGGCCGCCTGGCGCCGGGTCGACCTGCTGGTCAACAACGCGGGGACGTTCGGCCCGTCGGGCACGCCGGACGAGATCGCCGTCGAGGACTGGCTGTCCTGCGTCGCCACCAACCTCACGGGGTCGTTCCTCTGCGCGCGGGAGGCGTTCGCGGTCATGCGGGACCAGGATCCGCGGGGTGGCCGCATCATCAACAACGGGTCGATCTCGGCCCACGTCCCCCGACCCGGCAGCGCGGGCTACACCGCGACCAAGCATGCGATCACCGGGTTGACCAGGTCGTTGTCGCTCGACGGTCGGCCGTTCGACATCGCCTGCGGGCAGATCGACATCGGCAACGCCGCCACCGAGATGACCGCGGGTATCGCCACCGGGGCGCGGCAGGCCGACGGCAGCGTCCGGCCCGAACCGACCTTCGACGCTCGCCACGTCGCCGACGCCGTGGTGTACATGGCCGGGCTGCCGCTCGACACCAACGTGCAGTTCCTGACCATCACGGCCACGGCGATGCCCTTCATCGGCCGGGGGTAGCGAGCAGGTCAGGCCGCGCTGCGCGTCATCGCCCGGATCCCGACGGCCAGCCCGACGGCCGCCGTCGCCAGCGCCGCGAGCGCGCCTCCCAGCACGGTCGGCGTGGCGATCGCCCCCGCGAACAGCGCGCGCTCGGCGTCGACGAGGTGGGCGAGCGGGTTGAACCGGGCCACCGCCTGCATCCAGGCCGGTCCGGTCTCCAGCGGCAGCAGCAGCCCGGAGAGGATCATCAACGGGAAGAGCAGGGTCTGCTGGACCACCCAGAACATCCAGTCCTGGCGGCGGACGGCGATCGCGAGCGCGTAGCTCAACGACCCGAGTCCGATGCCGAACACCGCGAGCAGCACCAGGCCGAGGACGGCGCCGGCCGGGTGCAGCGTGAACCCGAACGGGATCATGACCGCCACGACCACCACGGCCTGCGCCGTCAACGGCACCGTCTCCTTGAGGGACCTCCCGACCAGCAACGCCGGCCGGGACAGCGGCGTGACCAGCATCCGCTCGTGGGCCCCGGTCTGGAACTCGAAGAGCAGGTTGGCGCCCACCGTCGACGACCCGAACAGCGCCGTCATCACCAGGATCGCCGGGACGAACCACTGCCACACGCCCCCGCCCAGCGCCCCGACCTGGCCGCCGAGGGAGCCGACCAGCAGCGGACCGAACAGCGCCAGGAACACCAGCGGTTGGATCAGCCCGAAGACCACGGAGAACGGGTCGCGCAGGACGGGGCGCAGCTCGCGGGACAGCACGATGCCGATGTCGCGGAGCACCGTGGACGGGCCCGGGCGGGCGGCGGTCCGGGTCGGCGCGGGAGCGGGGACGGTCAGGGTGGTCATGCGGCGTCCTTCCGGGCGGCGGGGGGGTTGATGACGACGAAGGCCGAGGTGCCCGGCGTCGCCGCGTCGGGAGCTCCGGCCGCGGGGGCGGCTGGGGACGAGCCGGCTGGGGAGTCGGCCGAGGACGCGTCGGCTGGGGATGAGTCGGCTGGGGATGAGTCGGCGGCCTCGCGCAGGCTGCGCCCGGTCAGGCCGAGGAAGACGTCGTCGAGGGTGGGGCGGTGCACCTGCGCTGTCGTGATCCGGATGCCCATCTCGGCGGCGACGCGCACCAGCTCGGGGAGGGCGCCGGGCCCGTCGCCGACGCGGGCCTCGACGTGCCCGCCGTCCACCCGGACGTCGCGCGCCCCCGGCAGTCGGGCCGCGAGCTGCGCGAGCCGGCCGGCGTCCGATCCCGCGGTGAGGACGATCCGATCGCCCGCGAGCCGGGCCTTGAGCACCTCGGCGGTGTCGTCGGCGATCACCTCACCGTGGTCGACGATCACCACCCGCTCCGCCATCACGTCGGCCTCGTCGAGGTAGTGCGTGGTGAGGACGATCGTCATGTCGTGCTCGGCCCGCATCCGCAGGACGTGGTCCCACAGGTTCGCCCGGTTCTGCGGATCGAGGCCGGTGGAGGGCTCGTCGAGGAACAGCAGCGGCGGCGCGTGCACGAGACCCATCGCGACGTCGAGCCGGCGGCGCTGCCCGCCCGAGAGGTCGGAGACCTTGCGCCCGGCCAGCTCCCTGAGCTCGAGGGCGTCGAGCAGGTCGTCGGTGCGTCGACGTGCCGCGCGCCGGTCCAGCCCGTAGATCCGGCCCTGGCTGCGCAGCTCGTCGGCCACGCGCTGGCTGTGACCGGCGCCGTTGCCCTGCCCGACGTAGCCGATGGCCTGTCGGACCAGTCCCGGCTCGGCCACCACGTCGTGACCGGCCACCGCGGCGGAACCGGACGTCGGGGTGAGGAGCGTGGTGAGCATGCGCAGCGTCGTGGTCTTCCCGGCGCCGTTCGGTCCGAGCACCGCCACCAGCTCACCGGGCTCGATCTGCAGGTCGATGCCACGAACCGCGTGGACGGTGCGGCCGCGGCCCACCGCGAAGTCCTTGGTGAGGGCTCGGGTGCGAATCATCGCTCTCTGGCTCATGGGACGAGCGTAGGATCTGCTGCGGCCACTTCCTGACCTCAATGCCGGGAGACTGGACCACATGGCGAACACCAGCTCCCGGACGCTCCGACTGCTGTCGCTGCTGCAGACCCATCGCTACTGGCCGGGCGGTGAGCTGGCGGCCCGGCTCGAGGTGTCGGTCCGCACGCTGCGCCGCGACGTCGAGCGGCTGCGGGACCTGGGCTACCCGGTCGACTCCAGCCGGGGCGTCGAGGGCGGCTACCAGCTCGCGGCGGGGGCGGCGCTCCCGCCGCTCGTGCTCGACGACGACGAGGCCGTCGCCCTCGCCGTCGGGATGCAGGCGGCCGCCCAGGGCGCGACCGCGGGCCTCGCCGAGGCGTCGGTCCGCGCGCTGACCAAGGTGGTGCAGGTCATGCCGCCGCGGCTGCGGCGGCGGGTCGACACCCTGCGGGCCATGACCGTGCCCGTGGCCTGGGGTGGCCAGGGCCCGGCCATCGACCCCGGCGCGCTCACCACCGTCGCGCAGGCCTGCCGGGACGACGAGCGGCTCGAGTTCACCTACACCGCGCACGGGGGCGAGCGGACCGAGCGCCACGTCGAGCCGCTGCGGCTGGTGTCCCTCGGACGGCGCTGGTACCTCGTCGCCTACGACCTGACCCGCCACGACTGGCGCAGCTTCCGGGTCGACAGGCTCGTCGAACCGCGCAGCACGCGCGCGCGGTTCCGGCCGCGCACGCTGCCCTTCGACGACGCCGCCGCGTTCGTGCGGGCGGGGATCAGGAACGCCACGCAGCCGCACGCCGTCGAGGTGCTGGTGCACGAGTCGGCCGCACACGTGCGCGAGCGACTCGGGCGGTGGACGACGGTCGAGGAGGTCGACGAGGAGCGGTGCCTGCTGCGGATGACCGTCGACTCGCTGGACTGGCCCGCGATGGCGCTGGGCTCGGTCGGCGCGGAGTTCGAGGTGCATTCCCCGCCCGAGCTGGCCGAGCTGGTGCGGGAGTGGGGCGCCCGCTTCGGCCGTGCCGCAGCCAGTGCGCGCCGCGGCACTGGGTAGCTCTGCCCGCCCCGCCCGCCCCGCCCGCCCCGCCCGCCCCGAGCGGGGTCCCGCGGACCCGGCGCTGTGATCAGGCTGGGGTCAGCGGGAGCAGGCAGGGGGCCTGGCGCCGGGCCGGGGTCGGACGGGACGGCACCGGGTCCCGGTAGGTGGTGCTGCGCTGGCGCACCGGTCGGCCGGCGGCCGCGGCGATCGCCGTCAGCTCGGCGACCGAGCGCGCCGAGCCGTTCTCCGAGCCGGCCATCCGGCTGATCGTCTCCTCCATCAGCGTGCCGCCCATGTCGTCGGCCCCGCCACGCAGGATCTCGGCCGAGAGCGTGTCACCCAGCTTCACCCACGAGCACTGCACGTGGTCGATCCGGCCGTGCAGCGCGAGCCGGGCGAACGCGTGGACGGCCCGGTTGTCGCGCTCCGTCGGGCCCGGTCGGGCGAGGCCGGCCAGGTAGATCGGCGCGTTGTGGTGCACGAACGGGAGCGGGACGAACTCGGTGAAGCCACCCGTTTCGTCCTGGAGCGCGGCCAGCGTACGCAGGTGCCCGAGCCAGTGCCGCGGCTCGTCGACGTGCCCGTACATCATCGTGGACGACGAGGGGATGCCCAGCCGGTGGGCCGTCCCGACCACCTCCAGCCACTGGGCGGCGGGCAGCTTGCCCTTGGTGAGCACCCAGCGGACCTCGTCGTCCAGGATCTCCGCCGCGGTTCCGGGGATCGAACCGAGCCCGGCGGCGCGCAGCTCGGTGAGCCACTCCTCGATCGAGACCCCGGCCTTCGACGCGGCACTGACGATCTCCATCGGGGAGAAGGCGTGCACGTGCATGTCCGGCACGGCGGCCTTCACGCTGCGCACCAGGTCGGCGTAGAAGGTGATCGGGAGCTGCGGGTCGATGCCGCCCTGCATGCACACCTCGGTGGCCCCGTCGCGGGCCGCCTCGGCCGCGCGGTCGGCGACCTCGTCGAGCGAGAGCCGGAACGCGTCCGCGTCGCGCTCGCGCTGGGCGAATGCGCAGAACCGGCAGCCGACGTAGCAGACGTTCGAGAAGTTGATGTTGCGGTTGACGACGTAGGTGATCTCGTCGCCCACGACGTCGGCGCGGACGGTGTCGGCGAGCCGGGTGAGCTCCTGGAGGGCCTGGTGCGTGCAGGTGAGCAGAGCCAGTGCGGCGCGCTGGTGCCGGGGGTCGAGCAGGGTCGCCGGGTCGGTGGAGGCGAGCGCGAGCCCGGCGCGGACGTCGGAGTCCAGCCGCTCGGCCGACACCGGGCGCGGCGCGCTCTGCTGCTGCGCCGCCAGCTCGTCGCGGAGCGCGTCCCAGTCGCCGTAGACCGACTCGAAGTCCCCTCGACGGTCCGCGGTGCGACCGTCGGTGTCGATCGCGGAGTGGAGGTCGGTGCGGCCGGTGGAGGCGAGACCGCCGTCGGGCTCCTGCCACGGCCGGCCCTCGACGACCGCGTCCTCGTCGGCCAGCCCGGTCGCCGGGTCGGCCAGCGCGGAGACGTGCGCGTGCAACCGGGTGTCGATCCACGGGGAACCCGCCAGCACGTACTTCGGGTACGCGGTGAGTCGTTCGCGCAGCACGAACCCCTCGGCCGCCGACCGCGCGGCGAGCTCCTCGACGGCGGGCCACGGCCGCTCCGGGTTGACGTGGTCGGCCGTGACGGGCGAGACCCCGCCCCAGTCGTCGATGCCGGCCCTGAGCATCAGCCCGAACTCCTCGCCGACCAGGTTCGGCGGTGCCTGCACCCGCATCTTCGGGCCGAGCACGAGCCGGGTGACGGCGATCGTGGCTGCCAGGTCCTCGATCGAGGCGTCGGGGTCGTCGCGCATCGCGGTGTCCGGCTTGGCCCGGAAGTTCTGGACGATCATCTCCTGCACGTGGCCGTGCGCCCGGGCCACCCCGCGGATCGCGAAGATCGACTCGGCCCGCTCCACCCTGTTCTCGCCGATCCCGATGAGGATGCCGGTGGTGAACGGCACGCCGACGCGGCCGGCGTCGGTGAGCGTGCGCAGCCGGAGGGCCGGTTCCTTGTCGGGGCTGCCGTAGTGCGGGCCACCGGGCTCGCTCCACAGCCGCGTGGCCGTGGTCTCCAGCATCATGCCCATGCTCGGCGCGACGGGCTTGAGCCGCGTCAGCTCCGCCCAGCTGAGCACGCCGGGGTTGAGGTGCGGGAGCAGCCCGGTCTCCTCGAGCACGGCGATGGCGCAGGCGCGGACGTAGTCGAGGGTGGAGTCGTACCCGCGCGCCTCGAGCCATTCGCGCGCGGCGGGCCAGCGGTCCTCCGGCCGGTCACCGAGGGTGAACAGGGCTTCCTTGCACCCCGCCGCGGCTCCGGCGCGAGCGATCTCCAGCACCTCGTCGCGCTCCAGGAAGGCGGCGGGCAGCCGGTGCGGCACGGTGGCGAAGGTGCAGTAGTGGCAGCGGTCCCGGCACAGCCGGGTGAGCGGGACGAACACCTTGCGCGAGTACGTCACGACGCCGGGCCGACCCTCGGCCACCAGCCCGGCGTCCCGCACCCGGGCCGCGGCCGTCAGCAGCTCGTCGAGCTGGTCCCCGCGCGCGGCGAGCAGGACGGCGGCCTCGGTGACGTCCAGCGCGGCGCCGTCGCGGACCCGGCGCAACGCCCGGCGGAGGGCGGAGCCGGACGGCTGCTGCTCGGACAGGTCATTCATGTCCGCCACAGTAGGTCGCGTGCGGCTCGACATCGACGCCGCCGACGCGGCCACCCGGTTGCCCCAGGTGATGTCCGATTTCACCCGGCTCGGATCGTCCGGCGCATCACCAGGCGCGGCAGGCCGCTGGCCATCGCATCGGTGCTCCCGGCCACCTCGAAGCCGACCTTCTCGAACATCGCCCGCGTGCCGACGAACGCCATCGTCAGATCGATCCGTCCCGAGCCCGGGTCCACCGGATAGCTCTCGACGGCGGGGGCACCGCGCGAGGCGGCGTACTCGACCGCACCGTCGATCAAGGGCGTGGTGTAGCCGCGGCGGCGGTGGCCGCCGCGGATGACGACGCAGATGATGCTCCACACCGGAAGGTCGTCGAGCGGCCGGATCAGCCGGGAGCGGCTGATCCGGGTGTTCTCCGAGCGCGGGCCGATGCTGCACCAGCCGACCGGCGTGCCGTCGTCGTACCCGATCACCCCGGGCGGGTTCTGCCGGCCGCAGAGCGCGCGGAACGCCGATTCGCGGCTCCCGTTGCCGAGCTCGGAGATCTCTCGGGCGCTCAGCCGGTGCGCCAGACACCAGCAGTGGCTCGCGCGGCGGTTGGGGTTCACCACCGTGGCGAAGTCGTCGACACGGTCCGGCGTGATCGGACGGGTGTCGAACGCCATCCGTTCAGCCAAGCGGTGATCAGGCGGTCGGTCAATCGCGGCGCGGTGGCTGAAGAGGATGGCGACCTGCCGAGCACCACCAGCGGGATCTCGCTTCGACGAGAAACCCTTCACGCTTGACGCACCCCGGACTGCCACAGCGCGGAGATCGGCAAGATCCACAGCCGACCGCCGAGATGACGAGGTTCGGGAGCTGTGCAGAGCACGAGTCCAGCGGCGAAGTCCTGACCCAGGCGCCGTTCGAGCAGGCGCAGACCGCCGATGTCTTCGGCCCGAATCGTGGCGCCCGACTTGACCTCGACACCCACGACGCGGCCGTCGCCGGACTCCAGGACGAGATCGACTTCAACTCCGTCACGGTCGCGGAAATGGAAAACGCTCGGCCGGGCCTCCGACCACTCGGCCTGGGCTCGCAGTTCCCCCATCACGAACGACTCGATGAGCCGGCCAGCCAGGTCGGGGTCGGTGCGGAGGCGACCACCCAGCAGTCGCGCGGCCAGACCTGTGTCGGTCATCGTGAGCTTTGGTCGGCGAACAACCCGAGCAGTCAGGTTGGTCGACCACGCCGGGATGGTCTGGATGAGGAAGACCGCCTCGAGGTGAGCGAGATAGCTGTCGGTTGTGGGACGGGACAGCCCGAGGTCGCGCGCCAGATCGGTGACGTTGAGTTCGCCGGCGGTCCGGGCCGCGCACAGGCGGAGCAGCCTGGGCAGCTCACGGAGGTACGTGGCGTCGGTCAGGGCCAGTCGCCGGAGCCGGCTACGGGTTCGCCCGCCGAGCCCTCGGGCCGCTCGGCGGCTATGCCACCGGGATCGCCGTCCTCATCGAGTACGCCGTCGCACCCGCCGCGATCTCGACGTTCATCGCCGGGTACGTGCAGTCGCTCGGACTACTCGAGGGCGTCCATCCGTGGCCCATCATGCTCGCCTGCTACCTGATCTTCATCGGGATCCACCTGTGGGGCGTCGGCGAAGCGCTCAAGGTCATGTTCGGCATCACCGCGATCGCCGCCCTGGCGTTGATCATCTGGATGGGCGGCATGGTGTCGAAGTTCGACGCCGCCAAGCTGGTCGACATCGAGCCGACCACCGCGGCCGGGGCCAGCGCCTTCCTGCCGTTCGGGTATGTCGGGGTGCTCGGCGCCCTGGTCTACGGCATCTGGTTCTTCCTCGCGGTCGAGGGCGTCCCGCTCGCCGCCGAGGAGGCCCGCGACCCCAAGAAGGACATGCCCCGCGGGATCATCGCGGCGATCATCATCTTGGTGATCTTCGGTGCCGGCGTGCTGTTCCTCGCACCGGGCACAGCTGGCGCCGCGGCGATGGCCACGTCCGCGAGCCCGCTCGTGGAGGCCGTCACGATCGCGTACGGCGGACCCAACTTCCTGTCGGAGCTCATCAACTGGGTCGGGCTGCTCGGCCTCATCGCAAGCTTCTTCTCGATCGTGTATGCCTACTCGCGCCAGCTGTTCGCGCTCTCCAGGGCCGGCTACCTCCCGCGCGGCCTGTCGGTCACGGGTTCGCGCCGGACGCCGTACCTGGCGCTGATCGTCCCCGGCACGATCGGTTTCGTCCTCGCGGTCACCCTCTACGATGCCGCCGCCCCGGGCGCACTCCTGATCAACATCGCGGTCTTCGGCGCGACCGTCTCCTACGTGCTGATGAACCTCTCGCACATCGTGCTGCGCCGGAAGGAGCCCGACATGGAGCGGCCCTACCGGACACCCGGCGGCGCAGTCACGACGGGCATCGCGCTCGCGCTGTCGGCCGTCGCCGTCGTCGCCACCTTCGTGGTCGACATCCTGGCCGCGGGCATCACAGCGATCGTGTTCCTGGCCTTCATCGCCTACTTCTGGTTCTACTCGCGGCACCGGATCGTCGGCGGCGCTCCCGAAGAGGAGTTCTCGGCGATCGCCGCCGCCGAGGCCGACCTCAAATAGCGCGGCGCGCGCAAGACGCGCGAGGGCGTCGTTATGATCAGCGGCGTCAAAATCCTGCGATTCGGCGTCGAGGCTATGCCACGTCCGCCGGCTCGCCGCCGGTCACCGCGACCAGCTCGGCGAAGCTGGTGGGAAACACGGCATGCGGGATGCCACCGGCGGCCCACACCTCGTCGAAGTCCGCGAGCGCCCGGTCGACCACGGTGCGCAGCCGCGCGGGGTGCCCGACCGGCGCGACGCCGCCGATCGCCTGCCCGGTGGCGGTGCGCACGAGCTCCGGCGCCGCCCGCCGCACGGTCGCCACCCCGAGCAGTGCCGCCACCTTCGCGGTGTCCACCCGGTGCGCACCGGACGTGAGCACGAGCACGGGAGCGCCGTCCGTCGTCGTGAAGACCAGGGAGTTGGCGATCTGCCCGACCTCGACGCCGAGCACGGCGGCCGCGGCCGCGGCGGTGGTGACGGCGTCGGGGAGGATCCGCATCCGCGCGACGCGGTTCGGGTCGGCACCGCCGGCGGTGAGGGCGGCGACCACCAAGTCGATGTTGCGATGGGTCGGCACGCCTCGATCAGACCACGGCGCTCAACCGCCGCCCTCCGCGACCCGCGCACCGCGCAGGGGGCTGCCGTCCGCGGCCCGGAGCAGGCAGTACACGTCCCGCGCGCCGAAGGAGGCGCTCGTGCCCAAGGCGGTCTGCTCGAACGATCTCTGCGAGGGCACGAGGGCGGTGACGGCGAGCGCGTCCCCGTCCTGCGGCACGACCAGCCCGGATCCGAACAGCAGGGTGCAGGCCGACGAGGCGAAGGCAGTGAGCGGTTCCCGGCCGGGGTAGGGCAGCTCCCGCTGGGTACGGAACGGCTCCCGCCCGAACACCTCGGACAGATGCGCGTCGTCGCAGCTCAGTGATGCGCTGTAGCCGACGACGTCGTTGGGCACGGGCCGGACGTTGAGGCAGTCGAGGCCGCTGACGTCGAAGACCGGGACGTCGCCGCCCTCGCCGTAGGTCAGGGTCGTCACCTCCCGGTCGGCTGCCCGCGCCACCGCGATACCCCCGGCCACGCCGGCGAGCAACCCGATGACCAGCGCCGCGGCGACCCACGGCCACGAACGGCGGCGCGGTCGCGCGCGCGGGCGGCCGGTCACCGGGCGGGTCGTCGCGTCGGCCGCGGACGGCGGGCCGGCGCCCGGCGGCTGACCGGACGCCCACCCCACCCAGTGGGCCGCGCGTCCGGACCGGCGGGATCTCGGCGTGCAGCACCGCGTAGATCGTGGCCGCGGTGGTCTCGCGGGTGAACGGGCCGTGGCCCTGCGTCGCGTGGAAGAGGGTGGCGCCGAGCGCCCACAGGTCCGCGGCCGGAGTGGCCGCGCCGCCCTCCAGCCGCTCGGGTGACATGTAGCCCGGCGAGCCGACGATCGACCCGCTGGTCGTCAGGCGCGGATCGTCGGCGGCCTGGGCGATGCCGAAGTCGGTGAGCCGGACCCGCCCACCCGGACCGAGCATGACGTTGCTCGGCTTGACGTCGCGGTGCACCACCCCGTGGGCGTGCGCGACGCCGAGGGCGACCAGCAGTTGCTGGGCCACCGAGGTGGCCGCGTGCTCGTCGAGCGGCCCGTCACCCGCCACCACGTCGGCCAGGGTGCGGGCCTCGATCAGCTCCATGACGATGTGGTCGACCCCGCCGTCGGTCACCACGTCGTACACCGTGACGATGCCGGGATCGTTGAGCCGGCCTGCGGTGCGGGCCTCGCGCAGCAGCCGCTCGCGGAACAGCGCCCGCTCGTCGGCCCCGAGCCCGTCGGGCAGGTGAAGCTCCTTGACCGCGACGTGGCGGCCCATCACGCGGTCCTCCGCGCGCCACACCACGCCCATCCCGCCGCGCCCCAGCTCGGCGAGGACGACGTAGCGGCCCCCGATGACCCGGGTGGGGGTGACCGGGCGGCTCATGTCGCGACGGTGACGGCGGCGGTGCGCACGCCCCCAAGCGTTCCTCAGCTGCAGTCGGTGCCCGGCACGGGGGTCAGGAACTCGTTCGACGCCCAGCGCTGATCCTCCAGCTCGCGGAAGCCGGCCACGACGACGAGCGTGGCGTCCACCCGCTCGCCGCGACTGAGGGTCCCCACCAGCTCGTAGTCCTGACTCGGGCCCGAGCGCACGTTCAGCTGTTCGGTCGTGACCTCCACCTGGCAGCCGGTGGAGCCGTCCCCGGTGCCCACGATCTCGTCGATCCCGCCCCGGTCGATGAGGGCGACGGCGGCGAGCAGCAAGCCGGAGAACAGCACGAACGCCCAACTCCCCCACCGCACGCGCGGGATCCTTCTGCCGTCCTCGGTGACGAAGAGGTAGTAGTCGCGCTTGGCCATCGCAGCTCCTGGGAGGCGGTCGCTTCCACGCTACCTCGGGGACGCCGGATCTCACCGCAAACGATCAGGCCGGTCGCGCCGTCCTCCGCACCGCCACGGGATAGCGTGTCGAGCCGGGGCAGCACCCCGCCGCCCGCTCGACCACCAGTCCCGAGGCAGGCCGAGGCACCGATGAAGGTCATCTACACCTACACCGACGAGGCACCCGCACTGGCGACGCACTCGTTCCTGCCGGTCGTCGAGGCGTTCGCCGCCAAGGCCGGGGTCGACGTGGAGGCGCGCGACATCTCGCTGGCCGCGCGGATCCTCGCGCAGTTCCCCGATCGCCTCACCGACGACCAGCGGGTGCCCGACTCGTTGGGCGAGCTCGGCGAGCTGGCCACCACACCCGAGGCCAACATCATCAAACTGCCCAACATCAGCGCGTCGATCCCGCAGCTCAAGGCGGCCATCACGGAGCTGCAGGGCGACGGCTACGACATCCCGAACTACCCGGAGAACCCGCGCACCGACGAGGAGAAGGCCACGCGCACGGCGTACGACGCGGTCAAGGGCAGCGCGGTGAACCCCGTCCTGCGCGAGGGCAACTCCGACCGCCGCGCGCCGGAGTCGGTGAAGGGCTTCGCGCGCAAGCACCCGCACTCGATGGGGGCGTGGTCGCCCGACTCGGCATCGCACGTGGCCACGATGAGCGACGGCGACTTCCGGCACTCGGAGGCGTCGGTCACGCTCTCCGAGCCCGCTGAGCTGCGCATCGAGCACGTGGACTCCGACGGCACGGTCACCGTGCTCAGACCGGCGCTGGAGGTGCTGGCGGGCGAGATCGTCGACGGGGCGGTGATGCGCGCCGAGGCGTTGGACGCCTTCCTCGCCGAGCAGATCGCCGACGCCAAGGCCACGGGGGTGCTGTTCTCGATCCACCTCAAGGCCACGATGATGAAGGTGTCCGATCCGATCCTGTTCGGCCACGCGGTGCGGCAGTACTTCGCCGACGTCTTCGCGCAGCACGGCGACGACCTCACCTCGGTCGGCGCGGACCCGGACGACGGCCTCGCCAGCGTCCTCACCGCGTCCGCCGAACTCCCCGCCGAGAAGCGTGAGGCCATCGAGAAGGCGATCACCGCCACCTACGACAGCGGCCCGCCCGTCGCGATGGTCGACTCCGACCGCGGCATCACCAACCTCCACGTGCCGAGCGACGTGATCGTCGACGCATCGATGCCGGCCGCGGTGCGCTCGTCGGGGCAGATGTGGAACGCGCGCGGCGAGCTGCAGGACGCGAAGTTCGTCATCCCGGACTCGTCCTACGCCCCGCTCTACGCCGAGACGGTCGACTTCTGCCGCGAGCACGGCGCCTTCGACCCGACGACGATGGGCACCACCCCGAACGTCGGTCTGATGGCCCAGAAGGCCGAGGAGTACGGCAGCCACGACAAGACCTTCGAGATCACGGCGGCCGGCACCGTCCGCGTGGTCGACGACGCCGGTGAGGTGCTGCTGTCGCACGAGGTCGCCGAGGGCGACATCTGGCGGGGCTGCCAGACCAAGGACGCACCGATCCGCGACTGGGTGCGCCTGGCCGTCTCCCGGGCCCGCGCCAGTGGGGCCCCGGCCGTGTTCTGGCTGGACGAGACCCGCAGCCACGACGCCGAGGTGCTGAAGAAGGTGCGAACCTGCCTGGCC
Organism: uncultured Actinomycetota bacterium; assembly: GCA_963711715.1. Classification (GTDB taxonomy): domain Bacteria; phylum Actinomycetota; class Actinomycetes; order Mycobacteriales; family Pseudonocardiaceae; genus Pseudonocardia. Next base: position 231,229 of record CAVQFJ010000014.1, read on the forward strand.
GAGGAGGACACGGACGGCCTGACGATCGAGATCATGCCCGTCGCGGAGGCCACCCGGTACACCCTCGACCGGGCTCGACGGGGGCAGGACACGATCTCGGTCACCGGGAACGTGCTGCGCGACTACCTCACCGACCTGTTCCCGATCCTCGAGCTGGGCACGAGCGCGAAGATGCTCTCGATCGTCCCGCTCATGAACGGCGGCGGGCTGTTCGAGACGGGCGCGGGCGGTTCGGCGCCCAAGCACGTGCAGCAGCTGGTCAAGGAGAACCACCTGCGCTGGGACTCCCTCGGGGAGTTCCTGGCGCTGGCCGAATCGCTGGCGTTCCTGGCGGACAAGACCGACAACCCGCGCGCGGCGCTGCTCGGCCGGGCGCTCGACGGTGCCACCGGGACGCTGTTGGAGAACGGCAAGTCCCCCTCGCGCAAGGTGGGCGAGCTGGACAACCGCGGCAGCCACTACTACCTGGCGCTGTACTGGGCGCAGGCCCTGGCCGCGCAGGACGACGACCCCGAGCTGGCGGCGATCTTCGTCCCGCTGGCCGAGCGGCTGGCGGCCGACGAGGAGTCGATCGTCGGCGAGCTGAACGGCGTGCAGGGAGAGCCGGTCGACCTCGGTGGCTACTACGCGGTCGACAAGGCGAGGGCCGACGAGGTCATGCGTCCGAGCCCGACCTTCACCGTGGCGCTCACGGAGTTCTGACGGCGAAGGGCCGCTGCCGTGGCGGGGCCTCTCGGTCGCGGCTCGTTCAGGCTCCCGCGGACGCCGCGACGCCCGGGATGGCGCCCCCGCGGAACGCCTCGACGAACAGCTCGTGATCCGCGCGGGCGGTGGCGGCGTAGGAGTGCGCGAACTCCGTCACCCACTCCACGAACTCGTCCTCCCGCCCGTCGACGACGCCGGCGATGGCGTCCTCGGTCTGGAACGACACGAGCGAGTGGTCGGCGTCGGAGTCGGCGACGCAGTGCACCTTGGCCGTCGCCCGGCCCAGGTAGTCGACCACCGGGGCCATCTCCGCGGGCTCGGTGAGCTCCGACCAGTCCAGGTCGGCCTCGTAGGGGGACACCTCGCTGACGACGTAGCCCACGCCGTCCAGGTCCGTCCACCCCAGCAGCGGGTCGGCGTGGGCCTGCAGCGCGCGCTGCGAGAGCACCGTCCGGTGCCCGTGGTGCCGGAACGCGCCGGCGATGGCAGCGTCGGTCACCACCCGCGACGGCGCAGCGATGTTGCCCTGTTTCATCGACAGCACGACGTCGTTGTCCAGCGCCTGGTTGAAGCCCTCGATCAGCACGGTGTAGGCGGGAAGTCCCGCGCTGCCGATGCCGAACCCGGAGCGGCCCGCCACGTCCTTGACCGCGTAGGTGACACCGCGGAACTTCTTCGACTCCGGGATGGAGTCGAGATAGCGATCGAAGGCGTCGACCACCGCTGCGCGCTCGCCGTCGTCCAGCCGGCGCAGGCCGGGTCCGTCGCGCAGCTCCCGGTCGAAGCCCTCGGTCTCGGTGATGCCGTCGAGCAGGCCCACCCGCGTGCGCAGCCGGGCGAGCTGCAGCACCTGGTGGACCGCGCCCTCCGTCGTGTTCAACCGCAGCGAGAAGCTGCGGTCGTCGGCCTCGGCGACGAACCAGTGCACCTGGTCGAGGTAGGCGCGGGTGTAGCGCTCCACGAGCATGGTGATGTCCGCGTCCGACACCGCCTTGCCCCAGCCCAGCAGGGCCAGGCTCGCGGCGAAGCGCATGACGTCCCAGGTGAAGTGGCCGACGTAGGCCTCGTCGAAGTCGTTGACGTCGAAGATCAGGACCCCGTCGCCGTCCATGTGGGTGCCGAAGTTCTCGGCGTGCAGGTCGCCCTGGATCCACACCCGGCCGGTCCGCTCGTCGGCCCAGGGGTCGTCCCGCTCGGCCACGTCGGCGTAGAACAGGCAGGCGCTGCCGCGGTAGAACGCGAACGGGTCGCGGGCCATCTTGCGGAACTTCGTGCGGAAGGCGGCCGGATCGGCCGCCATCAGGTCGGAGAACGCGTCGACCAGCGTGTCGACGATCCGAGCCGAGCGGGTGCTGTCGGTCATGACCCGATACTGCACCGGCAGGCGGGCCGGGTTCAGCCCGCCACGAGCGAGTTGCGCGTGATCGTCACGGCCAGCGCGGCCATCACCACGCCGAAGGCGCTGTAGCAGAGCACGTCGATCGCGCGGCTGCGGATGGCCAGCAAGCCGACCCGGTCCACGGGCAGCAGCACGCGCAGCACCGCGGCGACGAGCAGTGCGCCGCCGAGCAGCACCGCACCCTCCCGCCAGTGCTCGGTGAGCACGCGCACCATGCCGACGGCCGCGATCAGCAGGACGAGGGACTGCGGCGCGTGCACGGGCAGCCGGGACCGCAGGTCGGCCACGTCAGGCCCCGGCGACCGGAGGGGTGATGGTCATGCCGAGACGCTCCGTTCGGTGCCGATGCTCACTCCGACAAGCTCCGTTCGGCTGCCTCCACCACGTTCGTCAGCAGCATCCCCCGCGTCATCGGGCCGACCCCGCCCGGCATCGGCGCGAGCAGGCCGGCCACCTCCACCACCTCCGGCGCGACGTCGCCCACGAGACCGAGCTCGGTGCGGGTGACCCCGACGTCGAGCACCGCGGCACCCGGCCGCACCATGTCGGCCCTGACCAGGCCCGGCGTGCCGGCCGCGGCCACCACCACGTCCCCCCGCCGCAGCTCCGCGGCGAGGTCACGGGTGCCGGTGTGGCACAGCGTCACCGTGGCGTTCTCCGCGCGCCGGGTGAGCAGCAGACCGAGCGGTCTCCCGACCGTGATGCCGCGGCCGACGACGGTGACCCGGGCACCGTTCAGCTCCACCCCGTAGCGCCGGCACAGCTCGACGATGCCGCGCGGCGTGCACGGCAGCGGTCCGGGTTCGCCGAGGACGAGGCGGCCGAGGCTCACCGGGTGCAGGCCGTCGGCGTCCTTGGCGGGATCGATCCGCTCCAGGGCCGCGCCGGCGTCGAGGCCCGTCGGGAGCGGGAGCTGCACGATGAAGCCCGTGCACGTCGGATCGTCGTTGAGCTCGTCGACGGCCCGCTCGACGTCGGACTGCGTGGCGTCGGCCGGCAGCTCCCGCTGCAACGAGGTGATCCCGATCTTCGCGCAGTCGCGGTGCTTGCCACGCACATAGGCCCGCGAGCCGGGATCGTCGCCGACCAGGACGGTGCCCAGGCCGGGCGTCACGCCGGCGGCCTGCAACTTCTCGACGCGGCCCGAGAGCTCACCCAGGATCTCGCTCAGCGTGGCCCTGCCGTCCATCACCGTCGCTGTCACGACGCCCATCCTGCCCACTGCCCGGGCGCGGCAGCGAACCGGCGTGGCGGACCGGGAACGGACGTCGGGCTGGGGCGATCACCGTCCGGGGACACCGCACCGCGCCACGTCCGGTGGAACGTCCCTGGACGCCGATCACGTGGAGGAGCAGCGGCGGACCGAGCCAGCTGCGGACCCGAGCCAGCCACGAACCGGTCACGAACCAGGGGACCGGGCGAGCGCGACCCCGGTCATGTAACGATGTTCGCTCCGCAAGCTCCGCTCAGCGGAAGTCGCGCGACTTCACCGGGACGGCCAGCGACAGCCGCTGCAGCCGGTCGGCCACCAGGTTGAGCACCCCCTCCGGGCTGCGTTCGAGCCGACCGCGGACCAGCAGGGCCGAGCTCCCCATCGCCACCGTGCGGTAGCGCGCCCACAGCCCCTCCGAGCAGGTGACGTTGAGCATCCCGCTCTCGTCCTCCAGGTTGAGGAACGTGACACCGCGCGCGGTGGCCGGCCGCTGCCGGTGCGTGACCAGCCCACCGACCAGCACCCGGGGTGGGGTCTGCTCCGGGTCGCCCGGAGGCAGGTGGCGGCCGACCGCGTCGAGCCCGTCGATCCGGATGGCGCCGAGGCGGTGGAGCCGGTCGCGCAGGTGCTGAACGGGGTGGCTGTCCGGGGAGACGCCGGTGGCCCAGACGTCGGCGACGGTGAGCTCGACGGGCGTCAGGCCGGGCAGCGCGGGCGCGTCCAGCCCGACGGCGGTGCCGGGCAGCTGGTCGGGGCGCACGGCGGCCACCACCCCGGCGGCCCACAGCGCGGAGCGCCGGTCCACCCCGAAGCAGCCGAACGCCCCCGCGGTGGCGAGCGCCTCGGCCTGGCGCACCGTGAGCCGCACCCGCCGGGCCAGGTCGGCCAGGTCGCGGTAGGGCCCGCTCCGCTCGCGCTCGACGTCGACCTGCTCGGCCAGCTCGAGCCCGATACCCCGCACCTCGGCCAACCCCAACCGGATCGCCTGACCGCCCTCGCTGCGCGGATCGGGCTGCAGCACCGCTTCGGCCCGGCCGAGGTTGACATCGGCGCCGCGGACGAGCACCCCGTGCCGGCGGGCGTCGGCCACCAACGACTGCGGGGAGTAGAAGCCCATCGGCTGGGAGTTGAGCAGCGCCGCACAGAACGCGGCGGGGTGGTACCGCTTGAACCAGGAGCTGTAGTAGACCAGCGACGCGAAGCTGATGGAGTGGCTCTCGGGGAAGCCGAAGTTCGCGAAGGCCAGCATCCTGGTGAAGATCGTCTCCGCCAACTCGCCGGTGATGCCGTTGACCGCCATGCCGCGGAAGAACCGCCCGCGCAGCTTCTCCATCTTCTCCTCCGACCGCTTGGAGCCCATGGCGCGGCGCAGCTCGTCGGCGTCGGCGGCGGAGAACCCGGCCACGTCGACCGCGACCTGCATGAGCTGCTCCTGGAACAGCGGCACGCCCAGGGTCTTGTCCAGCGCGTTGCGCAGCAGAGGGTGGTCGTGCTCCCACGTCGCACCGTTGCGCCGCTGGATGTAGGGGTGCACCGAGCCGCCCTGGATCGGCCCGGGGCGGATCAGGGCCACCTCGACGACCAGGTCGTAGAACACCCGCGGTTTCAGCCTGGGCAGCGTGGCCATCTGCGCGCGGGACTCCACCTGGAACACCCCGACCGAGTCGGCGCGCTGCAGCATCGCGTAGACCTCGGGGTCGGTGGGCTGCAGCTCGTGCAGCTCGACCTTCCTCCCGTGGTGCTCCTCGACCAGGTCGATCATCAGGTGCAGCGCGGTGAGCATCCCCAGCCCGAGCAGATCGAACTTGACCAGCCCGGCGGCCGCGCAGTCGTCCTTGTCCCACTGCACGACGGTGCGGTCCTCCATCCGCGCCCACTCGACCGGCACCACCTCCGACACCGGTCGGTCGCAGATGACCATGCCTCCGGAGTGGATGCCGAGGTGGCGCGGGAACCCGAGCAGCTCGTCGGCCAGCTCGACCACCTGCGCCGGCATGCCGGCCGGCATGGCGGCGGGGTCGATGCCCGACCAGCGCTCGATCTGCTTGCTCCACGCGTCCTGCTGCCCCGGGGAGAACCCCAGCGCCTTCGCCATGTCGCGCACCGCCGACCGGGGTCGGTAGGTGATCACGTTGGCGACCTGCGCGGCGCACCCACGGCCGTACGTCTCGTAGACGTACTGGATGACCTCCTCCCGGCGGCCGGACTCGATGTCCAGGTCGATGTCGGGGTAGCCCTCGCGGGCCGGGGACAGGAACCGCTCGAACAGCAGCCCCATCGCCACCGCGTCGACGTTGGTGATGCCCAGCGCGTAGCAGACCGCCGAGTTGGCAGCCGAGCCCCGACCCTGGCAGAGGATGTCGGACCGGCGGCAGAACTCGACGATGTCGTGCACGATCAGGAAGTAGCCGGGGAAGTTCTTCTTCTCGATGATCGTGAGCTCCTTCTGCACCGTCTCGACGGCTCGCGGGTACTCCGCGTAGCTGCCGTAGCGCCGCGCCATCCCGCGGTAGGTGAGCTCGCGCAGCCAGCTGGCCTCGTCGTGATCCGGCGGCACCGGGAACGGCGGCAGGTCGGGGGCGACGAGGTCGATCGTGAACGCGCACTCGACGCCCAGGGCGGCCGCCCGCGCCACCGCCGCGGGGTAGCGCCGGTCGAACCGGGACGCCATCTCGGCGCCGGAGCGCAGATGCGCCGTGCCGGCGGGGGGGAGCCAGCCGTCGACGTCGTCGAGGCTGCGCCGGGCCCGGACCGCCGCCAGCGCCGTGGCCAGCGGGAACCGTTGCGCGCCCGCGTAGTGCGCCGCGGTGCTCGCGACCGTGGGCAGACCGGCCGCATGGGCCAGCTCGGCCAGGGCGTCGTTGCGCTCGGTGTCGGTGGGCAGGGCCTGGTGGGTGAGCTCGACGGCGACGTGGTCGGCCCCGAACCGCTCGACGAGAGCCCGCAGCTCCCGGGCTGCGGCGTCGCGCCCTCCCGAGCGCAGGGCCTGCTGCACGCCACCCTTGCGGCAGCCCGTGAGCGCCAGCACCCGACCCGCGGTGTGGTCGACGACCTCGTCGAGGTCGTAGACCGGGCGCCCCTTCTCCTCGCCCCGCAGCTGCGCGACGCTGATGGTGCGGCAGAGCGCGCGGTAACCCTCGGGATCGCGGGCGAGCAGCAGCAGGTGGCTGCCCTCGGGATCGGCCACGCCGTTCTGCGGAGCCGTGAGCCCCAGGCTCAGCTCCGCGCCGAAGACCGTGCGCACGCCCAGCTCGGCGGCGGCCTCGGCGAACCGGACCACGCCGTACATGCCGTCGTGGTCGGTGAGCGCGATGGCGTCGAGCCCCAGCCGGGCGGCCTCCTCGACCAGCTCCTCGGGATGGCTGGCGCCGTCGAGGAAGCTGAAGTTGGAGTGGCAGTGCAGCTCGGCGTAGGGGGTGAGCGTGCCGGCGGCGGGCAGCTCGGGCGGGGAGTACGGCTCGCGCTTGCGCGACCAGGCCGGACTGTCGCCGCCGTCGGCCTCCGGCCCTCCGGTGAGGCTCGCGCCGTCGCGCGGGCGCCCCGACAGCGCCCCCTCCAGGTCGGTCCACGGTACGTCCGGGTTGCTCCAGCCCACCCCCTCAGACTAGTCGAACATGTGTTCGACGATCGGTCGGTGTGACGGAGTTGTCCACAGGCCGGCCGGTGGCTGGGGGCGCGCGGGTGCGTGGCGCACGGTGCGGGGAGTCCGACACTCACGCACGGCCCGGGCAGCCCGGTCGGCCACGATCAACGGCTCAGGACCCGGGACCGCGCACCGACGGCGCCCCGTCCCCGAACAGTGATCACCACGCTCCCGCGAGAAGGTGCACACGACGCGGCTCGCCAGAGCCTGCGCCCCGGCGCACGCTCCACCCGCCGGGTTCAAGGCAGCGGGTTCACCGCGGCGGGATCTCCCCCGACCCCCGCCGGACGAGGGTGGTGGGCACCAGCCGCACCTCGGGCGGTCGCAGGTCCCCCCCGATGCGCGCGAACAACAGCTGCGCCGCGATGCGTCCGATCGCGGCGGCGTCCTGCGCGACGACCGTGACCCCCGGCGACAGCAGGTCGGCGAGCAGGAAGTCGTCGAAGCCGACGAGGGCGACGGAGTGCTCGACGCCGAGCCGGCGCAGGGCGCGGACGCCGCCGATCGAGACCAGGTTCTGGGCGGTGAACAGCGCGGTGGGCGGGTCGGGGCGCTCGAGCAGGGCCGTGACCGCCCCGTCGGCGTCGCTCGAGTCGTGGATGTCGTGCACGACCAGGGCGGGGTCGAGCGGCAGTCCGAGCGTGCGCAGCGCGTCCCGGTAGCCCGCGTACCGCTGCTGCGCGGTGACGATCATGCGCCGGTCGCCCAGATAGGCGATGCGACGGTGCCCGGCAGCCGCCAGGTGCCGGACCGCCTCGGACGCTCCCAGCGCGTTCGTGGTGATCACGGAGTCGACGGGGAGGCGCCGAGCGGCGCGGTCCACGCAGACGATCGCGGTGCCCGTCCGCATCTGACCGGCGAGATGCGACTGGTCGTCACCGGCAGGAGCGATCAGCAACCCGTCGGCGCGCCGGGCTCCGAACTCCACGGCCAGCGCACGCTCCCGCGCCGGGTCCTCGTCGAGACTGGCCGAGAACACCATCACGCCGCGCGGGACGGCCTCGTCCTCCACCGCGCGCTGCACCGCGGCCGAGAAGGGGTTTGCGACGTCTTCGAGCAGCAACGCGATCGATGCCGTCCTGCGATCCGACCGGCGGAGGATGCGGGCTCCGGCGTTGGGTCGGAAATCGAGCTCGTCGATCGCGAGCCGGACCCGGTGGGCGAGCGCGGGCGAGACGCCAGGCTCCTCGTTCACGACCCGGGAGACGGTCTTGAAGCTCACCCTGGCGCGGGCCGCGACGTCGCGCATCGTCGGCCTGCGCCCGTCGGCGGGCGGGGGGTGCTGCTGCTCCACGGTGCCCCCTCGACCCGATCGGGCTCCGTCGCCCCCGGGGTCCCGAGATGGTCCGACAACTCGGACAGCGTTGTCAAGCAGTCGGTGTTCGTGTCCAAGTCGTGACATAGCTACCTACTGTTCACCCTTGTCAAAGGCCTGCACAGCCGTCACAGTCTCATGACAACGTTGTCTCAAACCGACCAGATGATGTCGACGATGACGAAAGGTCGCAGCACATGAACCAGGCATGGACCGCACGCAGGAGGGCCAGCGTGCTGGCCACCGGGATGGCGGCGGCGCTCGCGCTCACCGCCTGCGGCGGCGACAGCGGGTCGCAGTCCAGTGGCGGATCGGGTGGTGGCGGCGGCGAGCGCCCGATCGCCGGCCTCATCACCAAGACGGACACGAACCCCTTCTTCGTCAAGATGAAGGACGGCGCGCAGTCCGCGGCCGACGCCCAGGGCATGGAGCTGCAGAGCTTCGCCGGCAAGGAGGATGGCGACAACGAGTCCCAGGTGCAGGCCATCGAGACGCTGATCTCGGCCGGGGCGGCCGGCCTCCTCATCACCCCGAGCGACTCCAAGGCGATCGTCCCCGCGCTGGACAAGGCCCGCCAAGCCGGCCTGCTGGTCATCGCGCTCGACACCCAGACCGATCCGCCCGACGCCGCTGACGGCACCTTCGCCACGGACAACTTCCAGGCCGGCCTGCTCATCGGGCAGTGGGCGAAGACGAAGTTCGACGCCGAGGGCAAGCAGGCCACGATCGCGATGCTGGACCTCAGCCCCAACGCGCCCTCGGTCGACGTGCAGCGCGACCAGGGCTTCCTGCAGGGCTTCGGCATCGACATCGCCGACAAGGCCGTGATCGGTGACGAGTCCGATCCGCGCATCGTCGGCCACGACGTGACCGACGGCGACGAGGAGGGCGGCCGGACGGCGATGGAGAACCTGCTCCAGAAGAACCCGTCGATCAACCTCGTCTACACGATCAACGAGCCCGCCGCCGCCGGCGCCTACGAGGCGCTCAAGGCGGCCGGCAAGGAGAAGGACGTCACGATCGTGTCGGTCGACGGTGGCTGCCCCGGCGTCGAGGCCGTCAAGGTCGGCCAGATCGGCGCCACGTCGCAGCAGTACCCGCTGATCATGGCGTCGCAGGGGGTCGAGGCGCTCAGCGCGTTCGCCAAGGACGGCACCAAGCCCGCTGCCACCGAGGGCAAGGCGTTCACCGACACCGGTGTCACCCTGATCACGGACCAGCCCCAGCCCGGGGTGGACAGCAAGGACACCACCTTCGGCACCGAGAACTGCTGGGGCTGACGACCACGGCGGGGCGGGCCGGGCGCAGGGACCGACCCGGTCGGCTCCTGCGCCCGGCCCGCCGCCCGTCCCGTCCCCCGCCCGACGCACAGAGGAGTGCTCGCATGGCGAACTCATCCGACTCCGGCAGCTCGGTGGCCACGGCCCCCGAACCGGGGTCGTCCGGATTCGAGGAGCGCCGGACGGAGTCGCCGCTCCAGCGCATCCAGCACATCCTGCACGCCAACCCGATCCTCGGGCCGCTTGCGGTCCTCGCCCTGGCCGTTCTGGCGTTCTCCCTGGTCAGCGACCGGTTCCTGTCGGCGGCCAACCTGGGGCTGGTGCTCGCCCAGGTCACCGTGATCGCCACGCTCGCCCTGGGTCAGACCCTGATCATCCTGACCGCCGGCATCGACCTGTCGGTCGGCGCGATCGCGGTGTTCACCTCGATCCTGATGGCCAACATGGCCACCGCGCTCGGCTTCCCGGGTGTCCTGGCGCTGCTCATCGGATTCGCGCTCGGCACGGCGATGGGGGCGATCAACGGGTTGCTGGTCACCAGGCTCCAACTGCCCCCGTTCATCGTCACGCTCGGCACCCTGAGCATCTTCTTCTCGCTCAACTACGTGGTCTCCCGCAGCGAGACCGTTCGCGGCTCGGACATGCCCGCGATCATGACGTGGACGGGCAACACGTTCAGCCTCGGCGGCTTCCGGCTCACCTACGGGTCGATCATCATGCTGCTGCTGTTCGCGTTCTTCTACTACGCGCTGAGCAACACGGCGTGGGGCAAGCACGTGTACGCCACCGGGGACGACGTCGAGGCCGCCCGGCTGGCGGGCATCCGCACCGACCGCGTGCTGCTGTCGGTCTACACCGTGGCCGGACTGATCTACGCCATCGGGGCGTGGATCCTGATGGGCCGGCTCGCGTCGGCCAGCCCGAACGTCGGGATCGAGTACAACCTCGACACCATCACCGCCGTCGTGCTCGGCGGGACCAGCCTGTTCGGCGGGCGCGGCCTGGTGCTCGGCACGCTGGTCGGCGCACTGATCGTCGGAGTGTTCCGCAACGGGTTGCAGCTGGGCGGGGTCGATGTCGTCTGGCAGGGCTTCGCGATCGGCCTGCTGGTGCTCGTCGCGGTGTCCATCGACCAGTGGATCAGGAAGGTGAGGGCATGAGCACCGAGACCGACACCGGTGCGGGCGCGACCGAGACGCCCGTTCGCGAGCCGGTGCTGCAGGCGAAGGGGCTGGTCAAGCGGTACGGACCGCGTCACCGCCATCGCCAGCGGCGACCTCGAGCTCTATCCGGGTGAGATCCTCGCCGTCATCGGGGACAACGGCGCCGGCAAGACCAGCCTGATCAAGGCGCTCTGCGGGGCACTCATCCCGGACAGTGGCGAGATCTACCTCGACGGCAAGCGCGTCCACTTCAAGGGCCCCATGGACGCCCGCCTCGCCGGCATCGAGACCGTCTACCAGTCGCTCGCCGTGGCACCGGGGCTGGACATCGCCGACAACCTGTTCCTCGGGCGCGAGCAGCGCAAGCCCGGCATGCTCGGCTCGGTGTTCCGCATGCTCGACCGCAAGGGCATGCGCGACGAGGCGCAAGCGGCACATGAGCGAGCTGGGCATCGCCACCCTGCAGAACATCGGCCAGGCCGTGGAGAGCCTGTCCGGCGGCCAGCGCCAGGGCGTGGCGGTGGCGCGGTCGGCCGCGTTCGGCAGCAAGGTGGTGATCCTGGACGAGCCGACCGCGGCGCTCGGGGTGAAGGAGGGCAAGCGGGTGCTGCAGCTCATCCGCGACGTCCGCGACCGCGGTCTGCCGGTCATCCTGATCAGCCACAACATGCCGCACGTGTTCGAGGTCGCCGACCGGATCCACATCCAGCGGCTCGGCCGGCGCGCGACGGTCGTCACGCCCGAGTCCCACTCGATGAACGACGCCGTGGCCATCATGACGGGGGCCATGGATCCGCCGCCGGCGGCGGCCTGATCCTGGGGGACGGCTCGGTCCGGTGCTGGCCGTTCGCGGCTGGCACCGGACCGGCGCTGTTCCGGCCCGGCGCATCTCAGTCGTAGACCCCGGTGACCGACCACCTCCCGTCGTGGACGAGCAGCAGCAGCGCCACGTCGTCGTCGAGGGCCACCTGCAGCCGGCTGCCCTCGGTGCCGTCGGGCAGCCACCACCGCTGCCGCAGCGGCCACGGACCGGCCCACCCGCGCACAGCCCGCGGTGCCCGCCCGTCGACCGCGACGAGCTCCGGGGGCGCGGACAGCAGGTCAGGGGCGGTGAGACGCACCGGGTGACCGGCGGCGTCGAGCAGCTCCGCCGGAAGCGGCTGCGGCGGCACGAGGGCCGGGGACGGTGCGGGCAGTCGACCGGGCCAGGGCGGCGGCGGCTCGCGGACGGCGGCGCGGCCCGGGAGCGGCGCGGGGTGGGGATCCGGCGGCGACGGTTGGTGGAACGCCTCCGGCGCTCGGTGATCGCCTGCTCGGGACCACCGACCGGATCTGGCGCCGTTCCCGGCCCCGAACCGTGGATCTTCGATGCGGCGGGCGGTGCGGCGGGCGCTGTGGCGGGCACCTCGGCGGCCATCGTGGCGGCGACCTGGGCGGCGGAGATCCGGCCCGTGCGTCGCACCACGTCCTCCGGCCAGCCCGCTGGTGCCACGTCCGGAAGGGTGTCGGCTGCTGCCGAGGCCGGTACCACCGGCGCGACCGGCCCGCCCGGCCCGCCCTCCTCCGAACCACCCCCGGCCACCTCCGGAGCCCTCCGGACCCGGTGGGTGTCGGGGCTGGGTAGCCCGGGCCCCCGGTCGTCGCCCCAGGGCACCAGCCGGACCTGCTCGGCGGGATCGCGTCCACCCACCAGCACCGCGGTGACCACCGACTCCGGACCGAGCAGCGCCTGCACCCGCACCAGCGCCCGGCCGGCCCGCTCGTCGGCCTCCCCGACGTCACCCCACAGCCCGAGCTGCAACGCTCCCGCGGTCACCGTCTCCTCGGGGACCAGTCGCAACCGCGACACTGCCCCCACGCCGCGGCCGGACTCGGACCCGGCGGCCGACTCCCCCTCCGTGACCGCCGGGAGTCGGCGCGACCGGGTGAGCCAGGCGTCGAGCTGCCAGCGCACCCGGTCGACGGTGCCGGCGGGGGTGAGCGGCTCGGCGCACCGCCAGATCCGATGCAGCTCCTCCCCCGCCACCGTGCGAGCGGCGACCCCGAGCCGGGTGCACGAGAGCCCGTGGCCCGCCAGGGTGCGGTGCAGCTGTTCGGCCAGTCCGCGCGCGGCGAAGGCGGCGGCGTCGACCCGGTCCACCGGAGGGTCCAGCTCCACCTCCACCGCGAGCTCCTCCGGCGGCCGGCGGCGCACCGGCGGGCGGGGGTCCAGGCCGCGGGCGAGCCGGTGGGCGAGCACGGCGTCGGCCCCGAACCGGGAGGCGACGTCCTCCGCGTCGAGCTCGCCGAACGCGCCCATGCTGCGCAGGCCCAGCCGGCGCAGGAGCCCGACCAGCTCGGACCGGTCGACGTCGGGCTCGCGGTCCAGCTCCTCCACCCCGAGCGGGGCGAGGAACGCCGGGGTGCGACCGGGTGCCACCGCGACCCCGCGGCGGGCCGCGAGCATCGCGGCGAACAGCCCGTCGGCCAGGCCGACCTGGCACTCCACCCCGGTGCGGGCGGCAACCTGGTCGACCAGCCGCTCAGCGGCTTCCTGCTCGCCACCGAACCACCCGACCGGGCCCCGCGCCGCCAGCGCCACCAGTCCCGGCCGCACGATCTCCACCCCGGGAGCCAGCTCCTCCACGGCGATCACGACCGGCTCGAACGCCCTCGCATCACGATCGACGTCGCGGGCGAGCACCACCAGCTCGGGGCACCGGGCCTGCGCTTCCCGGCGGCGCAGCCCGCGGCGCACTCCGTGCGCCCTGGCGACGGCGGAGCAGGCCAGCACGCGGTTGGCGGCGACCACCGCGGCCGGCCGGTGGGACGGCACGTGCGCGGCCAGGGCCGCGGCCGTGACCGGCCAGTCGGGGGACCACAGCGCGAGCACCCGCGTGGCCGCGCTCACCACGACCTCCCCGTACCCGCCACCCCGCCAGACCCGGTCCGGCACCCCGCCCGGCGAGCGGACACCAGCCCTCGGGCCTGCCGAACCCTCGGCGGCCCGCTCGCCGCGCCGGCTCATCCCGCGACCCGAGCGGGGCCGACCCAGCCGGCGCGCGCGGCCGGGCTCGCCGGGTCGATCCGCTCCCCCGGGTCCACCGCGACCGCCCCGCCCGCCGCGGGCAGCAGCAGGCCGCGCCCCCGGCCGCCCTGGGCGACCCCCCGCCCCCGCAGCTCCACTCGGACCCGGCGGGCACACAGCCGTCCGGCCCCGGAACCCAGGCCCTGCCACTGCACGTCCGCGCAGCTCAGCTCCACGTCGGCCCCCGGCCACGGGCCGAGCGCCAGCAGCACGGCCCCGCGCTGACGGGCCCTGGCCGCCAGCCGCTGCCGGTCGGCGGCCCGCACACCGGCCCGCTCCGCACCCGCCACCGCCACGACGTCCATCCCGTCCAGCAGCGCGACGGTGACCGCCATCAGGTCGGCTCCGGGACGCGGAACCAGCGCCAACCGCTCCAACCGCACCCCGGCCTCGGCCGCGGCCACCAACCCCAGCTCGGGGCGGCCGACCACCCCGGCCCACGCCCCCCCGGCCGAGGTCTCGGCCAACAGCGCGAGCAGCAGCGAGGTGGTGCCCGGAGCCTCCGGGAGGGCGACCGTGGACCCGCGGCGCAGCCCACCGGCGGACAGCAGCGGAGCCAACGGAGCGGCCACCGGCAGCATCCGACCATCGGTCCCGAGGGCAGCCACCGATCGGGCCCCCGAGGACCGGTCCTCCACGCGGCGCAGCAGCACCCGGGCCAGCTCCAGCCGCTCGGCGGGATCGGGCCCGGACACCCCCGCCGCCGCCCCGGTCACCGCGTCCCCCACGCATGCCTCCCCGAGCGCTCGCGCCGCGGGAAGTCGGCGAGTTCGAACGTGTGTTCGAACACTACTGCGATCGACGAAGTCCCTCAAGCCCGATCTCGACGGGTGCGCGCGGCCCCGGGCCACCGCACCGGGCGTGAGAGCCGGACCGCAGGGCGGCGGCTGGTGGTGTGCGGCACGTGCTCGATCCACCCACTGGACGAGCAGCACGTCGACCCGGACCGAAGGGTGATCGCCGGATCGGGAGGTGGCACCGCACATGACACGCTTCCCCGTCCCCAACCCGCGATCACCCTGCGCGTGCCGGACGGTGATCATCGGCTGGGGACGGGCCACCGCACAGAGCGCGGCTCGAGGTCCCGCACCGCCGATCATGCGCGGCGGGGCGGGCGAGGCGGGGTTGCAGCGGAGTGCGGCGGGGCGAGGCGGCGGGCGCAGCCGAGCATGTGTGATCAGTGCGCGAAGTGGCGCGTGCCCGTCAGGTACAGCGGCACCCCGGCCGCGGCCGCCGCGGCCGTGACCTCGCCGTCCCGCACGGAGCCCCCGGGCTGGACGACCGCACGCACCCCGGCATCGAGGAGCACCTGCAGCCCGTCGGGGAACGGGAAGAACGCGTCGGAGGCTGCCACCGCGCCCCGCGCCCGGTCCCCGGCCCGCGCGACCGCCAACCGCGCGGCGTCCACCCGGTTGACCTGCCCCATCCCGACCCCCACGGCCGCGCCGCCGCAGGCGAGCAGGATCGCGTTGGACTTGACCGAGCGGCAGCTGCGCCACGCGAACACGAGATCGGCGAGGACGTCGGTGGACACCGGCTCGCCCGCGGCGAGCGTCCAGGACGCGGGGTCGTCACCGGGCGCGTCGAGCGCGTCCCGGTGCTGCATGAGCAGGCCACCGGAGATCGGTCGGGTCTCCACCCCCGCGCGCGGCACGGTGCCGGGCAGGCGCAGCACCCGCACGTTCTTCTTGCGGGCGAGCACCTCCACGGCGCCTTCGGCGTAGGACGGGGCCAGCACGACCTCGGTGAACACGTCCGCCACCTGCTCGGCCATCTCCACACTGACCTCGGTGTTCGCCGCGACCACGCCGCCGAAGGCGCTGACGGGATCGGTGGCCTGGGCCTTGCGGTGCGCGTCGGCGACATCGGTGCCCACCGCGATGCCGCACGGGTTCGCGTGCTTGACGATCGCGACGCATGGCGCGTCGTGGTCGTGGGCCGCCCGCCAGGCGGCGTCGGCGTCGACGTAGTTGTTGTAGGACATCTCCTTGCCGCCGTGCAGCTGCTCGGCAGAGGCGATGCCGGGCTGCCACGAGACGTAGAGCGCCGCCGCCTGGTGCGGGTTCTCGCCGTAGCGGAGCGTGGCGGCGCGGTCCCAGGTGGCGCCGATCCACGCGGGGAAGGGGCGCCCCTCCAGGTCGGGGCCGAGCACGTTGCCCAGCCACGAGGCGACCGCGACGTCGTAGGTGGCGGTGTGCCGGAACGCCGCGGCGGCGAGCCGGCGCCGGTCGGCGAGCGCGACACCGCCGTCCTCGACCTGCTCGAGCACCCACTCGTACCGCGCGGGATCGACGACGACGGCCACGCTGTCGTGGTTCTTGGCCGACGCGCGGACCATCGCCGGCCCGCCGATGTCGATCTGCTCGACGCACTCGTCCGGCGTCGCTCCGGACCGCACGGTCTCGGTGAACGGGTACAGGTTGCTCACCAGCAGCTCGAACGGTGCGATTCCCAGCTCGACGAGCTGCGCGAGGTGCTCGGGGCGGCGGGTGTCGGCGAGCAGCCCGGCGTGCACCCGCGGGTGCAGGGTCTTGACCCGGCCGTCGAGGCATTCGGGGAAGCCGGTCAGCTCCTCGACCGGGGTGACCGGCACGCCGGTGGCGGCGATGCAGGACGCCGTGGACCCGGTCGAGACGATCTCGACGCCGAGCGCGTGCAGCCCGGTGGCCAGCCCTTCCAGTCCGCTCTTGTCGTAGACGCTGATCAGCGCCCGGCGGACCGGCCTGCGCTCGTCGGTCACGGGATGGTCACCTCTCGTCCGGTCACGGTGGCGCCCTGCCGAGCCAGCGCGGCGACGGTGCCCACGAGCAACCGCCGCTCCTCGATCTTGATGCGTTCGTGCAACGTCTCCACGGTGTCGCCCGCTTCGACGGGTACCGCAGCCTGGGCCAGCACCGGTCCGGTGTCCACGCCGTCGTCGACGAGGTGCACGGTGGCACCGGTGATCTTCACGCCGTACGCGAGCGCGTCCGCGACCCCGTGCAGCCCGGGGAAGGCGGGCAGCAGCGCCGGATGGGTATTGATCATCGGGCCGACGGCCGCGCGGAATCCGGGCCCGAGGATCTTCAGGAACCCGGCGCTGACCACGAGGTCGGGCCGGTGCGCGAGGACCTCCCCGGCGAGGGCGGCGTTCCACGCGGCGCGATCGGGGTGGTCGACGAGGCGGACGGCGAAGGTGGGAACGCCGAGGCGCTCGGCACGGGCGAGCCCCTCGATCGACGGGCGATCCGCACCCACCGCCACGACCTGTGCGGGGTAGGACGGGTCGCCGCCTGCGTCCAGCATGGCCTGCAGGAGCGTCCCCGAGCCGGAGACCAGCACCACCACCCGGGCCGGGACCGGGATCTCGACCCGCTGCGAGAGGCGCGGGGACGCGGGCACGCGATAGCTCCTCGACGGGTCGGTGATCGGCGACGGCACCACCCTAGGCCGCCGCGCCCACCGCCCCGTCCACGGAGCCGTCGGGCGTCAGCTCGGAGGCGGCGGGCCATCCCCGACGGCCGCTCGACGCTCCGCGGCCTGCTTCGTGCGGAGCGCCACGAGGTCCGCGATCGTGACGGGTATGGGGTCGACGGTGGGGGTCGACGGGGGGGAGTCGACGGGTGGGAGTCGACGGGCGCGGAGTCGACGGGCGAGGAGTCGACGGGCGAGGGCGTGGGCACGGTCGGCGTCGACGAGGGTCGGTCGCTAACCTCCTGGACCGCAGGCCCGCGGCCGGTCCGGTCTCGCGCACGCCCGCGCTCCCCACGCGTCGCGCCGGCCCGCTCGGGTCGATCGCCGGGCGTGCTCCCGGCCCGCTCCGACGGAGCGTCCCGCTGACCGCGCTCCCGACGCACGCGACCCGCTCGAGCGGTGGCCCGGGCGCGGTCGCGGACCTCCGGGCGGGGGCTGATCCGTTGCGGTCCGACGGCCGGGCGGTCGCCGGTGTCCGGATCCCGTCGCGCCGGCGGCGTGGCCACCCTCTCGGTGTCGCTCGGTCGGTCGTCCTGCACGCCTCGACCGCTCCCGCGGATCGCCCCTTCCGGCCCCCGCCGCGTCGCGGCCACCAACAGCGCGGGTCCCCCCACCCAGAGCAGCACGGCCGGCACTACCAGTTCGACGGGCAGCAGCACCGGGTCGTACGGACCCACTGCCAGCCGTCCGCCGGCGAGGACGGCGAGCAGGCCGGCGGATCCCGCGGTCAGTACCGCCGCCGCGGCGGTCGCCGGCACCCGGTCGGCGAGGTCCGCGGTACGTCGGCACACGAGCCCGGTCAGCACTCCGACGGCGATCGGGAGCGCGAGCACCGCGACCGCCCACCCTGGCGGCGGACCCACCGGGACGGCGGCGAGCAACGGGAAGCCGGAGGCCTCTCCCGGGTAGGCCCCGAACGGGGACGCGGTCCCGGCGCCGACGGCGACACCGGGACCGAGTGCCCAGCTCGCCGCGGCGATGACGGCGTTGGGCAGGTAGCCGAACGCGAGCACCGCGACGCCGAGGCCCGCACCGGCGTCGGGGGTCAGGGCGCGGAACGCGGCCGTGACGGCCTCCGCCCGGAGGGCGAGCGCCATGAGCAGCACCGCCGACCCGACGACGCCCAGCCCCGCCAGCGCCACCGCCGTCGCTCGCAACGCCGGTCGCCACCAGCCGGGAAGTCGTCGAGCCCATCCGGCCGGGAGCCCGCCGGCCCGCCGCACCCCCACGGCAGCCGCCGTCGCGGCGACGAGCCCGGCTCCGACCATGGCCGCCCACGGGGCGACGGCCACCGCCGTGCGGGGCAGCAGCGCGCTCCCGAGCACGGCGACGGCGGCGTGCGCCGCAGCGACGGTGGCGAGCACCGCACCCGCGTCGGCACGGCGCCCTCCGAGCTGCCGCACCGTCCATCTCGCCCCGAGGACCACGACCGCGAACACCATCGCCGTCGACAGCAGCGGCAGCACGCTGAACGGCCGACCCTCCAGCGCGAGCGGGATCTGGTGCGCCGCCAGCCAGAGCGGGACCGCCGCGCCGAACGCGCCGTCGAGCGACGTCCCACCGCCTGTGAAGACCACCGACGCCACCGGGACCAGCAGGGCGTAGCTGACCAGCACCGTCCCCATGGCCCCGGCCATCAGGAGGCGCAGTCGGTCCAGCCCCTCGACCGCACCGGGAGGGCCATCGGGCACGTCGCCGGCCAGGCCGTCGGCCGCATCGCCGGCCGGGCCCGGTGCGACGGGCTCCGGGTCGGTCGGGTCGCGATCGACCGTGCTGCGGGTCATCCCCTCAGGGTCGCAGCGCCGAGCTCCGGAGACGCGGAGGCACGCCGGGCCGTGCGACGTCGAGCCCGGTCAGCGCGAGTCCTCACGCAGGCCGGACCGGTCCTCGGGCGGGACGTGCCGCAGCTGCTCGGTGACGTGCGGTTCGTCCTGGTCGGGAGCGGGCTGACCGTGGCGACCCTCGCTCGGCTCCTGGCGGCGCCGCGACGGCAGTGGGGAGCCGACAGCCGCCGGAAACACCGAGGTCGGCCCGGTCGTCGGCGGGGCTCCCGACCCGACCGACGACCCGGGGGTGGAGGGAGTGTCGACGGCACCGTCATCGGAGGGCGCGGCGTGCCGGGTGGGTGGCGCGTCCTCGACGGCGTCGGACCGGTCCGGCTGGTCCCACCCGCCCGCGGCGGCCGGCGGCGGACCAGGCTGGGCTGCGGGTTCCGGGGCGTGTCCCGGCCGGATGTCGCCGAAGCCCGGCTGCGCGGCGTACGGCGACGGAGCCTGGCCCGCCGGTGGTGGCGCGTAGGGCCCCTGCTGACCGTAACCCGGCGGTGGACCACCGGACGGGCCGCCGGTTGGGGCGCCTCCAGGCTGGGGGCCTCCGGGCCGGGCACCCCCTGGCTGGGCGCCTCCCGGCTGGGCACTCCCCGACTGCGCACCCGCTGTTGGCGCACCCCCTGGTGGCGGCCCATGGCTCCCGGGCGTCCCACCGGACTGCGGTGGCGCGGACTGCTGATGGGTGGGCTGATCCCCGATGGACGTCACCACGGTCGTCGGCCCCCCGCTGAACAACGGGCTCCCGTAGCCCTGCTGCCGGCCGTATCCCATCGGGGGTGCGCCGAACTGCCCGTAGCCCCCCGATGGCCCGTAACCCGGGGGCGGACCGGCCTGGGCCGGCTGCCGAGGCGGCTGGCCCTTCGGTGTCGTCGACCGCAGTGCCGATGCGCTCACCACGCCGGTCTGCAGCAACACGGCCCCGACCGCGGCCGCCGCCTCCAGGATCGCCAGGATCAGCGCGATGACAGCGATCGCGGGCGCCCCACCGCTGGCCACGAGCTGCAGCAGCAGCAGGGCCCCGGTGGTCACCGCCACGGCGGCGGGCACGAGCAGCCGACCGGCCCGGGGAAGCACCGCGGCGCCGGTCAGCAGCGCACCACCGACGAGGAGCGGTCCGGCGAGCAGGGTCGACAGCACCACCTCGTCCAGGAACCCGAGCAGGTAGACGACCAACCCCAGAGCGGCCGTCGTGAGGGCCAGGATCCGGACCGGGCGGGCGACCGACCGGTCGTCCGAGTCCGAACCCGGGGCGGACGCCACGCCGGGCTCCGGGGTCGACGGCGGCGGCGATCCGTACGGCGGCAACGCTGCCCCGGGGTGCTGGGTCATCGCACTCCCTCGTTGCGCTCGCTCGGCGCGTCGCCGGGGCGCTGTGACACCGATTCGCTCGCACGCTCGCTCATGGTCGGAGCTCCCTCCGTTCGGACCCAGGAGTCCGTCGGCGTCGTCGACGGTAGCCCATGCCCGGACGGGCGAACCCGGTGAGCCTGCCAGCACCCGCGAGGGCTACCCGGCGTCGACGAGCTCCCGCATCAGCGCGGCCGTCTCGCTGGGCGTCTTGCCGACCTTGACCCCGGCGGCTTCGAGGGCCTCCTTCTTGGCCTGCGCGGTGCCGGCCGAGCCGGACACGATCGCGCCGGCGTGGCCCATCGTCTTGCCCTCGGGGGCGGTGAACCCGGCGACGTAGCCGACGACCGGCTTGGTGACGTTGGCCTCGATGAACTCGGCCGCCCGCTCCTCGGCGTCGCCGCCGATCTCGCCGATCATCACGATCGCCGTCGGTCTCGGGATCGGCCTCGAACGCCTCCAGCGCGTCGATGTGGGTGGTGCCGATGACCGGGTCGCCGCCGATGCCGATCGCGGTGGAGAAGCCGATCTCGCGCAGCTCGTACATCATCTGGTAGGTCAGCGTGCCCGACTTGGACACCAGGCCGATCGGGCCGGGGCCGGCGATGTCGGCCGGGATGATGCCGGCGTTGGACTTGCCGGGGGAGATGATGCCGGGGCAGTTCGGGCCGATGATCCGGGTCTTGTTCCCCTTGGCGCAGGCGTGCGCCCAGAAGTAGGCGGTGTCGTGCACCGGGATGCCCTCGGTGATGACCACGGCCAGGCCGATCTCGGCGTCGATCGCCTCGATCACGGCGTCCTTGGCGAACTTCGGCGGCACGAACACGACGCTGACGTCGGCGCCGGTCTCCTTCATGGCCTCCTCGACGGTGCCGAAGACCGTCAGGTCCCTGCGTCGTCTCGGCCGCCGATGGTCACGGTGGTGCCGGCCTTGCGGGCGTTCACCCCGCCGACGATGTTCGTGCCGGCCGCGAGCATCTTCGTGGCGTGCTTGGTGCCCTCGCCGCCGGTGATGCCCTGGACGATGACCTTGCTGTCCTCGTTGAGGAAGATCGACATGCTCAGGCCCCCGTGGTGTTCGACTGCGCGGCGAGCTCGGCGGCCTTCGTTGGCCGCGTTGTCCATGGTGTCCACCTGGGTGACCAGCGGGTGGTTCGCCTCGTCGAGGATCCGCCGGCCCTCGACGACGTTGTTGCCGTCCAGCCGGACGACCAGCGGCTTCGTGGCGCCGTCGCCGAGGATCTCCAGCGCCTCGACGATGCCCGTTGGCGACCGCGTCGCACGCGGTGATGCCGCCGAAGACGTTCACGAACACCGCACTTGACGTCCGGGTCGCCCAGGATGACGTCGAGCCCGGCGGCCATGACCTCGGCCGAGGCGCCGCCGCCGATGTCGAGGAAGTTGGCCGGCTTGACGCCGCCGTGCTCCTCACCGGCGTACGCGACGACGTCGAGCGTGCTCATGACCAGGCCCGCGCCGTTGCCGATGATGCCGACCTGGCCGCCGTCGAGCTTGACGTAGTTGAGGTCCTTGGCCTTGGCCTTGGCCTCCAGCGGGTTCTCGGTGCGCTCGTCGACGAGCGCCGCGTGCTCCGGGTGCCGGAAGCCGGCGTTGTCGTCGAGGGTGACCTTGCCGTCGAGCGCGACGATCCTGTCCTGCGGGTCGCGCACCAGCGGGTTGACCTCGACCAGCGTGGCGTCCTCGGCGACGAAGGCCTCCCACAGCTTCACGATCACGTCGGCGGCCTGGTCGGCCACCTCGGCCGGGATCTTCGCCTGCGGCGACGATCTCGGCGGCCTTGGCCCGGTCCACCCCGGCGATGGCGTCGACGGGCACCCTGGCCAGCGCGTCCGGGCGCTCGACGGCGAGCTGCTCGATCTCCATGCCGCCCTCGGCCGACGCCATGGCCAGGAACGTGCGGTTGGAGCGGTCGAGCAGGAAGGAGAAGTAGTACTCCTCGGCGATGTCGCTGGCCTCGGTGACCAGCACCCGGTGCACCGTGTGGCCCTTGATGTCCAGACCCGAGGATGGCCTGCGCCTTGCTCCCGCGCCTCCTCCGGCGTCCTCGGCCAGCTTGACGCCGCCCGCCTTGCCCCGGCCACCGGTCTTGACCTGCGCCTTGACCACGACCGCAGTGCCGAGCTCGCGCCGCGACGGCCGCCGCGTCCTCCGCGGTGTCCACCGTTCGTCCCGGCAGCACCGGGACTCCGTGCGCGGCGAAGAGGTCCTTCGCCTGGTACTCGTAGAGATCCACTGGCTCTCCCTTGCCCGCTGCGCCACGCGCGGACCTCGGCGGTCGCCGATCCGCTGCTTCCGCGACCCTAGCGACGCCGCCCGCACCCGCTCTGACCTGCCCCGGTGACCGCAGTCACGCCCACCGCGAACCGGCAGGGCGGAGGCCGTCCGACCGGCAGCAGCGGGCGGCGCCGGGCACGGTTACCGTCGGCATGGCGCCGGTCCGCGCAGGATCCGCATCGAGCTCCTCGGCCGCCTGGCCGCGGTCGCCGGTGCCGTGCAGACGACCGCGGGCGAGCTCGGCCGGGCCGCCGCCTACGCCGCACGCACCTTCGGCGCTCCGGCCGGGCTGCGCGGGCTCGCCGTCGAGTGGGCATGGCTCGCCGCGCACGTCGCCGTGTACCCCGCCGGGCTGCTGCGCGAGCAGCTGACCGAGCGGGCGGCTACCGCACCGACCCGCTGCCCCCCGTCCGGCGCAGCCTGGTCGTCACCGACCTCGAGGCCGCGGGCACCCCGATCCTGCTGGTGCACGGGATCATGGACAACCGCTCGGTGTTCACCGTGTTCCGCCGCACCCTGCGCCGCCGCGGGTTCGGCGTGGTGCACGCCGTCAACTACAGCCTGCTGACCGGCGACATCCGCACGCGCCGCCCGCGAGCTGCGCGGTCACGTGGAGCGGCTGCGCGAGCAGACCGGCGCCGACCGGGTGCACATCGTCGGCCACTCGCTCGGCGGCATGATCGCCCGGTACTACGTGCAGCGGATGGGCGGCTCGGCAGCTGTCGACACACTGGTCACGCTGGGCAGCCCGCACGCGGGGCAGCCTCGCCGCCTACCTGATGCCCACCCCGCTCGCCCGTCAGCTGCGGCCGGGCTCGGAGCTGCTCGGCGAGCTGGCCGCAGCCGGCGCCCGGCTGCTCCACCCGCTTCCTGGTCGTGTGGAGCCGGATGGACCAGATGGTCCTGCCGCAGCGCAACGCCCGGCTCGTGCACCCGGACCTCGACGTCGAGGAGCTGGAGCTGCGCGACGTGGGCCACCTCTCGCTGCCGATCGACTCGCGGAGCGTGCACTGGGTGGCGGCCGGCCTGGTCCGGTCGGATCGCCGCAGGCGGGGCGGGTCCGGCCGCCCGCTGCCCGCAGCAACGGGCACGTTCGGGCACCGGTCGTCGCCCGCATCCTGACGCCCACCGACGCGAACCGACACGCGACGCCACGGATTTGCCCGCCGCTCGCGGCCGCGGTTAGGTTCCGCCGGTCCGCGTCCGGGACCGATCACGACGGCGGCAGGTCGACCCCGATCGATCCCGTGGGTCTCCCCGCCCACGCCGTCGCGAACCGGACCCGAGCAGCCGACGGTCGAGAAGGGCAGGTCTTGGCGCGCCACCGCTCCCCGAGCGGCGCCGAGGCGGACGACCCCGATCGCACGACGCCCCCGCGCGTCGTCGCGGTCCGGGGTGCGCACCGCCTCCCGGCGCCACCCACCGCGTCGCTGCGCGGCCGCGTCACGGTGGCCGCCGTGGCGGCCGGTGCCGTCGTCGCGGCCGGCCAGACGCTCATCCCCCGCGGTGCGTGGACGAGCCGCTCGACCCGTCACGGTGAGCGCGCTCCTGCCGGTCGCCGAGGTCGAGCCGAGCGCCGCCCGCTCCGGCGGCCGTCGACGCCATCGGCGGCGACCAGCTGCTGCCCGATCCGCTCGCGCTGGGCGCCCTGCAGACCCGGACCCGGTGGACACCCCCGGCCGAGGTCGACGTGCAGAACCTGACCAAGGCCGTCGACATCGGCCAGGAGCTGGCCCGCGGTCCGCGATCATCGACGCCGCGCTCGCGGACGGCGCCGCCGAGGCGCACGTGTTCGGCGACAGTCGCGTTCGTCATGCCCGCTGGACGGGCCGGTTCACCTCGGGGTTCGGCGCCCGCTGGGGCACGTCCGCACCACGGGCATCGACATCGCCAACCCGATCGGCACCCCGATCTACGCGCTCACCGACGGCGTCGTCGAGGAGTCCGGCCCGGCCAGCGGGTTCGGGCTGTGGGTGGTGCTGCGCCACCCCGACGGCACCCAGACCGTCTACGGCCACGTCAACCGCGTGTTCGTGCGAAGTCGGCGAGAGGTGCGGGCGGGCGAGGAGATCGCCGAGGTCGGCAACCGCGGCCACTCGACCGGCCCGCACCTGCACTTCGAGGTCTGGGACGCGGACGGCACGAAGATCAACCCGGTGCCCTGGCTGCGCACGCACGGCATCGCCTCCTGACGCCGCCGCGTCCGGGTGCCCGCCGCCGGTCTAGAGCTTCTGCAGCGGCACCCCGCCGATGAGCATCAGCCGCACCGTGCCGGCACTGCCGAAGTCGATCGTCACCGTGGCGCGCACGCCGACGCCGTCGGAGGCGACGACCGTGCCCAGGCCGTACTTGTCGTGGTTGACGCGGTCGCCGACGTCCAGGCTGATCGTGGCGTTCGAGCGTGCGCTCCGGCACCCGCCAGTCGCCGCGGTCGGTCGCGGTGGGCGCGCCGGCCGAAGCCGAACCGGCCCACCGGGGCCGAGCGCTCGGGCTCGGCGCGGCGCCAGTCGACCAGCTCGTCGGGGATCTCGGCGAGGAACCGCGACGCCGGGTTGGCGTTGGGCTGGCCGAACGTCGAGCGGATCATCGCCCGGGACAGGTAGAGCCGCTGCTGGGCCCGGGTGATGCCGACGTAGGCGAGCCGCCGCTCCTCGGCCAGCTCGGCGGGGTCGCCCAGGGCGCGCAGGTGCGGGAACACGCCGTCCTCCCAGCCGGTGAGGAACACGACCGGGAACTCCAGGCCCTTCGCCGTGTGCAGGGTCATCAGCGTGACCATGCCCTCGTCGTCGTCCGGGATGGAGTCGGCGTCGGCGACGAGCGCGACCCGCTCCAGGAACGCGGCCAGCGATCCCGGCTCGGGCACGCCGGGCTCGGGCTCGGCGATCTCGGCGGCTCGATCCGCGAGGTCGGCCACCGCGGCGTCGCCGGCGAACTCGCGGGCCACCGTGACCAGCTCGGCGAGGTTCTCCAGCCGGGAGCCGTCCTGCGGGTCCTCGCTGGCCTCCAGCTCGGCGGTGTAGCCGGTGCGCGCGTACACCGCCTCCAGCAGCTCGGCCGTCGGCGTCGCCGCGCTCGACCAGCTCGGCGAGCTCGTCGAGGATCCGGACGAAGGCGGCGATGCAGCGCTGCGAGCGGGTGACCAGCCCGGGGATCTGCTCCGGCTGCTCGGCGGCGATCCGCAGCGCGGCGGCGAACGAGATGCGCTCCCGGTCGGCGTAGGTCGCGACCAGCTCCTCGGCCCGGTCGCCGATGCCGCGCTTGGGCACGTTGAGGATGCGGCGCAGGCTGACCGTGTCCTCCGGGTTGGACAGCACCCGCAGGTAGGCCAGCGCGTCGCGCACCTCGCGGCGCTCGTAGAACCGCACGCCGCCGACCACCTTGTACGGCAGCCCGACCCGCAGGAACACGTCCTCGAACACGCGGGACTGCGCGTTGGTCCGGTAGAAGACGGCGACGTCGGAGTTGCGCACCGCCCCGCAGTCGACCAGCCGGTCGATCTCCGCGGCGACGAACGCGGCCTCGTCGTGCTCGTTGTCGGCGACGTAGCCGACGATCTTGTCGCCGTCGCCCTGCTCGGACCACAGCCGCTTGTCGCGGCGGTCCGGGTTGCGCGCGATCACCGCGTTGGCCGCGGAGAGGATCGTCTGCGTGGAGCGGTAGTTCTGCTCCAGCAGGATCGTGCGGGCGTTCGGGAAGTCCTGCTCGAACTCGACGATGTTGCGGATGCTGGCGCCGCGGAAGGCGTAGATCGACTGGTCGGAGTCGCCGACCACGCACAGCTCGCCGGGCTGCGCGCCGGGCGCTGCCGGCGCCACCAGCTCGCGGACCAGCACGTACTGCGCGTGGTTGGTGTCCTGGTACTCGTCGACGAGCACGTGCCGGAACCGGCGCCGGTAGTACTCCGCGACGGCCGGCAGCCGCTGCAGCAGCGCGACCGTCTCCATGATCAGGTCGTCGAAGTCGAACGCGTTGGCCGTGCGCAGCCGGGCCTGGTAGATCGCGTAGACCTCGGCGACCGTGCGCTCGTAGAGGTTGGTGGCGCGCTCCGCGGCGTCGTCGGCGGAGAGCAGCTCGTTCTTCAGGTTGGAGATCTGCGCGGCGAGCCCGCGGGCGGCGAACTTCTTGGGGTCGAGCTCGAGGTCGCGCGCGACCAGCCCGACCAGCCGGCGGGTGTCGTCGGCGTCGTAGACCGAGAACGCGCTCCGCACGCCCAGGTGCTTGGCCTCGCGGCGCAGCATCCGCACGCACATCGAGTGGAACGTGGAGACCCACATCGCGTTGGCCCGCCGCCCGACGAGCGCGTCGACCCGCTCCTTCATCTCCGCGGCGGCCTTGTTGGTGAAGGTGATCGACATGATCTCGCCGGGGTGCACCCCGCGCTCGGCGAGCAGCCAGGCGATGCGGTGGGTGAGCACCCGCGTCTTGCCCGAGCCCGCGCCGGCGACGATCAGCAGCGGGGAGCCGGCGTGCACCACGGCCTCGCGCTGGCGCGGGTTGAGCCCATCCAGCAGCGCCGCGCCGCGGGCGGTGCGGGGCTGGGCGGAGGCCGGGGCGGGTAGTTCGAACAGCGCACTCATCGTGTTCGAAAGCCGTACCGGCGCTCCCCGACGACCCTCGGCTGCTGTGGCACACTGCCGATGTGCCACTGGTCAGCAGCCGATTTTTCTACGGGTACCGGACACCGGTGCCCGTGGCCTGCTGACCAGCCCCCACGACGCCCCGGAGTCCAGTCGGACCCGGGGCGTTCGCACGTCACGGGCCAGGACTCGCCGATGAGGAGGAGACCGTGACCGTGCCGACCGAAGACAGGACGACCGACGACAGCGTGCTCCCGTCCGATGACGGGATCGACGCGCTGCGCGTGGAGATCGACCATCTCGACACCGAGATCCTGCGCCTGGTCAAGCGCCGCTCCGAGGTCTCGCAGCGAGATCGGCAGGGCCCGGATGGCCGCGGGCGGCCCGCGCATCGTCTACAACCGCGAGATGGCCGTGCTGGCGCGCTTCCGCGAGCTCGGCGCCGAGGGTCGGGAGCTGGCGATGCTGCTCCTGCGCCTCGGACGCGGCCGGCTCGGCGGCCGTTGATCGGCGGACCGCCGCGCATCGCGGCGCACCGACTGCGGGACGTGGCACTCTGGAGCCATGGGGACAGTGTTCGGGATCGTCGCAGCGGTGGTCGCTCTCGTCGGGCTGCTCGCCGCGCTGGGGCACGTCGGCTACCTGGCGATGCTGAACGGCGCGGCCAAGCGGCGCGGCGCGAGCGGTGCCACCACGGTCGACTACCTCAACGGCAGGTGGAAGGTCGCCGGCATCACCGCCGCGGTGGCGGCTCTCGGCCTGCTGCTGACCTCCGGTGGGGTGGGGGCCGACGTGCTGGGACTGCTGCTCGGCGGGGGCGCCGGGCTCGCCGCCAAGCAGGCGCTGGACTCCACGCGCAGCAACTTCCGCGGCAGCGTCTGATCCGCTCGACACCACGTCGACACCCCCTCCGCGCCCGACGTTCCACCCGGGACACCTGAGCCCGCACGCTCGCTCACCCCGTCGCGGCTCGGTCGCCGGCACGCAGGGCACCCGCAGCGGCCGTAGGGTGCGGCCGTGGCCCCGCCTCCCACCGCTCGCCCCGACCCGCCCCCGGTCGCGCTGCGACACGACACCGTGCGCGACGACGTCGAGCGGGCCCTCGTCGTCGTCGCCCATCCCGACGACGTCGACTTCGGCGCGGCCGGCACGGTCGCCACCTGGACGCAGGCGGGTGTCGACGTCACCTACTGCATCTGCACCTCCGGGGACGCCGGCGGCTTCGACGACACACCCCGCGAGCAGATAGCAGGGCTGCGGGAGGCGGAGCAGCGGGCCGCGGCGGCCATGGTCGGGGTGCACGAGGTGCGGTTCCTCGGGTACCCGGACGGACAGGTGACGCCGAGCATCGCCCTGCGCCGCGACATCAGCCGCGAGATCCGCCGGTTCCGCCCGCAACGGGTCCTGACCCAGTCGCCGGAGATCTGGTGGCGGCGGCTCGCGGCGTCGCACCCCGACCACCGGGCCGTGGGAGAGGCGGCGTTGGCCGCGGTCTACCCGGACGCCCGCAACCGCTTCGCCCACCCCGAGCTGCTCGCCGGCGAGGGTCTCGAGGCCTGGTCCGTCGGCGAGATGTGGATCATGGGTGCGCCGGACGCGCTCGTCGACCACGCGGTGGACATCACCAGCACCTTCGACCGCAAGATCGCCGCCCTGAAGGCGCACGCCTCCCAGACCGCGCACATGGACGACCTCGAGGAGCGCATCCGCGGCTGGAACAGCGAGACCGCTCGGCGATCCGGGATGCCCGAGGGTCGACTGGCTGAGCTGTTCCAGATCGTTCCCGTGGGATGAGCGGTCGACCCCGTCCGACGACTGGGAGCCCCGTTCGGGTGAAGGACGTCGAGCGGACGATCGACCCGTGGTGCCTCCGCGCCCGATCCGGTAGACAAGGCGCCCCACCTCACCCCCAGGGGAGGCAACCGTGGCCCTGATGACGACCCGTGGCGGACCGCGGACCGACCCGATCGGTGCCGGCGCGATCGACGCGACCACCATGACCGTCCTCTTGAGCCGCAACGCCCCGTCCAGCGATCTGCCCACCGTGTCGGTCGGCAGCCTGCTGCGTCGGGAGGGCCGCGCCCCGCACGCGGTCGACCGCCCGGTGCGGCCCCGGGCCAGCCAACAGGCCGAGCTGCCCGCAGCCGCGGCGGTGCCCTCGCCGCGGATGCGGCGCCGCACGGTGGTCGTCGCCGGCACACTGCTCGCCGCCGGCTCGGTGGTCGGCGCCGTCGGGCTCGCCGACTACTCGTCGAGCGACAGCGCCGCGGGACGGGCCGGTACCAGCCCCGTCGGGCCTCATCCCGGTCGAGGGCTGCTCGACGCGACCGGCGCGCCCGCCCCGGCACCCGTCCGACCCGAGCTGGGCGCGGTCGCGTCCCCGAGCGCGCCCCCCGCCCTCGACGCCGGCCAGGCTCCGCCTACGTCCTGGACGCCGATCGCCTTCCCCCCCACGGCCGAACCCCGAGGGCCGGACGGAGGTCCGCCGATCGTCGCGGGCGACCTGGTCGTCGACGACGACGAGGCGGAGGGGACGTCGGCTGCTGACGACGACTCCGACGACGGCTCGGATGACGACTCGGATGACGACGGCGACTCCGACGACGAAGACTCCGACGACGACGAGCGGTCGAGCGACGCCGACGACGACGACGCCGGTTCGCGATCGCTCGCGGGTCAGGCCGGGACCGAACGCAGCACCGCCGGCGACCGGACCGCGCGGAACCTGCTCGCGATGGAGGATCTCTCGCTCGACGACGTCGGCGTCGATCTGTCCCGCCTCTGACCGGAGACCCGGGCCGCCGTGATCGTCGGCTCGGGGCGCGGACCCGCAGGACGCGAGGCCCGGGGCTCGCGGACCGGACCCCGGACCAGGAACTGATCATCGCCTCGGGACGGGGAACCGCACCCCGCCCGGTCGAGCGTCCCGGATGCGCGATCTCGGTGGGCCCTGGACCGCATGATCAGCGACATGGGACGCGCAGCCGCACCACGAGCGGTCCCCGCATTCAATGATCGTCGCTGGCCCTGGCCGCTGGCCGCTGGCCAAACCCGGCCGGCCGGCCCGCCCGCCGAGCCAGCGAGGCACAGCGGGTGCGGCGCGGCCGGGGCCGGGCGTCGGCGGCCCCCCGTGCGCTCCGGCTAGACCAGCCGGCGGTCGGACGCCCACCGCGACAGCTCGTACCGGTTGGACAGCTGGGTCTTGCGCAGCACGCTGGACACGTGCGTCTCCACCGTCTTCACCGAGATGAACAGCTCGCCCGCGATCTCCTTGTAGGCGTAGCCGCGCGCCAGCAGGCGCAGCACGTCGCGCTCCCGACGGGTGAGCAGGTCGAGCTCGGGGTCGCCGGGCGGGGCGGCACCGGGCCGGTCGGAGAACACGTCGAGCACGAACCCGGCCAGCTTCGGGCTGAACACCGCGTCCCCGGACCGCACCCGGCGCACGGCGTCGGCCAGCTCCCGGCCGGAGATCGTCTTGGTGACGTAGCCGCGGGCGCCCGCCCGGATGACCGCGATCACGTCCTCGGCGGCGTCGGAGACGCTGAGGGCCAGGAACACGACGTCGGGTAGCTCGGGCCGCAGCTGACGCAGGACCTCCGCCCCGCCGCCGTCGGGCATGTGCACGTCCAGGAGCACCACGTCGGGACGCAGGTGGCGGACGGCCGCCACGGCCTCGTCGACCGACCCGGCCTCCCCCACGACGGCGACATCGGGGACGCCCCGGTCGAGCTCGGCGCGCACGCCCGAGCGGAACAGGGCGTGGTCGTCGACGAGGAAGACGCGGATCGGCGTCTCGCCGGCAGGTTCGGTCATGTCGTCGCTTCCTCCTGCGCGCGGGCCTGAGCCGGCTCGCGCGCCCCGTTCACCGGCATGCTCAGGTGCACCTCGGTGCCGTCCCCCGGCGCGCTGCGCAGCCGCACGTCGCCACCGTGGCGGGTCATCCTGCCCCGCACGGAATCGGCGATCCCGTGCCGGTCGTCGGGCACCGCCTCCGGGTCGAACCCGATGCCGCGGTCGCGCACGAACACGTGCACCTCCGTGGGCTCCACCTCGACGTAGACGCTGATCTCGGTCACCTCGGCGTGCTTGGCCGCGTTGACCATCGCCTCGCGGGCGGCGAGCACGAGGGCGCGCAGGCCGTCGTCGAGCGGGCGGTCGCCGACCGCGACGGGGCGGACGTCGACGGCGTAGGTGTCGGCCACCTCCGCGGCCGCGGTCGCGATCGCGGCCGACAGCCCGGCGTCGAGGGCGGGCTCGCCGGACGCGGGGCCCGTGCGGCCGTACCCCGTGGGCCCGTAGAGCCAGCCGCGGAGCTCGCGCTCCTGGCCGCGGGCCAGCCGCAGGACCTCGCGCGGCTGGTCGGACTGGCGCTGGATGAGCGCGAGGGTCTGCAGCACCGAGTCGTGCAGGTGCGCGGCGATCGCGGCCCTCTCGGACTCGACGATGCGCTCGCGGCGCTCCTCGCCGAGCTCGCGCATCAGCCGCACCCACCACGGCACGGTGATCACCGCGACGCCGACCAGGGTGGCGAGCACGGCGAGGAGGGCGAACTGGACCTGCCCGAGCTGGATGTTGCCGAGCAGGAACACGCCGATCCCCGCGGTGACGAACAGTGCCCCGGCCAGCACGCGCACCACGCCCGTGCGTCCGCCGGTGGCCCGCGCCCCGGCGGTCCACCGGCGACGCTGCGACTCGTCGGCCTCGCGCCACACCACGGCCGCACCGACGGCGGCCACGCCGAGCGGCCCGACGATCCACCCGACGACCGTGTTGCCCAGCGCCGCCGCGGCCAGCCCGGCCCCGATACCCAGCGCGGCCAATCCCAAGGCCTGCTGGCGCTCGACCCGCCCGAGCGGGCGGTGGACCTCGGCCTGCTCCTGCCGGACGAAGATCCACAACAGTCCGTAGGCCAGCGCGCCGGCCCCGTTCACCGCGGCGAGGACGACGAACGCCGTGCGGACCCAGAGGACGTCGACGCCGAGGTGGTCGGCGACTCCGCCGGCGACACCGGCCACGAACCGGCCGCTGCGCCGGCGCGCGAGCGGCGGCGCAGTGGTCGGCGCAACGGCCGGCGCAACGGCCGGCGCAGTGGCCGTCGGGAGCGCCGCGGGTTCTTCCACGCCTCCATGGTCACACGCGGGGGAAGGGGCGACATCGGGGGAATCTCGGGGGTGGCTCCGGGCCATCCCCCATGCCCGCGGGTGCGCCACCGAGCACGCTGGGCGCCATGAGCCGGACGGATGTGCAGGGCACACTGCGTGACATGTGGGAGACGCGACCGTCCCGGCCGCGTCAGGACCGCCAGGTGGCGGGCGTCGCGGCGGGGATCGCCCGGCGCTACGACATCGACCCGGTGCTGGTCCGGGTGGCGTTCGTGGTGGCGGCGTTCTTCGGGATCGGAGCGGCGCTCTACATCGCCGGCTGGATCATGCTGCCCGAGGAGCCGACCGACCCCTCGGCCCCGACCAAGGCCCGGTCGCCGCGCGCGATCGCCGTCGTCGGGCTGGCGATCGCGACCGCCGTGACCGTCGGGGCGGTGTTCGGCGGGGACGGCGGGTTCCTGCTGCCGACGCTCGCCGCGTTCGGACTGCTGTTCCTCCTGCACCACAGCCGGGCCGACCGCGGTCCGGTCGGCCGGTCCGTCAGCGATCCGACGGCCGACGCTCCGACGGTGGCCACCGCGAGCCCGGTGAACCTGCGGAAGGAGCCGGGCGCGGAGGTGACGCCCCCGTCCTGGGACCCACTGGGAGCCGCTCCGTTCGCCTGGGACCTCCCCGAGCCTGCGCCCGTCCCGCCCGGCCCGCCGCCGCCCCGACGGCTGCCGGTCACCCCGGTGACGCTGGGACTCGCCCTGCTCGCCGGCGGGGTGACCGCCGTCGTGCTGCTGCTGGCCGGCGCGATGTCGCCGGCGAACCTGCCCCTGCTGTTCGGCGTGGTCCTGGCCGTGCTCGGCTCCGGGCTCGTCGTCGGGGCGTTCGTCCGGTCCGGCCGCGGGCTGATCCCGATCGCGCTGCTGCTCGGCGCGCTGACCTGGGCCGTGATCGCCGCTCCGATCGACCGCTGGGAGCAGGACGGCTTCGGCGAGCTGCGGGTCGCCCCGACCACCGTGTCCGGGCTGCAGCCGGTGTACCGGCTCGGGGCCGGTGACGTCGACATCGACCTGCGCGGCCTCGACCTCTCGGTCCCCGGTGGTGGCCCCGGCGTACCGGTGCGGTCGCGGATCGAGCTCGGAGCCGGCGACATCGAGGTCCGGGTGCCCGCCGATGCCGACCTCACGCTGACCGGTTCGGTGGGGGTCGGGCAGATGAGCTACGAGGGCCAGGACGAGGACTCTGGGTTCGGCGAGGAGGTCCGCGTGGTCGACGACCTGGGCGAGGACGGCGTGCGATCCGGCCGCCCGCTCGTCCTCGACATCTCCTCGGGCGCGGGCGACGTGGAGGTGCGCCGTGGCTGATCAGGACGTGCGCACAGGATCGGTCCGACGCCGCGGGCCCGATGTGATCACCCTGGTGGTGGGCCTGCTCACCCTGGCCATGGCGACCTCGGCCTTCGTCGGACAGGTGCCCTCGTTCGCCGGCTTCGACCCCCGCTGGCTCCTCGCCGGTGGGGCCGCTCTCCTCGGAGTGCTGCTGCTGACCAGCAGCCTGCGAGGACGGCGGCGGAGCTGACCGGGCCGTCCGGCCGCTGGGGAGCGGGCCGGACCGCCGGGCCGCTGTCCGCGGCCCCATGGGAGCGGCATCCGGGGTACGCCCGGGTGCCGCTCCTGTGCGTCACGGGGCGCCGCGGCCTCCGGCGCCGGACCGAGCGTTCCTACCCGCGGTCCCGGCCGGGTGCGACCGGCGCGGACCGGACCGGACCGAGGCCTGCCGCCGACAGGATCTCGGGCACGCCCTGCTCGAAGCCGACCGACATCACGTGGACGCCCGCCACCCCCTCGATCCCCGGCAGCGCCGCAACGACCTCCGCGCAGGCCGCCATCCCCTCCGCGGCGACCCGCTCCGCCGGGACTCCCCGCAGCCGCCGCTCGAGCTCTGCCGGGACCTCGACCCCCGGGATGCCGGCCATGAACTCGAGCGCCCGCAACGACCGGACGGGCCCGACCCCCGCGAGGAT
The DNA here is from genome assembly GCA_963711715.1 of uncultured Actinomycetota bacterium. GTDB lineage: Bacteria > Actinomycetota > Actinomycetes > Mycobacteriales > Pseudonocardiaceae > Pseudonocardia. Next base: position 265,628 of record CAVQFJ010000014.1, read on the forward strand.
CCCGCAGCGCTCCGGCAGACCGCGGTCGCGCGCCCGCAGCATCCATGCCCGGAAGGCGGCGACGTCGAACACGAACTGGGTCTGCACGAACTCGGCCCCGTCGGTGACCTTCCGCGCCAGCCGGTCCGGGGTGCCGGACCCGCTGTCCACGGCTCCGAGCAGGTACCGCGGCGGCGGGTCGACGGCCCGGCCCGAGAGCAGAGTGCCCTCGTCGCGCAACGTGCGCGCCACCCGCATCAGGCCGCCCGAGTCGAGGTCGTACACAGCGGCGGCGTCGGCGTGGTCGCCGCGCTCGGGGCGGTCGCCGGTCATCAGCAGCAGGTTCGGCACACCCAACGCCCCGGCCGAGAGCAGGTCGGACTGCAGCGCGATCCGGTTGCGGTCGCGGCAGGTCATCTGCATGACCGGCTCCAGGCCAGCCGCCTGCGCCACGATGCTCCCGGCGAAGCTGGACACCCTGACCTGCGCACCCTGGTTGTCGGTGACGTTCGCGGCATCGACCCAGTCGCCCAGCAGCGCCGCGCTCTCCTGGATCGCGGCCACGTCGGCGCCCCGCGGCGGGCCGATCTCGGCGGTGACGGCGAACCGCCCGGTGCGCAGGGCGTCGGCGAGCCGGCCGGGGCGATCCGCCGCGACGGCTACTCCCACTCGATCGTCCCCGGGGGCTTGCTCGTGACGTCCAGGACCACGCGGTTGACCTCGGCCACCTCGTTGGTGATCCGGGTGGAGATCCGCTCGAGGACGTCGTAGGGCAACCGCGTCCAGTCGGCGGTCATCGCGTCCTCGCTCGACACCGGGCGCAGCACCACGGGATGACCGTAGGTGCGACCGTCGCCCTGCACGCCCACGCTGCGGACGTCGGCGAGCAGCACCACCGGGCACTGCCAGATCGTGCGGTCGAGCCCGGCAGCGGTGAGCTCCTCGCGGGCGATCGCATCGGCGGCGCGCAGCGTGGCCAGCCGGTCGTCGGTGACCTCACCGATGATCCGGATGCCCAGCCCGGGGCCGGGGAACGGCTGGCGCGACACGATCGTCTCGGGCAGGCCCAGCTCCGCGCCGACCCGGCGCACCTCGTCCTTGAACAGGGCCCGCAGCGGCTCGACGAGGACGAACTCGAGGTCGTCGGGCAGCCCGCCGACGTTGTGGTGGCTCTTGATCGTCGCCGTGTGCGACTTCCCGGCGCCGGCGCTGCCTCCCGACTCGACGACGTCGGGGTAGAGGGTGCCCTGCACCAGGAAGCCCACCGCCGCGCCGTCGCCGTCGGCGTGGTGGTCGTGGCGCACCACGTCGGCCGTCGCGGCCTCGAAGACCCGGATGAACTCCCGACCGATGATCTTGCGCTTCTGCTCGGGATCGGTCACCCCGGCCAGCGCGGTGAGGAACCGCTCGCGGGCATCCACGGTGTGCAGGTCGACCCCGGTTGCTGCCACGAAGTCGCGCTCCACCTGCTGCCGCTCCCCGGCCCGCAGCAGCCCGTGGTCAACGAAGACGCAGGTCAGCCGGTCGCCCACGGCCCGCTGCACGAGCGCTGCGGCCACCGCGGAGTCCACCCCGCCGGACAGGCCGCAGATCGCGCGGCCCTCCCCGATCTGCGCCCGGACCGCGTGCACGGTGTCGTCGATGATCGAGGACGTGGTCCAGTCCGGCGCGATGCCGGCGATCTCGTGCAGGAACCGGCGCAGCACCTCCTGGCCGTGCGGGGAGTGACCGACCTCGGGGTGGTACTGCACCCCGGCCAGCCGCCGTCCGACGTCCTCGAACGCCGCCACCGACGCCCGCTCGGACGCGGCGGTCACCGTGAACCCCGCGGGAGCGCGCACCACCGAGTCGCCGTGGCTCATCCAGACGGGATGCCGGGCCGGCAGCCCGTCGTGCAGGGAGCCGGCCGCGTCACACAGGGTCAGCTCGGTGCGGCCGTACTCGCGGGTCCCGTCCGGGGCCACCTCACCGCCGAGCGCGCGCGCCATGGCCTGGAACCCGTAGCAGAGCCCGAGCACCGGGATGCCGGAGGTGAACAGGTCGGGGTCGACGGCGGGGGCCCCCGGCTCGTACACGCTCGCCGGCCCCCCCGAGAGGATCAGCGCGGCGGGCTTGCGGGCCACGATCTCGTCGACCGGCGTGTCGCCCGGGACGATCTCCGAGTAGACCTGCGCCTCCCGCACCCGCCGGGCGATCAGCTGGGCGTACTGGGCCCCGTAGTCGACGACGAGGACGGTGGGCGGCTGCACCCCGTCGAGGGTAGTGGGCCGGTGATGTGGAACCGGGAGCGCGCGGATCTCGTCCGAGAGCGCGTGTTCCGACAACCGTTCATCGGCTCCGCTGCGGTCGCCCGAGGTGTGGTGACCCCCCAGCAGCTGCGCGGACCGCGGTTCCGGCGGCTCTACCACGACGTCCCCGTCGACGCCGAGGTCGACGTCGATCTCCACCTGCTGTCGCGGGCGGCATACCTCCTGGTGGAGGGCCGCGGCGTACTGTGCGGCTACTCGACGGCCGAGCTCCTCGCGGCGTCCTGCGGACGTGCCGGCTGCGCTGCCGAGGTGCACGTCCCGGGTGGCCGGCAACGCGCCCAGCGCCGGCTGCGCGTCCACCGCGGCCGACTCCACCCCGATGATGTCACCGCGGTGGACGGCATCGCCGTCACCACTGCCCTGTGCACCGCCTACGACCTCGGCCGCCGGAAGCCTCTGGTCGAGGCGGTGGTCGCGGCTGCTCACACCGGGACCTCGACCGCCAGGCCCACCTGACTGCGGCCGGATGGAAGATCCTCCGGTTCGGCGCCGCCGAGGTCATGCACCGTCCCGCCCGCCTGGCGGCGACGGTGGGCGGCGAGCTGATCCTCGCGGGTCGCCGGCACGGCCGTACCCTCGCCGACGTGGTGGCCATGATCACCGCGTCGGACACGTGAGTGTTGTCGCGAGAACGCTCACGTGTCCGTCGGCGCAGACCCCAGCGCTCAACCGCGGACGGTCAGGCCGACCCGCTGGAACTCCTTGAGGTCCGAGTACCCCGTCTTGGCCATCGCCCGCCGGAGCCCGCCGAAGAGGTTCACGGTGCCGTACGGGCTGCTCGCCGGGCCGAAGAGCACCGACTCCAGGTCCAGCTCGCCGGGCGCGAACCCCGTGACCTCCGACCGCGGAAGCGACGGGTGCGCCGCCGCCGAGGTCCAGTAGAGCCCCTGCCCCGGCGACTCGGACGCCTCGGCCAGCTGCTCACCCAGCATCACCGCGTCGGCCCCGCAGGCGATCGCCTTGGCCATGTCGCCGGAGCCGGCCATCCCGCCGTCGGCGATCACGTGGACGTAGCGACCACCGGTCTCGTCGAGGTAGTCGCGACGGGCCGCCGCGGCGTCGACGATCGCGGTGGCCATCGGCACCCCGATCCCCAGCACGTCGTCGGTGGTGGTGGCCGAGGACTCCCCGTATCCGACGATCACGCCGGCCGCGCCGGTGCGCATCAGGTGCATCGCGGTGCGGTAGTCGCCCACCCCGCCCGCGACGACCGGGACGTCGAGGGAGGAGATGAACTCCTTGAGGTTCAACGGCTCGCCGCCGGACACGTGCTCGGCGGAGATGATCGTGCCCTGCACCACGAGGATCTCGAGGCCGGCCGCCAGCAGGTCGGGCGTGAGCTCGCGGGCGCGCTGTGGGCTCACCCTGGCGGCCACGGTGACACCCGCCTCCCGCACCGCGCCCAGCGCCTCGGCCAGCAGCGCCGGCTGGATCGGCACGGCGTGCAGCTCCTGCAGCAACCGCACCGGCGCTGTCGGGTCGTCCTCGCCGGCCGCGGCGAGCACCCGCTCCAGCGCCCCGTCGGCGTCGGCGTGCCGCGCCCACAGGCCCTCCGCGTTGAGCACCGCGAGTCCGCCGAGCTGCCCGATCCGCCGGGCACTGGTCGGCGAGACGACAGCATCGGTCGGGTGGGTGACCAGCGGGATGGCGAACGGGTACGCGTCGAGCTGCCAGGCCGTGGAGACCTCCTGGGAGGTCCGCGTGCGCCGCGACGGCACGATCTCCACCTGCGACAGGTCGTAGCTGCGACGGGCCTCCCGACCCATCCCGATCTCCACGAGGTCACGCACGGGGGCCGAGCGTAGAGCGGCCGCGCCGACGTACCGCGCCGGGGCGCTACCGCGCCACGTAGTTGGGGGCCTCGACGGTCATGGTGATGTCGTGCGGATGGCTCTCCTTGAGGCCCGCGGCGGTGATCCGCACCAGCTGTGCCTCCTGCAGCTGCGCGATGGTCTCCGCGCCGGCGTAGCCCATCCCGGAGCGCAGCCCGCCGACGAGCTGGTGCACCACCTGCGCCAGCGGCCCGCGGAACGGGATGCGCCCCTCGATGCCCTCGGGCACGAGCTTGTCCTCGCTGAGCACGTCGTCCTGGGCGTAGCGGTCCCGGGAGTAGGACTGCACGTCGCCGCGCGAGCGCATCGCCCCCAGCGAACCCATCCCGCGGTAGGTCTTGAACTGGTTGGCGCCCACGAGGATCAGGTCTCCCGGCGACTCCGACGTGCCCGCCAGCAGGCTCCCGAGCATCACGGTGGAGGCGCCGGCGGCGATGGCCTTGGAGATGTCGCCGGAGTACTGGATGCCGCCGTCGGCGATCACCGGCACCCCGACCGCCGCACAGACCTGCGCCGCCTCGTGGATCGCGGTGATCTGCGGCGCACCGACCCCGGCCACCACCCGGGTGGTGCAGATCGACCCCGGACCGACGCCGACCTTGACCGCGTCCGCCCCGGCCTCGACGAGCGCGGCCGCGCCGGCCCGGGTGGCGACGTTGCCGCCGACGACGTCCACCGAGTGCCCGACCTCGGCGCGCAGCTTCGCCACCGTCTCGAGGACCCGCCGGGAGTGCCCGTGGGCGGTGTCGACCATCAGCACGTCCACACCCGCCTCGACGACGTGCATGGCCCGGGCGTAACCCTCCTCGCCGACGCCGACCGCCGCGGCGACGACGAGCCGCCCGTCGGGATCCTTGGTGGCGAGCGGGTACTTCTCGGTCTTGTTGAAGTCCTTGATCGTGATGAGCCCGCGAAGGATGCCGTCGCCGTCGAGGATCGGCAGCTTCTCCAGCTTGTGGCGCCGGAGCAGGCCGAGGGCGGCCTCGGCGGAGACGCCGACCCGCGCGGTGATGAGCGGGGCGCGCGTCATCACTTCGTGGACGGGACGCGAGTGGTCCACCTCGAACCGCATGTCGCGGTTGGTGATGATCCCGACGAGCTGACCGTCCGCGTCGGTGACCGGGACCCCGGAGATGCGGAACTTGGCACACAACGCGTCGACGTCGGCGAGCGTGGCGTCGGGCGAGCAGGTGACGGGGTCGGTGACCATCCCCGCCTCGGACCGCTTCACGACCTCGACCTGGGCGGCCTGCCGCTCGGGCGACAGGTTGCGGTGCAGCACGCCGAGCCCCCCGGCCCGGGCCATCGCGATGGCCATCCGCGCCTCGGTGACGGTGTCCATCGGAGAGGACACCACCGGCACCCGCAGCCGGAGCCTGCGGGTCACCTGCGTGCTGGTGTCGACCGCACCCGGCACGATGTCGGACTCGGCCGGCAGCAGCAGGACGTCGTCGAACGTCAGGCCCAGCATCGCGAACTTCGGCGGCAGCCCTGCGGTCTCGCTCGTCATCTCGGCCATCCCGTCATACTGCGCCACGCGTGCTCCGACCGCGGGTCGTCGTCGCCGCCATGGTATCCACGCCGATGGCGGGGGGCGGTGGGGTCCGGTGCGACACGTCGACGTCGGTGTGGACGGGTACCCTCGTCGCCGTGCCACCAGATGCGCTGCCGCCCGACCCCTTCGCGGGCGATCCCCACGATCCCGCCCTGTCGCTGGACGCGCAGCAGCAGGAGGTCGACGACGACGTGCTGAGCGAGGACGAGCGCGACGAGGTGGTGGCCGATCTCGCCGATCTCGCCGTGTACCAGGCCCTGCTGGAGACCCGCGGCGTTCGCGGCATCGTGGTCGACTGCGGCGACTGCGGGGAGCAGCACTTCCACGAGTGGAGCCTGCTGCGCGCGAGCCTGCAGCAGCTGCTCGAGGAGGGCCAGATGCGCCCGCACGAGCCGGCCTTCGACCCCGATCCTGCGAGCTACGTCACATGGGAGTACTGCCGCGGCTACGCGGACGCGGTGCTGTCCGACTCCTGATCCCGCTCGGGCGGACGGCCGGCCTCAGCTCGTGACGCTGGTGGTCGTGCTCCCCGTCGACGTCTTCCCCGTCGACGTGCTCCCGGTGCCGCCGGTGCTCACCGGCCCCGCCCCGGTCGTGCCGCTCGCGGTGGGAGTCTGCCCCGGGTCGACCAGCGCCGGGCCCGGCTGCGGGCCACTCGGGGTGACGGGAGGGTCGGCACCCGTCGTGGGATCGACGGTCCCGGTCCCGGTCCCGGTGCCCGTGCCGGGCCCCGCGGTCCCCGTACCGGTGCGGGGGTCGGTCGTGTCGGGCAGGGTCGTGGACGGGACGACGGTCTCGCTTCCGGCGCTGGACGGAGGCGGTGGCGCCGGGAGGAACGGCCGGTCGGGCTCTGGAGGAGGCAGCTCTGCTCGGAGGAGCCGGAGACCGGTGGACCCGACGGCGTCACCAGGGTGGTCGACGACGGCCGCGGAGGATCGACGGTGGCGGCGCCGCTCGGCACCGGCCGCGTCGGCTGCGCGACGAGCGGAGCTCCCGGATCGGTCCGCGCGCCCGGTGGGGTCTCCAGCGCTTTCGCGGCGAGGAAGTCCTGCACCTCGATCAGCTCGGTCCGCCCCTGCTCAGGCCGGACGACCGCGAGATCGACCTGGGCCTGCTGCAGCTCCCGCGAGGCCAGCTCCGGCTGCCCGTCCCTCAGGGCCTGCTTCGCCTTTGCGATGTGGTCCTCGACCCGGACGGCGGCCTCGACGGACTCGGCACGCTCGCTGAAGAGCACCTTCGACACGCCCCACAGCGCGTCGTCGGGCTCGGCGGAGTAGGAACCCACGGACACGCCACCGCAGGCCAGGACGATCAGCGCGGCGGCCGCCGCGACCGGCGCCAATCGGCGGGCGTGCCGCGCGGGCGGCCGCGCGGCGGCGATCGTGGCCACGGCCGTGTCGACGTCGACGAGCTCGGGGATCGGCTTCTCGTCGACCTCCGCCTTCCAGGCGGCCAGCACCGCGGCGACGCGGTCGTCGGCGCCATGACCCGCGTGACCCGCCGCCGACACCGACATCCCGGCGGACAGGGCACTGATCAGCTCGTCGTCGGCCTGGACGGCGACGAGGTCGATCGGCTCGCCGAGCTCAGCGTGCTCGTCGAGCGGGATCGGACGCGTGCGCATCCCCGGTGGCTTCGCCCCGTTGGTGCCGTTCGTCCGAGGGTGGTCGCCGCCACCGGCTCCGGCGTCGCCGCCGGAGGGGTCGGCGCCGCGACCATCGCGCACTCAGACCACCTCCTCGGGCATCGATCTGCGGAGCCGTGCGAGCGCCCGGTGCTGGGCGACCCGAACCGCTCCGGCGGTGGAACCCACGGCCTCCGCCGTCTCCTCGGCGGACAGCCCGACCACCACGCGCAACACCAGTATCTCTCGTTGCTTGTCCGGAAGCGTGTCCAGCAGCCTTTTCATCTCGCCGGACAGTTCGACGCGCAGCGCGCGCTGCTCGGGACCGTCCTCGGACTCGGCCGAGTCCGGCACGTCCGCGACGGGGTCCGAACGGTTGCGCGTGCTGGCCCGGTGCGCGTCGATCACCTTGTGCGACGCGATGCCGTACACGAAGGCGAGGAACGGGCGGCCCTGGATGCGATAGCCGGGCAGCGCGGTGAGCACGGCCAAGCACACCTCCTGGGCGACGTCGTCGGCGGAGACCGACGAGCGGTCCAACCTCCCGAGCCGTGCACGGCAGTAGCGCACGACCAGCGGCCGGATGAGTGCGATCACGCGCCCGACCGCTCCTGGATCCCCTACCATCGCAGAGGCCACGAGCTCGTCGGGAACGTCTGTCGTCTCACTCATCGCGCACCGTTGCCGGGGCGTTACGCGCCATTTCCGTCATCATCCGTTCGTGAGGTTCTCACGGACAGTGAACAACCGAGACCTCCGTGCCACCGTAGCGAAACGGCGGAGTGGTTCACGTCCCCTTCTCACAGAGGGGGACGCCTCGGACCCCGTCGACGTTGCCGACGAGGCCGCGCGACCACCCGAACGGCAGCGACGCCGACCCGCGGGCACCCCGAACGGCGGAGGCCGGCGGCACATCAGCCGGAGAGGACGAGGAGCTAAGGCGGCGTGCCCCGCTACGAGACGAGGCCGCGGCGGAATCCGTGGGCCACCGCCTGGGCGCGGTCGCGCACGCCGAGCTTGCGGAACAGTCGCCGGGCGTGCGTCTTGACCGTGTCCTCGGAGAGGTAGAGCTCGCGTCCGATCTGGCCGTTGCTCTTGCCCTGGCTCATGCCGCGCAGGACCTGCAGCTCGCGCTCGGTGAGCTGCACACCGGGCTCCGTCGACGCGCGCGACGACGGCACCGCCGAGCTCGCCAGGGTGTGAGCGAGCGCCGCGACCAGCTCGGGTCGCGAGGCGTCCCAGCGGAGGTAACCGCGGGCACCGCCGGCGATCGCCGCGGCGATGCTGCCGGCGTCGTCGGGAGCACCGAAGACGATGACGTTCGCCTGGGGATGCGTCGCGACCAGTCGGCGGGTGGCCTCGACGCCCGTGGGCACCGCCCGCTGGGTGCCGACCAGCACCACGTCGACCGGCTGGCGGGCGAACCGGGCCAGCAGGTCGTCGCCGTGAGCGACGCAGTCGATGCGGTGCACCCCCGGAACCGCCGACATCACCCGGGTCAGGCCTTCGCGGACGCTGCGACGATCGTCGCAGATGAGTACCGTCGTCACGACGATTCCTTCCTGCAGCTTCCTGCAGCCGGGTGAAGAGTCACTCTCACGTCCCTCGGTGGCCACCCCACCTTGACACGATCAGGCCTCCTGAGTGCCCTCCGTTCGGGCAGGTTGGGCCAAGTGGCGCTCTCCATGTGGGTGATGTGGGAGCCGAACGGACCAGTGGCGCTCAGACCTGCACCGCGGCACCGATGGTCGCGCTCGCCTCGGCCAACGAGTCGAGCAGCACGGTGCGCGGGGGCAGGGCGGCCTCCGTCCAGCCCGGCCCGGCGACGAACAGCCGGTACCGGGGGCGCGTCCGGGGCAGTGAGCGCAGCACGTCGATGTCCGCGGTGGCGCCGAGCTGGGACCACAGCACGACGGCGGCGGGCGCCATGCGCCGGATCGCGGCGATCAACGATTCGGCGGGCAGGTTCGAGCCGAGCGAACGGCACCCGACGCCACGGTCGGCGAGGGAGGACGCGAGCACGACCATCGGCAACGTGTGTTGCTCACCCGGCATCCCGGCCAGGAGCACCGGGCGGGCGTCCCCGACGGTCCGGGCGGCCGCGGCATGGGCCCCCAACACCCCGATGACGCACTCGCTGAGGAGGTGTTCCATCTCGACCCCGGCGCTGGTGGAGGCCCAGCGAGTGCCGATGGCCGAGAGCACCGGGCGGGCGACGTCGTCCCAGGTGCGCTGCAGGCCGACCGCGGAGATCGACTCCTCGAGCAGCTGTCGGATGGTGGCGGCGTCGAGCGCGAGCGCGGCCCGACCCAGCCCTCGCGCGCTGCTCCCGGCCCCCGCAAGGCGGAGCACCCGGCCGCCTGCCCGCACCGCACTGGCGACGTCGGCCGAGCCGTCCAGTGCCGTCGCCGTGGCCTCCCCCTCCTCGCCGCTGCCCTCCTCGCCGCTGCCCTCCTGAGGGCCGCCCTCCGCACCGGGATCCGCCAGCGGGCGGACCGGCGACACCGCTGCGGGGCGCGACAGCGGGGCAGCGCGGGCGTACCGCGCCGCGTCGGCCGCGGACGCACCACGCACCTGGGCGTGCTGCATCAGCTCCAGCCGCCGGATGTCCTCGGCCGAGTAGCGGCGGTGGTGACCCGCGGCGTGCTCGGTCGGGCCCATCCCGTAGCGCCGGTCCCAGGTGCGCAGGGTGGCGGGCGCGACCCCCAGTCGACGGGCGGCGGCGGCGACTCCCAGCCGGGGCTCGGCCAGGTCACCGTCGGGTGGGTCGGGCAGCGCGGCCGCGTGCCGGCCCGGAAGGGCCGCCGACGGTTCGGGCTGCTGCACGGCGTCATCGTGCGGGTCCGCTGCGCACCCGGCAACTCGCCACGCGCTGGGGCGATGTCGTGCGTCACGATACTTGAACAAGGGTTGGCGCGGTTCTATGGTGGGGCCAGCAGCACCGTCGGCGCTGGCAGCGGAACGGGCGGAGTGGTGGGTCATGGCAGACATTCGGAGACTTCCGGTCCCGGTCACAGACATCTGGGACTGGCAGATGGAGGGCGCATGCCGGGGGATGGACAGCGCCTTCTTCTTCCATCCCGAAGGGGAGCGTGGTCCGGCGCGCGCCAACCGGGAGGCCGAGGCCAAGGGGATCTGCCGGACGTGCCCGGTGCTCGAGCAGTGCCGCAGGCACGCCCTGTCGGTGCACGAGCCCTACGGAGTGTGGGGTGGGCTGTCGGAGTCCGAGCGGGACGAGATGCTCCGCGGTCGTGGCCGGACCCTGCAGATCACGCGGGAGCGCGTGCCCCGCGTCCGCTGACCACGACCCGGACACACGACGGCGGGTCGACCGGAGGTCGACCCGCCGTTTCGTACGGGGAGAGGGACGGTCAGTGACCGTGCCCGTGCCCGTGGCCACCGCCGGCGGGCACCGCGGGCGGCTCCGGCCGGTCGACGATCGCGCTCTCGGTGGTGAGCACCATCCGAACGATCGATGCCGCGTTCACCACGGCCGACCGCGTGACCTTGACCGGGTCGACGACCCCGTCGGCCATCAAGTCGCTGTAGGAGGCGGACTCGGCGTTGAAGCCCTGTCCCCACTCCTGGTCGGCGACCTTGCCGATCACCACCGCACCTTCCAGACCGCCGTTGGCGGCGATCCAGAACAGCGGCGCGCTGAGCGCCTTGCGCACGACGGCCACGCCCGTGGCCTCGTCGCCGGTGAGGCCGAGGCCGCCTTCCAGCGCCTTCGCCGCCTGCACGAGCGCGGAGCCACCGCCGGGCACGATGCCCTCCTCGACCGCGGCCCGGGTGGCCGACACCGCGTCCTCGATGCGGTGCTTGCGCTCCTTGAGTGCGGTCTCGGTGGCCGCCCCGACCTTGATGACGGCGACGCCGCCGGACAGCTTGGCCAGCCGCTCCTGCAGCTTCTCGCGGTCCCAGTCCGAGTCCGAGGACTCGATCTCGGCCTTGATCTGCGCGATCCGGCCCTCGACGGCATCGGCGGTGCCCCCACCCTCGACGAGGGTGGTGGTGTCCTTCGTGATGACCGCGCGCCGCACCCTGCCGAGCAGGTCCAGCCCGGCCTCGGACAGCGTGAGCCCGACCTCCGGGTTGATGACCGTGCCACCGGTGGCGACGGCGAGGTCGTCCATGAACGCCTTGCGACGGTCGCCGAAGAACGGCGACTTCACCGCCGCGACGCGGATCGTCTTGCGGATCGAGTTGACCACGAGGGTGGACAACGCCTCACCCTCGAGGTCCTCGGCCACGATGAGCAGCGGCTTGCCCTCGCCGAGCACCTTCTCCAGCAGTGGGAGCAGGTCGGCGATGGCGCCGATCTTGTCGCGGTGCAGCAGGATGTACGCGTCCTCGAGCACCGACTCCATCGACTCGGCATCGGTCACGAAGTACGGCGAGAGGTAGCCCTTGTCGAACTGCAGGCCCTCGGTGATCTCGAGCTCGGTGGCGAGCGTGGAGCCCTCCTCCACCGTGATCACGCCGTCGTTGCCGACCGCGCGCAGCGCCTCGCTGATCAGCTGACCGATCTCGGCCTCGCGGGAGGCGATCGTGGCCACCTGGGCGATGTGCTCCTTGTCGTCCACCGGGATCGCCCGCTGGGCGAGCAGCTCGCTGACCGCCTCGGCGGCCGCCGAGATGCCCACGCCGAGCGCGGTGGGGTTGGCGCCGGCCGCGACGTTGCGCAGCCCGGTCGCCACCATCGCCTGGGCGAGGACGGTGGCGGTGGTGGTGCCGTCACCGGCGACATCGTTCGTCTTGGTGGCGACGGCCTTCGCGAGCTGGGCGCCGAGGTTCTCGAACGGGTCCTCGAGGTCGATCTCGCGGGCGATGGTGACGCCGTCGTTGGTGATGGTCGGCCCACCGAACTTCTTGTCCAGCACGACGTGACGACCACGCGGCCCGAGGGTCACCTTGACCGCGTCGGCCAGCTGGTTGACGCCGCGCTCGAGAGCGCGCCGTGCCGTCTCGTCGAAGCTGATCTGCTTCGGCATGTCCTGCCTCTCCTGGTTCGCCGGCTCTGGATCGTGCCTGGACGGACACCGCCCCGGTGGCCCGCTCGGTCGAGGGACCGCCGGGGCGGTGGGTCCTGAGAACTGACGGGTGGGTCAGTTGACGACCGCGAGCACGTCGCGGGCGGAGAGGATGAGCAACTCCTCGCCGTCGTACTTGACCTCGGTGCCGCCGTACTTCGAGTAGATGACGACGTCGCCGACGTTCACGTCCAGCGGGACGCGGTTGCCGTTGTCGTCGATCCGACCCGGCCCGACCGCCAGGACCTTGCCCTCCTGGGGCTTCTCCTTCGCGGTGTCCGGGATGACGATGCCGGACGCGGTCGTGGTCTCCGCCTCGCTGGCCTGGACGACGATCTTGTCCTCGAGCGGCTTGATGTTCGCCACGACGATGACCTCCCCTTCCTGGGGTGCTTACCTGGCTCTGTTCAGACTGGTGTTCGACAGCCGTCGGCCGTTCCGTCGTCGCGGGTGCCGGAACGTCCAGGCCGTGCGATTGGCACTCTACTCATGAGAGTGCCAACTCCTCAAACGGGTGCCCCGGAGCGTCGGTGACCGTACGCTCGCCGCATGGTGAAGATCGGTTCCGGTGGGCTCGACGTGTCGCGGCTCTGCCTGGGCACCAACGTCTTCGGCTGGACCGCGGACCGGGACACCTCGTTCGCAGTCCTCGACGCCTACGTGGCGGCGGGCGGGAACGTCCTCGACACGTCCGACTCCTACATGTGGCGCGTGCCCGGCAACTCCGGCGGCGAGTCCGAGACGATCATCGGGGAGTGGATGACGGCGCGGGGCAACCGCGACACCGTGGTGGTGGCCACCAAGGTCGGATCGCTGCCGTCCCGCAAGGGGCTGTCGGCCGCGAACATCCGCGCGGCGTGCGAAGACTCGCTGCGGCGGCTGCGCACCGACCGCATCGACCTCTACTACGCCCACCGCGACGACCCGGACACCCCCCAGGAGGAGACCCTCGCGGCCTTCGACGCGCTGGTGCGCGACGGCGCGGTGCGCGAGCTGGGCGCCTCGAACTTCTCCGCCGACCGGCTGCGCTCGGCACTGGCGATCTCGGCGCGCGAGGGACTCGCGTCCTACGTCGCGCTGCAGCCGCACTACAACCTGCTGGAACGTGCGGAGTTCGAGACCGAGCTCGCGCCGGTGCTGGACGCCGAAGGGCTGGCCTGCCTGCCGTACTACGCGCTCGCGAAGGGCTTCCTGACGGGCAAGTACCGGCCGGGCACCGAGGTGGACAGTGCCAGAGCCGAGGGGGCCACGTCCTACCTCGACGACCGGGGCGTCCGGGTACTGGGGGTGCTCGACGAGATCGCGGCCGGGCACGGCGTCGCGGTGGCCGCGGTGGCGCTGGCGTGGCTGGCCGACCGGCCCACCGTGGCCGCGCCCATCGCGAGCGCGCGGACGGTCGACCAGCTCGCCGACCTGCTGCCGGTGCTCGAGCTGCGGCTCACCGACGACGAGCGGCAGCTGCTGACGCTGGCGAGCGACTGACCGCAGCGCCGACCAGCACCTCGGTGACCGGCATCGACGAGTCCGCGGGCAGGTCGAGGGGCGAGGGTGGCGCACCGGCCGCGAGCAGGTGCGCACCGAGTGCGGCGACCATCGCCCCGTTGTCGGTGCACAGGCCCGGCCGTGGCACGCGCAGCAGGATGCCCGCTGCGTCACAGCGCTGCTGGGCCAGCTCGCGGAGCCGGGAGTTGGCCGCGACGCCGCCCCCGAGCAGGAGCGTGCCCATCCCGCGCTCGCGGGCGGCGCGCACGGCCTTCGCCGTCAGCACGTCGACGACGGCCTCCTGGAAGCTCGCGGCGACGTCCGCAACCGGTATCGGCGTGCCCGCCCGCTCCAGTGCCTCGACGTGCCGGGCCACGGCGGTCTTCAGCCCGGAGAACGAGAAGTCGAAGGGCGCGTCCCGGGGCCCGGTGAGGGCGCGGGGGAAGGCGACGGAACCGCGGTCCCCGGCTCGCGCGACCCGGTCGATGTGCGGGCCGCCGGGGAACGGCAGCCCGAGCAACCGCGCCACCTTGTCGAACGCCTCGCCGGCCGCGTCGTCGATCGTGGCGCCGAGCGGCCGGACCGGACCGGCCAGGTCGGGCACGTCGAGGAGGCTGGAGTGCCCCCCGGACACGAGCAGCGCGAGGCACGGCGGCAGCGGTCCGTGCTGCAGCGTGTCGACAGCAACGTGCGCGGCCAGGTGGTTGACCCCGAAGAGCGGCACCCCCCAGGCCGCGGAGTACGCCTTCGCCGCCGCCACGCCCACCAGCAGCGCGCCGGTCAACCCCGGCCCGGCGGTGACGGCCACGGCGTCGACGTCGCGACCACTCACCCCGGCCGTCGCGAGCGCGCGGTGCACCGTGGGCACCATCGCGTGCAGGTGCGCCCGCGACGCGACCTCGGGCACGACGCCGCCGAAGCGCGCGTGCTCGTCGACGCTCGAGGCGACCTCGTCGGCCAGCAGGGTCACGCGGCCGGCCTCGGCGCGCACGACGCCGACGCCGGTCTCGTCGCAGGAGGTCTCGATCCCGAGGACGATCACGGCGCAGGTTCCCGCCGCATCGTGTGCGCGTCGGCCCCGCTGGGGCGGTAGTAGCGCCGGCGCAGGCCGACGACGGTGAAGCCCTCGGCCTCGTACAGCGCGTGGGCGGGCTCGTTGTCCGTGCGGACCTCCAGGAAGACCGCTGCGCCCGCCGCGTCGGCCACGGCCAGCAGCCCGCGCAGCAACGACCGCCCGATCCCACGGCGTCGGTGCGCCGGGTCGATGCCGATCGTGTGGATCTCCGCCTCGGCGCGTGGAGGCCCGGCCACGAACGCGAGCCCCGCGTAGCCGACGAGGTCGGACTCCGTGCGCGCTCCGCCTGCGCTCCGCGGGTCGATCCGGGCGGCGAGGTACCGGTGCCCCGCCCGCAGCTCGTCCCGGAACGCCCGCTCGCTCCACGGGTCCTCCCCGGGGAACAGCAGGCGCTCCAGCTCCGCGCAGCGCGCCGCGTCGGAGGCGCGCAGCGCGTCGATCACCACAACACCGGTCATGGGACGGTCACCGGCTTGCGCGCACCCGGCTCCACGGCGTCCGGACGCCGCAGGTACAGCGGTTCCAGCGGGCCCGGTGCCGCCCCGACGCGCAGCGCGGCGGTCGCCACCGCGACGAGCCCGGCAGGCGATGGCGACTCCGGACCCCGCACTGGCAGCCCGAGGAACCCCGCCGCTCCACCGGCGGCCGCCTCGACGGCCAGGTCGGCGACCCGCGCGGCCAACGCGGCCGGCGCCTCGACGCCGGGGCCTGCCGTCCGGGTTCCGGTGGCGTCGTAGGTCGCCCAGTAGACCTCACGGCGCCGGGCATCGACCGCCACCACCAGCGGCACGGCCGTACCGGCGGCGATGGCATCGAGGGTGCAGACGCCGTGGACGGGCACGCCGAGCGCGTCCCCGAGGGCGGCAGCGGTGACCATGCCGACCCGCAGTCCGGTGAACGGACCCGGCCCGATGCCGGTGACCACGGCGTCCACGTCCGACAGACGGGCGCCGGCGTCGGCGCAGGCCCCCAACACGGCCGGCGTCAACAGCTCGGCGTGCTTGCGCGCGTCGTGCGCGACGCGTGTGGAACGGGGGACGACCGCACCGCCCGTCAGCTCCACGAGGCCCGCGGTGACCGCGGGCGTCGCGGTGTCCAGGGCCAGCACGAGCACGTCGTCGAGCCTATCCGCCGACGGACGACCGCCTCCCGGCACCGGCCGCAGGTCCGGCCCTCAGCCGGGCTCCACGCGGTGCACGCGCGCCACGCGCACGTCGTCGTCGCGGCGGGTCAACCGCACGAGCAGGTGCCGGGCGGAGAGCCGTTCGGCCACGCCCTCGCCCCACTCGACGGCCACGACAGCATCGGCGAGGTCGGAGTCGAGGTCCAGGTCGTCGAGCTCCGCCACCACATCGGCTCCCGTGCCGCCCAACCGGTACGCGTCCACGTGCACGAGCGGCACCCCCGGGCCGCCGGGCAGCGGCCGGTGCTCCCGCGCGATCACGAAGGTCGGCGACGTCACAGGTCCGGCGACCCGGAGCCCGCGGGCCAGCCCGCGGACCACCACGGTCTTGCCGGCCCCGAGTGGGCCGGAGAGCACCACCAGGTCACCGGGACCCAGGCCGGCCGCGAGCCGCTCGCCGAGCGCTTCGGTGTCCTCCGGCCCGGGCAGCTCGACGTGGACGTCGAGGACCGCGTGCCCCGCCGCCGGGCCCGCCGGTGCCGCGTTCGACGGGGAGCTCGCCCGCTCGGTCATGCCCGGCGCCGGAGCGGTCGGGGCCCGCTCCGCGCGAGGCTGCGGCGCAGCAGCCCGATCAGCGCGTCGTCCATGGCCGCGGGCTGCTCGAGCATCGGGAGGTGCCCGGAGCCCGGGAACATCTCGAGCGTCGCGTCCGGGAGCTCGGCGGCGATCACCTCGCTGTGCGACGCCGGGATCACCCGGTCCGCGTCCCCCGCCGCCACCAGCACCTCGCACGTTGCCAGCGCGGGCAACGCGCCCCGGCGGTCGTGGCTGCCGACCGTGTCGACGAAGTCGGTGAGCGCGTCCACGGCATTGGTGTTGATCATGGTGTCGACCAGGTCGACGAGCCAGGGCGAGACGTTCCGGTCCCCGTAGGCGTAGCTGCGCGTGATCGCCCAGATGA
The DNA here is from genome assembly GCA_963711715.1 of uncultured Actinomycetota bacterium. Taxonomy (GTDB): domain Bacteria; phylum Actinomycetota; class Actinomycetes; order Mycobacteriales; family Pseudonocardiaceae; genus Pseudonocardia. The sequence goes on from CAVQFJ010000014.1 coordinate 282,601, forward strand.
CGTCACCCGCGGTCCGGCGCACCACGTCCACCAGCCTCGGCTGCACCCTGGCCAGGAGCCCGACCCCCCGCATCAGCGGGTTGTTCCGGGACAGCAGCGCGGCCTGCAGCCCGCTGCCGGCCACATCCCCTGCCGAGGTCGAGATCAGGGCGACCCCGATCACGCGCTCGATGAACAGCTCGGGGTGCCCTTCGGCCAGGGCCATGATCGTCATGCCGCCCATGGAGTGCCCGACGAGCACCAGCGGTCCGTCCGGGGCGAGGGCCCGGACGACCGCGTCGAGGTCCTGCCCGAGCTGTTCGATCGTGCAGCTCTCGCGGGAGGCCCGCTCGGAACGGCCGTGGCTGCGCTGGTCGTAGAGCACCAGCCGCACGGCGGGATCGGTCAGCGCGGCCAGCGCGCGGCGCTGGAAGTGCCACGTGCGCCGGTCGAGGGCGAAGCCGTGCACCAGCACCACCGTGAGCGCCGCCGGCCCGCCCGTCGCCTCGATCTCCTCGCACGAGAGCCGAACACCGTCGTCGGCGGTGACCGACGACGGTTCGCCGGGTGGCAGCAGGCCGGGTTGGGACGCGTCCTCGGCGACGAGCTGCGTGGCCAGCCGGCGCCGCTCGGCCGCGATCTGCGTGCGCTTGCGGGCGGCCACCCCGACGACGACACCGGTGACGGCTGCCCCCGCCGCACCGACGACCGCGCCCCAGAACCGCGGGCTCACCATGCCCCGCCACCCGCCGCGAAGGTGCGCGTGACGCGGCGGCCGTGCACGCCGGTCACCACCTCGTAGTGGATGGTGCCGAGCTCGTCGGCCCAGTCCTGCGCGGTCGGCGCACCGTCGTCGCCCGAACCGAAGAGCACCGCGGGATCCCCCTCCCGGACCGGGTCGTCCCCGCAGTCCACCATCACCTGGTCCATGCACACGCGTCCGACGACCGGGCGGCTCACCCCGGCCAGCAGCACTCGCATCCGGCCCTCACGACCCAGCCCCCGAGGTACCCCGTCGGCGTACCCGATGGGCAGCAGCGCGAGCGTCGTCTCGGCCGGAGTCGTCCACTCGTGCCCGTAGGAGACGCCCTCGCCCGCCGGCACCCGCTTGACCAGCGCCACCCGGGCGCGCAACGTCATCGCCGGGGTGAGCGGGCTCTCGGCGACCGGGCGGCCCAGCGGGTCCAGCCCGTACACCGCGATGCCCGGGCGGACGAGGTCGAAGTGCAGGTCGGGCCGGGTCAGGGTGGCCGCGGAGTTGGCCAGATGGCGGATCGGCTCCAACCCGCGCTCGCGCGCCGCGCGCCACGCGTCGGTGAGCCGCTCGGCCTGCCGGTCCAGCGTGGGGTGACGGGGGGCGTCGGCGTGCGCGAGGTGTGACCAGACGGCCACCACCTCGGCCGTGCCGTCGGCGACGGCCTTGGCCGCGTCGTCGAGCAGGTCGGGCCAGCTCGACGTCGGGGCGCCGTTGCGCGAGAGCCCGGTGTCGACCTTCAGGTGCAGCCGCACCGGCCGCCCGGCCCGACGCGCCCCCGCCAGCACCGCGGCGAGGTGCTCGCGGGAGGACACCGAGAGGTCGACGTCGGCGGCCACCGCCGCCGCGAAGTCGTCGTCGGGCAGGTGCAGCCACGACAGCAGCCGTGCGGTGATGGCGGCTTCCCGCAGGTCGTGAGCCTCCTCCAGTGTGCAGACGCCCAGCCAGGACGCCCCGGCGTCCAGCGCCGCCCTGGCCACCTCGACGGCGCCGTGGCCGTAGCCGTCCGCCTTGACCACCGCCATCAGCTCGGCGCCGGGCGACGCCGAACCCAGCACGCGGACGTTGCGTCGGATCGCGTCGAGGTCCACGACGGCTTCGGCGCGCGCTCTCGCCGGAGTGACGACCACGCCCGCATCATCTCATCCGGCGCCGCTCGCCCGCGGCTCGCGCGGGCGTCCCTGGGCCGCTGCGGGCAGGCCGGGACGGCGCTCAGCCGGCCACACTCGCCCGCACCGCGCGGATCGCCCCCGGGATCGCGGCCTGCAGGGCCGACGCCGGCGCCGGCGCCCCGTCCGCGGCAGACGCCGCCGCCCGCCCGTGGACGACCGCGGCGCAGCCCGCGGCCCACCACGGTTCCAGCCCGGCCGCGAGCAGCGCACCGATGATCCCGGTCAACACGTCCCCGGAGCCGGCCGTCGCTGCCCACGACGACGTCGAGGGCTCGACGAGCACCCGCCCCTCCGGGTCGGCGACGACCGTCGCGTTGCCCTTGAGCAGCACGGTGACGCCGAGCTCGGCCGCGGCCCGCCGCGCGGCGGCGACCCGGTCGGTGCCGACGTCACCGGCGATCCGGGCGAACTCGCGGTCATGCGGGGTGATCACGACCGGCCGACCACGGACGGCGGCGCGCAGGTCGGCGTGCTGTGCCAGCAGGGTGATCCCGTCGGCATCGACGCACATCGGCACGTCGCGGTCGAGGGCCGCAGCGAGCACCGCGCGGCCGGCGTCGTCGGTACCGATGCCCGGTCCGACCGCCCAGGACTGCGTGCGGCCGGCGTCGTCGACCGATCCGGTCGTGATCACCTCGGACCAGTGGTCCCGCACACCGGCGGCCGCGCTGCCCGCGAACCGCACCATTCCGCTCGTCGCGAGCACGGCCGCACCGGTGGCCAGCACGGCCGCGCCGGGGTAGGTCGCCGATCCGGCGGCCACACCGGTCACGCCCTGGCTGTACTTGTCATCGGCCGGCCCGGGCACCGGCCATCGTCGTGCGACGTCCGACACGTCGAGCACGTCGGCGTGCGGAGCGGGCAGCAGCGGACCGAGCCCGATGTCCACCAGGTGCACGTGACCACAACGGGCGGCGGCGAGCACGTGGGCGGGCTTCAGCGTGCCGAAGGCGACGGTCGCGGTCGCCGTGACGGCGGCACCCTCGACCGACCCGGTATCGGCGTCCACCCCGCTGGGCAGGTCGACGGCCAGCACCGGCACCCCGGCGTGTTCGACAGCGGCGACGAGGCCTCGTAGCCGGCTCCCGCAGGCCGCCGTGCCCGGACAGACCCACGATCCCGTCGAGTACGAGGTCGGCCCCGAGGACCGCCACCAGACCGGCCTCCGCATCGACGGTCCGGCCACCCGCCCGACGCAGCGCCGCGAGGCCCGACCGGTGGGCGCGCTCCGGATCGAGCAGCACCGCCGTCACCCCGACACCCCGGCGGCGCAGCTCGACGCCCGCCCACAGCGCGTCACCGCCGTTGTTCCCGGCCCCGACCAGCAGCGTCACCCGGGCGCCGGCCACCGGTGCGTGCCCGGGCGAGCGCCCGATCCCCGGCCCGAGCGAGCTCCCGCCGGCGCGCCCGGCGAGCATGCGGCGGGCCTGCACGGCGAGGCCGAACGCCGCCCGTCGCATCAGCGCGCCCTCGGCGGTCCGGCCCAGCAGCACGGTCTCGGCGTCGCGCACCTGGCGGGCCGTCCAGACGCCTCTCATCGGCAGGACGCTAGTGCGGGCAGTACCCGGCTGCAGCCGGCGGGCCCGCTGTCCACTGCGCGCCACCCGGCTCCGGTGGCCGGTCGGACATCAGCCCGACTACGGTGCTCGGCTGTGACCCGGACCCACCCCGCGCCCCGGCCGCCCGAGGTGCGCAAGGCCAAGGACGCCGTGGAGCAGCTCTCGCGGCCCGGTCCGGAGCGGGTGCTCCGCGGTGACCTCGGCATGGTGGGCATCCCCGGGGTCGTGTTCGCGCCGGAGGAGGGGCTGGGGCTGCCCGCGGTCGCGTTCGGTCACGACTGGCTGCAGCCGGCGGAGCGCTACGCCGACCTGCTGCGCCACCTCGCGTCGTGGGGGATCGTCGCGGCCGCCCCGTCGAGCCACCGCGGGTGCTGCCGAGCCACGCGGGCTTCGCCGCCGACCTGCGCACCACCCTCGACGTCTGCGCCGGCGTCCGGCTCGGTGACGGTCGGATCAGCGTCGACTCCCGCCGCACCGCCTTCGCCGGGCACGGCATCGGTGGGGGGGCGGCGCTGGTCGCGGCGGAGGGACACCCGCGAGTGGCGGCGGTGGTGACGATCGCGGTCGCCCAGACCCACCCGTCGGCCCTGGACGCCTCGCGCGCCATCACCGTCCCGGCGCTGCACCTCGCCGCCGGCAAGGACACCGTCGCACCCGCGGCCGGGCACGCCGAGCCCATCGCCGCGGCGGCGGGCGGACCGGTCTGGCTCCGGACGCTGTCCAAGGCCAGCCACACCGGCTTCCTCGACGGCCGGCACTGGAGCGACGTCGTGCTCTCCGGCAGTCCCGACGCGAAGACCCGCCGGGTCACGAGGGCGCTGGTCACCGCGTTCCTGATGCGTCACCTGTGCGACGAGGACCGCGTCGACGTGCTGGTCGACGGCAAGGTGCCCGGCACGGACCTGACCGAGCGGACCTGACCGCGCTGCCGAGTCCGACGTCCCGGCTCCTGAGGAAGGGGATCAGCTCGGCGGGGTCGGATCCGGGAGCGCCGCGATGCGCACGCCGCGTTCGACGCCCACCCGGGCCGCGTCGGTGCCGCCGAGCCGCGCTCCCGGGCGATGAGCAGGCCCGACCGCAGGGCCCGGCGCTCCGCCGTCGGCGTCCGCGTCCGCCGCCCGTCGCGTCAGCACCTCGCCGAGCTCGACGGCCGCCTCCGCCAGGCGACCGAGCTCCCGGCGCAGACGCCCGGCCAGCTCCGCCCACTCCCGACCGTGGGTGTCGGGCCAGTCACGGGCGACCAGCGCGGAGAACCCGCCCATCCGGTCCCGAGCATCGGCGAGGGCGTCGGCGAGCCCGCTGCACCACCGCGCCGACGTCCGCAGGGCGTCGGGGTCCGGCGGCGGGACGGGCCGGATCACGCCCCGTCCGCCACGCGGTGCAGGACGATGGCCGCGCCGTCGTCGGCGAGCTGGGCGTCCACCGCGACACCCGCCAGCACCGCGCTCAGCTCGGCCAGCTCGCGGACGGTCCGGCCCACCGCAGCACGCAACCGCTCCGTCTCGGCGTCGTGGGGGGTCGGCGGCACATCCGCGCCGGTCAGCGCCGACCGGAGGTGCTCGGACAGGTCGGCGACGGCGGCGGCGTGTCCGAACAGCTGATCGGATCGCAGATGGAGCTCGGCCGACATGCCGCGATCGTGCCGCACCGGCCGGGCCGGCGTGGGCGAACCGCAGAACTCATCGAGCGGCGGCGACGACCTCGGCCAACCGGATGGCGGTGGCCCTCGCCTGCTCGGACGTGGCCGCCTCGACCATGACCCGGACGAGCTGCTCGGTGCCGGAGGGGCGCAGCAGGACACGTCCCGAGCCGCCGAGCTCGACCTCCGCGGCCAGGACGGCGTCGCGTACCGCGACCGAACCTGCGACGACCGACTTGTCGGCGACCTGGACGTTGTGCAGCACCTGCGGCAGCGGAGTGACGACCGCAGCCAGCTCGGCCAGCGATGCTCCGGTGGCGGCCATCCGGGCCATCACGCGCAGGGCGGTGAGCAGGCCGTCACCGGTCGTGGAGTACTGCGGCAGCACGACGTGACCGGACTGCTCGCCGCCGAGGGTGTATCCCCCGGCCTGCAGCTCCTCGAGGACGTACCGGTCACCGACCTGGGTGGTGCGCACGGAGATGCCGACGTCCTGCATCGCCAGGTGCAGCCCGAGGTTGCTCATGACCGTCGTCACCAGCGTGTCGGCAGCCAACTCGCCCGCCTCCCGCAGCGCGACGGCGAGCACGGCCATGATCTGGTCGCCGTCGACCTCGGAACCGGTGGCGTCGACGGCCAGGCACCGGTCGGCGTCCCCGTCGTGCGCCACCCCCAGGTCGGCGCCCGAGGCGCGAACGGCGTCGCGGAGCGGGCCGAGATGCGTGGACCCGACCCCGTCGTTGATGTTGAGGCCGTCCGGCTCCGCGTGCAGCGCGATGACGTCGGCGCCCGCGCGGCGGTACGCCTCGGGGGCGGTGACCGACGCTGCCCCGTGGGCGCAGTCGACGACCACCCGCAGCCCGGCGAGCGCACCGGGGGTGGCCGCGACGAGGTGGTCGACGTAGCGCCGACCGGCGTCGGGAAGATCACGGACCCGCCCGATGTCGGACCCCGTCGGCCGGGGAGCCGGCTCGTCGAGACCGGCCTCGACGGCCATCTCGAGCGCGTCGGGGAGCTTGTGACCGCCGGCGGCGAAGAGCTTGATGCCGTTGTCCGGCATCGGGTTGTGCGAGGCCGAGATCATGACACCGAAGTCGGCCGACAGCGCGTCGACGAGGAACGCGACCGCAGGCGTCGGGAGCACCCCGACGCGCACCGCGTCCGCCCCGGCCGAGGTGAGCCCGGCGACGACGGCGGCCTCGAGCATCTCGCCGCTCGCTCGCGGGTCGCGCCCGACGACCGCGACGGGGCGGGGGGTGCGACCCCCCGCACGAGTACGCGGGCGGCGGACGCGGCGAGCCGGAGGGAGAGCTCCGGGGTGAGGAGCTCCCCGTTGGCCAGGCCGCGGACGCCGTCGGTGCCGAACAGTCGGCGCACGCTCGCGGTCAGCGCTTGCTGTACTGGGGCGCCTTGCGCGCCTTCTTGAGGCCGTACTTCTTGCGCTCGATGACCCGGGGGTCGCGTGTGAGGAAGCCGGCCTTCTTCAGGGGCGGACGGTCCTCGGAGTCGGCCTCGATCAGCGCGCGGGCGATCGCCAGCCGCAGCGCGCCTGCCTGGCCCGATGTGCCGCCGCCGTGCAGGTTGGCGAAGATGTCGAACCGGTCGGTCTTCTCCACCGTGACCAGCGGCTCGCGGATCAGCTGCTGGTGGAGCTTGTTGGGGAAGTACTCCTCGAGCGACTTGCCGTTGAGCCGGAACGCTCCGGAGCCCGGGAGGAGCCGGACCCGCACGACCGCCTCCTTGCGGCGTCCGACGGTCTGGATCGGCCGGTCGGAGAACACGGCCGGGATCTCGGCGGGAGCGATCTCGACCTCGGAGACGAGCTCGTCGACGGCGTCGGCGATCTCGACGGCCTCGGCGTCGACTGCGGCCTCGACGGCAGCCTCCTCGACGGCCTCGATCTCGGGCACGGGGGTGGTCACGGGCTGTCCCTCTTCCACGGACTCAGGTGCGGTCGGCTCGGTCACTGAGCGACCTGGGTGATCTCGAAGGTCACGGGCTGCTGCGCGGCGTGCGGGTGTGACGGCCCGGCGTAGACCTTCAGCTTCTTGCCCATCGCGCGACCGAGGCGGTTCTTCGGCAGCATGCCCTTGACCGCCTTCTCGACGAGGCGGTCCGGGTGCTTCTCGATCATCTCGCCCACCGATCGCCTGCGCAGCCCACCCGGGTAGCCGCTGTGCCGGTACACGAACTTGTCGGTGCGCTTGTTGCCGGAGACGGAGATCTTCTCGGCGTTGACGATCACCACGAAGTCACCCGTGTCCATGTGCGGCGCGTACGTCGGCTTGTGCTTCCCGCGCAGCAACGTGGCGGCGTGGGTCGCGAGGCGGCCGAGCACCACGTCGGTGGCGTCGATCACGTGCCAGGCGCGGGTGATCTCGCCGGGCTTGGGGCTGTACGTGGGCACGGACCTACCTCGTCGATGTCGTGCGCCCACCGATGGGTGCCTGCCGGTGAGCTGCTTCTCGTGCATGGGTGCGATGGGCGCCGGGCCCGGCCGGCGGGCCGTTCGGACCGCCGAGGGCGATCACGGATCTCCACCCGCCGCACGTCGACCTCCGAGGGTACTCGTCGTTCGGAAGCGGGGTCAAAACGCCCCCTCGAACGGCGGGATTCCCCCGGAGCACCGGCCACTACCGCCAGCGGGCGGCGTTGACCTGCTCGACCTGCCGGTAGCTGTCGTGGGCCGCGCCGAGCGCCACCCCGATCCGGGACAGCACGGCCGAGAGGTCGGCAGCCGCGGTGTCCCATCTCCGTTGGGCGGCCCGGTACTGCACCGCGGCCTCGCCCTCCCAGGTGCCGACCAGCGGGGCCAGGAACCGACGCAGGTCCTCGAGCTGTCCGGTGATCCGGGCGGCGGTCGCGGCCACATCGGTCCTGGCCGCCTCGAGCGCTCCGAACGTGACCTTGATCTCAGGCATGGCGTCCCCCTCAGCCCAGCGCCGCGCGGATCGTCGACAGGGCAGTGGCGTGCTGCTCCTCCTGGGCCTGGTAGCTGCGGCCGGAGCCCTGGATGGTCTCGCCGATCACGCGCAGCGCCTCGTTCAGCGCCCGGGCGTCCCCGTCCCAGCGGGCCATCAGGCCGGCGAACGCGGTGGCGGCCTCGCCCCGCCACGCCCCGGCCAACGGCCCGAGCCTGCTCCGCAGGGTCGCCAGATCCGCCTGCACGGTGTCGTTGACCGTGAACACGTGCGTGCCGGCGCGCTGCATCTCCTCGACCGCCGTGCCGAACCCGTCGGCCATCCCGATCACCCCTTCGCTTCGGTCGTCTGCTGCGCGACCACCGTGGCAGGACCGGGCGAGCCGGGGAGGCGGAACCGGGGAACCGTGTGCGGGCGCGAACGGATCGATCAGCCGCGGCGCACCGACCCGACGACCACCCCGCAGGCCGCGTCGACGGCTGCTGCGCCGGACGCCGTGTGCCGGCACCCCACGCTGAGCTGGGCGTCACCCTCGAGCAGGACGAACCAGTCGACGGTGAGCCGGCCCTCCCGCTGCCGGTAGGCGACGACGGGGCGGCCGGCCGAACGGGCGTCGGGGTCGTAGTCCGTCAGCGTCGATCCGGCCGCGACGGCGGCGTCGAACTCGGCGCGCAGCTCGGCGCGCGCCCGGTCGGGCTCCGCGTCCGCGTCGTAGCCCAGCGGCGAGCGCTCGACGGCGATGAGGTCGCCTCCATCGGGTGCGGTCACCGGCGTGAGGACGCTCCGGCGCCGCTCGGGCAGGCCCCCGGTGTGCTCCCAGCCGGCCGGGACCGCGAGCCGGTACCCGTACTGCACGAGCACCCCGGACGGGACGGCGGCGGGCGCCGGCGAGAGCTGGACGCCGATGGCCACCAGCAGGGCCGCGACGCCTGCGGCAGCGGTCGTCAGGAGGACCACCCGCACGGGCCGCCGCCGGTGGGGAGGCAGGGTCGGCAGCCGCGGCGGCGGCGCCGGCGCGGAGCGCGGGTGCGGGTCGGCGGGCCACCGCGTACCCGCAGCCGTCGGCAGGGCGAGCGCTCCCAGCACCGCAGCGGTCTCGGGCCGCGGCGCCACGACGGCCCCCACGATGCCGACCTCGTCGACGAGCTCCGCGAGCAGCGGCGCGCGGGCGAGACCACCGACCAGCAGCACCGGCGCGGCGCCGTCCGGTCCCCGCACGGAACGGAGCAGGTCGACCGCCGGCCGCAGGGCTCCGGTCAGCACCGACCGGACCTCCTCCGCTGTGACGGCGCCACGCTCGGCGAGCGAGGTCGGCACCGTCGGCAGCAACGACAGTGCCTCGCGCAGGCGCCGCACCTCCGCCCGGGCGTCGGACGTGGCCGGGGCCGCGGCCGGGGCCGCGAGCCACGTCAGCAGGACGTCGTCGAGGCAGGCGCCGCCAACGGGGAGCGTTAGGCTGGCCAGCACGGCGCCGTCGGCGTCCAGCCGGCTCGCTTCGGTGCCCGCGTGCCCGACGTCGAGCACCACCCGCGAACCGGGCCCGCCCGCCGCGCGGGGCGCCGGCACCGTTCGCACCCGCCCGGCGAGCCCGCTGCAGCGTTGGGCCCACGCCGTCGCCCGGCCCGCCGACCAGCTCCCCGGATGGACCAGCAGGAGCTCGTCGGGCGGCGCTCCCACGAGATCGGCCAGCAGATCCGCCACTCCCGCCGCGGGCGCCGGGAGCTCCGCGATCAGCCAGGGTTCTCCGTCGGCCTCGGCCCCGGCGATCCGCACCGCCGCCGTCCCGAACTGGACGGCCACCCGGGTGGGGACTCCCTGCTGCTGCGTCTACCCCGCACGCGCCGGTCACGTCTCGTCGGTGTGCGGCGGTAGCCAGGCCAGCTGGACGTGCCGGGCTCCGCGGCGCCGGTCGACGAGCGTGCCACGCCCCGGGGGCAGGGCCGCCGGCTTGACGGTCCCGACCAGGGCGCCCTCGTCGGGACTGCCGTTCATCACCAGCCCGGGCACGGCGAGCTCGCGCAGACGCCCGAGCAGCGGGTCGAACAGCGCCCGACCGGCGCCTCCGCAGCGCCGGGCCACCACGACGTGCAGTCCGACGTCCTTGGCCTGCGCCAGGAACTCCACGAGCGGCAACAGGGGGTGCGGCGCGCCGGCGCCCGGTGCGACGAGGTCGTAGTCGTCGACCAGGACGTACACCTCCGGCCCGGTCCACCAGCTGCGATCGCGCAGCGCCCGCGGGCTCACCTCCGGCCCGGGGAGGCGGCGCCGCAGCGATGCGGCCACCTCGCGGGCCGCTTCCGCGGTGGCTTCCGGCGTGCTGGTGCAGCCGATCAGGTGGGATCCGGGCACCGCGCCCAGCAGCGTCCGGCGGTGATCGACGACCACGACCCGCGCCTCGTCCGGTCCGAACCTCGACGTCACTCCCCGGGCCAGGAGCCGCAGCAACGTGGTCTTGCCGCTCTCGGGGTCGGCGAAGCAGAGCAGGTGCGGGTCGGCGGCGAGATCGACGTCCACGCGGGCGAGCTGATCCTCGTCGACGCCGATCGGGATCCCGGCGGCCCCGGGCGCGCCCGCCGGCAGCCGGTCGTGGTCCAGCCGCTCGGGCAGCAGGCGGACCGGCGCCAGCCCCGGGCCGGGCCAGGCGCCCGCGAGCGCGGCCACCAGCGCGGCCGGATCGGTCGCCCCGGCGCTCAGGCGGGGCGCCGCGAGCACGGCGGGAGCTCCGTCGGCGGCGAGGGCGTGCCCGGGCCGCGGGGGTACCGCGGCGGCGCGGCGCCGGTCCACCTCGGACTCCGCGGCCTCCCCCAGCCGCAGCTCGACCCGCCCGCCGAGGAGGTCCTTGAGCGCGGGGCGCAGCTCGCTCCACCGGTTCGCCGACACGGCGACGTGCAGCCCGTAGGCCAGGCCCTGCGCGGCGAGCGGGAGCAGCCGCGCCTCCAGGTCCTCGAACTCGCTGCGCAACGTCAGGTACCCGTCGACGACGAGCAGCAGGTCGGTGCTCGGCTCACCGGCGACGGCCGGGGCACCCACCGCGCGGCGTTCCCGGTACTCCTCGACCGAGGCGATCCCGGTGTCGCGGAACAGTCGCTCGCGGCGGGCGAGCACTGCGGAGAACTCCGCGATCGTGCGGCGGACGAGGTCGACGTCCTGGCGGTCGGCGACCGTCCCGACGTGCGGCAGCCCGCTCAGCGGGGTGAGCGCGCCGCCGCCGCCGAAGGCGAGCACGTGGACGCCGAGCTCGTCGGGGGTGTGGGTGAGCGCGAGTGCGAGCACCGTGGTGAGAAGTGCGGTCGACTTGCCCGACCGCGGGCCACCGACCACGGCGACGTGCCCGGACCCGCCGGCGAGGTCGAGGACGAGTGGGTCGCGGCGCTGCTGGTAGGGCCGGTCGACCAGACCGACGGGGACGCGCAGCGGCCGGGCGGCCGGGTCCGGACGGGGGTCGGCGGTGAACCCCCGCCCTGGCGCCACGCCGACCGGGCCGAGCACCGTGTCGAGCGCGGGCGGGATGTCCAGCGGCGGCAGCCAGACGCGGTGGGCAGGTGGCCCCTGGCCGCTCAGCGCGGCGATCACGGCGTCGAGGACGCTCGGCTCGGCGGCGTCCTCCCCGGGCGGCTCGGTGACGGTCTCCGGCGGGACCACGGCCACGGGCCCGGCGCGGAACCGGTGGGCGCGCCGGGGACCACCTCCCGCTCCGGGCCGGGCGCGCACCTCGGCCGGCCCCGACACGTACGCCGCCCGGAACCGGACGAGCTCGTCGGTGCCCGTCGTGAGGAAGGCCGACCCGGGCGCGGACGGCAGCTGGTGGGCGTCGGGCACCCCCAGGACGGCGCGCGACTCCGCCGCCGAGAACGTGCGCAGGGCGATCCGGTAGGACAGGTGCGACTCCAGCCCACGCAGCCGCCCCTCGTCGAGGCGCTGCGAGGCCAGCAGCAGGTGCAGCCCGAGCGATCGCCCGAGCCGGCCGATCGTGACGAGCAGCTCGGTCAGCTCCGGCCGTTGGGCCAGCAGCTCGGAGAACTCGTCGACGACCACCAGCAGTGCCGGCAGCGGTGGGAGCTCCGCGCCGGCCCGGCGGGCTGCCGCGTACTCGGCGACCCCCGCCAGGTTCCCCGCCGCCCGCAGCACCTCCTGGCGACGGGTGATCTCGCCGGCGAGGGCGTCGGCCATCCGATCCACGAGCGCCACCTCGCCGGCCAGATTGGTGATCACGGCGGACACGTGCGGCAGCCCGGCGAACCCGAGGAAGGTCGCCCCACCCTTGAAGTCGACCAGCACCAGGTTGAGCTCGGCCGACGAGTGCGCGGCGGCCAGCCCGAGCACCAGCGTCCTCAGCAGCTCGCTCTTGCCCGAACCGGTCGATCCGACGCAGAGCCCGTGCGGACCGCTGCCGCCCTGCGCCGACTCCTTCAGGTCCAGCACCACCGGCGCACCGCGCTCGTCGAGCCCGACGGGCACCCGCAGCCGATCGGACTCCGACCGGGCCCACCGGGCGCGCAGCGCGGCGATGCCGGCCGGGCCCGGGCCGAGGCCGAGGAGGGCGGGCAGCCCGGCCGCGGAGCGGGGACCGGCCTCGGCCCCGGGATCCGCACCCGCCGGCCGGTACCGGGCCAGCCGGCGGGCCAGCGCCGCGGCGTCGGCCACGTGCAGCCCGTCCGGGCGGCCGAGCAGGGACGGGGCCCCGTCGCCGGCGATGCGGTGCAGGCTGTCCGGCCCGACCAGCAGTCGCACCACCGCCGGTCCGGGCCGGCGGCCGGGCGGGGCACCGACCCGCAGGACGGTGAGACCGGCGACTGCCGCCCACGGACCAGGTCCGTCGGGCACCTCGTCGACCACGACCAGCAGGTGCGGCTCGCCCGGCCCGGGTCCGCACGGGCGGCCCGCCAGCTCGGGCCCCCACCACCGGCGCATGTCATCGGGATCCGCAGTGATCATGCGGAGCGGGCCGAGGGCGTCCTCGCGTCGCGGATGCGCCGCATGGGGCAGCCACTTGGTCCACTCCCACTCGGGAGCGAGTGACGGCGGCGCGACGACGGCGAGCAGTGCGTCGGAAGGGCTGTGCAGCAGTGCGTACTGGGCGACGACCGCCCGGGCCAGCGCCCGAGTGTGCTCCTGCCCGGCAGCGGGATCGGCCGCCTCGAGCCAGACCGTGGAGCTGGTCCGCAGCGAGAGCGCCACCGGGAGGTCGGGGACGGCGGCGTGGGCGCGCAGGAACCGCCTCAGGGCCAGCGCCGTCACCGGCTCCAGACCCTCGACGGGCCCCGTCTGCGGGGCCACCGCCCGCGTGGCGAGCCGCTGCGTTCCGCGGCCGAGCCTCAGTTCTCCGAAGTCCGGATCGACGACCGCGCGCTCCCAGAGCCGGCCGGCCGCGAGCAGTGCGGGCCACGCTGCGGGGTCGGGGTGCACCGTCTCGAGCACCGAGCGCTGCTCGGCGGCGATGCCACGCACCCGGCGGCGCAGCTGCGACAGGTAGCGGAGGTAGTCGCGGCGGTCCTCGTCCAGCCCGGCCGAGCGCGCGCCCGCGCCGCGGGTCGCGCCGCTCATCACCAGGCCCAGCGTGGAGAGCGCGAGCATGCCGCCGAACAGCCACGATGTCGGGTTCCTCGCGCCGAGCACGGCGACCGAGGCGACCGAGCTCAGCAACAGGACCACGGGCAGCAGGCGGATCAGCACGCCGGCCGGGACGACGCGCTCCGGTTCCGGCGGCGACTCCAGCGAGAGCTCGCCACCCGGCACCGGCCGGACCTCCCGGCGGGCCGGCGCCACTGCGATCGTGCCCATCCGCACTCCTCCGGTTTCTCGCCGAACGGCCACGCCACCGGCACGGCGCTGCGATGCTAGGCAGCCGCCGGCGCGGCCCGGGGCCGTTCCGGAGAACTCGTCCCCGCTCCCTGGAGGCCCGCATGCCACCGCCTGCCGTCGGCGCCGCCCACTGCCGGCTCACCGTGCTCGCCCCGGATGCCCGCGTGGACGTCGCGCTGCCCGCCGACGTGCCGGTCGCAGAGCTGGTGCCGCTCGTCCTGGAGCTGGTCGGAGAGCCCCGTCCCGAGCGGCCGCCCGCGCCGTGGCGGCTGTCCGGGGTGGCCGGGGGTCCGCTGCCCGCCGGGGCCACGCTCGACGAGCTCGGCGTGCTCGACGGGGAGCTGCTGCGGATCGCCCCCGACGGTCCGACTCCTCCGCCGCCGGTCGTCGACGATCCCGTCGACGCGCTCGCGGCCACGGCGCCGTCGGTACGCCGGAGTGACCGGCGGTTCGAGGCGGGTGTCGCACTGGTCGTCGCGGTGGCCGCGTCGGTGCTGGTGGCCGGGGTGCCGGGTGCGGGCGGCGTGGCGGGCGGCGCGCTGGGCGCCCTGGTCGCGATCGGATGCGCGGCGCGGTTGACCCCGTCGGTCGGAGCGACCGCGCCGCACGCCGCCGCGCCGGACCGGGGGGCCGGGCGTCCCGAGGACGCCGGAACCGACGGCGGCGCGGCCCGCGACCCGGACGACGCGCGCCTGCGTCGACTGGGGGCCGGCACCGCCGCCGTGGCCGCGGTGCCGCTGGCCGCAGCCGCTGGCTGGGCGGCACTGCCCGCGCCGGCGGCGGCCTCGCACCTGCTGCTGGCCACCGCCGCCGCCGGCATCGCCGCGGCTGCGGCGCAGGTCGCGCTCAGGGTCATCGCGCCCGTGCTGGTGGGCGTGGTGGTGGCCGCGGTCCCGATCGGGCTCGCGACGATGGCCGTACTGCGGTTCGGCGTCACCCCCGCCGCGGCAGCGGCCGGTGTGGGCGCGGCTGCGCTGGTCGTGGGGCCGTTGCTGCCGCGGGCCGCGCTGCGGCTGGCCGGGCTCCCCCGTCCGCTCGTGCCCGGCGACGGCGACGAGCTGGTGGACGCCGACGGCGGGCCCGACCGCATGGCGCCCGACGAGGTCACCGAGCGCGCCCACGTGGCCCGGGGTCACCTGGCCGGGCTGGTCGGCGGGTGCGCGGTCGTCGCCGCCGTCGCCGCACCCGTCGCGGCCGCGGGCGGCGGCTGGGCCGGGCCGGCCTTCGCCGCGGTGACGGCAGCGGTTCTCGGCCTGCGGGCACGGGGCTTCGCCGACCGGGCCCCGGCCCGCATCCAGCTGGCCGCGGCGGTCGCCTCCGGTATCGGGCTCGGGGTCGTGCTGGCGTCCGGGCCGGCACCCCGCCTCGCGGTCGCGGCCGGACTGCTCGCCGCGGCGATCGGGGCCGGCACCGCCGTTCTCCGCACCCGCCCGGTCGGCTCCCCGGTCGCCCGACGGGCGGTCGACCTCATGGAGGGCGGGCTGGTGATCGCGTCGGTACCGCTGGCCATGGCCGCGGCGGACCTGTTCCGGTGGGCCCACGGGCTGTGAGCCGAGCGTGGGAGCATTGCGGGCGGCACTGCCGTACGCGACCGACGCGACGTCGTCGGGGCTGCACCGGCGACATCAGCCCGCCGGCCGCCCCTCGGCGATGCGCGTCGCGCCCGCCAGGTCCGGCGCCGGTCCCGTCGGCAGCAGGCGCAGGACGGCCTCCGCCTGCGCGAGCCCGAGCGGCTCTGCTCCCGCCGGTACCGCGTCGCCCGCCCAGATCGCACCGGTCGGGGCCCGTGCCGCGGACCACGTCCCGCACACGACCGGCGCTTCGGCCGCGTCCCGGAGTCGGGGCGGCCCGGCCGGCCAGCCCCCCACCGGCAGGTCGTCGACGGCCGGTGCGGCGGCCAGTACCTGCGCCGGCACCTGGCGCGCTGCGACGCCCGACGCCACCCGCAGCAGCTCGGCCGGCACCGCCGGGACCTCCTGCACCCCGGACGCGAGCACCACGGAGTGGCGGGTCCCGCCACCGGGTCGCGGCGTCACCAGCACGTCACCGATCCGACCGGGCAGCCCGGGCGGTGCGGGACCGCCGCGACCGGGCACCTCCGGCGTGGCCAGCCGCGGCCCTTCGGGCAGGAGCGCGAGCAGGTCGGACCCGGCAGCGCGGGGAGGATGGCGCGCGATCCCGAAGACGGCCAGCAGCTTGCCGTCTCCGGTGTCCACCCGGTGCCGGCGGCCGGCCGTGACGAGCCAGGTCGCGCCATCCGCTCCGGCGAGCAGCAGTCCGTCCCGCGACGGCATCGACTCCGACGTGGACGTTCCTCCGACCACTGTGGTGTCCACGATCCGGCCGTCGGCGCCGACCTGCTCGCAGACCGCCCAGGGCTCGACGGCCGCGGCCTCCGGCGTCGGGTCCGGACCGGCGGTCAGGAGCGCGTGCGCGCCGGTGCCGCACAGCCCGAGCAGTCCGAGCACCACGCCCGCGAGCGCTGCCCGCCGCTGCGACCGGATCTGCTCGTGCAGCGGCACCGGATCGCCACGGACCAGGGCGGCCTCCAGCCGTCGCAGGCCGAAGCGGTAGGCGTCGGCCTGGTCACGGGTGGCCGGGGCCCGGACGATCGCTCGGGACACCGGACGACGGTATCCGCGCGGGTCACCGGCCCGTGGGCGTTCGCACGAAGCGGTCCGTCCATCGGACGTCGCCGCATGATCGACGGGATCGGCGCGCGGTCGACGACCGACGTCATCCGGGCTCCCCGATGTCCTCGTGCCACAGGTCGGGGTGGGCCGCGACGAAGTCCGCCATCAGGCCGACACACCGGTCGTCGTCGAGCACCGTGACGGCCACTCCGTGCTCGGCCAGCCAGTCGTGCCCGCCGTGGAAGGTCCGCGCCTCGCCGACCAGCACCGCCCCGATACCGAACTGCCGCACCAGCCCCGAGCAGTACCAGCACGGTGACAGCGTGGTGACCATGATCGTCGAGTGGTAGTCGCGCTGACGTCCGGCGGCTCGGAACGCCGCGGTCTCGGCGTGCATCGACGGGTCGTCGTCCTGCACCCGGCGGTTGTGCCCGCGCCCGAGCAGGGCACCGTCGCCGGCGAACAGTGCCGCGCCGATCGGGATGCCTCCCTCGGCCAGGCCCGTTCGCGCCTCGGCGAGCGCGACGTCGAGCAGTGCGAAGGGCTCGGACAGCGCGGCGATCACGGCGCCACTCTGCGGCCGGGACGACGCAGCCGGCAAGCGGACCGGCCACTCCGCTCGCTCGCGCGCTAGACCCAGTGCGCCGGTCGGGTGAGCAGTGCCGGCAACGTCGTGGCGCGGTCGCCCCGCGCCGCCGCGACCTGCATCTGGGTGAGGAAGACGCTGCCGGCCAGTTCGGCGCCTCCGAGGTCCGCGCCGCGGAGGTCGGCGCCGAGCAGATCGGCTGCTCGCAGGTCGACGCCCCGCAGATCCGCGCCGATGAGGTAGGCACCCGACAGGTCCGCACCCCGCAGGTCGGTGCGCCGCAGGTCCGTGCCGATGAGGTCGGCCCCGCGATGGTCGACACCGCGCCGGTCGACACCGCGCGCTCCCGCCCTGGCCAGGGCGCCGGCGCGGCGCAGCAGATCGCCGGCGTCGCGCCGATGGGCCGCCACGTCCATCCGCCCGAGATCGTCATGACTGAGGCGGGTGCAGCGCTCGGTCTCGGCGAGGGCGCGGCCGATCTCGGCGGCCAGCGGTCGGGCCGCCGGCAGCGTCGACGCTTCGTGCAGGTACCAGAGCAGCTCGTGGAGCTGGCGCATGATCGTGAACGCGGAGAACATGCGCTCCGCGATCTGTGGCGTCCTCCGCCAGTCCTGCCCGGTGAAGGTGACCTGGGCAACCTGCTGCCCCGCGCCGAAGCAGTCGTAGGCGGTGCACCCCGGGAAGCCGCGCTCCCGGAGGCTGCCGTGGATCCCGCAGCGGAAGTCCGGTTGCAGGTGGTGGCAGGGCCGGCCGGCGGGCTTGTCGATGGCGAAGTCCGCGGACGCCGTGAAGGCCGGGGCGACGCAGCAGAGCCCGACACAGCGTCCGCAGTCGGCCCGCAGCTCACGGCGCCCGTCCGGGTGCGGCAACGGGCCGCTGGCGTCCTCGGACACGGGATCCCCTGTGGCTGCGGTCGGCGAGCGCAGGGAGCCTAACGCCGCGATCCGTCTGCGGTCCGGAGCCGGCGGGTCACGGCGGCCCTGGCCGCCAGCTCGGCGTCGGGCGGGTAGTCGACTCCGACGAGGGTCAGGCCGTGGGCGGGCGCGACCGGGACCTCGCTCACGCGCTCTCCCCGCGCCAGCAGCGCCGCCGGCCAGCTGCGGTCCCGCCGACCCCGACCGACGTCCAGGAGCGCCCCTACGAGGCTGCGGACCATCGAGTGGCAGAACGCGTCGGCGGACACCGCGGCCTCGACCACGCCGTCGTCGCCCCGCGTCCAGGACAGACGCTGCAGTGCCCGCACCGTGGTGGCGCCCTCCCGGTGGCGGCAGAACGCGGCGAAGTCGTGCTCGCCGAGCAGGGTCGCGGCGGCGGCGGTCACGGCGTCGAGGTCCAGCGGGTGCGGCCAGGCCAGGGTGTCACGGGCGCGCAGCGGCTCGGCGCCGTGCGGCGCGGTGGCGATCCGGTAGCGGTAGTGCCGCCGCAGCGCCGAGAACCGCGCGTCGAAGGCGTCGGGCACCGGGATGACCGCCCGCACCCGGACGTCCGGGGGCAACAGCCGGGCGAGCCGCAGGACCAGCCGGGACCCGTCGAGACCAGTCGGGAGATCGGCGTGCGCCACCTGCCCGGTGGCGTGCACGCCGGCGTCGGTACGGCCGGCCACGGTCAGCCCGACCGGCCGCCGCAGCACCGTCGACAGGGCCTCGGTGAGCACACCGCACACCGTCCGTCGACCCGGCTGCGGCGCCCACCCGGAGAACGCAGTGCCGTCGTAGGCGAGGTCGAGACGGAACCGCCGCAGCTCGGAGGATCCCGGGGTGGGATCCGGCAGGTCGGCGGACGGGGGCCGCTCCGGAACACCGCCGAGCCCGCCGCCCGGACGGGCGACGGGCTCGGCGGTGCGCTGCTGCGGACCGGTCAGGACTCGTCCGGGGAGTCGGCGTCCTCGCGCTGGCTGGGCGGCAGCGAGAACCCGGCGGCCTCGGCGGCCTCCGGGGTCGCGAACCAGACCTCGGGCACGGTGGCGCCGTAGCTGGGCGAGTCCGGGACGTGGTAGAGCATCGAGGACGCGTTGCCCTTGATCGGGTAGCCCGCCGGGGCCTCGGTCGGGTCGTCGGACGGGGCATGGCTGCCCTCGCCGTACGGCGCGTCCTCGGTGGAGGAGCTCTCCTCCGGCGGCTCGTCCGTGACGACCTCGTCCGTGACGGCCTCGTCCGTGACGACCGGCTCGACCGGCTCGGCCACGTCCGCCGCCGTCGCCTCCGCCGCGCCGTCCTCGACGTCCGGCGCGGGTGCCGCCTCGGCCGTCCGGCGCCGCTGCGACGCGGACACCCGGCGGGCCCGCTCGGCCTCGTCGGTGACGGTCTTCTGCTGGACCAGCTCGATCACGGCCATGGGCGCGTTGTCGCCCTTGCGCGGCAGCGTCTTGGTGATCCGCGTGTAACCGCCGGCGCGGTCGGCGAAGAACGGGCCGATGTCGGCGATGAGCCGGTGCACGACCGACTTGTCCCTGATCACCTTCTGGATCTCGCGGCGGTTGTGCAGATCACCCCGCTTGGCCTTGGTGATCAGGCGCTCGGCGTAGGGCCGCAGCCGGCGAGCCTTGGCCTCGGTGGTGGTGATCCGACCGTGCTCGAACAGCGCCGTCGCCAGGTTGGCCAGGATCAACCGCTGGTGGGCGGGCGAGCCGCCGAGTCGGGGCCCCTTCGTGGGCTGGGGCATGGCTACAGCTGCTCCGTTTCTGCGTAGTCCTGGCCGTCGTCGGTGAACGTGTCGGGGTCGAACCCGTCGGAGCCGTACTCGGCGGCCGCGGCCGACGGGTCGAACCCGGGCGGGCTGTCCTTGAGGGCCAGCCCCAGCCCGACGAGCTTCATCTTGACCTCGTCGATCGACTTCGCGCCGAAGTTGCGGATGTCGAGCAGGTCGGCCTCGCTGCGCCCCACGAGCTCGCCCACGGTGTGGATGCCCTCGCGCTTGAGGCAGTTGTAGGAGCGGACGGTGAGGTCGAGCTCCTCGATCGGCATCGCGAACGCCGCGATGGTGTCGGCCTCCTGCGGCGACGGACCGATCTCGATGCCCTCGGCGTCGACGTTGAGCTCCCGGGCGAGCCCGAACAGCTCGACCAGGGTCTTGCCGGCGGAGGCCAGCGCGTCGCGCGGGGTGATCGACGGCTTGGTCTCGACGTCGAGCACGAGCTTGTCGAAGTCGGTGCGCTGCTCGACGCGGGTGGCCTCGACCTTGTAGGTCACCTTCAGCACCGGCGAGTAGATCGAGTCGACCGGGATGCGGCCGATCTCGGCACCGGTCGCCTTGTTCTGCATGGCCGGCACGTAGCCGCGACCGCGCTCCACGACGAGCTCGACCTCGAGGCGGCCCTTGTCGTTGAGCGTGGCGATGTGCAGGTCCGGGTTGTGCACGGTGACGCCGGCCGGGGGCACGATGTCGCCCGCGGTCACTGGGCCGGGACCCTGCTTGCGCAGGTACATCGTCACCGGCTCGTCCTCCTCGGAGCTGACCACCAGCTCCTTGAGGTTCAGGATGATGTCGGTGACGTCCTCCTTCACCCCGGGCACGGTGGTGAACTCGTGCAGCACACCGTCGATGCGGATGCTGGTCACCGCGGCCCCCGGGATGGAGGACAGCAAGGTGCGCCGGAGCGAGTTGCCGAGCGTGTAACCGAAGCCCGGCTCCAGCGGCTCGATCACGAACCGGGAGCGGGTGTCGACGACCGAGTCCTCGGTCAGGGTGGGGCGCTGAGAGATCAGCATGGGTGTGGTGCCTCCTTCGGGCTCCGCGGCACCCGCTATTTGATGCCGCGGCCGTGCAACGGGCGGGCCCTGGGGCCCGCCCTCCCCGGCGCCCTCCCTGCGGGGCCGGGGGTGTCGCGCACTACTTCGAGTAGAGCTCGACGATCAGCTGCTCGGTGACCTGGGTGTCGATCTGGGCCCGCTCGGGCAGCTGGTGGACCAGGATGCGCAGCGTCGACGGCACGACCTGCAGCCACGCGGGGATCGGGCGGTCGCCCACCAGCTCCCTCGCGATGATGATCGGATCGGTGTTCACCGACTTCGGCCGGACGTCGATGATGTCGTAGGGCGACACGCGGTAGCTGGGGATGTCCACCTTCTTGCCGTTGACCAGGAAGTGGCCGTGGTTCACCAGCTGGCGCGCCATCCGCCGGGTGCGGGCGAGCCCGGCCCGGTAGACCACGTTGTCCAGCCGCGACTCGAGGATCTGCAGGAGGTTGTCGCCGGTCTTGCCGGTGCGGCGGTTCGCCTCCTCGTAGTAGCGGCGGAACTGCTTCTCCAGCACGCCGTACGCGAAGCGGGCCTTCTGCTTCTCCTGCATCTGCAGGAGGTACTCCGTCTCCTTGATCCGGATCCGGCCGTGCTGGCCGGGCGGGTAGGGGCGGCGCTCGAACGCCTGGTCGCCGCCGACGAGGTCGACCTTGAGCCGGCGGGACTTGCGGGTCATGGGTCCGGTGTAACGAGCCATCTGAACTCTCCCTCCCCTAGACCCGGCGCCGCTTGGGCGGACGGCAGCCGTTGTGCGGCTGCGGGGTGACGTCGGAGATCGTGCCGACCTCGAGGCCGGCGGCCTGCAGTGAGCGGATCGCGGTCTCCCGGCCGGAGCCGGGGCCCTTCACGAACACGTCGACCTTCTTCATGCCGTGCTCGGCCGCCTTGCGGGCGGCGCTCTCGGCGGCCATCTGCGCGGCGAACGGCGTGGACTTGCGCGAGCCCTTGAAGCCGACGTGGCCTGCGGACGCCCACGCGATCACCGCACCGGTGGGGTCGGTGATGGAGACGATGGTGTTGTTGAAGGTGCTCTTGATGTGCGCATGGCCGTGCGCGACGTTCTTCTTCTCCTTGCGGCGGACCTTCTTGGGGCCGGCCGACGTGCGGCTGCGGGGCGGCATTACTTCTTCCCTGCCTTCTTCTTTCCGGCGACCGTCTTCTTCGGACCCTTGCGGCCGCGGGCGTTGGTCTTGGTGCGCTGGCCGCGGACCGGCAGTCCGCGGCGGTGCCGGATCCCTTGGTAGCAGCCGATCTCGATCTTGCGGCGGATGTCGGCCTGCACCTCGCGGCGCAGGTCGCCCTCGACGCGCAGGTTCCCCTCGATGTACTCGCGGAGGGCCGCGAGGTCGGAGTCGGTCAGATCCTTCGACCGCAGGTCCCGGTCGATCCCGGTGGCCGCGAGGATCTCCTTGGAGCGAGTGCGTCCGACCCCGAAGATGTAGGTGAGCGCGATCTCCATCCGCTTGTCACGGGGGAGGTCGACGCCGGCGAGTCGTGCCATGCGACGGTGTTCTCCTGTCGTTGCCCTGTGCCAGGTCTGCCGCACGCCCGTCCCGGTGCGGCGGTGCTGCTGACGCCGCGTTCGGCGCCGTGCCGTTCCGGGCCCCGGCCTGGTTCCGGGGGTGGACCGGGCCCGTGTGGCCCGGCAGGTGCGTTCGGTTCCTCGGTGTTGCTCGTTGCGGTCGTCGGGACCCGCGGTGGTCTGGAACGATCAGCCCTGACGCTGCTTGTGGCGCAGGTTCTCGCAGATCACCATGACCCGACCGTGTCGGCGGATCACCTTGCACTTGTCGCAGATCTTCTTGACGCTCGGCTGGACCTTCACTTACCGATCGCTCTCTCTTGGGTGAGTCACTTGTAGCGGTAGACGATGCGGCCGCGGGTCAGGTCGTAGGGCGACAGCTCGACCACCACCCGGTCCTCCGGGAGGATCCGGATGTAGTGCTGGCGCATCTTGCCGCTGATGTGGGCGAGGACCCGGTGTCCGTTCTCCAGCTCCACGCGGAACATCGCGTTCGGCAGGGGCTCGACGACCCGGCCCTCGACCTCGATCGCCCCGTCCTTCTTGGCCATGTCCTCCGCGTTCCATCAGGGTGTGCTCGTGCGTTCGGGCGCGGACACGTGTCTGCTCCACCGACTTTGGTGCTCGGAGAGTCGACGGGAACAGCGCCACGAGGCGCGCCGAGCTTCCAGTGTACGACCGTTGCGCACCGGGGTGCACATGGGGTAGGAGCGGCGGTCAACGTCCGGATCGGTGGTGCGTCCCGATCCACGTCGACAGCAGCACCAGGCCCCACGGCCCGGCCACCCAGATCCACCAGGGGTAGCCGAACGACCCGGTCGCGAGGCAGCTGATCGCCCAGATCGTCAGGGTGGTCGTGCTCACCGCCGCCCACGAGATGACCCCGGAGCGCAGGTCGGACTCCTCGCGCGGTACGGCGGGGTCGGTCGATCGCGCGGCGGGGAGCGCAACGGGTCGCGGCGACGGCGGCTCACCCGGGAGGTCCTCCGTGATCGCGGCCAGCTCGCCGTAGGTGCGGGCGGCGAGGGTGGCGGTGAGCCGCTCGTCGAACTCGTCGAGATCGAGGCGGCCCTCGGCCTGGGCGGTGCGGAGCCGGTGCACCACCAGCTCGCGGTCGGCGTCACCGGCCCGCATGTCCTCGGGCCGCACCGCCGGCCCGCGCTCCTGGGGCTCGGGGGCGGAGTCCATGTCCCCATGGTGCCCGCGGCCCGGCGTCCCGGCACCGCCCGAGCGGGTCGGATCCCCGCGCAGGCGGTCGATCGGGCGGGGCTCGGCAGGTACCGGCCCGGGATCGCCGAAGCCACGCCGCGCCAGCGCTGTCCATGTCCGGATGCTCGTGGTGTCATGGTCGCGCGCCCGTGGCCGCACCGGCCGACGATCTCCGACCGCCGGTCAACCCGGCGGCAGCGGTGGGCAACTACATCGGGACCGCGACGACGGCGCCGCGGCGGGGCGAGGAGAGCTGATGCTGACGAGTTCGGTACCCACGGGCGCGCGGTCGCCGCGCCGGCCCGGTGGCGGCACGGCCTGCGGAGGTGCCGCATGACGACCCTCCTCACGGAGCGCACGCGGCTCCGCACCTGGCTGATCTGGGGCGCAGTGGCGGTCGTCGGAGCCGTGGCCTGGGGCGTGATCGCGCTCTCGCGCGGGGAACAGATCTCCGCGGTGTGGCTCGTCGTCGCCGCGCTGGGCTCCTACGCCATCGGCTACCGGTTCTACGCGCGCTTCATCGCCAAGACGGTTCTGCAGGTCGACGACACCCGCGCGACGCCGGCGGAACGGCTCGACAACGACACCGACTACCAACCGACCGACCGCCGGGTGCTCTTCGGCCACCACTTCGCCGCCATCGCCGGCGCCGGCCCGCTGGTCGGCCCGGTGCTCGCCGCCCAGATGGGTTACCTCCCCGGCACGATCTGGATCATCGTCGGGGTCATCTTCGCCGGCGCCGTCCAGGACATGGTCGTGCTGTTCTTCTCGATGCGCCGCGACGGCAGGAGCCTGGGTCAGATGGCCCGCGACGAGATCGGCCCGGTCGGCGGGGTCGCCGCGCTGGTCGCCGTGTTCTCGATCATGATCATTCTCCTCGCGGTGCTCGCACTCGTGGTGGTCAACGCGCTGGCCAAGTCGCCGTGGGGCACCTTCTCGATCGCGATGACGATCCCGATCGCGCTGTTCATGGGCTTCTACATGCGGTACCTGCGCCCCGGGCAGGTGATCGAGGCCAGCGTCATCGGCGTCGTCCTGCTCCTGTTCGCGATCATCGCCGGCGGCTGGGTGGAGGAGTCGAGCTGGGCCGAGGCGTTCACCCTCGACCCGCGCACCCTGGTGATCTGCCTGATCATCTACGGCTTCGCGGCGTCGGTGCTGCCGGTCTGGATGCTGCTCGCGCCGCGCGACTACCTGTCGACGTTCATGAAGATCGGCACGATCGTGCTGCTGGCCATCGGCGTGCTCGTCAGCGCGCCGCTGCTCCAGACCGAGGCCGTCACCGAGTTCGCGATCACCGGCACCGGCCCGGTGTTCGCCGGGTCCCTCTTCCCGTTCGTCTTCATCACGATCGCCTGCGGCGCCCTGTCGGGCTTCCACGCGCTGATCGCTTCGGGCACCACGCCCAAGCTGATCCAGAAGGAGTCGCAGGTCCGGATGATCGGCTACGGCGCCATGCTCATGGAGTCGTTCGTGGCGGTCATGGCGCTGATCGCGGCCTGCGTGATCGACCCGGGGCTCTACTTCGCGATGAACGCCCCGGCCGCCGTCGTCGGAACCACGGTCGAGTCGGCGTCGGAGGCGGTGAACAAGCTCGGCTTCGTCATCACTCCGGAGGCGCTGGCCGCCGCGGCCGCCGCGGTGCAGGAGAGCACGCTGGTCGCGCGCACCGGCGGAGCGCCGACCCTGGCCGTCGGCATGTCCGAGATCTTCTCCGGTGTCTTCGGCGGTGACGCGCTCAGGGCGTTCTGGTACCACTTCGCGATCATGTTCGAGGCGCTGTTCATCCTCACCACCGTCGACGCCGGCACCCGCGTCGGGCGCTACATGCTCCAGGACACCCTGGGCAACGTCTACAAGCCGATGAGGGACGTGAACTGGAAGCCGGGGCTGTACGCCACCAGCGCGGTCGTGGTCGGGGCGTGGGGCTACTTCCTCTACGTCGGCGTCACCGACCCGCTCGGCGGGATCAACCAGCTCTTCCCGCTGTTCGGCATCGCGAACCAGCTGCTCGCGGCCATCGCGCTGACGGTCTGCACCACGTTGCTGATCAAGACCGGGCGGGCGCGCTACGCCTGGGTCACCGCGGTCCCGCTCGCCTGGGACGTCGCGGTGACGCTCACGGCGAGCTGGCTGAAGGTGTTCTCCCCCGACCCGAAGATGGGCTTCTTCTCCCAGCGCGAGAAGTTCGCCGCGGCGTTGGATCGGGGCGAGGTGGTCGCGCCGGCCAAGAACCTCGACGAGATGCGGGCCGTCATCACCAACTCGACGGTGGACGGCGTGCTGGCGGCGCTGTTCGCGACGCTGGTCATCATCGTGGTCGTCAACGCGATGCTCGTCTGGTACCGGGCACTCACCTCCACCGAGCCGCTGCCCAGCACCGAGGCGCCCGCGGTCGAGTCGAAGATCGTCGCACCGTCGGGGCTGATCGCCACGGCGGAGGAGAAGCGGGCGCTGGTCAGCGCCGGTGAGCGATCATGAGGCGCGCCTGGCAGGGCATCCGGTGGTACCTGCGCGAGCTCACCGGCGAGTCGCAGTACGACCGCTACCTCGCCCGGTACGCGGAACACGCGGAACACGCGAAGGGGCACGCAGGTACCGCTCCGCTGTCGCGCAAGGAGTTCGAGCGCGCCCGCCAGGACCGGACCCCGACCGGCCCCGGGAGCCGCTGCTGCTGAGCCCCGGGTGATCCCGCCGGGGGGACACGCGAGCGTTGTCCACCGAACGCTCACGTGTCCCCCCTCGCGGGCGCTCGTCGGGCCCCGTTCCCGGCGCTGCTGTGTCTGATGGTGCGCTCGCAAGCTCGCTCACTGGTGCACCCTCCTTGTGTCCGAGCCTGGTTGTTGATCCAGGATTTGGGCGCACCTGAGGTCCCCACCGGGCCATCGCCCTGCTCGCTTGACCCCTGAGGTCCAACGTGAGTTCTGCGAGGTCCGGTGGCCCAGGACGCGCCGACTGGCTACAGGGCTGTGCGCCATCGAGCGCCGATCAGTGAGCGACCGGCAGCCGCGTCCCGGGACCACCGGGTGTCTTCCCACTGCGCGAACAGCGAGGAGACAACGATGAGTGTCGCCGATCCCACCCAGCCGCCGCGACCGACCGCGGGGGTGGACTGGGCCAGCGCCGATCATGCCGTGGCGATCGTTGACCCTGACGGCGAGCAGACCGGCCGGTTCCCGTCACCCACGACGCGCCCGGGCTGCGCACCCTGGTTCGCAAACTGCTCGGCGCCGGAGTGGCCGGGGTCGGGATCGAACGCCCTGACGGACCCGTCGTCGACGCCCTGCGCGCGGCAGGGCTCGTCGTCTACGTCATCGCGCCGGGCCAGCTCAAGAACCTGCGCAGCCGCTACGGCTCGGCCGGCAACAAGGACGACCGGTTCGACGCCTACGTCCTGGCCGATGTCGTGCGCACCGACCGCCACGGGCTGCGTCCGCTGCTGGTCGACGCACCGGCCACGACCGCGCTGCGCCAGACCGTGCGAGCACGCCGTGACCTGGTCACTCATCGAGTAGCGGTCGCGAACCAGCTGCGCGCTCACCTGCAGATCTGCTTCCCCGGCGCAGTCGGGCTGTTCGCTGACATCGACTCCGGCATCAGCCTGCGATTCCTCGAGCGCTTCGGAACCCAGGACCGTGCCGGCCGGCTCTCGCCCAAACGCCTGGCCGCGTGGTTGTCCTCGGTCGGCTACTGCGGCCGCACCCCGCCCGAAACCCTGCACACCCACCTGCGCACCGCCCCCCACGGCGCCACCGGCCCCGCCGGGGACACCGCTGCCACCGTCACCGCCGCGTTCGTCGCCGTGCTGCGCACCATCACCGCCCAGATCGAGGCCCTCGCCGCCCAGATCGCCGAGCAACTCACCCTGCACCCCGACGCCCCGATCTTCACCAGCCTGCCCCGGTCGGGCTGCGTGCGCGCCGCCCGACTGCTCGCCGAGATCGGCGACGCCCGCGGCCGGTTCCCCACCGCCGACTCGCTGGCCTGCCTGGCCGGGGTTGCCCCCTCGACCCGCCAGTCCGGCAAGATCAAAGCCGTCAGCTTCCGCTGGGGCGCCGACAAGCAACTCCGCGACGCGATCTGCGACTTCGCCGGCGACAGCCGCCGAGCCAACCCCTGGGCCGCTGACCTCTACCAACGAGCGCGCGCCCGTGGACAAGACCACCCCCACGCCGTGCGCGTCCTCGCACGCGCATGGGTCGACATCATCTGGGCCTGCTGGACCACCAACACGCGCTACGACCCCGCCAAACACGGCGCCCTGCAACGCATCCTCAACCAAGATCAATCGACCGCAGCTTGACACAGGGCAACTCACGTGTCCCTCCTCGCGGGCGCTCGTCGGGCCCCGTTCCCGGCGCTGCTGTGTCTGATGGTGAGCGCCGTCGCCCGCCGGCCACGTCGCGTCGGCCACCGGCCACGTCGCCGGTGATCGGCGGCCGGGGACCCACGACGCGCCACGTGCGGCTACCGGTCCCCGGAAGAGGATCAACCGGGCTTGCTCGGCCCGACCCTATTCATGATCAGCGAACCGGGACGGGCAACCGCGCCACAACCGGCTGCGCGTCCCCGGACCACGATCACCAGGGCGAGCCCGGGCGGTGCGGAAGGCCGGTCGATGCGGAAGGCCGGTCGGTGCAGAAGGCCGGTCGGTTTCGCAAGCTCGCCCACGTGTCCCTCCTCGCGGGTGCCCCTTGCGCTGTCTAAGGGTGTTAGATAGCCTGTCTACATCAATTAGACACACGTGAGGAGCCCACCATGAGGTCCATCGAGACCAGCATCGTCGTGGCCGCTCCCGCCGCCGTCGTCTGGGACGTGCTGACCGACCTCGAGCGGTACGCGGAGTGGAATCCGTTCGTGCTGGAGGCGGCAGGCGAGGCGGCCGTCGGCGCGCAGCTGCGCGTCCGGATCCGACCCGAGGGCGGCCGGGCGATGATCCTCCGCCCCACCGTGACTGCCGTCGACCCCGGCCGGCGGTTCGCCTGGCTCGGCCGTCTCTGGGGAGTACCGGGGCTGTTCGAAGGCGCCCACCGCTTCGAGCTCGAGCCGGTGGACGGCGGTACCCGCCTGATGCACGCCGAGGACTTCCGCGGGATGCTCGTCCCGCTCATGACCGGGTCGCTGGAGAAGGGCAGCCGCGCCGGGTTCGAGGCGATGAACGCCGCGCTCGCCCGGCGCGCCGAGCACATCGCCGCGGTGTCTCGATGACCACGGCAACACCCTCGCGCACCCCGCCGGTCGTGCCCGCGGCCGCGCCCATGCACCCGGCCGACCTGGCCCTGCGGTTCGCGCTCGAACTGGGCGCGCTGGGCTCGCTCGGCTGGTCGGCAGCCACGCTCGCCGGCGGGGGTGCGGCGGGGGTGGTCGCGGCGGTTGCCGCGCCGGCTCTGGCCGCCGCGGCGTGGGTCACGTTCGCCGTGCTGGGCGACCCGAGCCGGTCGGGCCGGGCACCGGTCCCGGTGTCGGGACGGGTTCGCATTCTGCTGGAGGCCGCGGTGTTCGCGCCGGCGATCATCGGGCTGGCCCTGCTCGGCGCGCCGCTCCTGGCCGGCGGGTTCGCCGGCGCGCTCGTCGCGCACACGGCACTGTCCGCGGACCGGATGCGGTGGCTCTGGCACACGCCTCGGCCGAAGGGCCGCTGACGTGGGGCGGAAAGCGGGGCTCACCCTCGACGACGTGGTGGACGCAGCCGTCGCGGTCGCCGACGCCGAGGGTCTCGAGGCAGCGACGTTGAGCCGCCTGGCCCGTGACCTCGGCATCCGATCCCCGTCGCTCTACGCCCACGTGGACGGGCTCGCCGGGCTGCGGCGGCTGCTGGCGCTGCGAGCGGCCGCCCTGATCCGCGACGCGCTCATCGCCGCGACCGCGGGCCACGAGGGCCCAGCCGCCCTGCGCGCCGCCGGCGCCGCGTTCCGCGAGGTCATCCGCGCCCACCCGGGCCTCTACGCGGCCACGCTCCCCGCCCCCGGCCCCGACGATCCCGAGCTGTACGCAGCGATGGCCGCGGCGAGCAAGCCGGTCGAGGACGCCGCGGCAGCGGCCGGGCTGCAGGGCACGGCCGCGGTGCACGCGACGCGCGCCCTGCGCTCCGCCGTGCACGGTTTCGCGATGCTGGAGCAGGCGGGGGGCTTCGGCCAACCCGTCGACATCACGGCCAGCTTCGACATGATGCTGGACGCCCTGGTGGCCGGAGCGGCCACGTCGCCGCACACCGCGCCGGACCTGACGCGGTCCCCCGTCCCGGGACGCCGATCACGGCCCCGCACCCCGTGAGAGCGACTCTCCGGAAGCCCCGGGTTCAGAGCGCCTTGAGCTCCTCGCTCACCTCGGACACCGAGGTCTTGGCGTCGCCGAACAGCATCGAGGTGTTGTCGGCGTAGAACAGCGGGTTGTCGATGCCGGCGAAACCGCTGCTCATCGAGCGCTTGAGCACGATCACCGACCGGCTCTCGTCGACGTTGAGGATCGGCATGCCGTGGATCGGCGAGCTCGGGTCGGTGCGCGCGGCCGGGTTCGTCACGTCGTTCGCCCCGATGACCAGCGTGACGTCGGTGCGGGAGAACTCGTCGTTGATGTCGTCCATCTCCTTGAGGGCATCGTAGGAGACGTCGGCCTCGGCGAGCAGCACGTTCATGTGCCCGGGCATGCGGCCGGCCACCGGATGAATGGCGTACTTGACCTCCACTCCCTTGGCCTCCAGCAGCCGGGCCATGTCCTTCACGGCGTGCTGGGCCTGGGCGACGGCCATCCCGTAGCCGGGCACCACGATCACCTGTGACGCGTAGGCCATCTGGATCGCCGCGTCGGCGGCACTGGTCGAGCGCACGGTGCGGTCGACCCCGTCCTCCACCCCCGGGAGCGTCGTGGTGCCGCCGAAACCGCCGGCCACGATGGCCGGGATCGAGCGGTTCATCGCCGTGGCCATGAGGTTGGTCAGGATCGACCCGGACGCACCGACGATCATGCCGGCCACGATCATGGCCGTGTTGTCCAGGGCCAGGCCCGCCGCCGCGGCCGAGAGCCCGGTGAGCGCGTTGAGCAGGGAGATCACCACGGGCATGTCCGCGCCGCCGATCGGCAGCACGACGAGCACCCCGAGCACCGCGGCCACCACCAGCAGCCCGACGATCCACAGCTCCGACGCGCCACCGAGCCCCACGACCACGGCGCACGCCACCGCCCCGACCAGCAGCAGGCCGTTGACGAACTGCTGCGCGCGGCCGAGCCCGATCGGTCGCCCCGGCAGGATCTCCTGCAGCTTCCCGAATGCGATCAGCGAACCCCAGAACGACACCGACCCGACGATCGCGGCGAACATCGACGCGATCACCACGTAGGCGGGCTCGGTGTCGAAGCCGTCGGTGGTGCGGAACTCCGACCAGGCGATCAGGGCCACCGCCCCGCCGCCCACGCCGTTGAACAGCGCCACCATCTGCGGCATCGCCGTCATCTTCACCCGGCGCGCCGACGGCACGCCCAGCAGCGTGCCGATCACCAGCCCGATGGCGATGAGCAGCCAGTTGTACTCGACGAGCAGCAACGTCGCGACGACGGCGACACCCATGCCAACCGCGGCGATCCAGTTGCCCCGTACCGCGGTCTTCGGGCCGGTCAGACCCATCAGGCCGTAGATGAACAGCGCGAACGCGACGATGTAGAGGACGGAGACCAGGACGTCCATCAGCCGGCCCTACCGTTGCTGATGGAGCCGTTCGTGACCGCCCGGTCCCCGGCACCGTCGTCGGCGGTCGGCGACGCCGGACGCGCCTTGAACATCCCCAGCATCCGGTCGGTGACCAGGAACCCGCCGACGACGTTGATCGTGCCGAACGCGATCGCGACGACCAGCAGCACCTGGTCGACGACCGACGGGTCCTCCAGCCGCCCCAGCACGATCAACCCACCGAGCAGCACGATCCCGTGGATCGCGTTCGTGCCCGACATCAGCGGCGTGTGCAGCGTGTTCGGGACCTTCGAGATCACCGCGAAGCCCACGAACCCGGCCAGCACCAGGATCGCGAGGTTCGCCAGCAGGCCGGTCTCCATCAGTTCGTCTCCCGCTGCGTCTGCTCGACCGGCTCGGTCGAGCCCGTCTCCGACGCCGTCACGCAGGACTTCGCCAGCACCTCGTCGGACAGGTCGGTCACGAGCGCTCCCTCGTCGTCGAGCATCAGCTCCAGCAGCGCCGACACGTTGCGGGAGTACAGCTCGGACGCGTGCTCCGGCATCGTGGCCGGCAGGTTCAACGGCGACGCGATCGTCACCGCGTGGCGGACGATCACCTCACCCGGCTCGGTCAGCTCGCAGTTGCCGCCGGCCTCCCCGGCCAGGTCGACCACCACGCTGCCCGGCCGCATGCCCTCGACGGCCTCCGCGGTGACCAGGGTGGGCGCCCGCCGGCCGGGGACCAACGCGGTGGTGATGACCACGTCGAACGTCGAGATCGCCTCGGTCGAGCCGCTTCTGCTGCTCGGCGCGCTCGTCGTCGGTGAGCTCGCGGGCGTACCCGCCCTCCCCGGCGGCGTCGATGCCGACGTCGAGCCACTGGGCGCCGAGCGACCGGACCTGGTCGGCCACCTCCGGCCGCACGTCGTAGCCCGTGGTGCGGGCGCCCAGCCGCTTGGCCGTGGCCAGCGCCTGCAGGCCCGCCACCCCCACACCCAGCACCAGCGCCGTCGCCGGCTTCACGGTGCCCGCGGCCGTGGTCAGCATCGGGAAGAACCGGGTGGACCGCTCGGCCGCGAGCAGCACCGCCTTGTACCCGGCCACGTTGCCCTGCGACGACAGCGCGTCCATCGACTGCGCCCGCGAGATCCGCGGGATCGACTCCATCGCGAAGGCCCGGACGCCGGCCGCGCGGAGCGCCTCGGTCGTCTCCGGCGCCGTGAGCGGGGCCAGGAAGCCGATCAGGGTCGTGCCCGATCGCAGCCGCCCGATCTCCTCCGCGGTCGGGGGCGTCACCTTCACCACGACGTCCGACGTCCAGGGGTCACCGATGGTCGCCCCGGCCTCGGTGTAGAGCTCGTCGGGGATGAGCGCGCCCAGGCCGGCACCGGACTCGACGACGATGTCCACCCCACGGTTCTTGAGCTTCTCGACGATCTTGGGCACCAGGGCCACCCGGCGTTCGTCGGCGCCGGACTCCTTGGGCACGCCCACCGTGGTGCGCCGCGGCGCCGCGGCTTCGGAACTCATGGGACGAACCTAGTCCAGCCCGTGACGGATCGAGCGGGCGTGTGACGCGTACCCGCCGAGGTCAACCGGCCGGCAGCGTGAGCACGCGCGGTCCGTCGTCGGTGACGGCGACGGTGTGCTCCCAGTGCACGGCCCGGCTCCCGTCGGCGGTGACCACGGTCCAGCCGTCGGCCAGCTCCCGGGTGTCCGGGTCGCCGGCGGTGAGCATCGGCTCCACGGCCAGCGCCATGCCCGGTCGCAGGCGCGGGCCCTGGCCGGGATCGCCGCAGTTCGGCAGGAACGGGTCCATGTGCATCGACGAGCCGATGCCGTGACCGCCGTACTCGGCGACGATGCCGTACCCGATGCCGTCGCGGCGGGCGGCGGCCTCCGCCGCGGTCTGCACGGCGTGCGAGATGTCGGACAGCCGTCCGTCGGGCCGCACCGCCGCGATGCCGGCCTGCAGCGCGGCCTCGCACGCCGCCGACAGGGCCAGGTCCGCCTCGGACACCCGGCCGACGGGGATCGTCACCGCCGCGTCGCCGTGCCAGCCGTCCAGGATCGCCCCGCAGTCGACCGACACCAGGTCGCCGTCGACCAGCACGGGGGCGGCGGCCGGGATGCCGTGCACGACCTGCTCGTTCACCGACGCGCAGATCGACGCCGGGTACCCGTGGTACCCGAGGAACGACGGGACGGCCCCGCCGTCGCGGATCGTCTGCTCGGCCAGGGCATCCAGCTCGGCCGTGCTGATGCCGGGCCGCGCCAGAGCGGTGACCGCCGCGAGCGTGCGGGCGACGAGCGCTCCCGCGACCCGCATCGCGTCCAGCTCGGTCGGGGTCTTGAGCTCGATGTCGCGCCCCCTCCATCGGGCCACCAGGCCGCGGACGCCGGTCCGCCCCATCACGCCGCCCTGCTCCTCACCGCGAGGGCGAGCGGAGCGCGTCGGTCACCCGGTCGGTGATTTCTTCGACGGTACCGACGGCGTCGACGCTCACGAGCCGGTCGCTGTAGTACGCCAGCAGCGGTGCGGTCTCGTCGCGGTAGACCTGCTGGCGGCGGCGGATGACGTCCTCGGTGTCGTCGCCGCGCCCGCGGCCCAGCAGCCGCTCGACGAGCTCGTCCTCGGGCACCTGGAGCTCCACCACGGCGTCGACGTCCTCACCGCGCTCGGCCAGCAGCTCGCCGAGCGACGCGGCCTGGCTCTGCGTGCGCGGGAATCCGTCGAGGATGAAGCCCTTCGCGGCATCGTCGTGACTGAGGCGGTCACGCACCATCGCCACGGTCACCTGATCGGGCACCAGGTCACCGTCATCCATGTACCGCTTGGCCTCTATGCCCAGCGGGGTCTCCTGCTGCAGGTTGGCGCGGAACAGGTCACCGGTGGAGATGTGCGGGACGTCGAGCCGTTCCGCGAGACGCTGCGCCTGGGTGCCCTTGCCCGCACCCGGCGGGCCAACCAGAACGAGACGCACGGATCCTCCTGCTGTCGCTGTCGTCGACGACGGGCCTGGGCCGGACGTTAGCGCAGGAACCCGTCGTAGTTGCGCTGCATGAGCTGGCTCTCGATCTGCTTGACCGTGTCCAGGCCCACGCCGACCATGATCAACACTGCGGTCCCGCCGAACGGGAAGTTCTGGTTCTGGCCGCTGCCGGTGATGCCGAGGAAGAAGTTCGGCAGCACCGCGATGATGCCGAGGTAGAGCGATCCGGGCAGCGTGATGCGGGAGAGCACGTAGTTCAGGTACTCCGCGGTCGGCCGGCCGGGCCGGATCCCGGGGATGAACCCGCCGAACTTCTTCATCTCGTCCGCCCGCTCATCCGGGTTGAACGTGATGCCGACGTAGAAGTACGTGAAGAAGATGATCAGCGCCATGTACAGGAGGATGTGCACCCAGCTGGACTGGTCGACCAGGTAGGTCTGCACGAACTGCTGGAACGGGCCCCCGGTGGTGCCGGCGAGCCGGGAGATCAGGTCGGGCAGGTACAGCAGCGACGAACCGAAGATCACCGGGATGACGCCGGCCTGGTTCACCTTGAGCGGCAGGTAGGTGGACGTGCCGCCGTACATCCGGCGGCCGACCATCCGCTTGGCGTACTGCACCGGGATGCGGCGCTGCCCCTGCTCGACGAACACCACGCTGGCGATGATCGCCAGCCCGAAGAAGCAGACGCCGGCGAAGACGAGCCCGCCGTTGGTCAGGATGTTGGCGCCCTCCGCCGGGATCCGCGCCGCGATCGAGGCGAAGATCAGCAGTGACATGCCGTTGCCGATGCCGCGCTCGGTGGCCAGCTCCCCCAGCCACATGACCACCGCGGTACCCGCGGTCATCACGATGACGATGATGGAGAGCTGGTAGATGCTCGAGTCCGGGATCACCGGCAGGGTGCACTCGCCGAACAGCTGGCCGCGATCGGCCAGCGCGACGATGCCGGTGGCCTGCAGGACCGCCAGCGCGATGGTGAGGTAGCGCGTGTACTGGGTCAGCTTGTTCTGACCCGACTGGCCTTCCTTCTTCAGCTGCTCGAACCGCGGGATGACCACGGTGAGCAGCTGCACGATGATGCTCGCCGTGATGTAGGGCATGATGCCCAGCGCGAAGATCGACAACTGCAGCAGCGCGCCGCCGGAGAACAGGTTGATCAGCGAGTAGACGCTCGAGTTCTCGCCGCCCTCGACCTGCCGCAGGCACTCCTGCACGTTCGGGTAGGAGACGCCCGGCGACGGGATCGTGGCGCCGAGCCGGTAGACGGCCACGATCCCGAGGGTGAAGAGGATCTTCCTGCGGAGATCCGGCGTGGTCAGGGCCGACCGGAAAGCGCTGAGCACTCGGTGATCCTCCTGTACTGGTGGCCGACTCCGACAGCGGGCCTGCGCCCGCCTCGATCAGAGCTCGGTCGCCGTCCCGCCGGCCGCGGTGATCTTGTCGCGGGCGCTGCCGGAGAAGGCGTGCGCGCTGACGGTCAGCGCGACGCCGTCCAGGTCGCCGTTGCCCAGCACCTTGACCAGCTGCTTGCGCCGCACCGCGCCGGCGGAGACGAGCTCGTCCGGGCCGACCGTGCCGCCGTCGGGGAACAGCCGGGCCAGGTCGCCGACGTTCACCACCTGGTACTCCACCCGGAAGCGGTTGCGGAAGCCCTTGAGCTTGGGCAGCCGCATGTGCAGCGGCATCTGCCCGCCCTCGAAGGCAGGGGACACCGTCTTGCGGGCCTTCGTGCCCTTGGTGCCGCGACCGGCGGTCTTGCCCCGCCTGCCACCCTCGCCGCGACCGACACGGATCTTGGCCGTCTTGGCGCCGGGCGCCGGGCGCAGGTGGTGGACCTTGATGGTGGGGTCGCGACGGGTCGACGACTCGCTCGCCTGCTCGCTCATGCCGAGCTCACCTCCTCCACCGTCACCAGGTGGCGGACGGTGTGGATCATGCCGCGGATCTGCGGCGTGTCGGGCCGGTCCACCGTCTGGCGGATCTTGCGCAGGCCCAGCGACAGCAGCGTGGCGCGCTGGTTCTTCTTGCACCCGATGGTGCTGCGCACCTGGGTGACCCGCAGGACGGTGTCCGTGGTCGGGGTGGACTGTGCGGTGGGCTCGGGCCTGGTCCGGGGACGAGCCGTGGTCCTGGCGGCCATCAGG
This sequence comes from uncultured Actinomycetota bacterium, assembly GCA_963711715.1. Taxonomy (GTDB): domain Bacteria; phylum Actinomycetota; class Actinomycetes; order Mycobacteriales; family Pseudonocardiaceae; genus Pseudonocardia. Next base: position 318,919 of record CAVQFJ010000014.1, read on the forward strand.
ACCTCGACCCCTGCGCCGCAGCCGCGCGGGCGCGGAGCATCTGGGCCGGCGCGACGTCCTCGAGCGGCAGGCCGCGACGGGCCGCCACCTCCTCAGGGCGCTGGATCATCTTCAGCGCGGCGATCGTGGCGTGCACGACGTTGATCGCGTTGTCGCTGCCCAGGCTCTTGGACAGGACGTCGTGGATCCCGGCGCACTCCAGCACGGCGCGCACCGGGCCACCGGCGATGACCCCGGTACCGGGGCTCGCCGGGCGCAGCAGCACCACACCGGCCGCGGCCTCGCCCTGCACGCGGTGCACGATCGTGCCGCCGATGCGCGGGACGCGGAAGAAGTTCTTCTTCGCCTCCTCCACGCCCTTGGCGATCGCGGCCGGTACCTCCTTGGCCTTGCCGTAGCCCACGCCCACCAGGCCGTCGCCGTCGCCGACGATCATCAGCGCCGTGAAGCTGAAGCGCCGACCACCCTTGACGACCTTGGCCACCCGGTTGATCGTGACCAGTCGCTCGATGTACGGGGTCTTGTCCTGGGCCGCCCCGCCACGGCCTCCGTCGCGGCGGTCGCGGCGGTCGCCCGAGTTGCTGCGCTCGCCACCGGGCCCCGCGGGCCCACCGCCGTCACGCCGTGCGCGTCCCGGCATCAGACGTTCCCTTCCATTTCCATGATCAGATCCATCAGAACTCCAGGCCGCCCTCGCGGGCGGCGTCGGCCAGCGCGGCGATCCGGCCGTGGTAGTCGTAGCCACCCCGGTCGAACACCACCGCGCTGACACCGGCCTCGCGGGCGCGGGTTGCGACGAGCTCGCCGACCCGGGCCGCGCGGGCCTTCTTGTCCCCGTCCATCGCCCGGACGTCGGCTTCCATGGTGGAGGCCGAGGCCAGGGTGTGGCCGGCGACGTCGTCGATCAGCTGCACGACCATGTGTCGCGCGCTGCGGTTCACGGCCAGGCGCGGACGCTCGGCGCTGCCGATGACCTTCTTGCGCAGCCGGGCGTGCCGGCGCGTGCGTGCGGTACGCCGCTTGCGCGACACCTGAGAGGCGGTCCGCTTCTTCGCGGCCGCGCTGATCCTCTGCGCCGAATCCATCTGGGCCATTACTTACCCGTCTTCCCGACCTTGCGGCGGATGACCTCGCCGGCGTAGCGCACGCCCTTGCCCTTGTACGGGTCGGGCTTGCGCAGCTTGCGGATGTTGGCGGCGGTCTCTCCGACCAGCTGCTTGTCGATGCCGGAGACCGAGAACCGGGTGGGCGTCTCGACCGCGAACGTGACGCCCTCGGGCGCCGGAACCACGACCGGGTGGCTGTACCCCAGGGCGAACTCCAGCGTGGACCCCCGCAGCGCGACGCGGTAGCCGACGCCGTGGATCTCCATCCTCTTCTCGTAGCCAGACGTGACGCCGACGACGAGATTGTGGACCAGCGTGCGCGAGAGGCCGTGGTAGGCCTTGCTCTTGCGCTCGTCGTCCGGTCGCGTGACGAGGACGGAGCCGTCGTCGCTACGCTCGACCGTGATCGGCTCGATCACGGTGTGCGAGAGGGAGCCCTTCGGCCCCTTCACGGTCACGGTGCGCCCGTCGATGGACACGTCCACCCCGGACGGCACGGTGATCGGCAGCTTCCCGATGCGGGACATGGTCTCAACCCCTCACCAGACGTAGGCGAGGACTTCGCCGCCCACGCCGTTCTTGTGCGCCTGCCGCTCGGTCTGCAGGCCGCTCGACGTCGAGATGATCGCGACGCCGAGGCCGCCGAGGACCCGGGGCAGGTTGGTGGACTTCGCGTAGACCCGCAGGCCGGGCTTGGACACCCGGCGCAGGCCGGCGATGCTGCGCTCGCGGTTGCGCCCGTACTTCAGCTCGATGACCAGGGACTTGCCGACCTCGGCGTCCTCGACCGCGTGCGCGGCGATGTAGCCCTCGCGCTGGAGGATCTCGGCGATCGCGACCTTGAGCTTGGAGTGCGGCATGACCACGCGGTCGTGGTAGGCCGAGTTGGCGTTGCGCAGACGCGTGAGCATGTCTGCGATCGGATCGGTCATCGTCATGGGAAACTCACTGCTTTCCCGCCTGGTTCCCCCGGCTGCACCGGGGGCCTGTGGCGATCAGGGGAGTACTACCAGCTGCTCTTGCTGACGCCCGGCAGCTCGCCGGCGTGCGCCATCTCGCGGACGCAGATGCGGCAGAGGCCGAACTTGCGCAGCACCGCACGGGGACGCCCGCACTTCTGGCAGCGGGTGTAGCCGCGGACCTTGAACTTGGGCTTGGCCGCGGCCTTGATGACGAGGGCCTTCTTGGCCATCTCACGCCTCCTTGAACGGGAAGCCGAGCCGGCGCAGCAGCGCCCGGCCTTCCGCATCGTTCGTGGCCGTGGTGACGACCGTGATGTCCATGCCGCGCGGTCGGTCGATCGAGTCGGGGTCGATCTCGTGGAACATCGACTGCTCGGTGAGACCGAAGGTGTAGTTGCCCCGCCCGTCGAACTGGCTCGGCGACAGGCCGCGGAAGTCGCGGATGCGGGGCAGCGCGATGGTCAGCAGGCGGTCGAGGAACTCCCACATGCGGTCGTTGCGCAGCGTGACCTTCGCCCCGATGGGCATGCCTTCGCGCAGCTTGAACTGCGCGACGGACTTGGTGGCCCGCCTGACCTGCGGCTTCTGCCCGGTGATCGTGGCCAGGTCGCGGACCGCACCGTCGATCAGCTTCGCGTCGCGCGCGGCCTCGCCGACGCCCATGTTGACGACGACCTTCACCACGCCCGGGATCTGCATCACGTTGCGGTAGCCGAACTCGTCGCGCAGCTGGTCGGCGATCTCGTCGCGGTAGCGCTGCCGCAGCCGCGGCGGCGTCTTCTCCGCCGTGCTCATCAGATCTCCTTCCCGGATCGCCGCGAGACCCGCACGCGCTTGCCGTCGTCGCCGGTCCGGCGGCCGAGCCGGGTGGGCCGGCCGTCGGCGTCGACCAGCATCACGTTCGAGACGTGGATGGCGGCCTCCTGCGTGACGATCCCGCCGGACTGCGCCCCGCGCTGGTTCTGGCTGACCCGGGTGTGCTTCTTGATCCGGTTCACGCCCTCGACCAGCACCCGGTCGCGGTCCGGGTAGGACTGGATGACCTTGCCCTTGGCGCCCTTGTCCTTGCCCGCGATCACCTGCACGGTGTCGCCCTTCTTGATCTTCATCACAACACCTCCGGGGCCAGGGAGATGATCTTCATGAACCGCTTGTCGCGGAGCTCGCGACCGACCGGCCCGAAGATGCGGGTCCCCCGCGGCTCGTTGTTGTCCCGGATCAGCACCGCGGCGTTCTCGTCGAACCGGATGTAGCTGCCGTCCGGGCGGCGCCGCTCCTTGACCGTGCGCACGATGACGGCCTTCACGACGTCCCCGCGCTTCACCCCGGCGGCCGGGATCGCGTCCTTGACGGTGGCCACGATGACGTCACCGATTCCGGCGTAGCGCCGCCCCGATCCGCCGAGCACCCGGATGCAGAGGATCTCCTTCGCACCGGTGTTGTCGGCGACGCGCAGGCGCGACTCCTGCTGGATCACAGTGTCACCTCGACAGCTCGGGCCAACTCGATCACTTGGCCTTCTCCAGGATCTCCACCAGCCGCCAGCGCTTCGTCGCCGACAGCGGGCGGGTCTCCATCAGCCGGACCCGGTCGCCGACGCCGGCCGTGTTGGCCTCGTCGTGCGCCTTGACCTTGCTCGTCCGGCGGATGACCTTGCCGTACATCGGGTGCTTCACCCGGTCCTCGAGCGACACCACGATCGTCTTGTCCATCTTGTCGGAGACGACCAGGCCCTCACGGACCTTGCGCTCCGCGCGCTGCACCACCGTCGGCGGTGTCTTTCCCTGCTGGCTCATGCCGCGCCCTCGCCATCCTCGTTCGGTGCGGCGGACAGGCCCAGCTCGCGCTCGCGCATGATCGTGTAGATCCGCGCGATGTCGTGCCGGACGGTGCGCAACCGCCGGTTGTTGTCCAACTGCCCGGTGGCCATCTGGAAACGGAGGTTGAACAGCTCCTCCTTGGCCTCCCGCACGCGGAGGACGAGCTCCTCGTCGGTGAGCTCGCGCAGCTCGGCGGCGGTGGTCGTCGAGGCGGCCATCTACAGCTCCCCTCCCTCGCGGGTCACGATCCGGCACTTCATCGGCAGCTTGTGGATCGCCCGACGCAGCGCCTCGCGGGCGGTCTGCTCGTTCGGGTAGCTCATCTCGAAGAGCACCCGCCCGGGCTTCACGTTCGTCACCCACTTCTCGGGGGACCCCTTGCCGGAGCCCATCCGGGTCTCGGCCGGCTTCTTGGTGAGCGGCCGGTCCGGGAAGACGTTGATCCACACCTTGCCGCCACGGCGGATGTGCCGGTTGATGGCGATACGGGCGGACTCGATCTGCCGGTTGGTGACGTAGGCGGGCTCGAGGGCCTGGATACCGAGGTCACCGAAGCTGACGCGAGTGCCGCCCGACGCCGCCCCGGTGCGGTGCGGCCGGTGCTGCTTGCGGTGCTTCACCCTGCGGGGGATCAGCATGACTACGCCTCCGTCCCGGGCTGGTCGGGCTGCGCACCGGCGGGCGCGGCGGTGTCGGCCGGGTCGGCGGCGATCGTGGTGACGCCGGCCGTGCTGCCCGGCGCGTCGGCCCGCTCAGCGGCGGCCCGCCCGGCCTCGGTGCCCGATCCCGTGGTGCCCGAGGCGCCCGAACGTCGGCGCTGCGGGCGCTCGCGGCGTGGGCCGCGGTCGCCGCCCGGGGCCGCAGCCGCGGCGGCGGCGCCCTCACGGCGCCCGCCGACGACGTCACCCTTGTAGATCCACACCTTCACGCCGATGCGGCCGAACGTGGTGCGGGCCTCGAACAGCCCGTAGTCGATGTCGGCGCGCAAGCGTGTGCAGCGGGACCCGACCCTCGCGGTAGAACTCCGAGCGCGACATCTCCGCCCCGCCGAGACGGCCCGAGCACTGCACGCGGATGCCCTTGACCTGCGGCGAACGCATGGCCGACTGGATGGCCTTGCGCATCGCGCGCCGGAAGGCCACGCGGTTGGACAGCTGCTCGGCGACGCCCTGCGCGACGAGCTGGGCGTCCGACTCGGCGTTCTTCACCTCGAGGATGTTGAGCTGCACCTGCTTCTGCGTGAGCTTCTCGAGGCTGCCGCGGATGCGGTCGGCCTCGGCGCCACGGCGGCCGATGACGATGCCCGGCCGCGCGGTGTGGATGTCCACCCGCACGCGGTCCCGGGTGCGCTCGATCTCGACCTTGGAGATGCCGGCCCGCTCCATGCCCTTGGAGAGCATCTTGCGGATCTCGACGTCCTCCTTGACGTACTCGGCGTACTGCTTGTCGGCGAACCAGCGCGACTTCCAGTCGGTGGTGATGCCGAGCCGGAAACCGTGCGGGTTGATCTTCTGACCCATTACCGGGCCCTCCCCTTCGACCTGCGGGCCCCGGCCCTCACCGGCTGTGACTCGACCTCGACGGTGATGTGGCTCGTCCGCTTGCGGATCCGGTAGGCGCGGCCCTGGGCCCGCGGGCGGATGCGCTTGAGCGTGGGGCCCTCGTCGGCGTACGCCGCGGCCACGACCAGGGTGTCCCGGTCGAGGTCGAGGTTGTTCTCGGCGTTGGCCGCCGCACTCGCGACGACCTTGAACAGCGGCTCGGCGGCCGCCTGTGGCGAGAACCGCAGGATGTCGAGCGCCTCCTGCAACGGCCGGCCCTTGATCAGCGCGACGACCCGCCGCACCTTGGTCGGCGACATGTGGACGTACCGGGCCACCGCGCGCGCTCGGAGCGGCTCGAGCGCGGCGGGGTTCTGGCCGCCGGACAGCGTCGTGGCCTCAGCCATGTCCTCTCACCCTCTCCGTTCCGCTTCGCAGGTCCATGTGGCTTCGCGGGCGCCGTGGCTCCCTCGCACGCCGACTCATCGCCGGCGCGCCTTGCGGTCGTCCCTGATGTGGCCCCGGAAGGTCCGCGTGGGGGCGAACTCACCCAGCTTGTGGCCGACCATCGAGTCCGACACGAAGATCGGCACGTGCTTGCGGCCGTCGTGCACCGCGATCGTGTGGCCGATCATGTCGGGGATGATGGTGGACCGGCGGGACCAGGTCCGGATCACGGTCTTCTTGCCCGACTCGTTGAGGGCGTCCACCTTCTTGAGCAGGTGGTCGTCCACGAACGGGCCCTTCTTCAGGCTACGCGGCATTGGTTACCTCCCTGCCCAGTTCGGGTTTCGTCGTTGATCATCGGGTTCACGCTCAGCGCTTCTTGCCGGTACGGCGCCGGCGGACGATCAGCTTGTCCGACGGCTTGGTACGACGGGTGCGGCCCTCCGGCTTGCCCGCCGGGTTGACCGGGTGCCGGCCACCGGAGGTCTTGCCCTCGCCACCACCGTGCGGATGGTCGACCGGGTTCATCGCCACCCCGCGGACGGTCGGGCGCCTGCCCTTCCACCGCATCCGGCCCGCCTTGCCCCAGTTGATGTTGGAGTGGTCGGCGTTGCCCACCTCACCGATCGTCGCGCGGCAGCGCACGTCGACGTTGCGGATCTCGCCCGAGGGCAGCCGGAGCTGCGCGTACGGTCCGTCCTTGGCGACCAGCTGCACCCGGGCGCCGGCCGAGCGGGCCATCTTGGCGCCGCCACCGGGCCGGAGCTCGATCGCGTGGATCACGGTGCCGGTGGGGATGTTGCGCAGCGGCAGGTTGTTGCCGACCTTGATGTCGGAGCGCGGCCCCGCCTCGACCCGATCACCCTGCTTGAGCCGCTCCGGAGCGATGATGTAGCGCTTCTCGCCGTCGGCGTAGTGCAGCAGGGCGATGCGCGAGCTGCGGTTCGGGTCGTACTCGATGTGCGCGACCCTGGCCGGCACGCCGTCCTTGTCGTTGCGCCGGAAGTCGATGAGGCGGTAGGCGCGCTTGTGCCCGCCACCCTGGTGCCGGGTGGTGATCCGCCCGTGCACGTTGCGGCCACCCTTGCCGTGCAGTGGCCGGACCAGCGACTTCTCCGGCGTGGACCGGGTGATCTCGGCGAAGTCGGAGACGCTGGAGCCACGGCGGCCCGGCGTCGTCGGCTTGTACTTGCGGATTCCCATTCTGATGCGCCCCTCAGCTCGCCCGGCCACCGAACACGTCGATCGTGCGGCTCTCCGGGGAGAGCGTGACGACCGCGCGCTTGGTGTCCTTGCGCTTGCCGTAGCCGGTGCGGGAGCGCTTGCGCTTCCCGGTGCGGTTCAGCGTGTTGACGCTGAGCACCGTGACCCCGAACACCTTCTCCACGGCGATCTTGATCTGTGTCTTGTTGGCGTCCGGTCGCACGAGGAAGGTGTACTGGCGCTCCTCGAGCAGCCCGTAGCTCTTCTCCGACACCACGGGCGCGAGCAGGATGTCGCGCGGGTCGGGGATCACTGGTCGACCTCCTCGTCGCGGGTCTTCGTGAGGCCGACCCGCTCGTCGCGGGTCTTCGTCAGGCCGACCCGCTCGTCGCCGGCGACGACGACCGAGCGCGGCCCACCCGTGCGCGGGCTGGCGATCGGACCGGCCAGGAAGGCGTCGAGCGCCTCGCGGGTGAACACCACGGCGTCGTTGACCAGCACGTCGTAGGTGTTCACCTGGTCCGGCGCGATCAGGTGCGCCGTCGGCAGGTTCCGCAGGCTCAGCCGGCTCACCTCGTCGTCCCGACCGATGACGACGAGCACGCGGGTGGTGGTGTCACCGGTGATCGCGGTCAGCGCGGCCCGCCCCGACTTCGTGGACGGTGAGTCGCCGGTGACCAACGCGGAGACGACGTGCACCAGCCCGGAGCGGGCACGGTCGGAGAGGGCGCCGCGCAGGGCGGCCGCCTTCATCTTCTTCGGCGTCCGCTGGGTGTAGTCGCGCGGCGTCGGCCCGTGCGACACGCCACCGCCGGCGAACTGCGGCGAGCGCGTGGAGCCCTGGCGGGCGCGGCCGGTGCCCTTCTGGCGGTACGGCTTGCGGCCGCCGCCCCGGACCTCGCCGCGCGTCTTGGTGTCGTGCGTGCCCTGGCGGGCCGCCGCGAGCTGGGCCGTGACCACCTGGTGCATCAGCGGCAGGTTGGCGGGCACGTCGAAGACGTGCGCCGGGAGCTCGACGGTGCCGTCGGTGGCGCCGTCGGGCGTACGGATCTCGACCGAGGTCATCGGACACCACCCTTCGCAGCCGACTTGACCAGGATCAGGCCCCCGCGGGGGCCGGGAACCGCGCCCTTGATCAGCAGCAGGCCGTTGTCGGCGTCGACCCGGTGCACGGTGAGGTTCTGCGTGGTCACCCGCGCAGTGCCCATGCGGCCGGCCATCCGCATGCCCTTGAAGACCCGGCCCGGCGTGGCGCACCCGCCGATCGAGCCCGGCGAGCGGTGCTTGCGCTGGGTGCCGTGGCTGGCGCCGAGGCCGGAGAACCCGTGGCGCTTCATGACACCTGCGGTGCCCTTGCCCTTGGTGGTGCCCACGATGTCCACGACAGCGCCGGCGTCGAACACCTCGGCCGTGATCTCCTGGCCGACGGTGTAGTCGCCCGCGTCGGAGGTGCGCAGCTCGACCAGGTGGCGGCGCGGCGTGGTGCCGGCCTTCGCGAAGTGGCCGGCGCGCGGCTTGTTGACCTTGCGGGGGTCGATCGCGCCGTAGGCGAGCTGGACGGCGACGTACCCGTCGGTGTCGGCCGTGCGGACCTGCGTCACCACGTTCGGGCCCGCCTGGACCACGGTGACCGGTACCACCCGGTTGTTCTCGTCGAAGACCTGGGTCATCCCGAGCTTGGTGCCCAGGATCCCGGTGATCTGCCTCTCGATCATTGCTCCGTCAGCCCTACGTGATGGACGGTCAGATGGATGCACGGCAAGGCCGCACCGAGCGACGCTTGCTCAGCAAGCGAGCGAGGGAGAACGCCGCCGGGCGCCATCTGAGCGTTCATTGGATGTTGACGTCGACGCTGGCGGGGAGATCGATGCGCATGAGCGCGTCGACCGTCTTCGGCGTCGGGTCGAGGATGTCGATCAGCCGCTTGTGGGTGCGCATCTCGAAGTGCTCGCGCGAGTCCTTGTACTTGTGCGGCGAGCGGATGACGCAGTAGACATTCTTCTCGGTCGGCAGCGGCACCGGGCCGACGACTCGAGCACCCGTGCGCGTGACCGTCTCCACGATCTTGCGCGCGGAGGCGTCGATGGCCTCGTGGTCGTAGGCCTTCAGCCTGATGCGGATCTTCTGTCCCGCCATGGTCGTCGGTCGTCCTTCTCTTCCTGCCGCTCGTGGTACGCGCGATCCGGTGGCCACCCGAGAACGCGACCGACCTGCGTCGGCGCTGCTCGTCGGTGGAGGCTCCGATCCACGAGGTCGGGCGTGTCGTCGCCCACCCCGGACCGATCCCCGGATCACCCGCGACCCCTGGGGGGTCACCGTGCTCGGGGGCTGGCACCGGGTCCGGCGCGCACGGACCACTCACATCCGCGCGCGCCACGACCCCGTGCGCAACCCGTCAAGGATGCCACACCGCGGTGTCGCGTCCCCGACCGGGGGGTTGTTACTTGTTGATCTTGATGACCTGTCCGGCACCCACGGTCCGGCCACCCTCGCGGATGGCGAACTGCAGTCCCTCCTCCATGGCGATCGGCTGGATCAGCGACACGCTCATGGTGGTGTTGTCACCCGGCATCACCATCTCGGTGCCGCCGGGCAGCGTCACCACGCCGGTGACGTCGGTCGTGCGGAAGTAGAACTGCGGCCGGTAGTTGTTGAAGAACGGCGTGTGCCGGCCACCCTCGTCCTTGGACAGGATGTAGACCTGGCCCTCGAACTCGGTGTGCGGGGTGATCGAGCCGGGCTTCACGACGACCTGGCCGCGCTCGACGTCCTCGCGCTTGATGCCGCGGAGCAGCAGTCCCACGTTCTCGCCCGCGCGACCCTCGTCGAGGATCTTGCGGAACATCTCCACGCCGGTCGTGGTGGTGGTCGTCGACTTCTCGCGGATGCCGACGATCTCCACGGGCTCGTTCACCTTGACGATGCCCCGCTCGATGCGGCCGGTGACGACGGTGCCGCGCCCGGTGATCGTGAAGACGTCCTCGACGGGCATGAGGAACGGCTTCTCGATGTCGCGCTCGGGCTCCGGGATGCTCTCGTCCACGGCGTCCATGAGCTCGAGCAGCTTCTCGCCCCACTCGGCGTCGCCCTCGAGGGCCTTGAGCGCCGAGACGCGCACGATCGGCAGGTCGTCGCCCGGGTACTCCTGCGACGACAGCAGCTCGCGGACCTCCAGCTCGACGAGCTCGAGGATCTCCTCGTCGTCGACCATGTCGGCCTTGTTGAGCGCCACGACGATGTAGGGGACGCCGACCTGGCGGGCGAGCAGGACGTGCTCGCGCGTCTGGGGCATCGGACCGTCGGTGGCCGCGACCACCAGGATGGCGCCGTCCATCTGCGCCGCACCGGTGATCATGTTCTTGATGTAGTCGGCGTGCCCGGGGCAGTCGACGTGCGCGTAGTGCCGCTTCTCCGTCTGGTACTCGACGTGCGCGATCGAGATGGTGATGCCGCGCTGACGCTCCTCGGGAGCCTTGTCGATCTGGTCGAACGCCGACGCCTCGTTGAGGTTCGGGTACTTGTCGTGCAGGACCTTGGTGATGGCCGCCGTCAGCGTGGTCTTGCCGTGGTCGATATGACCGATGGTGCCGATGTTGACGTGCGGCTTGGTCCGCTCGAACTTCGCCTTCGCCACTGGGGGATCCTCCTGGACTGGTGTACGTGTCCGCCGTGCTGACGGCAGGTCTGTGTGGGGGGTGGTGCTACTCGCCCGTGGCCTTGGCAGTACTGACTGCTCGGCGCCGGGTTCGCTCCGCTCCTCGCTCGCTGGGGCTCGCTACGATGCTCACTCGCCCGTCGCCTTCGCGATGATCTCCTTGGCCACGTTGGTCGGAACCTCCGCGTAGGAGTCGAAGACCATGGTGTAGTTCGCTCGGCCCTGGGTCCGCGACCGCAGGTCGCCGACGTAGCCGAACATCTCCGAGAGCGGTACCAGCGCCTTGATGACGCGGGCACCGGCCCGCTCCTCCATGGCCTGGATCTGGCCACGGCGGGAGTTGAGGTCGCCGATCACGTCGCCCATGTAGTCCTCGGGCGTGGTGACCTCGACCGCCATCATCGGCTCGAGCAGGGCCGGGCTGGCCTGGCGCGCCGCCTCCTTCAAGGCGATCGAACCGGCGACCTTGAAGGCCATCTCGGACGAGTCGACCTCGTGGTAGGCCCCGTCGACGAGCGTCAGCTTGATCCCGACCAGCGGGTAGCCCGCGAGGATGCCGTACTGCATGGCGTCCTGCGCGCCGGCGTCGACCGAGGGGATGTACTCCCGCGGGATCCGACCGCCGCTGACCTTGTTGTCGAACTCGTACAGCGCACCGTCCGCCGTGTCGAGCGGCTCCAGGGTGATGATCACCTTGGCGAACTGCCCCGAGCCACCGGTCTGCTTCTTGTGCGTGTAGCTGTACTTCTCGACGGGGCGACGGATCGTCTCGCGGTAGGCCACCTGCGGCTTGCCGATGTTGGCCTCGACCTTGTAGTCGCTCTTCATCCGGTTGACCAGCACCTCCAGGTGGAGCTCACCCATGCCGGCGAGGATCGTCTGACCGCTCTCGTCGTCCTGGGAGACCTGGAAGGTCGGGTCCTCCTCGGCCAGCTTCTGGATCGCGATGCCCAGCTTCTCCTGGTCGGCCTTGGTCTTCGGCTCGACCGCGACCTGGATCACCGGGTCGGGGAAGGACATCGACTCCAGGACGATCGGCGCCTGCGGGTCGCAGAGCGTCTCGCCCGTGGTCGTGTCCTTGAGGCCGATGACCGCGTAGATGTGGCCGGCCAGGGCCTCGTCGACCGGGTTCTCCTTGTTGGCGTGCATCTGGAACATCTTCCCGATGCGCTCCTTGCGGTCCTTGGTCGAGTTGACGACCTGGGACCCCGAGGCGAGCCGGCCGGAGTAGACCCGGATGTAGGTGAGCTTGCCGAAGAACGGGTGCGCAGCGATCTTGAAAGCCAGCGCCGAGAACGGCTCCTCGGTGTTGGGCGCGCGGAAGGCGGGAGTCTCCCCGTCCGGCAGCGTGCCCTCGACCGGTGGCACGTCGATCGGCGACGGCAGGTAGTCGATCACCGCGTCGAGCATCGGCTGGACGCCCTTGTTCTTGAACGCCGAGCCGCACAGCACGGGGTAGGCCGCCCGGTCGTTGACGATCCGGCGGATGCCGTGCTTGATCTGCTCGACGGTGAGCTCCTCGCCGGCGAGGTAGGTCTCCATCAGGTCGTCGTCGGTCTCGGCGATGGCCTCGACCAGCTGCAACCGGTACTCCGCGGCGCGCTCGGCCATGCTCGGCGGGGATCTCCTCGACGGTGTAGTCCTCGCCCTTCTGGACCTCTCCGCGCCACGTCAGGGCGCGCATCTCGACGAGGTCGACGACGCCGATGAAGTCGTTCTCGCTGCCGATCGGCAGCTGCAGGGGCAGCGGCCTGGCCGCGAGCCGGTCCTGGATGGTCTGCACGGTGAAGTAGAAGTCGGCACCGAGCTTGTCCATCTTGTTGACGAAGCAGATGCGCGGGACGTCGTACTTGGAGGCCTGGCGCCAGACCTGCTCGGACTGGGGCTCCACGCCCTCCTTGCCGTCGAAGACCGCGACGGCGCCGTCGAGCACGCGGAGGGACCGCTCGACCTCGACGGTGAAGTCGACGTGGCCCGGCGTGTCGATGATGTTGATCTGGTGGTCGTTCCAGAAGCAGGTGGTGGCGGCGGAGGTGATCGTGATGCCGCGCTTCTGCTCCTCCTCCATCCAGTCCATGGTGGCGGCGCCGTCGTGGACCTCACCGATCTTGTAGTTGATCCCGGTGTAGTACAGGATCCGCTCGGTGGTGGTGGTCTTGCCGGCGTCGATGTGCGCCATGATGCCGATGTTGCGGACCTTGCCCAGGTCCGTCAGCACATCCCGTGCCACGTCTGTCTCGCTTCCCTCAGCCTGTTGGCGCGGACGATCGGCCCGTCACCAGCGGTAGTGGGCGAAGGCCTTGTTGGACTCCGCCATCTTGTGCATGTCCTCGCGCCGCTTCACGCTGGCGCCCAGTCCGTTGCTCGCGTCGAGCAGCTCGTTCATGAGCCGGTCGATCATCGTCTTCTCGCGGCGCTGCCCGGCGTAGGACACCAGCCAGCGCAGCGCCAGGGTGGTCTGGCGGGTGGCCCGGACCTCCACCGGCACCTGGTAGGTGGCACCGCCCACGCGGCGGCTCTTGACCTCCAGGGCCGGCCGCACGTTGTCCATCGCGCGCTTGAGCGTGACGACGGGGTCGGTGCCCGTCTTGTCGCGCGTGCCCTCGAGCGCGGCGTAGACGATGCGCTCGGCCAGCGAGCGCTTCCCGTCCTTGAGGACCTTGTTGACCAGCTGCGTGACGAGCGGCGAGCTGTACACCGGGTCGGAGACCAGCGGTCGCTTCGGCGCGGGGCCCTTGCGAGGCATCAGCTCTTCTCCTTCTTCGCGCCGTAGCGGCTGCGGGACTGCTTGCGGTTGCGGACGCCCTGGGTGTCCAGCGAACCACGGATGATCTTGTACCGAACGCCGGGCAGGTCCTTCACCCGGCCGCCGCGCACCAGCACGATCGAGTGCTCCTGCAGGTTGTGCCCTTCACCCGGGATGTAGGCCGTGACCTCGATGTCGCTGGACAAGCGGACCCGCGCGACCTTGCGGAGCGCGGAGTTCGGCTTCTTCGGCGTGGTGGTGTACACGCGCGTGCACACCCCGCGGCGCTGGGGGCTCCCCTTGAGCGCTGCGGTCTTGGTCTTGCCGACCTTGTCCTGACGGCCCTTGCGGACCAGCTGCTGGATCGTGGGCATGAACCGTCTGCTTCTTCCCGTCGGAGTGCTCTCTCGAAATGCTGGTGGGGCTGGTGCTCTGGTGGGGCTGGTGCTCCTCGGGTGGGAGCGGTCCTACCGGCAGCCCGTCCGCGAGGTCGGGCGTGTCGTGCCCCGTGGCACCGCACCGGAAGATCGTGAGATCCCCCTGGGGCCCGAGGCCTACGGACCCGGCACGCCGGGCACGCAGATCGGCCCGACCGTGATCGGGCGCAAGACAACAGAGTACCCGTCTCGCCGGAAGGGGGTCAAAACGGGTCCTGGTCGGCGCCTGCCGGTTCGGCCAGGGTGCCCGACGGTCACGCGTACCGCAAGGGGACCTACCCGCTCGCCGCTCCACAACCGCCGCTCACCGCAGGAACTACCGGCAGATCTCCGACGTGGTGGTCAACGCCTGGACCCCGCGGATGATTCCTCCCACCGCGCCCCGGCAGCAACGAACGGCACTCTCGTCCAGCACGATCGAACGAGAGTGCCGTTCGTTGCTCACGGCCCGGGGATCGCCCGCACCGGAGGCCTCGGGTGCGCGCTCCCGCAGCTTCCGCGGCCGGGTCTGCACCACGACGAGCTCGGCGGGGGGTGCGGGCCGGGAGGACGCGCTGGGGTTAGGTGCTGCGTGGTGGACGGGCCGGGTGGACGCGCCTGGGTAGGCCCGCGGCGCGTCGGCCCGGCATGGCCATGCCTTGATCAGCGAATCGGGACGCGCAACCGCGCCGTTCGCGGCTCTCGGTCCCCAAGCAGCGATCGCCGGCCGCCAGCAGTCCCACGACGACGATCAACGTGGACGTCTGGTCCTGATCGCCGGAGCCGGCGCCGATGGGCGATGCTCTGATCGGAGCGGGCTCGGATGGGCGAGCCGGTACTGACCAGCGGCTCCCGGCGATGATCGGCGCATCGGGACGGGCAAGGGCAGCATCCGCGGCTCTCGGTCCCGACCGCACGATCAACAACCAGGCCCCGCGGCGTAGATCGACAGTTCGGGACGCGCGACCGCGAAATCCGCGCCTCCGCGTCCCCAGACGGCGATCACTGAGCACGGTGATCACCGAGCGGCGCGACGGACCGGCGGGGCCTCCCCCGGCACCAGGCGGCGGGCCGCGACCCCTCCGAATGCGAACCGCTCCGCCAAGCCCCTCCGACGCGTAGAGGTGCGCAGAGCCTCGGTGCCTATCGGCACCCCGTCCGCCTGGCTCTGCGCACACCGGCGCGTCGGCGCACACCCGCGCATCGGCGCACCCCTGTCCCCCCGGCTCGACGCACCGGGAGGGACATCACGGTCGTCAACCGCTGATCGATCAGCGCTGAGGTCCCACCCTCCCCGCTGCACGACCTCGGCGAGGGTCACGCGCACCTCGCTGCGGCTGCTGATGCGGCGAGCGGCGTCGTGAACCGCCCGATCCAGCGGCGCGAGCGGCCAACGCCCGCTGACCGTCGACGGGAGCCGGTCGGTGCGCTCCGCCAGCACCCGTCCGGCGCCGCACCGGCGCACCTCCGCGGGTATCAACACGTGCACCGGGGCCCGAGGGGCTCGGCATCCGCCGCATCCCGTGCAGATCGAGGGCGTCGAGGCCGGTCAGCACCGCGCCGTTGCCGCAGTAGAGGAGGGCGGCCCGGCGGCGGTCGTCACGCGCGGGCGGGCCGTCGTGGAGCAGCACGACCCCGGGGAGCAGCGCTCGCCAGCAACCATCGGCGCGGCAACGGTGAAGCTCGTCCGAACGAACGGCACTCTCGTCCAATCGGACTGGACGAGAGTGCCGTTCGCTCGGAACAGGTGGGGGCGGGACGAGGGCACGTGGAACGGGGCCGGGAACCGCCGCGGGAGAGCGGTTCCCGGCCCCGTTCGGGACCCCTCGGATCGGTCCCCTCGGTGTGCGAGGGGTCCGTCGCGGCTACCTAGCGGTAGTCGCGCCCGAAGTCGTAGTCGTCCAGCGGCACCGCGGCACCGGTCCCCGTGCCGAACACGTCGGGGCTGTAGTAGCCGTCGTCGTAGCTCGGCAGCGCATAGGCGGCCGCGCGGGCCTCCTCGGTGGGCTGCACCTGGATGTTGCGGTAGCGCCCGATCCCCGTGCCGGCGGGGATCAGCTTGCCGATGATCACGTTCTCCTTCAGCCCGACGAGCTTGTCGCGCTTCCCGTTGATCGCGGCATCGGTGAGGATCCGGGTGGTCTCCTGGAACGAGGCCGCGGACAGCCACGACTCCGTGGCCAGCGAGGCCTTCGTGATCCCCATCAGCACCGGACGACCGGACGCGGGCTCGCCGCCCTCGGCCACCACGCGGCGGTTCTGCGTCTCGAAGTCGGCCCGCTCGGCCAGTGCGCCGGGCAGGAACTCCGTGGCACCCGAGTCGATGATCGTCACCCGGCGGAGCATCTGCCGGATGATGACCTCGATGTGCTTGTCGTGGATGTCCACGCTCTGCGTGCGGTACACCTTCTGCACCTCACGCACCAGGTGCAGCTGCACCTCGCGCGGGCCCATCACGCGCAGCACCTCGTGCGGGTCGGCCGTGCCCTCGAGCAGCAGCTGGCCCACGTGCACGTGGTCGCCGTCGGACAGCGGCCGCTCCTGACCGTCCGCGACGGTCATCGCCAGCCACTGCCGCTTCGACAGCTTCTCGTAGACGATCTCCTCGCCGCCGTCGTCCGGGGTGAGGGTGATCTTCCAGAAGCGGTCGCCGTCCTCGATCGCGATGCGGCCGTCGACGTCGGCGATCGGCGCCTTGCCCTTCGGCACCCGCGCCTCGAACAGCTCCTGCACGCGGGGCAGACCGGTCGTGATGTCGTCGCCGGCCACCCCGCCGGTGTGGAAGGTGCGCATCGTCAGCTGGGTGCCCGGCTCGCCGATCGACTGCGCCGCGACGATGCCGACGGCCTCGCCGACGTCCACCAGCTTGCCGGTGGCCATCGAGCGGCCGTAGCAGTAGCCGCAGATGCCCGAGACCGACGTGCAGGTGAGCGGGCTGCGCACCTTGATCGTCTTGACCCCGGCCGCGATCAGCGCCTCGAGCGCCGGATCGCCGAGGTCGTCCCCGCGGCGGACGACGAGCTCGCCGTCCGGGCCGGTGACGTCCTCCGCCGACGTGCGCGCGTAGACGCTCGTGCGCAGGTAGCGGTGGGCCAGCCGGCGCCCGTCGGAGGTCTCCTCCGTGACGCCCATCGTGACGCCGCGCTCGGTGCCGCAGTCGACCTCGCGGACGATGACGTCCTGCGACACGTCCACCAGACGACGGGTCAGGTAGCCCGAGTCGGCCGTGCGCAGCGCGGTGTCGGCCAGACCCTTGCGGGTGCCGTGCGTGGAGATGAAGTACTCCAGCACCGACAGGCCCTCGCGGAAGTTGGCCTTGATCGGACGGGGGATGTACTCGCCCTTCGGGTTGGCCACCAGACCGCGCATGCCGGCGAGCTGCCGGACCTGGGTCATGTTGCCTGCCGCACCCGACCGCACGATCGTCGGGATCGGGTTGTCCTCCGGGAAGTTCTCCTCCATCGCCCTGGCGACCTCCTCGGACGCCTGGCTCCAGATCTTGACCATCTCGTCGTTGCGCTCCTGGTGGGACAGGGCGCCCCGCTGGTAGCGCTTGTTGACCTGGTCGGCCTTGACCTCGTAGCCGTCGAGGATCGCCTGCTTGCTCGGCGGCACGATCACGTCGGAGATGGCGATCGTGACCCCGGACCGGGTGGCCCAGTAGAAGCCGGCGTCCTTGAGCCGGTCGAGCACCTGCGCGACCTCGGTCATCGAGTAGCGCTCGGCCAGCTCGTTGATGATCGCGGCCTGACGCTTCTTGGGCAGCGGCTCGTTGACGAACGGGTAGTCCGCCGGCAGCAGGTCGTTGAACAGCACCCGGCCCAGGGTGGTGTCGGCCAGCCAGGCGTCGCCGGGCTGCCAGCCGTTCTCGGCCAGCGTGGCGGCGATCTCGACGGGCGGCACCGCGTCCGGGATCCGGATCTTGATCGGGGCCTGCAGGTGGAGCACCTTGCGGTCGTAGGCCATGATCGCCTCG
>CAVQFJ010000015.1:0-19874 GCA_963711715.1 uncultured Actinomycetota bacterium
AGACGTCGGGCTCCGAGCAGGGTGGCGGTCAGCACGGCTGTCTAGCCATCGTTCGTACTGGGTCGGCGTCCGCCCTGCTTGGATTTGCGCCGTGTACAGCTCGGGCGCGGTCAGTGCCTGGAGGGTCACGGCGGTTTCGGCCGCATTGAATCGGGCGTGGCGCTCGGCCCGGGGGACCAGCGCAGCGGCGGTGCGCGCTGCTCGGGCGGCTCGCTGCTGCATTACACGCTGCCAAATCTGGCCGATGTCCGGATCGAGCGCGGCCGCCGCGCGGACGACCTCCAGGATCTGCCCGGCTCGCTCGTAGATTCTGCGGGCGTTGCGTGCGATCAGGGCCAACTGACGCTCCGGGTCCGGCTCATTGAGCTGTTCCTGCCACCACGCTTGTTCGTCCACCCGACCGCCGTACTGCGCGCCGGTCATGGCCCGCTCGACCACCTGTGCCAGCAGGTTCCGCTTGCTGGTGAAGACCTTGTAGACCGTCGGGACGGCCACCCCGGCACTACTCGCGATGCCGGTGATGGGGGCGCCCGCGAAGCCGCGCTGCTCGAACTCCGACCGGGCCGCGTCCAGGATGCGCGCCCGGGTGAGCGCGGCATGCTCAGCCCGCACGCCGGGCTTGACCGTCTCCCCATGTGCGTATAGTAGCCGACACTCAGTATAGCGATACTATACCGAGTTCGGTTGAAGGAGGCCGTGATGTGGCAGCCGGACGGATGGGACGCGACGTGGCGGATCGGCGTACTGGTACCGCACGCCGACGTCGGACCGGAGGCGGAGCTGCAGGCCATGGCCCCGCCCGAGGTCAGCGTCCATGCGACGCGGGTGCCCTTCGGGGGCATTCGACCGGGCGGCGAGATGGACCCGACCATTCCCCTGGCCCCGGTGCGCGCGTTCGCCGAACCGCCCCACGTGGACGACGCCACCGAACTCCTGGCCGCCGCGCCGATCCACGCCATCGCGTTCGGCTTCACCAGCTCGGCCTACGTCCTCGGCGCGACCGGGGAGGCGGCCATGCTCGAACGACTACGGACGCGTGCGCGGGGACTGCCGGTGGTCGCCCCGTGCGCGTCAATCGTGCACGCGCTCGCCGTCGCTGGGACTCGGACGCGTCGCGCTGTTCGACCCCCCGTGGTTCGACGCCGAACTGAATGCCCTCGGCGCCGCCTACTACGCGGCGGCCGGGTTCGAGGTCGTCTCATCCATGCGGTGTGCTCTGCCCAGCGATCAGTCAGCGATCCAACCCGCCGCGCTGTTCGAGTTCGTCCGGCGACACGTCCCCACCCAGGCCGACGCGGTGGTCTTCGGCGGCAACGGCTTCCGAGTCGTGGGGATCATCGACGCCCTGGAGCGCGAGCTCGCCCGTCCGGTCATCACGGCCAATCAAGCATTGCTGTGGGCGGCGCTGGGCGCCGTCGGCGCCCAGACCGACACGGTCACGCGCTACGGACGCCTCTTCGCGAGCTCATAACGCGCGGCGCTTTCGCGTTGCGACGCCGGGCACGCGCATACCGCACTGCGATTGTCGACGACATATGCGTCATCCTCATTCTGCGCTTCTTCGGCTACGGACACAGGTCCATCGCCGAGGTCATCGGCGTCTTACTAAGCCGATCGAAAGTTACTAGACTCGATCTTGCTGAGCTGGAATGATCTGCCGGTGCGGGACGACGATGGACGCAAACTCGATCACGCGACGCTGGAAGCGCTGCGGATCCGGTCGGTGAAACGCATCGGGTCCGGCGTACGAGTCGAGGACGTCGCGGCAAGTGTGGGGTTGTCCCGCTCGACGGTGTTCGCGTGGGTCGCCGCCTACCGTGAGGGCGGGATCGAGGCGTTGCGGGCCAAGCCGATCTCCGGTCGACCGTCGAAGCTCTCGGGTGCGCAGTTGCGGACGATCTACACGTTGATCGAAGGCGCCGATCCCCGGCAGTACCGGTTGGAGTTCGCGCTCTGGACTCGGGAACTGGTCCAACAGTTGATCTGGACCCAGTTCCGGATTCGACTCTCGGTGGTCTCGGTCGGCCGGTTGCTGCGCACGTTGGGGATGTCCCCCCAGCGGCCGGTGTTCCGCGCCACCCAGCAGGACCCCGAACGGGTCAAGCGCTGGCGCGAGACCGACTACCCGGCCATCCGCGAGGAGGCCGCCCGGGCAGGCGGGGTGATCTACTTCGCCGACGAGGCCGGGATCCGTTCGGACTACCACTCCGGCACCACCTGAGCCCCGGTCGGGCAGACCCCGGTCGTCACCTCCACCGGCGCCCGCTACGGGCTGAACATGATCTCCGCGGTCACCCCGAAAGGGCGGCTGCGATTCTCCACCTTCACCGGCAGCATGAACGCGAAGGTGTTCTGTTCCTCGACTTCGTCCGCCGACTGCTCCACGACGAACCCGACCCCGTGTTCCTCATCCTCGACGGCCAGGAAGGAGGCCTCTTCCACGGGCAGTCTCAAGCAATCTATCCGCTAGCTTTAGGCAGCCTTACCTATCGAGGGCCAACCGACTCGCATGCCCGAGCGTCGCGATATGTACCTTTACGACCTCCTCCTCCTTGCGCGCACACAGCTGGCCTCCTGTGGCCCAACGAGGGAGGCGCAAGTTGATTCACCGCTGTCCGCGGGGTTGTCGCACATTGGGCGGATCTGAAAGATCAGGGTGACCAGCCCGAAGCCGAACACCGCCCGCGGCCGACGGCGCCGGCGCGCGGACAACGTCACCGCGAACGCCGCGGACACCATCATGGCCAGAATCCCGGTGGCGTAGGCACCGGCCTGGGCATCGACGCTGGCCTGGAACAGCACGGTGATGACGATCGACACCACCGTGTAGATGACCACGACCGGGCGCACCGCCCGCGCCCATTCCGGGGCCATCCCGTAGCCCGGAAGATAGCGCGGCACGATATTGATCAGACCGGCCATCGCCGAGGCGCCGGCGAACCACAGGATGAGGATCGAACTCACGTCATAGACGGTGCCGAACCCGTCGCCGAGGAACTCGTGAGCCAGATAAGCCAGGGCGCGCCCGTTGGCCTCACCACCGGCTTCGAACTCGGCCGGCGGGATGAACACCGTGGTGATGAAGGAGGTTGCGATCAGATAGACGCTCATGATCACCGCCGCCACGGTCAGCAGTTTGCGGGTATTGGCGATCCGACTGCGCAGCCGCTGCTCCTCGTTGTCCCCTTCGGCATGCACCAGCGGCATCATGCTCACCCCGGTCTCGAACCCGGACAGGCCCAGCACCAGCAGCGGAAACGCCAGCAACGCCGTCAGGGCGACGCTGCCCGGCCCGCCGGTGCTCAGCAACGCATCCAGCCAGCGCTCCCACACCACCGGCTCACCGACGCTGCGCACCAGCCCGACCACCACCACGACGGCGTTGAGCAGCCAGGAACACCGCGACCAGCGGGACCGCAACCCCCACCGCCTCGCTGAACCCGATCAGGAACACCCCACCCAGCACCAACAGCAGGAACACCGTGATCAGCACCTGCTGGTCGGTGAGGAACGCCGGCGCAAACGGGTTCTCCACGAAGTGCGCGGTGGCATCCGCCGAGGACAGCGTGATGGTGATGATCCACGACGTGGCCACGAACCCAAGCAGCGTCAGCACGAAGAACTTGCCCCGCCAGAACGGCAGCAACCGCTCCAACATCGCCACCGAACCCTGCCCGTTCGGGCTCTCCTCGGCCATCACGACCACCCCAGCAGCAGCAGACCGGCGAGGATCGCGAGCAGCACGACGGCCGGAATCGCCAAGACGGTCACGTCGACGCGGTACCGCGCGGTGGTCGGCACCGCACGGCGCGAGCTCCCTTGCGGGAGCGTGTTGGACCAGTGCCGCGGGTCCGGGTGCCACCCGGGAGGCCGGTTGCCGACTTCGGGTGGCGTGAGCGGCCGGTTGACGACGATCTCGCCGTCCACCACCGCCGGTGGCACCCACCGGACCGCGAGCTCGGCCGAGCCGGGCATCGCCCCGTCCACAGTGAGGGCGTCCAGCTCGACCCCGGGGCCCGTTGATCGGGTGCACGTCGGTCATGACGACACCGCCCGCCGGTGCAGGTCCTCGAGTTGCTCGGCCACACACACCAGCGCGGCGGCGAGCAGGCGGACGTCGGCCGCGGTCAGATCGGTTTCGATGAGACGCGGCGTGCCGTCGAGGTTGTCGTTGGCCACGTCGAGCAGGCCAAGCCGGGCGGTGACGTCACCGGTGTGCGGCAATAGCGGGTCGCCGTCGAACCGGGCCAAGCCGACGATGGGCTGGTAGTCGTCGACGCTCGACTTCCACTTCAGCGGCGTCGACCGATGATCGACCCGATCCGGGTCAGACAGGCATGTTCTTGGGTCGCACCAAGTTGGGTGCGCAGGGACGTGTTCGATGTGCATGGGTCGCAGCTCCAGTGCAATCAAGTCCCCGGGGCCGGTGTCTTCAGCACCGCCCGGGGGCGCCTAACGAGGGACGAATAGGGCACCTCGTCAGACGCGGAGGCCCACGAGCGTGTGCACGGTGTGTGCACGGACGGACAGGACAGGCCCGTTCTCGCCCGACATAGCCCGACACACGATCTAGGGCGTGAGCTGCAGAAACTCGCAGCGGCGTCATCGCGTGTCACCGCTCGACACGCCGTCGCGGGAGCTCTTAATCAGCGGGTTCGGGGTTCAAGTCCCCGGCGGCGTACCAATGAGGCCTGGAGACGGCACCCACGGGCGAGTCTCCTCCACAGACCCCGGTCGCGTTCTCGCGTCAGCCCCGTGTTGTTGACGCCCTCCCCCGAGCCCGCGCGTGACGTGTCACAAAGGAGGCCCCTCGCCCGGCCAACGCCGGGAAGTAGTGGAGGCAGACGTCGCGGAGTAGCTGGACGAAGGCGGCGGGGGGAAGGTCGGCGTGAGCGTCGGGGTCATCCAGTCCCGGTGGGAGCGACACGCCCATTCCGGCTCTACGCAGCCAAGCGTGGTAGCCGGCCTCTGATCGGGGTGGCTGCGGAGTGTGCCAGTCGACTCCGCAGTGCAGGAGCAGGCGGAGCCGGTAGTTGTCGAAGTTGCGGAAGCCGTGGCCGATTCTCTTGATCTTCTTGATCAGCCCGTTGATCGCTTCGGTGGGGCCGTTGGAGACCGCCGGTGTCGAAGTAGGCGAGCAGCTCCTCCCGCCAGGCGTCCAGGGTGCGGGCGAGCCGGTGCAGCTCGGGGACTCGGCTCGGCGCAGTGGTGAACCAGCGTAGCAGCCGCCGCTCGGCGCGGTCCCGGTCTGGGCGCGGTAGAGCAGCCGCAGGTCCTGGGCGGCGATCCAGGCGGCGGCGATCTGCTCGTCGACGTCGCCGGCGTCCAGCCCGGTGAGCAGCCGATCCCAGGAGCGTCGGTGTGGTGGTCGTAGCCGCGGCGCAGCACCCGCCGGATCCGGTACAGCGGGTCGTCGCTGCGGCCGCGGTGCCCGGTCGGTTCCTGCTGCACCCGGCGGCGGACCTGGTCGACGGCGTCGAAGCCGAGCCGGATGACGTGGAACGCGTCCAGCACCCGGATCGCGTGCGGCAGGCGTGGTGCGCAGCGCGGTGGCGTAGCCGCGGAACGGGTCCAACGCGGCCACCGTGACCGCTGTCCCGCCAGCCGGCTGCGGCTGGGCCAGAAACCCATGCCGACAGGGCGTTTCCCGACGACCCGGGCACCACGTCGAGCAGCCGCGGCGGCCGGTCACGCGACGATCCCGGTCACGAACGCGGTGTGGCTGGGCGCGGTCGCGGCCAGGAACGCGGTCTCGTCCACCCCGAGCGCGCGCACCCCTGCAGCCGGGCCGGGTCGTCGACCAGCGGGTGCCGTAGTCGCGGACCGCGGCCATCACCGTGCCCCAGCCGACCCCGAACTCGGCCGCCACCGCGGCCACCGAGTGCCCGTCCTGGCCGACCCGGCGGCACGCCTCGGCCCGGGCCCGCTCGGTCAACGCCGCCCGCGGCCGGATCGCCGCCGAGGTCTCGGACCAGGTCACCCCTCGGGCACGCGGCGGCTCCGGCAGCGCCAGACCCGCTTGACCCACACCAGCGTCACCGGCCGACCCGCCGCGGGCAGGTCCCGCACCCACGTCGGCCGCCGATCGTGCAGCCGGCGCCTGCACCCCGCAGCCGCGGCAGCCGCCTCCGCGATGGTCTCGACCGCCTGCTCCAGCTCACCGTCGTGCTCCGACACGGCGAGCAGCACGAACCCGTGCAACCCGAGCATCGCCGTCGCCGCGCTAACGCTCGTCCTGCACCTGGGGCCTCCTCGAATCGTGTCGCAGACACCACGAATCGTGAGGCCCCAGGCCCGTTCCCGGGCTCAGGCAGAAGCTCGTGTCACCACCGCGTCACCACGCTTCATTGAGAAGAGCCCCCATTTCCTTCGCATGCGCGACGAGGCCGGGGATGACGGCTTTGGCGAGGCCGCTGACGGCTCGGCCCACGACCTCGGGGTCCATCGTCCATTCGGGTACCGGTTGGGCTTCGATGATCCCCCATGTGTCGGGGTCGCGGGGCTCGTCGCGGGTGAAGACGTGCTCGAAGCTGCGGGTGGCGGCGTCTCGACCGGTGAGGGGCCCACCGAGGTCCCAGGTCTTGCGCAGCGTGGCGATCAGAGATGTGTGTCGGTACTCCTCGTTGTAGACCGATCCGGGCTCGACCCACGGCGAAACGATGATCGCGGGAACGCGGTAGCCGGAGCGGTCGAAGATCTTGATCTGATCGACATCTCACCCGGCTGCAGCCGTAGAGGTTGCACCGCTGCCGCCCTACCGGAGCCCACCCTGCTGCCTCCGGCGTCTGGGCAATCGCGCCAGTCGAGATCCTGGTCGCCTCACGTGATGCGGCCCTCCGTGCGGGCCAGCTGGGTCTGGAGTGCTCCGATGTCGAGGAGGGACCACACCTGGGTGATGTGATCGTTTAGGAACCGGTAGAACACGTGCTCAGCAAAACCGACCCGTGATCCGCTGGGCTCAAAGCCGTGGAACCGCTCGACGGGAGTGCAGTCGAAGCGGATGCGGCAGGCGACGTAGTCGTCGTCGACGACGAGTTGCTGAACATCGAAGAACAGATCCGGGATCCTGCGCACGTCGTCCTCGAGCAGCTGGCGGTACTGGCCGACGCTCATCGGTGCGCCGTTGTAGATGAGCTGGTCCGCGACGAAGTTCGTCAGATCGTCGAAGCACCGCTCGTTCAGCGCGGCGATGTAGTTCACGTAGTGCTCTTCCAGGTCGACCCCGGACATGGGGCGGCTCCGTTCTTCGGCGGGACAGTGTTGGCGGGACGGTGGGCGGGTGCGACCCCGCTCGGTCTGGGTGGTCGTACCGCCTCGGCGCTCGACGTGCAGCAGCCCGAGCCGCCGGGTGGCGCGGGTCATCGAGACGTAGAGGTCGGCGGGGTTGTGTGCCCGGATCCGCTCCGGGTCGACGACCACGACGGCGTCGAACTCGAGACCCTTGGCCGACACCGGCGTGTGCAGCTGCGCGGGAAGACCGGTGAGGCCGTCCAGACCGTCTCTGCCGGCGGCGATCACCGCCAGCGTCCCGCGGCCGAGCTGCGCCACCTCCGCATCGACCGCCTGGCGCACCTCGGCGGCGAGGTCGATCGCGGTCACGGTGCGCTGCCACGGATCCTCGCCCGTTGCCCGCACCGATTCCGGCGGCTGCCGGTCGGGAGCGAACTCGGCCAGCTCGGCCGCGGCCAGCTCCATGATCTCGGCGGGCGTCCGGTAGTTCACCGTGAGCGTTCGGTAGGTCCACCGGGAACCGAGGTGCGGGGCGAGTACGTCCGCCCACTCGTGCGCTCCCGCGGGGGCGCTGCGCTGCGCGAGATCGCCCACCGCGGTGATCGAACGGGAGGGGCAGCGCCGCAGCAGAACGTGCCAGTCCATGGCGGAGAGCTCCTGCGCCTCGTCGACGACGAGATGGCCGAACCGCCAGTCCCGGTCGACGGCCGCCCGCTCGGCGACGCTCATGAGGTGCTCGGGCACCTGCCGGGCGGCGAGCAGGTCCGCAGTGACGAAGTCGGTCGGGCGCAGCTCGTCGGGATCCTCCCCGAGGAGCTGGCGGTCAGCCGACTGCAGGATGCTCAGCACCTCCGCGGCGTAGGCCTGTTGACCAGCACTGTCGGGCTCGCGCTCTGGCTCCCCTCGCCCACCCGGCCGGCCTGGCGGGGGGCCGAGCAGCTCGGCCAGCTCGTCGAGCAGCGGCGCGTCCGCCACCGTCCACGCCGCGGGGTGATTGACGCGAGCCGGAGCGCGGTGCAGCCCGGAGAGGTCGACCTCGCCGCCCGCCGAGGCCAGCCGGTCCGGCGACGCGAAGAGCTCGGCGAGGAGCTGCTGCGGGGTCACCACCGGCCAGAGCCGCTCGACCGCGGCGTGGAACTCGAGGTCCGAGCGCAGGGCGTCGCGCAGCTCGTGGCGCATCTCGGCCGTGACCTCCGCCGCGCCGGCCGGCGCGATCTCGGGGAGGTCGCCGAGCCCGGCGAGCATCTCGGCGAGTTCCGGCGGATCCTCCAGGTCCTCATGGAGGAGGTCGAGGCCCTGCTGGACGAGCAGGCTGCCGAGCGTGTCGCGGAACGTCGTCCGGGCCGCGTTGTGCGGCAGACCGGTCGCCCGGGCGCGCCTCCTGGCTTCTGCCGCCGTCGCCCGGTCGATCTCGACGGTGACGTCGTCGAGCTCGATCGCGATCGGCGACCCGGGCAGCTGCTGCCGGTCGGCGACAGCGCGGCGCAGGACGTCCAGCATCGCCAGCCCACCCTTCGTGCGGGCCACGTCGTCCCGATCGACGGCGGTCGCGACGACGCCGTGCGCCAGCCGGCCAGGCGTGGTGAACACCACCGCCGACTCGCCCAGCGCGGGGAGCACGCCCCCGACGTAGGAGATGAACCCGGCGCTGGGGCCCACGACCAGCACACCGCTGCGGGCCAGCCGCTCGCGGTGGGTGTAGAGCAGGTAGGCGACGCGGTGCAGCGCAACCGCGGTCTTCCCCGTCCCCGGGCCGCCCTCGATCACGACGACGCCGGAGAGCGGCAGCCGGATGATCGCGTCCTGCTCGGCCTGGATCGTCGTCACGATGTCGCGCATCCTCGACCCGCGCGGCGCCTTCAACGCAGCGAGCAGCGCGGGATCGGAAGCGGATTCGGAATCGGCGCGCGCGATGGCCGACCGGTCCAACACATCGTCGTGAAAGGTGGTGACCCGCTCGTCGGGCGCCGTTCCGGCGAGCTGGAAATGCCGTCGTCGGGTCACGCCGAGCGGCGTCGCCAACGTTGCGCAGTAGAACGGCTGGGCCGCGGGCGCCCGCCAGTCGATGAGCGCGCTCTCCCCGTCCGCGGGATCGGTCAGCCCGATGCGGCCGATGTAGTTCGTCGACCCGTCGGTGTGGTCGAGCCGGCCGAAGCACAACCCCGAGCGGGCGGCGGTCAGCGCGCCGACCCGCTCCGACCAGCGGTGCACGGAGACGTCGCGCTCCCACCGGGCGCTGAGCTCCCCGCCCGTCGGCGCGGCCAACATGCCCCGCGCCCGGGCCGTGGCCGCCGCGAGCTCGGTGTCGAGCAGCGCATGCAACCGGCGGATCCGCCGGGTCTCCGCCTCCAACTCCTGCTCGAAAGGGGGTCTGTCCACGATCTCCCCACCCGTGCTATCCTGAAATTGCGAGTCGACGAATTCTTTCTCTGATCGCACCCCTCAGAATAGCTCTTCGCATATCGCTGTGCACAGTCACATCGGGTGGATCGCATCAGTACGCCCGGTGGGTTGGTCAGCGCGCCCCCTCACCTGACGTGGACGAACGGCACTTTCGTCCAGTCCGTTGGACGAACGGGCCGCTCGTCCATCGGCCGGCGCCGTGCGCCCGGTCCCCGACCGAGGGCGTGCAGTGGGTCGTTGCTGTGCCCGTTGGATCAATCGGATGGGTGGGTCGAGGCTTCCAGGTCGACGTAGCGCACTACCTCATCAAGCGTTCCCACGAACGCGCTCCTGATGGTTTTGCCGGAAACGCGAGGCAAGCGTACCTCCGACTCGGGGTAGACCTTGTCAAGGAACGCAACGACCTGAGGAGGGTCAAGTCGTTGCAACAGAAGCGTACCGAAGTGCTGCCTGTTACAGGTCGTCCGCGATCCTGCTTGAGGTTGATCGTTGCAGCAGCCACTTGGTGATCGGCGACCGGCGACAGCCCGGATGCGAGCCAGCACGTCGAACAATCACTCAGGCAGATGATGGCGCACGGCGGATCTGTGGAAATACCACATACTTCACACTCGTTCGACTGGAAAGTGGGCGAACATCACGTTGGATCTCGCGTTCAGCTCAGGGTCAGTACCCGATATTCTTACCGCGCGTTCGACGCAACAACTATGCCGCCGGCCTGGACATCAGACCAGGAGGACGACTCACCTGGAGCTGCGGCGCACGTCCCGCTTTCACTGATCATGACGTCGGGCCACCCGCTCCACGCGGCGACGGCGTGCGTTCCGCGGAACGCACCACCAGCGCCGCGGACAACAGCCGTGCACTGTGGTCTCGTCCTGGTCCGGGCGTGGCACGACTAGCATTCCGCAGCGGTCGGACACGATCCCGGGGGCGGCGATGAACGGCTTTACAGGATCCGAGCCGATGGCCGGTTCGAGTCCGGAGCCCCGACCGGCGGTCGGACACCCCGGTGAGGAGATGAGCTCCCGGGACGGGCGGCGCCGCGTCGAGGTCACGGCCGCCGAGTTCGACGCGCTGTTCGAGGCCGTCTCCACCTGGGGGTCGCTGGGGCCAGGACGACCAGCGCGGCGCGCTCAACTACCTGACGACCGAGCGCGTCGTGGCGGCTGCGGGACTCGTGCGGAGCGGGGAGACCCTGACGCTCAGTGTCCCGCTGGACACGCAGGCGGGAATCGACAACCCGGCGCCGGCGGATCATCACATGATCACGCTCGGAGACGAGGACATCGGCTCCGGATCCCTTCGCTTCGCCAAGGACTACGTCGGAGCCGACTACCACAACCCATCGCACAGCCACATCGACGCGTTCTGCCACGTTGCCTTCAAGGGTGCGCTCTACAACGGCAAGTCGACGGCCACGCTCACCTCCGAGGGGGCGACGGCCGACGACATCGGGGGGCTCGAGGACGGTCTCGTCGGACGCGGCGTGCTGCTCGACGTTCCTGGACTCCGCGGCGTTCCGTGGCTCGAGCCCGGCGAGCACGTCTTCCCCGACGACCTCGAGAACTGTGAGCGCCGGGAGGGCGTGTCGGTCGACGAAGGTGACATCCTGCTCGTCCGGACCGGCCACGCGCGGCGCCATGCCGAGCTCGGTCCGTGGGACTCCAACAGCATCAAGGCCGGCCTGCACCCACCTGCGCGCCGTTCCTGGCCGAGCGGCGGATCGCCGCGCTCGGTTCGGACGGCAACAGCGACACCACCCCGAGCCCCGTCGCGGGGATCGAGTTTCCGATCCACGCGCTGGCGCTCAACGCGATGGGGGTCGACCTGCTCGACTACCTGCAGTTCGAAGGCCTCGTCGCGGCGTGCGAGCGAACGGGGCGCTGGGAGTTCTTGTTCGTCGGCGCACCGCTGCGCGTGGTGGGCGGTACCGGATCGCCGCTGAACCCCCTCGCGGTCCTCTGAACGTGTGATCAGCGCGGTGATCCACCGGTCAGCCGGCCGTCTCCTGCAGTGCCCGCAGCGCAGCGGCACACCTGGCCGCGCTGGCGGAGTGCAACCGGCAGTGCGGATGGTGGTCGGCATGCGCCCCGCACGCTGCCGAGCTCGCCTCACAGGCGACCGCGGCGGCGTCGACGACGGCCGCGATCACCACGGGGTCGGGGTTCTGGTTGCGCGACAGGACGCGCTCCGCCGCCTCGCAGACATCGGCGCAGTCGAGCGCGCGGCGGACCTCGAGCACCATCCCTCCGGCCTCCACCATGGCCATGGCGCAGGCGTTGCTGACCTGCTCGCAGTCCCGCAGCGCGCTGATCGCCGCCACGAGCTCGCCGCTCGGAGTTCCGCCGGTGCTGGCCACCATCTCGCCGACATCGGTCATCGCCGTTCCTCCTGGAGTGGACGACAGTGGTCGGCGCTCGCCTTCACAGGCGTCGAAAGATCGCGCACCACCGGGCGGCACTCCGCCCGTGGGATCGGTCCGTCACCGGTCAGTTGTGGTCGTGGCCGTCCGGCGGAACCGTCCCGTTGTTCTTCGCCACTGTCTGTTCCACGTACTCCGCCAGGCACCGGACCGTGTCGACGCGCTGCTGCTGCGGTGAACTGCGGAAAGGCGCGCGCGAGCTGATCGGCGATCGCCGGATCGTCGGCCGTCAGATCGGGCTCGTTGCGCGCGACATTCTTGTCGCCGATGTCGACGAGGATATTGGCGTCCGCGTCCGTGAAGGGGACGGAGTGCGAGCGCAGTTCGTCGAGCAGCTTCTGCGCCTCGATGCCGAATGCGGACGCCGCGGCCGGGTCCTGGTTCGGCGCCAGCGCCGGATCGTCCGGCGGTCTCGGGGAGTCGGCGTCGATGGGCGAGGCGTTCGGCCGGTCCGGCGGAGGCGCGGCAGCGGGGTCCCCGCCGAACGACGTCATCACGACGATGACACCGAGGACCAGGACGACGAGCAACCCGACCAGACCGACGACGGCCGTGCTCCAGCGGATGCTCTGCAGCCGGTCCCACCGCTGCGGCCAACCCGAACGCGGTGGCCTGGTTCCCTGGTCGGACGTGTTCGACATCGGCTCAGTTCGCCTCCCACGTTGAGGACGTGACGTACCTTCCGGCGTCGGACGCCGCACACTAGACCTACTGTCCGGGCGCCGCCTCCCGGAACGCCGGCCCTCTGACACCGGTCGTCCGATCGACGCTGCCGCACGTCGTGGACCCTCGCAACGCGCCGGTGGCGTGCGAGAACACCGCGGAGCCTGCGAGGTGGCCCGGCACCCGGCTACGGTCACGCAGGTGACTGCAGGCGACGAAGTCGACGGCCAGGGACGTCACGGGCGCGTCGGCCGCTACGTCCGCATGGTGGCCCAGCCGGACCGCGGGCCGGAGCTGGCCGACAAGCTGCTCCGGGTCGCGGGCGGCCTGCGCGACGCGCCCGGCTGCGAGCTCTACGTGATCAACCTCTCGGCGGACGAGCCCGACACGGTCTGGGTGACCGAGGTGTGGGCGAACGCCGAGGCATCCGACCAGGCGCTGTCGCGCGACCTCGGCGAAGTCGACATCGGCGAGGTCCTCGAGCTGCTGGCCGGACCGCCGGAGCTCGTCGACCTCACCCCGCTCGGCGGCGCCGGCCTCCGCAGCGGCTGAGCACCGGCCTCAGCCCTTCTCGCGCGCAGCGGGCTCGCTGCGGTGCGCCCGCAAGGAGCCGGCATGGGCCTTGGCCGTCGGGTCGCGCCTGGTCTTGACCAGGCTCGCGACGGTGACGACCACCAGCACCACGATGATCACCGCGAGGCTCACCGGGGTGGAGATCTCCGGGATCGACTCGCTGATGTCGACGTGCCCCCAGTGCAGGATGAGCTTCACCCCGATGAACGCCAGGATGATCGCCAGCCCGGTGGACAGGTAGACCAGGCGGTCGAGCAGGCCCTTCACGAGGAAGAACAGCGCACGCAGGCCGAGCAGCGCGAACGCGTTGGCCGCGAAGACGATGTAGGCCTCCTCGGTCACGCCGAACACGGCCGGGATCGAGTCGAGGGCGAACAGCAGGTCGATGCTGCCGATGGCGATGAGCACGATGAACAGCGGCGTCACCATGCTGCGGCCGTCGACCCGCGTGACGATCTTGCCGCCGTCGTACTCGTCGGTGATGGGGAGGAACCGGCGGGCCGCCTTCACCACGGCGTTGTCCTCGACGTCGGGGTCCTCGTCGCGGTGGCGGAACAGCTGCACCGCCGTGAACACCAGCAGCAGCCCGAACAGCAGGAACATGAACGAGAACAGCGAGAGCAGCGTGGCACCGAGGGCGATGAAGATCGCCCGCATGATCAGTGCGAGCACGATGCCGAAGGTCAGCACCTTGTGCTGGTGCTCCTCGGGCACCGCGAACGTCGTCATGATGATCACGAACACGAACAGGTTGTCGACCGAGAGGCTCTTCTCGACGATGTAGCCGGCGAAGTACTGCGTGCCGAAGTCAGCGCCGTAGGCCCAGGCGAACCAGACGCCGAAGGCGATGGCGACCCCCACGTAGAACACCGACCACGCGGTGGCCTCCCGGAACCCGACCCGGTGCGGCCGCACCGACGCCAGGACGAGGTCGAGCGCGAGCAGGCCGACGATCAGCGCGATCGTCACCCCCCACGTGACTCCGCTGATCTCCAGCACCACGATCTCCCGCCGCTCGTCATTACCGATCCTTTACCCGACGCTTGCCCCAACGGTAGGTGGGGGCCCGGGGTTCCGGCACCTCATCGCCCGGGGGCGAACACTCCGTCCTTCGGGAAGCAACCTGCGGCCAGCAGCGAGCGCACGACGGCCCCGCCCAGCTCGCCGAGCCGCGCTGCCCCCTCCGGTCCGAGGTGCGCCCACGGCCCGTCTCCGAGCCGGTCGGTGTCGTCCTCGAGCTGCTTGCGCACCACCGTGCCCTCGTCGGTCAGGGTGCCGTCCGCGTCGAGGATGCCGCGCTCCTGCAGGCCCAGCGCGGCCGCGTCCCACTGCTCCGGCGACCAGCCCCGGCTCTTCATCGCGAACTCCGGGACGAATCCGCGGCCGGACGCAGTGTGGCTGACCAGGGCGTCCAGGCCGTCGAACCCGGCCGCGAGCAGCAGCGCGACGTGGCCGTCACCACGGTGCTCGCGCAGGATGGTCACCGCATGCCAGAGCACGAGGTGCGGCGCGGTCGGCCACTGCAGATCCAGGTGGGCGGCGGCCAGCGGCCGTCCCTGGGGCCGGCACGCCTCCGCTGCGCGGCGGGCGAGCCCGGCGGCCTCGGCCACCTCGGGAGAGTCGACGGCGGCATCGCCGAGCATCCGGCGCAGCGCGGCGTCCACCGAGGCGAACCGCGCGGCGATCAGCGTGGCCGGATCGGCCAGCGACCACGCTGCCGGGATGCTGCGCGCCACCATCGCGGGGTTGAAGTTGTAGAACGCCGCGGTGACCACTCCCGGACCGACCTCGCCCATCGGCGCCGAACGTCCGGCGAAGTAGCTCATGCGACCCGGCCGGAGCCCGGCCGCGGTGAGGTGCTGCTCCATCTCCGGGGCGAAGTAGGCCATCGAGTGCAGCGGTTCCAGGCGGCGGGCGAGGCGGCCGGAGTCTCGGGGATCCACGCGCCGGACGCTACCGGGCGGCCACCCGATCGACGGGTGGCTATTCCGCGCACGAAGGGGGTAGATATGCGGCGTCACCGGTCGTGGTGGCGAACGAGTACGAGGAGGAGCCGATGGCGCTCGACGACGACGACATGACGACGACTTCAGGAGGCGGCAACGAAGGTCCGGCCGACTCCGGCGCAGGCGGTGGCACCCCGGGTGTCTCCGACGGCGGCGCGGACGGCGGTGCCGACTCCGGCGCGTCGGAGGGCCCGGCCGACAGCGGGGCCGGCAGCGGCACCCCGGGTGTCCAGGACGGCGGCGCCGACGGCGGGGCCGACTCCGGCGCCTCCGAGGGCCCGGCGGACTCCGGCGCCGGCAGCGGTACGCCGGGTGTCCAGGACGGCGGCGCCGACGGCGGTGCCGATGGTGGGGCAGACGGGGGCGCGGACAGCGGTGCCAGCTGACCTCACCCGACCGGTGAGCAGCGTCGGGCGGTCCGATGTGGACCGCCCGGCGCTCGTCGCGGGGGCGCTCTCCCGCATCACCGGCCTCGACGCCTCGGCGTTCGGCGACCGGCACTGGGGCCGGGAACCGCGGCTGGCGCGCCAGGTCGACCCCGATGCCTTTCGCGACCTCCTCGATCTCGACGGCGTCGACGAGCTGCTCTCGCGCCGCGGACTGCGCACGCCGTTCATCCGGCTGGCCCGCAACGGCACGGTCGTCGACTCCACGTCGTTCACCGGCCCCGGTGGTGTGGGCGCCGAGATCGGCGACCAGGTCCGTGACGACCGGGTGGCGGCCCTGTTCGCCGACGGCACGACCGTGGTGCTCCAGGCGCTGCACCGCACCTGGCCACAAGTGATCGACTTCACCAGCCGGCTCGCGGAGGAGCTGGGCCATCCCGTGCAGGCCAACGCCTACGTCACCCCGCCGTCGTCGCGCGGGTTCTCCGCGCACTACGACGTGCACGACGTGTTCGTGCTCCAGCTCGCCGGGCACAAGCACTGGACGGTCCACGCGCCCGTCCACCCCGATCCCCTCCGTGACCAACCGTGGAACGACCATGCGGGCGCCGTCGCCGCGTGGGTCCGGGACCAGGCACCGGCGATCGACACCGTGCTGGATCCCGGCGACGCCATGTACCTGCCGCGGGGCTGGCTGCACGCCGCCACGGCGCTGGGCGAGGTCTCGGCCCACCTGACCGTCGGGGTACACGTCGTCACCCGGTACGCGCTGGTCGAGGCCCTGACCGCGCTGATCGCGCGCGATCCCGCGCTGCGGGCGTCGCTGCCGCTGGGCATCGACGTGGCCGATGCCGAGCAGCTCGCCCCGCACCTCGACGTCGTCCGCGCGGCACTGGTCGACGCGGTCGGGCGGGTGGATCCCGAGGACGTCGCGCGCCGGGTCCGAGGACGCGTCTGGACCGGCGGGCGCCCGGAACCGGTCCGACCGGTGGCCGGAGCGGCGTTCGCCGAGGGCCTCGCCGTCGGAGACGTCGTGCGTCGGCGGACGGGTCTGGGCCACCGGCTGCTGCCGGATGGCGACCGGGTCGTGCTCGAGCTGCCCGACCGGCAGGTCGGGCTGCCCGCGGCCACCGCACCCGCCCTGACCGCGTTGCTGGACGGCAGTCCGCGAGCCGTCGGTAGCCTGCCGGACATGGACGAGGCCGACCAGCTCGTGCTGGTGCGCCGCTTGCTGCGGGAGGGCGTGCTGGTCCCGGCGACCGGATCGTGACGGCGGGGTGGCCCCGCTGCTCGTTCGTCGCCGACGACGCCGGTGATCCCCGGGAGGGCACGGCACCACCAGCGGATCGCTGGTTCCTCGTCGAGCACGCGGGGCCGTGGGGGCGGGTCGCGCTGGCCCAGTCCGGTATCGATTCGCAGGCCGTGGCCGCGCTGTCGGCGTGGGCCGTGGCCGAGCGCGGGCGGGTGCTGCTCATCCGGCGGCCCGGCCGGTCGGCGCAGGGCGAGGAGGAGGCCCGCCGCTGGTTCCGGGTGGACTCCCGGCCGGGGCTGGAGTCGATCCGCACCGGTCTCTTCTCGGCCGCCAGCGAGCTGCCGCACGCGGTGCACGCGCCGGGCGATCCCTACGACCTCCCGCTGCAGCTGGTCTGTGCGCACGGCCGGCACGACACGTGCTGCGCGGTGCGGGGTCGGCCGCTCGCCGCCGCGCTCGCCGCCGCCGATCCCGCCGCCGTCTGGGAGTGCAGCCACATCGGCGGCTGCCGGTTCGCCCCGGCACTCGTACTGCTGCCGCACGGCTTCGCCTTCGGTGGGGTGCCGGCCGCGGACGGCCCGGCGCTGGCGCGCGGCTACGGCGACGGTGTGCTCGACCCGCGCTGGCTGCGCGGCCGCACCAGCCTGCCGCCCGCAGTGCAGGCCGCCCAGCACCACGCCGCCGTCGAGACCGGTGCGCACGGCGTCGAGGCCTTGAGGTTGGTCGAGGCTGTCGAGACCGCCGGGTCCTGGCGGATCGACCTCGCCGACCCCGACTGCACGGTGCTGTTGCGGGAGCGGCACGTCGAGGCCGGCCGGCCCCTGACCTGCGCCGCGACCGCTCCTGGATGGATGCGGGTGTTCGACCTGTTGCAGGTGCGGGAGGGCGCTCCCGTCTCCCCCCCTGAGCAACGGACCCTGCGCGACGGACCCTGCGCGGCGGACCCTGCGCGAGCGGGGTCCCGCCAGCCGACCGCGCCGTCAGGCCCCGGCCCGGACCTCGGCGAGGGCCGTGGCGTCGAGGAGGCCCAGCCCGGCGGCGTGCGCCGCGATTTGCACGCTGTCGTCCACGGCGAGCATCGGCACGCCGCCCGCCGTGACGGCCGCGGCGAGCGCATCGACCGCGGGGCCACGGCGCGGGTCGACGTGCGCGGTGCGGCGGATGTAGACCGCACGGATCCGGTCCGGGTGCTCGCGGGCGAGCGTCGCGTAGATCTCCGGGTCGGCCTGGCCGCTGTCGCCGATGAGCACCAGTCCGAGCTGCGGGTGCTCGGCCAGCAGGCGCCGGACGACGACGAGCTTGTGCTCCTGCGCGCCGATGCGGAACAGCCCGCTCCGCGACGGTCCCCAGTCGGTCAGCAGCAGCGGACCGAACGGGAACCGACGCAGCGCGATGAACTCCACCAGCATCTCGTGCAGGTTCCAGGGGCTCGTCGAGAGGTAGAAGACCGGCCGGGACGGCCCGTCCGGCCCCCCGCGCAGGGCCCGGTAGAGCGGGGCGGCGCCGGGGAGCGCGGCGCGCTCGTTCACCGCGGTGAGCAGGGTGATGCGCAGGAACTCCACACCTCGGGTCAGCCCGGTCTCCAGGATGGTGTCGTCGACGTCGCTGACCACGCCGAGCCGCGCGGCCGGGTCGACCACGACGAACTGCGCCGTCACCTCCGTGCCGTCGTCGAGGACCAGCCGGGCCTCGTGCCAGCCGGGCTCGAGATCGGGCACGGCGACGACCGCGTCGACGTAGCCCTCGCGGTCGGCGCGGACCGTGCTCGGCTCGCCCGCGGGTGGATGGATCGTCACCCGGGCTCCCGCCACCTCGACGGTGAGGAAGCGCGCGAGGCTCGCGCGCAAGGTGGCGCGCCGCGACCGGCGGTTCGGCGGCGGCGCCTGAGGGACCCCGACGGCCGGGGCTTCCGCCTCCGATGCGCCCAGCACGACGCGGGCGCCGATGCGGACCCGCCGTCCGGTGCCATGGCCGATGAACGGGACGATCATCGGGTGGTGCCGGCCGCGGACCCGGAGTACGAGCAGCACCACCGCCTGCAGGACGTCCTCGACGAGCATGGCCGCCCGGAAGGCACCCTGCTCCACCGCGATCTGCGCATCCCGCAGGGTGACACAGGTGGGTGGTGATCGAGGCCACAGCTCCCCGGTTTGATGATCGGGCCTGCGGGCGGGGTTGAGGGAAGCGATGCCCGCCACCCGGACCCGCCTCTGGACGCCCCGTCACGTCGTGGTCACCCGCTCGGCGGCCGAGCGCCCACACGCGCAGGAAGTGGTGGCCCGCTGCGAAGCGGCCGGCGTCACCGACATCGAGTTCCTGCGCTCGGACCGCCTCTCCGGGCTGCGGGTCGTCGGGCCGGACGGCGAGGACGAGCGCGCGACCTATGCCCGCGCCAAGGCCACATTGGCCGTGGTGGTGAGTCCCCACTCCAAGCGGAAGCTGCAGCCGATCCCACCCAGCGCGGACTGGCGCCTCGACCTCGCGGAGGGCTGCCCGGCGCACTGTCAGTACTGCTACCTGGCCTGGTCGCCGACCGGCCCGCCAGTCACGCGGATCTACGCCGACCTCGACGAGATCCTCGCCGGGATGGACGCCTACGTCGGCGCCGGCTCCTTCACGTCGGGCACCGTGGGGCGCGGCCAACGAGGGCACCACCTTCGAGGCCTCCTGCTACACCGATCCGTTGGGCATCGAGCACGTGACCGGCAGTCTGTCCGCGGCCATCACCCACATCGGCACCCACGACTTCGCCGGGCCGGTGCAGCTGCGGGCGACGACGAAGTTCGGAGCCATCTCGCCGTTGCTCGACCTCCCGCACGCCGGCCGCACCCGGATCCGGGTGTCGGTCAACGCGGCGGGCGTCGCGGACCGGTTCGAGGGCGGCACCGACCCGGTCGCGGCCCGGCTCACCGGCCTCGGGGAGCTCGCCCGGGCCG
>CAVQFJ010000016.1:0-363416 GCA_963711715.1 uncultured Actinomycetota bacterium
CGACCTCGCCGCGACGGCGGTAAAGACCCGCCTCCTCGGGACCTGAGTGAGCAGCCGAGGGGGTACCGCGGTGAGCACACGGGCTGCTGGCAGGCCAGCCGCATCACCAATCTCGACACCGTACAGCTCGCGGGCAAGCTCCTCCAGCAGCGCCCTGAGCACGAGCTAAGTGGGGATCGTCATCCGGGGTCACGACGCTCCGCCATGGTCGTACTCTCAGCTGGGACAGTTGGCTGCAAAAAGGTCTCGGCGAGCCAGTGCTCGTACCGTTCGAGGGGCCAGTCGTGGTGGTCGACGAGTCGCCGGTAACTGTCCCCCGGGTGTGAGCAGCGGCGGCCGGTTGGCCGGCTCCGCGGCGAGTCGAGCGAACGGCGCGGCCAGGTCTCGGGAGAAGCTCACACCACCGTCGGCCGCAGCCGCGGACCAGTCGTGGTTGGCGAACGACGGACTGGCAAATCAGATGCTGTAGGAGCGCTGTGCTAACCGGTCGAAGACATGAGCATCTGCGTGTGCCCAGGTCAGGTCGTGCGTGTACGGCGGGAGAACATCTCATGCCGGAAGTACCGGTGGTTTGGTTCGTCGGGGCGCGCTCAACGTTTGCCCTGGTAGGACACCTGGCGGTGCGCCCGAAGGGATTCGAACCCCTAACCTTCTGATCCGTAGTCAGATGCTCTATCCGTTGAGCTACGGGCGCATGCTGTTCAGTTGTCTGCCGTCGGCGACCCGGTGCCGGCCACGCCAGCGCGGAGGCTCCGGGATTTGAACCCGGGATGGGGGGTGACCCCAAACCGCATTAGCAGTGCGGCGCCATAGACCAGACTAGGCGAAGCCTCCCGGGGCCTCTCGGCCGCCAGCGGTCCAGGGTACACACGGCGGCCCGTCTGGATCAGGACCCGCCCGCGGCCAGGTCGAGGAACGGGGCCAGCGCGTCGGGGTTCTGCAGGGCCCCCCGGCTGACGGCCTTCTCCGGGGCGACGCCGGCGAGGATCTTCTTCACCGGCACCTCGCACTTCTTGCCGTTGAGCGTGCGCGGGACCGCGTCGACGACGAGGAACCGGTCGGGCACGTGCCGCGGCGACAGCTCCGTGCGCAGCGCCTTGCGCAGCCGGGCTCGACGTCCTCCAGCGCCGCGCCCTCGGCCAGCACGAGGAAGCACAGCAGCGCGCCCTCGTCGCGCGCGCCGAGCTCGGTGGTGTCGATCACGAGCGAGTCGGCGACCTCGTCGAAGCCCTCGACGACCGCGTAGAAGTCGGCGGTGCCCATCCGGACGCCGCCGCGGTTGAGCGTGGAGTCGCTGCGGCCGTAGATGACGTAGGACCCGCGGGGGGTGAGCCGGACCCAGTCGCCGTGCCGCCACACGGCCGGGGTAGTCCTCGAAGTAGGCCTCGCGCAGCCGGCGTGCCGTCCGGGTCGTTCCAGAACGACACCGGCATCGACGGCATCGGCTGGGTGATCACCAGCTCGCCGACCTCGTCGACGAGCTCCTCGCCGTCCTCGTCGTAGGCGACGACGGCGGCGCCGAGCGCCGCGCAGGAGATCTCGCCGAGCCAGACCGGCACGGTCGGGGCCGACGCCGACGAACGCCGCGCACAGCGTCGGTGCCGCCCGACACCGAGCAGATCTGGATGTGCTCGCCGACGGCGTCGCCGATCCAGCGGAAGCCCTCCGACCGACAGCGGCGCGCCCGTCGAGCCGATCGCGCGCAGCGACGGCGAGGTCGTAGCTCGTCGCGGGGGCGCAGGCCCGCCTTGAGGCACGACTGGACGTACGGGCGCCGACACGCCGAAGTAGGTGACCCGGTGCCGCTCGGCGAGCTTCCACAGCGCGCCCAGGTCGGGATGGCCGGGGTTGCCGTCGAACAGCACGATCGTCGCGCCGACCAGCAGGCCGCCGACGAGGAAGTTCCACATCATCCAGCCGGTGGTGGTGAACCAGAAGAACCGCTCGCCCGGCCCGAGGTCCATCTGCAGCCGCAGCGCCTTGAGGTGCTCCAGCACGATCCCGCCGTGGCCGTGCACGATGCCCTTGGGCAGCCCGGTGGTGCCGGAGGAGTAGAGCACCCACAGCGGGTGGTCGAACGGCACCGGCTCGAACTCCAGCGGCGCCGGCGTCGGCGGTGAACTCGCGCCCACGGCAGCGCGCCGTCGAGGGTCGCCGCTCGTCCAGGTAGGGCACGAGGACGGTGGCGCGCAGGGTGGGCAGCTGGCCGCGCAGCGCGTCGACCGTCGGCGCGGATGTCGTACCGCTTGCCGCCGTAGACGTAGCCGTCGACGGCGAGCAGCACGGCCGGCTCGATCTGGGCGAAGCGGTCGTGCACGGCGCGCGCGCCGAAGTCCGGCGAGCAGGACGACCAGATCGCGCCGAGGCTCGCGGCGGCCAGGAACGTCACCAGCGTCTCGACGCAGTTCGGCGCCAGCGCGACGACCCGGTCGCCGCGGCCGACCCCGAGCGCGACCAGCCCGGCCCGGGCCCGGCCGACCAGGTCGCGCAGCTCGGCGTGGGTGACGGTCGCGCTCGAGCCCGTCCTCGCGGGCGAAGACGACTGCGACGTCGTCGTCGGCGCGGCCCGGGCCGCGGCGAGCGCGTGCTCGGCGTAGTTCAGCGTCGCTCCCGGGAACCACTCGGCGCCCGGCATCGTCGCGCGAGCCCAGCACCGCGGTCGGCGCGTCGTGGAACCGGACGTCGAGGAACTCCGCCACCGCCGACCAGAACCCCTCGAGGTCCTCGACCGACCAGGCGTGCAGCGCCGCGTAGTCGGCCGCGTCGATGCCCGCGGTGCTCGCGCACCCACGACGTGAACTCGGCCATCGCGGGGCCGGCGTGGTCGGGGTCGGGGGTCCACAGGACCTCGGGGGTCTCGGGCTCGGCCATGCGCGCCAGCATGCAAGCCGCTGGCCGAGGGACGCCAGGCTGTGGACGGCGAGCCTGCGCATGATCGGCGGATGCGGGCGGGCAGCCGCGTGGGACGCGGTTCGCTGGTCCCGCGGCGGTGATCAGGGGTCGGGACGCCTGCACGTGATCGTCGGACTCGGGACGCGCCGCCGCGCGTCACGCGATCCCCGTCCCCAGCTGCTTCGCCAGCGGCCATCTGATCACGGCTCCCGCGAGCGCTGATCTGGCCGGGACGACCGCCGCGGTCAGCGCAGGTGCGAGTCGAACCAGTTCAGCATGCGCTGCCAGGCGTCGGCGGCGGCGTCCGGATCGGCTGTCGAAGCGGTGGCCGCTGCGGGGGTAGACGACGACGTTCGTGGCGACCTCCGAGGAGGCGGCCGCGTCGCGGAGCTGCCCGATCTCGGGTGCCTCGCCGTCGCCGGACTCGCCGTAGATGCCCAGCCACGGGCAGGTCAGGTCCGGGCGCGGCGTCGACGAGCGAGGGCAGACCGGCGGACGGGACCTGCGGCGACGCCCTCCCCGGCGACGGTGACCGCCGCGCCGAGGCGTGCGCTTCGCCGCGACCAGCAGCGCCACCGAGCCGCCGAGATCGAAGCCGATGACCCCCATCCGGTCGGCGCTGATGTCGTGGTCGGCGAGCCAGCCGAACGCGGTGTCGGTGTCGGCCATGACCTGCTCGCCGTCGAGCCGGTCGACCTGCTCCTGGACCGCGGCGTCGTCGGCCCCGCCGTCGAGCTCGTCGGCGCTCGTCGCGGTGGTAGAGGTGCGGAGCGACGGCCAGCCAGCCGTCGCCGGCGAGTCCGTGCACCAGCCCGCGCACGGCGTCGGTGACGCCCCGCGCCTCGTGCAGCACCACGATCCCGCCGCGGATCGAGCTGCCGGGCTCGGCGACGGTGAGTCGCAGCGCGCTGCCGTCGACCAGTGGGACGGTCTCGGTGCGGATGTCGGTCATGGTGACAAGGGTGGCACGACGTCGAGGACCGGACCGGCCGGGGCGGCGTTTACCGTGAGCGTCATGACGTTGATCCGCGCCGATCTCGACAGCCTCCCCGCGTACGTGCCCGGACCGCGCGATCCCCGGGGCGATCAAGCTGGCGAGCAACGAGGTGTCGAGGCCGCCGACGGCCGGCGGTGCTCGCGGCGATCGCGGAGGCGGCCGCGGGCGGCAACCGCTACCCGGACCTCGCCGTCGGCGGCCTGACCGCGCGGCTGGCCGGCTCGTTCGGCGTCGCCCCGGAGCGGATCGCGACGGGCTGCGGGTCGGTGACGCATCTGCCAGCAGCTCGTGCAGGCGACCTGCCGGGAACCGTCGGACGAGGTGGTGTTCGCGTGGCGCTCGTTCGAGGCCTACCCGATCGTGACGCAGATCGGCGCCGCCACGGCCCGCACGGTGCCGCTGGACGGCGACTTCCGCCACGACGTGGACGCGATGGCGGCCGCCGTCGGACCGCGCACCCGGCTCGTGATGGTGTGCAGCCCGAACAACCCGACCGGCACGGTGGTCACCCGGTCCGAGCTGGAGCGGTTCCTCGCTTCGATCGGCCCGGACGTCCTGGTCGCCCTGGACCAGGCGTACCAGGAGTACGTCACGGAGCCGGACGCCGCGGACGGGATGAGCCTGCTCGACACCCACCCCAACCTGGTGGTGCTGCGGACGTTCTCCAAGGCCTACCGGCTGGCCGCGCTGCGCGTGGGGTACGCGATCGGCACGCCCGAGGTGGCCACCGCGCTGCGCAAGGTCTGCCCCCCGTTCAGCGTGAGCTCGGTGGCGCAGGCCGGGGCGATCGCCGCCCTCGACGACGCCGCCGAGCTCCTCGCCGCGTGTGCCGAGGTGACCACCGAGCGGGTGCGGGTGCGCGACGCGCTGGTCGCGGCCGGGTACACCGTGCCCGCCACCCAGGCCAACTTCGTGTGGGTCGCACTCGGCGCGCGGACGGCTCCCTTCGCCGCGCACTGCCTGGAGCAGAAGGTGGTGGTGCGCCCGTTCCATCCCGACGGCGTGCGCGTCACGGTCTCGACGGCGGAGGAGAACGACGCCTTCCTGTCCGCGGCCCGCTCGTTCCCCCCGGACGATGGTCCCGGCATCCGCGATTAGGCGCCCGACCAGCGGCACAGCACGGGAGACCTGCGGTTCAATGGAGCCATGAGCTCCTACCCCCCGCCCGACCCTTCGTGGGTCCCGTCCCACGACGACGCCGACGGAGGCCGGGCCCGTGTCGTGGTGGCGGAGGAGCGCAACTGGGCGATGGCCGGGCACCTCGGCAGCATCCTCACCGCCTGGTTCGCCCTCGGCCTGGTCGCGCCGCTGGTCGTGCTGCTCGCGAAGGGCGGCAGCTCGGAGTTCGTGCGGCGGCACGCGGTGGAGTCGCTCAACTTCCAGATCAACGCCCTCGTCTACAGCGTGGTCTTCGGGCTGCTGATCTTCGTGCTGATCGGGCTGGTGCTGCTGCCGCTCTACGCGGTCTTCTACCTGGTGTGCGTGGTCCACGCCACCATCCGGGCGTCGAACGGCGAGGACTACCGCTACCCGTTGACGGTCCGCGTCATCTCCTGAACGGACCGCGGCCCGGCCCCCGTCGGGGAACCGGGCCGTCGGAGCCGATGCCTCGGTCAGCGCGTGACGCCACGCCGTCCGTACGCTCCCGCGACGACCGCAACGCCGATGGCCGCGACGATCACCTGCAGGATGAGCTCGATCCAGTCGAACCCGCCGGTCGAGGCCACGCCGAACAGGCGGGCGATGAACGTGCCGATGAAGGCGGCCACGATGCCGACCACGACGGTGAGCCAGATCGGGATGTTCTGCTTCCCGGGCACCACCAGTCGGCCCAGGAAGCCGATGATGGCGCCGATGATGATGGCGGTGATGATGCCGGTAATCGTCATTGCGTTCTCCACAGCTGGGCGGGCCGCACCCTCCGCAACCCGTGTGCGCCCTGGGTAGCACTTTGCGATCTCGCGCGCATCCCCCGACCGGCGTTGACACCCGAAGAGTTATCGGAGCGACGTGGGGCGTTCAGGTGACGTCTGCGACGGTCAGTTGACAGTGCGATAGGCCGTAGCTTCGCGCCAGCGCCTGTAGAGTTCGCGTCATGGCGTCGTCAGACCGTCGGCTCGCCGGGCCGAGCCGGCCGACCCGACGAGAGCGCTTCCGGCAGCAGACGCTGCGGGAGATCAAGGACGCTGCCCGGGAGCAGATCGAGGGAAGCGGCGGTGCCGGCGCCCTCTCGCTCAAGGCCGTGGCCCACGACATGGGGATGGCCGGGCCGTCGCTCTACCGCTACGTGGCCAGCCGCGACGAGCTGCTGACCGATGTGCTGGTCGAGGCGTTCACCGAGCTCGTGGTCGCGCTGGAGCACGCTGCTGGTGGGGTCTCTCCGGCTGATCGGCTGCGGTCGTTCGGCCGGGCGTACCGGCGGTGGGCGCTGGACCGGCCCGCGATGTACGAGCTGCTGTTCGGCACCCCGGTCGCGGGCTACGTCGCACCCCGGGAGGCGACGACGCCCCTCGCCCGCCGGGCGCTCGCCTGCCTCATCACCGTGCTCGCCGAGCTGCGTCACGGCTCGGACGACGACGGTGCCC
Organism: uncultured Actinomycetota bacterium; assembly: GCA_963711715.1. Taxonomy (GTDB): domain Bacteria; phylum Actinomycetota; class Actinomycetes; order Mycobacteriales; family Pseudonocardiaceae; genus Pseudonocardia. Next base: position 6,475 of record CAVQFJ010000016.1, read on the forward strand.
AGCGATCCAGGGCCGAGGTCGTCGAGGAGGAGGACGAGGACAGCGGACCGTTCGTCCTGGCCGTGCAGACATGGGCTCGCCTGCACGGACTGCTGAGCCTCGAGCTGCGCGGGCACCTGCCGCAGCTGGTGGCCTCGCCGGCCGAGCTCTACGAGGCGGAGATCGACCTGGCGCTTCGGCTGGCCTCGCCGTGAACGCCAGCTGGTCCACCGGGGCGGCCGACCGGGATCGCGGGTGAACGTCGACCTGCGCCTCCTGCGCTACTTCCTCGCGGTCGCCGACGAGCTGCACTTCGGGCGGGCGGCCGCCACGCTCTACGTGTCACAGCCGGCTCTGAGTCAGCAGATCCGCAAGCTGGAGGCGGATCTGGGAACGGAGCTCTTCGTTCGCGACCGGCGCGCCGTGTCGCTCACCGAGAGCGGCCGGCGGCTGCTCGAGCCCGCGCGGCGGGCGGTGGACGCGTCGGAGGACTTCCTCATCTCGGCTCGCCGCAGCGAGCGGGTCGAGCAACGGGAGCTCGCGGTCGGCTTCATGGTCCGATGGCCGGACGGGTTCCTGCACCGGGTGTTGCGCGCGTACCGAGAACGGCGCCCTGGCGTCACGGTCGACGTCCGGCAGTACGACTTCCGGGACACCACCGCGGGCTTGCGATCGGGCGAGACCGACGTGAGTCTGCTGCATCTTCCGCTGTCGTGGGAGGGCGCGGACGTGCATCGGTTGTTCACCGGGACCCGGGTGGCCATGCTGGCCGAGGACATGCCGCTTGCTGCCCGCACGAGCGTCAGCGTCGCCGAGCTCGTGGCCACGGGGCTGCCCTGGGCCGTGCCGCCACCCGAGGCCGACGAGGCGTGGCGACTGTTCTGGAGCTCCGCCGACGAACGGGCCGCGGTCGGCGGAAGCTCGTCCGCGGTGGTGCCCTTGACCCAGGAGGCCTACTTCGACCAGGTCGCCACCGGCGTGCTGCTCGGGCTCACCGAGGATCTCGTGGAACAGGTGTACCGGCCGCACGGCATCCGGTTCGTCCCGGTCCGGGACCTCGGGCCGTCGGAGCGGGTGGTGGGGTGGCGCCGGGACGACACTCGCGACGACGTCCGGGTGATGGTCGAGACGATCTGTGACGTGGCCGAGGCCGACCCGCCGCCCTAGGTCCGCGCCGGTGCCGCCGCGACGGTGGCGAACCACGACAGGGTGGCCGCGATCGCCTCGCGATGCGGGGTGGCCGTGACGTCGCCGAAGGCCTGCGCGTAGCGGCTCGCGTCGACCACGAACGGCCGGTCGACCTGGTAGGACAACTCCGCCAACTCGCGGGCGATGGGCACGACCACACCGGCGAGGCGGAGGACGCTCGCCGGCACGGTGCGCAGGCGGGTTCGAGTACCTGCCACGTCGAAGACCGTCGCGATGAAGTGCCGCGGGGTGACCGGCTCGGCCACCGGGAGGTGCCAGACGCGACCGTCGGCTTCCACGCGCTCGCCGAGCGTGACGAGCGCCCGCGCGGCGTCGGGGAGGAACGTGAAGGAGTGCAGGTGATCGGCGCTGCCCAACCACAGTGCCGGCTTTCCGTCCAGGGCTGCCCGGAACAGCGGGGCGCCGACCGAGGACTGCAGGCCACGGGGGCCGTGGTAGTCCGCGAGCCGCCCGATCGTGATCGGGCAGTCGGCCGGACTCGTGGGCGCCGAGCAGGGAGGCGGCCATCGCCGCCCGGACGGCACCCTTGCGCCCCGTGCCCTGCACCCGGGTGTCCTCGGTCAGTGGACCTCGGGGCGATCCCGGCCCGTACCCACCGGCGGTGGCGCCGTACATGTAGAGGTTGTCGACCATGACCAGCTTGGCGCCCATGGCCGCGGTCGCGTCGACCACCGCGCGGGTCATCGCTGGGAACTCCTCGCGCCACCGCGTGTAGGCCGGCTGGGCGCAGTGGTAGACGACTGCCGCACCGCGCAGCGCGGCGCGCAGCGACTCCTGGTCGGTGACGTCGGCCGCGACCGACTCGACCTGGGGAGTGGATGCTCGCCCGCTGCGACTCACCGCCCGGGTCGTCAGGCCGCGGCGGACCAGCTCGGTGACGACCGCGCCCCCAACCCCGCCGGTGGCGCCGAGGACCACGTGCACGGTCACCTCCGGGTCTCGGCGGCGTCAGGGTCCGGGGCAGGGCCAGAACGGCGGAACGGTGTCGGCACGGGAGGCTCCTCGGGGATCGGCGGGCAGCACGCCCGGCCCAAGGGTGCGGGCCGCCGCCCGCCTGCGTCCAAGACCGGGAACGCGGGCGGTGATAGGTGCGGCCTATCGCGAGCAGGGCGACCACGGGGATAGGCGGTGGTTATCACGCGGCTCGGATCCGGTCTTGGACGCGGGGACCGGACCGTCCGCATGCTGATCTCCGTGACCGCAGCACTGTCCCGTCCGAGCGATCCATCCGGTGCCCCCACCCCGCCGGATCGCGCCACCGCCATCGCAGCCGTCGCCACCGCCGTGCTGTTCACCGGAGCCTTCACGCTCCTGGGCGTCACGTTCGACTATCCGGCCGTTCTCGACGAGGGCGCGGGTCGGATCCTCACGCGCTACGCCGCGGCCGACGGCCTCACCCGCACGCTCTGGTACGTCATGATGATCGCGTCCTTGGCGTTCGCTCCGCTCGCGGTCCTGCTCGGACGCAGCGTCGGCGGACGGCTGACCCGGCCGTCAGCGCTGGGTGAGATCACGGTCGTCGTCGGCGTACTCGCGGCGCTGGTGCAGGCCGTGGGGTTCGCTCGTTGGACCTTCGCGGTTCCCTATCTCGCCGAGACCTACGTCGACCCGAGCTCGAGCCCGGCGACCCGCGACTCGGTGGTGGTCGCCTTCGAGGTGCTGCACCGCTTCGTCGGCGGTGCGCTCGGCGAGCACCTGGGCTTCGCGCTCACTGCAGTCTGGACGGTCTGCGTGGCCGTGCTGCTCGCGCAGGTGCCCGGCGTCCCGCGGTTGCTCCCGCTCGTGGGGGTGGTGGCGGGCGCGGCGATCGCCACCGGCGTGTTCGAGGTCAGTGGGGCGACGTGGCCCGGAGGGCCCGTCGCGGGCGGCTATGTGCTGTTCGCCGGCTGGCTGGTCTGGATCGCCGTCGTCCTGGTGGCCCGCCGGCCTCGGTACGCGCGCGCGTAGATCGCATCGCCCTCCATCCCGTTCGACCCTGCCTCCCGAGGAGTCCCCATGTCCACACCCGGACGCGACCGAGCCGGTGACCCATCGCAACGCTGCCGCCGGCGAGACGATGATCGTCCATCCGTGCGCGCCCGGGAGCAGGTCGCTGCGCGTCGAGCTCCTCCTCCTCGAGGCGGCCCACCAGGCTCCACCTGCCCACATCCATCCCCGGGCGACCGAGTCCTTCACCGTCGTCGAGGGGCAGCTCGCGGTTCGGGTGGGACGGCGCCGATGGACGATGCAGGCCGGCGAGTCGACGACCGTCCCCGCCGGTGTCACGCACGGGTACGCCGCGATTCCCGGCACGGCCGCGCGCGTCGTCGTCGAGCTCGAACCACCCGGACGGATGGCAGAGTTCTTCGGTTCCATCTACGGCATCCCGCCCGATGCGCCGGAACGCGCGCACCGGTCAGCCGAAGCTGGCGGCCGTGGCCGCAGTGCTCCTCGACCACCCCGACGACATCCAGGTGCCGATCCTGCCGGCGGCACTCGCCCGCGGGCTGCTCTCGGTGCTGGCCGCGAGGGCGCGGTAGTCCCGATCAGGCCTCGAGGATGTAGCCCGCACCGCGCACCGTGCGGATCCGTTCGGCGCCGATCTTGCGACGCAGGTAGGAGATGTAGACCTGCACCAGGTTGGCCGACGCCGGCTCCGACCAGACGTTGCGGCCGAGCCGGTCCGGCGCCACGACCTCGCCGGGCGCGGCGAGCAGCGCCATCAGCAAGGCGTACTCGGTGGGGGACAGCGCGATCGAGTGCCCGTCCACGGTGACCTCGCCGAGGTCGGTGTCGACGGTCAGCTCGCCCTGCCGCAGCACGGTGTTCTCGGGGGCCGGCCCGAGGCGCAACCGCAGGCGGATCCGGGCGGCGAGCTCGTCGACGGCGAACGGTCGCACCAGGTAGTCGTCGCGGTCACCGCGCAGCTGCCCCAGCAGGCCGGAGCGCCGCTCGCGCGGGGTCACCGCGATGACCGGGATGTGGGGCGCCTCGGACTGCACGGCGGCGAGCACCGCAGCCTGGTCCGGCCCGGGCAGCTCGACGTCGAGCACCAGCAGGCCGGGGCCGTAGGAGCGCACCGCGTCGAGCACGCCGATGCCGTCACTGACGGGGCTCACGCTGACCCCCTCGGATCGGAGGCTGCGCAGCACCGAGGCCGACGCGGCCGTGGGGGGCAGCGCCAGTAGGACGTGGTCGTTCGGAGGCGCGGACTCGTGCGCCAGCGAGAGCACCGGCGTGAGGGACGCACCACCCGGGGGAGCGACGGGGAGCATCGCGTCCCATTCTCTCCCAGACGGGCCGCCGTAACAATCGGCTAACGGAGCGACATGGCCCACGCGACGGCGACCGCTCACCGCCGCCTGAGAACCGGACTGCGCCGAACGGACCACGACGCAGGTCGGATCGGACACGACCATGCGGGCCAGCGCGCCGGCCCGACCTGTGGGCGCCGACGCGCAGCCCCACCTCTCAGGTTCGGCGATCGCGGCCCGGCAGCCTCCCTATCGTCGTCGTCATGCGACGGATGCCCTCCGCTGCGGATGATCGCCGGTCCACCCCGTCCGAGCTGATCGCACGGATCTCCGCAGAGCGCGGCTCCTCCGCCGTGACCGGGAGCCGGCACGACAGTGCCGGCTCTGTGGTGACCCCTCCAGCGCTCCCGCGACGGTCCCCGGAGCGGTCGCTCGGCCGGCAGCTGGCCCCGTTGGCCGTCGGCGCCACCGCGATGCTGATCGTCGCCTCGCTGGCCTCGATCGTGTTCCCCCCACCGGACACGGCGACGGTCGTTCCCGGCCTGAGCTCGGTGATCGTGCAGGACCCGAACGACGTCGCCTCGACTCCCGGGACCACCCCGGTCACGCCGACCCACCCGGACCTCGGCCCGGCGACCGTCGCCGCGGGGACCGCTCCAACGCCCGGGCCCCCGACCCCGCCGACCGCGCCCGGAGCTGCCGACGGCCCGCAGGCCGCGACGAACCTGGGCTGGACGCTCGTCGGAGGCGACGAGTTCGACGGCGGCCGGAGCCCGATGTGGGGCGACGACAACGGCGAGGGACCCGGCGGCAACGGCTCGCGGACCTCCGCGGCACTCACCGTCGAGAACGGCTCGCTCGTCATCCGCGGTGACGCGCAGGGCAACACCGGCGGCACGGCGTGGAAGAGGAGCCAGCGCTTCGGCAAGTGGGAGGTGCGCGCCAGGTTCCCGAAGGGCGATGCGCAGTACCACCCCGTGCTGGTCCTCTGGCCGACCGACCGCGAGCGGCCCGAGGGTGGGGAGATCGACTTCGCCCAGACCGACGGTGCCGCGGACGACGTCTCGTTCGTCCTGCACCACGGCCCGGGCAACCAGCAGGAGTTCGCGAACCGGGACATCGACGTCACGCAGTGGCACACCTACGCGGTGGACTGGGCCGAGGGCCAGGTCACCGGCTACCTCGACGGTGTCGAGTGGTTCCGGAGCACCGACCCCGCGGCGTTGCCGCCGGGCGAGATGCACCCCGCGATCCGGCTCGACTACTTCCCCACCGGTGTGCCCCCGCAGCCCACCGAGATGCACGTCGACTACATGCGGGTCTATCGCTGACCGGCCGTGGTCCCGCACCACCCCGTCCCGCCCGGCGCTCCCCACCGGGCGGGACGGGCCCTTCGACGGCCGGCTGCGCAGCGACCACGCGCTGGTCGCCGTTCCTGCTGATCGCGGCCGATCGTCCGTGCTCGGCGGCGGCCGTCCGGCGTAGCGTGGAGGGTGCCCGGACCGGGCCGTGACCCGGACGGGACGGGGAGAGCGCGATGGGTGTCGTCCTCGAGGTGCTGGGCTACGTCGCCGCGGCCGGAGCGATCTGGTTCGGAGCCGGGGTCCGCGTCGTGCGCCAGTTCGAGCGCGGGGTCGTGTTCCGCTTCGGGAGGGTCCGCGAGGCGATCCGCGAGCCGGGCCTCACCCGGATCCAGCTCGGTGCCGACCGGTTGCACAAGGTCAACATGCAGATCGTCACGATGCCGGTGCCGGCGCAGGACGGGATCACCCGCGACAACGTCAGTGTGCGGGTCGACGCCGTCGTCTACTTCAAGGTCGTCGACCCGGTGCGGGCGATCGTCGACGTGCAGGACTACCGGCAAGCCATCGGGCAGGTCGCGCAGACCTCGTTGCGGTCGATCATCGGCAAGAGCGACCTCGACGACCTGCTGTCCAACCGCGAGCGGCTCAACCAGGGGCTGGAGCTCTGATCGACAGCCCGGCGTTGGGCTGGGGCGTGCACATCGATCGCGTCGAGATCAAGGACGTGACCCTGCCGGAGTCGATGAAGCGGTCGATGTCGCGGCAGGCCGAGGCGGAGCGCGAACGCCGGGCCCGGGTGATCAGCGCCGAGGGCGAGCTGCAGGCCTCCGAGAAGCTGGCGCTCGCCGCCGCGGCGATGGCCGAGCACCCGGCGTCGCTCCAGCTGCGCCTGCTGGAGACGGTCGTGCAGGTGGCGTCGGAGAAGAACTCGACGCTCGTGCTGCCGTTCCCGGTGGAACTGCTGCGGTTCCTGGAGCGGGCTGCGCCGCCTCCGCCCGCTGCACCGGTCGCCGCAACCCCGGTCTCGGCTCCGGCTGAGGTCCCGGCGCCAGCCTCGACGCCGACCGAGCCGGACGGCTCGGCGGCTCCGAACGGTGCCGCGCGCCCGGCCGGGACCGGCGGGACGGTGCCTGCCGGCTGAGCCGCGTGGCCGGGCTCCTGGCCATGATCAACGACGCGGGGCGGGGAACCGCGCCACGTACGGCTGTCCGTCCCGAACTGGCGATCACGGCCACCGCACCCGGCGCCGCACGAGCCCCCGCCCGCCACCCATGATCAGTGTGCCGGGACACGGCACCGCGCCAGATGCGGCTCCGCGTCCCGGTACGGCGATCACGAAGGAGCAGGTCGCCGAGCACCCGCCAGCCACCCATGATCAGTGGCCGGGGCAGGGCACCGCGCCACGTACCGCTCCACGTCCCGAACCGGCGAGCACGGGCGCCAGCCACCGCACCCGCACCGCACCCCGCACCGCTCGAGCCCCCGCCCGCCACCCATGATCAGTGTGCTGGGACACGGAACCGCGCCACGCGCGGCTGCAGGTCCCGAACCGGTGATCGCCGCGTCGTGCGCGCCACGGCGCCCGCAGCCGAGCCGACCCCGGCCGCTGCTCGTGGGCGGCGCGACCGGGCGGCGCGACCGGGCCTCCCGACGCGGGGCGGGCGGGCTACCCGGCCAACCCGCGCCGGGCCAGGAGGGGTGCGATCTCGGGATCGCGGCCGCGGAAGGCGCGGTAGGCCTCCATCGGGTCGACGGCCCCACCGCGGGAGAGCAGTTCACGGCGGAACGCGTCGCCGTTCTCGCGCCGCAGGCCACCGTTCTCGGCGAACCACTCGACGGTGTCGGCGTCGAGGACCTCGCTCCAGATGTAGGAGTAGTAGGCCGCGCTGTAGCCACCGGCGAAGACGTGCTGGAAGTAGGCGCTGCGGTAGCGCGGCGGCGCCGACGGCACGTCCAGCCCCGCCGCAGCGATCGCGTCGGCTTCGAACCGCTCGACGTCGGCGACCCGGTCCTCGGGCCCGATCCGGTGCCAGGCCTGGTCGAGGAGGGTCGCGGCCAGGTACTCGGTGGTGGCGAAGCCCTCGCCGAAGCGGCGCGCCTCCGCCAGCCGCGCCACCATCTCCGCGGGCAACGGCTCGCCGGTCCGGTGGTGGCGGGCGTAGTGCCCGAGGATCTCCGGATCGTCCAGCCACATCTCGTTGACCTGTGAGGGGTACTCGACGAAGTCCCGCGGAACAGCCGTGCCGGAGAACGTCGGGTAGCGCACGTCGGAGAACAGCCCGTGCAGGGCGTGGCCGAACTCGTGGAACAGCGTCCGCACGTTGTCGATCGTGAGCAGTGTGGGCTCGCCGTCGGCCGGGCGCGCGATGTTGAGCGTGTTGAGCACCACCGGCGTCGTGCCCAGCAGGTGCGACTGGGTGACGAACGAGTTCATCCAGGCCCCGCCGCGCTTGCTGTCGCGGGCGTAGGGATCGAGCGACGAACAGTCCGAGCTGCCCGTCGTCGTCGGACACGTCGAACACCCGCACGTCCGGGTGGTACCTCGGCAAGTCGTGGCGCTCGGCGAACCGCAGCCCGTAGAGCCGTCCGGCGGCGTGGAACACACCGTCGTGCAGCACCCGTTCCAACTCGAGGTAGGGGCGCAGCGCGTCGGCGTCGAGGTCGAAGCGGCTCGCGCCGGAGGCGCTCGGCGTGGAAGGCGCGGTCCCAGGGCGCGATCTCGTGCCCGGCGGCCTGCGCCAGCTCGGCGGCCTCGGCCCGGGCGTTGGCCGCTGCGATCGGCGCCAGCTTTCCCAGCATGGCGTCGACGGCATCGACCGTGCCGGCGGTCGCGATCTCGACGACCCACGACGCGTGGTGCGGGTGCCCGAGCAGCCGGGCCCGGTCGGCGCGCAGCCCGATCATCCGCAGCACGATCCCGCGGGTGTCGTGCTCGTCGCCGTGCGCACCGCGGGAGACCGAGGCGGCGTGCACCCGTTCCCGCAGGGCCCGGTCGGTGAGCGAGGACAGGACGGGCTGGCCCGTCGGCAGCACGAGGGTGATCAGGTGGCCGTCCTGCCCGCGTGCCTGCGCGGCGCGGGCGGCGGCGGAGACCGCGTCCGGCGAGAGCCCGTCGAGACGCGCGGGATCGTCGACGAGGACCGCCGACTCCGCCGCCGCGGCCAGCAGCCTGCTGCCGAACTCCGTCGAGAGCGTCGACAGCTCGGCGTTCAGCGCCCGCAACCGCTCCTGCTCCGCCGCGCCGAGGCGGGCCCCGGCCCGAACGGCATCGCGGTGCCGGCGCTCGAGCAGTCGCAGCGACTCGGCGTCGAGCCCGAGGTCGGCACGGGCGTCGAACAGCGCCTCGATGCGGGCGAACAGCGCTGCGTCGAGCGAGATCGCGTCGGCGTGCGCGGCGAGCTGCGGCGCGACATCGGCCTCGATGGCCCGGATCCCCGGGGTGCTGGCCGACCCGGCCAGGGTGAAGAAGACCGCCGACACCCGACGCAGCACGGCACCGGAGCGCTCCAGCGCGACGATCGTGTTCTCGAAGGTCGCCGGCGCGGGGTCGGCGGTGATCGCGTCGACCTCGGCACGCTGTTCGGCCATCCCGGCCGCGAACGCCGGCGCGAAGTGCTCCTCGGGGATGACGTCGAAGTCGGGGTAGCCGAAGGGCAGTGGGCTGGGGGCGAGGAACGGGTTGGCCGACACGGGTCGAGCCTATGGCCGGATCTGCACGCGGACAGTTCGGATGATCGGCGGGACGGGACCGGCAGCCGCTTCACGCGCGGTTCCCCGTCCCCGTCCGGCGATCATGGCCCGGCGCCGCTGATCACCAGCGTCGCCGCCTTCTCCCCGACGGCGACGGCCGTGGCCGACGGCCCGCGGCGGGGCACCACGGGCAGCACCGAGGTGTCGGCGACCCGCAGGTCGGCCACCCCGTGCACCCGCAGTTCGGGGTCGAGCACCGGGCCGATCGCCGCGCTGCCGCACAGGTGCACCGAGGTCGTCAGGTGGTCGGCGACGAAACCGTCGAGGGCGCGGTCGGTGCCCAGCACGTCGCCGTCGGGAGCGGTGCGGACCCCGAGCCCGGCGCGCAGCAGCTCGGCCGCGGTGCGGATCGCGTGGCGCAGCCGGCGCCGGTCGTGCTCGGTACGCAGGTATCCGTAGGAGATCCGGGGCCGGACGCGCGGATCGGCCGAGGTGAGCATGATCGTCCCCCGGCTGTCCGGGGCCTGCAGCGCGCACATCAGGTGCAGGTCCCCGCCGGGCGCGAACGGGCGGACGAACAGCAGCACCTCGGCGTCGCCGGCCGGGTCGGCGCCGCAGTCCAGGTCCAGCGCGACCTGGCTGCCGGGCGCGTGCGGGTGCGCCGGCGGGTCGGCGTCGGCGAACGGGAGGTGGACGGCGGGATGGTCGGACCACCCGCGTCCCACCTGGGAGATCGAGGTGCACCGCGACACCCGCCGCGCGCAGGTCGTCGGCCGGGCCGATCCCCGAGAGCAGCAGCAGGTGCGGCGTCGCGACGGCGCCGGCGGTGAGCACCACCTGTCCGGCCTCGACGACCGAGCCGTCCAGCAGCTCGACGCCCCTCGCGCGCGCGCCGTCGAACAGTACCCGGGCCACCGGCGCGTTCCCCCGGACCGTGAGACCGGGCCGATCGCTCAGGTAGGCGGTGGCGGTGTCGATCCGGACCCCGTCGAGGGCGTTGGACGGGACGAGACCGGCGCCGGGTGGCCCACCGCCGTTCTTGTCGGGCTCGGGCGGGAACCCGAGCGTGTCGGCGGCCCGCAGGAACCGGTCCACCGCCGGGTGGCGCAGCTCGCCCGCCGGCCTCCGGACCGGGACCGGACCGCGATCGCCGTGCGCCGGGCCGCGGCAGTCGAGGTCGTTCTCGGAGCGGACGTAGTGCGGCAGCAGGTCGGCGTAGGTCCAGCCGGGGACGCCCCACCCGTCGGCGTCGGCGGGAGTGGCGCGCACCCAGTTGGCCCCGTTGATCGCGCTGGATCCCCCCAGGCCACGCCCGCGGGGGACGACGTGGCCGTGCCCCGGCCGCAGCTCGGCCTGGTACGCCCAGTTCCGCGGGTGTGCCGGATCGGTGGCGGCCAGCGACGCGGCGTCCCGGAGCTCGGGCAACCGGTCCAGCGGACCGGCCTCCACCAGCAGCACGCGTCGGCCGGGGTGCTCGGCGAGCCGCCCAGCCAACGCGCAGCCGGCCGAACCCGCGCCCACCACCAGCACGTCGACCATGTGGGGGAGGATGTCAGCCGATGAACGACCTCGCGCAGGATCTCGCCGACTTCATCGCCGCAGCCCCGACGCCGTACCACGCGGTCGCCGAGTCGGTCCGTCGGCTGAGCGCGGCCGGGTTCACCGAGCAGCCCGAGTCCGGCCCGTGGGTCGACGGCGCCGGCGGCCGGTTCCTCGTGCGCGACGGCACGGTCCTGGCCTGGTTCGTGCCGGAGTCGGCGCGGCCTGGCACCCCGATGCGGATCTTCGCGGCGCACACCGACTCGCCGACGCTCAAGGTCAAGCCGCGCCCCGACGTCGGCGCGGGCGGGTGGCGGCAGGTGGCAGTCGAGGTCTACGGCGGGGCGTTGTGGAACTCCTGGCTCGACCGCGACCTCGGCCTCGCCGGGCGGCTGGCGCTCTACGACGGTTCGACCGTGCTGCTCGACGTGCACCGGCCGCTGCTGCGCGTGCCGCAGCTCGCCATCCACCTCGACCGCGCCGTCAACCAGGGCCTCACGCTCGACGCCCAGCAGCACCTGCTGCCGATCTGGGGTCTCGGGGCGTCCCACGAGGGCGACCTGATCGAGTTCCTCGCCTCGGAGGTGGGCTGCGACCCGGACGACGTGGCCGCGCACGACCTGGTCGTCCACGACGTGGCACCGCCGGCCCGGCTCGGCGAGGAGGAGGAGCTGCTGGCCGCACCGCGGCTGGACAACCTCGCCTCGGTGCACGCCGGGCTCGGCGCGCTGCTCGCGGCGGTGGAGATCGAAGCGGGGGACGTCGATGCGCGGGTGATCCCGGTGTTCGTCGGGTTCGACCACGAGGAGATCGGCAGCAGCTCGGCCACCGGGGCCGCGGGGCCGATGCTGGAGTCGTTGCTGACCCGGCTCGCCGGCGGCTACGACGCTCGCGGAGCCGCGTTCGCCGGCTCGCGCTGCCTTTCGGTGGACGTCACCCACGCCGCACACCCCAACTACCTCGGCCACCACGACCCGACCCACCGCGCGCTGCCGAACGGCGGCCCCGCCCTCAAGGTCAACGCGAACCAGCGCTACGCCACCGACGCCCCCGGCGCGGCCGCGTGGCAGCGGGCGTGCCGCACCGCGGGCGTGCCCACGCAGGTGTTCGTCGGGAAGAACACGGTTCCGTGCGGCAGCACCGTCGGCCCGATCACGGCGACGCGGCTCGGCGTCCGGACCGTCGACGTCGGGATCCCGGTGCTGTCCATGCACTCCGCCCGCGAGCTGTGCGGAGTGGCCGACCCGGGGTACCTGGCCGCGGCGGCGACGGCGTTCCTGACCGACCCGCACTGAATTTCCCGCGCGTCGTCGGGTCGCGGTTCGCCGCCGAGGGTGTTGTGCTGGAGGCACCGCGGCGGAACGACCGACGTGCGGACCCGGGGGAGGAGGCTGCGCAGTGACCACGAGGACCACGACGCCCCAGGACGACGGGCTCTTCGGGCCCGACTCGGTGACGTGGCGCGTGCACCTCGAGCCCGTGCTCTGGGTCGGCGGGTTCCGGGCGCTGCTGCTGCAGTCACTGCACCCCCGCGTGATGCGCGGCACCTACCAGAACTCCGCGCTGTTCGACCCGCGGAAGGCCTGGTCACGCTTCCAGCGCACCGTCGAGTTCGTCGGGACGCGCACGTTCGGCTCCACCTCCGAGGTCGAGATGGCCGGCGCGCGCGTCCGGCGGCTGCACGGCGCGCTGCGCGGGCACGATCCCGACACCGGCTATGCCTTCCGGCTCGACGAGCCCTCGCACCTGCGCTGGGTGCACTCCACCGAGGTCGAGTCCTACGCCGTGGTCGCCCGGCGGGCCGGTGTCCTCGACGCCGCGGGGGCCGAGCAGTACCTGGCCGAGAGCATCCGGTCCGCACGTGTCATCGGGCTCGAGGACGCTCCCACCAGCTCCGCGGAGATGCGGGCGTACTACGCCCAGGTGCGGCCCGAGCTCCGGCTCACCGACGAGGCCCGCCGGGCCGTCGGCAACATGTTCGCGCCGAAGGGCGAGCAGCTCCCCGACTCGGCGCGGCTGGCGATCCCGGTGATCTCGACCGTGGCCATGGCGACGCTGCCGCGGTGGGCGCGGCGGCTCTACGGGCTGCCGGGCATCCCGACGACGGACCTCGGCACCACGCTCGCGCTCCGCGCCCTGCGCACGGCCACCGATCTGCTCCCGGACGTGCCGGCGCCACCGCAGATCGAGCGTGCCCGCCGATTGGTGCGCGGCGGCGGCGGCGAGGGCCAGGAGGTTCCACGGCCGCGACTGGTCGGTACCTGAGCGCCTACCTCCCGCGTCGATCGGCCCGAGCCCGGAGCAGCCAGGGGAGGGCCGAGGCGATCAGCACGCCGAACGCGGCCACGAGCAGAACCTCGCCCAGGGCCCATGCCGCGTACAGGCCGAAGGTGACGGCCTCGACGCCGAGGCCCGCCACCGACGTGACCGTCGCCCGCGATCCGCTGTCGATGCGCTCCTGCAGGCGCGCGTCCACCACGACCAGGACCGTCCGGTAGAGGCCGTAGGACACGGCCACGGCGACGAGACCGATCGGCCGGTCGGTGAGACCTGCAGCGCCGAGCAGCAGCATCGACCCACCGAGGACAGCGGCCAGCGGCCACGGACCCAGCCGGTTCGTGCTGCCGCCCAGTGCCGCGCCGAGCGCTCCGGCGAGCCCGATGGGCACCATCGCCAGCGGAACCACGGCCACCGGGATGCCCCGGGCCTCGGTGATCAGCGGGAAGTACTCCTCGAGCGCGTCGAAGCCGCCCACGAGTGCCGCCGCCGCGGCCGCGGCCCGCACACCGGGCCGGTGGGCCGCCTCTCGGAGGCCGATGCGCAGCGTCGCGAGGTAGCCGGGCTCGAGGTCCTCGTCGACGCGGCGCGGTGGTTCGGGTAGCCGGGCCGCCACCGCCCCCGCCACCAGGCAGGTGCCCACGCTCACCCATCCGACCAGCGGGTATCCGCCCGCGGTGAACAGCACGGTCGCGACGGCCGCGGTGGGGATCTCCGCGATCAGCCCGGCCGAGACGACCCATCCGTTGATCCGCGCGTACTGCTCCTCCACGCCGGCCGCCGCGAGCCCGTCGTAGAGCAACGCCTCCCGCGCACCGGAGGCGAACGCACCCCCGACACCCCAGAGCACGAAGCCCGCCGCGAACCCGGGGAACCCGGGAAGCAGGATCCAGGCGGCATAGCCGCAGGCCTGCACCATCCCGGCGGCGGCGAGGACACCCCGGCGGGAGAACCGGTCGGCCAGCGCCCCGGACGGGACCTCGGTGAGGACCGCCGTCGTCGACCAGATCGCGAACAGTCCGGAGATCTGCGCGCCCGACAGCCCGGTGTCGGCGAAGAGCAGCGCATACAGGGGGTAGAGCGGTACGAAGTCGGCGAGCAGGGCCCACGCGATCATGCGACGGGCGAGCGGCCGCGCCGGGGGCGGTAGCGAGCGTCAACCAGGCATGATCGCCACGGTAGCGCGGGTGGGCCCCTCGGCCCACCCGGTTTTCTTGCGAGCGAACGGCACTCTCGTCCAGTCCAGTTGGGCGGACGTGCCGTTCGTTGCCGGAGAATCGTCCGCACCCGCCCACCACAGCCCCGAGGAGCCGGATGCTGCGCGAAGCAGAGCTGTTCGTGATGGCCGAACCGATGCTGGTCGAGGTGATCGGCCGGATCCGGACCGAGCACTGGGACATCGTGCTCCCGCCTCTGCTCGACCGGCCCGGCGCCGACCGCCCGACTCCGCTGCGGCGAGCGATCGAGTTCTACGCCGTCGACGACGCGTGGGTGCCGGACCTGCTCGCCGGCGCGACGACGAAGGAGGTCGGGCCCGCCCGGTTCGACGGCGACCTGCTCGGCTCCGAACCGCACGCCGCCGTCACGCGCCTCGCCGACGCGGCCTGCGCGGCCGCCCGGGACGTCGCCGACGGCGATGCGGTGGTGCACTGCCGCGGTCGGGACCTCTCCACGCGGGACTACCTGTCGGAGCTCACCATCACCCGGTCGTTCCTCGCGCACGACATCGCGATGCACCTCGGCTCGCGCGCCTGCCCGCTCCCCGAGGCGCTCGCCCGCGGTCTGTGCGAGGTCACCGACGCCGACGCGGAGAAGTGGCGCGCGCAGGGGATGTTCCGCGATCCCCTGCCGCTGCCCGACCACGTGTCGTGGCGCGACCGGTTCCTCCTGTCGGCCGGCCGCGATCCCCATCCGCTCGTCCACTGACGCGGTCGACGGAGTCGGACAGCGCCCGCGACGGCCGGCCGACCATCCGCGAGGACGAGGTCCTCGACCTGCTCGATCCTCGGTCTTGCGGCGTCCGGCCGGCGCGAGGATAGTGCTGCATTGCACCTCGCCCCAGCCCCCGGCGAGCGCAGGACTGCGTCACGTTGCGCCCCTCGCCGGGAGGTCGATGCCACGCTCACCCGTCGGTGCCCATTCCCCGTACTTCCGCTGGTCGGGCGGTACCCCCTCGCTGCCCGACCAGCGGTCCTCGTGTCCCCGACCGACCGGTGAGTCGCGTGAGACCGGGGGCATGATCAACCATCTGGGACACGCAACCGCAACACAGACGGCTGTAGGTCCCCGGACAACGATCGGCGTCCCGTGGGATGGTCCCCGCCCGGTGATCAACCCGCGAGGGACAGACGGCTGTGGGTCCCCGGACAACGATCGGCTCCCGTGGATGGTCCCCGTCCGGTGATCAACCCGCGCCCCCGGTCCCCAGATGGTGATCAAGCTCCGCGGACCGTCCCTGAACGGTGATCAACCACGGGTGTGAGCGCTGACTACGGGGCTGACCTGGCGGAAGCGGAGGGATTCGAACCCCCGAACCGGTTAGGGTCTCTCGCTTTCAAGGCGAGTGCATTCGGCCGCTCTGCCACGCTTCCGCCGTGCACGCTACCCGGGGTCGCAAGATCGCTGCGACACCGCGGCGGCGGTCGGCCCCGCACGATCCCGCCCCTGACACCGATCTCGAGGCGATGGACGTGCGGTGGAGGAGTCGGCCACCGACCGGCCCGTGTGGTGGGATCACGTCGACCCTGGGAGGCAGCGATGCGGTTCGACGAGAGCGCCGATCTCGACACCTCGCAGATCGACGACCTGCGCAGGGGCGGCGGGGGCGGCGGTGGGGGGCCCCTGGGTGGACGGGTCGCGCTCGGCGGGGGTGGCCTCGGCATCGTCGGGCTCATCCTCTTCTTCCTGCTCTCCCAGTGCGCCGGTGGCACCGGGGGCGGCGGCGGTGGGTTCGCGCTCCCGGGTGGCCTCGAGGAGCTCGGCGGCGGCCAGACGGCCGACACCTCGCAGGCGGCGTCCGCCTGTCGGACCGGCGAGCAGGCCAACACGCAGCTCGACTGCGAGGTGGTGGCCGTCGTCAACTCGCTCGACGGGTACTGGACCGACACCTTCGCCCGATCCGGCCTGACCTACCAACCACCGCGCACCAACTTCTTCAACGGCGGCGTCAGCACCGCGTGCGGCAGCGCGTCGTCGGCGGTCGGACCGTTCTACTGCCCGGGCGACAACGAGGTCTACATCGACCTGGCTTCTTCCAGGAGCTGGAGTCCCGCTTCGGCGCGCAGGGCGGGCCGTTCGCGCGGGCGTACGTGATCGCGCACGAGTACGGCCACCACATCCAGGCGCTGCTCGGCACGAGCGAGCGCGTGCGCAGCGGTGACACCGGTCCGACGTCCGGCTCGGTGCGCCTCGAGCTGCAGGCCGACTGCTACGCGGGCGTGTGGGCCAACCACGCGACATCCGTGCCGACGGCGTCGGGTCGGCCGCTGATCGTCGAGGTGACACCGGAGGACGTCAACGCCGCGCTCGACACGGCCGCGCGGATCGGCGACGACTTCATCCAGTCGCAGCTCGGCGGTCGTCGCGTGGACGAGAGCCAGTTCAGCCACGGCAGCTCGGCGCAGCGCGAGCGGTGGTACTCCACCGGGTACGAGACCGGCGACCCGTCCCGGTGCGACACCTTCGCGCGCGGCGTCGACCTGGGCTGACCGGCAGCGAGGGTCAGCCGGCGCCCAGCAGCCCACGGCACCCGTCGACGCCGTCGACCGACAGCGTCCACTCCGGACGGACGAGGTCCGCCGGGTCCAGCACCAGCCGGAGATCCTCGGCGGGCGCGCCACGGCGGGCCAGCCGCGCCGAGCCGTCCCGCCGGTAGCCGAGCCGCTCCGAGACCCGCAGTGACGCGGCGTTGTCGACGAACGCGTCCGACCGGGCGCGGGTCGCGCCCAGGTGGTCGAACCCCAGCAGCAGGACGGCGGCGCGCATCTCCGTGCCGAGGCCGTGCCCCTGGTGCCGGAGGCCGAGCCACGACCCGGTGCGGAACTCGCGCGTGACGGCGAAGTCGACGGCCATCATGCCCTGCGTGCCGATCACCCGGCCCTCCCGGCGCACGAGGAAGTGGACGGCCCAGTCGCCGGGGGCGAGCGACGCCCGCTGCGACCAGAAGTGCTGCACGATCCCGCGGCCGAGGTAGGCGGGATCGGCGTCGGTCCACGGCACCGCGAACGGCATCCGCTCGGGCGGGTGGACGCCGAGGTAGGCCTCGTCGACGAGCTCGGCGAGGCCGTCGTCGTCGTCGGGTCGCAGTTCGAGCCGGGGAGTGCGGAGCACGAGGTGCCGCAGCGGCCACGGCTCGGGACGGGTCATGCCGGCCGAGCGTGCCGCATCGCCCGCGGGGGCTCGACCGAATAGCGTCCCGTCCATGAGGGCGATCACGGTGCGCGAGCCGGGCGGTCCCGAGGTGCTGGAGTGGACGGAGGTCCCCGACCCGGTCGCCGGGCCGGGCGAGGTCCTCGTCGACGTCGCCGCCAGCGCGGTCAACCGGGCCGACCTGATGCAACGCCAGGGCGCCTACCCGCCGCCGCCGGGGGCGTCGGAGATCATCGGGTTGGAGTGCTCGGGACGGGTCGCCGCACTGGGCGACGGCGTCACGGGCTGGTCGGTCGGTGACGAGGTGTGCGCGCTGCTCGCCGGCGGTGGGTACGCGGAGCTGGTGGCGGTGCCGGCGGCGCAGCTGCTGCCGATCCCGGCCGGGGTCGACGTGGTGACGGCGGGCGGGTTGCCCGAGGTGGCGTGCACGGTGTGGTCCAACGTGGTGGGAGCCGGTGCGGCTCGCCGCCGGTGAGACGTTCCTCGTGCAGGGCGGCAGCAGCGGGATCGGGACGCACGCGATCCAGGTGGCCAAGGCGCTGGGCGCGCGCGTCGCCGCGACAGCGGGTGCTCCCGACCGGCTGGAGCGGTGCCGCGAGCTCGGCGCCGACATCGTCATCGACTACCACGGCGACGTCCCCGCCGAGCTGCGCGCGGCCACCGACGGCCACGGCGCCGACGTCATCCTGGACAACATGGGTGCCAAGGGCCTGGCCGCGAACCTGGACTCCCTCGCGCCCGATGGCCGGTTGCTGATCATCGGGATGCAGGGTGGTGCCCGGGCCGAGCTCGACCTGGGCGCGCTGCTGCGCAAGCGGGGCAGCGTCACCGCCATGGGGCTGCGCGGCCGGCCCGTCGACGGGCCGCACGGCAAGGGCGCGGTCGTCGCCGGCGTGCGCGAGCAGGTGTGGCCGATGATCGCCGACGGGCGAGTGCGCCCCGTCGTGCACGCGAGGGTGCCGATGGCCGATGCCGCGAGCGCGCACGCGCAGCTCGAGGCGGGCGGGGTCGTGGGGAAGCTGCTGCTGGTGCGGTAGCGGCACCCGCGGACGGGACGACGGCGTGCGGGGCGCGGCGCCGGAGGCCGCGGTCCGGCTACGGTGACCGTGCAGACGAAGCGACCACGCAGGCGAAGCGACCAGCGAGGCGGCGAGCACGCGGTGTCCGCCGGGGAACACGGAGACCATGGGACCGGAACAGGGCGCGGGCGAGAACGGCGAGCAGCAGGTGATGGTCATCGGACCCGACGGGCGGCCGGTGGGCATGGCCAGGGTTCCGCAGTCGGGCGAGGACGGTGGCGCCGAGGATCAGGGGGTGACCGGCATGGTCGAGCAGCCCGCCAAGGTCATGCGGATCGGGACGATGATCAAGCAGCTGCTCGAGGAGGTGCGCGCCGCACCACTGGACGAGGCATCCCGCAGCCGCCTGCGCGAGATCCACGAGAACTCGATCAAGGAGCTGGAGGAGGGCCTCGCCCCGGAGCTCCGCGACGAGCTGCAGCGGCTCAGCCTGCCGTTCACCGACGACACGATTCCGTCGGAGGCCGAGCTGCGGATCGCGCAGGCGCAGCTGGTCGGCTGGCTGGAGGGCCTGTTCCACGGCATCCAGACCGCGCTGTTCGCCCAGCAGATGGCCGCCCGTGCCCAGCTGGAGCAGATGCGCCGCGGCCTTCCCCCCGGGGCGATGCCGCAGCCGGGTACGCCAGGTGCCGAGGGTGGGCTCGGTCGCGGCACCGGTCAGTACCTCTAGCTCTCCCGACTCGTGTCCGGCCGCACGGGCGCGCACCCGTCTCTGGAAGGTCGGTGCCCGCCGGTACCCTCGCGTGGTGGCTCAGACCATGACCACCGGTGACGACCGGGCCGAGGACGCGACGTCCGCGCGGCCCGCCGTCGCCGACACCCCGGGCCCGCGCAGCTGGCAGCGGGCCTTCGGCGACCTCGCGCAGGGCTGGCGGCAGCGCCCGCTGTGGGGCTATCTGGGCTGGCAGGACATCAAGCAGCGCTACCGGCGCTCGGTGCTCGGACCGCTGTGGATCAGCATCAGCATGGGTGTCGTCGCCACGGCGATGGGCATCCTCTACGGCGCCCTGTTCGACGCGGACATCCGCACGTTCCTGCCCTACGTCGCCACCGGCCTGCTGATCTGGACCTTCATCAGCGGCTGCATCCTCGAGGGCAGCGAGGTCTTCATCGCCAACGAGGGGCTGATCCGGTTCCTGCCGGCGCCGCTGAGCCTGCACGTCTACCGCCTGGTGTGGCGCCAGACGCTGTTCTTCCTGCACAACCTGGTCATCTGGGCCGTCCTGATGGTCATCTTCCCGCAGCCGCTGAGCTGGACGCTGGTCCTGGCGGTGCCGGCCTTCGCGGTGCTCGTCCTCAACGGCGCGTGGGTCGCGCTGCTCGCCGGGATCGTCGCCACCCGGTTCCGCGACATCCCGCCGATCATCGCGAGCCTCACCCAGCTGCTGTTCTTCATGACACCGATCGTCTGGGAGTACGAGACGCTCCTGCGCAACCCCGCGGTCGCCGAGCGGGCCCGCATCGCCGAGCTCAACCCCGTGATGCACTTCGTCGAGATCATCCGGCAGCCGTTGCTGGGCCAGCAGATCATCTGGCGCCACTGGTACGTCGTCGGGGCCATCACCGTCGTCGGGTGCCTGACCGCACTGGTGTGCCTGCGCAGGTACCGCTCGCGCGTCGCGTACTGGGTCTGAGGCCGCCCATGGTCAGCATCGACATCGACGGCGCCGCCGTCCACTTCCCGATCTTCGACGCCAAGACGCGCTCGCTCAAGAAGGCCGTGCTCGGGCGGGCCGGCGGCCGGATCGGCACCGATTCCAAGGTGCCGATCATCGAGGCGTTGCGGGACATCAGCCTGTCGCTGCGCCGGGGCGACCGGGTCGCGCTCGTCGGCCACAACGGCGCCGGCAAGTCCACGCTGCTCCGGCTGATGTCGGGGATCTACGAGCCCACCCGTGGCCGGGCGGCGGTCGTCGGCAAGGTGGCGCCGGTGTTCGACCTCGCCGTCGGCATGGACCCCGAGATCTCCGGGCTGGAGAACATCCTCATCCGTGGGCTGTTCCTGGGCATGACACGCAAGCAGATGGAGTCGCGCGTCGACGACATCGCGGCGTTCACCGAGCTCGGCGACTACCTCTCGATGCCGCTGCGCACCTACTCCACCGGCATGCGGGTGCGGCTCGCGCTCGGCGTCGTCACCAGCATCGATCCCGAGATCCTGCTGCTCGACGAGGGCATCGGCGCGGTCGACGCCGAGTTCCTCGCCAAGGCCCGCGCGCGGCTCCACGAGCTGGTCGAACGCTCGGGGATCCTCGTGTTCGCCTCGCACTCCGACGAGTTCCTCGCCGAGCTCTGCGACACCGCGATCTGGATGGAGCACGGCAGCATCCGCGAGCACGGCCCGCTGCGCGACGTGCTCGCGCACTACAAGGGTCGCGACGTGCTCGCCGAGATCGAAGCCCGGTGAACCGCGAGCCGCTGCCGCCCGGTTCCGTCGTGGCGGTCGTCGTCACGCGCCACCGCACCGACCTGCTGGTCGACTCGCTGGCCGCGCTGGCCAAGCAGACGCATCCGGTCGCGCACATGGTGGTGGTGGACAACGGGCCCGAGCGACCCGCCCGCGAGGTCGTCGAGGCCTGCGGCCTGCCCGCCACCTGGCTGCCGTCCTGGCACAACCTCGGTGGCGCCGGTGGGTTCGCGCTCGGGATGCTCCACGCGCTCGCGATGGGGGCCGAGTGGGTCTGGCTCGGTGACGACGACGGCCGGGCCGCCGACGAGACCGTGCTCGCCACGCTCGTCGAGCTCGCCCAGCGTCGTGGGCTGGCGGCCGTGTCGCCCACCGTCACGGATCGGGACGATCCCGAGCGGCTCGCGTTCGCCGTGCGGCGGGGCCTCACGTGGCACCGGTCGCGCGCGGCGCTGGCGGCCGACATCGCGCACGGGGCCGACGACGAGCTGCTCCCCGGCATCGCCGCCCTGTTCAACGGCGCGCTGTTCCGGGCGGCCACGCTCGACGTCGTCGGGGTACCGGACCTGCGGCTGTTCGTCCGGGGCGACGAGGTCGAGATGCACCGCAGGCTGGTGCGCTCGGGCCTGCCGTTCGGCACGGCGCTCCACGCCGCGTACCGGCATCCCGCGGCCTCCGACGACGACAAGCCGATGCTCGGCGGGCGGCTGCACGCGCGCGACCCGGACGATCCGGTGAAGCGGTACTACACCTACCGCAACCGCGGGTTCCTCGTCTCGCAGCCCGGGATGCGGCGGGTCGGGGTGCTGGAGTTGCCGCGGTTCGCCTGGTACTTCCTGGTCACGAAGCGCAGCCCACGCCGGTTCGCGCAGTGGCTGCGGCTGCTGCGGCAGGGGCAGGCGGAGCGGTTCCACCGCGCGTGACCTCGCTGCTCCAGGTGGCAGGCAGCGCGCCTCAGCGCCGGAAGACCACCGTCCGGAGCATCACGAAGTTGATCACGGTGGCGGTGCCCTGCGCGACCACCCACGCCAGGCTGATCCGCAACGGCATCTCCGGCAGCACGGCCAGCATCAGGGCGTTGACCCCGACGTTGAGGACGAACGTCGTGGCGTAGAGCAGCAGAAAGCCCGCGAACCGCGATCGCCCGCCCGTCGAGGCGGCGAAGGTGAACCGCCGGTTGAGCAGGTACGCCGTCGTCGTACCGAGGATGAAGCTGATGGCCTTCGCGGCGTGCACCCAGGTGCCGAACCCGAGCAGCAGGTGGTAGACGCCGAAGTCGACCAGGGCCGACAGCACGCCGATCGCGACGAACCGACCCAGCTGCGCGGCCAGACCGAGTCGGGCCGGAGCGGAAGGGGTCGCGGTCACGGCAGCAGCGTATCGGCCGCGTCCCGCACCGCCGGTCACGCACACCCCGTGTAGCGCACGCACGGCGCGCGCCATGTGCGCGAGCTGCAGACGGTGTGCGTCGGAGTCCGCTGGTGGTAGGCAGGATCCGATGCCGGACGGACCGCAGCACGACCGGGGACCGGTGGCGGCGGTCCCGCGGCGGACCCTCGCCCCGGTGCTCGCCGCGGTCCTCGCCGCAGCCGTCGTCCTCACGGTGGGGATCGCCAGCCGCTCCGGCGCGACGTTCCCGCTGCCGCCCGAGCCGATCCGCGCCGCTCCGGCGCCGCTGGACGCGTTGGGGATCAGCCTCGACCGGTGCGCGGCGGCGATCGAGGCGGCCGGGCTGACCAGCGGCTATCCGGAGCGGGCCGAGTGGCGTCCGCTGGCCCGGCTGGTCACCGGTGGGGCCGCGATGACCATGCTCGACGGCCCGGTGCCCTTCGTGTGCGCGACGGGACCCACCGTCGTCGAGGTCTCGGATCCGCGAGCTGCGGTGCCGGTCGGCCCGGCCCTGCTGCTGCTCAGCGGCGCCGCCGGGTTGCTCGCCGCCACGGCGCTCGACGGCCGGACCGTCGAGGTGGCCGGGCCGGCCGACGGCCCACTCGGCCGGGCCGCCACCCACCACTTCCTCCGCGTCGGCGCCGGGCCCGTCACCGACGCCCGCGTGCTCACCGTCGCGGTGGGTGACGGGTCGGGCGTGCAGGTGCTCGGCCCACCCGACCGGCTCGCCGCACCCGCGCTGCACGTCGTCGACCGGAGCACGGTGCCGCCGGACCGGTCCAGCGGCGCGACGGACATGCTCCGCCGCTGCCTGGCCGCCCGGCCGGACGCCGAGGCGACGTCCGGGGCGTGGGAGACCGCGCAGGTGCTCGCCTACCGACGCGGAGCGCAGCCGGCGTCGTTGCTGGTCACGACGGGACCGGGGGTGGTGGGCGGCTGCTCGCTGGCTCCGGGCGAGGTCACCCCGCTGCGGCTGTGGTGGACCGGGGAGGACACCGACGGGGAGCGCCCCTTCGTCTGGCTGCCGCAAGCGGGCGCCACCCTGCCCGATCTCGACGGCGGCATCGCGGCCGGTCCGGTCGGGTCGGACGTGGCCCGGATGGAGGTCGACACCGGTGGCGGGACCCGCTGGCACGTGGGCGTCGTGGGGTCGACGTTCGCCACCCAGTTGCCGGACGGGATGCCGCGCGACCCCCGTGAGCTGACCGTGCGGGCCTACGACGCGCAGGACCGGCTGCTGTTCCACGGCCCCGCGGCCGGCTGATCGCCGGTCGGGGACCACGGCCGAATGGCACCTCGGCTGTGCGATCGAGGCTGCCGTCGCCGCCGATTCTCCGCGATGATGGCGGCGGCGCCACCTGCCTGTCTCCCGCTCGTCCGACAACCCCACTGAGCGCCTCGCCCCCGTGACCGGCGGGGCCGGGCCGGGAAGGCAACCATGCAAACGACCCTCGATGAGATCGCCGACGGCATCTACCGCATCTCGACGTTCATGCCCGACGTCGGCCCGGACGGGTTCACCTTCAACCAGTTCCTGCTCGATGCCGACGAGCCGCTGCTCTACCACACGGGAATGCGCGGGCTGTTCCCGCTGGTCTCCGCCCAGGTCGCGCGCGTACGCCCCCTGGAGCAACTGCGGTGGATCGCCTTCGCGCACGTCGAGGCCGACGAGTGCGGCGCGGTCGAACAGTTCCTCGCGGCGGCGCCGACGGCACAGGTGGCGCACGGCGCGACCGGCTGCCTGGTCTCTCTGGACGACATGCTCTCGCGGCCCCCGGTTCGGCTCGCCGACGGCGACACGGTGGAACTCGGTGACGGCAAGGAGGTGCGAGCGCGACGGGTTCGGCATCTCGCGACTCCACACGTGCCACACAACTGGGAGTCGCAGGTCCTGTTCGAGGAGAGCACAGGAACTCTGCTGTGCGGGGATCTCTTCACGCAGACCGGTAACCCACCCGCCGTCAGCTCCGACGACCTCGTCGACGCCGCGATCGCGGCGGAGCACGTCTTCCACGCGACCTCGCTCGCGCCGGCGGTGCCGGCCACGCTGCGCCGACTCGCGGAGCTGCAGCCCCGCACGCTGGCGATCATGCACGGAGGGTCGTACCGCGGCGACGGAGGCGGTGCCCTGCAGGCTCTCGCCGACGCCTACGAGTCCGAGTTCCCCGTCACGCGAACGATCACCGGAGCCGAGGGCAGCGCCTCGGCGCCCGCGCCTGCCCCTGTCAGTGGATGAGGTGACGGTCAGAAGGAGAGACCGGCGAAGTGGTAGCGCCGCCGGACCGTGACCGAGCCCATGCTGGTGCGCCCGTGCAGGACGAAGTGCGGCACGCCGGGCCGGGGCCGGGACGGCACGTTGCTCTTGAT
Source organism: uncultured Actinomycetota bacterium (assembly GCA_963711715.1). GTDB lineage: Bacteria > Actinomycetota > Actinomycetes > Mycobacteriales > Pseudonocardiaceae > Pseudonocardia. The sequence goes on from CAVQFJ010000016.1 coordinate 31,316, forward strand.
GGTGCCCATCCCCGACACGAGCTCGTCGATGTTGGCAGTGGCGTCGTCGGGGACGAGCACCCGCGCCGATCCCGCTCCCATGTCGAACTCGATCTCCACCACCGGGTGCGGGTTCTCGGCGTCGCAGAAGTCCAGCACCACTGAGCCCATCCCGCTCTGCACCCGGATCCGGGCCGGGACCGACCAGACCCCGCTGCGCTTGAGCCCCGACATCCCCGCCTTGAGCACGAGTGCCGGACCGGCCGGGGTGGAGGGCACCACGGGCGCCAGCGCCGCCGTCATGTGGGGTCCGGGCAGGTCGGCCAGCGGCGGCCACAGGTCGTCCTCGTACCGCGCGGCGTAGACGACGGTGAGCCGCTCCTCCAGCTCCGCGACGGTGATCCGGCCCTCGGCGAGGGCCTCGTGCAGTCGCGCGGCGGCCCGCTCGCGGTCGGCATCGGCGATTCGGATGCGCGGCGGATCGGGCGGCTGGACGGTCACCGGCCCGAGAATAGTGAGCGCCGGCCGGGGACGGCGAGGTCGGCGTGGGTACGGGGACGAGCCGGGATCCGGCGGGCGTAGCCTTCCCCGCGATGCCCTCCACGTCCGGAAAGGTGAGCCTGCGCGGCTGGGGACGCACCGCGCCCAGCACGGCCCAGGTGCTCGTCCCGCGCTCCCCCGACGAGGTGTCCGCGGCGGTCACGGCGGCCGGACCGCGGGGGATCGTCGCCCGCGGTCTCGGCCGGTCCTACGGCGACCCCGCGCAGAACGCCGGCGGCACCGTGCTCGACATGACCGGCCTCGCCACCGTGCACTCCATCGACCCCGACACCGGCGTCACCGTGGTGGACGCCGGGGTCAGCCTCGACACGCTGATGCGCCGCGCCCTGCCGTTCGGGCTGTGGGTGCCGGTGCTGCCCGGCACCCGGCAGGTGACGATCGGCGGGGCGATCGGCGCCGACATCCACGGCAAGAACCACCACACGAAGGGCAGTTTCGGCAACCACGTCCTGGCGATGGACCTGGTCACCGCCGACGGCACGCTGCGCACGCTCACCCCCGACGGTCCGGACGGCGAGCTGTTCTGGGCCACGGTCGGCGGGATGGGGCTCACCGGCGTGATCGTGCGGGCCACGGTGCAGCTGACGCGCACCGAGTCGGCCTACTTCGTCGTGGACACCGACCGCACCGCGGACCTCGACGAGCTCATGGCGCTGCTCACCGACGGCTCGGACGACACGTACGGCTACTCAGCGGCCTGGTTCGACACCACCAGCACGGGCGCGCAGGTCGGCCGGGCCGTGCTCACCCGCGGCTCGCTCGCCACCCTCGACCAGCTGCCCGCGACCCTGCGCCGCGACCCGCTGAGGTTCGAGGCACCCCAGCTCCTGACGTTCCCCGACGTGTTCCCCAACGGGCTGGCCAACCGGCTCACGCTGCGGGCGTTCAGCGAGCTGTGGTACCGCAAGGCACCGCGCCGCCAGCGCGGCTCGGTCCAGAACATCACGGCCTTCTACCAGGTGCTCGACCTGTTCGGGGACTGGAACCGGGTGTACGGGTCGCGCGGGTTCCTGCAGTACCAGTTCGTGGTGCCGTTCGGCGCCGAAGCCACGCTGCGGCGGATCGTCGAGAAGATCGCGGCCTCGCCGCACGCGTCCGGCCTGAACGTGCTGAAGCGCTTCGGCGAGGGCAACGCGGCGCCGCTGTCGTTCCCGCTCCCCGGATGGACGATCACGGTCGACTTCCCCATCGCCCCGGGCCTGCACAAGTTCTGCGACGAGCTCGACGACCTGGTGCTGCCCGCCGGCGGGCGGCTGTACCTGGCCAAGGAGTCGCGGGCCGACAGCGAGACCATCCGCCGCGGGTACCCGCGGTTCGACGAGTGGCGCGAAGTGCGCGACACGGTCGACCCGGACCGCGTGTTCACCTCCGACATGTCCCGACGCCTGGAGCTGACCGAGAAGATGACCAGCAGCGGAGCCACCCGATGATCGACGCCGTGGGGAACCCGCAGAGCGTGCTGTTGATGGGTGGGACGTCGGAGATCGGCCTCGCCGTCGTCGAGGCGTTCGCGGCCGACCGGCCGCTGCGGGTCGTGCTGGCCGGGCGGCCGTCCGAGCGGCTCGACGCGGCGCGCGCCCGGGTCGAGGCTCTGGGCTGCGCCGTCGAGACGGTCCCGTTCGACGCCCACGCCCTCGACACGCACGCCGATGTGGTGCGCAAGGCGTTCACCGGCGGTGACATCGACGTCGCGATCGTCGCGTTCGGCCTGCTCGGGGACAACGAGCGGGCCTGGACCGATGTCGACGCGGCCGTGGAGCTCGCGCAGGTCAACTACACGGCGGCGGTGTCGGTCGGGGTCGCTCTGGCCGAGCGCATGTCCGCGCAGGGCCACGGCGCCCTGGTCGCGTTCTCCTCGGTCGCCGGCGAGCGGGCCCGCCGGTCGAACTTCGTCTACGGCTCCACCAAGGCCGGCCTGGACGCGTTCTACAGCGGCCTCACCGAGGCCCTGCGCCCGTCCGGGGTCGGGGTGACGGTCGTGCGGCCCGGGTTCGTGCACACCAGGATGACCGAGGGGCGCAAGGCGGCGCCGCTGTCCACCACGCCCGACGCCGTCGCCGCCGTGGTGGTCGACGCGGTCCGCAACCGCCGCGAGCTGGTGTGGGCGCCGGCGCCGCTGCGGGTGGTCATGAGCGTGCTGCGCCACCTCCCGCGCGGCATCTTCCGCCGCCTCCCGGTCTGAGGCCGGCCGACGATCCCGGGCCCGCTACCAGCGGTCCAGGTGCAGGACGGTGTCCAGCGGTTCGCGCGCGGCGGGCCGGAACGTCTCGCCGGTGTAGTACGCGGTGGGCAGCAGCACGCCCTGCCGGACGTACGGCGGGATCCTCAGCAGCTCGGCGATCTCCTTCTCGTAGCGCAGGTGCAGCGTGGTCCACGCGCTGCCGAGCCCGCGGGCCCTGGCCGCGATCTGGTAGCTCCACGCCGCGGGGAGCAGCGAGCCCCACAGCCCGGCCTGGTTGCCCTCGGGTAGCTCCTCGCCCGTGGTGATGCAGGCGATGACGTGCACCGGGACGCGCCCCATCACCTCGGCGAGGTGGTCCGCCGAGCCGGCGACCCGCGCCTGCACCGCCTGGCGCTCCGCGCCGCCGGCCGCCGCCGGATCATCGCCGGCGGCCCGTCCGGGGTAGCGGGCCGACGCGCGGTAGTCCTCGAACGACCGCCGGTAGTGCTCGCCGATCGCCGCCCGGAGCTCGGGATCGGTGACGACCATCCAGTGCCAGCCCTGCGAGTTGCCGCCGGTCGGCGCCTGGAGCGCCACCTCCAGGGCCTGCCGGACGAGCCCGATCGGCACCGGCCGGTCGAGGTCGAGGCGCTTGCGCACCGAGCGGGTGGTGGTGAGCAGCTCGTCAGGACCCAGCGGGAGCGTGGTGGTCATTCTTCGATCATGCCGTGCGGCAGTCGGCGGCGAGCAGTGGATCGCGCGGGTACCGGTACTGGGTGCGGTCCCAGGCGCCCACCAGGTTGCGCCAGAACCGCTCCGCGGTCATCGGGGCGCGCACGGACTCCAGCAGCTCGACGGTGCGCGGGCAGGCCAGCGCCCGCCGGGCCGCCTCGACGCCGGCCGGATCGACGAAACCCGGGTCGGTGGTCGGCGCGGTCGAGTCGGCGACGAGCCACTCCGGCGGGAGGTCCTTGTCGTGCCCGATGCGCCCGTCGGGGATGCCGGTGGCGTGCGCGGCCAGCGGGTTGACCAGCCCCACGCCGTCGAGCACCCGGGTGTCCAACGGCGCGAGCTCGCCGGTGACGCCGAGGTTGAGCCAGAGGATCGAGTCCCGGTCGTCTCCGCCGGCCGTGTCCAGCAGCCACCACCGCAGCCCGTCGGGGCCCGGTCCGGGCAGCGCCAGCGACGGCCCCGGCGCGGCGGCGAGCGCGGCGACCCCCTCCGGCGCCACCGGGTGGTCGACGAAGTCCTCGGGCGTGACGGGGTGCGGCCGGTCGACGATGAGCACGTAGTAGAGGCGCTCGTTGGCGATCCAGTTGGGGCCCAGCGTGTCGTAGGCGGGCCGCAGACCGAGGACGCAGAACGCGGCCCACGCCGCCATCGCGATCACGGGCAGCGCGGTCCAGCGCTGCAACGGCACCGCCATCACCGGGAGCGCGACGCTGAACACCGCGGGCAGGAGCATCCGGCCGTGCATGAAGTCGCCGCCGACGCGGGTGACGTAGACCGCGAGGAGCACGCCGGCCAGCACGGGACCCGCGAGCACGGCCGCGGCGGCGATCCGCTCGCCGCGCGCCGCTGCGGGCCCTCGGCGCGCACCGAGACCGACCGCGATACCCATGGCGGCCACCCCGACCACGACGACGAGCAACGGGATCCACAGCCGGTAGGTGTCGGTCAGGTCGCGCAGGTAGAACAGGCCCTGCTCCCACCGCGCGGTGCTCGCCTCCTTGGCCAGCGCGGTCGACGGCACCAGCAGGCCGTAGTACCCGGCTCGGAACACCTCGCAGAGCAACGGGAGCGTCGCCGCCGCCGCACCCAATCCGACGATCCGGCGCCAGCCCTCGCGCCACTCGAGCAGCACCAGGGTGAGGGCCGCGACCAGCCCGAACAGCGCCAGGTCCGGCCGGACGAGCGGCGCGAGGCCGAGCACCACGGCGGCCGGCCACGCCCGGCCGGCCCCGCCCGTCCGCAGTGACTCCAGGCGCCGGACGAGCAGCCACCAGGTGAGGCCCAGCCAGCCCACGATCAGACCGGTCTCCAGGCCCGAGGTGCCGAAGTCCCAGAACGGCGGCAGCGCGACGACGACGAGCGCACCGAACGGCGCCATCCGCCGGTGACCACGGGCGAGCCGGCGCGCGCCGTCGAGGCCGAAGGCCACCCCGGCCACCGAGAGGACCAGGCCGATGACCACCGCCGACCAGTTCAGCGACACGCCGGGCACGAGGCCGGGTACCGCCAGCACCGCGGTCCAGAGGGTGGAGGTGTTGGCCTCCACCCGCTCGCCGGTGTTGAAGACCGGGCCCTCGCCGGCGACGAGCTGGCGGACCGTGCGCAGGACGATGAGCCCGTCGTCGCTCATCCACCGGCGGTTCCAGACCAGCCCGCCGAAGGCCACCAGGGTGGCGCCGAACACGAGCCGGTTCCACAGCGCCGGGCCGGCGGTCGCCCGCGGATCCGCCGCGCCCCGGTCCGCGACCGAGTCGGCGTCGAGAACAGAGCTGATCGTTTCCTCCCCCGGGTGGAGCACGGCGGTGCCGCTGCCATCCTCCCGCGGGGCCGTCGCCGCCCAGCAGCCGGGGAGCGGCGGCGGCGCGGGCAGGGCGGCGGCCGGCGACACCGGCCGGACCACCTAGGGTGGCGCCGTGCTCTCGCCCGCACGGTCGGTGACCCCGCCCGAGCCGGACGACCCGCGGGAACGCGACCGGCCCGGCCCGCCACGGGGGTACTCCCGCATCGCGCGCGGTCCGCTGCTCGTCCTGGTGTTCGGGCTGGTCGCCGCCCTCGCCGCGATCGCCTTCCCGTTCGCGCCCGTCGGGCAACCCGAGGTCCGCTACTCCTGGACGGCCGCCGACGGAGCCGCGGCGATCCCGCTCATGCCGTACCAGCCCGTTGCGCTGACCGCGACCACGAGCTGCGCCGCCGCCCGTGGTGCGGGCGAGCGGCTGCTGCTCTCCACCGTCCCGCCCCGACCGGATCCGGCGGCCGAGCCGCTGTACGGCCTGCGCCTGACCGCGACCGGCGACGGGCTGCGGGTGGCCAGCGCCGGTGTCGACCTGGGAGTCGTCCCCCTGCCCGCGGGCGACTGCGCGCTGGCGGTCGTCTCGGACCCGGGACGCACCGCCGTGCTGGTCGACGGCGCGCCGGTGCTGACCCGCGGCGGCGACGTGCGCCCCGACGTCGCCGGCGCCTTCACCGACCTGCCGGCCGGCGTCGAGCTCGTGCTCACCGCGGACACCCGGTTCCAGACGACGATCTCGCCGCTGAAGGCGGCCCTCGCCGGGGTCGCCGTGCTCGCGCTGGTCGGGATGCTGGTGGCGCTGCGCGGGGCCGACCGCGCGGTGACCGCGCCCGTCCGGCTGCTGCCGCCGCGGTGGTGGCGACCGCGCGCGGTCGACGCCGCGGTCACCGCCCTGCTCGGCCTGTGGTGGGTGGTGGGCGCGGTCACCGTGGACGACGGCTACATCACCGGCATCGTCCGCAGCCGCGCCGGCAACGGGTTCGTCGGCAACGTCTACCGCTGGCTCAATGCGCCCGAGGCCCCGTTCAGCTGGTTCTACGACCTCTACTACGCCTGGTCGCTGGTGTCGGCGTCGACGCTGTGGATGCGGCTGCCGTCCACCCTGCTGGGGCTGGTGTGCTGGTGGCTGCTGTCCCGGCTCGTCCTGCCCCGGCTCGGCCGGATCGCCGCGCGGCGATCGGTACCGTGGCTGGCCGCGCTGGCGTTCGCGTCCTGGTGGGTGCCGTTCAACCTGGGGCTGCGGCCCGAGCCGTGGGTGGCCGTCGGCACGCTGGCGGTGTTCCTCGCGGTCGAGCGGGCGGTTGCCACCCGCGCGGTGCTGCCACTGGCGATGGGCCTGGTACTGGCCGGGGCGACCACGGCGGTGACGCCCGGCGGGCTGATGGCGTTCGTGCCGTTCCTCGCCGCGGCGCTGCCCCTCCTGCGGCTCCTGCGGGTGCGCCGCGACCTGCCCTGGCCCGTTCTGGTCGTCGCGCTCGTGGCCGCGCCGGCCTCCGCGGCGCTGCTGATGGTCTCTGATCAGAGCCTCGCGGGGCTGCTGGAGGCCACCCGCGTGCGGGCGGTGATCGGCGGTGGCGTGGCGTGGCACCAGGAGCTCGAGCGCTACGGAGCCTTGCTGGAGGCAGACGGCTTCCAGGGGTCGATCGGGCGTCGGGCCCCGGTGCTGCTCACCCTGGCCGCCGCCGTGGGTCTGCTGGCCAGCCTGCGCGGCTCGGGCGCCGGGATCGCGACCGGTCCGGCGCGCCGGCTGGTCCTCGGGTTCCTGCTGGCCCTCGCCACGATGACGTCGAGCCCGACGAAGTGGACCCAGCACTTCGGCGCCCTCGCCGGGTACGGCGCCGCGGTGCTGGTGCTGGCCGCAGCGGTGTGGTCGGCCGCGGCGTTGCGCGACCGGCCGCGGCGCCTCGTCGCCGGCCTGGGCGTGGCGACGGTCGTCGCGTCGCTCGTGCTGGCCGGCGCCAACGCGTGGCCGTACGTGAGCGACTGGTTCACCCCCACGTTCAGCACGGTGCCGCCGCAGGTCGCGGGCCGGTCGATCGCCACCGTCGTGTTCGTGGTCGGCGGGGGGCTGGTCAGCGCGCTGCTGGCCCGCTCGGCGTGGCGGCGCGCGAGCGGGGACGTCGACGGGGCCACCGACGGGGCCCTGCCCGGGTGGGTGCCCGCGCCCGCGCCGGTCGTCGCCGTGGTGCTGGCGGCGGTGCTGGCGCTGCAGGTCCTCAGCCTCGGCCGGGTCGCCGTCAAGCACCGGGACAGCTACACCCTGGCCTCGGACGCCCTCGCGACACTCCGCGGCGACCCGTGCGGGTTGCAGCGGCTGCTGTCCGTCGAGACCGATCCCGCGGCCGGGCTCCTGCCCACCGCGCCCGGTGCGGCCCCGTCGCCCCGGATCCTGCCCGTGGACGTCGGCGGCACGACGCTGCCCGGGGTGGCGGTCGCCGGGCGCATGGCCACGGCGTGGTCCACCCTGGCCCCCGAGAGCGGGACGCTGCCGGTGGTTGTCACGACCTCGGGCCGGGCGCGGCCGGGCGACGGGCTCTACGTCGAGTTCGGGGCCGGCGGAACGGTCGTCGAGCGCCGGCGGATCACCCCGGAGGACGACAACGAGCCGCGGGACAGCCGGCAGCCGGTGCCGGCCGGTGCCGACACCGTGCGGCTCGTCGTCGACGCGCCGACGGCCGGCCCGCGCTCGGACGCCGTCGCGTCGCTGCCCAGGGTGCCCCGGCTGACCCCGATGACGGACGTGCTGCCGCCGGGCAGCACGGCGATCCTGGACTGGCCCGTCGCCTTCCTGTTCCCGTGCCTCGTGCCCGAGCCCCTGCCGCTGGGGACCGCGGGCCTGGCGCAGTGGCGGGTGGCCCCACCGGCCAGCGACCCGTCCGCGGGGATCACCTACTCCCCCGCGCGCGGCGGCCCCTTCGCCGGGCCGCGGCTCCTGGTGACCGAGCAACGAATGGCGACCTACCTGCGCGGCGATCCGCTCCGGGACCCCGGCCAGTTGTACCGTTGGGCGCCGATCACGCCACTCGTCCGTCCCGGGCCCACTGTCACCGACCGTGAGGTCAGCGCATGGCGGTCCGACGGACACGCGCGGGTACCGGGGCTCGATCCGGTCGGCTGACGCCGACACTGCGCTCGAGAGACCGCCCAGAGGACGAAGAAGGAGGACAGCCGCCCGCATGCTTCGCTCACTGGACACTGCGGACACGGCAGCGGACAACCCGCCGTCGGTTCGCGAGCAGTTGGCCCCGCACGACCGTCCGGCGCCTGCGCGCCTCCTCGCGCAGCGCGGGCTGTTCTTCGGTCCGTCGGCCGTGGTGCCCGAGGACCTGTACTCCGTCGTCGAGGCCGGCGCCGCGGGGCGGGAGCGCGCACGGGTGACACTGGCGCCGCACAGCCGCGTGAGCACCAACACCTACTTCGGCCGCTTCCACGCCACCTACTGGCAGCGCTGGACGGCCGTGACCGACATCGAGGTCGAGCTCGTCGCCACCGGCACCGGGCGCGTCCGCCTGATGGCGTCGGACACCAACAAGGTCTGGCGCATCGTCGCGGCCCAGGACCTGCGCGACGCGGACGCCCACCCGGTCCGCCTGGCCGCCGCCGTCGACCGTTTCGTCGACGGTGGCGGGATGTGGCTCGAGCTCACCACCGAGGCGGGCGGGCTGACCGTGGCCGACGTGCGGTGGACGGTGCCCGTCACCCGGCCGATGCCCCGCACCGACGTCGTCATCTGCACGTTCAACCGCGTGGACGACTGCCTCACCACCTTGGCGGCCCTGGCGTCCGACGCCGTGCCGCTGTCGACGGTGGGCATGGTGCACGTCGTCGACCAGGGCACCGATCCGGTCGGCTCGCGGCCGCACTTCGTCGAGGTCGCGGCGTCCCTCGGCGACCGGCTCCGCTACGTGCGCCAGCGCAACCTCGGCGGCGCGGGCGGGTTCACCCGCGGCCTGTTCGACGCCACCGCGGGCGAGCCCGACGCGCACGTCGACGTGCTGCTGATGGACGACGACGTGCTGCTCGAGCCGGAGATCCTCGTGCGGCTCACGGCGTTCGCCGCCAGCACCACGCACCCGACGATCGTCGGCGGGCAGATGCTCAACCTGCTCCACCCCGCCCACCTGCACATCTCGGCGGAGTACGCCGAGCCGGAGCTGCTCGATGCGGGGATCCCGGTCCCCGGCGCGCTGAAGGAGGCCTACCTGCTCGGCCGGGACGAGCGGCTCCTGCCGATCAACCAGGAGCGCCGGGTCGACACCGAGTACAGCGGCTGGTGGTCGTGCCTGATCCCGGCCGCGGTGGTGCGGGCCGTGGGCTACCCGTTACCCATGTTCTTCCAGTGGGACGACGTCGAGTTCGGGTACCGGGCGCGCGCGCACGGCTTCCCGACGGTCGCCCTGCCCGGCGCCGGCGTCTGGCACGCCGACTTCGGTTGGAAGGACTGGGACGAGTGGCACCGGTACTTCAACATGCGCAACGGCCTGATCACCGCGGCCCTGCACTCCGACTTCTCGGTCACGCGGATCACCCGTCGGCTCGGGCAGCTGCTCGCGCAGTACGTCATCAGCATGCAGTACGGACTCGCGGCCACCCTGCTCACCGCCGTCGAGGAGTTCCTCGACGGCCCGGACGTCCTGGCCGACGGTTCGGCCGGCGCCGCCGCCGAGATCCGGCGCATCCGCGCGGCCTACCCGGAGACCGCGATGCGCCCGGTGTCCGACGTGCCGGCCGACTTCCGCGATCTGCGGGTCGTCCCGGCCGCCAATCCGCCGGGGCGCGAGCGGTTGACCTGGCTGAAGCGGGCGGCGTACCACCTCACGGGTCGGTCCGCGCACCGCACCGGGATGGTGTCGGCCGGGGACGCGCACTGGTGGCACGTCTCGACGTTCGAGCGCGCGTACGTCACCGACATGTCCGAGCAGGGGATCCGGGTGCGCACCCGGGACCGCGCGCTGGCCCTCGAGCTGGCCCGGCGCAGCGCGCGGGTGTTCCGGCGGTTCGTCTCCGAGGGGCCCGCGGTGGCGCGGCGCTACCGCGCCGAGGCGGGCCGGCTCACCAGCCGCGCGAACTGGGCGCGCCTCTACGGCCTCGACGAGTAGCGGTCCGGTGGCCCGTCCATCCACGCGGGCACCCCCGGTCCCCGACGGGGAGTAGTCGCCGTGAGTGCACCGTAGGGCAGGTCGAGGGGTGCGCCAGCGTGCACTCGTGGCGATCACGATTCGGGGACGACCAATGGCGACGCTCAGGCGCGGTCGAACACCTCGCGCCGCCAGGCCGCGCGGCTCGTGAGCTCGGGCTGCGCCGCCCGGTAGCGCTGCCGGAGCTCCGGCCACGCCTTGGCGATCTCACGGTGCTGGGCGACCGCGCGCCCGAGCATCGAGCGGAACAGCGCCGGGTCGCGCCGGCGGAAGGTGACCCCGCGGCCGTCGGGCGTGGCCACGGTGGCCGAGTCCAGCCGCGAGAGCACGAACCACTGCGCCTGCCGGGACGGCACGTTGCGCTGCGGCACCACCCGGTGCGCCGGGTCGGGCGCGCGCAGGTTGTGCACCACGCTGCGGACCAGGCCCCTGGCGATGGTGAGCGGGTTGGTCGGCGGGCTCGGGGAACACCTGCGCGGCCAGCGCGTCGAGCTCGGACAGTGGCACCTGCGTGGCGGAGTCGAGCGGGCGGCCGTCGTCGTACTGCGCGCGGGTGGCCCGGACCTCGCCCAGCACGGTGGGCAGGTTCGGGAACAACGACTCCGGACCGGCGAGGAAGTGCCGCAGCGCCATCTCCTGCAGGGCGACCGCGGAGTACTCCATCAGCAGCAGGTGGCGCAGCGTCCGCTTGAGGGTGTCGCGCAGCATCGGGCCCGGGTCGTCCGGGCCGTGCAGCGCCGCCGCGACGAACCGGTTGCGGTAGTGGAAGTAGGCCTGCCAGTCGCTGGTGTCGTCCTTCTCCAGGAACGACATGTGCCAGATCGCGATGCCGGGCACGGTGGCCGTGCGGTAACCGCGGGAACGGGCGCGCAGCCCGTACTCGGCGTCGTCCCACTTGATGAACAGCGGCAGCGGCATCCCGAGGTCCTCGGCGACCGCCCGCGGGATCAGGCACATCCACCACGCGTTGTAGTCGACGTCGGTGCGCCGGTGCATCCACGGGGTCTGGCGCAGCGTGCGGTCGGCGAGATCGTGGTGCGGCTCGGTGTTCGGGGCGTTGCGCCACAGGAACGTGCGACGGTTGACGACCTCGCCCATCGTCGAGAGCTGGGAGCGGGCCTGCAGCGAGAGCATCTGCCCGCCGACGAGCATCGGCTCGCGCGCGTAGCGGGAGAACGCCACGGCCCGCAGGACGGAGTCGGGCTCGAGCAGGATGTCGTCGTCCATGAAGAGGATCTGCTCGCAGTCGGTGCTGCCCAGAGCCTCGTCCATCACGCGGGCGTACCCGCCGGATCCGCCGAGGTTCGGCTGGTCGATGATCCGCAGCTTGTCACCGAGCGCCGCGGCCGCAGCGGCGAAGCCGGGCGCGTCGCGCACCTTCTTGGTGCCCTGGTCGGCGATGACCACCGCCGTGACCGCGTCGAGGACCAGCGGCTCCTCACCGATCGCGACGAGCGTGGCGACGCAGTCCACCGGGCGGTTGAAGGTCGGCATCCCGATGGTCACCGCCGAGCGGCCGGTGCCGTCCTCGGCCGCGTACCAGCCCCCGCCGTGCAGGGTGAGCTCGCCGACGTCCGTCGTGAGGTCGAACCAGTACCAACCGCCGTCCTCGAACGGACGCAGGTCCAGCTCGACGTCCAGGTCGCGGTGACCACCGGCGAACACCTCGCCGCACACGAAGATGTGCGACCCGTCGGCCTTCGTGCGGTAGATGTCGATGCGGCCGGCGCCCTCGAGCGTCAACCGCAGGTGCACCTCGGTCAGGCGGCTCCAGTGCCGCCAGTAACCGGCGGCGAAGGCGTTGAAGTAGGCGCCGAAGGACACCTCGCTCTGCGCGCTGATCACCGCGGACGTGCGCGATGTCGTCTGCAGCCGTCGCGCGCTGACCGCGGAGCCGGTGAGGTGCACGGTGGGGACGGTGGGTCCGTACGGGTCGGCCGGCGTCGTCGAGAGCCGGATGCCGGTGCGCTCGTCGAGGTACAGCGAGCGGACGCGCATCGGATCGGCCGCGCGCGGCATGATCACGCGCTGCAGGAGTCGGCCTTCGGGGTCGGGCGCGTCGTCCGCGGATGTCACGGCCAGCTCGGCCGGCAGCTCGGTCCGGTCCATCTCGGTCTGTGTCATCTCGGTCTGGGTCAACTCAGTCTGGGTCAAACTCAGTCCTCGGTCGACTCGGTGCCGGCCAGCGGACGGCCGTCGGTGAAGTAGGGGGCGATGCGGTTGTCGAAGGCCGTGAGGGCAGACCCGATCGCCATGTGCATGTCCAGGTACTTGTACGTACCGAGCCGCCCGCCGAACAGGACGTTGGCGTTCGCGGTCTCCTTGCGGGCCAGCTCCCGGTAGCGCTGCAGCTTGACGCGGTCGTCGGGGGTGCCGACCGGGTAGTACGGCTCGTCCCCGGACTCGGCGAACCGCGAGTACTCCCGCACGATCACCGTCTTGTCGGTGGGGTAGCTGCGTTCGGGGTGGAAGTGCCGGAACTCGTGGATCCGCGTGAAGGGGACGTCCTCGTCGTTGTAGTTCATGACCGACGTGCCCTGGAAGTCGCCGGTGTGGTGCAGGACCTCCTGCTCGAAGTCGAGCGTCCGCCACCCGAGCTCGCCCTCGGAGTTGTCGAAGTACCGGTCGAGCGGGCCGGTGTAGACGGTCGGGGTGCCGGCCGGGATCTCGCCGCGCACGTCGAAGTAGTCGACATCCAGCCGGACCTCGATGTTCGGGTGGTCGGCCATCTTCTCCAGCCACGCGGTGTAGCCGTCGACCGGCAGGCCCTCGAACCGGTCGTTGAAGTACCGGTTGTCGAACGTGTACCGCACCGGCAGCCGGGCGATGATGGACGGGTCGAGCTCGGTGGGGTCGGTCTGCCACTGCTTGGCGGTGTAGCCCTTGACGAACGCCTCGTACAGCGGCCGTCCGACCAGCGAGATCGCCTTCTCCTCGAGGTTCTGCGCGTCCCCGGTGTCGATCTCGCCGGCCTGCTGCGCGATCAGCGCGCGGGCCTCGTCCGGGCTGTGCGACCGGCCGAAGAACTGGTTGATCAGCGCCAGGTTCATCGGGAACGCGTAGACCTGCTCGCCCACCCTGGCGAACACCCGGTGCTGGTAGCCGGTGAACCGCGGTGAACCGGTTCACGTACTCCCAGACCCGCTCGTTCGAGGTGTGGAACAGGTGCGCCCCGTACCGGTGGATCTCGATGCCGGTCTCGGGCTCCGCCTCGGAGTAGGCGTTGCCGCCGATGTGCGGGCGCCGCTCGAGCACCAGGACGCGCTTGTCCAGCTCGGTGGCCGCGCGCTCGGCCACGGTCAACCCGAAGAAGCCCGATCCGACGACGACGAGGTCGTATGCCGCGTGACTCACGACCGCCGAGGGTAGCTGTGACGGCTCGTCACCCCGTTCCCGGCCTCCACGACGTGTAGTTTCTGTCCTGTGCATGTGGTGGCGTTCTACGTCATCGCGCTGTGGCTGCCGGGGGTGGTCTTCGGTCGGCTGGCCGGACTCCGAGGCTGGACGCTGGCGGCCGCCGCACCCCTGCTGACCTACGCCGTGGCCGGTCTGGCCGGCCCCGCCTTCGCCGCATGGTCGGGCACGGCCTGGTCTCCGGCCAGCGCACTGGCGCTCGTCGTCGGCCTGGCGATCGCGCTGGCCGGCGTGCGCGCCGCCGTCAGCTGGACCCGGCCGGATCCCCGTTCCGACCCCGGGGAGGTGCCGTCGCGGAGTGGACCCGCCCGGTGAACCTCGGGGTGGCCGCGGCGGTGGCGGCGCTCGCCGTGTTCGGTGCCGCGGTGATCGGTGCCGGCATCGGCCGGCTGTCGGCCGTGCCCCAGGACTGGGACGCCGCGTTCCACGCCAACGGCATCCGGTGGATCGCCGAGACCGGCGACAGCAGCCTCGTCGGCGATGGGCAACCTCAACTGGTTCGAGAACGGCGTCCAGATCTTCTACCCCAACGCCTACCACCTCGTCGCCGCGGTCGTGCTCCGCGCGACCGGCACGGACGTCCCGACCGTCCTCAACGCCCACACCCTGCTGCTGCCCGGTATGGCCGCGCTCGTCGTCGTCGCGCTGGTGCACCGGTTCCGGGGACGGGCGGTGCTCGCGGTCGCCGCCGCCGCGTGCACGGTCGTCGTCACTGCGTTCTACGACATGCTGTGGCGCGGCCCGCTGCTCCCCTACGCCACCGGCGTCGCGCTGCTGCCGTTGGTCGTGGTCCTGCTGGTGGAGCTGCTCGACGCCCCGCGCGGGCGGTCGCGGGTGGCCGCCGGCCTGTTGTTCGCGGTGTGCCTGGTCGGGCTGATCTGCCTGAACCCGGCGATGCTGTTCAGCGCCGCCCTGTTCGCTCTCCCGGCCCTCGTCCAGCGGTGGGTGAGCTGGCCGCGCCTGCTGTGGCGGGAGCTGCTCGTGATCCTCGCCGCGGGCGTCGTCACCGCCCTGCTGGCCGTGCCCCAGCTGTTGGCGTCGCTGGGCAGCGCGAGCGGCGATCCCTTCGACTGGCCGGCGGTCGTGACCCCGCCCCAGGCCGTCGTGGAGCTGGTGACCCTGTCCCACGGTGGGCATGCCGGCGCAGGTGTGGCTGGTCGTGGCCGGAGCGGTCGGCCTCGTCCGGTATCCCGCGCTGCGCCAGCTGCGCTGGACCGTCGTCGCGGCCGTGTTGTTCGGCACGATGTTCGTCCTCGCCGCGTCGTCGGACGAGTACTGGGTGAACGCCCTCACCCGGCCGTGGTGGAACGACCGGTGGCGGCTCATCGGACTGTGCGTGGTCCCGCTCGCCGTGCTGGCCGGTCACGGTCTCGCCGAGCTGCAGCGCGGAGCGGTGCTGGTCGCGACGGCCGCGGTGCGGCGCAGCGACCCCGTCCACGGCCCGCAACGGGCCCCCCGCACCGCGGCCGTCGCCGCGGCGGGTGTGCTCGTCGCCCTCTCGATCGGTTTCAGCGACGGCCTCTACGCGGCCCGGAACGTGGGACAGATGGCCATGAGCGCTCCGGACGGCCCGGTCGTCTCCTCCCTGGAGGTCGAGGCCATGCGGGAGCTGGCGCGGATCGTGCCACCGGGGCAGCGCGTGCTCAACGATCGGTACGACGGCTCGGTCTGGATGTACGCCATCGCCGGCGTGCTCCCGGTCGCCGGGCACTACGACGCCCGGCAGGTCGGCCCCGATGCGAGCCTGCTGGGCAACTGGTTCTTCCAGTACCCCGACAATCCGGACATCCGCGCGGCAGTGGAGCGGCTCGGCATCTCCTACGTGATGGTCGGCCGCGGCTTCGTCCGGGCCGAGGACGTGCGGGCACCGGGCCTGGTCGGGCTGGAGGAGGCCGGCTGGCTCGAGGTCGTCTACCGAGAACCCGGACGCCGTCATCTACCGGATCCGGTCCGACGTGCCCGACCGGCGGTAGGGCGCCGCGGGGTTATCGTCCGGACATGTCGGCGAACACGGCGTCACCGTCCGCGCCGTCCGCGCCGACGGCGTCGCCGGAGCGGCAGGACCGGACCCGGCCGCGGCGGTGGTCGTGGTCGTGGCGCCTCGCGGCCGGCGAGGCACTCGCCGCGTTCGGGGCGGCGGTCGTGTCGGTCCAGCTGAGCCGGTCCATCGTCGTCGATCCGCTCGACCGGACCGGTCAGGTCAGCGGCCTCGCCGCGCTCGACCTCCAGTTCGTCGTCCTCGGCCTGCTGGTCCTCGCGGCGTGCGGGGTGGCCGCCCGCGGGCGCGGCGCGGCCTGGCCGGTCGTGCGCCCGCTGGCCTGCGCCGCGGTCGCCGGGCTGGCCACCGGCCTGGTCGGGGGCGGCATCCTGCTCGCCCTGCGCGGTACCGACTGGCCGCTGTTCGCCTCCTGGGGCGACTCCGGGCAGCTCGTGCGGTGGGCCGATGACCTCCTCGCCGGTCGAGGTGTGCCGGCCGATTACCCGCCGGTCGTGATCCACGCCATCGCCGGGCTGTCCGAGCTGACCGGCGAGTCGACGGAGCGGGCCCTGCGCGCCCTGCAGGTGACGGCGACCGCGGTCTTCGGCCCGGTCGCCTACCTCTCGTGGCGCCTGCTGCTCCCGCCGGGATGGGCGCTGGCCGTGGCCCTCGTGGCGGCCCTGCCCCTGCTCGAGCCCTACAAGCCCTACACGACCGTCGTGCTGGTCGTGCTGGTGCCGGTCCTGATCGCGTTCCTGAGCGTGCTGCGCCGAGCGGCCACGCTGACCCGGCTGCGCCTGGTCACTGTCGGGATCGGCACCGGCGTGGGGCTCGGCGCGCTGTTCTGCGTCTACTCCGGGTGGTTCGTCTGGTCGGCGCCCGGGGTGCTCGTCGCCGCGGCGTTCCTGCTGCCCTGGCGGGACGCGGCCGGGCGCGGGCTGGCGCTGGTCGGGCTGGCCGCCCTCGCGATGTCGGTGGTCGCGGCCCCGCACCTGCTCGGGCTCGTGCGGTCGGCGGGGACCGTGCAGGACCGCTACCTCTACTTCGACACCGCCGTCGACCCGGCCTACATCGCGATGTGGCGCAACGACCTGCCCGGGAACACCGGCCCGTGGCCACCGCCGGGGGAGCTGGCCGGCGTGGGGGTGTTCACCCTCCTCCTGGTGATCGGGCTCGGCGGGGCGGTGGCCCTCGGCGGCCGCCGTACCGCGGTCGTGACCCTCTGCTCGGTGCTGGCCGGAGCGTGGCTGCTGCGCCTCTGGTTCGCGTCGCAGATGTACGCCACCGGCACGGTGCAGCTCTACCCCAGGACCAGCCCGGAGATCCTCTACTGCCTGCTGCTCCTCGCGGTGTTCGCGGTGCGGTACGGGTCCGGGCGCGTCGCGAGCCTGCTCGAGGAGCGCGAGCGGCCGGACGGCGGCCGCAGGAGCGGCTGGGCCCCCGTCCAGCGCACACAGCTCACTGCCGCGACGGTCGGTGGTCTGTGTGCGGCTCTGCTGTTCGCGCTCTCGGCCGGGTCGTCGCTGGCCGACCGGTACCTGCCGCGGAACGACGGCTCGGTGGCCCGGCTCGCCTACGTGGCGCAGATGGTCCGCCAGCCCGACGGGACCTGCCCCGACTTCAGCCGGGGCCGCTGCGCGCCCGACCCCCGCGACGCTGCTGGAGCGCAGGAGGGCTAACCGGCTGCGCAGGGGACCAGCACGTCCCCGCAGGACGCCCGCGGCGACTGCCGGGCGGCAGCGTCCGCCGGACCGGCGGTCGTCGCGCGCGTACTCGCGCAGGGCCTCGAGCGCGCCCGGTGTGAGCGCGTCGCGGCGCACCCAGTCGGTCACCCCGGAGGGCGTGGTCACGATGTCCACGTACGCGACGGCCGTGCGCGGGTCCACGTCCAGGCCCGTCGGGGTCGACCAGTCCCGGTTGCTGGTGATGAACGTCGGCCGGCTCGGCGAGCACGTGGTCGCGCAGACCGGCCATGTCGCCCGCCGCCCAGTAACGGGCGATCCGCGCGGTCCGCGAGCCCCACCAGGTCGGTCACCCGCAGGTCGCTGGTCAGGGCGGCCCCGCCGATGTCGGGCGCGAGCAGCGTCGCGTCCGGCGCGCCGACGATCCGGGCGTACGCGTTGACGGTGCGCCCGGTGTTCTGCGCGACCAGGCACAGCGGCGCCGTCGGCGCGGCCCGGAACTCGCGGGCGGCGTCGACGAGCGCCGGCGCCGAGGCGACGGCGGCCGCCACGGCGAGCACGGCCCCGACGACGCGCCCCCGAACTGTCAGCTGCCCGGCGACGTGGACCGCGGCGACCGCCGCCGGCGAGCGCACCGAGCGGCCAGACGGGCGTCGCGAACCGCAGCTGCTCCATCCAGTCCGGCGCCAGCACCCCGAACGCCGCGACGGCCAGCGCGAGCGGCACGAGCAGGCGCCACGAACCCGCGGCGGGCGGCCCACGGCTGCGGCCAGCGCGGCTCCGACGCACAGGGCCACCAGCAGCGCGGCCAGCCAGCCCACGTACCCGACGAGCTCACCGGGCCGGGCGAGCGCGGCCGGCCCCGGGCAGACCCTGCGACTTCGCGATCGCCGTGTTGGGCAGGACTCCCCGAAGGTCGCCAGCCGCCAGGCCAGGTAGGCGCCGATCGGCACGGCGAAGGCCGCGAGGCCGACCGCGGTCGTCCCCGCGGCGCGGCGCGAGCTCACCGCGCGCGCAGCAGCAGGAGGGCGGCGAGGGGGAACGCCGCGGCGTAGACCAGGCCGTCGGGACGGGTCAGCGCCGCGAGCGCGGCCAGCAGCCCGCACCCCACCGCGGTGGACGTCGCGAGCAGCCGGTCGGCGACGGCGGCGCGGACGAGCACCGCCGCCGAGGGCGGTGACGGCCAGCGCGAGCAGCGCGTTCTCCAGCCCCGACACCGTCCAGACGACGAACGACGGGACGGCCGCGGTCGCCGTCCCCGCGATCACCGTGACCAGCACCGGGTGCCGGCTCAGTGCCGCCGCGGCGGCGTAGCAGCACGCGAACGTCGCCGCCACCAGCACCAGCGCCAGCAGCTTCGGGAAGGCGACGTAGTCGGGCACCCCGAACCAGGCGCCGTGGTCGAACAGCCCGAGCCAACGGGCCACGACGAGCAGGGCCAACCAGGCGGGGTTCGAGTACCCCTCGACGGCCTCGGCGCCGGGTTGCAGCACCGGCCCGGCGCCGGTGGCGACCGAGCGGGCGTAGGCGAACGTGATCCCGGCGTCGTCCACGATCCACCGGCCGTAGAGCAGGGCGTGCGCCCGAACAGCGCGGTCGGCAGCGCGACGGCCAGGACCGCACCCGG
This sequence comes from uncultured Actinomycetota bacterium, assembly GCA_963711715.1. GTDB lineage: Bacteria > Actinomycetota > Actinomycetes > Mycobacteriales > Pseudonocardiaceae > Pseudonocardia. The sequence continues at coordinate 50,377 of CAVQFJ010000016.1, forward strand.
CCACCGCCGCCGGCCGGACGTCGCGGCGGCCGTCGCCGGACGATGCGCCACCTGCGTCATGCCGAGCAGGTCAGGAAAGCCACTTCACTGTCCCCTGGGGCCAGTAACGTGGCTTTCCTGACCGCGGCCGCCACCGCCACCGCCACCGCCGCCGCCGCCGCCACCGAAGGCGTGCCGGGCGAGCGTCCGCGCCCCGTCGCCGGGTCCGTGTCGCAGGGCCGCGGGGAGCAGCGTCAGCGCGTTGAGCCGGGACGCGAGGTGCCGCCGCGCGGCCCGCGCGGCCCGCGGCCAGCCGTGCGCGGCCATCCGGTCCGCGGTGGCCGGGAAGAACGCGCCGCTCCTCGGCGAACCGCCGCCCGTCGGCCGCCTGCGCGGACGACACCGACGTGCGGTGCCGCCGGTAGCGGAAGCACACGGTCGGCTCGACGAGCAGCGACTCGCCGGCCAGCACCAGGTCCAGCACCAGGGCGAGGTCCTGCACGACCGACAGGCCCTCGCGGAACCCGGTGCGCCGCAGCGGCCCGGCCCGCCAGCAGATCGAGGGGAAGTACAGCCAGTTCCCGCGCAGCAGGCTCGACCGCGAGGTCCTCCCCCGCGAGCACGGTGGGCGCGGCCGCCCGCGGCGCGTAGACCCAGCGCTTGGTCAGGTCGGTCAGCGTGCGCACCCGCTCGCCGCGCTCGTCGACGACCTCCACGCCGGGCTGGACGATCCCGACCTCCGGATGGGCCGCGTACGCCCGCCGGACGGTACCGACGTAGCCGGGCAGCATCAGGTCGTCCGAGCCGACGATCACCGCCAGCTCCTGCTCGACCAGGGTCACGCAGCGTTGGAAGTTGCGGTTGATGCCGAGGTTGCGCTCGTTGCGCCGGTACCGCACGCGCGGGTCGCCGAGCTCGGCGCACCAGGACCCGAAACCGTCGTCGGGCCGGTCGCCGGAGTCGTCGACGATCGTGAGCCGCCAGTTCGGGTCGTCCTGGGCGAGGACGCTGCGCACCGTCTCCTGGGCGAGGTCCCGCCGACCGTAGTGCGGCATCATGACGTCGACGCCGGTCACCGCACGGCGTCCTCGGCCACCACCGGCGCGCTGTCGCCGTCGCCGGTGATCGCGACGACCGGGCCGGCGGCCGTGACGGTCGGACCGTCGGTGCGCAGCCCCCGCTCGCGGTTGACGAGCTCGGCCTCCCGGATGGCCACCGTGCGGGCCAGCTCGGTGTAGCGGCGGTCCACCACCCGGAACCGCTGGTACATGCTGAACATGCCGGCCGTGAACGCCACCACCAGCGCGTACAGCGACGAGGTCGGTGCCCCGGCCGACGCCGAGCACGTGCGCGACGGCGGTGAGGTCGTCGGGGCGCATCACGGCGTAGATGTTCGCGACCGCGAACAGCGACCAGCGCGATCCGCTTGCTGGCCTGCACGTACACCGCGTCGCTGCTGCGCACGAACACGAACAGCACGGCGAGCACCGCCAGGACGAGGATGATCTGGATGATGCACGCCGGTCAGCCTCCCCGATGGCGGACGGACAGGTCGAACAGGATGTTCACGCCGTTGAGCAGCGACTGGCCCTTGCCCCGCGAGTAGTCGGTGTAGCGGATCGACACCGGTACCTCGCGCACCCGCCACGACGAGCGGCCGAGGTAGGCCACGATCTCCGACGCGTGCGCCATGCCGTTCATGCGTGATCTGCAGGTCCTCGGCCACCGGGCGGGTGAGCACCCGCAGGCCGTTGTGCGCGTCGGTGAGGTTCAGCCGCCGCCGGCCGGGCTCAGCGCCACCGCGGTGCGCAGCACCAGCCGCTTGAGCCAGCGGCACCGATGCGGCGTCGCCGGCGAAGCGGGTGCCGCAGCACCACGTCGGCCACCCCCGAGCGGGCCAGCTCGATCATCGCGGCAGCGTCGGTCACCCGGTGCTGGCCGTCGGCGTCGAAGGTCACGAAGAACTGCGCGCCGGGCTGGGCGCGGGCGTAGGACAGGCCGGTCTGCAGCGCCGCGCCCTGTCCGAGGTTCACCGGGTGCCGCACGAGGTGGGCGCCGGTGCGCAGCACGGCGGCCACCGAACCGTCCCGGCTCCCGTCGTCGACGCAGACGACGTTCGGGAACGCGGCCAGGACCTGCCGGACCACCGACTCGATCACTTCCGCCTCGTTGTAGACGGGGATCACGAACCAGACGTCCTCGACCCCGGCGACCCGCCCGTCGTCTCCCCACCGCGCTGCGCTCATCGTCGCGCCAACCTACCCGCGCCGCGGCGGCGCGGCCGCGGATCGCCGCGCGCTCGTGCAGCGCGCGGACCACGCCGGTCCCGAGGACGGCGAGGACGACGGCCGGCCCGGCGAGCTGCGCCGCCAGCGCCGCCGTCACCGGATCGATCGGCAGCACGAGCAGGATCAGGAAGACCACCGTGCCGGCGATCCACGCGGCGGTGACGACCCGCTGCCGGCGCAGCGCGACCAGGGTGGGCTGCACGACCAGCGCGGTCATCATCAGCACCGTCGCGGTGGCCAGCAGCGCGACGGTCGCGGCGGTGGGGCGGAACGCCGTGTTGAACAGCCACTCGGCCGCCCAGGGACCGGCGACGGCGCCGACGACCACCCCGAGCGCGCCGACGGCGACGACCAGCGCCACCACCTGGCGCAACCGGCGGGCCAGCTCGTCGAGGTCGCCGAGCGTGGCCGCCCGGCTGAGCTGGGGCAGGAGCACGGCCTGCACCGGGGCGAACAGGAACAGCGGGATGCGGGCCAGCACGAACGTCGAGCCGAACACGCTGGCGGCCACCAGGTCGTCCGGTAGGCGGTAGGTGACGACGACGGGGGCCAGGTTGGCCAGGAGCTGGCTGAGCGCGATGGCCACCGTGAGGTACGACAGCGCGCGTCCCATGTCCGCGACCCGGCCGTCGGAGGCGTCCGCCGGGGGCAGCCGCAGGGCGGGGAGCACGCTCAGGGCGGCGACCGCCGAGCCGAGCGCGAACGCGAGGCCGTACGCACCCGGCGCCTGCACGGCCAGCACCAGCAGGACGACGCACGGCAGCAGGCGCGCCGCACCCTCGACGTAGAGCGTCCGTGCGTACGCGGTGAACCGCTGCTGCCCGCCGAGCACCCCGCGGGTCCAGTACACGGCCCCGGAACCCGCGACCGCGACGAGGAGCGCGCCGAGCAGGGCGACGCGGTCGTCGAGCACCCGTCCCAGGAACAGCGGCCAGGCCAGCAGGACCAGGAGCGCGAGCACGGCGAACGCGCGCACCGCGAGCACGCCGGCGCGGCGGGCGATCGGGCGCGGCGGCTCGCCGCGGGCCGCCGCCGCGCTCACCGCGCGGCTGGTCTCCTGCTCCAAGCGCGGCGAACACACCCGGGCCGACGATGTTCACCAGCAGGTACAGCGAGATGAGCGCACTGAGCACCGCGGCGTCGGCCGGGCCGTCGAAGACGTGCCCGACCACGGCGACGAACGCGTATCCGGCGGCGCCGAGCACCCCGAGCCCCACGCCGAGGTGCGCCGCGGTGCGGCCGGCGGTCGTCACGCACTCACGGTAGTGGTCCCCGAGCCGCCGGTGCGGCCGGAAGCCGCGCGAGCGTCACGAACTCGTTGTACGGGAACACCCGGCCGGCGAGGCGGGGGAACGGGAAGGAGTACTGGCGCACCACCGTCAGCCCGAGCGTGCCGCACAGGCCCGCGACCTGCGGGAAGCCGCAGAACCGGACGTGGGTGTCGTCCGTGGCGTACCCGCGCTCCTGCGGGGTGATCAGCACGACCTTGCCCCCGGGACGGACGAAGGGCAGGTAGGTGCGCAGGAGGTCGAGCGCGGCCGGCTCGGTCATGTGCTCGACGACGTGCGCGGCGAGCAGGCTGTCGAACGAGCCGGGGCGCGCGTGCGGGCCGGCGGTGAACTCCTCGGGGGTGTACGCCTGCAGGCCGCGCTGCCGGGCGACCGCGACCGACGCCGCGTTGTGGTCGACACCCACCCCCGATCCGCCCAGGTGCGCGAGGTTGCGACCCAGACCGCAGCCGACGTCGAGGGTGCGACCCAACGCCAACCGGCGGACGTTCCACCGGTAGGGCGCCTGCACGTCGAGCCAGCGCTTCCACCGGGCCTGCTCCAGGCCCTGCAGGCGGGCGGCGTAGGCGGGGGCGTCGGTTCCCCGGCGGGCGTCGGGCGCGGTCACCCGGTGAGTCTGACCGGCGCCGACCGGGGCTGGCAATCCGGGTCGGACCGCGGCTGGAAGACTCCTCCGGTGGTCAACGTCGAGGCGACCTCGATCCCCGGCCTGCTGCGGATCGAGCTCGTCGTGCATTCCGACGGGCGGGGTTGGTTCAAGGAGGGGTTCCAGCGGGCGAAGCTGGAGGCCCAGGGCTTCCCGCCCTTCGAGGTGGTCCAGAACAACGTCGCGTTCAACGCCGAGGTGGGGGTGACGCGCGGCATCCACGCCGAGCCGTGGGACAAGTACATCTCGCTGGCCCACGGCCGGGCCTTCGCCGCGATCGTCGACCTGCGCGCCGGCCCGACCTTCGGGCGGGTGGAGACGGTCGAGCTGCACACCGGCAACGCCCTCTTCGTCCCGCGGGGCTGCGGCAACTCCTACCAGACCCTCACGCCGGACGTCGTCTACACCTACCTGGTCAACGAGCACTGGTCGCCGGACGCGTCCTACACGCTGCTGCAGGCCTACGACCCGGCCCTGGGCATCGACTGGCCCGTCGACGAGTCGGCCGCGATCCGCTCCGACAAGGACCGCGGGCACCCGCCGCTGGCCGAGCTCGCCCCGATGGCGGTGTGAGGTGCGGGCACTGGTGCTCGGCGCCGGCGGGCAGGTCGGCCGCGCGGTCGCCGCGGCGCTGCCCGACGCCACCGCGCTGCGGCGCGACGACCTCGACATCGCCGCGGCCGGCGAGGCGCGGCTCGACTGGGCCGGCTACGACACCGTCGTCAACGCCGCCGCGTTCACCGACGTCGACGGGGCCGAGACCGCGGACGGGCGGAGCGCGGCGTGGCGGGCCAACGCGGCGGGCCCGGCCGCCCTCGCCCGGGTCGCCAGGGAGCACGGCCTGACGCTCGTGCACCTCTCGAGCGAGTACGTGTTCGACGGCTGTTCGACCACGCCCTACCGCGAGGACGCCCACGTCGCCCCGCTGGGCGCCTACGGCGCGTCCAAGGCGGCCGGCGACCTCGCCGTCATGGGGGTGGAGCGGCACTACCTGATCCGCCCGACCTGGGTGGTGGGCGAGGGCCGCAACTTCGTGCGCACCATGCTGGGGCTGGCCGCGAAGGGGGTGGAGCCGACGGTGGTGGCCGACCAGATCGGCCGTCCCACGTTCGCGTCGGACCTCGCCGCGGCGATCGTGCACCTGCTCACCACCGGCGCGGCTCCGGGCAGCTACCACGTCACCGGCGGGGGCGAGCCGGCCTCCTGGGCCGACGTCGCCCGGGCGGTCTACGCCCTCGCCGGGCGGGGCGCCCTCCGGGTCACCGACACCAGCACGGAGCGCTACGGGGCCGACCGGCCGCACGCGGCCCGGCGCCCGCTCAACAGCGTGCTGGACACCACGAAGGCCCGGGAGGCCGGTGTCGCGCTGCCGGACTGGCGGGCGCAGCTGGCCGAGTACGTCGCCGCGCACGGGGCCGTCCGGTGAGCGGTGAGCGCGTGGGGCGCGTGGGGCGCGGTGGGCATCGCGTGAGGTGAACATGGCGGGGGTCGGAATCCCGCCGCAGCCCGCTGGTGGCGATCTCACCCGCGACTTCCACCGAACCGGCCCGGGACCGCGCGCGCGTCGCGGATCCTGTGCGGCGTGCACCCCGCTCCCGTTCGTCCGGTGCCGGGGTGGCCCGTGGCCTTCCGCGGATCCGTTGCCGTGGCAGCCGGGCTCGTCACCCGGGACCGACTGCGGGGTCCGCACTTCATGCGCCTGTTCCCCGACACGTACGTGCCCACGCCCGCGAAGTCACTACCCGATCTGGTGCTGCGCTCCGTCGCGGCGTACCGGTACGTCGAGGGTGGTGGAGTGCTGTCGGGGTACTCGGCGGCCGCGCTCCTCCGTGCGCCGTGCGCCGGCGAGGACGCTCCGGCGGAGGTGACCGTGCCGGCCGGGGGCCGGCGCGAGCATCCGGGCCTGCTGGTGCACCGCGACCGGTTGGCGCCGGGTGAGGTGCGTCAACTCGCTGAGGCCCAGGTCACCTCGCCGCTCCGGACGGCATACGACCTCTGCCGGTGGAACGGCGACCTCTGCGAAGCCGTGGTCGCCGTCGACGCGCTGGCCAACCGCGGACGGTTCACGCCCGACTTGCTCTTGCACTTCGCCGCCCGCTATCCACGCGCCCGGGGCAACAACCGCGTGGCCCGGACCGTCGCACTCTCCGATGCGCGTTCAGGATCGCCGATGGAGTCGCGGCTCCGCATGGTGATCGTCCACGGCGGGCTGCCGAAGCCGGAAGTGCAGTACGTCGTCCAGGACGAGGAGGTGCGCACCGCGATCTGGCTGGACATGGCCTACCCCGAGCACCGGATCGGCATCGAGTACGAGGGCGAGCGGCACGTGCACCCGGACGTGGTGATGCGCGACGTGGGCCGATACACGCGTTTGGTGGACAAGGGCTGGCGGATCTACCGCTACACGAAGTACGACGTGTACCGGGATCGATGGCGCATCGTCGCGGAACTGACCCGGGCGTTGTCGCGGGCGAGATGAACACCAGCGGGGTTGTGGGCCGGCGGATTCAAGGAGCGGTCGCAACACCCGTCTGTTCTGGGGTGATGGTGATGGCTGGTTCGCCGCGGGTGTCTCGGGGAGCGGGTGCGGGTGTTCTGGCGGGCGCGGTTGGCGGGTCCGGTCGATCGCAGAGGCGGCCGCGTCGGGTGGGCGTGTCGGACACCACCGGGTCGCGGTGGATCGCCGAGTCTGGCGGGATGATCCCCGTCGATCTTGAGGACTGTCGGTCGGGTCGGTACCTGGACGAGGCCGAGCGTGGCGAGCTCGCCGCGGGGTGGGCGGCGGGGCTGAGCCAAGGCCGAGATCGCGCGTCGACTGGGCCGGCACCGGTCCACGATTGGGCGGGAGCTGAGCCGTAATCAGACGGTGCGCCGGGCCGCGCCGGTGGTGAATCCCGGACGGGAGCTGGCCGCGGTCCGGTGCCGGGCACGAATCGGGGTCGGGACCGGCCCCAGCACGAACGGCTGCGCTACCGGGCCCGGGGTGGCTCAGTCCAAGGCCGACGAGCGTGCTCGCCGGCCCAAGCCCCGCCAACTGGCCTCGTGCCCCGAGCTGCGGGGCGCGGGTCCACGCCGGCCTGGTCGCGTTGTGGAGCCCGGAACAGATCTCGCAGACACTGCAGCGCGACCTACCCCGATCGGGCGGAGATGCAGGTGTCGCACGAGACGATCTACCAGGCGCTCTACGTGCAGGGCCGCGGCGAGTTGCGCCGCGAACTGACCCGCTGCCTACGTACCGGGCGGGCGCTGCGCCGGCCCGCATCGGATGCCCGATCATCGCCGGCGAACGCCGCATCCCCGACAAGGTCATGATCTCCGAGCGGCCCGCCGAGGTGGCCGACCGGGCCGTACCCGGGCACTGGGAAGGCGACCTGATCCTCGGCGCCGAGAACGGATCGGCGATCGGGACGCTGGTCGAGCGGACCACCCGCTACGCTGCTGCTGCTGCATCTGGGCGGCCGGCAACCACGGCGCCGAACAGGTCCGTGACGCCGATGATCGCCGCGATGCGTGGGCTCCCGACCGGGTTACGCCGCTCGATGACCTGGGACCAGGGCATCGAGCTGACCCGCCACCCCGAGATCACGTTCGCCCTGAACATCGCCGATCTTCTTCTGTGACCCACACAGCCCCTGGCAACGCGGCCCCAACGAGAACACTGTGAGTCTGGCGATGGCCTGGGAGGGCCGGTCCGGCAGGGTGGTGCCGGCAGCGAGGGATGACCCCCGAGAACACTGGCCGCCGAGTGCGTGCCTGTCGTTGGACTTGTCTCCTGAAACTGCCGGCACCGGCCTGGCCCACACGTCATTGGCTTGATCAGGAGCATGTCCGCCTATGGGCGTGACCCTTCACAGTGCTGCCGCGACGGTGACCTCTTCCCAGGCCGGTGTCGACACACGGCAATCCGAGGAAGGGACAACCGCGATGCCCATGCTGGCAGAACAGTACGACTACGTCATCGGGGGTGACCCCGACCGCGACACCATCGATCTTGCCGTGCTCGACGCCACCAGCGCCGGCGTCCGCGCGCATCTGGCGCAAACCGCGGATGGCGCGGGTTACGTACGGATGCTCAGCTGGGCACGGCAGCACGCTCCCGGAGCCCGAGTCTGGGCGCTGGAGGGCACCGGGAACTACGGGGCTGGGATAGCGAGTTTCCTGGCTGAGGCCGGCGAGGACGTCGTGGAGATTGACCGCGTCAAGCGGGTCCGTCGTGGCGGAAAGAACGACCAGATCGACGCCGTCCGCGCCGCGCGGGAGGCGCTGTCCCGCGAGATCCAGGTCAATCCCGCCAGCGTGGGTTGCGGGAGGCGATGCGGGTCGTGCTCACCACTCGACACGCGGTGCTGGTCAGCCGCACGAAAGCGATCAACGAACTCAAAGCGCTGATCGTCACCGCGCCCGAGCACCTACGCGGCGAACTGCGCGGCAGCCCGCTGGCGACCCAGCTCGCCCGGATCGAGCACCTTCACGTCAACTCGGCGAGCACCGTGGAGCACCGCATGACCATCTTCGCGCTGCGCTCGGTCGCCGCGCGGATCAGCTTTCTCAACGATCAAGTGGCTGAGCTCGACCCCCAGCTCGCGTTGCTCGTCCATGCCCACCCCGCCGGTCAAGCGCTGCTGGACGAGCCCGGCGTCGGCCCCGTCGTCGCCGCCCAACTGCTTATCAGCTGGTCACACCCGGGCCGGGTCCGCGGCGAGGCGGCCTTCGCCGCCCTCGCCGGGGTAAGCCCACTCGAGGCCAGCAGCGGCCAGCGAGCCCGCCACCGTCTCAATCGCAGCGGTGACCGCGCACTCAACCGCGCCCTGCACACCGTGGCCCTGACTCGATTGCGCTGCCATCCCGAGACCCACCAGGTACGCCGACCGACGCACCCGCGAGGGTAAGACCCACCGCGAGATCAAGCGGTGCCTCAAACGCACTATCGCCCGGCGCCTCTACCGACGAATCCAGGCCGCCGCGGCCCCGCCAGGCCAACCAGCACAAGCTTGACAAACATAGCGCCTCTGTATGTCAAGTCGCTTCTTTGTTGATCTCGGACGAGGTGGCGGTAGATGGTGTCGCTGAGCCTGCGTTTCAGCGCTCGCCGGGCCTCGGCCGGGGTCTTGGCCTCGGCGAGTTTCCGCTGGTAGAACTCGCGGCCGGGACCGCGGGTGCGGATCTGGCAGACGGCGACGAGGTGCAGAGCGCGGTTGAGCTGACGGTTCCCGGCCCGGGAGAGCCGGTGTCGTCGCTGCTCGCCGCTGGAGGCCTCGATCGGCGTGGTGCCGCAGTAGCTGGCGTAGTGGTGCCGGGTCGGGAACCGCGCGACCGTACTGCTGTGTCCGATGATCTTCGCGGCCAGCACGGGCCCGATCCCGTGGACCTGGGTCACACTTGTGCGGTGCACGGCGACCGCGGAGGCGATGTCGGTGGCATTGCGCTGCAGGGCGTTGTCCAGACGACGCAGATCGCCCACCAGATCACGAGCCAACGCCTTGCGCTGCTCGTCGACGGCGGTCGCCGGACGCACACCACGCAGCAGCGCCGCCGCCTGCCCGGCCGACAGGTTGCGTTTGGCGCCTCCCGCGATCAGCTCGCGCAGCACCGCGTGCAACCGGTTCACGGTGCGAGTGCGCTCTTCGGCCAGGTCGTCCCGGCGCCCGGACAGCAGCCGCAACACGACGCTGTGATCCTCCGCGCGCACCGGATGCAGACGTGGATGGTGCAACGCGACCACGGCCACCGATGCCGCGTCGATGGAGTCGGTCTTACGGGCATGACCGGTGTTGAGTAGCCGCGCTCGCGCTGCCAGCTGCGCCGGTACATCCACCACCAGCTCGTCGCCGGCGGCAAGGCCCTGAGCTACCCCGCGGCCCAGCCCGGCCGCGCCCTCGACTGCCCATCGGCGCTGGTCCCACTGCCCGGCCCAGGCGCGCAGCCGGGCAACGGTGTCTCTGGTGACCGCGAGCCGAATCGTGGCAGCGACCTCCCCGGAGGACGTCAGGGCAACAGCGGTCAACGAGCTCTTATGCGGATCGATCCCGATAGTGATCATCACGTGCAACCTTCTGTCGCGGGTAACGGGGAGCCCCGCGGTGGGCAGCCTGACTTCAGGTCTGATCATGCCTCTGTTGAGCCACGCCGCGGGCGGGCGACGGCCGGCGGCACGCTATGTGTGAGCCAGCCCGCGGGCGGCAAGAAGCATCCGAGCCAGCCGACCGTCGCCCTCGGGCACGCTATGGGCTGCAGACCCCGCGGCCTGAACCAATCCAACAAGTCAGGAGCGTCCAACGGGCTGCTCCGCCAGTACTTCCCCAAAAGCACCGACCTGTCCGTGCACAACACCGAACATCTCGGCGCGGTCGCAGCCCAGCTCAACACCCGTCCCCGCAAAACCCTCGACTGGGACAACCCCGCCCAAGCACTCGCCCGGCTACTGTCCACCCCGACAACCACCGACGGTGTTGCGACCACCCGCTGAACCCAAGGCCGATCCGACCCCGCTCACGTCCATCTCACCCGCTTCCCCGCGTGGCTCACCCACTCGCCCGGCGTCAGGCGCGACGGGCCTTCAGCGGCTCCCACCACTCGCGGTTCTCCGCGTACCAGCGCACGGTGTCGGCCAGCCCCTGCTCGAACGGCACCTGCGGGGCGTAGCCCAGCTCGTCGGCGATCTTGGACCAGTCGACGGAGTAGCGGCGGTCGTGCCCCAGGCGGTCGGCCACCGGCTCGACCATCGACTCGTCCGCGCCCACGGCCGCCAGCAGCCGGTCGGTCAGCTCGCGGTTGGTCAGCTCGGTGCCCCCGCCGATGTTGTAGACCTCCCCGTCGCGGCCCTTCTCGGCCACCAGCGCGATGCCCCGGCAGTGGTCGTCGACGTGCAGCCAGTCGCGGACGTTGAGCCCGTCGCCGTAGAGCGGCACCGGCCGGCCGTCGAGGAGGTTCGAGATGAACAGCGGGACGACCTTCTCCGGGAACTGGTGGGGCCCGTAGTTGTTCGAGCAGCGCGTGATGCACACCGGCAGCCCGTGGGTGCGGTGGTAGGCCCGCGCGAGCAGGTCCGAGGACGCCTTGGACGCCGAGTAGGGCGAGTTCGGCTCCAGCGGGTGGCTCTCCGGCCACGACCCCCGCTCGATCGACCCGTAGACCTCGTCGGTCGAGACGTGGACGAAGCGCCCGACACCGGCCTCCAGCGCGGCCTGCAGCAGCACCTGGGTGCCGACGACGTTGGTCGAGACGAAGTCAGCGGCGCCGGCGATGGAGCGGTCGACGTGGGACTCGGCGGCGAAGTGCACCACCAGGTCGCACCCGGCCATGGCGCCGGACACCACGTCCGGATCGCGGATGTCGCCGTGGACGAACCGCAGCCGGGAGGGGTCCTCGACGGCGGCGAGGTTGGTCAGCGTGCCGGCGTAGGTGAGCAGGTCCAGCACCACCACGTCGGCGCCCGCCTGCGCCGGGTGGGTCCCCGCCAGCAGCGACCGCACGTAGTGCGACCCGATGAACCCCGCGCCCCCGTGACGAGAACCCGCACGACGATCCTCCTCCTGCAACGATGTTCGCTTCGCAAGCTCCGCTCATGTCACGATGTTCGCTTCGCAAGCTCCGCTCATGTCACGATGTTCGCTCCGCAAGCTCCGCTCAGCCGTCCGCGACGAACGACTTCGCCACGTCCATCACGTACTCGCCGTACCCCGACGCGGCCTGCCGCTCCCCGAGCGCGTAGCAGGCGGCGGGGTCGATGAAACCCATCCGCATCGCGATCTCCTCGATGCAGGCGATCCGGATGCCCTGCCGGTTCTCCAGCACCCGCACGTACTCGCCGGCCTCGAGCAGCGACTCGTGCGTGCCGGTGTCCAGCCAGGCGAACCCGCGGCCCAGGTCGACCAGCCGCGCCGTGCCCCGCTGCAGGTACGCCCGGTTCACGTCGGTGATCTCGAGCTCGCCGCGCGCCGAGGGGCGCAGCCCCCTGGCGATCTCCACCACCGCGTTGTCGTAGAGGTACAACCCGGTCACCGCCCGGTTCGACCGGGGGTGCTCCGGCTTCTCCTCGACCGAGAGCAGGCGCCCGTCCCGGTCGGCCTCCGCCACCCCGTAGCGCTGCGGATCGCGCACCGGGTAGCCGAACAGCACGCACCCCGCGTGGCCGGCGACGACGTCGGCCATCGAGCGTTGGATCAGGGCGGAGAAGCCCGGCCCGTGGAAGATGTTGTCCCCCAGCACCAGCGCGGCCGGGTCGGCGCCCACGTGGTCGGCGCCGATGAGGAACGCCTCGGCCAGCCCGTTGGGGCGGGCCTGCTCGGCGTAGTCGATCCGCAGCCCGAGCTCCTCGCCGCCACCCAGCAGCCGCCGGAACATCGGCAGGTCGTGCGGGGTGGAGATCAACAGGATGTCCCGGATCCCGGCCAGCATGAGCACCGACAGCGGGTAGTAGACCATCGGCTTGTCGTAGACCGGGAGCAGCTGCTTGGAGATCGCGCGCGTCACCGGATGCAGCCGCGTGCCGGAACCACCGGCCAGGATGATGCCCTTCATCGGGGCCTCCGTGTCGGGGTCAGGAAAGCCACGTTCCTGTCCTCTGAGAGCAGGAACGCGGCTTTCCTGCCCTCGTCCGGCCCCGGGTCATGCGTAGACGGCCAGGACCAGCGTGCCGATCCACAGCAACGCCAGCACCTGCAGCACCCGGTCGCCCAGCGCGATCTCCTCGGGCTCGCCACCGTTGCCGCCGTCGACGTCCACGCTGTAGCGCAGCACGGCGATCACGAACGGGACGATCGAGATCACCGACCACACGGTGTTGTGCTGGGCCTCGCGGATCTCGAACGCCCAGAGGCAGTAGGTCGTGATCAGCACCGTGGCGGAGAGGGCCCAGACGAACCGCAGGTAGGACGCGGAGTAGCTCTCCAGCGACTTGCGGATCTTCGCTCCGGTGCGCTCGGCCAGCATCATCTCGGCGTAGCGCTTGCCGGCCACCATGAACAGCGACCCGAACCCGGCCGCGAGCAGGAACCACTGCGACAGCGGGATGCCGGTGGCCGCACCACCCGCGATCGCGCGCAGCAGGAAGCCCGAGGCGACGATGCAGATGTCGAGCACCGGCTGGTGCTTGAGCCAGAAGCAGTAGGACAGCTGCACCGCGACGTAGACGGCCAGCACGATCAGCAGCTGCGGGCTCGCCAGCGCGCTCAGCCCGAGCGCGCCGAGCAGCAGCACCGCGGCCACGACCAGGGCCAGCCGCCGCGGCACGATGCCGGCGGCGATCGGGCGGTTCCGCTTGATCGGGTGGGCGCGGTCGGCCGCGACGTCGTTGGCGTCGTTGACGAGGTAGACCCCCGACGCCGCGAGGGAGAACGCGGTGAAGGCGATCGCCAGGTTCACCACCGTGCCCGCGGCGAACAGGTCGCCGGCCGCGAACGGGGCCGCCAGCACCAGGACGTTCTTCACCCACTGCCGCGGCCGCATCGTCTTGACCACCCCGCGGGTGACGCTCATCGGCGTGCGCGGGACGGGCGGCTGTGTCGGGGCGTCGGTGCTGGTCATCGCATGCCCTTCCGACGTGCGAAGCGCCGGGCGACGAGCGCGACCGCGGCCCCCAGCGCCGAGCCGGCGACGACGTCAGTGGGGTAGTGCACGCCGAGCACCAGCCGCGACAGCGCCATCGGCGGTACCACCGCGGCGACCAGCGGCCGGCCCAGGAGCGCACCGAAGGCCACGGCGGCCGCGGTGGTGGACGTGGCGTGCGCGGACGGGAAGCTCAGCCGGCTCGGTGTGCCGCCCAGCACCCGCACGCGCGGGTCGTCGGGCCGGGGGCGGCGCACCACCCGCTTCACGCCGACGGAGACGCCGTGGGCCAGGGCCACGGCCGCGGTGGCCGCCACCCACTCGCGGCGCCGCGCCCGGTCGCCCAGCGCGCCCAGCGCGCCGATGGCGAGCCAGCCGGCCGCGTGCTCGCCGAACAGCGACATCCCGCGGGCGATGCGCACCACCGGCGGCCGCCCGATCGCGCCCTGCACGGCGGCGAGCACCCGCACCTCGGCCGGGGCGGCGGGCACGGTGATGGGGGTGGCGGCGGTCGGGCGGTCGAGGAGCTCGGCCACGGGGCGGGGCCTCCTGGGCGCGGGTCGGGACCGCACGCGATCGGTGGAAGGTGAGCGGGTCGGGCCCGCATCCGCAGGGTATGTCGGGCTGTCGGGCCGTGATGCTACGCCCGGCCGCGCGGAGACCAGCGGCGCGGTCCGGCTCGACGCCCCGGTCCCGGCCGGGCGGGCAGCGGCGGTCCGGCGGTCAGAACCACCGTTCGAGGACCAGCGCGAGCCCGTCGTCCCCGTTGCTCGCCGTGACCTCGTCGGCCACCTCCAGCAGCGTGGGATGGGCGTTGCCCATCGCCACCCCGTGCCCGGCCCAGCGCAGCATCTCGAGGTCGTTGGGCATGTCCCCGAACGCGACGACATCGTCGGCGGCGACGCCGAGCCGCTGCGCCACCTCCGCGAGCCCGGTGGCCTTCGTGACCCCGGGGGGCGAGATCTCGACGAGGCCGCGGGAGTGGGAGAAGGTCAGGTCCGCGGCCGCGCCGACCACGGGGGCGAGCGCGGCGACCATCGCCTCGCTCGACAGCTCGGGGCTCCGGACGAGCAGCTTCACCGCGGGTCGGGACAGCAGCTCCGAGCGCTGCGCCACGTCGTTGTCGGCATCGGGCCACGCGTGCCGGTAGCCGGGCTCCGCCACGAACGGCGCGGCCTCGTCGTGGGCCCCGGACGCGACCCGCTCGACGGCGAGCCCGCACCCGGGCAGTGCCTCCGCGACGGCGGCGGCGAGGTCGCCCAGGGTGGCGGCGTCGATCGTGCGCGACCAGACGACCCGGTCGTCGACGGCGTCGTAGAGCACCCCGCCGTTGGCGCACACCGCGAGCCGCGCGACGTCGAGCTCGGCGACGACGGGCGGGATCCACCGCGGCGGCCGCCCGGTGACCAGCACGAACCCGACCCCGGCCACCACCAGCCGACCGATCACCGCGGCAGCGCGCACCGACACCCGGTCGCCGGGGTCGAGCAGCGTGCCGTCCACGTCGGTGGCGACGAGCCGGGGAGCCTGCACGGTGTCCAGCGTACGGACCGGCCTCCGGCCGGAGGTCCGACTCGGCCTCGCACCCCGTCATTGCGCCTCGCACCCCGCACGCCGGGTGCGACGAACGACGACAGGGTGCGAGGTCGCCGCGGGCTACAGGATCGCGACCGCCACGACGAGCCCCAGGGCCACGTGTGCGGCCGAGACCACGAACGCCTGGGGCGCCAGCCGGTCGGCGGCCAGCACCGAGCCGATGTCGATGCCGGTGACCCACTCCAGCAGCCGCACGCCACCCACCTGCGCGACGATCCCCACCAGGCCGAAGACGAGGGACGCCAGCAGGCCTTCGACCAGCGCTCCGGACGAGGCGTAGATCGCCACGACCACGATGAACGCCATGCTGACCATGCCGGCCGCGGTGACGACGACGGCGTTCGGCAGCCCGTCGCGGACCATCCGGTTGAGCTTGCCCGGGGTGGTGAGGTCCACGGCGTAGAACCCGAGCAGCATGAGCAGCACGCCGAGCACGGCGTAGAGCAGGATCGCGCCGATACCGCGTCCGATCACCGCGAAGAAACCCGGATTGATCAGGGCCAGCGTCACGTCTTCCTCCAGGAGGTGCGGGGAGCGGTTCGGGTCCCGCTTCGCGGATCTCTCGTCACGCGTCGGGGATGCGGTGGGGGACGAACGCCGCGCCGTCGTCGGTCACCAGCCCGACGGTCTCGCGGATGCCCAGCCCGGCCGCGGTGTCGCCGACGATCCACGCGCCGAGCGCGGGGCGGAAGCCGTCGAACTCCGGCAGCGGGTCGAAGAGCTGGTAGACGAAGCCCTCCTCGCCGTAGACACCGCCGGTCTGCTGCTCCATCCCCGGCGCGACGATCGCGATGTTCGCACCCTCGCGGCCGAGGCGGGGCTTGCGGACGTACTCCGTGAGCAGTCCGGGCTGGTCGAGGTAGGCGGGAAGCAGGTTGGGGTGGCCGGGGTACATCTCCCACAGCACGGCGAGCAGGGCCTTGTTCGAGAGCAGCGTCTTCCACAGGGGCTCGACCCACAGCGTCTCGGGCAGGCTGCGGGCCACGTGCTTGCCGAACTGGTCGGTGAGGACCCACTCCCAGGGGTAGAGCTTGAACACCGCGGCGATCTGCGCTTCCTCGAGGTCGACGAAGCGGTCGAGCGCGGCGTCCCAGCCGACGTCCTCGATGGCCAGGCCCACGGTGTCCAGGCCCGCCTCGGCCGCCGTCTCCTGCAGGTAACCGACGGTGACGTGGTCCTCGCCGGTGGAGTCGGCCCCCGACCAGGTGAAATGCATCTCGTCGCCGGGCATCCGGCTCTTGATCAGTCCCCAGCGCTCCACCAACGCCTCGTGCAGCGAGTTCCACTGATCGTCGGCGGGGTGGACGTCCTTGAGCCAGTACCACTGCAGGATCGAGGCCTCCAGCAGCGTGGTGGGGGTGTCGGCGTTGTACTCGAGCAGCTTGGCCGGGCCGGTGCCGTCGTAGCGGAGGTCGAACCGCCCGTAGACGTACGGGTCGCTGCGCCGCCAAGACGCGGCGACCGCCTCCCAGCACCACTCGGGCAGCGCGAAGTCGCGGTACCGCTCGGCGAGGACGACGTGCTCGACGGCCTCCAGGCACATCGAGTGCAGCACCTCGACGTCGGCCTCCAGGGACAGGATCTCGTCCATCGCGAAGACGTAGTGCACGGACTCGTCCCAGTAGTCGCGGGCCGCGCCGGCCTCGCCGCGCCCCGGAGTGCCGTAGACCATCCCCTGGTCGACGACGGTGCGTCGCCAGTCCGGACGCGGCTCCCCCCTGCGGCGCTCCATCTACGAGCCGCTGGATCCGCTGGATCCACTGGACCCGCTGCCCACGCCCAGCCCGCCGCGCGACACCGAGCCGCTGCCCTTGGACGTGACCGTGATGCTCTTGCCCGACGTCGTGGTCACCCGGGTGCCGTCCTTGGGCACGGTCGACGTGCCCCCCTGCACGGGCTGGCCGAGCCCCCCGGTGCCGCCGTAGTTGTAGCGGTACTGCCGCCCGCCGAGCCCGAGGAAGATCGGGTACAAGGCGGCGCCGCCGGAGTAGGTGCCGTCCGTCGACGCGGGTGTCACGCAGTTCGAGTCGTCGACCACCACGCCCGACTCGTCGTCCACGCACTGGGCCTGGACCTCCTCGTCGGGCTGCGCCACCGAGTACCCCACGGCGATCAGCGCGACGACGCCGACGGTGACCCCGGCCCCGACGAGGACCCGTTTGCGGGTCCGGCGCGACCGTTCGGCGTTCGCGGTCCGCTGCTGCTCGGCCTCCTGCTCGCGGCGCGCGGCCAGCTCACGGGCGCGGCGCTCGGCGAGCGTGGGCTCGCGCGGGGTGGTCGACTCGTCCTGGAACCGCATGCGGCCCGGAGGCGGCCGTTCGTCCTGGTCGTCGTCTCCCACCCGAGGCCCCTCGCATCGCCCAGCGCACCGTTCGCAGGTTCCTCCCGCGCGCGGAACCGTACCCGGCCCGCCCGCCGCGCCCCACGCGGACGCTCGCAGCACGACGGCAACCGATGACCGCGCGGGAGGCCGCTCCGGTGGGATGGCCGCCGGAGATCACGGCATGATGACGGCCGACATGGACCGACTCCTCACCGCGCCCGGCCGACGTCCCGCGGACGACGACGCTGCGCCGCACCCCGGCGGACCCCCGACTGCCGTCACGCCGCCCGCTGTCCCGCCGCCCCCCGCCCCGGACGGCGGCGCACCCGACCACCGGCCCTTCCGCCGCCTCGCGGCCGCCGTCCTCGTGGGCGCCCTGACGATGTTCGGCGTGGCCACGCTGGACTCCTTCGCCGGCGCCACGGTGCCCGTCCTCGGGTCGTTCGCCTCGCTGCCCGCGCCGGCCGAGCCCGAGCTGGTGGAGGTGCCACCACCGCCCGCCACGCCGGGCACCTGCCTGACCTGGAACCGACCGGATGCCGCCGACACCTCCGTCGTCGACTGCTCGGGCCGGCACCTGTTCGAGCAGGCCGGCTCCGTGCGGCTCACCGACCAGGAGGCGGTGCCCGACGACCGGCTCTGGCGTCAGCTCGTCGACGAGCGGTGCACCCCGGTCGTGCTCGACTACCTCGACGGCAGGTTCGACCCCGACGGCCGCTACCGCGTGGGGGCGCTCAAGCCGTCGCCCGCAAAGTGGGCCGAGGGCGACCGCGAGCTGCGCTGCGGGCTGCAGAGCGCGTCCCGCTCGGGCGCGCTCTACCCGTTCGACGGGCGCGTGGCCCAGTCCGACCAGTCGGCGGTGCACGAGCCCGGCACCTGCCTGGCCATCGACGGGCGCTCCATCGGTGACCCGATCGGGTGCGCGGGGCCGCACGCCGTCGAGGCGGTCGGCGTGGTCGACCTGGCCGGACGCTTCCCCGAGGCCTTCCCGCAGGTCGGCGACCAGGACGGGTTCCT
This sequence comes from uncultured Actinomycetota bacterium, assembly GCA_963711715.1. Classification (GTDB taxonomy): domain Bacteria; phylum Actinomycetota; class Actinomycetes; order Mycobacteriales; family Pseudonocardiaceae; genus Pseudonocardia. Next base: position 69,061 of record CAVQFJ010000016.1, read on the forward strand.
GCAGCCGGAGTGCGGGCGGATCGCCACCGAGTACGCGGGCGGCCCGGAGGTGATCGCGGCCAAGAAGCTGACGGTCTACTGGGACAACCTCACCGAGGAGTCCTGGAAGGCGGGCACCCGCAAGGTCAACTGCAACCTGGCGGCGCTCCTGCCCGACCGCAGCGGGTTCGCGCCCGTCACCGGTCCGGTGCGTGGGGACGTGGTGGTGGGCGAGACCCCGGCGCCACCGGCCACGGGCACCCCGCAGCCCGGCACACCGGTCACTCCGAGCACCGCGCCACCCGCGCCCACGACCGCCCCATCGGCGGCCGACGAGCAGGATCCGCCGGCGACTCCGGTCGGTCCGCCCACCGGAACCTCGACCGTCCCGGCGCCGCCGCCGCCGGCGGGTGAGCTGTCCGCCCCTCCAGCGCCTCCCGCGCCGGAGCCGTACTACTAGCCGGCCCTGCCCGCCGCCATGCGGATGACCCGGCGCCGGTTCTCCGAGCTCGTCGCGGATGCGCTGGACACCATCCCGCCGGAGCTGACCACCGCGATGGACAACGTCGTGGTGCTGGTGGAGGACCGCAACCCCGAGGAGCCCGGGCTGCTCGGGCTGTACGAGGGCGTGGCGCTCACCGAGCGCACCAGCTCCTACGGCGGGGTGCTGCCCGACCGGATCATGATCTACCAGGAGGCGATCCTGGACGTCTGCCACGACGCCGACGAGGTCGTGCACGAGGTGGCGGTCACCGTGGTGCACGAGGTCGCACACCACTTCGGCATCGACGAGGAGACGCTGCACGAGCTGGGCTGGGGCTGACCGAGCCTCGGGACGCCGTCGCCGGTCAGGCCGAGGTGCCGCCGGCCGCCACGTCACCGGGAACCGGGGGCGCCGGGTCCCAGTGGTCGAGCGTCCAGCCGCCGTCGGCGCGCAGGACGACCAGCCCGGTGTTGGCCACGTACGCCGCTCCGGTCGTGTCACCGAGCAGCGCGGCCGCCGCGAGCCGGATCGCCGCACCGTGGCTGACCAGCACCACCGTGTCGCGGGCGGTGGTGATGATGCGTTCGACGGCGGGCAGGAACCGCGCGCGCAGGTCGTGGGCCGACTCGCCCCCGGGCAGCCGGGCATCGAGGTCGCCGGCCGACCACGCCGCGTAGACCGCGAGGAACGCCTCGCGCGCGAGCTGGTCGGAACGGCCTTCCAGATCGCCGATCGCCACCTCCTGCACCCCGTCGATCACTGCGACGTCGAGGCCGTGGACGTCGGCGACCGGCTCCGCGGTCTGCCGGGCCCGGATCGCCCGGGACGCGTAGACCGCCGTGACGGGCTCCGTGGTCAACCGGTCACCGAGGGCAGCGGCCTGGGCGAGTCCGAGGTCGTTCAGCGGCGCGCCGGGGGGCCGCGAGTCGAGGGCCCGGATCACGTTGGCGTCCGTCTGGCCGTGCCGGACCAGCACCAGCCGCACGGTCATGCCGTCGTCCCGGCCCGCACGCGCGCCAGCCACTCCTGGGCCGCGGTGAACTCGGCAGCCCCGGCCGTGACGACAGGAGCAGCAGCAGCAGGAGGCACGGCGGGCGCGGATGGGACTCCGGTGCCGCGGGGACCCGTCCCGCTGTCGGCCCGAGGGTAGGAGCCGAGGAAGCGAACGCGGTCGCACCGGCGGTGCAGCGCGGCGAGCGCCTCCCCCATGGCCGGCTCGGCGACATGGCCGCTGCAGTCGAGGTGGAACCAGTACTCGGCGTGCCGGTCCTTGATGGGCCGCGACTCGATGCGGGTCAGGTCGATGCCGCGCACCGCGAGCTCCGTGAGCAGCCCCAGCAGCGCACCCGGCCGGTTCTGGGTGGTGGCGGCCAGGGTCGTGCGGTCGCGACCGGTCGGGGCGGGCGGCGGTCCGGGTGCGGCGACGAGCGCGCAGCGCGTGACGGCGCCGGGATTGTCGGCCACGTCGTCGGCGAGCGCCTCCAGCCCGTGCTGCTCACCGGCCAGCGGCGCGGCGACCGCCGCGTCGACCTCGCCGCGAGCCACCTGCGCCGCGGCCTCCGCGGTGGAGGTGGATTCCCGCACCTCGGCGTGTGGCAGGTGCGCACCGAGCCAGCCGCGGGTCTGCGCGACGCCGTGGGGATGCGAGGCCACCGTACGCACGTCGGACAACCGGGTGCCCGGACGGACCAGCACCGCGAACCGGACGACCACCAGGGCTTCGCGGATGATCACCAGTGGCGGCTCGGCCACCATCCCGTCCAGGACGGCGGGGACCGCACCCTCGACGGAGTTCTCGATCGGGACGCACCCGGCGTCGACGCGGCCGGCCCGCACCGCGGCCAGCACCGCCGGGCTGCCCACACACGGCACGAGCTCGGCCCCCGACGACTCGGGCAGCGACCGCAGCGCCTGCTCGGTGAACGTGGCGTGCGGTCCGAGGAACGCGAGCCGGGCCACGGTCGGCGAGCCTAGGACACCCGTCCCTCGGGCCAGCAGCCCGAGTCCCACCACCCGTTCGGCCCGGCCGCCCTCCGCTCCCCAGCGGCTCAGGGTGCGCAGGTGCGTCCCCTCAGGCCAGCAGCCCGAGCCCCGCCAGCTGGGCGGCCGGCACCGGCTCGGGATCAGCGCCGCAGCGGGACAGCAGGCCGCGCACGCCCGCGACGGCCCGCTCGGAGAGGGAGCCGATCTCCTCGGCCAGTGCCGTCCCGTCGGTGCTCTCGAGCGCGGGTCGCACCTCGTCACCCGCGAGCGCCCGGGACACGGCGACGAGCAGGTTGACGATCCCGTGCTGGGCGGGCGCCGCGCCGTCGTCGCCGCCGCGGACGACCCGCCGCAGGCCGAGGGTCGTGAACCCGCGGCCAGCCTCGACGACGACGCGCACGAACTCCTCGACGTCGCTCACCGACGGCACGTCCGACGCGCGGGGACCGCCGCAGCGCAGCTTCGGGGCGCAGCCCTGGTCGGCGACCCGGCGGACGGCGTCCAGCCAGGCCGCGGTGCCCTCGGCGTCGCCGCCCTGGGGTCGCCGCGGTTCGACGACCGCCACCACGTCCTCGGGGACGAACTCGGCCACCCGCTCCAACCACACGGCGTCGACGTCCGGCGGCGCGGACGTCTCGACGGTGCGCGGGGTGAGCAGGCTCGCCCGGGAGAACACCATCGACAGCGCCTTCGGCACCGCCCCGAGGCCGGTGTCGACGACGAGCGACACCTCGACCGGGCGGGAGGGGACGGACCGGGCCAGCTGCGTGACCAGTGCGGACAGCCGGGAGACGGGGCAGACGAGCTGCCCGACGAGGCCGCCGTAACGACCGTCCCTCGCCTCCAGGTAGCGCGCCACGACGGCATCGACGTCCGGGGCGTTCTCGCGCGGCTGCAGCAGGCTCGTGTCGTCGACGAGCTGGGCGAAGAGGGGCGGGATGGCCCAGGGTTCCGCTCCTGCTGCCGTCGTCACGGTCCCAGACGCTAACGGGTGGGCTCGTCCACGAGGACAACGCCCCGGTCAGCGGAGCGGGCGTGCGCGCGAACCGGTCGCCCTGGACAGTCCGTGCCCGCGTCGATAGCGTAGGCTCACCTAACTTCGGAGGTGAGGCCCGGTGGGAACCACCCGCTTGCGGCGTCCACCCGCCCCGACCGGCGCCGAGCGCGCCCGCAGCATGATCGCCCGCGGTGGGACGGCGTCGCTGGTCGGGACCGGTGCTCGGGCCACGACGCCGCTGGTCCACCTGGTGCGCGCCGACGGGTCCGCCGTGCTGCTGCTCGCCGATGACGAACCCGTGCTCGACCGCCTCCGGGATCCGGGTCGCCGCGACCGTCGGACGGGGTCGGATCCGGCGGATTCGGGGGCCGCCGTACCGGAGCCCGCGATGCTCGAGCTGGCCGACCACGCCCCCGTCGAGCTCCGGGAACCGGTGCGGGCCCTGCTCTGGATCACCGGCCGGCTGCGCCTCCTCGATCCCGACGCCGCCCGCCGCACCGCCGTGCTGGTGGCGGACGTGCTCCCGCACCCGGACCTGCTGCGGCTGGGAGACGGGGCCACGCTCGTGCGGCTGGAACCCGGTTCGGCCGTGCTGTCCGACGCCGAGGGCAGTGTCGCGCTGGGCCCCGTCGACCTGGCGGCGGCACGGTGCGATCCGTTCTGCCGCTACGAGCGGCCCTGGCTGGCCCACCTGGAGGAGGATCACCCGGAGGTGTTCACCGCGCTCGCCCGGCATCTGCCACCCGCCCTGCGCGACGAGCCGCAGGCGTTGATCCGCCCGCTCGGGTTGGACCGGTGCGGCCTGCGGCTGCGTGTCGAGACCCCGGACCGCGACCACGACGTCCGGCTCGCGTGGCCGGGGCAGCCGGCGACGATCGAGGAGCTGCGCGAGCAGGTGGGCCTGCTCGTGGGCTGCCCGTACCGGGGAGCGGCCGCGCCGACCAGCTGACGGGGCGATCAGCTGACGGGAGTGCGTCCGGCCCGCACCCGCTGCGTCACCCGGCGCTCGGCGACGAAGGACGCGACCGGGATGGTGCCGGCGACCAGGATGAGCAGGGCGTCGAGCGGCTTCCACCGCGCCCGTTCGGCCAGCAGCAGGGTGCACACGATGTAGATCATGTAGAGGAAACCGTGGGTCACACCGACGACGGCGACGAGCTCCGGGCGGCCGAAGACGTACTTGAGCGGCATCGCCACCAGCACGAGCACCAGCAGCCCCACGCCGGTGACCCAGGCGGCGATGCGGTAGTTGCGCAGAGCGGTCTCGATGGACACGGGTGCCCTTCAGTCGTCGGGGTAGCGGGCGGCGAGCTGGGCCAGCATCCGGTTGTACGCGGCCAGCTCGGGATCGTCCTCGTCGTCGTGCCGGGATGCCGGTCGGGCAGCAGCCGGGGAGCGGCCGAACGGCGACGGGGCGCCGGGCGGGGATGCCAGCGGTCCCGGAGGAGCTGGCGCGACGGCCGATGGTGAGCTGTCCCCGGTCCCGGCCACGTCGGCCGGACCGGCCGCAGCGGCGGCCACCGCGGCCGCCTCCATCCGGAGCATCCGCCACCACATCACCGCGAAGAAGGCGGCGAAGAGCGGCCACTGCAGCCCGTAACCGACGTTGAGCGCGCTGCCCATCGACGAGCCGGCGCGCTGCCACTGCCACACGGCCAACCAGCCGCAGGTGCCGACGGCGGCGAGGGTGAGCAGGTGCCACCCGATCCACCGGCGGGACAGGAGCAGCGCTCGCACGGCCCCAGCCTACGCGCCGGGTAGCGTCCGCCACCGTGTCCCGGCCCCACACGACGACCGTCCGGACCTGGCTGTCCCCGCCGTCGCCGGGCACCCCGACGATCACCGATCCGCGCGTGCGGCGGCTCGTCGGCACCGAGGTGCTGGTGGTCCTCACGGTGACCTTCGGGCTCTCCGCGCTGCGCAGCGGGCTGAGCCTCGTCGACGCCGTACTGGCACCGATCCCCCTCGACGAGCAGCAGGTGGCGCTCAACGCCCCCGCCGCGCAGGCCGAGCTCGTCGACCTGGCCCTGCAGCTCACCCGCGTGCTGCAGCTGGTCGGGTGGGGGGCGCTGGGCGCCTACCTCCTGATCCGCGCGGGCATCGCGTTGCGGGACGTCGGGCTGGACGGCCGCCGCCCGGGCCGCGACGCCGCCGGCTCCCTAGGACTGGCCGCCCTCATCGGGATCCCCGGGCTCGGGCTGTACCTGATGGCGCGGGCGCTCGGGGTCAGCGTGACGATCACCCCGTCGACCCTGGACGACACCTGGTGGCGGCTCCCGGTGCTCCTCGCCGCCGCCGCGGCCAACAGCTGGGCCGAGGAGGTGGTGATGGTCGGCTGGTTGCTCACGCGGCTGCGCCAGCTCGGGTGGTCGGAGAACGGGTCGCTGGCCGCCCAGGCGCTGTTGCGCGGCTGCTACCACCTCTACCAGGGCCTCGGCGGGTTCGTCGGGAACCTCGCGATGGGACTGGTGTTCGGCCGGGTCTGGCAGCGCACCGGCCGGCTGTGGGTGCTGGTCGGGGCGCACGCCGTCATCGACGTGGTGGCGTTCGCCGGCTACGCCCTGCTGCGGGGCCGGGTGGGCTGGTTGCCGTAGCGCCCCAGGGGCAGGAAAGCCACTTTCAGGCCCCCTCAGGGCAGGAAAGTGGCTTTCCTGCGGTCCCGGGACCCTACTTCTCGGACAGGATCTGGTGCCGGCTGCGGGCCATCATGTTCTCCGGGCCGGCCTGGATCCCGCTCGCCGAGAACAGCTCGTCGATGCGGCCGGGCAGGTCCTCGGGCTCCCACCGCCGACCGGCGTTGCGGATCTCCGCGACGCTCGTGAACGGCTGGTAGATCTCGACGCTGTCGCCCTGCACCCCGAACACCTTGCCGCTGATGTGCGCGGCGGCGTCCGAACAGAGGAACGCGACGAAGGGCGCGACGTTCTCCGGCGCGAAGAAGTCGAACTCGCCGCGCTCGATCGACTCGTCGCGCTGCGCCCGGAACTCGTCGGGCATCAGGTCGAGGGTCATCCGGGTCAGCGCGCTGGGGGCGACGGCGTTGCTCGTGATCCCGCCGCGCGCGCCCTCCATCGCGACGATCGTGGAGAAGGCGGCGATGCCGGCCTTGGCGGCGCCGTAGTTCGACTGCCCGAAGTTGCCGAGCAGCCCCGACGTCGATGTGGTGTGGACGAGGTGCCCCGGCCGCTTGGCCTCCTTCCAGTACCGGACCGCGGCCCGGGTGGGCAGGAAGTGGCCGCGCAGGTGCACGCGGACGACGGCGTCCCAGTCGTCGTCGGACAGTTTCGCGACCGTCCGATCGCGGAGGATGCCGGCGTTGTTGACCACGGCGTCGAGCCCGCCGAACTCGCGGACCGCCGTGGCGACGAGCACCTCGGCGACCTCGCTGTCCGCGACGTCACCGCACACGGCGACGGCCCGGCCGCCGGCGGCCACGACCTCCTTGGCCACCGCCTCGCCGGCATCCGGGTCGAACTCACCGACCACGACCGCCGCACCCTGCGCCGCACACTCCAGCGCCTCACCGCGTCCGATGCCGCGACCGGCGCCGGTGACGATGACGACCTTGCCATCGAGAAGTCCCATGGTCGAGAGCATGATGACCGGCCGGTAACCGGGCAACGTGGATCTCGTCACAGGCCGTATCGTGGGACCGTGTCCGATGAGTCGAGTTTCCCGGCTGAGTCGAAGTTCCAGGCCATGCTGCAGGAGCAGATCCGCAACGAGTTCACCGCGGCTCAGCAGTACACCGCGGTGGCCGTGCACCTGGACGACCAGGACCTCCCCCAGCTGGCGGCGCACTTCTACGCGCAGGCGGTCGAGGAGCGCAACCACGCGATGAGCATGGTGCAGTACCTGCTCGACTCCGACCTGCCCGTCCGCATCCCCGGTGTCGACGACGTGCGCAACGACTTCGCGTCGGTGGAGGACGTCGTGCAGCTCGCGCTCACGCAGGAGAAGGCCGTGTCCGGGCAGATCACGGCACTCGCCCGCGCGGCCCGCGACGAGGGCGACTACCTCGGCGAGCAGTTCATGCAGTGGTTCCTCAAGGAGCAGGTGGAGGAGGTGGCCTCGATGTCGACACTGCTCACGGTGGTGCGGCGGGCGGGGGACAACCTGTTCCACATCGAGGACTTCGTGGCCCGCGAGCTGAGCAGGTCCGCCGACGCCGTCGACCCGACCGCGCCGCCGGCCGCGGGTGGTCGGGTGTAGGGAGCCCCGCCTACCGCAGCGTGATCTGCTTGCCGGCGAGCGCGTCGCGGGCGCGGCGCTCGGAGTCCACGAGCGGGCCGTCCTCGGCCAGCGCGCCGGCGAGCCGGCCGGCGAACGCCGCCACCGGCTCGGCCCACTCCTTCGCGTGCAGCTCACGGTCGAGGTCCCACACCGGCACGAGGAGCCCGTGGGCGCGGAAGGCCCCCGCGTAGCGGGCCTCGTCGGTCAGCGCCAGCTGGCCCCGCGCCTGCAGCCGGGCGAGCGCGACCATCAGCTCCTCCTCGGGCTCCGGGCGCACCCAGCGCAGGTGGGCCTGGGTTCCGGTGTCCACCCAGTACGCGGAGCGGACGCCGTCGGCCGGTACGAGTTCCGTCGGCATGATGACGGCGTTGGCGCGCTCGAGCGTGGCGGTGGCCTCCGGCCCTGGCGCGGCGCCGTCCTCGGCCGGGACGACCCACCACCCGAAGTCGGTGTGCAGGGTGAGATCGAGCGCTGCGCCCGCGTCGAGGACGTCCTGCAGCCGGACGGGCTCGCCCGGACCGGGACCGACCGCCGTGAGTGCCGTACCGGGCTCGGCGTCCTGGGTCCAGCGCAGCGCCTTGGCGAGGTCGGCGGACAGGTCGCCCGACCGCGTCTGCACCTGCATCGCAAGCACGATCCCGCCGTCCGGACGGACGAGTGCGGCGGACGCCCCGGGCAGCACGGTCGCGATCGTCACGGGGACGTCGGTCGCGGTGCGCAGCGGCAGCGGCGCGGTGGCCGACGGGAGGAACTCGCGCATCGCCACGAGATCGCACTCGGCCGCGAGACCCGCGAAAGGCCGGACGACGATCACGTCGTCGCCGGCGCCGTGGCAGGCCTTGTACCGCTTCCCCGAGCCGCACGGGCAGGGACGGCGTGGACTCTCACCGGTGGCGGCGCTCCCGTGCCGGCGGGCGCCGCGTGTCTTCTTCGCCATGGTGCCGCGGACGCTACCGGTGCGTGGCCGGCCGGGCCCACGCACACCGCGTCAGACTCGCGCCCACCGCCCGCGCTGTGCGTGAGTCGCCGAGGATCTGCGTCAGCCGGCAGGATGGGACGTCCGCCCGCTCGCCGCGCCGTCGCCCGAGGAGGTCGTGTGAACCCGTTCGATCCGGGCGACCCCGGCTTCCTCGCCGACCCCTACCCCGCCTTCGCGGCGCTGCGCGCGCTCGGCCCGGTGCACGACCACCCGCTGCTCGGCGCCCCGGTCGCGGTGTCGCACGCGGCGTGCTCGGAACTCCTCCGCGGCCGGGAGTTGGGCCGGCTCTGGGCCGACGCCGAGCCGGCGGCGGACTTCCCGGCGTTCAACCTGCTCCACCGCAACTCGTTGCTCGAGCGCGAGGGTCCGTCCCACGCCCGCCTGCGCGGGCTCGTCGCGGGGGCCTTCAACCGTGGCCACTCGACACGGCTCGCGCCGCGGGTGCGCGGGCTGGCCGGCGGCCTGGTGGACGGGCTCGACGAGCGGATCCGGGCCGAGGGTCGTGCGGACCTGATCGCGGAGGTGGCAGCCCCCCTGCCGGTGGAGGTGATCGCGGAGCTGCTCGCGGTGCCCGAGCCGGCCCGCTCCGCCCTGCGCGGCTGGTCGAACGCGATCGTCACGATGTACGAGCCGGACCCCGGTCGGCAGCGGCGGGCGGCGGCCGAGCGGGCTGCCGCCGAGTTCGTCGAGGCGCTGCGCGAACTCGCGGCGCATCGCCGCACCTACCCGGGTCCGGACCTGGTCACGGACCTGCTGGCCGCGGACCTCGCCGACGACGAGGTGGTCGGTACCGCCGCGCTGCTGCTCATGGCCGGGCACGAGGCCACCGTCAACGTGATCGGGAACGGGGTGCTGGCCCTGCTGCGCCACCCGGTCCAGTGGGAGCGGCTCGTGGCCGACCCCGGGCTGGACCCGACGGCCGTCGAGGAGCTCATCCGCTACGACCCACCCCTGCAGCTGTTCGAGCGGACGGCGGTGGTCGACACGGCGGTGGCGGGGCACCCGGTGCCGGCCGGCACGCGGATCGCGGCGCTGCTCGGCGCCGCGGCGCGCGACCCGATGGCCTTCGACCGGCCCGACGAGCTCGACGTCGGCCGGCAGCGCAATCCCCACCTCGGCTTCGGGGCCGGGGTGCACTACTGCCTGGGCGCCCCGCTGGCCCGGCTGGAGGTGGCCGCGACGCTCGACGCCCTGCGCAGTCGGCTGCCGGACCTGCGCCTGGCCGCCGAGCCGACGCGCCGCCCGGACTTCGTGATGCGTGGTCTGCGGGAGCTCCCGGTCACGCGGTGACCCGTCGAGAACGAACTTCTGGTGATCGAACCGCCTCGTTGATCACCGCAGGTTCGTTCTCGACGGAGACCAGGATCTCGCGCCGCCGGACCCGGGGCGGCCCGAGGAGCTGGGTGAGCCGGACGACGAGCCGCGCGGCGACGGCGGCCGTCGCGGCGGCGACCAGGTCCAGCACCGCGTGCAGCACGACGCCGTCCGCGCGCGCCTGCACCCCCGCCCGCAGGGTCCATGCCAGCACGACGGTCGCGAGCACCACACTCGCGACCCACAGCACCCAGCCGACGAGCAGCAGCCGCGAGGGCCGGGGCCGCCGCCGCGCCGGCCGGCCCAGGGCCATGTGCTCGATCTCGGCGAGGACGGACCCCGGCACGGTGAGGTTCGGGCCGGGCAGGAACCCCAGTGCCACGGCCCGGGGTGAGCGCGACGGGCGCACCCCGGCGCCGTCGGCCACGGCCCGGGACGCGCGCACCATCCACAGCACCAGCAGGCCGCCACTGATCACCGCGAGGATCGGCGCGACCGTGCCCGCCGACGCCACCAGGGCGTCTGATGCGGCGACTGCGCCGGCGGACAGCGCCCCGTCGCGGCTGGCCAGGAGCAGGAGGTAGCGCCAGACCTCGGCGACCGCGGCCAGCAGGGCGACGGCGGCCGTGGCCCAGAGCAACGGGACCAGGGTGCCGGCCACCGAGCGCGCGGCCGCCACGGGACCGGGCTCCGGCCGCCCGGGCGACGCGGCCGGCGCCCACGCCCCGATCGGGAAGCCCCAGCGGGGCGCAACGCGGTAGCGCGGCGGTCCGGCGTACGGGGCGCGGACGCGGCCGGGCGGGGGAAGCGCGCCGGGCGGGGGTTCGGCCACCCACTGCAGGGGAGCCAGGTGGCGGCCGCAGAACGGGCAGTACGGCCCCTCGTCCGCGGCCGCCCGCCGGTGGCAGTGCGGGCACGGCGGCCCGGGCTCGACGGACGGCGCCACGGGACTAGATGATCTCGGGGGGCGAGCTGCCGTCGGCCACGACCTCGCGGCCGTGCCCCGCCCAGGACTGCATGCCGCCGTCGACGTTCACGGCCGGATAGCCCTGCCCGGCGAGGAACGCCACGACCCGCCCGGACCGCGCACCTGAGCGGCAGACGACGTAGAGCGGGTCGTCACCGGGGATCTCGCCCATCCGCGCGGTCAGCTCGGACATCGGCAGGTGCCTCGCCCCGGGCGCGTGGCCCGCGGCCCACTCGTCGGACTCGCGGACGTCGAGCAGGGTGGCGTCGGCGGGCAGGTCGGCCACCTCGACGGCCGGGACGGCGGAACCGGTCGCACCACTCATGCCACGCATCCTGCCACGCAGCCGCGTGACGACGCGGTGAGCGGACGTCGACGGGGCGGGCCCGGTCGGGCCCGCCCCGTCGACGATCAGGTGCGGATCAGTGCGAGATGGCCTTCTCCGAGCCGGCGCCGGTGAGCGACCGGACCTCCATCTCGGCGAACTTGGCCAGGTTGACCTCCCGCTTGGCCCCGACGTAGGTGCCGACGATGCCGAGGATGAACGACAGCGGGATCGACACGATGCCCGGGTTGGACAGCGGGAAGAACGCGAAGTCGACGCCCTTGAAGATCACGCTCTTCTCACCGGACACCACGGGAGAGAAGATGATCAACAGCACACAGCTGGCCAGGCCGCCGTAGATGCTGAACAGCGCCCCGGTGGTGTTGAACTTCTTCCAGAACAGCGAGTACAGGATCGTCGGCAGGTTCGCCGACGCGGCGACGGCGAAGGCCAGCGCCACCAGGAAGGCGATGTTGAGGCCGTTGACCAGGATGCCGCCGATGATGGCGAGCGTCCCGATCACCAGCGCCGTGCGCCGGGCGACCTTCACCTCCTCGTCCGGGCTCGCCTCGCCGCTCTTGATCACGTTGGCGTAGACGTCGTGGGCGAACGACGCCGACGCGGTGATCGTCAGTCCGGCCACCACCGCCAGGATCGTCGCGAAGGCGACCGCCGAGATGAGCGCGAGCAGGATCACCCCGCCCAGCTCGTAGGCGAGCAGCGGGGCGGCCGAGTTCACCGCGCCGGGCGAGGCCGCGATGACCTGCGGCCCGACCAGCGCGCCGGCGCCGTAGCCCAGCACCAGCGTGAACAGGTAGAAGATGCCGATCAGCCAGATGGCCCACACGACGGAGCGCCGGGCGTCCTTGGCGGTGGGCACGGTGTAGAAGCGCATCAGGATGTGCGGCAGGCCGGCGGTGCCGAGCACCAGCGCGAGTCCCAGCGAGATGAAGTCGATCTTCGCAGTCGGCGTGGTCCCGTACTGCAGGCCCGGGTTCAGCACGGCCTCACCCTTGGGGCTGGCCGCGGCCGCGTCGCCGAGCAGCGCCGAGAGGTTGAAGCCGTAGATGCCGAGCACCCACACCGTCATGACGGCGGCGCCGATGATCAACAGGATGGCCTTGATGATCTGGACGTACGTGGTGCCCTTCATGCCGCCGACCAGCACGTAGACGATCATCAGGATGCCGACGACCGCGATGACGACGCTCTGCCCGAACACGTTGCTGTTGGGGATCTGCAGCAGCAGGGCGATGAGGCCACCGGCTCCCGCCATCTGCGCGAGCAGGTAGAAGAACGACACGGCCAGCGTGGACGTCGCCGCGGCGGCCCGGACCGGACGCTGCCGCATCCGGAACGCGAGCACGTCGCCCATCGTGAACTTGCCGGTGTTGCGCAGCAGCTCGGCCACCAGCAGCAGCGCCACGAGCCAGGCCACGAGGAAGCCGACCGAGTAGAGGAAGCCGTCGTAGCCGTTGAGCGCGATCGCCCCGGCGATCCCGAGGAAGGACGCCGCGGACAGGTAGTCGCCCGCGATCGCGACCCCGTTCTGCGGCCCGGTGAACGCCCGGCCGGCGGCGTAGTAGTCCGAGGCCGTCTTGTTGGTGCGACTGGCCCGGTACACGAACACGAGCGTGACGGCGACGAAGGCGAGGAAGATCCCGATGTTCAGCCCGACGCTGCCGACCGGAGCCGGCGCGGGAGGCGGAGCAGGGGTCTGGGCGAGTGCGCTCACGCGGCACTCTCGATCTTCTCGCGCAGCTGGGCGGCCGCCGGGTCGAGGTGCTTGTTCGCGAACCGCACGTAGATCTGGGTGATCACGAAGGTCGTGACGAACTGCAGCAGTCCGAAGATCAGACCCACGTTGATGTTGCCGAAGACCTTGATCGACATGAACCCGGGCGCGTACGACGCCGCCAGCACGTAGGCCAGGTACCAGGCGAGGAAGGCAGCGCTCATCGGGAAGACGAAGCGCCGCAGCCTGGACCTCAGGTCGATGAACTCCGGACTCGCCTGCACCTGTTCGTAGATGGTGCCCGTTGATCGTTCGCCCGTGGTACTCACGGTGTCCTCCCCGTCCGAAGTCCTGGCCTGCGCCGCATCGTCGCCGCGCCATCCGGGTGCACGACGAAGGGAACGATAGTTCACCGGGCGTCGCGACCCGAGATACTCCAATAGAGTGAATAGCGGGACGTCGTCGCCACGTCTCCGCCCGAAGGTGCACCCTACGCGCCGAGCGGTCAACCAGCGGCCGATGAACGGTCCGTGCGCGCAGGAAGGGTCGGACCGTGACGTCCCGGTCACCCGATCGTTAGGGGTCCGGTACCCCTGGCTAGCGGTCGCGACGCCGGACGCGCTCGTCGAGGCGGTCGCGGCTGAGACCGAGGCGTTCGGGGGCGTGCATCCGCAGCATCACCTGCTCGGCGTCGGCGGGCCGCCGTCGGGGCGTCAACCGGCTGACGACGATCATCACCAGGAATGCGGCGGGCACGGTGACGATGGCCGGCCGGCGCAGCAACACGCCGAGTGGGTCGTCGACGCTCATCCCGCTCAGGCTCACGGCGACCGCACCGACCGAGAGCAGCCCGCCGGTCAACACCCCGGCGGTCGCGCCGGCGGCGGTCAGGCGGCGCCACCAGATGCCCAGTACCAGCAACGGGCAGAACGTGGACGCCGCCACCGCGAAGACGAGCGCGACGGCCTCGGAGAAGTCCAAACGGGTCACGGTGAGCGACAGAGCCAGCGGCACGCCCCCGGCGATCAGCGCGGCGATCCGGAGGTCCCGCACCCGGCTGCTGCCGAACACGTCGGTGGACAGCACACCCGCCACGCTGACGACCAGGCCCGATGACGTGGACAGGAACGCCGCCCACGCGCCGGCGGCCACGAGGGCCCCGAGCAGCGCTCCCATCAGCCCGCTGCCGAGGACGGCCGAGGGCAGCAGCAGCACGGCGGCGTCGGTGTCGCCGTTGACGAGCAGCTGCGGGGTGTAGAGCCGGGCCAGGGCCCCGAGGAGGGTCACCATGATGTAGAACGCACCCAGCATCGCGATGACGATCACTGCGCTGCGCCGTGCCGTCCGCCCGTCGGGGTTCGTGTAGAAGCGAACGAGCACATGCGGCAGGCCCATCGTGCCGAGGAACAGCGCGATGATCAGCGAGTAGAAGCCGAGCAGGCCGCCAGAGCCGCCGCCCTCCGGGAACGGGGTCAGCCAGTCGGCGTCGGTGACCGGGGCGCCGACCACGACCGGCACAGCTGCGCCGCTCGGGAACGTCAGCTCTGCTCCGCGCGTCACCGTGTGCCGGCCCGGTTCCCAGCGGACGGGGACGCCGTCCTGCCGCACCCCGTCCACCTCGCCGGAGGCGATCACCGTGACCGGCGAGGCGACCTGCAGCACCACGTCGGTATTGATCTGCACGACGGCCTCATCGGGGAACTGCGGCGGTGCCGGCCGATCGTAGGTGCGGTCGTCGTTCAGGAAGAAGATCAGGACGATCGTCGCCGGGAGAGCGGCGGCGGTGAACTTGAGCCAGTACTGGAACGCCTGCACGAAGGTGATCGATCGCATCCCGCCCAGCACGACCGTCGCCACCACCACGACGGCGCACGTGACCGCCCCCATCCACGACGGCAACCCCGTGATGATCGTGAGGGTCAGCCCGGCCCCCTGGAGCTGGGGCACCACGTAGAGCCAGCCGATGATGATCACGAAGAGGGTGCAGACCTTGCGCAGCGCCGAGGAGCGCAGCCGGGCCTCGGCGAAGTCCGGCATCGTGTAGGCCCCCGACCGGCGGAGCGGAGCAGCCACGAACATCGCCAGGGCGAGGTAGCCGGCGGTGAAGCCGACCGGGTACAGCAGCCCGTCCGCGCCGTAGCGCAGGATCATGCCCGCGACGCCCAAGAACGACGCGGCGGAGAGGTACTCCCCGGAGATCGCCCCGGCGTTCGCTACCGGCCCGATCGTGCGGGAGGCGACGAGGAAGTCCGACGTGCTGCGCGTGACCCGCACCCCCAGAGCACCGATCACTGCCGAGGCCAGGGCCACGAGGGCCATGGCCGCGAGCGCGATGGCGCTGGAGGTGGTCACCGACCCACTATGTCAACGGCGGGGCGCCGGGGGCGAGGATCGAGTCATCGGGCCCGAGCCCGTCGGTGGCGACGAAACGCCACGAGCCGCCAGCTGAGCGCCGCGCAGCCGATGGGATGATCCGCGGCACGACCGCTAGTCCTGGACGTGGTCGGCGAAGTTCTGCTCGACGCGTTCGGCGGTCCGTGCGTACCACATCCCGACCACCAGCAGGAACGGGTAGGTGAGCGCGCCGAGCAGCAGCCAGGGCACGCGGAGCCCGAACAGGTCGGCGTGTCCGATCTCCGGGAGCAGGGCGAACAGCAGAGGCAGCGCCGCGAGGGTGAGCCCGGCGCCGATCGCGAACCGTAGGGACACCGCGAGCTGGGAGCCGATCAGGTTGCTGCGGAGCAGCTCGCCGACACCGGTGTTCTCCTGGATGTCCACGACGGTGCGCACCGGTCGGGCCACGCCTTTGCGTTCGGCGAGCACCACGCGCACGCGTTTGCCCGACGAGTCGGTCGTGGTCGTCGCCGGGCCGCGGGAAGCGAGCGCCCCGCGGCCGCTCGAGGCCTCGGGGGTCGTGTGCGGGATCCCGCGGCGGAGCGGGCGCCGGGGCTCGTTGTTCGACCGTGCCGAGGGCCGGGGTCCTGGCCGTGAACAACGGGTCGATCGGCGGCCTCGGCCCGGCGGGTGCGGTCGGCGCCACGCGGACGCGGGTGGGCGCGACGGGAGTCGTCGTGGAGACCGGGCCGGTCGACGCGCCCGGCGAGTCCTGCGTCGACGGTTCGCGCGCGCGGCGTGGCGCGGGATGCGAGGGCATGGGCGGCCGCGCCGGTTCGTCCAGCTGGGAGGAGGTCTCGTTCCCGGTGGCCCGGCTGCCGGTCCCGGCGGTCCCGGTCGCGGGGGCCGCGCTCGCCGTGGGACCGGGTCGGGCCCGGCTGGGATCACGCGGGGGGGTCCTCGCCACTCCGGGGTCCGCCCGGCCGAGCCCGGCCGTTCGGGTTGCGGCCGGCCCGGTTCGGGTCTGTCCGGCTCCTGTCGAGTCGGGCCCTGCCGTCCCGTTCGCGGTCGGGCCGGTTCCGGTGGGCGCCGTCCCCACCGAGCCGGCTCCGCTCCGAGCGGGATCACTCGGAGCGCTCCCGGTCGGTCCGGTTGCCGTCGGGCCGGGCCCGTCGACCCGGTCGGTACTCGGCCTCGGGCCGTTCCCGGTGACCGGCTCCTCCGCCGTGACCGGGTCCGCGGCGGGAGCCGGTTCCCCCGGCCCGACCACGTCCGCCGCAGTGACCGGCAGCGGTGCCGTGGTCGGCTCGGCTCGCGTGACCGGCTCCTCGGCCGTGACCGGTTCGTCCACCATGACCGGCTCCGGCGCCGTGACCGGCTCGGCCGGTGTGACGGGCTCCTCCGCGGTGACCGGCGCGTCCGGTGTCGGTGACGTGCCCGCGGGGACCGGAGCGCTTCCATCGGCCCGGCCGTCCGCGCCCGGCGGCTGCGGACGCGACCAGGTGGAGCCCCGGCGGCCGGTCCCGGCGAGGTGCTCCCCTCGGGAGGATCCACCCGCGGACGGACCGACGGAACCCGGCGCGGGCGCACCGGGTCCGGGGGTGGCGACCGAGTGCCGCGGCACGTAGCCGGCCGAGCCCGACGGGCCGGCGCTGCGCCGGGCGTGCCGGCCGCCGGAGGCGGAGGTCCCGTCGGCGATGCGGCGCTGGATCTCCGCGAGGACCCAGCCCGTGCCGCTGCGGCGGGGCGGTGCCGGTGGAGTCGTCGGTTCCGGCGGGGGGGCCGGCGGACCGACCGTGGCCCGGGCCGTCCTCGGGCCCGGGCGTCACCGACGGCGGGATGCCGTCGGTGAAGGTGCTCACCGCTGACTCCACGCCTGTTTCGTCGCGCGGACCAGCCGGTCCTTCAGCTCTCGGGTGTGGCGCCTGCTGACCGGCAGCTCGGCGCAGTCGGGGCCGCTACCGACCCGGACGACGTAGCCGGAACCGGACAACCGCAGCTCCGTGACCAGCGGCAGCGACACCAGGAACGACCGGTGGATGCGCACGAAGCCGGCCTCGCGCCAGCGGTCCTCGAGCACCGAGAGCGGGATGCGGACGAGGTGGCTGCCCTCGTGGGTGTGCAGGCGGGCGTAGTCGCCCTGGGCCTCCACGTAGCGCACTGCCGAGCGCGGCACGAGCTTGGTGGTGCCGGCCAGCTCGACGGGGATGACCTCGTCCTCGCCGCCCTCGTCGCGCAGCGGTTCGGCCGTGCCCGCGGCACGGCTGGCGAGGATGCGGTCGATCGACGCGGCGAGCCGCTCGCTGCGCAGCGGCTTGAGGAGGTAGTCGACCGCGCCGACCTCGTAGGCGTCCACCGCGCGGTCGTCGTGGGCGGTGACGAACACCACCGACGGGGGCACGGCCATCGAGGAGAACACCCTGGCGAGCTCCAGCCCGTCGAGCCCGGGCATGCGGATGTCGAGGAAGACGACCTCGACATCGGTGCGCTCGGCCACGCGCGTGCCGGTCATCGGGTTGGCCATCCCGCGGCTCAGCTGACCTGCGGTGGCGGCCTCGCGCACGCCCTGCCGGCTGTTGAGGATGCGGAGGGCGTCGGTGGCGTCGGAAGCCTTGAGCACCATCCCGACCCGAGCGTCCTCGCCGAGCAGGTAGGCCAGTTCCTCGAGAGCGGGCTCCTCGTCGTCCACGGCGAGGACGACGAGGCCGCCGGAGCTGTCGTTGCTGTCCACGATCTCCTCATCCTGCGAGTCCGGGGCCTCGCTCCGCCGACCATGGTGACGGCGAATGCGTACGAGTGCCAGGGTCCGACGCCGGTCGGGTGTGTCTGGTCACACCCTGCTACAGACCGTACCGTGCCCAGGTCGCGCGGACTTCAGCCGCCTGCACCGCCCCGAGCAGAGCATCGGCGCCCAGTGCGCCGCCGGCCGCCGGCGACCCGGCCAGGCCCAACCGGGCGAGGAACGGCTTGCGGCCCTCCACCAGCTCCAGCTGCGCGTCGGCGAAGCGTTCGGTGAGGACGCCGCGCGCGGTGCCCAGCCCGTCGACGAGGCCGAGCTCGACGGCACGTGCACCCGTCCAGACCTCACCGGTGAACAGGTCGGCGGCGTCCTGCTGCAGCCGGTCACCCCGCCGGGACACGACCCACTGCCGGAACATCCCGTGCAGGTCGTCCTGCAATCCGCGCAGCCAGACGACGTCCTCCTCCTTCTCGGGGAGGAACGGATCCAGCCGCGACTTCGACGTCCCCGCCGTGTACAGCCGGCGCTGCACGCCGAACCGCTCGATGAACCCGTCCAGCCCGAAGCCCTGGCTGATCACTCCGATCGAGCCGACGAGCGACGTGGAGTGGGCGTAGATCTCGTCGGCGGCGCAGGCCAACCAGTAACCGCCGGACGCGGCGACGTCCTCGCAGAACGCCAGCACCGGTACGCCCTTCTCCTCGGACAGACCGCGGATCCGGTCCGCGACCAGGGCCGACTGCGTGGCGGAGCCGCCGGGCGAGTTGACCAGGAGCGCCACCGCGGCCAGCCGCTCCGAGGCGAAGGCCCGCTCGAGGGTCTTCTCGAGGGTGGCCGCGCTGATGACCGAGCGGGGCAGTGGACCCGGCGTCGGCGTGATCACCCCGTGCAGCCGCACCATCGTCACCAGGGGCCGGTCCGAGCGTTCACCGAGCCGCCCGGGGAGGTGGGAGGCGAGCCGGTCGGGGAGGCGGAGCGCGTCCATACCGACACGCTACGCGGGCCGACATGCCGGGAGGACGCGCCGGTGGACGGGCCGGGAGGACGTGCTGGGGGTACGTGCCGGGGGTAGGCCGCCAGCGGCGCGTCCGCCCGGCATGGCCAGGCCTTGATCAGCGAATCGGGACGCGCAACCGCGCCGTTCGCGGCTCTCGGTCCCCAAGCAGCGATCGCCGGCCGCCAGCAGTCCCACGACGACGATCAACGTGGACGTCTGGTCCTGATCGCCGGAGCCAGCGCCGATGGGCGATGCTCTGATCGGAGCGGGCTCGGATGGGCGGGCCGGTACTGACCAGCGGCTCCCGGCGATGATCGGCGCATCGGGACGGGCAAGGGCAGCATCGGCGGCTCTCGGTCCCGACCTCCCGATCAACAACCAGGCCCGCGGCGTAGATCGACAGTTCGGGACGCGCGACCGCGAAATCCGCGCCTCCGCGTCCCCAGACGGCGATCACTGAGCACGGTGATCACCGAGCGGCGCGACGGACCGGCGGGGCCTCCCCCCGGCACCAGGCGGCGGGCCGCGACCCCTCCGAATGCGAACCGCTCCGCCAAGCCCCTCCGATGCGTAGAGGTGCGCAGAGCCTCGGTGCCTATCGGCACCCCGTCCGCCTGGCTCTGCGCACACCGGCGCATCGGCGCACACCCGCGCATCGGCGCACCCCTGTCCCCCCGGCTCGACGCCACCGGGAGGGACATCACGGTCGTCAACCGCTGATCGATCAGCGCTGAGGTCCCGGTCGGCACGGTCCCTGCGGTGCGGACCGCGGAGCCCGGACCCGCGGACGTCCCGGTCCTCGCCCCTCAGACCCGGATGCCGGCGCGGAACTTCGGTACCCGCAGCGTGATCTTCATTCCGGCTCCGAGCGCGGTGTCCACCACGAGTCCGAAGTCGTCGCCGAACGTCGAGCGCATCCGGTCGTCGACGTTGCCCAGTCCGACGTGAGCCCCCGACAGGTGGGCGTCGTCGAGGTCCTCGGTCAGGCGCGCGGGGTCCATGCCGATGCCGTCGTCCTCGACGATGACGACGCACTCGGCCCCGGCGTTCTCCGCGGTGATCGTGATGGTCCCGCCGTTGGGCTTGCTCGCGAGCCCGTGCCGCACGGCGTTCTCCACCAGCGGCTGCAGGGCCAGGAACGGCAGCACGACGGAGAGCACCTCCGGCGCGATCTGCAGCTTGATGTTCAGACGGTTGCCGAAGCGCGCCTTCTCGAGGCGGATGTAGCGCTCGATGTTGGTGAGCTCGTCGGAGAGCGTCGTGTACTCCCCCGCCGTGCGGAACGAGTAGCGGGTGAAGTCGGCGAACTCGATGAGCAGCTCGCGGGCCCGCACCGGGTCGGTGCGGATGAACGACGCGATGGTGGTGAGCGCGTTGTAGACGAAGTGCGGCGAGATCTGCGCCCGCAGCGCCCGCACCTCGGCCCGGTTGAGCCGGGCGCGCGACTCGTCGAGCTCGGCCAGCTCGAGCTGGCTGGACACGTAGCGCGCGACCTCGCCGGTGGCCCGCAGCAGCACCGGCCCCGCCGTCGACGTGGTGAGCGCGGCGAGAGTGCCGACGATGGCGCCGTCGGTCTCGAGCGGGACGACCACGATGCCGCGCACCAGGCAGTCGGGGCGCTCGCAGAGGATCGACGCGTGCGAGAGGACCTGCTGTCGGCCGGTGGAGATCACCTGGTCGGCCAGCGACCGGACGTCGGGCTCGTGCCGATCGGCGTCACCGTCCCAGGCGAGGGTGGTGCCGCTGGTGTCGGTCATCGTCAGTGCGCAGGTGTCCAGCAGCTGGCGCAGGTACGGCAACGCGAACGCGGCAGAGGTGGCCGAGAGCCCCTCCCGCAGCGCCGGCGCCGCGAGGGCCACGGTGTGCAGCGTCGCGAAGGTGGCCTTCTCCAGCGGGGTGGCGAACGTGTTGCGACGGTTGCGCAGGATCAGGAAGACGACCAGGCCGATCATGAGGACGATCACCACGCCGGCCGCGAGGAGCGCGGTCGGGGAGGCCAGCAAGTCCGTCACGCCACCTACCTCACCAGACGCGAGAACCGCCGGTCGGCGAGGGGCTTGCCGCCGGTCTGGCAGCCGGCACAGTACTGGAACGACTTGGTGGCGAAGGACACCTCGCGCACGGTGTCCCCGCAGACCGGGCAGGGCATCCCGGTGCGCGCGTGCACCCGCAGCCCGGAGCGCTTCTCGCCCTTGAGCTGCGCCGCGCCCTGCCCCACCGACCGCTCGACGGCGTCGGTGAGCACGGTGCGCAGCGCGGTGTGCAGCGCGTCGACCTGCTCAGGGGTCAACCGCCCCGAGACCGCGTACGGCGAGAGCCGCGCGGTGTGCAGGATCTCGTCGCTGTAGGCGTTGCCCACCCCGGCGATCGTCTGCTGGTCGACGATCAGCGTCTTGATCCGCTCCGAGCGACCGGTCAGGAGCTCACCGAGCTCGTCGCGAGAGAGCGCCAGCGCGTCCGGGCCCAGCCGCGCGATGCCGGGCACCTCCTGCGGGTCGTGCACCAGGTACACCGACAGCCGCTTCTGCGTACCGGCCTCGGTGAGGTCGAAGCCGGGCCCCCCGACGGTGTCGAGGTGCACGCGCAGCTCCAGTGGCCCGCGTCCGGGCTTGGGTGGGGTGGTCGATGCGGTGTCGTGCCAGCGCAGCCACCCCGCGCGCGACAGGTGCGTCACCAGGTGGAGGCCGTCGTCGGGCCGGTCGCAGAACTCGACGGAGAGGAACTTGCCGTAGCGGGCCGCGCCGGTGACGACCCGGCCGGCCAGTGCCGACACCGGCGGGTCGAACGTCTTGACCGCGCTCATGCTCGCGACGTCCACCCGCGCGACCGGCCGGTACACCGCGTGCTCGCGCAGGTGGTGGGCGAGGGCTTCGACCTCGGGGAGCTCGGGCATCAGTGCTGCGGTTGCAGGGGGCTGTCGGCGTGACCGGGCGTGCCCTGCGTGCGGAGCCGGCGGACGACGATGCGCAGCTCCTCCTTGGACTTGGACTCGCCACGCACCAGCCCGATCCACCGCTCGGGCGGCCGGTCGTAGCCGCCCGCGGTCTCGGCCACGAGCGTGCGGGGCCGGCGCAGGAACCAGCGGATCGGGAAGAACAACACGATGGCCACCCCGACGATCCACAGGTACCAGGGGATGTGCAGGCCGTCCGGCGACCACACGACCACGATCACCCAGAACAGGAACAGGGCCGAGAGGATCAGCACGGCCGCGCCGCGGCCGCCGTCGACGTCGTGCTCGAAGTCGTCGCCCGTGGCCGGCACCGACCACTCGATGTTGCGGCGCACCGACCACATGCGCCCGTCCGCACCGGCGACCGTCTTCGTCCCCATGATCCCTGCCGTCGTGAGTAGGGCCCGTACGCGTCCACTTTCCCACAGCTTTCGGCCGGGCGGTCGCGTCGAGCGGCCCTACCAGCGCAGCGGCAGGCTCGTGATGCCGTTGATGAAGTTCGACGTGAGGCGGCGCGGCGCACCGTCGAGCTCGACGGGCGGCAGCGCCAGGAACTCGGTGAAGAACGCGCGCATCTGCAACCGGGCGAACGCCGCACCGAGGCACAGGTGCGGGCCCTGACCGAACGCGAGGTGGTCGTTCGGTGCGCGGGCCGGGTCGAAGCGGAACGGGTCGGGGAAGCGGCGCTCGTCGTGGTTGGCCGACACGTGGTAGACGACGACCTTGTCCCCCGCGGCGATCCGGCGGCCGCCGAGCTCGAGCGGGCGGGACGCGGTGCGGCGGAACGTCAGGACGGGCGGGTGCACCCGCAGCATCTCCTCGAGGGCCGACGGCAACAGCCCCGGATCCGCCCGCAGGCGCCGGTACTCCTCGGGGTGGCGCACGAGGGCGAGCACCCCGCCGGGCAGTGCGCTGCGCACCGTGTCGTTCCCGGCGACGACCAGCAGGAAGAAGAACATCTTCAGCTCGGCGTCGGTGAGCCGCTCGCCGTCGACCTCGGCCCGCACCAGCGCGGTCATCAGGTCGTCGGCCGGTTCCCGGCGCTTGCGCTCGGCCAGCTCCTCGGCGTAGCCGAACATGTCGGCGAGCATCGCCGGGGACCGCGGGTTCACCGGGCGGCCGTCGGCATCCGTGACGATGTCGGCGTGCTCGGGATCCTGGTAGCCGATCACCCGGTTCGTCCAGGTCAGCAGGTGCTCCCGATCGGCCGCGGGCACCCCGAGCAGGTCGGCGAGGTTCTGCAGGGGGAGGTCGTCGGTGACCTCGCGGGGGAGATCGCAGCGCCGCCGGTCCGCGACCGCCCCCACGAGGGCGGCCGCCCGCTCGCGGAGGACCGCCGCCGACCGCTCCAGCCGGCGTCGGGAGAACGCCCCGGTGACGAGCCGCCGCAGCCGGACCTGCTCCGGGGGGTCCATGTTGAGGATCATCCGACGGATGAACGGCAGGTCGGCGGGATCGGGATCCCGGATCTGGGTGGCCCCCAGCGCCGAGGAGAAGTCCGCGGGCGAGCGCAGGACGTGCCGCACGTCGTCGTAGCGGGTGACCGCCCAGAAGCCGGGACCGGCCGGCCAGATCCCCACCTCTGGCTCGTCCTGCCAGCTCACCGGCTCGGTGTCGCGCAGCAGGCGGAGGTCGTCGTGCGGGACCCCGCGGGCGAAGGTGCGGGGGTCGAAGACGTCGGGCACCGCTCACACCTCCGGCGGTCTGGCCCGCCGGCCGGGATGCCGGGTCGCGGGCTGCTCGGGCGGTTCGCGGTGCGGCCTGCCCACCGTCGGACGGGTCGCCGGGGCCCCCTCGGCCAGCTCGATCTCCTCGTCCTCGTGGCGCACGGTCAGCGGCTCGCCCCGGACCAACGCGTACTCGACGTCGCACGGTGTCACCGACACCCGCAGCACGCGGTCGAGGTGCCGGAAGCGGAACGTGAGGCGGTGCAGTGCCGCCGGCAGAGCCGGGCGGAACCGCAGCTCCCCGTCCACCTGCCGCAGGCCGCCGAAGCCGGCCACGATCGCGAGCCAGGTGCCGGCCAGCGCCGCGAGGTGCAGGCCGTCCGACGAGTCGTGCTCGACGTCGCGCAGGTCGGCGAGTGCCGACTCGGCCACGTAGGCCAACGCCAGGTCCAGGTGGCCGACCTCGGCGGCCAGCACCGCCTGGCCGCACGCCGACAACGACGAGTCCCGCACCGTCACGGCCTCGTAGTACGTGAAGTTCCGGGCCTTCTCCTCGTCGGTGAACGCATCACCGCGCAGGTGCATCGCGAGCACCAGATCGGCCTGCTTCGCCACCTGCTGGCGGTAGAGCTGCAGGTACGGGTAGTGCGAGTGCAGCGGGTAGTGGTCCTCGGGAGTCCCCTCGAAGTCCCAGATCGGCTGATGGGTGAACCCGGCCGACTGCGGGTGCACGCCGAGGTCCTCGTCGTAGGGCACGGCCATCGCGTCGCCCGCGGCCTGCCAGGAGTCGATCTCCGCGGTGTCGACGTCCAGCCGCGCGGCCGCGTCGGGATGCGCCCGGGCCCATTGGGCCGCCCGGAGCAGGTTCAGCTGCGCCATCAGGTTCGTGTAGACGTTGTCGTCGCCCAACGCGCTGTACTCGTCGGGGCCGGTGACGCCGTAGACGTGGAACCGGCCGTCGCGGCCGTGGTGGCCCGCCGAGGCCCACAGCCGCGCGGTCTCCACGAGCAGGTCGAGCCCCGTCGTCCGGACGAACTCGTGGTCCCCGGTGGCCTCGACGTAGCGCACCGCGGCTTCGGCGATGTCCGCGTTGACGTGCAGCGCCGCGCTCCCGGCCGGCCAGTACCCGGCGCACTCCTCGCCGCCGATCGTGCGCCAGGGGAACGCCGCGCCACGCAGGGCCAGCTGCGCCGCGCGGTCGCGCGCCTTCCCCAGCGTCGAGTGTCGCCAACCGAGGGCCTGGCGGGTGATCTGCGGGCGCAGCGCCGTCATCACCTGCAGCACGAAGGTCTCGGTGTCCCAGAAGCAGTGGCCCTCGTAGCCGGTGCCCGTGAGCGCCTTGCCCGCGATGCCCCGACCCTCCGCCCGCGCGGTCGCCTGGAGCAGGTGCCAGAGCGCGAACCGGACGGCCTGCTGGAGCTGGTCGTCCCCGTCGATCTCCACGTCGGCGTCGGCCCAGAACTCGTCGAGGTACGCGCGCTGCGCGGCCACCAGCCCGTCCCAGCCCGCATGGACCGCCGCGGTGACCGTCGCGGCCACCTCGTCCCGCACCGCGGGCAGCGAACGGTCCGCCGACCAGGCGTAGCCGAGCAGCTTGACCACCGTCATCTCCTGGCCGGGCTCGAGGCGCCCGCTGGCCGTCATCCGGGCCCAGTCGTCGTCGCTGTCGACGTGCAGCTCCAGGTCGGCCGGGCCCTCGCACCGGTGGTCGGCGGCCGCACCGACCGAGAACCCGGAGCGGCGGGTGCGGTGCAGCAGGGTCAGCCGCAGCCCGTCCGCGTGGTCCTCCTGCTCCATCAGCGAGTGCTTGAGCAGGTCCTCGGCCGAGGGGTGCTCGGACAGGTGCGGCATCTCACCGTTGGCGACCAGGCTCGAGGTGAGCACGACGTCGACCGGCTCGTCGACCGCGCGCACCGTGTAGCGGACCGCCGCGACTCCGCGGTGGGTGAACGACACCAGCCGCTCGGACCGGACGTCGACCACGCGCCCGGCCGGCGAGCACCAGCGCAGCTCGCGGGTGAGCGTCCCGGCCCGCAGGTCGAGCACGCGTTCGTGGCGGCGCAACTCGCCGGCCCGGACGTCCAGCGGCTGCCCGTCGACCGAGAGGCGCATCAGCGTGCCGTCGATCGTGTTGATCAGCGTCTGGGTCGCCTCCGGATCGCCGTTGCCGGTCTCGCTGTAGACCATCGTCCGCAGCTCGAACAGCCCGGCGAGGTACGTACCCGGGATGGCCACCGGATCGCCCTCGTCGAGGGTGCCCCGGATGCCGAGGCAGCCGTTCGACAGCGCGAAGGCGGTCTCGGTGGCGCCGAGCTCGTCGAGCCGCAGGCGGGGTTCGCGCAGGCACCGGGGCTCGACCGTGAAGCGGTCCTCGGCGATCACGGGGACAGTCTGCCGTGGCCACCGCGCACACCCCGTGGCCGCCGCGCACACCGCCGACGGTGTGCGCGGGGCAGCAAAGGTGTGCGTCGTGGCTCAGCAACGCCGCCGACGCGGGAGGTCAGGGCGGCGACCCGCCCGTCCCGACCGGGCAGGACACGCCCGTGCCGCCGATGCCGCAGTACCCGTCGGGCACCTTGGCCAGGTACTGCTGGTGGTAGTCCTCGGCGTAGTAGAAGTGCGTGAGCGGGGCGATCTCGGTGGTGATCTCGCCGTACCGGGACGACTTCAGCGCGTCGCCGTAGGTCTTGGCGGTGGACTCGGCGAGCTCGCGCTGCGCGTCGTCGGTGTAGTAGACCGCCGAGCGGTACTGGGTGCCGCGGTCGTTGCCCTGCCGCATGCCCTGAGTGGGGTCGTGGCCCTCCCAGAACACCGTGAGCAGCTTCTCGTAGCTGATCTGCGCCGGGTCGAACACCACCAGCACGACCTCGGTGTGCCCGGTGAGCCCGGAGCAGGTCTCCTCGTAGGTCGGGTTCTCGGTGAACCCTCCGGCGTAGCCGACGGCCGTGGAGTACACGCCGGGGGTCTGCCAGAAGATCCGCTCGGCCCCCCAGAAGCACCCCATCCCGAACACCGCTGTGGCCAGGCCCTCCGGGAAGGGCGGCTGGATGCGGTGGCCGTTGACGAAGTGCTCGGTGGGCACCGCGAGCGGGGTGGCCCGACCCGGCAGCGCCGACTCGCGGCTGATCATCCGCGACTTGTCCCGTCCGAACAGACCCATCCCTGCAGATTACGCCGGGCCACCGTCGCGCAGCGCGGATCGCAGCATGGCGCTCCCCGACCAGCGCAGCATCTGGACGGCCTCGTCCCGGGGCACCCGGGCGACGTCGACCAGCCACACGAACGCCTCGATCCCGGTCGCCGAGCGGATCCCGACGGCGAGCCGGTGGAGGTCCACGTCGGGACGGGTCACCGCGAGCGGGGCGAGCGCGTCCTCGATCCAGCCGATCACCCGGCCGCGGCGCAGCACGGGCCCGGTCGGGTCGGCACCGGGTTCCAGCGAGAGCCGCAGCGACGCGCGCAGCTGCGCCTCCCACCCGACGACGATCCGCGTCGAGGCCTCGAGCACCAGGTGCAGTCGATCCTCCGGATCGGCCGGCGGATCGTCGGGCAGGAGGGACTCCTCGTCGATCTCGGGGTGCGCGGCGACGACCAGGGCGCCCTGGTTCGGGAAGTAGCGGTACGCCGTGGTCCTCGAGACGGCGGCCGTGGCGGCGGCCTCTTCGACGGTCGGGGTGATCCCTTCGGCCAGGAGCTGCCGCGCCGCCGTGATGAGCGCGTCGCGGGTGCGGGCCTTCTGGTTGCGCCTGCCGGTGAGCTCGTACGGGGTTGCCATCGGCACTCACGGTACTCTACTGTCCTTCGTGGTACTTCAGTCCCACGAAGGAGCCGACCATGTGCCTCGACCCGATCACGACCGATCCGCAGTTCTACTCCGTGGTGTTCGAGAACGAGCGCGTCCGCGTCCTGGAGTACCGGGACCGGCCCGGTGACAAGACCTCCGAGCACCAGCACCCCGACATGGTGATCATCCCGCTGACCACGTTCCGGCGGCGCCTGACCATGGACGGACGCAGCGTCGAGGTCGAGAAGACCGCGCACGTGCCCGGCTGGGTGCCCGCGCAGTCGCACGTCGGGGAGAACATCGGCACGACGGAGACGCACTCGCTGTTCGTCGAGCTCAAGTAGTGGGTAGCGCCGGGCCGGGCTAGAGCGCGGCGGCGGCGCCGACCCCGCTGCGGGTGTCGGCGGCCGCCCGGAGCAGCGCGTCGCCGCGCCCGACCGCGCACATCCGGCCCAGCGCCCACTCCCCCGCGTCGACGACCGCGTGCCCGCGGCGGCGCAGGTCGTCGAGGGTGGCCGGACCGAGCCGGGACTCCACCACCAGCCCGCCGGGCTCCCAACCGCGCGGCGCGAACGACGAAGGGAAGGCCGTGGAGTGCCAGGCCGGGGCGTCGATCGCGGCCTGCAGATCCAACCCGCCGGCCGTGTGCGCGAGCCAGAAGCACAGCTGCCACTGGTCCTGCTGGTCCCCGCCCGGGGTGCCGAACGCCAGACACGGCTCACCGTCGCGCAGGCCCAGCGAGGGGCTCAGCGTCGTGCGCGGACGCCGACCGGGCACCAGCGACGACGGCAGACCGTCCTCCAACCAGAACATCTGCGCCCGGCTGCCGAGGCAGAACCCCAGCGCCGGGATCGTGGGCGAGGACTGCAACCAACCACCCGACGGCGTCGCCGAGATCATGTTCCCGGCCGCGTCGACCACGTCGACGTGCACGGTGTCGCCGCGCACGGTGCCGGTGCGGCTGACGGTGGGCTCACCGGAGCCGGGGCCGCCCACCCCGTCGCCGCGCTCCCCGCCGGGTCGGGCCGCGCGGGCGGCCAGTCGCGGGACGCGGCCGTCGGGCGCGCCCGGACGCAGCTCCATGGACGCCGAGTCGCCGAGCAACGTGCGGCGGGCGTCGGCGTAGCCCGCCGACACCAGCGCGTCCAGCGGGACCGGGGCGCTGTCGCCGTACCACGCCTCCCGGTCGGCGAACGCCAGCTTGGCGGCTTCGGCGCTGCGGTGCACCGTGGCCGCCACGGCCACCCCGTCCTCGTACCGCACGTCGCCGGCCCGCAGCAGCTGCAGCATCTGGGCCAGCACCGGGCCCTGGGACCACGCGCCGGGCTTCGCCACCGACCACCCGTTCCCGACGTCGACGACGAGGGCATCCTCGTAGGTCGCCGACCAGGTGGCGAGGTCGTCGGCCGTGAGCAGGCCGGCGTGGTCGCGGCCCGAGTCGTCCCGCACCGGCGTGCGGCAGAACGCCTCGACCTCCTCGGCGACGAACCCGCGGTACCACGCGTCGCGCGCCGCGTCGATCTGCCGCTCCCGATCACTGCCGGCCGCGTCGGCCACGGCCAGGAGCCGCTGCCAGGTCCTGGCGAGCACCGGGAGCCGGAAGGCGGCGGCGGGCACCCGCCCGTCCGGCAGCCAGGTGGCGGCCGAGCTCGGCCAGTGCGTGCGGAAGTGGTCGGCGACCGCGGCGATCGTCGGTGCGATCCGGGGCACCAGCGGGAAGCCGCCGGCGGCGTAGCCGAGCGCCGGTTCGAGCGCCTCGGCCAGCGTGAGCGTGCCGTGGTCGCGCAGCAGGGTGAGCCAGCCGTCCCAGGCGCCGGGAACGGTGGCCGCGAGCAGGCCGGTGCCGGGCACCATCGCCAGGCCGAGCTCGTCGCGCACGCGGGCCGTGGTGGCCGCCGCGGGCGCCACCCCCTGCCCGCAGAGCACGCGCGGCACGGAGTCGCGCGCCGTGACGAACACGGCGGGCACCTCGCCCCCCGGCCCGCACAGGTGTGGTTCGACGACCTGCAGCACGAACCCCGCCGCCACCGCGGCGTCGAACGCGTTGCCACCGCGAGCCAGGACGGCCATCGCCGTGGAGGTGCCGAGGTAGTGGGTGCTCGACGCGGCGCCGCGCGCACCCCGCTGCTCGTGCTTCCTCGGCGCCACGGACACGATCCTGGCGGCCGGACCGCCGCCCCGCTCGACGGGGCGATCCGGGCGGCCGGCGCTCAGAGGTCGGTGGCCAGCGGCACCGCGTCGATCTCCGGGGAGGTCATCCACTCGCGCAGCGCCCGGGTGGCCGCCACGTCGTCGGCGTTGTAGTCCAGCAGCCGCTGCCGCTGGACGGGGTCGGGCGGGGCGCCGTCCCACCCGACCGCGTCGCGGTACCAGCGCATCGAGTTCTCACCGCCGGCATCGGGGTCGCGCCAGGCGAAGCCGGCCACCGGCGCGATGCGCTTGAGCCCCTTGCCGTGGGCGCACAGGAACCACTCGCTCACGACGGCGAAGAGGTCGACCCAATCGGGGTCGACGATGAACGCCTCCACCTCGGCGACCGGGGGGACACCGGCCCGTCCGGCGAAGCGGGTGGCCGACGCGAGGAGCCAGCGGTTCTCCGCGTGCGCGTTGTAGCAGTAGGCGGCGAAACTGCGGCCGGTGTCGGTGGCGCGCGCCCGCACCGCGGACAGCCAGCCCCAGAACTCGGCGAAGGAGCGGCCCTCGTCCTCGGTGGGCACCGGAGTCCAGGTGCCGAACGCCCGGTACCCCTCCGGCTCGTCGCCCGGGTGGGAGCCGCCGGGACGGGTCAACAGCGCGCCCCAGAGGTAGGCGCCGGCCTCGCCGAAGCTCTCCATGTCGACGTCCACCTCGATGTCGGCGCGTCGCACCGGCACCCGCGGCACCCGACGCACCACGGCCAGACCGCGCAGCCACGCCCGGGCCAGGACGACCATGTCGGGGAACGGCACGGCCGGCAGCGGGATCGGCGAGCCGGCCGCGGGGTCGAGCGCGGCGAGCTGCCCCACGGTGGTGATGCCGACCTCCCGCAGCTCCTCGGCCGTCTCGCCGCGCACGACCAGGCTGACGTCCTGGGCGCGCTCGAGCTCCGCCTCGCAGGTGGGCCACCACGGGCAGCGGCGGCACTCGCCGATCCGCGACGGCCGGGCCAGTGCGGTCGCTCCGGTGGCCGCTGCGGTGGCCACAGCGGTGCGGTCGGCGAAACGGGCGTCGTACTCGGCGAGCGTGGACCGGGCGTCCGGCCAGTGGGCCGCGCGCAGGTCGTGCCACACGACGACATCGGCGTCGAGGCCGATGACACCCCCGAGATCGGCCGCCGGCCGGTCCGCCGGCCCGGCCCAGCCCGCGGCGCGGAGCATGCGGGCGAGGTGAGCGAGCCGCAGCAGGTCACGTGGCTGGGACCGCACCCGGCGGGCGGGATCGGGGGCGGCGCGGTGCGGCCACGGCTCGACCACCGGCGAGGTGAGCGCACCGTCACCCGGATCGGAGACCCGGTGCCCGACGACGATCACCGGCACGTATCCCCCGGAGGGCAGTCGGACCAGCAGCTCGGCGCCGCCGCGGCGCGCGGAACCTCCGTGCCGGGGCAGCATCGCGCCCCAGACGAGCGGGGTCTGCGCGGCGACGGCAGCCGCCGTGGCGGCGATCCGCTCGTGGACGGAGCCGGCGGTCGGCACCGCGTGCCAGGCCGACCCGGCGGCGGCCTCGATCTGCTCGCCGATGCGCCGCCGGTGCTCCGCGGCGTCGGCCCGGCGCTGCTCGAGCGCCGGATCGGGCAGCGCACGATCAGCGGCAGCCGCACCCGGATCGTGGTCGAGGTGCACGCGGCGGCGGCAGCTCGTGGTGGCCGCGGCGTCGAGGGACACCCCGGCCGCGCGGGTGGGACCGCTCTCGGGGGGCCGGTGCTCGATCGCCGTCACACGGCCGAGGGTAATGACGGCCACCGACAGCCACGCGCCCTAAGCTGCCAGCCATCCCGACCCGATCACGGAACGGGCGCGAGGAGGGTGGGCGGATGGGTCTCCGGCGACGGTCCGGCTCGGAAGCGCCGCTGGACGACGCGACGGCCGCGGTCCCGACGACCAAGCAGGAGAAGAGTCGTCGGAAGGACAGCCGGAAGGGCAGCAGCGGCAGCCGCCGCAAGGAGCGCAAGCCGCTCACGGCTTCCCGGGCCAAGCGCCTGATCGGGGTCGGGACGGCCGTGGCCCCGTTACTGGCGCCCTACGCGCTGGCCGCCGCCGGGGCCGCGCGCGCCCGCTGGGACTCCCACCGGGCCGCCCGCCTCGGGGTGGAGCCGGGCCAGCTCTCCGCGTACGCCGGACCGGGTGGCGCCCTGCACGCCCGGCTGTCGCGGATGGCCGAAGCGCTGAACGAGCTGGACTCCGGGAACGAGGCGCCCGCCACGGACGCCGCCCGCACCTTCGCCCGCGACACCCGCCCGCGGCTGGCCGATCTGGCCGTGGCGGTGCGTGCCGCCGAGCAGATGCCGGCCGGACGCCGGCGCGCGGCCTACCGCGCCATCGGCAACGAGCTGGACCGCATCGAGATCGACCTCCTCACCCTGCTCGGCGTGGTGGACTGACCGCTGGGGGTCCGCGGCCACCCGCCCGGTCGGGTGCGCCGCCATCCGATACCGTCGGGGCCGTGAGCGGGGGTCCGGTCGGGGTGCGCGCGGCGGTGCTCGCTGCGCTGAGCGCGGTGCTCACCGCCGTCGGTCACGTGGCCGCCGGCGGCGCGGTGCCGGACCTCGCCGTGCTCGTCGTGCTGGCACCGCTCCTCGCGGGCGGGTTCGTCGGCGTCGCCGAGCGCTGCCGCGGCGCCGCGAGCACGGTCGGCACCCTCGCCGCCGGGCAGTTCGCGCTGCACCACCTCATGGTGCTGCTGCACCCCGCGCACCCGCCGGGCGATGCCGCGATCCCCACGGGGGCGGCGATGATCGGCGTGCACGCCGCGGTCACGCTCGTCACCGCGATCGCCCTGCGCTACGCCGACGGCGCCGTCGCCGCGGTCCTCGCTGCGCTGCGCCGCACGGTCCCCCGCCCGATCGTGCCGCTGCTCGCCGAGCGGCCGCTGCCCACGCTCACGGTTCCCGGCCACGCCGTCCCGGCCCGGCTGGCCCGCGCCCTCGCCGGCGCACACCTCCGGAGGGGTCCGCCACTGGGGTGCTGACCCAGGTCCGCACCGCATCGACCCCACCGGAGACCCCCATGGCCCGCTCCCGCCTGCGCGCCGCCGTCGTCCTCGCGGTCGTCGTGACCGCCCTGCTCGCCGGCGCCGCCCCGGCGTTCGCCCACACCCGGCTGCTGAGCAGTGATCCCACCGACGGCGCCAGCCTGCCGACGCCGCCGGAACAGGTGGCGCTGACCTTCAACGAGAACATGCAACCCGCGTTCAGCACCCTCACCGTCGTCGGCCCGGATGGCACGGCCTACCAGAGCGGCCCGGTGACGGCCAGCGGCGGAACGGTGAGCACCGCGGTGCTCCCGCTCGGGCCGGCGGGACGCTACGAGATCGGCTACCGCGTGGTGTCCGACGACGGTCATCCGGTCAGTGGGAGCGTGGCGTTCACCCTCACCACTCCGGGTCCGGCCGCATCGTCGGGGGTGCCCGTTCCGCCGGTCACCTCCGCCGTTGCGCCCCCTCCGCCTCCACCCGCCGACATCGCGCCCGCCGCAGCGTCCACCGACGAGGGGGGTGCACCCGCCTGGCCGTGGATCCTCGGGGCGATCGTGCTCGTCGCCGGAGGGGCCGTCGCCGCGCTGCGCCTGGGCCGGGGGTGACCTCGTCGACCGCGCGCCTGCGGTCGGCCGGCTGGACGACGGCCGGCTGGGCGGGGCTCGCAGTCGGAGCAGCCGTGCTGGCGAGCGCGCTGGCTGGGGCCCTGTCCGAGGTGTTCGGCCCGGCGGTGATGGGGATGGGCCCAGGGGTGATCGGCACCGTGGTCGCCAGGGCCGGCACGGACGTGGCCGGGGTGGCGTGCGTGGGTCTCGCCCTGCTGGGGGTGCTGCTGCCGCTGGGCCGCGCCGCGCTGCCCGGCGGGGCCCTCCGCGACCTGACCCGCCTGCAGGC
Organism: uncultured Actinomycetota bacterium; assembly: GCA_963711715.1. Taxonomy (GTDB): domain Bacteria; phylum Actinomycetota; class Actinomycetes; order Mycobacteriales; family Pseudonocardiaceae; genus Pseudonocardia. The sequence continues at coordinate 102,598 of CAVQFJ010000016.1, forward strand.
CGACGCCGACCGCGCGCTGGTCGTGCTGGCCGGGGCCTGGTTCACCCTCGTGCTGCTCGGCGTCGCACTGCGGGCCGCCGACGCGGTCGGCCGGCCCTTGTCCGCGCTCGGCGCGGGCGAGATCGTGCGGTGGTCCACCCAGCTCGGGGCCGGCCGGGGGATGCTGCTCGCGCTCGGGTGCACCGCCGTCGTGTTCGGCTGTGCGGTCTCCAGGGTGCGCGATCCGGATCTCGTGCCGGTGCGGGTCCCGCTGGTCGCCGCCCTGCTCGGGGTCCTCGCCCCGGCGATCACCGGGCACGCGGGTTCCGCGCCGGATCACCAGCTCACCGTGGTGACCGTGGCGGTGCACGCGGGCGCGGCGGCGGTCTGGGTCGGGGGGCTCGGCGCCGTGCTGGTGCTCGTGGCGCCGCACCGCGCCCTGCTGGGCGAGGTGGTCCCCCGGTTCTCCCGGCTGGCCGGGGGGTGCGTCGTCGCCGTCGGGCTCACCGGACTGCTCAACGCGCAGCTCCGGCTCGGATCCTGGGCGGCCGTGGTCGGCACGGGATACGGCGGGATCGTCGTGGCCAAGGCCGTGCTGCTGGTGCTGATCGCCGTCCTCGGCGGCGCGGCCCGGCGGCGTCTCGCCGCCGGGCGGACCCCGGTGCTGCGCTGGGCGGGGCTGGAGGTCGCGCTGATGGCCGCCGCCCTCGGGCTGGCCGCGGCCCTCACCCAGACCGGGTGACGGTCACGACGGCGTGCGGTACGCCTCCAGCAGCCGCAGCCACACCTCGTTCATCGTCGGGTAGGCCGGGACGGCGTGCCACAGCCGGTGCATCGGCACCTCCCCGATGATCGCGACGGTCGCCGCGTGCAGCATCTCGGCCACGTCCTGACCGACGAAGGTCACCCCGACGAGCACCCCGCGGTCCTCGTCGACGACGAGGCGCGCCGCGCCGTCGTAGCCGTCGGCCTGCAGCGACGACCCGCCCACCGCGAACGGGACGTCGACGACGCGGACGTCGATGCCGGCCCCGCGGGCCTGCACCTCGGTCCGCCCCACCGCCGCCACCTCCGGGTCGGTGAACACGACCTGCGGAACGGCGACGTGGTCGGCCGTCGCGGCGTGCTCGCCCCAGGGCCGCGTGTCGGGTTCCTCGCCGATCGAGCGGGTGACGATCGCGGCCCCGACGATCCGTGCGGCGTACTTGCCCTGGTGGGTCAGCGGGGCCCGCCCGGTGACGTCACCCGCGGCGTAGAGCCACTGGCCGTCGACCCCGGTGACCAGGCCGGAGTCGTCCACCTCGAGCGGGCGCCCCGGCTCGAGCCCGAGCGCCTCCACGCAGCCGGTGTTCGGCCGCCGACCCGTGGCGACGAGCAGCTCGTCCACGGTGATCGACTCGTCGCCGATGTGCAGCGCGATCCCGTCCCCTTCGGGGCTCACCGAGTCCAGGTCCTGGTCCAGTCGCAGGTCGACGCCCTCCTCCCGCAGGGCCGCCGCCACCCGCTGCCCCGCGAACGGCTCCATCGCCGGCAGCAGCTGCGGTCCGTGCTGGATGAGCACGACCTCCGACCCCAGCCGCCGGAAGGCCTGCGCGAGCTCGCACCCGACCACGCCGCCGCCGACCACCCCGAGCCGCGCCGGGATCTCCTTGGCCGACGTGGCGTCGCGGGAGCTCCAGGTGCGCACGGTGTCCAGTCCCGGCACCGGCGGCGACACGGGCGTGCTGCCCGTGCACACCACGACGGCGCGCCGTGCGGTCAGGGTCTCGGCCCCGGCCGGGCCGCCATCGACCACGACGGTCCGCTCACCGGTCATCGGGCCCGGCCGCGCAGCAGGGTGATGCCCGCGCCACGGGCCCACTCCACCTGGCTCTCGTCGTTCCAGTCGTGGGTGAACCCGTCCCGGCGGGTCAGCACGGCCTGCGGATCGAAGGTGGCGGTCGTGCCGGGCAGCCGGCGCAGGGCGGCGACCGCGTGTCCGGTGCGCAACAGCGCCTTGGACGGCATGCAGGCCCAGTAGGAACACTCGCCGCCGAGCAGCTCCGCCTCGACGATCACCGCGGAGAGGCCGCCCCGCGTGGCGTAGTCGGCGGCGTTCTCCCCCGACGCCCCACCCCCGACGACCACGACGTCGACCTCGCGACGCCGCTCGCTCTGCGCCGATGATCCGCTCGCACGCTCGCTCTGCGCCGATGATCCGCTCGCACGCTCGCTCTGCGCCGATGATCCGCTCGCACGCTCGCTCATCGAGCCACCGCCGCGATCGCGCCCAGCACGTCGGTGTCGCCCGCCCGCAGCTCCAGCACCTGCCCGGCCGTGCCCGGGGCCTCCAGCAGTGCGGCCAGGACGGCGGCGGTGTCGTCGCGCGTCACCTCGCCCCGGTCGACCGGCGGCGGGGCGAGCAGCACCTTCCCGGTGCCCGGATCGTCGGTGAGTCCCCCGGGGCGCAGGATCGTCCAGTCCAGGTCGCGCCGGCGGACCGCGTCCTCGGCTTCCCGCTTCGCCCGCAGGTACGCCGCCCACACCTCGTCGGTGCCCGGCGCGGGCTCCGCGTCGACCCCGGTGGAGGAGACGAGGAGGTAGCGCCGTACGCCGGCGGCCTCGGCGGCGTCGGCGAGCAGCACCGCGGCCGCGCGGTCCACGGTGTCCTTCCGGGCGGCGCCGCTGCCCGCTCCGGCGCCGGCGGCGAACACGACCGCGTCGGCCCCGGAGAGATGGGTCGCCAGCTGATCGACGCTCGCGGATTCGAGGTCGAGGACGGCGGCCGACGCTCCCGCGGTCTCCACGTCCTCCCGGTGCGCCGGGTTGCGCACCACCCCCGTGACGACGTCGCCCCGTCCGGCCAGGAGAGCAGCCAGCCGCAGCGCGATCTTCCCGTGTCCTCCCGCGATCACCACATGCACGGGGCGGACGGTAGTCCCGCCGGGCCGATCGTGCCCCCGTTCTGATTTCTTCCGGGGCCGCTAGCGGTTCGCGCGCAGCGTCCAGAGCACGGTCATGCGGGCGGTCTCCCGGTCCTCGGCATCGGTGATGGAGACGGTCACGGTGAACTCCGGCCGCCGGCCGGCCGCGAGGTCGGCCCGCACGTCGGCGGCGGCCCGGTCGAGCACCGCAACCGCCGTGAGCGGACCTCGGGCGAGCCTGCGGTACCCGATCTCGGACCGGACGACGAGCGGCGTGGCCCGCTTCAGCACGGCGTCGCCGCCGCCGCCGCCGCCGAAGGCCGCCAGGCCGACCGCCCCCGATGCCGTCTCGCCCAGGCCGAAGATCATCGCGGCGTGCGGTCCGCCGAGGTGGTTGTGCAGGTCGGGGGCGTCGGGCAGGCGCGCGACGGCTCGCTGCTCCGTGGCCTCCTCGACGGTGATGCCCGCTGCCCGGACCCACGGCACGCGCTGCGCCATCGCGGCGCCGACCCAGGTCGCGTCGGCCGTCATCAGCCCGACCCTACCCACGGGCGACTCGACAGCGTCGCGTCCGGAATGTCCGTTCTCTCAACCTGTGGAATCGAGGGGTTGTGACCGTCCGGGCCCCGGATTGGAATCGACGGCAGTCGACGACGTCCAGGAGGTGGGCCGGTGAAGGCCGTCCGGGTGCATGCGTACCACGACGATCCGAAGATCGACGACATACCGGAACCGAAGCTCGCGGGGCCCCTCGACGTCATCGTCAAGATCGGGGGCGCCGGCGTCTGCCGCACCGACCTCCACATCCTGGAGGGTCAGTGGGCCGAGGCCATGGGCCCCGAGCTCCCGTACGTGATCGGCCACGAGAACGCGGGGTGGATCCACGAGATCGGTGACGGCGTCACGAACGTCGCCGTCGGCGACACGGTGATCCTGCACCCGCTGGCCACGTGCGGGCTGTGCCTGGCCTGCCGCGCGGGCAAGGACATGCAGTGCAGCAACAACTACTTCCCCGGGCTGTCGAACAACGACGGCGGGATGGCGGAGTACCTGCGCACCAGCGCGCGGTCCTGCGTCAAGCTCAAGCCGGAGACCAAGCCCCAGGACGTCGCCGCGCTGGCCGACGCCGGCATCACCGCCTACCACGCGGTGCGCAAGGCGGTCCCGCTGCTCTACCCGGGCACCACCGCGGTCGTGCAGGGCGCGGGCGGGCTGGGCCACATCGGCATCCAGGCCCTCGCCGCGCTCACCGCCACCCGCATCGTCGTGGTCGACCGCAACCCCGACGCGCTGGCCCTGGCCAAGCAGATCGGGGCCGACGAGACCGTGCTGGCCGACGGCAGCCACGTCGACGCGGTCAAGGACCTCACCGACGGCGCGGGCGCGAAGGTGGTGTTCGACTTCGTGGCCGAGGGCGGCGCGGAGAACGACGCCTGGCAGATGACCGCGCCGGACGGCTCGCAGTTCATGATCGGCTACGGCGGCGAGGTGCAGATCCCGACGCTGGACTTCGTCGGTGGCGAGAAGAACATCATCGGCAACATCGTCGGCACCTACAACGACCTCGCCGAGCTGATGGTCCTGGCCCAGGCCGGGAAGGTCACCCTGCACACGAAGCAGTACCCGCTGGATGCGGCGCTCGACGCCCTCCACGATCTCGACGCCGGCCGCGTCCGCGGCCGCGCGATCCTCGTCCCGCAGCAGTAGCAGCAGTACGCGAGAAGAAGACGACGAAGAAGAAGAAGGCTCGAGAAGACAACGCCGACGCGAGAGGTTCCACCACATGTACGAGAAAGATGGCGAGAAGTACTTCATCGTCGATTCCCACAGCCACTTCTGGGACGCCAGCCGCGAGAACTGGAAGCCGGGTCGCGAGGAGTTCGCGAAGGGTTGGATCGACTGCTTCTACGGCTACCACCAGCTGGGCCCGCCCGAGACCCACTGGGACTACGAGAAGTACCTCAAGGTCACGCCCGAGGACTTCGAGCGCGACATCTTCATCGAGGGCCACGTCGACTACGCAATCTTCCAGTCGACCTACCTCAAGGACTGGTACACCGAGGGCTTCAACACCGCCGACAAGAACGGCTCGCTGAAGACCCTCCTCGAGAAGTACGCCGACCGGTTGATCGTCAACGGACGTTTCGACCCGCGCGAGGGCGATGCCGGCCTCAGGCAGCTCGAGGAGGACGCCAAGAAGTGGAACATGAAGGGCGTCAAGGTCTACACCGCGGAATGGCACGAGGGTTCCCGCGGCTGGCGGCTGGACAGCCCCGAGGCCTACCGGTTCCTGGAGAAGTGCCAGGAGCTCGGGATCAAGAACATCCACGCGCACAAGGGCCCGACGATCTGGCCGCTGGACAAGGACGCCTTCAGCGTCACCGACATCGACGCGGCGGCCACCGACCACCAGGACCTGAACTTCATCGTCGAGCACGCGGCCATCCCGCGCATCGAGGACTTCTGCTTCATGGCGGTGCAGGAGCCCAACGTGTACGCGGGCCTGTCCGTGGTGATCGGCGGCCTCATGCACGCGCGGCCGAAGTTCTTCGCCAAGGTCATCGGCGAGCTGATGTTCTGGGTCGGCGAGGACAAGATGACCTTCGGCGCCGACTACAACATCTGGGTGCCGAAGTGGCAGGTCGAGGGATTCGTCGACTGGCAGATGCCCGACGACGAGGCCTTCACCGACTACGGCAAGCTCACCACGGCCACCAAGAAGAAGATCCTCGGGCTCAACGCCGCGCGGCTCTACGACATCCCGGTGCCGGCGGAGCTCCAGCTGCCCGAGCCCGGCACCTCGGCGGACGAGCCCATGCAGCCGGGCGAGGAGCTGGTCCGGGACACGGCGGGGGCGCAGGCGTGACCTCGCGCGACCTGCTTGTCAGGGTCGCGCCATGAACGCGCGCGACTTGCTCGTCAGGGTCGCGCCATGAACGCTGACCTGCACCGCGAGGTGTGGGCCGCACTGGGGACGGTGCTCGACCCGGAGCTGGACGAGCCCATCACGGACCTCGACTTCGTCGAGTCGTGCACCGTCTCCGCCGACGGCGTGGCCACGGTCGGGCTGCGGCTGCCCACGTTCTTCTGCGCGCCCAACTTCTCGTTCCTGATGGTCGCCGACGCCTACGACGCGGTGTCGGCGGTCCCGGGAGTGACGCGCGCGGACGTGACGCTGGCCGATCACCACGCCTCGGCCGAGATCAACGGCGGGGTCGCGGCTCAGGCCGGGTTCGTCGATTCCTTCGCCGGCTCGGACCAGGGTGAGGCCGTGGCCGAGCTCGACGAGCTGCGGATGCAGTTCTTCCGCAAGGCGGCGCTGGCCGGGCAGGACCGGGTGGCCCGGCCGCTGGTCGACGCCGGCGCGGGACCGGACGAGCTGGCGGGGCTGACGCTCGGCGCGGTCCCGCCTTCGGCGGAGCTCGACCGGCATGCGGGAACGCCGGGCGGCGCTCGGGCTGCCGCACGGCGACGATGCGCCACTCCTGGTGCACGGCGACGGCAGCCGGGTCACGGCCGCCCAGGTGCCGCTGCACCTGCGGCGGGCGCGACTGCAACGGGTCGGGATCGAGACGAACGGGGAGTACTGCAAGGCCCTGCTCACGACGCGGTACCCGGAGCGGGCCGCGACCTGATCGAGCGAACGGCACTCTCGTCCGATCTGTCTGGACGAGAGTGCCGTTCGTTCCGGCCCGACGGGGAGTCCTAGGGTCCTCGCGTGGACGTGCGGGCGCTGGTCTTCGACGTGTTCGGCACCGTGGTCGACTGGCGCTCGGGAGTGGCGCGCGACGTCGCACGGCTCCTCGGCGACGGGGTGGACGCGGGCGTGTTCGCCGACGCCTGGCGCCGGCGCTACGTCCCGTCGATGGACCGGGTTCGGCGCGGGGAGCTCCCGTGGACGTCCCTCGACGACCTGCACCGCGCCTCGCTCGACGAGCTGCTGGTCGAGTTCGGGGCGCCCGACACCGACGAGGCCACCTGCGTCCAGCTCGTGCACGCCTGGCACCGGCTGGATCCGTGGCCCGACTCGGTCGCCGGCCTGTCCCGGCTCAAGGCCCGGTACGTGGTCGCGTCGCTGTCCAACGGCAACGTCGCCCTCCTGGTGGACATGGCGAAGCACGGGGGGCTGCCGTGGGACACGGTGCTCTCCGCGGAGCTGTTCGGGCACTACAAGCCCGACCCGCAGGTCTACGACGGCGCCGCGCGACTCCTCGGGTCGGCTCCCGACCGGGTGCTCATGGTGGCCGCGCACCTGGACGACCTGGCCGCGGCCCGCAGCCGGGGCCTGCGCACGGCGTACGTCCACCGCCCGCGGGAGCACGGCCCGGACGCGCCACCCCCGCCCCCGCGGGACCCGGATGCCGACCTGACCGTGTCGACGCTGACGGAGCTGGCCGACGCCCTCGGCAGCTGACCGAATCTCACCGAGCTCTGCTCCGCCACTCCGCTCGTCCCCGGTGGTCCCGGTGGTCCCCGGTGGGCAGGAAAGCCACGTTACTGCCCTCTGGGGACAGGAAAGTGGCTTTCCTGCCCTCACCGAGCATGAGCGGGGTGCGCCAGGAGCACCCGGAACAGGTTCTGCAGGCGGTAGCCCCCGCCCGCCGCGCGGAAGGGCTGCACGCGCTCCAGGACCGCCTCGCGCACCGCCCGCTCGCCCGCCCGTTCCCGCGCGGCCCGCCCGATCCCGGACGCCAGCAGGGGCCCCAGCAGCGCCTCGGAGTCGGGGTAGTGGAAGGGACAACCGACCTCGTCCAGGGACGCCTCGACGAGACCGGCCAGCGCGACGAGCTTGCGGAGCCGAGCCGGGTCGGTGACGGGCGGCGGGCCCGCCGGCGGGCGACGCCGCGGCAGCCACCGGGCCAGCGCCTCACCGAAGGCGCGCACGTCGCACTCCTCCTCGCGCCCCCACACCGTGACGACGACGGCCGCCCCGGCTCCCGCCGCCGCGCGCAGCACCACGAGCGGGTTGGCCACGTGCGCGAGGAGCTGGACGGCCACCACGACGTCGAACGGTCCGGGGGGCGGGTCGTGGGCGTCCCCGACGCGGAACTCGCCCTCGGGCACCGCGGCGGTGGCCGCGGCCACCGCCGATCGGTCGTGGTCGATGCCGGTCACCCGGGCTCCCCGGTCGGCGGCGGCGCGGGCGAACACCCCCGCCCCGCACCCGAGGTCGAGCACTCCGGTGCCGACCCCCACTCCGGCGGCATCGAGCACCCGGGCGTGCAGCGGCGCGCCCCACCCGGCCGGCCCCTCGTCGGCCACACCGGGGGCCGGGGTCAGCCCCACACGTCGGCCGCGACGTCGACCACCAGCCGCAGCTTCGCCACCTGCTCGGCGGGCGTGAGGTCGTTGCCCTCCACAGTGGACGAGAAGCCGCACTGCGGCGACAGGCACAGCTGGTCGAGGGGCACGTGGCGGGCGGCCTCGTCGATGCGGCGCTTGAGCGTGTCGGCGTCCTCGAGCGCGCCGTTCTTGGTGGTGACGAGGCCCAGGACGACCTGCTTGCCCGGCGGCACGAACCGCAGCGGCGCGAACCCGCCGGACCGCTCGTCATCGAACTCGCAGAAGAAGCCGTCCACGTCGAGCTCGCCGAACAGCGCCTCGGCCACGAAGTCGTAGCCGCCCTCGGCCGCCCAGGACGAGCGGAAGTTGCCCCGGCACATGTGCGTGGTGACCCGCATGTCCGCCGGCCGGTCCGCCACGGCCGCGTTGATCTGGCGGATGTAGCGCAGGTGCTGGTGCTCGGCGTCCTCGCCCCGCTCCGCCAGCTGGGCGCGGTGGGCCGGGTCGTTGAGGTACGCCAGCGACGTGTCGTCGAGCTGGAGATAGCGGCAGCCGAGCTCGGCCAGCGCGCGCACCTCGGCGGCGTAGGCCGCGGAGAGATCGGCCCAGAACTGCTCGGTGTCGGGGTAGACCGAGCGATCGATCGCCGCCGTGCCGCTCCGGTAGTGGACCATGCTGGGCGATGGGATCGTCAGCTTCGGCACCGCGGTGGTCGCCTCCTGCGCCACGAACCGGAAGTCGTCGGCGAAGATCGGATGATCGAGCCGCACCTGCTCACGCACGGCGAGCCCGGCCGTGGTGAACGCGCCCTCGCCGGCGGCGTTGCGCATCGTCACCCGGATCTGCTCGTCGGTCTTCGTGATCCCGCCGAGCTGGTAGATGAAGTCCATGTGCCACGAGGTGCGGCGGAACTCGCCGTCCGTCACCGCCGACAGGCCGACCTCCTCCTGCATGGCCACCGCGTCGCGGATCGCGTCGTCCTCCGCGGCCCGCAGCTCGTCGGCGTCCAGGCCGCCGGCGGCGAAGCGCTCCCGGGCGGCGAGGAGGGCGGGCGGGCGGAGCAGGCTGCCGACGTGGTCGGCGCGGAACGGCGCCTCGGTGCGTGCACGCATGGACGGCAACCTAGCCCGCGGCGGCCGCCCGGGCGGCTCCTCGGCGCACCACCCGCTCCAGCTCCCAGCGACGGGCCGTGAACTCCGCGCGGGTGACCGACACCCCGATCGCCCCCGTGACCTCCCCACCCGGCCCGCGGACGGGGGCGGCGACGCCCGCCACGCCGGACTGGTACTCCTCCACCTCCACGGCGGCACCGTCGGAGCGGACCCGCCGCAGCTCACGGTCCAGGGTGCGCCGGTCAGCGACGGTGTGCGGCGCGACGCGGGGCAGCCCGGCCCGGGTGAGCAGCTCGGCCAGCCGACCGGGGCGCAGGTCGGCCAGCATCACCTTGCCGGCCGCGGTCGCGTGCGGCGCCATCGGCTCGCCGACGCGCATGGTCTCCGGCCGGGGATGTTCGGGGCAGTCGTCGACGTGGGCGACCACCACGTCGACGTCCCGGAACACGGCGAGGTAGCTGGCCGCGCCGGCGTCGGTGTGCACCTCGTGCAGCACGGCGCGGACGGCGGTGGGCGGGCGGACCTGGTCGGCGAGGCTGCGGTGCAGCTCGGCCACCCGGTAGCCCAGCCCGTAGCCGCGCACGTCGTGCAGCCGCACGAGGTAGCCCTCCTCGACCAGCGTGCCCAGCGCGCGGTAGACGGTGGGCAGCGGGCACGCGAGACGGCGGGCGATCGCCTTGGCCGTGACCCCGTCACCCGCGGCGGCGACCGCCTCGACCACCCGCAGCGCCCGGGTGATCGAGGAACCGGTCGTGCGCGGCGGTGCCACGCGGCCCATCCTCGGGTAGACCGGGTACCGGGCGCACCCTCCGATCGGACGAGGGTGGCGCAGCGACGACCGAGGGAGGGCATCTGATGGACGACGAGGCACTGCACCACCGCATCGACGAGCTGGTGGCCGAGGAGCACCGGCTGGAGCGCGCCCACGTCGGGCAGGCGCTGTCCGAGTCCGAGCAGCAGCGGATGGAGCAGCTCGGGATCCAGCTGGACCGGTACTGGGACCTGCTGCGCCAGCGCGACGCCCGCCGCCGCGCCGGGCTCGACCCGGACGGGGCGCAGGAGCGCTCGGCCGACGTCGTCGAGGGCTACCGGCAGTAGAGGCCCGCCACGCACACCGTGGGTGGCGCGCGCACACGTCCGACGGTGTGCGCCACCCCGGCACGGTGTGCGTGAGCGCCGCACGGTGCGGCACGATCGCGCCGTGCGGATCACCCCGGTGACCCCGGACGTGCTGGTCGACGAGATCGTGGCACTGGTCGACGCCCGGCCGGGACGGGTGCGACTGGCGCTGGACGGACCGCCGCCGACCCGGCCGGTCGACCTCGCCCGGCGCGCGGCCACCGCGCTGCGGACGCTCGGGCGGGCCGTGCTGGTCGTCGACGCCGCCGACTTCCTGCGCCCGGCGTCGGTCCGGCTCGAGTTCGGGCGCGAGGACCCCGACGAGTTCCTCGACGGCTGGCTCGACGTCGGCGGGCTGCGCCGGGAGGTGCTGGACCCCGGGGGTCCCGGCGGCTCGGGGCGCGTGCTCCCACGGCTCTGGGACGCCGGGGCCGACCGCGCCCACCGCGACCGCTACACCGAGCTCCCCGACGACGGCGTGGTGGTGCTCGCGGGCGCCCTGCTGCTCGGGCGCGGCCTGCCCCTGGAGCTGGCCGTGCACCTGCGCATGAGCGAGTCGGCGTTGGCCCGGACCATGCCGGCCGGTGAGCGCTGGACGATCCCCGCCCACACCCGCTACGCCGCCGAGCGCGACCCCGGGGGTCGGGCTGACCTGCTGGTGCTGGCCGACCACCCGGACCGACCGGCGGTGCGGAGGGGATGAGGCCCTGAGCACGTCTCCTGGATCGACACCGCCAGGCGGGAAGACCGGAGGACGGGGGGTGGGCGAGGAGGGAGTTGAACCCTCACGTCCTTACGGACACACGGACCTGAACCGTGCGCGTCTGCCATTCCGCCACTCGCCCTGGCCCGGGAAAGCTAGCACGGTCGCGGAGGGGTCCGTGCGCCCCGGGTCGGGCCCCGTCGGGCCGTCGGATAGCACAGATACGATCGGCGGTGCCAGCAACACGCCGATGCGAACGGAGGATGGTCGAGTGGGCCGCGTCGGGAGGTTCGAACGCCGTCTCCAAGGGATGGTGGGCGACGCCTTCGCGCGGGTCTTCGGTGGCAGCGTCGTTCCCCAGGAAGTCGTGCATGCGCTGCTCAGGGAAGCCGAAGACCACATCGAGCGGCTCGCCGGAGGGCGCCTGCTGGCGCCCAACCGGTACACCGTGCTGCTCAGCCCATCCGATCTCGATCGCATGGCAGGTGACCGGGAGCAGGTCGTGACCTCGCTCTCCACCTCGGTCACCGAGCAACTCGCCGACCAGGGGTGGGACACCTACGGCGAGGTCGTAGTCTTCCTGGAGCGCTCCGATGCGCTGCACACGGGACAGTTCCGCACCCGCTCATCCGTGGACCCCGACGCTTCCCGTCGGGACGCCATCCGAGCACGCGACGCAGGAGAAGCACCCATGAGCCAGCAACCGGGCCACCCCGAGGAGAACGGGCAGTACGGCTACGACCGTGGTGCCCCCGGCAGCTACGGACAGCAGACCTACGCCCCACCCGCCTACGACCAGCGCCAGGCGGGCTACGACCAGGGCGACCAGCCCCCACAGCCGGGCCATCCCCAGCCCGGCGGCTACCCGCCCGCGGGCTACCCGCAGCAGGGCGGCTACGACCAGGGCTACGGCCAGCAGGGCTACCCCCCGCCCGGCGGCGGTTACGGCGGCCAGCAGGGCGGCTACGACCAGGGCTACGGCCAGCAGGGCTACCCGCAGCAGGGCGGCTACCCACCGCCCGGCGGCTACGACCCCCAGGCGTACGGGCAGCCGGGCTACGGCCAGCAGGGATACGGGCAGCCCGGGTACGACGCCGGTTATCCGCAGCCGGGCTACCCGCAGGCGCCGTACGACCAGGGCTACGAGGGCTACGACCAGCAGGGCTACGGCCAGCAGGGCGGCTGGAACCAGCAGGGCTACCCGCAGGGGCAGTCGGCCTCGCTGAGCCTGGACGACGGGTCGGGTCGCACCTACGACCTGACGCAGGGCAGCCACGTCATCGGCCGCGGTCAGGACTCGTCGTTCCGGCTGCCCGACACCGGCGTCTCGCGGCGGCACCTGGAGATCAGCTGGGACGGCCAGTCGGCCACCCTGTCCGACCTCGGGTCCACCAACGGCACCACCGTCAACGGCAATCCGGTGCAGACCTGGCAGCTCAACGACGGCGACGTCATCCGGGTGGGGCATTCGAGCCTGGTGTTCCGCGCGCAGTAAGAGTCGGCTCGAGAGAACGGAGTTCGCCGCGAGTGCCGGAGTTGGTGCTGCAGCTGACCAGGGCGGGCTTCCTGGCCCTGCTCTGGCTGTTCGTGCTGATCGCGCTGCGGGTGGTGCGCTCCGACCTCTACGCCGCTTCCGGGTTGCGGGTGCTCGTGCCGGGCGGGCGGGCCACCGCCCGCACCGGACGCGGGCGCACCCCCCGCCAGCTGATCGTCACCCAGGGTGCGCTGGCGGGGACGCGGATATCGCTGGACTCCCGGCCGATCCTCATCGGCCGGGCCGACGACTCCACCCTCGTGCTGGACGACGACTACGCCTCCACCCGGCACGCGCGCGTCTCCCAGCAGGGCGAGGAGTGGTACGTCGAGGACCTCGGGTCGACCAACGGCACCTACCTGGACCGGGCTAAGGTCACCGGACCCACCCGGGTCCCGCTCGGGGTCCCTGTTCGCATCGGCAAGACGGTGATCGAGCTCCGGTCATGAGCCGGGCGCACGTCCGTACCCGCGCCGTCGGGGTCGGGCACCCCGGTAGATCCTTCCCCGAACGCATTCGCGGAGCGCCGAGATGACGTTGGTCCTGCGCTACTCCGCCCGGAGCGATCGCGGGCTCGTCCGGCAGAACAACCAGGACGCCGTGTACGCCGGGCCACGGCTGCTCGCGCTCGCCGACGGCATGGGCGGGCACGCCGCGGGTGAGGTCGCGTCCTCGCTGGTCATCTCGGCGCTGGCCCCGCTCGACGACGACGACCCGGGCGACGACCTGCTCGCCGAGCTGCGCGACGCCACCGTCGAGGGCAACGCGGCGATCACCCGGCACGTCGCCGACGCACCCGACCTGGAGGGCATGGGCACCACGCTCACGGCGATCCTGTTCGCCGGGTCGCGGTTGGGGCTGGTGCACATCGGCGACTCGCGCGCCTACCAGCTGCGCGACGGCACGTTGACCCAGATCACCAAGGACGACACCTTCGTCCAGTCGCTGATCGACGAAGGCCGGATCACCGAGGAGGAGGCGCACACGCACCCGCAGCGCTCGCTGCTGCTGCGCGCCATCACGGGGCAGGACGTCGATCCGTCGCTGACGATCCGCGAGGCCCGCCCGGGTGACCGCTTCCTGCTGTGCTCCGACGGGCTCTCCGGTGTCGTCAGCGACGACACGCTCGCCGACACGCTCGCCGCGTACCAGGACCCCCAGGAGTGCGCCGACCGCATGATCGAGCTGGCCCTGCGTGGCGGCGGCCCGGACAACATCACGTGCATCGTGGCCGACGTCATCGACGTCGAGTTCGGCGAGGACGCCCCGATCATGGGCGGCTCGGTGGGCGACGGGAGCGAGGACGGCCCGCCACCGGACTCCGCGGCCGCCCGCGCGTCGGCGACCACCCTCACCCGCACCGCACCGCACCGCGTCGTCCCCGCGGCCCAGGCGCCGGCGCGGCACGCCCCGCGACTCCGGATCGTCCTCGCCGGGCTCGCCGTGCTCGCCGTGCTGGTCGGCGGCGGGGCCCTGGCCCGGATGTGGGTCTTGCAGCAGTACTACGTGGGCGCCGACGTCGAGCAGGTCGCGATCTTCCAGGGCGTGCGCGGTGAGGTGCTGGGGCTGCCGCTGCACCGGGTGGAGGAGCGCACCGACATCGCGCTCAACGACCTCCCGGAGACCGAGCGCAGCTCGGTCCGGGACGGGATCATCACCTCCGAGGGCCTCGACGGGGCCCGCGGCCTCGTCACGCGGCTGCGCGACCGAATGCTCGCGCCGTGCCCGGTCGTCATGCCGGAGTCCAGCGTCGCTGCCCCCGGCGTCGATCCGGCCCTGCCGCCCCCGGACACCACCCCGCTGCCGACGCCGGCGCCCCAGCCCGGAACGACCTGCCGGTCGGTGAGCTGATGGCCGACACCGATCGGCGGTCGGCGCCGGCTTCACCGCCCCCGGCCGCCCTGCCCACCGGGCGGGGGATCGAGCTGATACTGCTCGCGTTCGCCGCCGTGCTGGTCACCGGCGCCCTGGCCCTGGTCGAGGCCAACCAGGAGCAGGAGCTCACCCGGTCGCTGCTGTTCGTCGGGCTGGCCTACCTCGGCCTGTTCACGATCGCGCACCTGGCGGTCCGCCGGTTCGCCCCGTACGCCGACCCGCTGATCCTGCCGTGCGTGGCGCTGCTCAACGGGCTGGGCCTGGTGATGATCCACCGCCTGGACCTGGCCGAGGCCGACCAGGCGGCCGCGCTGGGCCGCGAGGCCCCCACCGAGCTCATCGGCCGGCAGGTCGCGTGGACCGCCATCGGGCTCGCGCTGTTCGTCGCGGTCATGTGGATCGTCCGCGACCACCGCACGGTCGCCCGCTACAGCTACACCGCGGGGTTCGCCGGCATCGTGCTGCTGGCGCTGCCCGGACTGCTGCCCTCGTCGATCTCCGAGGTCAACGGCGCGAAGCTGTGGATCCGGATCGGTCCCGTCGGCATCCAGCCCGGGGAGTTCGCCAAGATCCTGCTGATCGTGTTCTTCGCCGCGTTCCTCGTGCAGAAGCGCGAGCTGTTCACCACCGCGGGCCGCCGCTTCCTCGGCATGGAGCTGCCGCGCGGCCGCGACCTCGCGCCGCTGCTCGTGGCGTGGGGGCTCTCGGTCGGGGTGCTGGTCGTCGAGCGCGACCTCGGTACCTCGCTGCTCTTCTTCGGGATCGTGCTGGTGCTGCTCTACGCCGCCACCGAGCGGGTGTCCTGGCTGATCATCGGGCTGACGTTCTTCGTGGGCGGCTGCCTGATCGCGTACCAGCTCTTCGGCCACGTCCGCGTGCGCGTGCAGATCTGGCTCGATCCCTTCGCCGACTTCGACGGCAACGGCTACCAGATCGGCCAGGCCCTGTTCGGGCTGGGGACCGGCGGCGTCGGCGGCACCGGGCTCGGCGCCGGCCGCCCGGACCTCGTGCCCTTCGCCTACAGCGACTTCATGCTCTCCTCCCTGGGCGAGGAGCTGGGACTGATCGGGCTCGCCGCGATCCTGGTGGTCTACCTGGTCCTGATCACCCGCGGACTGCGCAGTGCGCTGGCCGTCCGCGACAGCTTCGGCAAGCTGCTCGCCACCGGGCTCGCGTTCACGCTCGCGCTGCAGGTGTTCATCGTCATCGGCGGGGCGTCGAAGCTGATCCCACTGACCGGGCTCACGCTGCCGTTCCTGTCCTACGGCGGCTCGTCGCTCGTCGCCAACTACGCGCTCGTGGCGCTCCTGCTGCGGGTGTCCAACGCCGCCCGCTCCCCGCTGACCCGCCGCCCGGCCACCGCGCCTCCCCCGATCGCGGAGGCCGGCACGGAGCTGGTGGAGCGCCCGCGGTGAACACCCCGGTGCGCCGCGTCGCCATCGCGGTCATGGCGATGATCCTGTTGCTCATGGCCAACCTCACCTACGTGCAGGTGGTGAAGGCCGGCGACTACCGCAACGACTCGCGCAACCAGCGGGTGCTGCTCGCCGAGTACTCCCGCAAGCGCGGCCAGATCAGCGCCGAGGGGCGGGTCCTGGCCAGCAGCGTGGAGACCGACGACCGGCTGCGCTACCAGCGCCAGTACCCCGACGGCCCGGTCTACGCGCCGCTCACGGGCTACTACTCGGTGATCTTCGGCGCCAGCGGCATCGAGCGCGCCGAGGACTCGGTCCTCAACGGCAGCGACGACCGGCTGTTCGGCCGCCGGCTCTCCGATCTCATCACCGGTCGCGACCCCAGCGGCGGCAACGTGGTGCTGACCATCGACCCCGATGTCCAGCAGACCGCCTACGAGCAGCTCGCGGACCGGGACTACACGGGAGCGGTGGTGGCGCTGCGCCCCCAGACCGGCGAGGTGCTGGCCATGGTGTCGACGCCCTCGTTCGACCCGAACCCGCTGGCCAGCCACAGCCCCGACACGCAGAAGGCCGCCTGGGAGTCCTTCGGTGCGGCCGAGCCGCCGGTGCTGGTCAACCGGGCGATCTCGGAGACCTATCCGCCGGGATCGACGTTCAAGCTCGTCGACACCGCGGCCGCGCTGGCCAGTGGCCGGTTCAGCCAGGACAGCCAGCTCACGGCGGCGCCCACCATCACCCTGACCGGCACCAGCACCGCACTGGAGAACTTCAACGGCAACGCCTGCGGTACCGGGGCGACCGCCAGCCTGCGCGACGCCCTGCAGCGCTCCTGCAACACGGCGTTCGCGCAGCTCTCCGCGGAGCTCGGGGAGCAGGCCATCCGCGACCAGGCCGACGCGTTCGGGATCGGCATCTCCGATCTCGCGGTTCCCATGCCGGTCGCGACGTCCACGATCGGGAGCATCGACGACACCGCCGCACTGCAGCAGTCCAGCATCGGGCAGCGCGACGTGGCCGTCACGCCGTTGCAGAACGCGATGATGGTGGCCGCGATCGCCAACGGTGGTCAGGTGATGGCGCCCTACGTCGTGCGGGAGATCCAGAGCCAGGAGCTGGACCCCGTCGAGATCACGGAGCCGGACCGGCTCGGCCAGGCGGTGGATGCGGGGGTGGCGAGCGCCCTGACCGAACTGATGGTCAACAACGAGAACTCCTACTCGGGGGGCGGCAAGATCACCGGCGTGCAGATCGCCGCCAAGACCGGCACGGCCGAGCACGGGGCCACGCCCAAGGCCACCCCACCGCACGTCTGGTACGTCGCGTTCGCCCCGGCCGACGACCCGCAGGTGGCCGTGGCCGTGCTCGTCGAGTCCGGGGGCGACCGGAACAACCTCGCGGCCACCGGTGGGCAGGTCGCGGCGCCGATCGGCCGCGCGGTGATCCGGGCGGCACTGGGGCAGGCGCCATGACCGCCGACGTACTTCCTCCCGCGGAGGCGGAGACCTTGACCGAGCTTGCGAGGTCAGCATCGAGCACAGCACCGTCGGGCACGCCTGCGACGAGCGTCAGCGAGGAGGGGGCGTGACCGTTCTTGCCGCCGGCCAGCACATCGCCGACCGCTACCAGCTCGACCGCCGCATCGCCGTCGGCGGGATGGGCGAGGTCTGGGAGGCCTCCGACAACCGCCTCGGACGCAGCGTCGCGGTGAAGGTGCTGCGCGCGGAGCTCTCCGCCGACCAGGAGTTCCTGCACCGGTTCCGCATCGAGGCCCGCACGGTCGCGTCCCTGGACCACCCGGGCATCGCCGCCGTGCACGACTACGGGGAGGACGACGGGCCGGGCGGTCGACGCACCGCCTACCTCGTGATGGAGCTGGTCCGCGGCGAGCCGCTGTCCACGCTCATCGCCCGCGGCCCGATCGAACCCGACGAGACGCTGCGCCTCGTCGAGGAGGCCGCCTGGGCGCTGCAGGCGGCCCACGACCGTGGCTTCGTGCACCGCGACGTCAAGCCGGGCAACATCCTGGTCCGGACGGACGGACAGGTGAAGCTCACCGACTTCGGGATCGCGAAGGCGGCCAACGCCGCGTCGCTCACCCGGTCGGGGATGGTGATGGGCACCGCCCACTACATCGCTCCCGAGCAGGCCAGCGGGTCCGAGGCCGGCCCGGCGGGCGACGTCTACTCCCTGGGCATCGTCGGGTACGAGTGCCTCGCCGGGCACCGGCCGTTCCGCGCCGAGAGCGCGGTGGCGGTGGCGATGATGCAGGTCCGCGAACTGCCACCGCCGCTACCGCCCACCGTGCCGCTGCGGGCGCGCGAGCTGATCGAGGCGGTGCTGGTCAAGGACCCCGGTCTCCGTTACGGCACCGGCGGTGAGTTCGCGGCGGCGGTGGCGGCAGTGCGGAGGGGCGAGCCGCTCCCGGTGCCGACCGCGATCAGCGGGGCCGCGCCGGTCGTCCCGGCCCGGTCCAGCGCCGCGCCGCCACGGGCCGAGCGCTCGGCGGGCGGGTCGCGGCGGAGAGCGAAATCGGCCCAAGGGAAATCGGCCAAGTCGCCGGCCAAGTCGCCGGCCAAGCCGCCGGCCAAGCCGCCGGCGAATTCGCCGGCCCAGCCGCCGGCGCAGCCGCCCCCGTCGCCCGAGCCGGAGCCACCGCCGTCGCGGGTGCCCACGCGCGACGACGGCGCCGTAGGGCAGACCGGCGCCGCCCGGCGCACCGCCGCGCCCACTCCCCCGCCAGGGCCGCTGCACCTCGCTCCCACCTCCGGGCCGAGCCGCGCGCTGCTGCTCGTGCTGTTCCTGCTGCTCACCGTCGCGGCGGTGGTCGTGCTCACCTTCGTCCTGCAGGGCCTGCGCGCCGACCCGGACCAGGCCGAGCCCGCTCCACGGAGCGCCCCCACGACCAGCGTTCCCGCCGGGACGGGTGGTGTGGTGGCCGCACCCGCAGCCCCGTCGGCCCCATCACCGGTGATCGTCATCGGCGCGGTCCGGTGAGCCCGCCCACCGGTCGGTCCGGCGCTCGGGTGGTTCGGCTGACACCCCGCCGGGTGGCCCCGCCCGGCATGATGACCAGATCACCCATGACCCTCAGGAACCGGAAGCGATGACCACCCCCCGACTGTTGTCCGAGCGCTACGAGCTGGGCGAAGTGCTCGGCTACGGCGGCATGTCCGAGGTGCATCGCGGGCTCGACACCAGGCTGGGGCGTGATGTCGCCGTCAAGGTGCTGCGCGCGGACCTGGCGCGCGACCCCCAGTTCCAGATGCGCTTCCGGCGCGAGGCGCAGAACGCCGCTGCCCTCAACCACCCGGCCATCGTCGCCGTGTACGACACCGGGGAGGTGTCGAGCGAGTTCGGCCCGCTGCCCTACATCGTCATGGAGTACGTCGACGGCCAGACCCTCCGGGAGATCGTCAAGACCACCGGACCGATGACCCAGCAGAAGGTCATCGAGGTCATGGCCGACGTCTGCGCGGCGCTCGACTTCAGTCACCGCCACCAGATCATCCACCGGGACGTCAAACCGGCCAACATCATGATCAACAGAGCCGGCGCGGTGAAGGTCATGGACTTCGGCATCGCGCGGGCGCTCGGGGAGGGCCAGAACGTCACCCAGACCGCGGCGGTGATCGGCACCGCGCAGTACCTCTCGCCGGAGCAGGCGCGCGGGGAGGCCGTCGACGCCCGCAGCGACGTCTACGCGGTGGGCTGCGTGCTCTACGAGCTGCTCACCGGGGAGCCCCCGTTCACCGGTGACACCCCGGTGGCCGTGGCCTACCAGCACGTGCGGGAGGACCCGAAGCCCCCGTCCGAGGTCAACCCGAGCATCCCGCCCGCCCTGGACGCGGTGGTCCTCAAGGCGCTGTCGAAGAACCCGCTCAACCGCTACCAGTCCGCCGCGGAGATGCGCTCGGACCTGGTGCGCGTGCGCAGCGGCCAGAGCCCGATGGCGCCGGTGGTGATGAGCGAGGACGAGCGCACGGCCATGCTCGCCACCACCCCGACCACGGGTCCCACCCGGCGGGTCAACGGCCGGCACGCGGGCGGGGCCGCGCCCGCCACCGAGTACGGCTACTACGACGACGAGGAGGACCGGGGGCGGAGCACCGGGCGGATCATCGGGATCGTCGCGGCGGTGCTCGTGGCCCTCGGGCTGCTCGGGTTCGTGTCCTACCAGGTGTTCCGCGGACCACCGGCGCCGGCGCAGGTCGAGGTGCCGAGCGTGATCGGCCAGGAGGCGCAGGAGGCGCAGAACCAGATCCTCGCGGCCCGGTTGCGGGTCGGCGAGGTGCAGCAGGTCGAGTCGGCCGTCGACCAGCTCGGCAAGGTCCTGACCACCACTCCGGCCGTCGGCACCCTCGTCGACGAGCGCACCCCGATCACGCTGGCGGTCGGCAAGGGTCCGGCCACGGCGGCCGTTCCACCGCTCGTCGGCCGCACGGTGGCCGAGGCCACGGCCCTGCTCCAGGAGCGTGGTCTCGCGCTCGGTCAGCAGACCTCGAAGGAGACCTCGGAGTCCGACCAGGTCGGGAAGGTCCTGGAGTCGACGCCCGGTGCCGGCGAGAGCGTGCCGGGGGGCAGCGCGGTCGCGGTGGTCGTCGGCGTCGAGCAGACCACCGTCCAGGTGCCGAACGTCGCGGGCCGGGGCGCCGACGCCGCGGAGCAGGTCCTCACCGCGGCCGGCTTCCGGGTGCAGCGCCAGGAGGTCGACGGCGGCGGCGGCCAGGGATCGGTCGTCGGGACCGATCCGGCAGCGGGCACGCAGGCGCAGGCCGGCTCGCAGGTCACGCTGCAGATCTCCCGGGGCAACCAGGGCCGGGTGCCCGAGGTCCGGGGCCAGGACGAGAACGACGCCCGGAACCGGCTGCAGGACGCCGGGTTCGATCGCGTGCGGGTGCAGCGCCAGCAGGTCGGCGACCAGCGCTTCGACGGGATCGTGATCCAGCAGTCGCCCGGCGGTGGGCAGGCCGCCGACGAGGACGACGAGATCACGCTCGTCATCGGCCAGTCCGACGGTGACGGCTCGGGCAGTAGCAACAACTGACCCGTCGTGGGACCTCGCCGGCCGCCCCTCCGGGTGCCTGCCGCCGGCCGATGATCGCCGGATCGGGACGTGGCGCCGGACCTGACACGGTTCCCCGTCCCAGGCCGACGATCACCCGGCGCTCGCCGACGGCTGATCACCGGATCGGGACATCCCGCCGCACCTGGCACGGCTCCCCGCCCCCACGCAATGATCATCCGGCGCGGTAGGCGGAACCCGGGCCACCGCAGCACGACCCTGCCGTCGTGGACCCTGCCGTCGTGGACCCTGCCGTCGTGGACCCTGCCGTCGTGGACCCTGCCGTCGTGGACCCTGCCGTCGTGGACCCTGCCGTCGTGGACACTGGCCCCCATGCGCGTCCTCGTCGTCGACAACTACGACAGCTTCGTCTACAACCTCGTGCAGTACCTCGCCCAGCTCGGCGCGGACAGCACCGTGCGCCGAAACGACGAGGTCGATCTCGACGAGCTCGACGGCGTCGACGGCGTCCTGGTCAGCCCCGGACCGGGCACCCCCGAGCGGGCGGGCGCGAGCGTCGAGGTGATCCGACGCAGCGCGGAGCTCGGACTCCCGCTGCTCGGCGTCTGCCTGGGTCACCAGGCCATCGGGGTCGCTTGGGGCGGGGTCGTCGAGCGGGCCCCGGAGCTGCTGCACGGCAAGACCTCCCTCGTGCACCACGACGGCCGCGACGTCCTCGCCGGGCTGCCCGACCCCTTCGTCGGCACCCGGTACCACTCGCTGTCGATCCGCCCCGACTCGCTGCCCGACGTCCTGGAGGTGACCGGGCGGACCGCGGGGGGTGTGATCATGGCCGTGCGGCATCGGGAGCTGCCGATCCACGGGGTGCAGTTCCATCCCGAGTCGGTCCTGACCCACGGCGGACACCGGCTGCTGGCCAACTGGATGGCCGGTGCCGGCCACCCGGCCCCCGAGGCGACGGTGGCCGCGCTCACGGCGGAGATGGCGGCGCTGAGCGCCCGCGCCTGACCGCGCTACCGTGGCACCAAGCACCCCGAACACCAGCGAGGTCATGCGCATGCCGAAGTCCAGGGTCCGGAAGAAGACCGTCTACACCCCACCTCCGGGGGAGCGGCGCTCGACCGTCCCGGTCAAGGTCGCCGGCCCGACGCACCCCGTGTACGTCGCCGTGATGCTGGGCCTGATGCTGCTCGGGCTGGCGTGGCTGGTGGTCAACTACCTGGCCGGCCCGTCGATCCCGTTCATGGTGGCGCTCGGCCCGTGGAACTTCCTGATCGGTTTCGTACTCATCGTCATCGGGCTCCTCATGACGATGAGGTGGCGCTGAGCATCGGAAACACACCGTTGTGAGTAGTCCCCAGTGTGGACAACCGCTGTGGACACCCGGTGGGTGAGCCCGGGCCGCGCGAGTGGAGCCCGGCACTCGGGCTGGTCGTCGGAGCCTGGATCGGTGCGGTCGCCGCCGTCGCGTGGTGCGTGGCGTCGTGGTCGGCCGGCGCCGACCCGGCCGGGCGGCTGCTCGCGGGTGTCGCCGCTGCCGGGCTCACCGTGGCCGCGGTGTTCGGCAGCCGCGCCCGGCCCCGCCTGCGGGTCGACGCGGACGGGCTCACCGTCGGCGGGATGTTCGGCTCCCGGCACCACCCGTGGCCGTTCGTCCGGGGGGTGCGGGTGCTCCGGGTGCGCCGCCTCGGTCGGACCGGCTCGCTGCTCGAGGTCGACACGATGACCGCACAGGGGACCGAGCGGCTGCTCGTGTTCGGTCGGCTCGACCTGGCCGAGGACCCGGAGGACGTCGCACCGCAGGTGCTCGCCCGCCGGCCGTGAGAGCCCGAACCCTGAGAGCCCGCCCCTGAGGCCGGTCAGAGCGCCATGGCGACGATCACCGCGACCAGCAGCAGCGTGATGGCCCCGAGCGCCGTGATCTGCACCAACGTGCGGCGGCGGGTCGGCGCGTAGACCAGCACCGCAGTGGCCGCCGCCCCCACCACGAGACCGCCGAGGTGGCCGATCAACGAGATCCCCGGGATCACGACGCTGATCACCACGTTCACCACGATCAGCCCGATGACCTGCCCCGCGGGCGCGTTCATCCGCCGCAGCACCACGGCCAGCCCGCCCATCATCCCGAACACGGCCCCGGACGCGCCGGCCACCGGCACGTCCGGCCCGTAGAACAGCATGACCGCCGCGGCCCCGCCGAGCAGCGAGACCAGGTAGACGGCGAGGAACCGACCGCGGCCGAGCACGGCTTCCATGTCGCGTCCGAGCACCCACAGGGCGAGCATGTTGAACAGCAGGTGGATCGGTCCGATGTGCAGGAAGCCGGCGGTCAGGACCCGCCACCACTCCCCGAACTGCACCAGACCGGGGACCAGCGCCCAGTCCCGGAACAGCGGAGCCGCCGCGTTGCCGCCGATGCTGCCCGCCTGCACGACGGTCCAGACGAAGACCGCCGCGTTCAGCGCGATCAGCGTGGGAACGACCACGGGCCGCTGGCCCGGCTCGGCGCCGGCGACCGTGGTGCCGCGCCGCATCCCCCGCAGGCCCTGGTGCACGCAGTCGACGCACTGATAGCCGACGGATGCCTCGCGCAGGCATTCGGGGCAGGCCGGTCGGCCGCACCGGGTGCAGCTCAGCCCGGTGGCGCGGTCCGGGTGCCGGACGCAGACGGTCGGCGTCCCCGGCGGTGGACCGCCCGGGTACGGCGGCGGCGGCGGTCCGACCGGGTAGCTCACTGCTGGATCAGTCCGCGATCTCGACGCGTTCGATGACGACGTCGTCGAGGGGTCGGTCGTTCCGGTCGGTGGAGGTGGCCGCGATAGCGTCGACGACCGTGCGGGACTCCGCGTCGGCGACCTCCCCGAAGATCGTGTGCTTGCGGTCGAGGTGCGGGGTGGGGCCGACGGTGATGAAGAACTGCGACCCGTTGGTCCCGGGCCCGGCGTTGGCCATCGCCAGCAGGTAGGGCCGGTCGAAGCGCAGCTCGGGGTGGAACTCGTCGCCGAACTGGTAGCCGGGGCCACCGCGCCCGGTACCCGTCGGGTCGCCGCCCTGCAGCATGAAGCCTCTGATGACGCGGTGGAACACCGAGCTGTCGTAGAACGGGCCGGAGTCGCCGCCGCTGGCGTTGGGCTGCGAGTAGTCCTTGCCGCCCGTCGCCAGCCCGACGAAGTTCTCCACGGTCTTGGGCGCGTGGTCGGGGAACAAGGTGATCCGGATGTCGCCCTGGTTCGTCCGCAGCGTGGCGGTGTGCTTGCCTGGTTCGGTCACCGCTCCATCGTGCCAGCCCGCTCGGGCGCCCGCGCAGCACCTCACTCAGGGGGCGAGCACGTCGGCGAGGAAGGAGGTCACGGCCCGCTCGTACGCGGCCGGATCGGCGTTCCACGCGGCGGTGTGCTCCACCGCCGGTACCTCGAGGTAGCGCATCGGCCAGCCGAGGCCCGGAGCCGCGGACACCAGAGCCCGGCTGGTCGCGACGGGCACCGCCGTGTCCTCCGTGCCGTGCACGACCAGGGTCGGCGGCCGGACGGCAGGAGGGTGGCGCCGCAGGTCGAACCGGTCGAAGTCGATGCCGATCCGCCGCGCCGTGACCGCGGTCGCGAGCGGCGTCAACCCCGGGGGCAGCCGGCGGTTGCGGGCCTGCTGGCGCAGCGTGGCCCGCCAGTCCACCAGCGGCGCGTCCCACACCACGGCGGCGACGGCGGACGCTTCCGGGGAACGGTCGAGGAATGCTCCGGTGAGCGCGCCGCCCATCGACCAGCCGAACAGCACGATGCGGCGGGCGCCGTTCCCGAGGGCGTGACGCACCGCCGCCTCCACGTCGACCCACTCCGTGTCACCGAGGTGGTCGTGGCCGTCCGCGCTGGCCGGCGCGCCCTCGTCGTTGCGGTAGCTGACGACGAGGAACGGGATGACCGCGCTCGTGCAGCGCGGGCAGGACCCGCAGCCCCTCCCGGCGGGAACCGCCGCGTCCGTGGACCATCACGACCCAGGTGTCACCCCCCGCGGGGACGAACCAGGCGGGGTACGGGCCGAGCGGCCCCGGCACGTCGACGTCGTGGAAGGCCAAGCCACGGGCGCCGGGGTCCGGGTCGAACGGCCCGGCGTCGAGGACCACGGCGGTGCCGGGGGGCGGGACGGGGCCGTCGAGCAGCGGGCGGATCACCTCACCGCGGCGGGTCGCGGCGACCGGGCCGAGCACCGCGAGGCCGTGTTCCCAGCGGAGGCCCCACACGCCGGGCTGCAGCGGTGAGCCGGTTCTGCGCGAGCGCGATGCGGTCGCCGTCGGCCGCGAGCACCCGCTCCGGGAAGACCGGCCGCCGGGAGGTGTCGAGCACGAGCGACGAGTAGTACCACCCGATCCCGAGCGAACCCGCGCCCAGCCCGACGCCGAGCCCGGCTCCAACCCGCCCGAGGATCCCCACCCGACGATGATGGGCCACGCGGCCGACATCCCGTCCGCGGCCCCGAGCCCGGCCCGGTCCGGGCGGCGTCGGTCGATCGATCTCGCTTGTCAGCCGGCTTCGGGCTCCACGGCGTCGCCCACCCGCACCGTCCCCGGACGCGAGACGACACCGCCCACGGACAACATCCCGGAGTTCTCCCGGTGGATCCGTCGCAGCACCTCGCGGTCACGCTCGATCCCGCCCGGCTGCTCCCGCGTGACCATGACGCACCGCGCGATCGGCTGGGTGACGTCGAGCTGGGCCGCTCCGGCCCGCACGCTCGACCCGACGAGCCCGTCCTCGCCCTCGCCGTCGAGCACGACGTTCGCTCGGAACCGTCGAGTCGCCTCGCCGCGCATGCTGGCCGTCGACAGCAGCGTGACGGTGGCGCCGGAGGTGTCGTGGAACGCGCCGTCCGCCCCGTCGAACGGGTTCCAGGACTCCTCGGCCTCGGTCTCGGTGTCGTCGGGGTTCTCGTAGCGACGCTCGGCGACCTCACTGCTCGACCGGAGCTCGACCGGCTTCCCGAGCCAGGTCGACAGCGCCTCGTCGTCCGCGGCCACGGTGCCGTCCGGCAGCGTGATCTCGACGCTGCCGTCCTCGCGCAGGCGAGCACTCGCGAACAGCATCTCGGGCGCGCGGCGGGCCGTGAGCCCGAACCCGGTGGACCGGTCGAAGATGGCGTACTGCCGGTCCCCGTGCAGGCCCTGCGGGCCCATCTCCACCGCGTCCAGCCGCTCGCCCTGCAGCGACTTCACCGGGAACCGCCACAACTCCGTGATGCGCATCCGTGCCCTCCGACCGGCACCGACCGGACGCGGCGCCGAATCCCACGGTGTCACGGACCACCCGGCCTCGCGCGGTGGCGCGAGCCGTCAGTCGTCGGGACGGTCCCGGCGCCAGCGCTCGGCGTAACGGCGCTTCTGCTGGTGGCGCACGTCGGCCGTCGACTCGCTGCGCACGTGTGCGGCCGTGCCCAGCGGCCAGCCGGCCTTGACGGCCCGGTGCTCGGCGGTCTCGTACATGTAGACGAACCCGTAGAAGTAGCCGAGCAGCAGTCCGGCCAGCACGGCGAGCGCGCGCACCCAGGGCTCGCCCGGGATGAGCACGTAGAGCAGGACGGCGACGGGGGCGAGCTGCACGGTCACGCGGGCGAGGTGGCGGAGGGCCCAGGTCCGGGTGGTGACGTCGTGCAGCACCCAGTCCCGGTACTCGGCGGGCAAGCCGGCGCCGAGTGCGTACCCCACCCACCGCAGCGGGCCGGGCCGGCGCAGGTCGCCCATGCCCATCACTCCCTCAGCCGCCGAGGTGCTCGAGGAAGAAGTCACGCGCGGACGCGCTCGCGCCGGCGAAGTCGTCGACGTAGGCGTCGAAGTGCCCACCGGGCAGGATCACCAGCTTCTTCGGCTCGCGGGCGCGCTCGTAGGCGTCGATCGCGAGGTGCGCCGGGGTCAGGTGGTCCTCCCTGGCCACCACCAACAGCAGCGGCGTGGGGCTGATCCGCCCGATGTAGGTGCCCGGTTCGTACTCGCCGAGCATCTCCACGGTGCGCAGGGTCACCTCGTTGCGCCACGACGGCGCCCGCGTCTTCCCCGTCTCGGTGAACCAGGTCCAGGAGTCAGGTGTCGGCAGTGCCGAGGGGGCCAGCGGATCCTCGTCGACGACCGGAACCATCGCCGGCGGATCGCCGGCGAACCGGGCCGCCCGGTCGGCGTCGAACATCCCCCGGAAGCCGCCACGGAAGTCCGCGCGCACGAGCTCGCCGATGTTCGCCGACCCGCTCACCATCGGGACCTGGGCGACCACCGCCCTGACCCGCCGGTCGATCGCCCCGACGACGAGGACGTGACCTCCCGAGTAGCTGCTGCCCCACACCCCGATCCGGCTGGCGTCGACGTCATCGAGGGTTCCCGCGTAGGTGATGGCGTGTCGGTAGTCGCGAACCTGCTGCCAGGGGTCGATCTCCTGGCGGGGTTCTCCGTCACTCGCGCCGAAGCCGCGGTTGTCGAACACCAGGGCGTGCAGCCCAGCCGCCGCGAACACCTCGGCGAACTCGTCGAGGTACATCTCCTTCACCGCCGAGAACCCGTGCGCGAGGACGACGGTGGGCGCTCGACCGCGCACACCGTCGGCGCGGTAGAACCATCCACGGAGCGTCACGCCCTCGGCATTGAACTCGATGTCCCGTCGGCTCATGCCGGACTCCTCACCTCGGTGGCCACCCGACCGTAGTCGCGGCGACGATGGCTTCGCGAGGGTCGGTCAGGATGCTCCGTGCTCCGGGACGACCCCGCGGACGGCCCAGGCGCGGGCCTGGAGTGCGATGCTGCCGTCGGCCCGCTCGGGCAGCGTCGCGCGCAGCCGGTCGCGCAGCGCGTCCCGTTGGTCGTCCGACAGCGCAGCGCAGTAGCCGGGTGCCGGGCCCTGGCCGCCGAGGAACGGGTTCCACAGGTCCTCGAAGTCGACGAACACCGTGGGGACGTCGAGTGCGTCGACGACCACGTCGAGCAGGCCCGCCGAACCGAACAGCGCACCGAGTGGCTCGGGTCGGCAGAGCGGGAAGCGACGTCCCTCGTCCAGCTCGGTGGCGCCCGGGTCCACGGCGATCGCGGCGTCCCAGAAGGTGCGGATCAGCTGCATACCCTCGGTGTAGTCCCAGACGTACCCGCCGATCACACCGCCCGGCCGGCTGATCCGCCGCATCTCGACGAGTGCGTCGCCGGGCTGGGGGACGAAGTTGAGCACCAGCGCCGAGACGACCCGCTCGAACCCCCCGTCCGGGGCCGGGATCGCCGTGGCGCTGCCCACCGCCACCTCGAATGCCCGATCGGTCGCCCCTCGTCGCGCGGCCGCCAGATACGCCTCGGACGGGTCGACACCGAGCACACGAGTCGGCTGTTCCCTGGCCAGGATCGTCTGGGCCAGCGCGCCGGTCCCGCATCCGACGTCGCACCACGCCGCCGGCGGCCCGGCCGGTAACCAGTCGAGGAAGCGGACCGCGACCAGCCTGCTCCACCGCCCGATGTAGGGCTCGTAGGCCTGGTCACTGGTCCACGGGTCCGCGGAACGGTTCGTCGACATCGCGCACCTCCGACCTCGACCGTCTTGCGGACCGGATCGACAGGATGCCCGAGTCGAGCCGCCAGGGGCACTGCCCGCGTTCCGCGGAACGCGGCGCGGCGCGGCTCGGCCGGATCGGGAGCAGGATCCGGCCGAGACGGGCATCCTCGGCCGGGACAAGCTTCTCGATCGATGAGGGTGGTCACATGCGTGCTCTCCTCGTCCACGATCTGACCGGCCCGGCCGGGCTCCGGATCGCCGACGTCGATGTTCCGGCCCGGCCGGATGGAGCCGTGCGGGTCGCCGTCCACGCCGCCGGTCTGGGCTTCGTCGACACCCTGTTGACCCGTGGCGGCTACCAGGTGCGACCGGAACCGCCGTTCGCCCCCGGTCTGGAGTTCTCCGGTGTCGTCGAGGACGCGCCGGCCGGAGCCGGCTTCACCACCGGCCAGTCGGTCGTGGGACACGTGATGGCCGGGGCCTGCGCGGAGACCCTCTGGGCCGATCCCCGACTCCTCGCCGCGCTGCCCGCCGGGCTCAGCCACGAGCAGGGCGCCGCGAGCGTGGTCAACCACCACACGGCGCTCGTCGCCCTGGGGCGACGGGCCCGGCTCCAGCCCGGCGAACGGGTGCTCGTGCACGGCGCCGGCGGTGGGCTCGGAAGCGCCACCGTCCAGGTGGCCGCGGCCCTCGGCGGAACGGTCAGCGGGGTGGCCGGCACCGAGCCCCGGCGGGAGCTCGCCCGCACCGCAGGTGCCACGACCGTGTACCGCCACGACGAGTGGGTCGACGCCGTGCGCGCCGACGGCGGCGCGGACGTGATCGTCGACCCGGTCGGCGGTGCGGTGTTCGAGCAGAGCATCCGCTGCCTGGCCCCGGAGGGGCGCCTGGTCACGGTGGGCTTCGCGTCCGGCACGATCCCCCACGCTGCGGCCAACCGGCTGCTGCTGCGCAACGCCGGAGTGCTCGGAGCCGCGTGGCGTGAGCTGCTCGTGGTCGACCCCACCCTGTTCGGGACGACCGCCGCCCGGTTCGCCGATCTCGTCGCTGCGGGTCTGCGGCCCCTCATCGGTGCCACCTACGACCTCGCCGACGGAGCGCAGGCCCTGGCGGCGATCGAGGATCGCGCGGTCGCGGGCAAGGTCGTGCTGCGCGTCCGGTGAGGTCGTGCTCCTGGCCGGTTCAGCGGGCCGCGGGCTCCGCCGCGCGCCACCGCGCCCGCCACTCGGGTGCCTCCCAGCCCGGCGAGACGTAGATCGTCTCGCGCACGATCCTCTGGTCGCGGAACTCGTGGATGCTCACGCCGTACTGCGGTTCGGCCCCGTCGTAGCTCGCGGTGCACTCCATGACCCAGAGGTCGCCGCTGCCCCGGATGCCGCGCACGGTGAACTCGACGTCCGCCGGGTACATCCGGCGCCACTCGAGGAAGGTCTCCTTCCCCACGAACCGCTCGCCCGACTGCGGGAACTCCAGCACGGCGTCGTCGGCGTAGATCTCGTGGGCGGCGTACCGCTCGCCCGGATCGGGCGCCACGAGGCGGAGGATCGCGGCCCGGATGTGCTCGTCAGTGGTCGGCATGCACTCATCCAGCCACACACCGGCAGGCGCACGGATCGGTAGCGACTACCGATCTGTCGCGCGCGGGGGGCCGTGGAGGCGTCCGGGCCACGCTTCCCGTGCGTCGTCGACCCGTACCGCCTACGGCGTCACGATGTCGAACGACGGATCGCCCTTCTCGAGTACGCCGAGCAGGGACTCCAGGACCGACCCGTCGCCGCCGATCTCGATGCCGGGACTCGACGTGTCGCCCGCGAGCAGTCCGAGCATCCGGCCCTTGGTCAACGTCAGGGTCGCATCCGCGGTGTCGTCGGCCGGACGTTCGCGGAAGATGAGCACGCCGTTGCGGAGGGTGAGCCGATGGTTCGTGCCGATGTCGGTGAGCGTGACGTCGAAGGACAGGTCGAGGTCCCACGCGCGGGGGCCGTCCACCGAGATCGCCAGCGAGTCGAACAACTGCTCCGGGCTCAGCTGGGCGACGATCGCGGGCGCGGCCGTCACTGTCGGCGTACCGAAGTTGCCGTCCCGGAGTTCGGTGGCGCCGGACAGGAAGAAGTTGCGCCACGTGCCGTTCTCGGCGCCGTAGCCCAGCTGCTCCAGCGTGTCCGCGTAGAGCGTGCGCGCCGCGCCGTGGTCGGCGTCGGTGAACACGGCGTGGTCCAACAGGGTGGCGGCCCACCGGTAGTCGCCCGAGTCGAACGCGGTCCGGGCGAGCTCGACCACCCGGTCGATGCCCCCGAGCGCGTCCACGTAGCGGGTCGCGAGCTCGGCCGGCGGGTGTGGCCAGAGCCGCGCCGGGTTGCCGTCGAACCAGCCCATGTAGCGCTGGTAGATCGCCTTGACGTTGTGGCTGACCGAGCCGTAGTAGCCGTGCGTGCTCCACGAGTTCGTCAGGGCGGGTGGGAGCTCGATGATCTCGGCGATCTCGGCCCCGGTGAAGCCCCGGTTGAGCAGGCGCAGGGTCTGGTCGTGCAGGTACGCGTACAGGTCACGCTGGATCGAGAGGAACGAGACGACGCGCTCGCTGCCCCAGGTCGGCCAGTGGTGGGACGCGAACGCCACGTCGCTGCGGGTACCGAACGTCTCGATGGCCTCGGTCAGGTACGTCGACCAGACGTGCGGGTCGCGAACCAGCGCCCCCCGCAGGGTCAGCAGGTTGTGCAGCGTGTGGGTCGCGTTCTCCGCCATGCACAACGCCCGGTACCGCGGGAAGTAGAAGTGCATCTCGGCCGGAGCCTCGGTCCCGGGTGCCATCTGGAACTCGATCTCCACCCCGTCCAGGGTGAGGGTCTGGCCGGTCTCGGTGATGTCATGGGTGGGCACGATCAGACCGATCTCGCCGCGTCGACGTCGTCTGCCCCAGGCCTGCGCCCACCTGGCCCCGCGGGCCCCGCGCCAGAGCCGCGCCGTACATGTATCCCGCGCGCCGGGCCATGGCCGTACCCGCGTAGACGTTCTCCTCGACCGCGTGCTCGGTGAAGCCCTCCGGGGCGATCACCTGAACCTTCCCGGTATCGACATCGTCCTGGGTCGCGACCCCGAAGACGCCGCCGAAGTGGTCCACGTGGCTGTGGGTGTAGATGACCGCCACCACCGGCCGGTCGCCCCGGTGGGCTCGATACAGAGCCAACCCGGCGGTTGCGGTCTCGGTGGAGATCAGAGGGTCGATCACGATCACACCGGTGGCACCCTCGACGACCGTCATGTTCGACAGGTCGAGGCCCCGCACCTGGTAGATGCCCTCGACCACCTCGAACAGACCCTGCTTCGCGACCAGCGTCGACTGCCGCCACAGGCTCGGGTTGACCGATGTCGGCGCCTCGCCGGTCAGGAACGCGTAGCTGTCGCTCTCCCACACCACTCGGCCGTCGGCAGCACGAACCACCCCCGGTTCCAACGAGCCCAGGAACCCCCGATCGACGTCGCCGAAGTCCGCGACGTCCTCGAACGGCAGCCTCGTGGACAGCTCCCGATGAGCGGACTCGGTCGACGTCGTCGGTGGCTTCTGGTCCATCAGGTATCGAGCCCTTCGTCGAGGGTGGACACCTGGATCGTCACGGGACGAGATCACCGGGAACTCACCCGTTGCGGATGAACCCGCTCGGGTGATCCCGGCCGGCCGTCAGCCCCCCGGAGCCCGGTAGACCCCCAGGGCCTCACCGGCCTTGCCGAGAACGCCGGCCAGCCGCTCCGGCTCGATCAGCTCGCGGGTCTCGACCGACCGGAACGCACCGGTACTGCCGACCGCGATCGAGACCGCTGCCGCCGCCTCGGCGTCCGGCGCCGCGAAGATGGCCATCCCGTCGTGGTGACCGAACATGAAGTGCATCGACTCCAGACTGCCGCCCACCGACTCGGCGACGGCCCGAGCGGCCGCAGCGCGGTCTCCCGGGTTCTTGATCATGTTGGACCACGCCTCTGGCGTGTAGGAGAAGAAGACGACGAACTTGGCCACGCGACACCTCCCGGTTTGCACCCGGCCGGCCTCCCCACCGGTCCCCTTCACTCGCTCCCGGAGCCGGCGGCGTTATCGGCCGAGCCTGATTCTTGATTGATTCCAGAAAATGAGCCAGACTGCGGGGCGTGCCCACGACGTCGGACTTCGAGCGCCTGCTGCGGGGGGTCGCCCTGCGGGTGACGCGTCCTCGGGTCGCGGTGCTGTCCGCGGTGCACGACCATCCGCACGCCGACACGGACTCGATCATCGGTGTCGTGCGCGCCGACCTCGGTGAGGTGTCCCACCAGGCCGTCTACGACGTACTGCGCGCGCTGACTGCCGCCGGTCTGGTGCGGCGCATCCAGCCGACGGGCTCCCTGGCGCGCTACGAGTCACGGGTCGGGGACAACCACCACCACGTCGTGTGCCGGTCGTGCGGCGCCATCGCCGATGTCGACTGCGCCGTCGGCACCACACCGTGCCTGACCGCGTCCGACGACCACGGCTTCTCGATCGACGAGGCCGAGGTCACCTACTGGGGCCTGTGCCCCGGCTGCACCACCGCACGCCGTTCCTGAGCTCACCGCTGAACCCCGGAAGGATTCCCGTGTCCGAACATCCTGACGCCGTCGTAAGAGAGATGAACGAGCCGGAGGCGGCTGACCGTTGCCCGGTCGCCACCGGTCGCCGGCCGCACCCGACCGAGGGTGGGAGCAACCGGGACTGGTGGCCCAACCAGCTCAACCTGAAGATCCTGCGGAAGCACCCCGCCGTCGCCAACCCCATGGGCGAGGACTTCGACTACGCGGCGGCCTTCGCGACCGTCGACCTGGACGCCCTGGCCCGGGACGTCGACGAGGTGCTGACGACGTCGCAGGAGTGGTGGCCGGCCGACTTCGGCCACTACGGCGGGTTCATGATCCGGATGGCGTGGCACAGCGCCGGCACCTACCGCGTCATCGACGGCCGCGGGGGCGCCGGTGCCGGCATGGAGCGCTTCGCACCGCTCAACAGCTGGCCCGACAACGCCAACCTCGACAAGGCCCGCCGGCTGCTCTGGCCGGTGAAGAAGAAGTACGGCCGTGCGGTCTCGTGGGCGGATTTGATGATCTTCGCCGGCAACCGGGCCCTGGAGACGATGGGCTTCACGACCTTTGGCTTCGCCGGCGGCAGGGCGGACGTCTGGGAGCCCGACGAGGACGTGTACTGGGGCCCCGAGGAGACCTGGCTCGGCGACGACCGCTACACCGGCGATCGGGAGCTGGAGAACCCGCTGGCCGCCGTCCAGATGGGGCTCATCTACGTCAACCCCGAGGGCCCGAACGCCGTCCCCGACCCGCTGGCCTCGGCCCGCGACATCCGCGAGACGTTCGCTCGGATGGCGATGAACGACGTGGAAACCGTCGCGCTGATCGCCGGGGGGCACACGTTCGGCAAGACCCACGGGGCGGCCGACCCGGACCAGCACATCGGCGCCGAACCCGAGGGTGCCCCGCTCGAGGAGCAGGGCCTCGGCTGGAGCAACAGCTTCGGCAGCGGCAAGGGCCGGGACACGATCACCAGCGGTATCGAGGTCACCTGGACGGCCACGCCGACGAGGTGGAGCAACAGCTACTTCGAGAACCTGTTCGGCTACGAGTGGGAGCTGACCCAGAGCCCCGCCGGCGCCCACCAGTGGCAGCCCAAGGACGGCGCCGGCGCCAACACCGTGCCGGACCCCGAGGACGGCTCGCTGTCCCGCCCCCCGACGATGCTGACGACCGACCTCGCGCTGCGGGTGGACCCGATCTACGAGCGGATCTCGCGACGCTTCCTGGAGAACCCGGACGAGTTCGCGGACGAGTTCGCCCGGGCGTGGTTCAAGCTGACCCACCGCGACATGGGTCCGATCGAGCGCTACGTCGGGCCGCTGGTACCGCAGGAGGAGCTGCTCTGGCAGGACCGCGTTCCCCCGGTGACTGGCGAGCTGATCGGGGCCGAAGAGATCGCCACGCTCAAGGGCCGGATCCTCGACTCGGGCCTGTCGGTCTCCCAGCTCGTCTTCACCGCGTGGGCGTCGGCCTCGACGTTCCGTGGGAGCGACAAGCGCGGTGGGGCGAACGGGGCCCGCATCCGCCTGGACCCCCAGCGCGACTGGGAGGCCAACGATCCCGACACCCTGGCGCAGGTGCTGCGCACGTACGAGGGCATCCAGGAGGCCTTCAACGGGGCCGGGGGCACGCAGGTGTCCCTCGCCGACCTCATCGTGCTCGCCGGGTGCGCTGCGGTAGAGCAGGCGGCCCGCAACGCCGGCCACGAGGTGACCGTCCCCTTCATCCCGGGACGCGCGGACGCCTCGCAGGAGAAGACCGACGTGGAGTCGTTCGTCTGGCTCGAGCCGGGCGCGGACGGATTCCGCAACTACCGCGGGAAGGGCAACCGGCTGCCGGCCGAGTACCTCCTGGTCGACCGCGCGAACCTGCTCAACCTGAGCGCACCCCAGATGACCGTCCTCGTGGGGGGCCTGCGCGTGCTGGGGGCCAACACGGGGCAGTCCTCGCTGGGCGTCCTCACCGCGACGCCCGGGTCGCTGACCAACGACTTCTTCGTGAACCTGCTCGACATGGGCACGGAGTGGACGGCGACGGCCGAGGACGCGGAGACCTTCGAGGGCCGCGACCGCGCCACGGGTGAGGTCAGATGGACCGGCAGCCGCGTCGACCTCGTCTTCGGCTCGAACTCCGAGCTGCGGGCCGTCGCGGAGGTCTACGCGAGCGACGACGCGCAGGAGAAGTTCGTGCGCGACTTCGTGGCCGCGTGGGACAAGGTCATGAACCTCGATCGGTTCGACCTCGCCTGATCCCCTCGCATGATCCGGATGTCCAGGTCGGCCGCTCGTCGGCCGACCTGGACATCCGTGGCGATCAGGCCGGCGGGACGTTCTGGTTGAGGCGCAGCACGTTGGCCGGGTCGTAGGTGCGCTTGAGCGCCGCCAGCCGGGCGTGGTTCGGGCCGTAGGCGGACCGGACGCGCTCCGGTCCCTCGGTGCCGAGGTTGTTGACGTACACCGCGTCCTCGAGGTGGGGCCGCAGGGCGTCGAACGCGGCGCGGGCCCAGCCGACGTGCTCGTCGGTGCGGGCGGGGTCGGCCCACTGCGCGAGGATCAGCAGGTCGTACTGCTCGGCGCGGTGCGGGAACGCGGTGGCGTCGACCGGGACGCGGGCCGCGGCCCCGCGCAAGCCCTGCAGCCCGATCCCGGTCTCCGGGGCGGGGATGGTCGGCACGATCGCGAGCAGGGCGTCGAGGGCGGCGTCGGTGAGGTGGCGCAGGTAGCCGGACTTCCAGTAGTGGCGGTGGCCGCGCGGGTAGCCGGGGTCGGGCGCCCGCTGCCAGTCGAGGTAGGGCAGCAGCCCGATCGAGTCGTCGAGGGGCGGGCCGAACGCCCGCAGCGGCGCCACCACGCGCTCCCCCTCGGCCGGGTCGCCGGACCAGCACACGAGGACGGTGACGGTCGGGTTGCCCGCCGGGTCGCTTCCGAGCGACACGACGCTCGTCAGCTCGTCCGGGGCGGTCGTCATGAACGTGTGGTGGTGGCGCAGGACGTCGCGAGCGGCCGTCCAGGGGTGGGTCAGCGCGCCCGCGAGCACCGGGCCGACCGCGTGGAGCCGGTAGGTGAACGAGGTGACCACGGCGAGGTTGCCGCCGCCGCCCCGCAGTCCCCACAGCAGGTCGGGATGCTCGTCCGGGCCGACGTCGAGGATCTCGCCGTCCGCGGTGACGACCTCCGCGCCGACGAGGTTGTCGCAGGTCAGGCCGTCCCGGCCGTTGAGCCAGCCGAGCCCGCCGCCGAGGGTCAGGCCGGCGATCCCGGTGCCGGACATCACCCCGAGCGGGGTGGCGAGTCCGTGGCGTTGGGTCGCACCGTCGAGCTCCCCGAGCAGCAGCCCGGGTCCGGCGTGCGCGATCCGCTGGGCCGGATCGACCGTCACGTCCTTCATGCCGGAGAGGTCGAGCATGATCCCACCGTCGCAGACCGCGTTGCCCGCGACGCCGTGGCCGCCGCCGCGCACCGAGAGCACCAGGTCGTGTTCGCGGGCGTACCGGATCCCCGCCGCGACGTCGATCGCGTCTCGGCACCGGATGATCGCCAGCGGTCGCCGGTCGATCACCGCGTTGAACACGGCGCGCGCATCGTCGTACTCGGGATCGTCGGGGCCGATCACGTCGATGGCGATGTCGGTGGCGATGTCGGTCGGTGCCGCCATGGGAACCTCCTCGCTCCGTCGATCGTCCAGTCTCGGCTCGGCGGCTAACCGGCGGCTAATCGCGGAACACCGATCTCCGCTCGCAGCGATGCCGCCTCCTCGCTGAGTGCCGCGGCCTCGCCCGTCGCGCCCGACATCGTCGCCACCTCCGCGAGTCCCTCGAGGGCGCCCGCCGTCCCCGCCCGGTGGCCGATGCGCCGGCACAGCGCGAGCGCGGTGCGGAAGGCCTCGTGGGCAGCGGCGGAACGGCCCGCGCGCACGGCGATCTCCCCGGCGAGACACAGCGCCGACGCCTCGCCCTCGCGGTAGCCGACACCCCGGTAGAGCGCGAGCGCGTTCGCGACGAGCCGGCCGGCCTCGGCGTCGTCGCCCCGCCGGAACTCGAGTGACGCGAGGACGTCGAGGGCGAGCCCCCGCGCGACGTCCTCGCCGACGTCCTCGGCGTGCGCCAGCGACCGCAGCGCGACCAGACGAGCGGCGTCCGGCTCCTGCCGGTCGCGGTGCAGTCGGGCGAGCTGGGCCTCCGCCAGTGCCCCGTTCCAGACGTCGCCGCCGGCGAGACAGGCCTCGATCGCGTCCTCGTAGCGTTGCTGGGCGCGGTCGAACGAGCCACGGGCCCAGTCGACGGTCGCCAGCATCGCCAGCGCGACACCCTCCCATCCCCGAGCGCAGCGCGGCTCGGACAGCGCGAGCTGCTCGGTCGCCAGGCGGACGGTCTCCGCGAGATCCGCCCGGCCGACGTGCAGCAGCGCGCCGGCGGCGAGCAGGGGCATCCGCTGGTCCGGTCGGTCGGGTCCGACCGCGGCGAGCGCCGTGTGCACCCAGTGCAGGCCCTCGTCCCGTGCCCCGCGCAGATCCCAGTAGTGCCACAGGCACCCGACCAGCCGCACCCCGCGCTCCAGGTCGGCGTCGAAGCACCAGGCGAGCGCGGCCCTCAGATTGTCGCGCTCGGCGTGCAGCCGCTCCAGCCACGGCCCCGAGCCCGCCGCGAACAGGCGGGGCTGCGCCTCCTGCGCCAGCGCGAGGTAGTGGCTGGCGTGCGAGTCGGCGAGGGCGGCGCGCGTCGCCCCGTCCACCAGCTCCCCGGCGTACGCGCGCACGCTCTCCAACAGCCGGTAGCGCCCCCCACCGTCGGCCTGGTCGTCGAGCTGCACCATCGAGGACGCGACCAGCCGCGCGAGCGGCAGTGCGACGTCGGACGGCCCGCCGCAGATCGCCCGGGCCGCGGCGAGGTCGAAACCCGCGGGGAAGACGGCGAGCCGCGCGAAGAGAGCTCGCTCGGCAGGAGACAGCAGGTCGTGGCTCCACGCCAGCGTCGCGGCGAGGCTGCGGTGGCGCGGGTCCGCGGCCCGCGTGGCCGACTCCAGCAGCGCGAACCGGTCGTCGAGCCGGCGCGCGAGCTCGGGCAACGGCATCGTCGCAGCCCGGGCGGCGGCCAGCTCGATCGTCAGCGGCAGGCCGTCCAGGCGTCGGCAGACCTCCGCGACCAGCGCCGCGTTGCGCGCGGTGACCGCGAAGCCCGTGCGGGCGGCCGCCGCCCGCACGGCGAACAGCCGCACCGCCTCGCGTGCCGCGATGCACTCCCAGTCCTCGCCCGCCGCAGGGACGCACAACGGACGCACGGCGTGCACGTGCTCACCCGGCACCCCGAGCCGCTCCCGGCTGGTCGCGAGGACGCGCAGCCCGGCCGCTCCCGCCAGCAGGACCTGGACCAGCTCGGCGCACGCCGCGACGAGGTGTTCGCAGTTGTCGAGCACCACGACGGCCGGCTGCGCGGAGAGCGCCGCCGCGATGGTGCGGGGGAGCGCGTGCCCGGGCTCGGCGCGGATGCCGACGGCCTCGGCCAGCGTCTCCGCCACCAGCTCTGGTGTCGCCAGCGGCGCGAGGTCCACGACGAACGCCGCGACATCGGTCAACCGGAGCGCGACCTCCAGCGCGAGGCGGGTCTTCCCGGCGCCGCCAGGGCCGGTCAGCGTCACGAGCCGGTGCACCCGCAGCAGCGCCGCGACGTCGTCGAGCTCCCCCTCCCGCCCCACGAAGGACCCGATCGGCGCCGGTGGCGCGGATGCACCCGTCCAGGACGACAACCAGCGCTCCTGACGCAGTACCGCCAGCTCCAGCTCGCGCAGCTGCTGCGCCGGTTCCACACCCAACTCGGTGACCAGCGTCGCGCGCAGCCTCCGGTACGCCGCCAGCGCGTCCGCCTGCCGACCGCACCGGTACAGCGCCACGATCAGGTGAGCGCACAACGCCTCGCGGAGCGGATGCGCCGCCACCAGTTCCTCGAGCCCGGCGACCACGGCGTGATGGCGGCCCCGGCTCAGCTCGGCGTCCGCGTGCAGTTCGTGGCACTGCAGCCGCAGCTCGTCCAGGCGCGCGGCGGCGGCCCGCGCGAACGGCTCCTCGATCCCGTCCAGCGCTGGGGCCCGCCACTCGGCGAGGGCCTCGGCGAGGAAGGCGGCCGCCCGCTGCGGCGAGATGCCGAGCACCCGCCGCCCCGCCTCCAGCGCCCGCTCGAACCGGACGACGTCCACCTGTTCCGCCGCGACGGCGAGCGAGTACCCGCCGTCCCGCGTGACGAGCATCCGCGACTGCCCGGCCGGCTCCAGCACCCGGCGTATCGCCGCCACCGCGGCATGCACCATCGTCGGGGCCGTCGGCGGCGCCGGGTCCGGCCACAGCATGGTGACCAGCTTCTCGACCGGCAGGATCGTGCCCCGAGACAGCAGCAGCGCGGCGAGCACCGCACGGCGACGCGGCCCGCCGACCGGTAACGGCTCCCCGGCCTGGTCCAGGGCCGCGACCGGTCCGAGGAGGCGGAAGGTGACGGGTCCGCCCGTGGTCACACGTCAGCCTGCTGCGGGGAGTCCAGCGCGGTCAAGCGCTCTAGTAGGTGCGGCGCAGCCGTGCTCCCAGGGGGCGGCCATCGGGGTCGAGCACCATCCGGTACGCGGGGCCGATGAGCCAGCGCTGACTCAGCGTCAGCTGGATGTGCTCGTGCCCGGGCACGTGTCGGCGGAGGCGGCCAGGCGGTCGTGGGCCGCGCGCGCCCTCGGCGTGCCACGCGTCCAGCGCGGCGGCCCGCGCACGCACGGTCTGCGCGGCGCGGTCGGGGTCGAGCAGCTCGCCGTCGTCGGCGAGGCCGAGGTGCTCACGCATCAGCTCGAGTCGGAGGCGGCGGGCCACGCTGCGGGCACCGTCGCCCAGGCCTGCGGGGTCCTCGGGTGCACGCGCGTCGCGATCCTCGTCGAGGATCGCGACGACTAGCTCGGAGTCGTGGGTCCAGGACCGCGAGTTGAAGTTGTTGCTGCCGACGGAGGCCCAGACGTCGTCGACGACGCAGACCTTGGCGTGGACGTAGACCGACCGGTCCTCGTCGTTCTCGACATCGAGGATCTGCACGCGCTCACCGCCGGCCTCGTGCACCATGGCGATCGCCTCGCTCTGCCCGAGCGAGGCGGGGCTCGGACCGTCGTCCTTGTCGGGGCGCGGGACGACCGCGATCAACTGCAGCCGTGGAGAGCGGCTGAGGGCGGCAGCGAAGACGCGCGCTACGTCCGCGGACCACAGGTACTGATCCTCGATGTAGACCAGCCGCTGCGCCCGGCCCAGCGCCTTGATGTAGGCGCGGGCGATGCTGCGTTCGCCCAGTGGGGCGAAGGGGAGTGGTGGCCGCCGGCGAGGGTAGGTGCGCAGGACTTGTACCGCGCACCGTCCGGCCGGGGGTGGGTCCGGCGCCGGCGTCGGGAGCGGTGATCCTCTCCTCGGCAGGCGGTGGATGCGGTCGGGGATGACGTGCCAGGGCAGCCGGACCAACAGCGCGGGGTCGTCCCACCGCTCGAGGAAGACCTCCTGCAGGTCCCGGACCACCGGTCCGCACAGTTCGACCTGGGCGTCGTGGCGAGGGCTGCCGGTGTACTCGTCATCGGAGGCGGCCGATTGCGGGTCTCCTCGGTGGACGATGTCGTCGCGGGCGCCGAGGACGAGGTCGATCCCGCCGACGTAGGCGACGTCGTCGCTCGCGTGGGTGTCGTGGCGGATCACGACGAGCTTCTGGTGGTGGCTGCCGAGCGCCCGGATCCGCTGGTCGAGCAGCACCTGGCCGCCGGCCGCGAGGAGGTCCGCGGCGAGTCGCCGGTTCTGGGTGACGTGGTAGCCGAACATCTGCAGATGCGAGCGCCACAGCAGCCCGCACACCCGTGCCCCGCGCTGCGCCGCCGCCGCGAGCACCTCGGCGACCGTCGGTCCGTGATCGGACAGCTCCTGGTCGCCGTCGCCGCGCCACCCGGCGAACAGCACGAGGTCGCCGTGGCCGGTCGTCGTCAGACGCTCGGCGAGGGCGCCGAAATAGGCGTTCCCGTGCACGCGCAGGCGCACCGCGTTGCCCTCGGTCCACGCCCGGAGCTGGGTCGCCGGGTTGCCGCGCTCTGCGGCCGTGAGGAACCAGTCCTCGATGGTGGGTTCACCGAGCGTTGGACCCAGGCCCAGCGCCGCGCGCAGCCGCGGCAGCATCTCCTCGCCGTTCGGGGCCTCGACGACTGCCGGCGCCGCGGGGAGTCGGTCGCGGCGTGTCGGCTCCTGGTCGAAGCCGTTCACGTCGATGACCCGGCGGAGGGCGATCGCCGCCACCCGCCCCGGGTGGTCCCGGGCGAAATCGGCGAACAGTCGCGGGTCGTGGCCCGCGTCGTCGCCGACGAGCACCCACGACGTGTGCGGGTGCATCTCGGCCAGACGATCGAGCGTGACGCGCTTGCGCGACATACCCGCACCGAACAACCACCCCGAGAAGAGTGCTCGCCCGGCCATCAGCGCCGTGCCCGGGGGATAGTGGTCCCGGTGGAGTACGCCCAGAAGGGGGCGGCCGAGCGCGCTCGGCAGGGCGGTCAGGAAGAACACGGTGGCGTCGGGCTCGTCGTCAGCCAGCATCCTCAGCACTCGCTGCATGCCCAACAGCGACCGTCGGTCCCGCGGGCCTCGGGTCATCAAGGCGCGTATCCGACCCCATTGCCGGCGCAGTGGAGCGATCCGGAGGATGCCGTCGACGTCGTAGACGACCCCGAACCGGGGCCCGTCCTGGGACTCGGGCGCTTCCACCGTCGGCCGCCCTGTGGTCACCGTGAGGATCGTCGCGTGCCTGCGGACCGAGTACAAGCTGCCCAACGATCGTTCGGGGCGGCCGCACAGGGTCAGAACGATCAGCCGTGACGATCTCCGGCGCTGTGGCTGGCTTTCGCGTCCTGGCAACCCCCTCGCCGGGCGGTGCGGACCCGGCCAGGATGATCAGTATGAAGAACTACGGGCCCGATACCTACGGCGAACGCATCGCTGAGGTGTACGACCAGCGCTACCTCGATGCCGAGGCGGGGCAGGTGGAGCTGTTGGCCGAGTTGGCCGGTACCGGACCGGTGCTGGAGCTGGGCGTCGGGACCGGCCGGCTGGCGCTGCCGTTGGCCGCTCGGGTGCCGGTCCGTGGCATCGACGTGTCCCCCGCCATGGTGGATCGCCTGCGGGCGAAACCGGGCGGAGCGCAGGTGCCGGTGAGCATCGGCGACTTCACCGACTTCGAGCTCGGTGAGCGGTTCTCGTTGGTGTTCGTCGCCTTCAACACCTTGTTCGCCCTGCCCAGCCAGCACGCCCAACTCAGCTGCTTTCGTGCGGTGGCCCGGCACCTGGCCCCCGGCGGGCGGTTCCTGGTCGAGGCATTCGTGCCCGATCCCAGCCGCTTCGGCCGGGGCCACCAAGTGGCGAGCCTGCGTCATGTCGAGCTCGACGAGGTCGGTCTGGACTGCTCGGTACACGACCCGGTGGGTCAGCGGGTGACGACCCAGTACGTGACGCTGGGCCCGGGCGGTATCACCCTCTATCCGGTCGAGCTGCGCTACGCCTGGCCCGCCGAGTTGGACCTGATGGCGACCCTGGCCGGGCTCGAACCCACTGCCCGATGGGGCAGCTGGGACCGCCGGCCTTTCACCGCCGACTCCACGTCACACGTCTCGATATGGCAGGCACGCTCGTGAGCAGATGGGCACCCGCCACCACCGGACTCTGGTGTCATCCGATCAGTCAAGATCGGAACCGGAGACTGTTTCCCCTGGTCAGGCCGGTGGAGACGAAGGGAATCGAACCCTCAACCCCCGCCTTGCAAAGGCGGTGCTCTGCCAATTGAGCTACGTCCCCCTGCTCACCGGGGAACGCTACCCGCCCGCGGGGAGCGGCGGTGGGCCAGGGCTCAGGCGGTGGTTGCCTCGTGCCAGAGGTCGTTCTCCGAGCGCGACGAGCGGACCTTCGAGAAGACGAGGGCGCCCGCAGCGAGGGCGACGACGACGGCGAGAAGCTTCTTCATGGGTTCACATCCTGTCTGTGCCGGGGGTGGGGAGTGGGCCCAGCTGGATTTGAACCAGCGACCTCGTCGTTATCAGCGACGCGCTCTAACCAACTGAGCTATGGGCCCTGCGGCGCAGACGAGGTTACCGGAGCGACCGACGCGGACGGCTACCGGCTCCCGGGCCCGGGGCGCTCCCGGTCGGCCGGCGGCGTTGCCGTTGATCAGCCGTTCGGGACGTGGACGATCAGTCGCGCTCGGAGAGCGTGACCTCGATGCCGCCGACGAGATCGGCCGACACGTTGTAGACGAACGCGCCGATCGTGACGGCGACGGCGAACAGCAGGCTGTTGATCGCGCCGATCACTGCGGCCAGGCCGAACACGCGGCCCGCGCTGATCAGCGGGCTGCCGGTGGGGGCCTGGCCGGACACCAGGTCGGCGTAGGTGCCGTTGAGGCGGTCCCACACCCCCATGCCGTCGAGCACGCCGTAGAGCACGCCGATCGCGACCAGCCAAATGAAGAACAGCACCACGGCCAGCACCAGGGCGAGCTTGAGCACCGACCACGGATCGAGCCGCTTGAGCTGCAGCGCGGCCTGGCGCGGCGGGCGGTTGCGGGCCGCACGCACCCCGGACCAGCCGCTGGCCCGGCCGGAGGGTGCCTCGGCCTGCGCCGGAGCTGCCGGCCGGGCGGGGGCCTCGGTGGCCGTCGCGGGGTCGTTGTCCAGGAGCCCGCCGGCCGGACGCGCGGACCGCTCGGGTGGCGGGCGGTCGGCGCGACTCGAGATCTCGCCACCGGGGACGCGGTTCCACGGCGGCGGCGTGGCCATCGCGGGGTCGGGGCCCGGAACCGGGCCGGCCGACAGCGGTCGGTCGGAGGGACTCCCCGCGACCGGTCGCGGGGAGTCGCCGGTGCCCGGCACCGCAGTGACGGGGACGTCGGCCGGGTGGGGCGCAGCCCCGTTCGGCGACGGTAACGGCACCTGTGCGGTGGGCGCTTCGCGAGGTGCGGGACTCGGCGCGGCCGCCGGCTCGGAGGAGGCCGAACCGCCGGCCGTCGAACCAGCCGCCGCCGGACCGGCCGCCGTCGGACCGCGCCAGGGGCCGTATCCGCCGGCCGGAGCTTCGGTCTCGAGGGTGGCCGGCTCATCGGCAGCCGGGCCCGCGGCGGTCGATCCCGCCGGACCCGGTCCGCCAGTGGTCGGCCCGCTCGGGACCGACGCATCCGGCGTCGAGCTCGATCCGGCCGGGTCGGATGCCTGCCGTTGGTCATCGGCAGAGGGACCGGGAGGGGTCGCGGCCCCGTTGGTGGTGGCTCCGCCGTCCGGTCGAGCCGCCGGCCCGTCCGGGCCCGCCGCCGACCCGGCCCGACCGTGTTCCGCTCGATGATCCCGGGCAGCAGCATGCTCTCCGGTGGCCACCGATCCACGGCCGTCGGACTCGTCCGGTGTGCTCGTCGTGTCGTTCACGAGGTGAACGTCTCCTCGGGGCCAGGTGGGGGCTGGATCGTCGGGTGATCAGGGTCGTCGGGTGGCCAGCCTAGGTGCCGATGAGGTCGGGGTCGTCCGCATCGTCCTCGGCGTTGCGCGCCACGGCCAACAGCGTGGAGCTCTCGCCGAGGTTCATCAGCCGAACCCCCTTCGTCTGCCGGCCCGCCTTGCGGACCTC
The DNA here is from genome assembly GCA_963711715.1 of uncultured Actinomycetota bacterium. Lineage (GTDB taxonomy): Bacteria > Actinomycetota > Actinomycetes > Mycobacteriales > Pseudonocardiaceae > Pseudonocardia. The sequence continues at coordinate 147,282 of CAVQFJ010000016.1, forward strand.
GCGGGCCGATGTGCGGATCACCCCTCCGGTCGAGGTGATCGCGTACAGCTCGTCGTCGAGCCCGACGATGAGCGCGCCGACCAGGGTGCCACGGCGCCGGTCGTACTGGAGGGTGAGAACCCCCTTGCCGCCGCGACCCTGCACCGGGTAGTCGACGATCGGGGTGCGTTTCGCGTACCCGCCGGTCGTGGCGACCAGGACGAACTTGTCGGGCTGCACCACGGCGAGTGAGAGCAGCCGGTCGCCGGAGTTGAACCGCATCCCCAGCACCCCCGACGTGGCGCGGCCCATCGGGCGGAGCACCTCGTCGCTGGCGGTGAACCGGATCGACTGGCCCTCGGCCGACACGAGCAGCAGATCGTCGTCGGACGCACACAGCACCGCGCCGACCAGCTCGTCGTCCTCGCGCAGGTTGATGCCGATCAGTCCGCCCGCCCGTGGGGAGTCGAAGTCGGTGAGCCGCGACTTCTTGACCAGGCCGGTGCGCGTGGCGAGCACGAGGTACGGGGCCGCCTGGTAGTCCTTGATCTGCATGACCTGGGCGATGTGCTCGTCGGGCTGGAACGCCAGCAGGTTGGCGACGTGCTGACCCCGAGCGTTGCGGTTGGCCTCCGGCAGCTCGTAGGCCTTGAGGCGGTACACGCGTCCCTTGTTGGTGAAGAACAGCATCCAGTCGTGGGTGGAGCAGACGAAGAAGTGGGCGACGATATCGTCCTGCTTCAACGTGGCGCCCTGCACGCCCTTGCCGCCGCGCTTCTGCGCCCGGTAGAGGTCGGTCCGGGTGCGCTTGGCGTAGCCGGTCTGGGTGATCGTGACGACCACGTCCTCGACCGCGATGAGGTCCTCGTTGGTGACGTCGCCGTCGTCGGCCACGATCTGGGTCCGCCGGTCGTCGCCGTGCTTCTCGACGATCTCGCTGAGTTCGTCGCGGACGATCTGCCGCTGCCGGTCGGGCCGGGCCAGGATGTCCTCGAGATCGGCGATGGTGCGCTCGATCTCGGCCAGCTCGTCGATGATCTTCTGGCGCTCGAGGGCGGCGAGCCGCCGCAGCTGCATGTCCAGGATGGCCTGGGCCTGCACCTCGTCGACGTCGAGCAGCACGATCAGGCCCTCGCGCGCGACCTCGACCGTCTCCGAGGCGCGGATCAGCGCGATCACCTCGTCCAGCGCGTCGAGCGCCTTGACGTAGCCGCGCAGGATGTGGGCCCGCTCCTCGGCCTTGCGCAGCCGGTAGCGGGTGCGCCGGACGATGACCTCGATCTGGTGGCGGATGTAGTTGCGCACCACCTGGTCGAGCCGCAGTGTGCGCGGAACGCCGTCGACGATCGCCAGCATGTTGACGCCGAAGCCGTACTGCAGCTGGGTGTGCTTGTAGAGGTTGTTGAGCACCACCTTGGCGACGGCATCGCGCTTGAGGGTGATCACGATGCGCATGCCGATGCGGTCGGACGACTCGTCGTTGATCTCCGCGATGCCGGCGAGCTTGCCGTCGCGGTGCTGGCCGGCGATCGACTCGATCAGGTTGTCCGGGTTGACCTGGTAGGGCAGCTCGGTGATGACGAGGATGGCGCGGCCCTTGGCGTCCTCCTCGACCTCCACCACGGCGCGCATCCGCACCGAGCCGCGGCCGGTGCGGTAGGCCTGCTCGATGCCGTCCCGGCCGGCGATGAGACCGAAGGTGGGGAAGTCGGGGCCCTTGATGCGCTCCATGAGCGCGGTGAGCAGCTCCTCGTCGGTGGCCTCCCAGTGGTCCAGCGCCCACACGACGCCGGCGCCGACCTCGCGCAGGTTGTGCGGCGGGATGTTGGTGGCCATCCCGACGGCGATGCCGACGCTGCCGTTGATCAGCAGGTTCGGTACCCGCGACGGCAGGACGTCGGGCTCGCGGGTGCGGCCGTCGTAGTTGTCGGAGAAGTCGACGGTGTCCTCGTCGATGTCCTGCAGCATCGCCATCGCGAGCGGTGAGAGGCGGCACTCCGTGTTGTGGCTGACGAAGCCGTCGGTGATGAAGGCGTGGTCGTTCGTGTCGACCCGGAGGCTGTAGACGGGTTCGGGATCGGTCGGGGTGACCGACCGGACCGGCAGCCAGCCGAAGGACTCGACCGGTGGCGCGTCGGGTACGTCCCTGGCGGGGTCGACCGGGCCAGTGATCACCGTTTCGGGTCCGGCAACCGCGTCACCGACGGCGGACTGTCCCAAGACGGCGATCATGTCGCCCGGCACGAGCTCCTCGGCCAACTTCCAGAGCAGCCTGGTCGAGCCGTCCACGAGCGCGCGCGAGAGAAGGGGGTGGTTCCCGGTGCACCGGATCGATCGATCCCCCGCGTGCACCCTGAGCACCGGGTGCGTTCCCGAGTGGTGGACCGCGGTGACGCGGACCGGCGTGCCGTGCAGACCGATCACCTTGATGTCCATCGGCATCGTGGAGTCGCTCCGGATCCCCGGCGCGAGATCGGCGATGGCCACGCTGCCGTCGGGCAGGGCCACCTGCGTGTCGCCGGTGACGCAGTACCTCATCGCCGCAGCCGGGTCGTTGCCCCGCGAGCCGAAGTTGCCCTGCCCGTCGATCAGGGGGTACCGCAGCGCCCACGGCTGGGCCAGCCGGACCAGCGCGTCGTAGATGGGTGAGTCGCCGTGCGGGTGGTAGTTGCCCATCACCTCGCCGACGACGCGCGCGCACTTGACGTAGCTGCGGTCGGGCCGGAAGTTGTTCTCCCCCATCGAGTACAGGACGCGCCGGTGGACCGGCTTGAGCCCGTCCTCGACCAGCGGCAGCGCGCGGCCGACGATCACGCTCATCGCGTAGTCGATGTAGGAACGCTGCATCTCCTGCTGGATGTCGACCGGTTCGGTGCGGTCGCCGTCCGGCGGCGGGGGCAGCGTGGGGTCCAGGATGTCGGTCATCGTCCTTCTCTGCTCGTGCTCTGCTCGGGCAGCGCGCGCGCAACGCGCAGCGGGCGAGGTGTCGCGGCTCTACACGTCCAGGAAGCGCACGTCCTTCGCGTTGCGCGTGATGAACGACCGGCGCGACTCGACGTCCTCACCCATCAGGATCGAGAACAGCTCGTCGGCGGTGGCCGCGTCGTCCAGGGTGACCTGTAGCAGCACCCGGTTGGCGGGGTCCATCGTCGTCTCCCACAGCTCCTTCGCGTTCATCTCACCGAGGCCCTTGTACCGCTGGACACCCTCCTCCTTCGGCAGCTTCCGCCCCGCCGCCCGGCCGGCCTCGATCAGCCCGTCGCGCTCGCGGTCGGTGTAGGCGAACTCCGGCTCCGCTCCCCGTCCGCCCCACTTGATCTTGTAGAGCGGGGGCTGCGCGAGGAACACGTGCCCGTGCTCGACCAGCGGTCGCATGAAGCGGAACAGCAGGGTGAGCAGCAGCGTGCGGATGTGCTGGCCGTCGACGTCGGCGTCGGCCATCAGGACGATCTTGTGGTAGCGCAGCTTCGACAGGTCGAACTCGTCGTGGATGCCCGTGCCCAACGCCGTGATGATCGCCTGGACCTCGGTGTTCTTGAGGACCCGGTCGATGCGGGCCTTCTCCACGTTGATGATCTTGCCCCGGATCGGCAGGATCGCCTGGAACATCGAGTCGCGCCCGGACTTCGCCGAGCCACCCGCGGAGTCGCCCTCGACGATGTAGACCTCGGACTTGACGGGGTCGGTGGAGCGGCAGTCGGCCAGCTTGCCCGGCAGGCCCCCGATGTCGCCCGCGCTCTTGCGGCGCACGAGCTCGCGGGCCTTCCGCGCGGCCGCGCGGGCCTGCGCCGACTGCACCGACTTGTTCACGATCGTCTTCGCCTCGGCCGGGTTGCGCTCCAGCCAGTCGGCCAGCCACTCGTTGCTCACGCGCTGCACGAACGACTTGACCTCGGTGTTGCCCAGCCTGGTCTTGGTCTGGCCCTCGAACTGGGGCTCCTTGACCTTGACCGACACGATCGCGGCGAGACCCTCGCGGATGTCGTCACCGGTCAGCGCCGGGTCCTTGTCCCTGAGCAGCTTCTTGTCGCGCGCGTAGCGGTTGACGGTGGTGGTGAGCGCGGAGCGGAAGCCCTCCTCGTGGGTGCCGCCCTCGTGGGTGTTGATCGTGTTCGCGAAGGTGTAGACGGACTCGGTGTAGCCGGAGTTCCACTGCATCGCGACCTCGACCGCGTGGCCGGTGCCCTCGCCGGAGAACGACACGAGCTTGCGGTGGATCGGGTCCTTGGACTTGTTGAGGTGCGCGACGAAGTCCTCGAGGCCGCCCGGGTAGCAGAAGGTGTACTCCTTGACCTTCGCCACGTAGCCCTCCGCGTCGGGCTCCTCCGCGCCTGCGCTGTCGCCGTTGCGCTCGTCGCGCAGGACGATGGTGAGGCCCCTGTTGAGGAAGGCCATCTCCTGCAGCCGGCGGCGGATGGTCTCGAGGTTGTAGGTGGTCTCCTCGAAGATGTCGTGGTCGACCCAGTAGGTGACCGTGCTGCCGGTCTTCCTCGTGGGCTCGCCCTTGTGCAGGCGGCCGGGAACCGACCGGGTGTAGTGCTGGCGCCACACCCACCCGTCGCGGTGGATCTCGACGTCGAGTGCGCTGGACAGCGCGTTGACCACGGACACGCCCACCCCGTGCAGGCCGCCCGAGACCGCGTAGGAGTCGCTGTCGAACTTGCCGCCCGCGTGCAGCATCGTGAGCACCATCTCGACGGCGGGACGCTTCTCCACCGGGTGCATGTCCACGGGGATGCCGCGGCCGTTGTCGACCACCCGCACGCCGCCGTCCTCCTGCAGCACCACCTCGACGCGGGTGGCGTGGCCGGCCATGGCCTCGTCGACCGCGTTGTCGACGACCTCCCAGATCAGGTGGTGCAGCCCGCGCTCACCGGTGGATCCGATGTACATCGCGGGGCGCTTGCGGACCGCATCCAACCCTTCCAGGACGGTGATGGACGACGCGCTGTAGGCGTTCTTCTTCTCCGGCACGGGCTGCCTGTCTCCTCGCCACGACGGCTCCGTCGACCGGGGCCCGCGCGGGGGCGCCGGCCGGTATCAGGAGCCTTTCGACCGGGCGATCGGGGAGCGCCCGGGAACACCTCTCCATCATACCGGTGCGGTCGGACAGAAATGCGGCTAGGACACCCCTAGAACCGCCGCAGGAAGCCGATCTGCGACGAAGGAGAGGTCGACCGGCCGAGACAGGGTCTCTCGCGGGCACCGGGGACGTCACGGCGCCCTGAGCGGGCGTGTGCGGCCAGGTCGGCCAGCGGTGCGTGTCTCACTCAACCGTAGGTGTCGCGCGGGCCGCGGCCGCGCACGGTCCGGGGACCGTGCCGCCAGCTCGGTCCGGACGGGCCGACCACACGGATCCGGCGCACGATGTCCGGGCCGACCGCGGCGGCGAGCCGCGCCAGCAGTTGGCGCTGGAGCGTGCGCAGCTGGGTGGCCCACGCCGTGGACTCCGCCTGCAGCACGAGCTCCCCGTCGCGCAGCGACACCGGCGTGCAGTGGTCGGCGACGTCCGGCCCCACCAGGTGCGGCCAGCGGCCCAGCACCGTGGCATCGGTCAGGCGCGGGGACCAGCCACGGTCCAGGGACACCCGGGACACCAGCCGGCCGAGCGGCTGCGGGTCGCGGTCGTCGGGCCCGGGGCCGGACCAGCGGCGGCGCCGGCCGCGGGCGGCCGCCGGGCGGCGCCCCTGGCGCTGGACCGCGCGCTGCGCGCTCCGCTGCGCCGACGCCTCACGCGCGGCCCGCAGCGCCTCGCGAGCGATGTCCGCTCCGCGGCCGGCGGTGCCGTCGCCGTCATCCCCAGAGCCGTCATCTCCAGCGCGGTCATCCCCAGGGCTGGGGACGACTCGCCGCGGGTCGGGCGCGACCGGCGGTCCGTTCGACGCGACCGACGGTCGATTCGAGCGCCCATCACCAGGAGAGGCGGAGTTGTCCACAGTATCCACACCCTTGTCCCCAGTTCGTCCGGATCATCGGAGGTGCGCGCCGGACGCCCGGGGAACCCGCCGGACGCCCGCGTCGTCCACCGCGAAGCGGACGTCGTCGAGGCCCTCCGGGACGTCCTCGGCCACCGCCGCGGTGATCAGCACCTGCTCGGCCCGCCGCGCGACGTCGGCCAGCGCCCGGCGGCGTCGCGCGTCGAGCTCCGCGAACACGTCGTCGAGCAGCAGCACCGGCTCCACGTCGTCCGCACGCAGCAGGCGGTAGGAGGCCAGCCGCAGCGCCAGCGCCAGCGCCCAGGACTCCCCGTGGCTGGCGTAGCCCTTCGCCGGTCCCGCACCCAGCCGCAGCTCGAGATCGTCCCGGTGCGGGCCGACCAGGCACACGCCGCGCTCGATCTCCTGGCGCCGGACCCGGGCCAGCGCGTCGACGAGCAGGACCTCGAGCTCCGCGGCGCCGCCCGGCAGCTCGCCGTCGAGACCGGACCGGTACTCCAGCGCGATCGCGTCGGAGGTCGGCGCCACCTCGGCGAACGCCTCGACCGCCAGCGGTGCGATCGCGGCCACCAGCTCCAGGCGGCCGGCGAGCAGGGCGGCCCCGTGCCGGGCGAGGTGCCCGTCCCACACGTCGAGGGTGCTCGGGTCATCGGCCGCGCGCGCATCGGACCGCCCGGCGCGGGCCGTCTTGAGCAGCGCAGAGCGCTGCCGGAGCACGCGGTCGTAGTCGGCGCGGACGGCGGCGTAGCGCGGGAAGCGCGACACGAGCAGGTCGTCGAGGAAGCGGCGGCGCTCACCGGGATCACCCCGGACGAGGGCCAGGTCCTCCGGCGCGAACAGCACGGTGCGCAGGATGCCGAGCACATCGCGCGCCCTCGGCACCGGTGCGCGGTTCACCCGGGCCCGGTTGGCCTTGCCCGCGGTGATCTCCAGCTCGACGTTCAGCTCGCGGCCGTGGTGCACCACGAGCCCGCGCACCACGGCCCGCTCGGCGCCGCGGCGGATCAGCGGGGCGTCGGTGGCGACGCGGTGCGAGCCCAGCGTCGCGAGGTACCCGGCGGCCTCCACGAGGTTCGTCTTGCCCACCCCGTTGGGTCCGACGAGGACCGTGACCCCCGGGTCCAGCTCCAGCTCGGCCTCGGTCCACGACCGGAAGTCGGCGACGGCCAGGCGCCGCAGGTGCACGTCAGTACCGACGTCCGCGTCGCACGCCCCGGTTCATCCTCGGCCGGCTCAGTCCTGGGTGGAGCCGGTGCCCGAGCTCGGACCGGCGTGCTCGCCCGGCGTGCCGGACGGCCCGGCCGCCGACCTGACCGCGTGCCCGCCGAACTGCTGGCGCAGCGCCGCGACCGCCCGCATGGCCGGCGACGAGTCCTGCCGGGAGGTGAACCGGGCGAACAGCGCCGCAGAGATCACGGGCAGCGGCACCGCGTGGGTGATCGCCTCCTCGATGGTCCAGCGGCCCTCGCCGGAGTCCTCGACGTAGTCGGTCAGCGCGGCCAGGCCCGGGTCGTCCTTCAGCGCGATGACGAGCAGGTCCAGCAGCCAGGAGCGCACCACGGTGCCGCGGGACCACGCCTGCAGCACCGCGGGCACGTCGGTGACCAGGCTGGCCGCGGACAGCAGCTCGAAGCCCTCGGCGTAGGCCTGCATGAGCCCGTACTCGATGCCGTTGTGCACCATCTTCGAGAAGTGCCCGGCGCCGACCGGGCCAGCGTGCGCGAAGCCCTCCTCGCGCGGACCCTCGGGGCGCAGCGCGTCGAAGATCGGCATGGCCTGCTCGACGTGCTCGGCCTCGCCGCCCGCCATCAGCCCGTAGCCGTTCTGCTTGCCCCAGATCCCCCCGGACACCCCGCAGTCCAGGTAGCCGATGCCCCGGGCGTCGAGCAGTGCGGCGTTCGGGCCGTCGTCGGTGTAGCGGGAGTTGCCGCCGTCGATCACCAGGTCGCCGGGGTCGAGGACGTCGGCGAGCGCCCGCACGGTGCCGCGCGTCGGCTCCCCGGAGGGCACCATCACCCAGACGACCCGGGGCGCGTCCAATGCCGCGGCCAACGAGGACAGCGAGTCGACGTCGCTCACCTCGGGTCGGGGGTCGTAGCCGACGACCTCGTGCCCGGCGGCGCGGACGCGGTCGCGCATGTTGCCGCCCATCTTGCCCAGACCGATCAGTCCGAGTTGCACGGTTCACTCCTGGTGTCGTACCGGTTCGGTGTCGGGGAGGTACCCGTGCGTCCGGATCCCATCCGAGCGGGGTTCCCGTCGAGCGGGGTCCCGCCGGGCAGGACCTCAGCCGGGCAGGCGGACGGGCATCAGCAGGTGCAGGTAGCCGGGGACCGGGTCGGGCGCGTCCCCCGCCGGATCCCCGCCGGAGGCCTCCCCCGCAGGCGCCGGCACCGGCCGGACGAGGGCGGGGCGGTTGGGCGTGGTGAAGGTGAGCGCGGCGCGTTCGGTGTGCAGGGCGCCGAGCGAGTCGAGCAGGTACCCGGGGTTGAACGCGATCGTCAGCGGGGCGCCGTCGAGCTCGCACGGGAGCTCCTCCTCGGCGCTGCCGACGTCGTCGCCACCGGCGGCGAGGCGCAGGCCGTCCTCGCCGAACTCCATCCGGACCTGCGCCACGCGGTCGGTCACCAGGGCCACCCTCTTGATCGCCTCGACGAGCGTGGCCACCTCGACGATCGCGGCGCTGGTGTGCTCGGCCGGGATGAGCTGGCGGAACCGCGGGAACTCCGCGTCGAGCAGCCGGGTGGTGGCGCGCCGCCCGGCGCCGGTCACGCCGAGCATGCCGTCGCCGGCCGAGAGGGCGAGCTCCACGGTGCCCGCGCCGGCGAGGGTCTTGGCGACCTCGGCGAGCGTCCGGGCCGGGATCAGCACGGCGCTGGACTGCGTCGGGTCCTCGGGGGTCCACTCCAGCTCGCGGACCGCCAGCCGGAACCGGTCGGTCGCGGCCAGCGTCAGTCGCGATCCCTCGATCTCCAGCCGGATGCCGGTGAGCATCGGGAGCGTGTCGTCGCGGCCGGCGGCCACGGCCACCTGGGCCACGGCCTCGCCGAGCCGGCCGGCGGCGACGGTGCCGGCGAGCTGCGGCATGGCCGGCAGCTGGGGGTAGTCCTCCACCGGCATCGTCGGGAGGCTGAACCGGCTGTTTCCGCAGGTGATCGTGGCCCGCGAGCCGTCGATGACCAGGTCGACCGGCTTGGACGGCAGCGCGCGGGTGATGTCGGCGAGCAGCCGACCGGACACCAGGACGCGGCCCGGATCGCCGATCGTGGCGTCGAGCTCGACCCGGGCGGAGGTCTCGTAGTCGAAGCCGGAGACCGTCAGCCGGTCGCCCTCGGGCCCGCTCGCCGCCTCGATGAGGACCCCGCCCAGCACCGGGACCGGAGGGCGGGCCGGGAGGCTGCGGGCCACCCACGCGGCCGCATCGGCGAGGACGTCGCGTTCGACCCGGAACTTCATGGCGGGGACCTCTCGCGCTGACGGTGACGGGGCACCCCGGTGGTCGGGTGGCGGCCACCGGGATCGGGGACGGTGCCGGGCACCGCACGGGGTTCGCCCGGTCCGGCCCGGACCGGGAGCCCACCGTAGAGCCTCCGGGCCGAGGGTGTCATCCGGGCCCGGTCGGTCCCCGACGGAGGGATCTGCCGGCCTCCGTCCACGCCGTTGTCCTTCTGTAGTTCCCTCAGAAGAGAGAACAGCAGTAGTAGCAGCACCTGTGCACGCTGGGGACGGGCGCCGTTCGTCCCAGGACCAGCGGTGTGGCGGGCTGGGGACGGCCCAGGGGACCGTCGGTGGGCGGATCGGCGGGGCGGTGGACGGATCGCGTCCGTCCCGATCCGTCCCCCGGCCGGGCACCGGTTGTCCACCGCAGGAGCCCGGTCCGTCCACCGCCCGGCGCCCGGGCATCCACAGAGTTGTCCCCAGATGTGGGTGGAGGTGTGGGTCGGACGGGGACGCCGCGCGTCGGAACCCGTCCGTGGGAAGTCGCTGCCCGGCTGTCGGGCGTTAGCCGGCTCGAGGCCGTCAGCGTCGGGCGCGCTGCTTGATGCGCGCCGTCAGCTCCTGGACCTGCTCGAACGTCTTGCGCCGCTGGGCGATCTCGTTGCGGATCTTCTTGTCCGCGTGCATGACGGTGGTGTGGTCGCGCCCGCCGAACGTCTGGCCGATCTTGGGCAGCGACAGGTCGGTGAGCTCGCGGCACAGGTACATCGCGATCTGCCGCGACTGGGCGAGCGCCTTGGTCTTCCCGGCGACCCGCACAGGTCGTCCAGGGTCACGCCGAAGAAGTCCGCCGCCACGGCCATGATCGTCGGGGCGGTGATCTCCGACGTGGCCGAGTCCGGGATCAGGTCGCGCAGCACGATCTCCGCGAGCTGGGTGTCGACGCCCTGCCGGTTCAAGCGACGCGAAGGCCGTGACCCGGATCAGCGCGCCCTCCAGCTCGCGGATGTTGCGCTCGATCCGCTCCGCGATGAACTCCAGGACGTCGCCGGGGACCGCGAGCCGGTCCTGCGCGGCCTTCTTGCGCAGGATCGCGATGCGGGTCTCGAGCTCGGGCGGCTGGATGTCGGTGATCAGGCCCCACTCGAACCGCGTGCGCATGCGGTCCTCCAGGGTCTCGAGCCGCTTCGGCGGGCGGTCGGAGGACACCACGATCTGCTTGTTCGCGTTGTGCAGCGTGTTGAAGGTGTGGAAGAACTCCTCCTGGGTGCCTTCCTTGCCCTCGAGGAACTGGATGTCGTCCACCAGCAGCACGTCGACGTCGCGGTAGCGGCGCTGGAACGCCACCTTGCGGTCGTCGCGCAGCGAGTTGATGAAGTCGTTCGTGAACTCCTCGGTGGAGACGTAGCGCACCCGCATGCCGGGGAACAGCCGTTGGGCGTAGTGGCCCGACGGCGTGCAGCAGGTGGGTCTTGCCGAGCCCGGAGTCGCCCCAGATGAACAGCGGGTTGTACGCGCGCGCCGGCGCCTCTGCGACTGCGACGGCCGCCGCGTGGCTGAACCGGTTCGACGCGCCGATGACGAAGGTGTCGAAGGTGTACTTCTCGTTCAGCCGGGTCTGCGACCGCTGGGTGACCTGGTCGGCTGCGGACGGGCCGGTGTAGGCCGGCCAGGCCTCGGGCGTGCGCGGGCCGGTGGGGTCGGAATCCGCCGTTGCGCGTGAGGTCGGGCTCGCTGCGGGTGCCGGCCGTCATCTCCGCCGACGTCGCCGTCGTGCCGACCGCACCGGACGCCGACCCGGTGGAGACGTCGATCGACCCACCCCAGCCGTTGCCCGCGAGGGGTGCCGCGGCCGGAGCCGCAGCGGACACCGCGTGGGCCGGCTCGGCCCGCGGGGTCCGGCACCTCGGTGCCGCCGGACGCGGCCGAGGCGTCGACCACCACCGCGAGGTTCACCTCCACGCCGAGGTGCCGGCCCAGCGCATCGCTGATCGGTCGGCGCAGGATCCGCTCGATGGCGTCCTTGGCGAACTCGCTCGGCGCGGCCAGCAGGGCCGTGCCGTCGATCAGGCCGAGGGGACGGGTGAGCCGCAGGAAGGCGCGTTGCTGGGAGGAGAGCGTCGAGGCGCCGGAATTCGCCGACGCCCCCGACAGGTCGGCGATGACGCCGGTTCCACACCTGACCCAGGTCTCCTGGTTGGTCGGCCACCGGTCGCCGCTCCCTCCGGTCGTCGCCCTGGATGTCCGCCCTGGACATCCCCAGCCTCGGACGAGGCCGATCATCCCCAGACTTGTCCACAGCTGTGCGTAGGACTGCAATGCGGGCACGCCGCGTCTGATCGCGTGCGGGCCCGGTTGGCCGTGATCGGCGATCCCCCGGATCGAACCGTGGAGGGGGGACGCTAACAACGACGGCGGCCGGCCACAAGCCGGCCGTCGGCCGCAAAGGGGCAACGGACTGGTGACGATGCGGGGTGGTTTGCCCCGTGTCGAGGGGCTGCGTACCCTGGACGCAACCCTGTTCGCAGCCTCGCCCACAGATCTCACCGCCGTCCTCCGTGACGGGCTGGCGCGTGCGGGTGCCCGAACACCGTTCCATCCGTCCAGTGCCAACGAGACGATCATCGACGGCCGGCCCGAGCCGCTCGTCGAGCAGGAGAGCCGACCGTGAGCAAGGGTAAGCGCACCTTCCAGCCGAACAACCGCCGTCGGGCCCGCACGCACGGCTTCCGGCTGCGGATGCGCACCCGCGCCGGCCGGGCCATCGTCGCCGCCCGCCGTGGCAAGGGCCGCGAGCGGCTGTCCGCCTGATCGGCCTCCCGGTGCTGCCGGCCCGGTCCCGGCTCACGCGTCGGGACGAGTTCGCCTCCGTCATCCGCCGAGGTCGGCGCAGTGGACGGTCCCGGCTGGTCGTCCACCTGCACCGGACGCCGGGGCAGGACGGTCCGCGGGCCGGTTTCGTGGTGAGCCGGGCGGTCGGTGGCTCGGTCGTCCGGCACCGGGTGGCCCGGCGGCTGCGCCACCTCGTCGCACCCCGGCTCGCCGAGCTGCCGGCCGACGCGATGCTGGTGGTCAGGGCGCTGCCGCCGGCAGCCGCCGCCACGTCGGCGGAGCTCGCGGAGGACCTCGAGGCCGGCGTGCGGGCCGCCCGTCGCAAGCTGGGGGAACGTCGTGGATGACACCGGACGGGAGTCCGTCGCAGCGCGGGCGCTGATCGGGCTCCTGCGCGGCTACCAGCACTGGGTGTCGCCTGCGCTGCCGCCCACCTGCCGCTTCTACCCCAGCTGCAGTGCCTACGCGATCGAGGCGCTGCGGGTGCACGGCCTGTTGTGGGGCACGTGGCTCACGCTCCGGCGGCTCGCGCGGTGCGCGCCATGGCACCCTGGCGGTATCGACCCGGTGCCTCCGCGCCGTCCACGCTCGGCTCGGACCCACCACGAGGAGCAAGCGCCGTGCTGAACTTCATCTACTACCCGGTCTCGTTCATCCTCTGGGTCTGGCACAACGCGTTCGGCTACCTCTTCGGTGAGACCAGCGGCATCTCGTGGGCGCTGGCGGTCGTGTTCCTCGTCTTCACCCTCCGGGCGATCCTGTACAAGCCGTTCGTCGGCCAGGTGCGCTCCATGCGCAAGATGCAGGAGTTCCAGCCGGAGATCGCCAAGCTGCGCAAGAAGTACGCGAACGACAAGCAGAAGCAGGCCGAGGAGATGCAGCGGCTCCAGAAGGAGCACGGCGTCAACCCGCTCGGCGGCTGCCTCCCGGTGCTGGTGCAGGTGCCGGTGTTCATCGGACTGTTCCACGTGCTGCGGGAGTTCAAGCCCGGCAAGACCGAGAACTACTACTTCGACGCCGAGGGCGTCGCCTCGTTCAACGAGGCGAGCTTCTTCGGGGCGAAGCTCGGGGCGTGGGTCCTGCAGGGTCCGGCGGAGCTGGAAGCGATCGGCACCTCGGTCCCGCAGATGCTCGTGGTGATGATCCCGCTGATGATCGCGGCCGGCATCTTCACCCACATCACCGCTCGCCACTCGGTGGCGCGGCAGACCGCGGCCCAGGGCGAGAACCCGCAGACCGCGATCATGAACAAGCTGATGCTCTACGTCTTCCCGATCGGGGTCGTCGTCGGAGCCCCGTTCCTCCCCCTGGCCGTGCTCCTGTACTGGGTGGCCAACAACCTCTGGACGCTCGGGCAGCAGTACGTGGTCTACCGGCGCATCGACGCCGAGGAGATCGTCAAGCGCGACGAGGCCGCCGCCAACCGCCAGGTCCGGGCGCCGCGGCCGGGCCAGAAGCCGGTCAAGCCCGAGCCCGTCGCCGAGGCGCCGGCCCCGACGAAGACGCCGGGGGCCAAGCCCGTCACCCGCCGCAAGGCCACACCGCCCGCGGGCGGGTCGCGGTCGGAGACGAACGGCACGGGGACCAACGGCTCGCCGACCGGGGGTGCGAAGGCGAGCGGTGCGAACGCCGGCGGTGCGAAGGCGGGCGGTGCGAAGGCGGGCGGTGCGAAGTCCGGCGGGAAGCCGGAGCCGACGCAGGCCACGTCGACGGCCGGGCCGGCGCCCGCCGAGCCTGCGGCGGAGGCGGAGCCCACGACCGCCCCGGGTTCGACCGTGAACGGATCGGCGGGGTCCGGTGCAGCGGGGAACGGATCGACCGCGAACGGATCGACGGCGAGCACTAACGGCACGTCGGGTGGCGCGACGACCCGAGGCGCCCGCAGCGGTGGCGGTTCCCGCCCGCCCGCGCGGCGCCCCCGCAAGCGCCGCTGACAGCAGAGCCATCCGCGGTCGCCCTCGCCGGCGGCTGCTGCGGTGCGCCGGGCGACCGGCCGTACCGCGACCGTTGGAGAGGAGACGCATCGTGCCCAAGACGGCGCAGGACGGGGCCACCCAGAGCGTCACGGCCACCACCCCCGAGGACCAGTTGGTACGGGAGGGCGACATCGCCGGGGACTACCTCGAGCGACTGCTCGACGTCCTCGACTACGACGGCGACATCGACCTCGACGTCGAGGCGGGTCGCGCGATCGTGAGCATCGACGGCGGGGAGGACCTGGACAAGCTCGTCGGCGACCGCGGATCCGTGCTCGAGGCGTTGCAGGAGCTCACCCGGCTCGCGGTGCAGCAGTCGTCGGGCAACCGCAGCCGCCTGATGCTCGACATCGCCGGCTGGCGGCGCTCCCGCCGTGACGAGCTCACCACGCTCGGTTCCCGCACGGCGAAGGACGTCCTCGAATCGGGGGAGTCGGTGCGCCTGCGTCCCATGACGCCCTTCGAGCGCAAGGTCGTGCACGACGCCGTCGCGGCCGTGCCGGGTGTGTACAGCGAGAGCGAGGGCGAGGAGCCGCGCCGGCAGGTCGTCGTCTTCCGCAGTGCCTGACGGTCCGCCGACCGCTCCCCACGCCGCCGCGGGGTCCGATCCCCGATCCGGGTCCGGCGCTGTGCAGGCGCCGGGACCGGCGTCCGACTCCGTGTTCGGCGACCGGCTCCCGGCCGCCCGGCGCTTCGCCGCGCACCTCGCCAGCACCGGCGTCGAGCGGGGGTTGATCGGTCCGCGGGAGGGCCCGCGGATGTGGGACCGCCACGTCCTCAACTGCGCCGTCGTCGCCGAGCTCGTACCGCACGACGCGCGGGTCGTCGACGTGGGCTCGGGCGCGGGCCTGCCCGGGATACCGTTGGCCCTGGCCCGCCCCGATCTCGAGGTCGTTCTGCTCGAGCCGCTCGCGCGTCGCGTCGAGTGGCTCCGAGAGGTTGTCGCGGATCTCGGTCTGCCCGTCGAGGTGCAGCGGGGCCGGGCCGAGGAGACCGTGATCCGGCGACGATGGGAGGGTGCGGACGTGGTGACCGCTCGTGCCGTCGCGCCGCTGGCCCGACTGGCGGGCTGGTGCCTCCCGCTGCTGCGGCCGGGCGGAACGCTCCTCGCGCTCAAGGGGGTCGGAGCTCCCGCCGAGATCGCGCGGGACGCGGCGGCGGTCCGGAAGCTCGGAGGCGGCCCACCGCGCATCCACCGATGCGGTGCCGGTGTGGTCGACCCCCCCGCCACGGTGGTCGTCGTCGAGCGGGTCCGCGGAGTCGGCCGGCCCCAGCGACGGCGGAGGAAGGGACCAGCGTGATGTTCGAGGTGCCGCGCGAGGCGGCGTCGATGTCTCCCGAGGCGGTGTCCCGCCGGTCGACGTCCACCCAACCGATGCCGGCCCGCGCGCGGCCCGCCCAGCCGTCGCACGGCGAGCCCGATGTTTCACGTGGAACACCGGGATGGACGCCGATCGCCGACGAGGCGGAGCGCGCGGCCCGGGTGCTGCACCCCGACCGCCACGGCATGCCACGGCCGGTGCGCCGCCGGGTTCTCACCGTCAGCAACCAGAAGGGCGGTGTCGGCAAGACGACGAGCACCGTGAACCTCGCGGCGGCGCTCGCCATGCACGGCCTCCGGGTGCTGGTGATCGATCTCGATCCGCAGGGCAACGCGAGCACCGCACTCGGTGTCGAGCACCGATCCGGTACGCCGTCGGTCTACGAGGTCCTGCTCGGGGAGATGCGACTCGCCGAGGCCGCCGTCGCCAGCACGGCGTCGCCGAACCTCCTCTGCATCCCGGCCACCATCGACCTGGCCGGCGCGGAGATCGAGCTGGTGGGCATGGTCGCGCGGGAGAACCGGCTCAGGCAGGCACTGTCGGAAGAGGCGATCGACGAGCTGGGCGTCGACTACGTGTTCATCGACTGCCCGCCGTCGCTGGGACTGCTCACCGTCAACGCACTGGTCGCGGCGGCCGAGGTGCTGATCCCGATCCAGTGCGAGTACTACGCGTTGGAGGGGCTGGGACAGCTGCTCAGCAACATCGACCTCGTGCGGTCGCACCTCAACATCGCGCTGCACGTCTCCACCATCCTGCTGACGATGTACGACGGCCGCACCAAGCTCGCGGACCAGGTCACCTCCGAGGTGCGCAACCACTTCGGTCCGACGGTGCTGCGGACCGTGATCCCGCGCAGCGTCAAGGTGTCCGAGGCACCCGGCTACAGCCAGACCGTGTTGGCCTACGACCCGGGGTCACGCGGCTCGATGAGCTACATCGACGCGGCGCGGGAGATGGCCGAGCAGGGTGCGGCGATGCCAGGTCGGGACGGGAGGCAGGCCGGTGGCTGAGCGACGGGGAGGGCTCGGTCGCGGGCTGGCCGCCCTGATCCCGACCGGCCCGCCGGCAGCGGTCGGCCTGGCGGTGCGCCGGCCCGGTGACGTGCTGCTGCCACCCGATGCCGTGGTCGCCGATGCCTCGATACCGCCGCCCGGACCCGAGCCCGAGCGCCCGACCGACGTGCCCGATCGATCGTCGGCACCTCGGCCGGTCGGTGGCGCCGTCTACCGCGAGATCGAGCTGTCGGCGGTGCGGCCGAACCGGCAGCAGCCGCGGACGGCGTTCGACGAGGAGTCGCTGGCCGAACTGGAGCACTCGATCCGCGAGTTCGGGCTGCTGCAGCCGATCGTGGTCCGCGAGGTCTCCCTCGACTCGTACGAGCTCGTCATGGGCGAACGGCGGTGGCGCGCTGCGCAGCGGGCCGGGCTGCAGCGTCTGCCGGCGATCGTCCGTGACACCGACGACGACGCCATGTTGCGCGACGCGCTGCTCGAGAACATCCACCGCGTCCAGCTCAACCCCCTCGACGAGGCGGCCGCGTACGAGCAGCTGCTCGTGGAGTTCGGCGTCACCCACACGCAGCTCGCCGACCGTCTGGGCCGCAGCCGGCCGGTGGTCACCAACACGATCCGGTTGCTGAAGCTCCCGATCCCCGTGCAGCGGCGGGTCGCCGCAGGGGTGCTGTCGGCCGGGCACGCGCGGGCGCTGCTCGGTCTCGAGGACGCGCGCCAGCAGGACGACCTGGCGGCCCGCATCGTCGCCGAGGGGATGTCGGTGCGCGCCACCGAGGAGGCCGTCGTCCTGCTCCGGCGTGAGGCACCCGCCTCGACCCCGACTGCACGTCGGCGGCCGATGCAGGCTCCCGGGCTGCAGGACCTGGCCGAGCGGTTGTCCGACACCTTCGACACCCGTGTCAAGGTGGAGCTCGGTCAGCGCAAGGGGCGCATCGTCGTCGAGTTCGGTTCGGTCGAGGACCTGGAGCGCATCGCCGCGCTCATGGGGCGGTCGGCCACGGCCTGACCGCTGTGTTTCACGTGGAACGTTCACGTGGAACATCGGCGCTCGACCGCTCGCTCCACCAGGGCCCCGTACAGCTCTCCCAGCTCCATGCCGGCCGTTCGGGCCGCGGTGGGGAGCAGCGAGGTCTCGGTCAGGCCCGGCGACACGTTGACCTCCAGGATCTGCACCGTGCCGTCGGCGTCGACGACGGCGTCGGTCCGGGACACGTCGCGCAGACCGAGCAGCCGGTGGGCCGCCAGTGCCGTCTCCTCCAGCACGGACAGGGTCGCGCCGTCCAACCGTGCGGGGCAGTGGAAGGCGGTGGCACCGGGCGTGTAGCGGGCCGTGTAGTCGTACACCCCGCCCATGGCGTCGACCTCCACCGGCGGCAGCGCCCGGGGCTCGGCGCCGTCGTGCACGACCGACACCGCCACCTCGGTACCGACCACGAAGCGCTCGGCGAGCACCGTGTCGGCGTAAGCGAGGCAGCTCACCATCGCGGCCGGCAGCTCGGCCCGATCCGCGACGACCTGGGCGCCGAGGGCCGAGCCGCCCTGGTCGGGCTTCACCATCAGCGGCAGCCCGAGCCGGTCGACCATCGCGTCCAGCACGGCCTGCGCGCCGAGGGCGCGGAACGTGGTGTGCGGGAGGGCCACCCAGTCCGGCGTCCGGAGACCGGCCCGGAGGAGGTCGGCCTTCGCCGTCGGCTTGTCCCACGCGCGGCGGCAGGCCGGGGCCGGGGTGCCGACGAACGGCACCCCGAGCAGCTCGAGCACCGCCTGCACGGAGCCGTTCTCGCCCTCACCGCCGTGCAGTGCGATCGCCACAGCGTCGGGGGGATCGGTGCGCAGCCGGCCCACGAACGCGGCATCGACGTCCCACTCGTGGACGGTCGTGCCGGCTCCGCGAAGCGCCGTGGCCAGCCGCCGTCCCGATCGCAGCGACACCTCGCGCTCGTGGGAGAGGCCTCCGGCCAGTACCGCCACCGTTCGTTCGCTCACGCGCGGCATTCTCCGGCATGTCGATCAGGCCGGATCGCCGGCTCCGGTCCCTCGCGGTCAGGGCGTGTGCGGGCTGGGGTTCTGCGGGCCGTTGCGGGGTGAGGGTCGGCCGGCCGGGAGCCGGGTGGGAGTGCCGAAGGTGCGCATCACGTCCAGCTCCGCCTCCAGGACGCCGGCGAGCCGGCGAACGCCCTCGGTGATGCGCTCCGGCGTGGGGTAGCAGTACGACAGCCGGAGCTGCCGGCTCCCGAACCCGTCCGCGTAGAAGCCGGTGCCCGACGCGTACGCCACCCGCGCGGTGACGGCCCGCGGCAGCATCGCCTTCGTGTCCACACCCTCGGGCACCGTCAACCAGACGTAGAAGCCGCCGTCCGGGATGTTCCACGTGAAACCTGGCGGCAGGTACGTCTCCAGGGCGGCGAGCATCGCATCGCGCCGCTCCCGGTACGCCTCCGTGAAGGTCTTGACCTGGCTGCGCCAATCGTGTCCGGCGAGGTACCGCGACACCAGCATCTGGGTGAAGCTCGGCGGACAGAGGGTGGCGGACTCGGCGGCCAGCACGAGCCGGTCGCGGACGGCAGGGGGCGCGAGCGCCCACCCCACGCGCAGGCCCGACGCGAAGGTCTTGGAGAACGAGCCGAGGTACACGACATCGCGGTCCATCGAGCGCAGGGCGGGGTAGACGCGGCCGGTGAAGCCGAGCAGCCCGTACGGGTTGTCCTCGACCACCCCCACGCCGTAGCGCGCGCAGATCTCGAGCACCTCGGCCCGGCGCTCGACGGCGAGCGTCACGCCGGCCGGGTTGTGGAAGTTGGGGATCGTGTAGAGGAACTTGGGCGTGGTCCCAGCCGCAGCGAGTGCCCGCAGGGCGTCGACGAGCAGCTCCGGCACGAGACCGTGCTCGTCCATCGCGACGTGCACCACCTGCGCCTGGTAGGCCGCGAAGCTGCCCAGTGCGCCGACGTAGGACGGACCCTCGGCGAGCACCACGTCGCCGGGATCGCAGAAGATGCGCGTGACCAGGTCCAGTGCCATCTGCGATCCGACGGTGACGACGACGTCGTCGGGGTCGGCCCGGATGCCCTCGAGCGCCATCACCTCGCAGATCTGCTCGCGCAGGGCCGGAACGCCCTGCGCCGAGCCGTACTGCAGCGCGGTCTGCCCGTCCCGCCCGACGAGGTCGGCCACCTCCGCCGCGAGCGTGTCCAGGGGCAGCGCGGCCAGGTTGGGCATCCCGCCGGCGAGCGAGACCACCTCGGGCCGGCTGGCCACCGCGAACAGTGCCCGGATCTCCGAGGCCGTCATGCCTGCGGTTCGGGCCGCGAACCGCTCCGTCGGGAGCGCGGGCGCGGAGTGCTCAGGCGCCGCCGGGGTCGCGGCGCGGCTGGTGGGGAACGGCTCGGGGGGCGGGACCAGCTGCGGCACGGAGATCCTCGGGTCGTTCGGCGACGGGGAGATCGACGTCGGCGATCCGGGCGAGTGTAGCCGGGCGGGTCCGCCCGCCTCCGTCGTCAGCTCGCCCGTAGCGACCTGCCCTTCATCGTCACGCGACCGCCGGTCGCAGCAACCGGCTGTCGTTCCGTCCTGGATCGATCTACCGTGGACGACGTCGACGCGATGGGCGGCGGCACCGGGGACCGCCGGAGGTTGCACTTGTCCTGGCACGTGGCGGCCCTCACGCTGGACAATCTGGACGAACTGCCCAAGAGATGCCGGCGCTGCGTCTTCTGGGAGCTCTCTGCGCACCTGGGCCAGCAGGCGGTCGACTTCGGGTCCCCGGAGCTCGAGAAGGAGGCCTGGGTCTCCGAGGTGCTCCTCGAATGGGGCTCGTGCGGCCGCATCGTGCACGTGGCCGGCGTCCCGGCCGGCTACGTCATGTACGCCCCTCCGTCCGCCGTGCCGCGCGCCGCCGAGATGCCCACGGGCCCGGTCAGTGCCGACGCCGTGCTGCTCACGACCATGCAGGTGCTGCCGGAGTTCTCCGGCGAGGGACTGGGACGCATGCTGGCCCAGGCCGTCGTGCGCGACCTCACCCGACGCGGGGTCAAGGCCATCGAGGTGTTCGGCGAGCAGCGTCCCGGCACGGAACCCGGGTGCCTGGTGCCGGCCGACTTCCTGCGCGGAGTGGGGTTCAAGACCATCCGCCCCCATCCGCGCTGGCCACGGCTGCGCATGGAGCTGCGCTCGGCGATGACCTGGAAGGAGGACGTCGAAGCCGCGCTGGAGCAGCTGCTCGGCACGATCACGGTCCCGATGCCGGCCGCACCGGTGCCCGCGGTGCCCGCGAGCGCCGAGGTGGCGCCCGTCGGCCAGACAGGGGGATGCGTCAGATCGCCCGGGCCTCGCCGCGCTCCATCTCCCGGGCGAGCACGTCGGAGAACGTGAACGTGCCGGTCGGCTGGTCGTCCTGACCGAGCAGGTACAGCCGCTTGACGCCGACGAGGATGCCCTCGGCCACGATGTCGCGGAACGCCTGGTCGAGGAGCCGGCGACGGTCCCCGAGGTGGGTGAGGTAGCCGACCTCGACCCGGACGGTCGGCATCCGGGTGAGGCGGAGCAGCTCCCAGGTGCGGGCCTGGGTGCGGCAGTCGAGCATCGCGGTGCGCGTGATCAGCTCACGCTGGATGAACCCGGCGAGGGCCTCGCCGACGGTGGAGGTGGCGCCCGAGCCGTTGCCGAAGTGGTACGTGGCCAGGCCCTGGGCGTGCATGCTGTGGTTGGCGTCGGCGTGCATCGACAGCACGAGGTCCGCGCCGGCGTTGTTCGCGAACGCCGCGCGTTCCGCCTCGGTGGGGCAGGCGTCCTCCCGGCGGGAGAGCATCGCGTCCATCCCGGTCGCTGACATCCGCCCGACGACGCGGCGCGCGAGATCCCACATCAGGTCGGACTCGGCGACCCCGGCCACCACGACCCCCCGCTCCGGGCCCCCGTGTCCGGGGTCGATGACGATCCGCTTGCCGCGGAGGCGCGGGCCTGCCTGGCGCAGCAGTTCCTGCTCGCGCAGCAGGTGCGGCCGGCCGCCGGTGACCTTGCGACCGAGCTGGCGCAGCGAGCGCAGCGTGGCCGGGCCGCACAGCCCGTCCGCGACGAGGCCGTACTCCCGCTGGAACCGGCGCAGTGCGGTCTCGGTCTGGTCGTCGAAGACCCCGCCGGGGCGACCGGGATCGAACCCGAGTTCGAGCAGCCGCTCCTGCAGGGTGATGACGTCGTCGCCACTCATCGGGGAGGAGATCAGCAGCGCCAGCATCCGGTCGCCGAGCGTCCACCCCGCCTCGCGCAGCGCGCGGTAGGTGTCCGGGCCGACGATCCCGTCGGTGATCAGGTCGCGTTGCTGCTGGAACGCCCGTACGGCCTGCTCGACGTCGGCGTCGAACTCGTCGTCGGACGGGTCACCGTCGGACCCCTCCGCGGTGCCGGTGAGCAGGCCGAACCGCCGCAGCGTGGAGCGGATCTCGACGACCGCCGGCCCACTGTCACCTCGGCGCAGCAGCTGCATGCACCCCTCGCTCGTGTTCGTCACGCA
Source organism: uncultured Actinomycetota bacterium (assembly GCA_963711715.1). Lineage (GTDB taxonomy): Bacteria > Actinomycetota > Actinomycetes > Mycobacteriales > Pseudonocardiaceae > Pseudonocardia. Next base: position 169,290 of record CAVQFJ010000016.1, read on the forward strand.
CCGTCACGGCGGTGCCGGCCGCGGACCATCATGCCCTGCCGCTCGCCGAACGACGGACACGGGCGGTGCACAGGCGTGTCCGTGTCGTGGTACGACGGTGCCCCGCGCCGGCCGAGCCCGGGCGGGGCGGTGGGTCACGCCGTCAGCGCAGGTAGTCGGCCAGGTCGGAGAGCAGCGCGGCCTTCGGCTTGGCGCCCACGATCTGCTTGACCGGCTTGCCGTCCTGGAACACGATCATCGTAGGGATCGACATCACCTGGTAGTCGCGGGCCGTCGACGGGTTGGCGTCGATGTCGAGCTTCGCGACCGTGAGCCGCTCCTTATTCTCGCCCGCGATCTCGTCGAGTACCGGGGCGACCATCTTGCACGGACCGCACCAGGCGGCCCAGAAGTCGACGACGACCGTCTTCTCGCTCTTGAGGACGTCGACGTCGAAGGTGGCGTCGGTCACGTCGACCGTGTTCTTGGCCATGAGGATCTCCGTTTTCCGTGGGAGTTGGGGTGGGTGGTGGTGGGCCCTGCTCAGCCGATGACCGCGGCGACCTGCTCGGACGCCTTCCCGTAGCCACCGCCGGTCAGCTCGGGCTCGACGGGCCCCTCGGCCAGCCAGCGCTCGGCGTCGATCGCTGCCGCGCAGCCGGTGCCTGCCGCGGTGACAGCCTGCCGGTAGGTGTGGTCCACGAGGTCACCGCAGGCGAAGACACCCGGGATCGCGGTGCGCGTGCTGGGCGTCTCCACCTGCACGTACCCGGCGTCGTCGGTGGTGAGCTGGTGGCGGACGAGACCGCTGCGCGGATCGTGGCCGATCGCGACGAACATGCCGCTGACGTCGAGCACGGACTCCTCGCCGGTGCGGGTGTCGCGCAGCTTCAGGCCGGACATGCTGCCCTCACCGAGCACCTCGATGACCTCGGCGTTGGTGACCCAGCGCATCTTCGGGTCGTTGCGCGCACGGTCGAGCATGATGCGCGAGGCGCGGAACTCGTCGCGGCGGTGCACGACGGTGACGGAGCGGGCGAACCGGGTGAGGAAGGTGGCCTCCTCCATGGCCGAGTCGCCACCACCGACGACCGCGATGTCGCGGTCGCGGAAGAAGAAGCCGTCGCAGGTCGCACACGAGCTGACGCCGCGTCCCAGCAGCGCCTGCTCGCCTGGGACATGCAGGTACCGGGCGGCGGCACCCATCGCGAGGATCACGGCGCGGGCGCGGTAGGTGACCCCGTTGGCGACGACGGTCTTGAGGTCGTCCCTGCGCTGTCCGTCGACGCTGCGCTGTCCGTCGACGCTGCGCTGTCCGTCGAGCGAGATCTCCTCGACGTCCTCGGAGCGGAGCTCGGCTCCGAACCGCTCCGCCTGGCCGCGCATCTGGTCCATGAGCTCCGGGCCCATGATGCCGTCGGTGAAGCCGGGGTAGTTCTCCACCTCGGTGGTGGTCATGAGGGCCCCGCCGAACTGCGTGCCCTCGAAGACCAGCGGGCGCAGCTGAGCCCGGGCCGCGTAGATCGCCGCCGTGTACCCGGCCGGCCCGGACCCGATGATGATCAGCTCACGCACCTCGTCGGTGGTCACTGGTGACCGTCCTCCCCTGTTCACGTCCGCCCCTGTTCGCCTCTGCGCGGTACAACACGATCCCAGGGGGCGACATTCCGGCCCGGAGCGGGCCTGGGCCGGGTGGCCGACCCATGGGTGCCCGGCTCACGGTTCGACGGCGGAGGACCCGAGCAGCTCGCCCCGCCCCGGCTCGCAGTCCGGATCCACGACGACGATCCGGAACGCGCCGGGCCGTCCTGCGGCGAGCACGAGCAGCACTCCGGGTCGCCCGGCCAGCTCCACCCGGCGCCCGCCGAGCAGCGGAGCGTCGGGCGCGACGCCCGGCGCGGCGACCGCGCGCAGGCAGCCCGAGCGACGGTCGGGATCACCGAGGTCACCGACGTCGGTCCCGCCCAGGGCGGCCCGACCGGCAGTAGCCAGTCCGACGGGCTCGACGACGGGCAGCGGACCGGGACGAGGCCACAGGACGCCGACGGTGACGAGCCCGCCGAGCAGTGCGGCGGCGACGAGGGCGGGCCGGGGACGCCACCACGGGGGACGGCCGGCGAGCTGCCCTCGGGTGGACGTCGACGAGCGCGGGGCACGGTGGCCAGCCGGTGCGCCCCGGCCGGCGGAGCGCGATCTGCTCGGTTCGGGCGCCTCCGCCGACTCCGCCGCGAGTGCGGCGGTCCACCGTTCCGCGTACCCGTCCGGAACGGGCGGATCCGGCTGCGCGGCCAGCTCGGCCCGGGTCGCGGCGAGCGCGGCGAGCGCGGCGGCCGAGCGCGGGTCGGCGAGCGCGGCGGTGCGCACCTCGTGGGCCCGTTGCGGATCGAGCAGCCCGGCATCGAGGTCGGCGAGCAGGTCGAGGTCGGGCCGCTCCGCGTCCGTCATCGGTCCTCCTCCCGCAGGTGTCCGAGGAGCATCGCCAACCGCGCCCGGCCGCGGGCGCACCGGCTCTTCACCGTGCCCACCGGGACCTCGAGGATCTCGGCGACCTCGCCCAGCGGCCAACCCTGCACGTCCACCAGCACCACCGCCACCCGCTGCTCGACCGGCAGCCTGGCGAGCGCATCGTCCACCGCCAGCCTGGTCGCGAGTTCGGTGGCGAGGTCCGGGCGCCGGGCCGGGAGGTCCCGATCGGGCAGCGGGACGGTGACCCGTCGGCGCTCGGTGCGGATCCGGTCGATGCAGGCGTTGACGACGATGCGGTGCAGCCAGGTGCGCACCGAGGCGTCGCCCCGGTAGGAACCGGCCCGGCGGTACGCGGCCACCAGCGCCTCCTGCACGGCATCGGCCGCGTCCTCGCGGTCGCGCAGCGTGCGCACGGCCACGCCCCAGAGACGGTCGGAGTGCCGGCCGGCGAGCTCACCGAAGGCGCTCCGATCGCCCGCCCGGTGCGCGGCCAGCAGCTCGGCGTCGGTCGGGGCCGGCGGGCTCACGGGCGGAGACTAGGAGGTGGACCCGGCGGCCCGTGGCTGTTCGGCGAAACGTTCGCGGGACACGTGAGCGTTCTTGCGGCAACGCTCACGTGTCCGTCGACCCCGTGAGGCAACGCTCACGTGTCCCTGGGGGTGGTCAGCGCGTCGGGGCCGGGAGTTGGGGACACACCGAGCGAGCGCCGGCGCGGACGCGCGGAGGGATCAGGGGCCGGCGCGCCGGAACGCGACCTCGCTGATCTCGGTGGCGTGCTCGCCCGCGACCCCGCCCAGCTCGGTGATCCACAGCAGCACGTGGGTGACCGGCTGGCTCCCGGCGAGCGAGGCCGGGGTGACGCCGTCGGTCAGCGTGACCTCGGTGATCAGCGTGGTCTCGGCGAGGGGCGACTCGACGGCGGGCGCGGAGCGGACCTCGACGACCGTGCCCGGGCTCGACGACTCGATCGCGAAGTCGGAGAGCTGCACCGCCGAGGCGAACGAGACCATGATCCCTACGCCGGGCTTCAGCGCCGGGAACTGCTGCTGGTAGGTGAACGTGCGCCAGCCGCTGTCGGTGCTGCCGTCGATCACGCGGGACACCCGCCCGGCGTTGTCACGGTCGCCGACGTCGTCGTAGACCTCGACGCCCGCGACGGCGGCGATCCCGCCCACCCCTCGTGCGGCGTTCGGCGCCGCGTCCGACGGCCCGACGGTGCCGCCGACCACGATCGCCGGCCCGCTCGCCTCGACGAACGCCGACCTCAGCTGCAGACCGACGTAGCCCAGTACCACCAGCACGGCCGCCGCGAGGACGGTGAGCCCGACGGCCAGCTTGCGCCGGCGGCGAGGGTCGGGCGGTGCGCTGGGACGGCCGCGGTCCTGCCACACGTCGCCGGGGTCGGACGGGGCACCGTCGTGCTCGGGGGGGAACAGGGCGAACCGGTCGTCCTCGACGATCACCTCGGTGAGCAGGCTGCGCACCGCGGCGGCGGTGTGCACGTGACCGGGCTCGCCCTCCGGCCCCAGGGCGCCGCGGGTGATCGCGTCGAGCTCCACGGGAACCCCGGGGCGCTCGTGCGACGGCGGGACCGGTGTACCCCGGGCCGTGCGGTCGGCCGCGGCAAGACCCGCGCGGGCCGCATCGACAGGTGACAGCGGCCAGTGCGAGGTGAGCAGGGTGTACAGGACGGCTCCGAGGCCGCGGACGTCGTCGGCGGGCGTGACGTTCGGACGGGGCAGGGCGAAGCACAGCTGCGCGCCGCCGTCGGGAGTGATCCGCACCCGTTGCGGGTGGTCGCACCCGAGCACGAGGCCGAGCCGGTGCGCCGCCTCGGCCGCTGCGGCCAGCGGCAGGACGGCCCGGGCCGCCGCGAGCGGCTTGATCAGGCCGTCGGCCACCACCTCGGCGAGGCTGCGGCCGGGAACCCACTCGGTGACGGCGGCGCCCAGCACGTCGCGGGGTATGCCGGCCGTACCAGGGGCCATGACGTCGAGAAGCCGGGCGCACCCGGTGTGCTCGAAGCTGCCGGACCGCAGCGCGCGGACCATCATCTCGCCGGCGCGCGTGGCCCCGGCGGGGTCGTCGTCCGCCTGCGGCGCCTCGCCGACGAGCGCGCCACCGTCGAGCTCTCCGTGGTGCGGGGCGAGCCTGCGCAGGACGGTGACGGCGACGTCGCGCTGCAGCACGCTCGTCCTCGGCGCGCCAGAACTCCGCTCCGGCCGTGGTGTCGGAACCGATGCGGGTGCGCAGCCGATAACGATCGATCAGCAGGATGCCGGCGAGACTGCCGGAGGACGGCCCGGCGACCTCCGCAGCGGGCTCGGCCTGGGGAGCGGCCGGCGCACCCGTCACCGCGGTGGTGGTCTCCGCGTCCTTCGCGGCGGCCGCCGGGCCTGCCGCGCGCTCGGGTTCGGCGACGACCCGCGCGGCCGCCATCCGCCGCAGCGCAGCCGCGCCCGACGGCGGGCTCGCCAACTCGCTCACTGCTCCGAACCTCCCCCGGAGCCGCTTTCACGCAGCTCCCCGCACCCCGCAGGGAGCGTACGTCAGCGGGGCCCGGGTGGACGAGGTTTCCTGCGGTCGACGAGCCGTTCGATCCGTGCCACCACGGGCTCGAGCTCACCCACCCGCAGCAGCCGCATCCCGAGCACCGTGACCGGTGCGGCCACGAGCAACGCGATGCCGAGCGTGGCCCAGGCGCGCCCGAAGGCCGGCCAGCCCGCGAGGACCCCGCCGAGCAGGGCGACGGCCCCCCACGCGAGCAGTCCGCCGGCGATCGCGGCCACGGCCGTCCGCCACGTCGTCGCCAGCACCTCCCGCGTCGGCATCCGCCCCAACCTCCGGCGCAGCAGCACCTGCCCGAGCGCCGCGCCGGCCACGAACGAGGCGCTGTTCGCGGCGGTCAACCCCAGCACCACGTCCTGCGGCGCCAGCAGGACCGGGCACAGCAGCAGGAGCGGGATCTTGACCGCGACCGTGACCAGCTGGATCAGCGTGGGGGTGCGGCTGTCGGTGAGCGCGTAGAACACGCGCATCTGCAGCATCGTGACGCCGTAGGGCAGGAGCCCGAACGCCGAGACGGCCAGTGCCGTGCCGAGCTGGGCGGCGCCGTCGAGGTTGGCCGACCGGAGGCCGAACAGGGCCGTGCCGACCTGCGGACCGAACACCGTGAGCAGCACCGACACCGGCACCAGGAGCACGGCCAACAGGCGGCTGCCCAGCGAGAGGTCGGCGACGACGTCGGCGTGGCGACCCTCGGCGGCCGCTCGGCTCATCCGCGGCATCAGGGCCGTGAGCAGCGACACCCCGAGCACGCCGTAGGGGACCTGGAGCAGCAGCCACGTGTTCGCGTAGATCGCGATGGCTCCGCCGTCCGACGCCGCCGCGACCCGGGTGGTCGCGATGTAGCCGGCCTGGCCGATCAGCACGTAGGCGATCACCCACAGGGCGAGCCCGCCCGCTTGGGTGAGCCGGGGGTCCCAGCCCCACAACGGGCGGAAGTGCACGCCGGTCCGCCGGACCGCGGGCAGCAGCACGGCGGCCTGCACGACGATCCCGAGCGTCGTGCCCACCCCGAGGACGAGGAGCTTGGGCTCACCCATCCTGGCCGGGTCGAGGCTGATCTCCCCCGGCACCAGCGCGTACACCGCCAGGACGGCCAGGACGACGACGTTGTTGAGCACCGGCGCCCACGCGAACGCCGCGAAGGCCCCCCGGCTGTTGAGGATCGCCCCGAGCAGGGCGCCGATCCCGTAGAAGAAGACCTGCGGCAGCAGCAGGTAGGCGAATGCCGTGGCGAGGTCGGGGTTCGCCGTGGCCGTGGTCTGCCCACCGAGGTAGAGCCGGGTCAGCAGCGGCGCGGCGAGCATGGACGCGGCCGTGGCCAGCAGCAGTGCTGCCGCCGTCATGGTGATCAGACGCCGGGTGTAGGCCGCACCACCGTCGGCGTCCTCGGTCTGCGAGCGCACCAGCAGGGGGATCATGACGCTGGTGAGCACGCCCCCGAGCAACAGCTCGTACACGATCAGCGGCAGCGTGTTCGCCACCGTGTAGGAGCTGTTGACCACGCCCAGTCCCAGCACGGTGACCAGGGCGATCTGCCGCAGGAACCCGGTGATCCGGCTGACCAGGCTGGCGACCGCGATCGTCCCGCTGGAGCGTCCGAGCGAGGGCTGCGCCGGCCCGGCGACGGGGACTGGAGCGGTGAACTGCTCGGTCCGACCGTCGTCGGAGGCGGGTCCGGTCACGGGCTCGGGACCCGCGGTGGAGGCGGCCCCGGTGGCCGGTGCCGGCCGTCGGGGCGGGGGCGCGGCGTGGGCTACCGGGAGGCGGTCCGTGGTCGCTTGCGGGAGGGGGAACGGGTCGCCCACCTGCCCCACCGGGGAGGGGTCGGGCACCGGGGACGGGGACGGGTGCACCGGGTCCGGCGCGGTCGGAGGCGCGCGGTCCGGGGGTGTCGGGGTCGGTGCGACGAGCCCCGGGGAGCCGGGGAGGGGCGGGCTCTCCGGGGGGCCGGGCGGAGCCGGCGGGCGGTGGCCGGGCTCCGCGCGGCGGTCCGGCTCGCCGCGGACCCGGCGCAGCACCCGGCGGGCCGCCAGCACCACGAGCAGGACGCCCGCGCTCCCCGTCAGCCACAGGGTGATGGTGCCGTAGGCGGTGGACCGCACCCGCAGCCGGCTGGGCGGGCCCAGCAGCTCGCCGTCGGGCGTGAGCACGGCGGCCTGCACCGTGAACTGCCCCGAGCGGGTGACCTCCGCGCTCACCCGCACCTGCCGCCGGCCGAGCGGCGGCACGTCCTGCGCCTCGATCGGGGCCACCCGCAGGCCCGACGACGGCGTGATCTCGACCCGTACCCGCACCGTGAACGGCAACCCGTTCGAGACGGTGATCAGGATCGGGGCGTTGGACGTGCCCAGCGAGTAGGGGCCGGGCGGTTCCAGCACCCGCACCGCCCCGCGCAGCTCGGAGATCCGGTCGCCGGCGGCCTGCGCGGCTCGCGTCGCGGCCTCGGGACGCCCGCGCCACGCCACCGACGCGGGCCGGACGAGCCCGCTGCGCAGCGGGCCGAACACCTCGTCGGGTGCGACCCCGAGCCCGGAGTCGGGCACCGCGGCCGACTCCAGGTCGGTGATGTCGCGGGCGGCGGCCCGCACGGTGTCGATGACGGTCGCGGGCACCTCGCGGACGCCGTCGCCGATCGGGTACACCGTGGGCTGCGCCGCCACTCCCGCCCGCGGCCCCTCGGCCAGCACGGCCCCGAGCGGCTCCGGCGTCAGCGCTCGGGACTCGAGCAGCTCGTCGACGACGTCCAGCAGCGCGCGCGCGCCCACGCCACCGGTGCCCCACTGGTGCGGCGGGGCCAGCAGCGAGCGGACCGTCGGCGTCCCGCAGCGCAGGGTCCCGGCTGCGGAACACGAGTGCCCCGACAGCGTCCTGTGTGGACAGCGGGTCGGCGGTGCCGGCGGGGCTCGCGGCCGCGGCGGCGCTCCCCCGGACCGCGTCGGGGCGCACGGCGGACCCGGCGGCGGCCGCGGTGAGCAGTGGGTCGCTCAGCACCGCGACCTGCGCCGGTGCCGCACCTGCGATCGGCAGGACCCCGACGCTGCGCTGGGTGCTCCCCTGCTCGACCCCGTCGCCGGAGAGCACGAGCGAGCGACCGTCGGCGGCGGCGATCCGCTGCAGCGTGGACTCGTCGGTCACCCCGTCGACGGGCCAGGTGACCCCGGGCACGGCCGGGGTCTGCAGGACCTCACCCAGCACCCGGCGGCCGTCGAGGACGGCGGTGGACGCCAGCTCACCGAGGCCGCCGCGGTTCAGGGCGACCAGGTCGGCGTCGGCGTAGGGCAGCGCGATCACGCAGCCCGTGCGGGCCACCGCGGCCAGCTCGTCGAGCCACCGGACGGCGACCTCGGCTCCGGCCCCGGGCAGGGGCGCGCCGGCCGGCCCGCGGAACTGGTAGCCGGTGCGCATCGCCGCGGCCGTCTCCACGAGGTCGGGGTCGACGGCGAGACAGATCGCGTCGCGGGTCCGCGACCCGGCCGGTGCGGCCTGGGCGAGCGCCCCGACCAGGCCGCCGAGCCGGCCGTCCGGGGCGAGGGCCGTCGCCAGGTCGTCGTCGGTGAGCAGGGTGGGCTCACCCGGGACCGTGGAGACCCGTCGCGGGGTGTCGGCGACGGGGTACAGCAGCGAGAACGGGACGCCGTCCGGCTCGTCCGGGACCGGGACGTCCGGCTGCGCCGGCAGTGACACCGCCGGAAGGGACAGCACCGGCAGCAGCATCCGCACCGCGGCGAGCCGGGCCCTGGTGCCGTCCCGCGGCACTCCGTTGACGTTGATGAGCAGCTCGTACACCCCGGTGGCCCCGAGTGCGAGACCGATCTGCGGGGCGCCGCGCAGGGGAACGGTGAGCCGGATCGGGGTCTGCTCGCCCGGGGCCAGCTCGCCGGGAACGGGGGTGAACTGCGGGGTGACGGCGTCGGTGCCGGCCCGCCCGTCCAGCGCGTCCCGCACCGCGCCCTCGGTGGTCAGTGGCTCGCCGCGCTGGGCGCGGATCACGAGCTCGTCCACCGGGTCGGTGCCGGTGTTCGTCAGCGTGCCGACGACCGTGAGGACGTCCGGGCCGGCGGAGGTGACCATGCGTGGGCTGATGTCGGTGAGCGTCAACCGCAGGGGGCCCGGTTCCGGTGCAGCGATCCCGTCCGGCGCACCCGGCACCGGCGCCGCCAGGGCCGCCCCGGTGAGTGGCCCGACCAGCATCAGCAGGGTGATCGCGACCATGGCCGCGACCGGCTTCACGCGGTCTCCTCCAGGAGCTCCGTGGCCCGACGGATGAGCCGGCGCTCGTCGGCGTAGGCGAGCCGCGACTCCAGCTCGTGCAGGGGCACCCAGGCCACCTCGGCGACCTCGATGTCGTCGTCGGACAGCTCGCCACCGAGGGCGCGGAGCAGGAAGTGGTGCACGGTCTTGTGCACGCGGCGGTCCTCGGCGACGAACCAGAAGTCGATGGTGCCCAGGGGTGCGACCACCCGGCCGATGATGCCGGTCTCCTCCTCGACCTCCCGCACCGCGGCCTGCTCGGCGGTCTCCCCCGCCTCGATGTGTCCCTTCGGCAGCGACCACAGCAGCCGCCCCCGCCGGTCGAGCCGGCCGATCACCGCGGCCGTGCCCGCGGCGTGGTCCACCACGAGGCCCCCGGCCGACGTCTCGTCGACGGTGCGCAGCCGGCGCCGACGGTCCGACGGGCGCCCCGCGCGGCGGCCCCGGACCGGCCGCGGGAAGTGGACATGCGGCGATGGTATCGATCGGGGTCGCCGGCCGGCCCGGACCGCGTCCGGGCACCCCCGTGCTCGTCGACGCTGTCCGCGGCGCTGTGGTGCGCGGTCGACAACGTCGTCGGCGGGGACGCCTACACTGGCCCCCCGTGTCCGCAACTGCCCTGGTGCCCGGTACGGGTGTCCCCGCTGTTCCCTCCGACCTCGTGCGCGCCCAGGAGGATGCGGTCGTGGAGATGGTGCGGATCGGTCCCGTCGCCGAGGAGCTCGCGGCCCGTTTCGACGCGGCCGGGCACCGCCTGTACCTCGTGGGCGGCAGCGTCCGCGATGCGCTGCTCGGGCGGGAGGCCCCGGACCTCGACTTCACCACCGACGCCCGCCCGACCGCCGTGCTCGCGCTGCTGGCCGGCTGGGCCGACGCGGTGTGGGAGACCGGGATCGCCTTCGGCACGGTCGGCGCACGCCGCCTCGGCAGCACGCTGGAGATCACCACGTTCCGCGCGGACACCTACGACCGGGTCACCCGCAATCCCGTCGTCGCGTTCGGGGCGACCATCGAGGACGACCTCGTGCGCCGCGACTTCACCCTCAACGCGATGGCCGTGGAGCTCACCGGAGAGGGCCGCCGGTTCGTCGACCCGCACGGCGGGCTCGCCGCGCTGGCCACCGGCACGCTCGACACGCCGGCGACGCCGGAGGAGTCGTTCGCCGACGATCCACTGCGGATGCTGCGGGCCGCGCGGTTCGTCTCCCAGCTCGGCTTCACGCCCGCCCCGCGCGTCGTCGCGGCGATGACGGCGATGGCGGGCCAGCTGGACCGGATCACCCCGGAGCGGGTGCAGGGCGAGCTCACGAAGCTGGTCTGCGGCGCCCACCCGCGGCGGGGGATCGAGCTGATGGTCGACACCGGGCTGGCCGAGCGGGTGCTGCCGGAGGTCCCGGCGATGCGCCTGGCGATCGACGAGCACATGCAGCACAAGGACGTGTACACGCACTCGTTGGTGGTGCTCGAGCAGGCGATCGAACGCGAGACCGACGGTCCCGACCTCGTGCTGCGCCTGGCCGCCCTGCTGCACGACGTCGGCAAGCCCGACACCCGACGCCGGGAGCGCGGACGGCAGGGTGAGCTTCCACCACCACGAGGTGGTGGGGGCGAAGATGGTGCGGCGCCGGCTGCGCGAGCTGCGCTACCCCAAGGCCGTGATCGACGACGTGGCGCAGCTGGTGTTCCTGCACCTGCGGTTCCACGGCTACGGCACCGGGGCGTGGACCGACTCCGCCGTGCGCCGGTACGTCACCGACGCCGGTCCGCTGCTGCACCGGCTGCACGCGCTGGTGCGCTCCGACTGCACCACCCGCAACCGGCGCCGCGCCGCCGCGCTCCAGCGCAGCTACGACTCGCTCGAGAACCGGATCTCCGCCCTGCGCGAGCGGGAGCAGCTCGACGCCATCCGACCCGACCTGGACGGCAACGAGATCATGCGGCTGCTCGGGATCCCGCCCGGCCCCGCCGTGGGACAGGCCTACCGGCACCTGCTGACCGTGCGGATGGAACGCGGCCCGCTGAGCCGAGCGGACGCCGAGGCCGAGCTCCGCGCCTGGGCCGCGACCCACGGCGCCTAACGGTCCCGGGTCGTGGGCAGCAAAGCCACTTTCATGCAGTGTCAGTGCAGGAAAGTGGCTTTCCTGCACAGGGGGCCGGGCGGCGAGTGGCCCGGCGGATCTGCTGGTCGTGGGCCAGGAGGCCGGCGAGGTAGAGCAGCGCTGTCGATCCGAGCAGCCAGGGCGCCCAGCCGTCGGGCGGGCTGAGCAGTGCGGCGACGGCCACCGCGAACACGTAGCCGACGTTGAAGACGATGTCGTAGAGCGCGAACACCCGCCCCAGCACCCCGTCGCGGGCCTCGCTCTGCACCGCGGCGTCCGTGCACAGCTTGATGACCTGGCCGGCGGCTCCGAGCACGAATGCCGCGCCGAGCACCGCGGGCACGCTGAGCAGGGCGGCCAGTCCCAGCTGGGTGCCGGCGGCGACGAGCAGGGCCACCTGCACCGTCCGGGGGCGGCCCCAGCGCCGGACCATCCACGGCGTCAGCAGCGCGGCCGTCCCCAACCCGGCGGCGGCCAGCACCACCGCCTGCCCGACACCCGCGAGCCCGGCTCGGAACAGCCCGGTGTCGATGAAGGCGTACCGGAACAGCAGCAGGATCAACAGCGTGCTGACCCCGAACGAGAGCCGGTGCGCCGCGAGCGCGAGGAAGGACGCGGCGACCGAAGGCGTCGCGGCGGTGGCTCGCGCCCCGTCGACGAGCCCCCGCGCGACGACGACGGCCGCGGGACGGCCGCCGTCCACCCGGTCCGGGCCGAGGGCGCCCCGGCGGAAGCCGCCGGCCAGCGCCGCCGCCACCGCCGCACCCGCCACGGCCGCGAGTGTGGTGATCGCCGAACCGGTGTCGTCGGGACCGAGGACCCCGCGGAGCCCGATGGCGCACACCCCGCCCAGGGCCGCGAAGCCGGCTCCGGCGGTGACGGCGATCGTGTTCGCCTCGACGATGTTCCGCCGTGGCGCCACGTGCGGCAGGGCCACGGACAGCCCGGAGAGCACGAACCGGCTGACGCCGGTGACGGCGAGCGCGGCGAGGTAGAGCGGCGGGCCGGCCACTCCCGCGAAGACCGTGCCGGCGACCACCGCCACCAGGCCGGCGCGCACGAGGTTGGCGACGATCAGCACGCGGCGGCGGTCCCAGCGGTCCAGCAACGCGCCCGCGAACGGGCCGACGATCGAGTAGGGCAGCAGCAGCACGGCCAGCCCGGCCGCGATGGCCAGCGGGTCGGCCTGCCGCTCGGGGTTGAACAGCACGGCTCCGCCGAGCGCGGCCTGGAACATCCCGTCGGCCCACGCGGTGGTGAGCCGGACCGCGATCAGCCGCCGGAACCCGGGCGTGCGCGCCAGCCGGACCACGCCCAGTCGTTCGTCCGTCCCGAGCCGTTCGTTCGTCCCCGCTCGCTGGTCGGGGTCGAGTCGGTCGGCCGGGTCGGGTGGCTCCGACGGCAGTGCGGTCCCGTCGGTCGTACCGACGCTCGCCGCGGGAGTCCGCGTTCGCGATGTCGGCACGGGCGAAGGCTACGCGGGCCGGACGGGTGCGACGATGGTCCGTGTGGTGGACGACCGCTCCGGTTCCGCTGCCGGGGCTGCGGTCGCGCCCGGCAGCCTGCTGGTCGCCGCGCCGGGCCTGCTCGACCCGAACTTCCGCCGCACCGTCGTCTACGTGATCGAGCACCGCGACCGCGGCAGCCTCGGGGTGGTGCTCAACCGGCCCAGCGAGGTGGCGGTGCGCGACGTCCTGCCGTCCTGGGCTCCCCTGTCCGCGAAGCCGTCGGCGGTGTTCGTCGGCGGGCCGGTCGAGAACGAGACGGCGCTGTGCCTCGCCGCGGTCCGACCCGGCCACGACCCGTCCGCGGTCGACGGCCTGGTCTCGGTGCTCGGGCCCGTGGCACTGGTCGACCTGGACGGGGACCCGAACGCCCTCGCCGCGCGGCTCCGCGGGCTGCGGGTGTTCGCCGGGTACGCGGGCTGGGACGGCGGTCAGCTCGCCGGCGAGGTCGCGCGCGGGGACTGGATCGTGGCGCCCGCCCTGCCCGACGACGTGCTGACCCGTCGCGACACCGGCCTGTGGGGGCAGGTCCTGCGTCGGCAGGGCATGCCGGTGGCGCTGCTGGCCACCCACCCGGGCGACGTCCGCCGGAACTGAGCGTTCCCACCGGCTCGCGGGCTCGGCCCGGGCGCCCGAGGATGGGTCGATGCGTCCCCGCCCCGAGCAGCCCGCCGCCGGCCAGGAGTCGGTCTGGGACTTCCCCCGGCCGCCCCGCGCCGAGCGCGACGGCCGCCGTGCCGTGCTCCGGTACGGGGGCGCGGTCGTCGCCGACACCGCCGACCTGGTGCGCGTGCTGGAGACCAGCCACCCGCCCACCTTCTACCTGCCGCGGGCCGCGTTCGGCGAGTACCTGCAACCGGTGCGGAAGACGACGTTCTGCGAGTGGAAGGGCCTGGCGCGCTACGTCGACCTGATCGTGCCGGGCGCTGCACCCCTGCGGGAGGTGGGCTGGTGGTACCCCGAGCCCGACCCTCGCTACCCGGAGCTCGTCGACCGCGTCGCGGTGTACGCCGGGCCGTTCGACGAGATCACGCTGGGCGGTGAGCGCGTGGAACCGCAGCCCGGTGGTTTCTACGGCGGGTGGATCACGAAGGACGTGGTGGGTCCGTTCAAGGGCGGGGCCGGCTCCTGGGGCTGGTAGGGCGGTAGCCGGTGCGGCGGCTCGGCCGAGTGCGGCGCTGCCGGCCCGGCGGCGAGTGCCCGTGATCGTCAGCTCGGGACGCGTAGCCGCGTGTGGCACGGTTCCGCGCCCCGGGCCCGCGATCATCGGACGCGCGCCGAAGCATGATCACCGTCTCGGGACGCCCCACCGCACGTGAGACGGCTCCGCGTCCCACGCCGACGATCACCCGCTGCGGCCGCCGCCACGCCGCGGCTCTGCCGTGACTACCGCGGGTGTCGAGCGGCCTCCTCCGTGCCCGTCGCTCCGCACCCGGCCACGAGATCGCAGCCCGCACAGGCGCCGGCACACGCCGCGGAGTCCGACACCGGCGATCCGGCCGCGGCCCCTGCCCGGTCCCCGACCGCTGCGCCGGTGCCGGCGAGTCCCACCGTCCCGACCACGCTCACGGCGAGCACGACCCAGCCCAGCGCGCCACCCGCGCCCGCCAGCAGCACGGCCCCGCCCGCGGCGGCGACCGCTCCTGCGGCCCCGAGCGGGGCCGCGGCCACCCGGTTCGCCACGGTGAAAGCCGACTCGGTGCGCATCGTCGCGGCCGTGCGGACGCCGGCCCACCGGTTGCGGCGCAACCGACCGCGCGCCGCGAGCACGGCGACCACGACGAGGACTATGCCGATCAGCACGAGCAACGACCCGATGAGCAGGCGGAGCGTGAGCGGCACCCCACCAGCGTAGGTGAACCCGATCGCGGCCCTCGGGCCAGCGGCGTTACCCTGGTGCCGTGGCCCGCCGACTCCTCCGCCGGCCGCGCTGAGCTGAACCACACCGGCGCGGCGAGCCCCTCATGCCACTCGGCAAGGGGGGTTTCTCGTTTTCCGGGCCGATCCCTCCGAGGTGGGCGATGAGTACGGACACGAGCACGGCGGCCGACGCCACGAGCGAGCCGGACGCGCCGCCGTACCGCTACGGCGCCGCACTGGCGGCGCGGATCGAGCGGACCTGGCAGGACCGGTGGGAGGCCGAGGGCACCTTCCACGCACCCAACCCCTCGGGTCCGTGGGCCGAGCCGGACGCCGTCGTCGGCGACAAGGTCTACCTGCTGGACATGTTCCCGTACCCGTCCGGCTCGGGCCTGCACGTCGGGCACCCGCTGGGCTTCATCGGCACCGACGTGCTGGGCCGCTACCTGCGGATGACCGGGCACAACGTGCTGCACGCGATGGGCTTCGACGCGTTCGGCCTGCCGGCCGAGCAGTACGCGGTCCAGACGGGCACGCACCCGCGCACCACCACCGAGGCGAACATCGAGCGCTACCGGGCGCAGCTGCGTCAGCTCGGGCTGGCCCACGACGAGCGCCGCTCGGTCGCCACCACCGACGTCGACTTCTACCGCTGGACGCAGTGGATCTTCCTGAAGATCTACGACTCCTGGTACGACGAACGTGCGGACCGGGCCCGGCCGGTGGCCGAGCTCGAGGCGGAGTTCGCCGCGGGCAGTCGTCCGACGCCGGACGGCCGGGCCTGGGCCGACCTGACCGGCGCCGAGCGGCGCCGGATCGTCGACGGGTACCGCCTGGTCTACGTCTCCGAGGCGCCGGTGAACTGGTGCCCGGGCCTGGGCACGGTGCTGGCCAACGAGGAGGTCACCGCGGACGGGCGCAGCGACCGGGGCAACTTCCCCGTGTTCCGCCGCAACCTCAAGCAGTGGATGATGCGGATCACGAGCTACGCCGACCGGCTCGCCTCCGATCTGGACCGGCTGGACTGGCCGGACTCGGTCAAGGCCATGCAGCGCAACTGGATCGGACGTTCCGAGGGCGCGCGGGTCGGCTTCCCGATCGTGGGGATCGCGTCCCCCGTCGAGGTGTTCACGACCCGTCCCGACACGCTGTTCGGCGCCACGTACATGGTGCTGGCGCCCGAGCATCCGCTGGTCGAGGCGATCACGCCGGAGGCGTGGCCCGCCGGCACCGACGAGCGCTGGACGGGAGCTGCCGCGACGCCGCGGGAGGCCGTGGCCGCCTACCGGGCGGCCGCGGCCCGCAAGTCCGACCTGGACCGGCAGGAGAACCGGGAGAAGACCGGCGTCTTCACCGGCGCGTTCGCCACCAACCCGGTCGACGGCCGGCAGCTCCCGGTCTTCGTTGCCGACTACGTGCTGATGGGCTACGGCACCGGCGCGATCATGGCCGTGCCCGGCCAGGACCAGCGGGACTGGGACTTCGCCACCGCGTTCGGCCTGCCGATCGTGCGCACGGTCGACCCCGGCGAGGGCTGGGACGGCGAGGCGTTCAGCGGCGACGGCCCGGCGATCAACTCGGCCAACGAGGGGATCAGCCTGAACGGGATGGATGTCGTCGAGGCCAAGCGCGCGATCACCGACTGGCTGGTGGGGCAGGGGGCGGGCGAGTCGGTGGTGCAGTACAAGCTGCGCGACTGGCTGTTCTCCCGGCAGCGGTACTGGGGCGAACCCTTCCCGATCGTGTGGTCCACCGAGGACGACCCGGCCGGCCGGCCGGTCGCCCTGCCCGAGAGCTCGCTGCCCGTCGAGCTGCCGGAGATCGACGACTACTCCCCCAAGTCCTACCCCCCCGACGCCGCCGACACCGAACCGGAGCCACCACTGTCCCGCGCCGAGGACTGGGTGGCCGTCGATCTCGACCTCGGCGACGGCGAGCGGCACTACCGGCGCGAGACGAGCACGATGCCGCAGTGGGCCGGCTCCTGCTGGTACTACCTGCGCTACCTGGACCCGGCCAACACCGGGCGGTTCGTCGACGCCGACGTCGAGCGGTACTGGATGGGCAAGGACCCGGCCCGGCCGGACGACCCGGGCGGGGTCGACCTCTACGTCGGCGGCGTGGAGCACGCCGTGCTGCACCTGCTCTACGCCCGGTTCTGGCACAAGGTCCTGTTCGACCTGGGGTACGTGAGCTCCGAGGAGCCGTTCCGCCGGCTGTTCAACCAGGGCTACATCCAGGCGTTCGCCTACACCGACGCCCGCGGCTCCTACGTGCCCGCCGAGGAGGTCGTCGAGGCCGTGGCACCGGACGGCACCCCTGGTTTCACGTGGAACGGTCAGCCCGTTCGCCGGGAGTACGGGAAGATGGGCAAGTCGCTGCGCAACGTGGTGACGCCGGACGAGATGTCGGAACGCTACGGCGCCGACACCTTCCGCCTCTACGAGATGTCAACGGGCCCGATGGACGTCTCCCGGCCGTGGTCCACCCGCGACGTGATCGGCTCGCAGCGGTTCCTGCAACGGGTCTGGCGCAACCTGGTGGACGAGCGGACCGGGGCCCCCCGGGTCACCGACGCCGAGCCGGACGCCGCCACCCTGCGCGCGTTGCACCGGGCCATCGCGGGGGTGCACACCGACTACGCGGCGCTGCACTACAACACCGCAGTGGCCAAGTTGATCGAGCTGAACAACCACCTCACCAAGACCTACGGGTCCGCCGGCGTGCCGCGCGCGGTGGCCGAGCCGCTGGTGCTCATGATGGCTCCGCTCACGCCGCACATCGCCGAGGAGCTGTGGTCGCGCCTGGGTCACGAGGACTCGCTGGCGCACGGGCCGTTCCCGGTGGCCGACGAGCGCTACCTGGTGGCCGAGTCGATCGAGTACCCCATCCAGCTCAACGGGAAGGTCCGCTCCCGGGTGACCGTGCCCGCCGACGCCGACGACGCCGCGGTGCGGGCCGCCGCCCTGGCCGACCTCAAGATCGGGGCGGCGCTGGACGGCCGCGAGCCGCGCACGGTGATCGTCGTGCCGGGGCGCCTGGTCAACGTGGTGGTCTAGTCCCCCGGGCTTTCGACGGACCGCCGCCGGTGCGCATGCTCGCCACCCGGTGCGCGTTGTCGATCCAGGCCGCCACCGCGTCCACCACGGCGGTGGCGTCGTCGATCGCGACCGATCCCTCGGCCGGGGGCACCGCGCCGTCGGTGTCCGCCTGCACGGCGCAGTTGAGCAGCAGGCGGAGGCGCCGGCCGATGTCGTGGTCGAGACCGCGTTCCCGGACGACGTGTCGCACGAACACGGCCACCACCGTGGCCGGCTCGGGACCCGGGGCCCGGTCCAGCAGGAGAAGGGCAGCCGAAGCGGCCCCCAGGGCGGAGCGGAAGGCGAGCGCCACGGCCTGCGCGGTGAACCCGGTGGTGGCGAGCAGGTGCGCCGCGAACAGGTCCTCGCGGGCCCTGGCGATCCCGGTGCCGACGATGACGGGGTCCCCTTCGGGGGTCGTCACGCGACGAGCACCGCCTCGGCCACCGCGCGCACCAGCAACGGGATCGTCGGGGAGGCCAGCTCGGCGGGGCTCACCGGCAGTGCCGTGATCGCCAGCCCGGACCGCTCGGTGTGCCGCCACAGGACGTCGTCCATCCGGCGCAGCTCCTCCCACCGGGACCGCAGGTCGGCGAGCACGATGAGCAGCTCCAGGTCGAACTCCCCCGGACCGTCGTCGTGGACCCACGAGCCGAACAGGAGGACCTGCCGCAGCCGGTCGCCGTACAGCATCGCCAGGTCCACGGCCAGGGCCGCGGGCACGTCCTCGTCCTCCTGGGCGGGATCGGGATGGCGCTGTGCGGCCTGCTCGGCGGCCTGCCGGGTGACGAGCCCCGCAGTGGCCAGCCAGAGCAGCGCCCGCCGGCGTGACCGGGCGTCCCGGAACCGGAACCACTGGCCGCGCAGCTCCGGGAACTCGAACAGGGTGTCCTTGAAGCGCCGGAACGCGCCGCGTCCGCTGATGGCCCGGTCGAGAAGGTCCGAAGCGCGTCGGTGGTGCACGGCGGCCACGAACTCGGCCATGTCGCGGTAGCTCTCGTACGACTCGGTCGGGCGGATGCGCACCCAGCCCGACCCTCCGGGGTCCGGCTCCGGGTCCGCGCCCGCGGTCGGGGTCCGGCCGCGACATGCGGCCGGATCCGCCCCGTCGAGCGCTCGATCCACCACGTCGTCCCGGCCGTGTGGTCGTCGAGGGCGAGGCGCAGCTCCTCGAGGTCAACCACCTCCGGGTCGAGCATGCCGCGAGCCTACCGATCCGATCACCCGCTGCGGGCCGTCCGACCCACCGCCGCCCACAGGAGGGACGGCGGCCGGCTCGCTCGCTCGCGCGCGGGTCGGGGTCAGACCCGGCGGGCGGAGTTGAACGGCATCCGGTTGATGTCGGAGATCTTCACCGGGCTCTTGCGGTTGCTGGCGTGCACGATCTTGCCATCACCGATGTAGATGCCGACGTGGCTGACGGGCCGGTAGAAGAACACCAGGTCGCCGGGGCGGAGGTCGGCCTTCGCCACGGGCGTGCCGACGGCCGACTGGGCGCGGCTGGTTCGGGGCAGCGCGACGCCCGCGCCGCGGAACGCCCAGTTGACCAGGCCGGAGCAGTCGAAGGCGGTGGGGCCGGCCGCTCCGTAGCGGTAGGGAGACCCGATCTTGCTGAGCGCGTTGTTCATGGCCGACGTGGTGGTGGCCGTGGGCACCGCGGCGGGAGCCGGGGCCACCGCCGCGGCCGGCGTGACCGGCACGGCGACGGGAGCGGCGGCGCGTGCGCTGACGGGCGCGGGCGCTGCCGGTGCGGCCGCCACGGTGGAGGCGGGCAGCACGGTGAGGAGTGCGGCGGCCGCCGTGGTGGTGGCCACCACGGCGGCGCGGGCCGCAAGAGCGGGGAGGTGCGTGGGCACTGAGAGGTCCTCGGGGTGAGCACCGTCGGACGCGGGTCGCCCGGGGGGCGACCGCAGGGGAGCGGCGTGCGCGGTCTCCTCGACGAGCAGGCCGGCCGCGGTCCGAGCATCCGACGGTGACCCCACGCCCGCCGTTCCGGTTGAGCGGCGATGTCGCGGGGCCGTTCGACACATTACGAACGAATATCTGCCCGAAGCATGACGTACCTCTCAATGTGCACTGCTCCGTTTTCGTGAGTCTTCCGCGGTCGGCCCGCCCGGAGGGAGCAGTGTTCGGGCGCACCAACCGTGTCGACACCCCGATCTCAGGTTCAGAAGGGTGATCTCGGACACTTCGCCGGACGATATTCGTTCGTGATTGGGACGAACGAGTGAAGTCATTACCGAAGCGAAAGCGTCGGAAAGGAGTGAAAAGGTTGCGCCAGCGAAGGAAAAACGGTCCCGGCCGCGGTGGAAGCTGCGGTCGGGACCGGGGTGCAGGGCTGCTCAGCGCTCGCGTTCGCCCCGGATGAACTCCTCCACGGCCGTCCGGGCCTGGTCATCGCGGTACTGCTCGGGTGGCGACTTCATGAAGTAGCTCGACGCCGACAGGATCGGACCACCGATCCCCCGGTCCTTGGCGATCTTCGCCGCGCGCACGGCGTCGATGATGATGCCGGCCGAGTTGGGCGAGTCCCAGACCTCGAGCTTGTACTCCAGGCTCAGCGGGACGTCACCGAAGGCGCGGCCCTCCAGACGCACGTAGGCCCATTTGCGGTCGTCGAGCCAGGCGACGTAATCCGACGGACCGATGTGGACGTTGTCCTTGCCCATGTCCCGATCCACCTGGGAGGTGACCGACTGGGTCTTCGACACCTTCTTCGACTCGAGCCTTTCCAGCTCCTTCATGTTCAGGAAGTCCATGTTCCCGCCGACGTTGAGCTGCATCGTGCGATCGAGGTGGACGCCCCGGTCCTCGAAGAGCTTCGCCAGCACGCGGTGGGTGATGGTCGCGCCGACCTGGCTCTTGATGTCGTCACCGATGACGGGCACGCCGGCCGACCGGAACTTCTCGGCCCAGACCGGGTCGGAGGCGATGAACACCGGCAGCGCGTTGACGAAGGCGACGTTCGCGTCGATGGCGGCCTGGGCGTAGAAGCGGTCCGCCGCCTCGCTGCCCACCGGCAGGTAGGACACGAGCACGTCCGCACGGGTGTCCCGGAGGACCTGTGCGACGTCCACCGGCTCCTCGTCGGACTCGGTGATCGTCTCGCGGTAGAAGTGGCCGAGCCCGTCGAGGGTGTGGCCGCGCTGCACGGCCACGTCGAGCGGCGGCACGTCGGCGATCTTCACGGTGTTGTTCTCGCTCGCGCCGATCGCCTCGGAGAGGTCCCGACCGACCTTCTTCGCGTCGACGTCGAAGGCGGCGACGAACGTGACGTCGCGGACGTGGTAGCCGCCGAACTCCACGTGCATCAGCCCGGGCACACGGACGGCCGGATCGGCGTCCGCGTAGTAGTGCACGCCCTGCACCAGTGATGCGGCGCAGTTCCCGACGCCGACGACGGCGACTCGGACCTGACTCATGGCCGGCTCCTCACAGCTCGTACTCATGGGTGTTCTGACGGTGGTGGGTGGTCGGCCTCGTCGCCGGGGGTGGCGCGCCGCTGCGCCCGTTCGCTCTCGATCAGCTCGTCGAGCCACCGCACTTCTCGCTCGGTGCTGTCGAGCCCGAGCTGGTGCAACTCGCGGGTGTAGCGGTCGATCTGCGCGCCGGCGCGGCCCAGGGCCGAGCGGAGCCCCTCGCGGCGCTCCTCCACGGCGCGCCGGCGACCCTCCAGGATGCGCATCCTGGCCTCGGCGGGCGTGCGGGAGAAGAAGGCGAGGTGCACGCCGAAGCCCTCGTCGTCCCAGCACTGCGGGCCCGACTCCGACAGCATCTCGGCGAAGCGCTCCTTGCCCTCGGCCGTGATGCGGTAGACCCGCCGGGCGCGCCGCGACCAGGTGCCGGCCTCGGGCTCCGCCCGTTCCGCGTCCTCCACGATGAGACCGGCCCGGGTGAGCCGGCGGAGCGCGGGGTAGAGCGAGCCGTAGGAGAACACCCGGAAGCCGCCCAGCCGCAGGCGGAGCTGCTTGCGCAGCTCGTAGCCGTGCACGGGTGCCTCGTGGAGCAGCCCGAGGATCGCCAGCTCCAGCACGACGACCGACCTCCTCCCCGCCCGCTCGGGCCCGGACGTGGGCCGGCGAGAACCCCACTATATCGAGGCGATACATCTGGCCGCTGCGTGGAGACCGACGTCACCTCGGCCCGCCGGCCGGAAGACGTTCGGCGACGGCGCCCGAGCCGCCCCGCGTACGCTGACCCGCGTGCGGACCCAGCGGCAGGTGGTCGACTACGCGCTGCAGCGCAGAGCGCTGCTCGCCGACGTCCACTCCGGCCGCGTCGGCGTCGCCGAGGTGTGCGACGCCAGCCCGTACCTGCTCCGCGCAGCTCGTTTCCACGGTGAACCGACCGATCGCACGTGCCCCGTCTGCCGTCGGGAACGGCTCACCCAGGTCTCGTGGATCTTCGGGGACACGCTGAAGCACGCTGCGGGCTCGGCGCGTGGGCCCGAGGAGATCGAGCAGCTGGCGAACTCCCACCCCGATTTCTCCGTGTACGTAGTGGAGGTCTGTCGCACCTGCAGCTGGAACCACCTCGTTCTGTCCTACGCCACCGGTACCGGCGCCACCCCCGACAGCACACGGCGCCGGCCCGATCGACGTCGATCCGCCGGTGAGTGACCGCCCCCCGACGACCTATCCCCCGGAGCAGCGGTGAGTGATCAGCGCGAACACCGGCACGACGCGGGCGGACTCCCCACCGACCACGTCGCCGTGAGAGCCCCCGGCTCTCCGCCCGGTCCGAGTCCTGTGGGCCCGGCGCCCGTTGCCCGGCGCCCGGCCCCCGGCCCCCGACCAGCCGGTCCACCGACGAGTGGGCCCGGGCCGGCCGGCCCGACTCCGCCCGGGCTGGCCGGCCCGACTCCGCCCGGTCCGGGACGGGCCCCCTACCGCTCCGGCGACATGCCCCTGCTCACCCACGACGAGACCGGTGCGGCCTCGGTGGCCCGCGCCGGCGCCGCCGTCGCTCTCGCGGAGCGGCCGCCCGGGCGGCCCTCGGCGGCCCTCGGTGGTCTGCGGCACCCCGGCGACGGCCCGCCGGCCGCCCGGCCGTCGTCCCCGTGGCGGCGGGTGCGGCGCGCCCTCTACGGCCTGCTCGGCCTGGTGCTGCTCGCGCCGGTCCTGGCGTTCGCCGTCGGCTGGATGCTGTTCTCGGTGCCGACCGTCGACGATGCCGCGATCACCCAGGTGGCCACGTTCACCTTCGACGACGGCGCGCCCCTGGCCACCGTGCGTCCGGAGAACGTCAACCGGGTGAAGGTCACCCTCGACCGGGTTCCGGTCCACGTCCAGGAGGCCGTGCTGGCCGCCGAGGACCGCTCGTTCTACTCCAACCCCGGCTTCGACATCGCCGGCATCCTCCGAGCCGTGTGGAACCAGCTGACCGGCGGCGTCGGCGGCGGTTCCACGATCACCCAGCAGTACGTCAAGGTGTCGACGGGACAGGACGACGCGAACCTCCTGCGCAAGTACAAGGAGGTCATCCTCGCGGTCAAGATCTCGAACGAGATGCCCAAGGAGCAGATCCTCGAGAACTACCTGAACACGATCTACCTGGGTCGGGGGGCCTACGGGATCCAGGCCGCCGCGCAGGCGTACTTCGGCGAGGGCAAGCGGGTCGAGGACCTCACGGTCGCCGAAGGCGCCATGCTGGCCGGCATCATCCAGGCCCCGTCGAACTGGGATCCGGCCAAGGACCCGGAGCGGTCCCGGGACCGCTGGAACTTCGTGCTCGACGGCATGGTCGAGCAGAACTGGCTCACGCCCGCGGAGCGCGTCGAGCAGGCGTTCCCCGAGAACTGGCTGGCGGAGCCGCCCCCGCTGCCCGGCCTGCCCTCCGACGATCGGTACCACGTCTACGACCGGGCGCGTGCGGAGCTCGAGGCCCAGGGCATCACCGAGGACCAGATCAACACCGAAGGCCTGACCGTCACCACGACCGTGCAGGAGCCGCGGCAGCGCGAGGCCGTCGACGCCATCAAGAAGGTGTTGAAGGGACAGCCCGAGAACCTGCGTTCGGCGCTGGTGTCGGTCGACCCGAGGACCGGTGCGGTGCTGGCCTACTACGGGGGTTCCAACGGCCTGGGTACCGACTACGCCGAGGCGCTGCGCCAGCCCGGCTCGTCGTTCAAGCCGTTCGTCCTCGCGGCCGCCCTGCAGGGCAGCGGCGGGGTCGGGCTCGGATCCACCTACGACGGGTCCTCGCCGCAGGAGTTCGACGGTGGGGTGACGGTCGACAACTCCGAGGGCTTCGACTGCGCTCGCTGCACCGTGCAGACGGCGATGACGAGGTCGATCAACACCGTCTTCTACCGGATGGCGCTCGACGTCGGTACCCGGAAGGTGATCGAGACCGCGCACCAGGCCGGCATCCCCGACGAGCTGCTGCCCGAGTCCCGGGGCGGCATCGCGCTGGGCGACCAGGAGGTGCACCCGATCGACATGGCGTCGGCGTTCGCGACGTTCGCCGCCGACGGCGCGCGCCACGAGCCCTACATCGTCGCCAAGGTCGTCGCCGCCGATGGCCGTGTGCTCTACGAGCGCGAGACGCCAGCGGCCGATCCCGCCATCCCGCAGAACGTGGCGCGCAACGTCACCGAGGCGATGCTCGACGTGGCCGGGAGCTCCCGGATCGCGCTCTCCGACGGTCGGGTGGTCGCGGCGAAGACCGGCACCGTCCAGCACCCGACGATCAGGGGCCAGAACAAGGACGCGTGGACGGTCGGGTACACGCCCTCGATCTCCACGGCCGTGTGGGTGGGGACCGACCTGAGCGAGCCGATCCAGAACTCGGCGGGGAGTCCGATCTTCGGGCGGATGCTGCCCGGGTCGATCTGGCAGGAGTACATGAACGACGCGCTGCGCGGCACTCCGAAGGAGCAGTTCTCGAAGTTCGTGCCGATGGGCCAGGCGCCCGCCGCCGACCCGGCGCTCGGCGGCCCGCCGATCGGGCCGCCGAACGACGATGACGACGAGGACGACGACGAGGGCGACGACGGCGACAGCGACGACAACGGGCAGTCCGGCAACGGCGGCTCGGGCTCGTCCGGCGACGGCCGGTTCCCGTTCCCGTTCCGGAGTGGGGACAGCGGGGACAGCGGCGGCGACGGCGAGGACTCGTCCGACGACTCGTCGGACTCCTCGGGGTGAACGCGGCCGGCCGGGGCGTCGGGGCGGCCGGGCCGCTCGCGCGGGTCATCCCGACGTGGACCGAGCCGCTGGCGGTCGGCGCCAGCCGGGTGGTCGGTGGTCCGCTCGGCCGGCACGCCCTGGTCGGCCGCAGCCCGTTCTGGACCCCCCTCCGGGTGGTGCTGCTCCTGGCGGTGGCCGTACTGGCGATGGGTTGGCTGGGAAAGGCGCCGTGCCTGCAGCAGTACTCCACCGACGAGGGTGGGCTCGCGCTCGACTGGCGCAACGGACGTCAGTACGTGGCCATGTGCTACTCCGACACGGTCCCGCTCTACGGCATCGAGGGCCTCGACAGCGGAGCGCTGCCCTACCGCGACCCGTGGATCGAGGGCGTCGGCACCGCGGCCGAGAAGGTGCGGTACATGGAGTACCCGGTGCTCACGGGCTTCTTCCAGTACGGCGTGGCCCGGCTGGCCGACGGCTGGTCGTGGCTCGCCGAGCGGGCGCCGGCGCTGCCCTCTGGCCTGCCGGTGGTCGTGTACTTCGACATCTCCGCGGTCTGGCTGGCGCTCGCCTGGCTCGTCGTGGTGCGGGCGGTGCACGCCCTGCGTCCCACCCGGCCGTGGGACGCCGCGATCGTCGCGCTGTCGCCGCTGGTCGTCGTGCACGCGTTCACCAACTTCGACACCCTCGCCGTGGCGTTCGCCACCGCGGGCCTGCTCGCCCTCGCTCGACGCCGCCCGGTGCTGGCCGGGGTGTTGCTGGGGATCGGCGGAGCGTTCAAGTTCTATCCGCTGCTGCTGCTCCTGCCGGTCCTCCTCGTCGGGCTGCGCCGCCGCGAGGTCGGCACCGCCGCGCGCGTGGTGGGGGCGGGGCTCGTCACCTGGGCCGCCGTGAACGCCCCGGTGGCCCTGGCCTATCCGACCGGGTGGGCGGAGTTCTTCCGCCTCAACGAGACGCGCCCGGCCGATCCCGACTCGCTCTACTTCGTGGTCGCCTACTCCACCGGCTGGGCGGGGTTCGACGGACCACTGGCCGACGGTCAGCCACCCGCGGTGCTCAACCTGGTGAGCGCGGCGCTGTTCGGTCTGTGCTGCGCGGCCGTCGCGTGGCTCACCTGGCGCGCGCCACGCCCACCGCGCCTGGCTTCGCTGGCGTTCCTCGTCGTGGCGGCGTTCCTGCTGGTCAACAAGGTGTGGAGCCCGCAGTACTCGCTGTGGCTGGTGCCGCTCGCCGTGCTCGCACTGCCGCGCTGGCGGCTGCTGCTCACGTGGATGGCCGTCGACGCGCTGGTGTGGGTGCCGCGGATGTACTACTACCTGACCCCGGAGTCGAAGGGCCTGCCGCCGGAGTGGTTCCTCGGCGCGGTGGTGCTGCGCGACGCCGTGGTCGTGACCCTCTGCGTGCTGGTCGTCCGGTCCGTGCTCCGGCCGGCCACCGATCCGGTGCGTGCCCTCGGGATCCCCGACCGCGACGACCCGGACTGGCCGGAGCGGCCGCGGCGGCGTCGGCACGGGGCGCGGGCGGCCGGCGACGGTCCGGTCCTCCGGTCCTCGCCGGCCCCGTCCGCCTAGCGGTGCGGAGCGACCGGTTCGTCCTCCCGGTCGGCCCCCGCATCGTGGACGAGCGCGTCGGGTACCCGCAGGAACACCACGAACAGCACGACGAGCAGCACCGCCCGTCCCCACACGCCGATGGTCACGGCCTGGGCGGCGAAGCCGTCGACGATGCCGCCGCCGATGCCGGTCTTGCGCGTGTAGAACCAGCGGAAGATGCCGACACCCATGATCACGTCAGCGGTCAGGTAGGCGCCCACCCAGCCCCACGGCACCCGCAGGAGCACGAAGAAGGGCAGCAGCCAGAGCGTGTACTGCGGCGAGTGCACCTTGTGGAGCAGCAGGAACCCGCACAGCATGGCCGCGCTGACGCCGATCCACGGGTAGCTGCCGTCGCGGCGCCAGCGCCACCAGCCGACGGCCACGGCCACGGCGAAGGACAGCAGCACCAGCGCGGGCGAGAGCCAGTCCATCGTGGCCTGGAACTCCAGGTCGGCCGGCTCGGAGGTCGGCCGGAACCCCCAGAACCAGATCGAGTTGGTGGTCAGATCGACCTTGCGGAGCTGCTGGAACGTGAACGACGCGCGCCAGCCCTCGTAGCCAGCGAGCACGAACGGCAGGTTGACCAGCACCGCGGTGCCGGCCCCGGCCGCCGCCACCCGCAGGGCCCCGCGCCAGTCCAGCGTGCCGGGTCGCGCGGCGGTGAGCACGTGCAGCGCGAGCGGGAGGACGAACGCGCCCGGGTAGAGCTTGAACGCGAAGCCGAGACCGAGCAGTACCGCCGCCACCGTGGCCCGGTCGACCAGTGGTCGGTCGGTGCGCCACCCGTGCACCGCGAAGACGGCACCCACCGCGCACGCCACCACCGGGAGGTCCCAGTTGTGGAACGCGTAGAGCACCAGCGGTGGACCGAGGGCCCACAGCAGCGCCCGCCACCGGGCCAGCCGGCCGAGCAACCATGCCGTGACGAGTCCGAACGGCGCCATCAGGAGGGCGGAGCCGAGCAGGAACCCCGCGTCGTCGTCGGCGAGCAGCGCACCCGCCCAGATGAGCACGCCGGTGAGCACCGGGTACTCGACCGAGCCCCCGACCAGCTGGCCCTCCGGGGTGATCGACCCGGTGAGGTAGGGGAAGACGTGCTGGTCGATGTCGCGGCCCAGCCACAGGTGCTGGATGTCGGAGTAGCAGACGTCGCGGTCCATGCGGAGCTCGTAGTCGGGCCCGCTGCGGCCCGCAGGGTCGAACTCCGGACCGGTGCAGCGCACCTTGTTGGCGTAGCCGAGCACGAGGGTGACGCCGGTGAGCAGCACGATGACGGCGAGGACGAGCCGGCCGACCACCGGTCGGGACGGGTGGACGGATCCGGGTTCGGTCGTCTCCCGGCGCACTGCTCCGACGGCGGTGCGGGTCACGGCGCCGGCCCGGTGGCGTCCGGGAGGATCACGAACCCAGCCACTCGCGCAGGAACGCGATGTCAGCCGCTTGGCCCTCGGCCGGGGTCTCCACGATGACCGGGGCACCGGCCGCCGCGCAGACCGCGGCCAGCGCGTCCGGCGGAATGGTGCCCTCGCCGATGGTGGCGTGCCGGTCGCGGGCGGACCCGAACTCGTCGCGCGAGTCGTTGAGGTGCACCAGGTCGATCCGACCGGTGATGGCCTTCGCCCGGTCGACGACGTCGACGAGCTCCTCCCCGGCGGCGAACGCGTGGCAGGTGTCCAGGCAGAAGCCCACCTCGAACTCGCCGACGGCGTCCCACAGGCGGGCCAGGGCGTCGAAGCGGCGGGCCATGGCGTGGTCACCGCCTGCGGTGTTCTCGATGAGCACCGGCACCGGGAAGCCGCCCTCCGCGTGCTGGCGCGCGAGGAACTTGCGCCAGTTGTCCACCCCCCGTTCCTCGTCCTCGACCTGCGTGACGTGACCGCCGTGGACGACCAGCCCGATCGCGCCCACCTCCGCCGCCGCCTCCGCGTGCTGCACGACGATCTTGCGTGACGGGATCCGGATCCGGTTGTTCAGCGAGGCCAGGTTCACCACGTACGGGGAGTGCACGACCACCGGGAGCTCGCCGGACCGCAGCTGCTCGGCCTGCGGGTGCGACGGTGGCTTCTTCCACCCCTGCGGGTCGGACAGGAACATCTGCACGATGTCGGCCCCGCGCTCGGCCGCCGTGACGACCGGGTCCTCCTCGCGCACGTGGGCCCCGATGAGCATGCCCCGGAGGATAGTGCCGGGGTCCGACGGTGCGGACGCCCGGCGTCCGGCGCCGGCACCCGGGGTCCCTGCATCTCTTCCCGGCGGCGCCGCATCTCTGTATCCCTGCATCCCGGCTCGGGACCGCGGGGCTCGGCCGAAGCGGCTCAGTCGGGCCTCGGTCGATGTGCGCCGCTTCGGGTCGGCGTGAGCCGCTTCGGTCGGCGTGATCGCCGTCCAGGGGCGGTGGGCCGCACACAACGCGGTTACCTGTCCCAATCCGATGATCAAGCGGGTGCGGATACCCCCGCCCTGAGACCGGAGGGAGCCGGAACGGCCCCCGCCGCCCCCGTGCCGGTGGTCGCGTTCGCGCTGGTAACCTCGCTACGTCACCCCGACCGGTGCTCCCCTGAGTGCTGCAGTCGCATCCTGGTTCGCCATGGTGGTCCGATCCTGTCGGGGTGCGGTGAGAACCTCCTGTCGCGGATGGCCCGCGACCGTTCCAGTCCGTAGGAGGTGAGTGGTTCTCATGCGTCATTACGAACTGATGGTCATCCTCGACCCCAGCCTCGACGAGCGCACCGTGACGCCGTCCCTGGAGACCTTCCTCAACGTCGTCAAGAGCGACGGCGGCACCGTCGAGAAGATCGAGGTGTGGGGCAAGCGCCGGCTGTCCTACGAGATCCTGAAGCACGCCGAGGGCATCTACGCGGTCCTCCACGTCGCGTGCGAGCCGGCCACCGTCGCCGAGCTCGACCGCCAGCTGGGTCTCAACGAGTCCGTGCTCCGCACCAAGGTGCTGCGCCGCGAGCCGAAGCGGGCCCCGGCGCCCGCGGCGAGCTGAGGCGGGCGGCATGGCAGGCGAGACCGTGATCACGGTGGTCGGCAACCTGACCGCCGACCCGGAGCTGCGGTTCACCCCCTCCGGCGCTGCCGTCGCCAACTTCACCGTGGCCTCCACGCCGCGCACCTTCGACCGCCAGTCCGGTGAGTGGAAGGACGGCGACGCGCTGTTCATGCGCTGCAACGTCTGGCGGCAGGCGGCGGAGAACGTCGCCGAGACGCTCACCCGCGGCATGCGGGTGATGGTGTCCGGGCGGCTGCGCCAGCGGTCGTTCGAGACCCGCGAGGGCGAGAAGCGCACCGTGGTGGAGCTCGAGGTCGACGAGGTCGGCCCGTCCCTGAAGTACGCCACCGCCAAGGTCAACAAGGTCAGCCGCGGCAGTGGCAGCGGCGGCTTCGGCGGTGGTTCCGGCTCCGGTGGCGGTGCCGCGGCCGACGACCCGTGGGGATCCGCCCCGCCCGCCGGCAGCGGTCCCGCTGCCGACGACGAGCCCCCCTTCTGACCCCCGTCCGACGACACCACTCCCCGCCCTCGCCGGGCGGGTACCGAGCACAACCCAGGAGTACCCATGGCCAAGCCCGTCCTGCGCAAGCCGAAGAAGAAGGTGTGCGCGTTCTGCAAGGACAAGGCCCAGGACATCGACTACAAGGACACCGGCCTGCTGCGCAAGTTCATCTCCGACCGGGGCAAGATCCGGGCCCGTCGGGTCACGGGCAACTGCCGCCAGCACCAGCGTGACGTCGCGGTCGCGGTCAAGAACTCCCGCGAGGTCGCTCTGCTGCCCTACACCTCGACCGCCCGCTGAGCGAGCTCGCGAGCGGATCTCAGCAGCGGAGGAGTCATCCCATGAAGCTCATCCTCACCGCCGACGTGCCCAACCTGGGCGCGCCCGGCGACATCGTCGAGGTCAAGGACGGCTACGGCCGCAACTACCTGCTCCCCCGGTCGCTGGCCATCGCGGCCACCCGCGGCGCGGAGAAGCAGGTGGCGTCGATCCGGCGGTCCCAACAGGCCCGTCAGATCCGCGACCTCGGCCACGCCCAGGAGGTCGCGGGCCGGCTCGGCGACCTCACCGTCACGGTGAAGGCCAAAGCCGGCGACACCGGCCGCCTCTTCGGCTCGGTCACGGCGGGCGACGTCGTCGACGCGGTCCGCGCCGCCGGGGGCCCGCCGGTCGACCGGCGCACCGTCGAGGTCGGCCAGATCAAGACCGTCGGCACCCACCCGGTCACCGTGCGTCTCCATCCGGAGGTCACTACCGAGCTGGCTGTCGAGGTCGTGGCGGGTTGATCCGGCCCGGCCTCCCCGGCCGGGTGTGACGCAGAGTGATCAGGGGTGGGACCAGGGCCGCGAGGCCGGGTCCCGCCCCGTTCGCGTTCTCGTCACCCCGACGACCACGCCGAGATGCCCACCGGCCGCGGGCCGGACCAAGCGACCCGCACCGGGTCACGCCACTGCGCGTAGCGGTGGGCAGCGCGCTCGGTAGGGCCCGCGGGAGTCGCCGCCGACACGCCCGGGAAGGGCCCGTCGGCGTGTCGTCTGAGAAAGTTGTCCACATTCCGGTCGTGAGCCCGTGAGCAGCGCGGATGACCTCGCGGAGGGGGTTGTCCCCAGTCGGTCCACAGTGCGCTCCCAGCATCGTCCTGCGCCGGAGGCGCTCCGTCCCCAGCCCGTCCCCATGCCCGTGCACACGGCGGGTTGGTCCGGGGGTCACGGACCCCTACCGTCGCCGCGCGGGATGCGACGACTCGACCCGGACCACGGCCGCCGTTCACCGGTGGGTCACCGGGAAGTCGTCGAGCGGATCGAACCTTTGTTCGATACACTGGTGACTGGGGGTGACGCTGCGTATGGCTCTGACCGACGACCGTCCGGCCGGGAGGCCACGCGCGATCCGGGCCACCGGTGAGGGCGGCGAGCCGCCGGCCCCGTTCGATCGGCAGCCGCCGCAGGACCTCACGGCCGAGCAGTCGGTCCTCGGCGGCATGCTGCTGAGCAAGGACGCCATCGCCGACGTCGTCGAGGTCCTGCGACCGGACGACTTCTACCGCCCCGCGCACCAGACCGTCTACGACTGCATACTCGACCTCTACGGCCGCGGCGAGCCCGCCGACGCCGTCACCGTGTCGTCGGAGCTGCAGCGCCGCGGCGATCTGATCCGGCTCGGTGGCGCGCCCTACCTGCACACGCTGATCGCCACGGTGCCCACCGCGGCCAACGCCGCCTACTACGCCGAGATCGTCGCCGAGAAGGCCGTGCTGCGGCGCCTGGTCGAGGCCGGCACGCGGATCGTCCAGCTCGGCTACCACGGCGCCGACGGCGCGGAGGTCAACGAGGTCGTCGACCGCGCCCAGGCCGCCATCTACGACGTCACCGAGCGCAGCACCAGCGAGGACTACGTCCCGCTCGAGGAGCTGCTGCAGCCCACGATGGACGAGATCGACGCGATCGCCTCCCGCGGTGGCGTCGCTCTCGGGGTGCCCACCGGCTTCGTCGACCTCGACGCCGCCACCAACGGTCTGCACCCGGGGCAGATGATCGTGGTGGCGGCGCGGCCCGGGCTCGGGAAGGCCCTGGCCCTCGACACGCCCTCGCCACGCCGTCGGGCTGGACCACGATGGGCGACGTCGCGGTCGGTGATCACCTGTTCGGCGCCGACGGGCTGCCCACCCGGGTCGTCGCGGCCACGGACGCGATGGTCGGGCGCCCGTGCTTCGAGGTCGAGTTCTCCGACGGAACCGTCATCGTGGCCGACGCGGAGCACCAGTGGCTCACCGACACGAGGGCGTCGCGGCGGGCCCGGGCGGAGTCCGCGGCCCGGGGTGGCGCACCGGGAGTCGGCCCTGCCATCCGCACCACCCTGCAGATCGCGGCCACGCTCCGTTGTGACACGGCCGATGCGTGGTTGAACCACTCGGTCGACACGGGTGGGGCACTGCAGCTGCCTCCGGCGGCTCTCCTGGTCGAGCCGTACACGCTCGGGGTCTGGTTGGGCGATGGCACGAGCGCATCGGCCGCCTTCACCTCCGATGATGGGTCGATCACCGATGACGGGGAGATCGCCGGGTACGTCGAAGCGGAGGGGGAGCTCGGCACGGTCCAGGGTCGGTTGCGCACCATCGGGGTCCTGAACGACAAGCACGTGCCGCCGGGCTATCTGCGCGCATCGGAGGATCAGCGGCGCGCGCTGCTCGCCGGTCTGATGGACACCGACGGCACGGTCACCACCACGGGCAACCTGCAGTTCACGGTCACCAGCCGGCGCCTCGCCGAGGGCGTCCGCGAGCTGGTGGTCGGTCTCGGCTACCGGTGCTCGGTCACCACGCGCCCGGTGCGAGGGCGGCGTCCCGAGTCGTCGATCGCCTACACCCTCGACTTCACCTGCGAGGACGAGGTCTTCCGCCTCGACCGCAAGCGCCTGCTGCACAAGGAGCGGTCGGCCGCGCACGCGCACCGTCGTCGCCCGCGTTACATCACGGATGTCCGACCGGTGCCGAGCGTGCCGGTCCGGTGCGTGCAGGTGGACAACGACGCCCACCTGTACGTGGCCGGTCGCACGATGATCCCCACGCACAACTCCACGCTCGGACTCGACTTCGCCCGGTCCTGCTCGGTCAAGCACGGTCTCACCAGCGCGGTGTTCTCGCTGGAGATGAGCAGGTCCGAGATCGTCATGCGCCTGCTGTCGGCCGAGGCCCGCATCCGGTTGGCCGACATGCGTGCGGGCCGGATGAGCGACGACGACTGGACGCGCATGGCCCGGCGGATGAGCGAGATCAGCGAGGCGCCGCTGTTCATCGACGACTCGCCGAACCTCACGCTGATGGAGATCCGGGCCAAGGCGCGCCGGCTCAAGCAGCGCCACGACCTCAAGCTCGTGATCCTCGACTACCTGCAGCTCATGACGTCCGGCCGCAAGGTGGAGTCCCGCCAGCAGGAGGTGTCGGAGTTCTCGCGGCAGATCAAGCTGCTGGCCAAGGAGCTCGAGGTGCCGGTGGTGGCGATCAGCCAGCTGAACCGCGGCCCGGAGCAGCGCACCGACAAGCGCCCGATGCTCGCCGACCTCCGCGAGTCGGGGTGCCTCACCAGCCGCACCCGGCTGCTGCGGGCGGACACCGGCGCGGAGGTGTCCCTCGGAGAGCTCTTGGCGTCCGGAGAGACCGGCGTCGCGCTGTGGTCGCTCGACGAGCGGATGCGCATGCGACCGCGACCCATGACGAGCGTGTTCCCCAGCGGGGTCAAGGAGGTGTTCCGGCTGCGGATGGCGTCGGGTCGCGAGGTGGAGGCGACGGCCAACCATCCGTTCCTCACCGTCGACGGATGGTGCCCGCTCGGTGATCTCTCGGTCGGTGACCGGCTGGCCACCCCGCGCAGGGTCCCGGCCCCGACCCGCCCGGTGGAGATGCCCGAGGAGCAGGTGGTCCTGCTCGCCCACCTCATCGGTGACGGGTCCTTCGTCCGACGGCAGCCGATCCGCTACGCGAGCACCGACGAGGCCAACCTGCGGGCCGTTGCCGCGGCGGCTCGGTCGTTCGGCGTCACGGCGGTCCGTGACGAGCATCCGGAAGCACGGCGCACGACCCTGCGACTGCGCGCACCCTTCCATCTGACGCACGGCAGACGGAACCCCATTGCCGGGTGGCTCGACGACCTCGGGTTGTTCGGGCTCCGCAACCACGAGAAGTTCGTCCCGGCGCCCGTGTTCGCCCTGCCCGATGATCAGCTCGCGTTGTTCCTCCGGCACTTGTGGGCGACGGACGGATCCGTGAGCTGGGATGCCCGGGCGAAGGTCGGACGCCTCTCCTACTCGTCCACGAGCAGGCGTCTCGTCGACGACGTCTCCCGGCTGCTCCTGCGGTTCGGGGTGGTGAGCCGGCTGGAGCGGGTTCGCCAGGCGGGCCACCGCGACTGCTGGCACCTGCACGTCACCGGCTCCGAACACCAACGCGCGTTCATCTGGTCCATCGGCGTCCACGGGGCGCGCGGTGCGGCGGCGCGGCAGCTCGACGAGAGGCTGCGGGAGATCGCGAGCAACACCAATCTCGACACCGTTCCCCGTGAGGTGTGGGCGCAGGTGCGGAGCCTGCTCGTGCAGCACGACATGACCCACCGCGGCTTCGCCGCCGCGATGGGCTCCCGGTTCTGCGGATCGACGATGTGGAAGCACGCACCGAGTCGCTCGCGCCTGGCCCGGGCCGCCGCGTTGCTGCACGACGAGGATCTCGACATGCTCGCGACCAACGACGTGTTCTGGGACGAGATCGTCGAGATCACCAGCATCGGTGAGCAGCCCGTGTTCGACGCGACCGTGCCCGGCACGCACAACTTCATCGCCGACGGGATCGCGGTCCACAACTCGATCGAGCAGGACGCGGACATGGTCATCCTGCTGCACCGCCCCGACGCCTTCGAGCGCGACGACCCCCGGGCGGGCGAGGCCGACCTGATCCTCGCCAAGCACCGCAACGGCCCGACGAGCACGATCACGGTCGCCCACCAGCTGCACTACAGCCGCTTCGCCGACCTGGCCCACGGCTGAAGCCCGTCTTGCCGGTGGGATCCTCGACTCGTCAAGCACCTACTGCTCGAAGACCCCGAGATCGATGCCGCGGGAGAGCGGGCGGGGGGTGCTGTCGATCGCGATCGGCGGTGCCAACTCTGCGACGCCGGCGTCTACGGCCGGGCTGGACGACTGCAGCTGGTAGTCGCCGGATCCGTCGTCTTGGAAGTCGACGAAGCGCGGGTCGGCGACCAGGGTGCCGGTCTCCTCACCTGATCTGAGGAGGATGCGGTCGTTGTCGTTGTTCCACAGCAGGTTGTTCAAGTAGCGGTTGCCCGAGCCCGTGTCGCCGGACTCCCGGATGCCGTCCCGGCCGTTGCCGACAACGATGTTGTTGGCCACCAATCGTCAGCCGGCACGTCGTCATCGAGGTTGCATTCGCAGGAGCCGTAGTCGTCCTTCAGCTGATCCACATGACAGATCGATGAAAACGACGAGCCGGAGCAAAGCCTCGGCGGCCACCCGGAGGCGAAGTGTGGGGCGCGGTCAGTTCGGGACGTGCCCGGTCGGGTAGACGTCGGGCACCCCGTCGCCGTCGTCGTCGCGTTCCTCCTCGGCGCAGATCCGGCGGTAGTGC
Organism: uncultured Actinomycetota bacterium; assembly: GCA_963711715.1. Classification (GTDB taxonomy): domain Bacteria; phylum Actinomycetota; class Actinomycetes; order Mycobacteriales; family Pseudonocardiaceae; genus Pseudonocardia. The sequence goes on from CAVQFJ010000016.1 coordinate 204,952, forward strand.
CGGTTGCGGATGCGCAGCACGACGGTGGCGAGTAGCGCGGCGAGCAGTGACCCGAGCAGGACCCCGATCTTGACGAGGGCGTCGCGTTCGCTGCCGGCGCCGAAGGCGAGTTCGCCGATGAGCAGGGACACGGTGAAGCCGATCCCGGCCAGCAACGCCAGTCCGAGCACGTCCCACCAGGACAGGCCGTCGGCGAGCTGGGCTCGGGTGAAGCGCTGCACCGCCCAGGTCGCGCCCATGACGCCGACGGTCTTGCCGACGACAAGGGCGATGATGATCCCGAGCGCGACGGTGTCGGTCAGGCTGGAGCCGAGCCCGCCGCCATCGCCGATCGAGACGCCGGCGGCGAAGAACGCGAACACCGGGACGGCGACTCCGGCGGAGATCGGCCGGAACCGGTGCTCGAAGTGCTCGGCGAGCCCGGGCCCGGGCCCGGCGCGGCGGCGGACGACCGGGACCGCGAAACCGAGCAGCACCCCGGCCACGGTGGCGTGCACCCCGGACTCGTGGACCAGCATCCAGGTGGCCGCGGCGAGCGGCAGCAGTAGCCACCACGAGCGCACACGTCGCTGGACCAGCACCGCGAACACACCCAGTGGGATCAGAGCCAGCCCCAGCGGTAGTAGCTGTAGCGAGCTGGTGTAGAAGACCGCGATGATCGTGATCGCGAGCAGGTCGTCGACGACCGCCAGCGTCAGCAAGAACGTGCGCAGCGCCGCGGGCAGGTGGGTGCCGATGACCGCGAGCACGGCCAGGGCGAACGCGATATCGGTGGCGGTCGGGATCGCCCACCCGGCCAGGGCCCCGTCCCCGGCTCCGGCGTTGACCGCCACGTAGAGGAGGGCGGGGACCACCATCCCCCCGACCGCTGCGGCGACCGGCAGCGCCGCCCGACGTGGGTCACGCAGGTCACCGGCGACGAACTCGCGTTTCAGCTCCAGCCCGGCGACGAAGAAGAAGATCGCCAGCAGGCCATCGGCCGCCCACTGGGCCAGCGTCAGGTCCAGATGCAGCGCGGCCGGACCGACCTGCAGCTCGGTGAGCGTGGTGTAAGCGTCGGCCCACGGCGAGTTCGCCCAGACCAGAGCGATCACCGCCGCCCCGACCAGCAGCACCCCGCCGACGGTCTCGGCGCGCAGGATGTCGCCGATCCGGCTGACCTCGGGCCAGCTGCCCCGATCGAACAGGCGGGCAACGGGACCGGACTCGGTGCTCATGGGGCTCCACGGGAATCGGCGTCAAAGGCGACCGCCGACCAGACTTCCCGGCACACCAGGACGAATGGTACGGGCGAAACCTCGGATCGGCATTCACGAGCGAGGGACCGGCGACAGGCCCGGCGGGATGACGCGTCCGCGTGAACGTCGCATCGCGCCAGATCTAGCTCGGGCAGGGAGTGGCCAACGCGTGCCGGCTTCGCCTCGTCTCCGGCAAGTCGCGCGCCCTGGTGGGGGGGTCGTTGCGCGGAGTAGCGTTCCGGTCAGGTGCGCCGGGAAGCCTGGTCGGCAGTCGTTGTCGGTCGTCCGGATCGAGGCTTCTGATGTCTGCTGCACCCACCCATGCGCTCCGAACCCGTGAGCTCGCCGTGGCGACCGCGGGCTTGACCAAGCGGTTCGGGAGAACCGTCGCGGTGTCGGACCTGTCGTTGGCGGTGGCGCCCGGCGAGGTGTTCGGGTTCCTGGGCCCGAACGGCGCCGGGAAGTCTACGACGATCCGGATGCTGCTCGGACTGATCCGGCCCTCCGTGGGCACCGCGCGGGTGTTCGGCGTGGACGCCGCCGACGTCCGCCGCGCTCACCGGCACCTGGCCTACGTGCCGGCCGACGTGGTGTTGTGGCCGGCGCTGACCGGCGCGGAGATCCTGGAGCTGATGGCCGGTATCGGCCCGGGTGTGGATCCGGGGTACCGCGGGGAGCTCGCCGGGCGGTTCGAGCTGGATCTCGACAAGCCGGGCAAGGCGTACTCGACGGGCAACCGGCAGAAGGTCGCGCTGGTGGCCGCGTTCGCGACCCGGGCCCCACTGCTGGTGCTCGACGAGCCGACCACCGGTCTGGACCCGCTGATGGAGCGGGAGTTCCGGAACTGCGTCGGCGAGGCACGCGAGCGGGGCCAGACGGTGTTCCTCAGCTCGCACCAGCTCGCCGAGGTCGAGGCGGTGTGTGACCGGGTCGCGATCCTGCGCGCGGGCCGGCTGGTGGAGGTGGCGCGGATCGCGGAGCTGCGCCGGCTGCGCCGCACCGAGGTGGAGGTCTCGTTCACCGGGCCGGCGCCGGATCTGACCGGCGTGCCCGGCGTGTCGGGGGTCGAGGATCTGGGCGGGTCCCGGGTGCGGTTCGCCGTGGCCGGCTCGCCCGCCGCGGTGCTACGCGCACTGGCCACCGCCGAGGTCACGGCCATGGCGGTGCGGGAACCGACCCTGGAGGAGATCTTCCTCGACTACTACGGCGGCGCGGTATGACGAGCGCCGGGGCGATGGATCCCGCGGTGTCAGGCGTGACACCGATCGTCTCGCCGCGCGTCGTCGTGTCCTCACCCCGGGCGGTCGGGGCGGCGGTGACCGGTCTGGTGGTGCGTCAGATCCGTCGTGGCGCCGTCGTCGCGATCGTCGTGGCCGCCGCAATGACGCTGCTGGTCGCCGCGCAGTACCAGGCCACGTTCGCCGGGGCGTTGAACGGCCCGGCGTTACAGGCGCTGGCCGCGAACCCGGCGATACGGGCCCTGTTCGGGCCACCGGTGGCGCTGGACGACCCGGGCGGGTTCACCGTGTGGCGCACCGGCACCCCGGTCGCCGTGCTGGTCGGGGCGTGGGCGGTGCTGGTCGGCACCCGGATCACCCGCGGGGAGGAGGACGCGGGTCGCTGGGACCTGCTGCTCGCCGGGCGGGTGCGGGCCGCCGACGCGGTGGCCCGGCACCTCGTCGTGCTGGCGGCCGCCGTCGTCCTCCTCGGGGCCGCGGTGACCGGGGCGCTGCTGGCCGCGGGCACCACGCCCACCGGGGCGGCGCTGCACGGCGCCGGGATCGCCGGGCTCGGCGCCGGGTTCGCCGCGCTCGCGGTGCTGGCCGCGCAGGTCCTGCCCACCCGGGCCGCCGCAACCGGAGCATCGGTCGCTGCCCTCGCCGCCGCCTTGCTGATGCGGATGGTCGCCGACGGCGTCGACGCGCTGTCCTGGCTGCGGTGGGTGACCCCGTTCGGGGTCCTCGGCGAGGTGGCCCCTTTCACGGCGGACCGGCCCGCGCCACTGCTGGTACTCGTCGCGGTGGCGTTGCTGCTGGGGGGCGGCGCGGTCGCCGTCGCCGGCCGCCGTGACGTCGGGGGTGGGCTGCTGGGTGTACCGAGCAGTCGCCCGCCCCGCATCCGGCTCCTGGGCTCGGTGACCGGGTTCGCGGTCCGTCGCGCTGTCCGCCCGTTCACCGGCTGGGCGATCGGGGTGGCCGCCTACTACCTGCTGATCGGGACGCTCACCGTGTCGATCACCGAGTTCCTCACCGGCAACGCCCAGTTCGCCGAGCTGGCCGCGGACGCCGGCTTCGCCGAGCTGGGCTCGGTCACGGGGTTCGCGGCCGCGCTGTTCAGCGTGCTCGCGATCCCCACCGGGCTCTACGGGGCCGCCAGGATCGCGGTCACCGCCGCGGACGAGACCAGCCGCCGCGCGCTGCTGATGTTCGGGCTGCCGGTCGCCCGCACCCGCCTCGCCAGCATCGACACCATCGTGGCCACCGCCGGAACGCTGCTGCTGCTCACCGCGGCCGGACTCGCAATGTGGGTCGGCGCCACCGCCGTCGGGGCGCCGCTCGAGGCCGGGGACGCGCTCGCCGGCGCGCTGAACGTCGCCCCGATCGCGCTGTTGTGCATCGGGGCGGCCGTGCTCGGACTCGGTTGGGCACCCCGCGCGGTCCTCGCCCTCGGCGCGTTCCCGGCAGCCGGTGGTTTCCTCCTGCACGTGCTGACGCAGAGCACCGGTGCACCGCACTGGGTCGCCCAGCTCTCCCCGTTCGCGCACCTGGCCGCAGTCCCGCAGACCGCACCGGACTGGACGGGAGCGGCCGGCATGAGCACCACAGCCGCGTTCCTCGCGTGGGTGGGTGTCCTGGGCTACACGCGCCGCGACCTCGCCATATGAACGCGGCACCGCCCGCTGGACCGGTCATCGAGGTTGCCCTCTGCGGGATCGGATGCGCCGGCGGAGGCGTGCGGACAGCGCTCGTCCGACGAGGCCGAGGAGCAGGACGGCGACTCCGCTCACGACGTTGACGATCGGGAGGGTTGCGGCGAGGGTGAGGCAGCCCAGCAGGCCAAGGACAGCTATGGCGGAGGCACGCCGGCGCCCGGGATCACGGAGGGTGGGAGCGGCGCTGTTGGCGATGGCGTAGTAGATCAGCACCGCGAAGCTGGAGAACCCGATCGCCGCCCGGAGGTCGAACACCAGCACCAGCACCAGCACGACGGCGCCGAGGACGAGCTCGGCGCGGTGGGGCACCCGGTAGCGGGGATGGACCGCGGCCAGGCCGTGCGGCAGCTCGTGGTCGCGGGCCATGGCCAGGGTGCGCCCGACCCCGGCCAGCAGCGAGAGCAACACCCACCCGCGGCGACCACCCCGCCAACGCGAACCACCGCGGCCAGGACGCCGTCGCCGGCGTCGGCGGCAGTGGCCAGGGGGTCGCCGAGGCGTCGAGAGCGGCAGGCCCGACCGGGGCCAGTGCCACTGCGCCGACCACGGCGTAGACGACGACGACGATGCCGAGCGTGAGTGGGATCGCCCGCGGGATGGTGCGGGCGGGATCGCGGACCTCCTCGCCGAGGGTGGCGATCCGGGCGTAGCCGGCGAACGCGAAGAACAACAAGCCAGCGGCCTGCAGGACCCCGAGCGGGCCGTTGGGGAACCAGTCGACCAACTGCCCCGCCGACGCGGTGGGGCCGGTCACCGCACCGACGACGACCGCGGCCAGCGCGGCCAGGGTGAGCACGACCAGGACCCGGGTCAGCCGAGCGGTCTTGGAGACCCCGAGGTAGTTCACCGTGGTGAACACCACGACCGCGGCTGCGGCGACCGGGCGGGCCTGCTCGGGCCATGCGTAAGCGCCCAGTGTGAGCGCCATCGCCGCGCAGGAGGCGGTCTTGCCGACCACGAACCCCACCCCGATGGCGGCGAGGCGGGCTGAGGAGTTGGCATTGGCGTAGGCCACCACGGCAGCCACGACCACGGCGATCAGCGGCCCGGACCCCGCGACGGCCGCGGCCGGGCCGAACGCGGCGAACACGCCGGCGCCGAGCATCGAGCCGAGCCCGAGAACCCACGGCGTCACCGAGCCCGAGACGACGGGCCAGGGCTGGCTGCTCAGGAGACGCCGACAACGCGGTCGCTCCCGTGCGGTGCCCGGCGAGCGGCCACCGGTCGATGATCAGGGAGCTGCCGCCCGCCGGGTGCAACGACCACGACCGGCGTCGCTCCGCCCGTGAAGTAGCGGTCGAGCCGCCGAACCTCGATCGCGCGGATGCCGAACACCTACACCGCGCCTGATGGGGTCGATCGCTCACGGAGCTCGGTCAGGATGTGGCCGGCGTGGGTGCGGCGGGCCGGGCGGGTTGGAACAGTTCGATCAGGTTGCCGTCGGGGTCGGCGAGCAGGACTTGGCGCCCGCCGGGGCCGGTGACCAAGTCGCTGCGTAGGGGCAGGCCCGCGTCGCGGAGCCGGGCGATCTCGGCATCCAGGTCGTCCACCATGAGGTGGATGCGGTTGCGGCCGGCGGTGGAGGCGTCGTCGGGGGTGGCGCGGGCGCCGGAGCTGGCGGGTCCGGACAGCAGCAGCCGCAGCGGGCCGCAGATGACGTCGGCGAATGCGGGTGCAGCGCTGGTGTTCAGCGTGAAGCCGAGGTGGGTGGTGTAGAAGTCGATGGCGGCCTGCACGTCGCTAACGATGTACCGGACGCTGGCGAACTGGCCGGGTGCGGTCACGGCTGAACCTCCGAATGGTCGGTGGCGGTGATGACGTGCAACAGGTGTCCGATGCGGGCATCGAGGTCGGCAGCGGTGCGCTGGAAAGCGGGGTAGTTGGCTTCGTCACCTTCGGTCGTCGCCGGATCGGGGACGCTCCAGTGGGCCCGCCGGTCGTGGGGGAACTCCGGGCAGGCCTCACGAGCCCGGTCGCACACGGTGATCACATGGTCGAACCTGCGGCCGTCGACATTGCCCACGTACTGGGGGCGCTGGTGGGAGATGTCGATGCCGAACGTCTCCCGCAACACCCGGACGGTGTTGGGGTGCAAGCGGCGCTTGGGCCGGCTACCGGCGCTGGTCACCGTGATGTGATCCGCAGCGTGGTGGCGCAGCAGTGCTTCGGCGATCGGTGAGCGGACGCTGTTTCCGTTGCACACGAACAGCACCGCGATACGTCGGGGCTGCCGCGGTTGGGCGGGAGGGATCGTCGGTGCGGGGGCTCGGCGCAGCGCCGGGTGCAGCGCGGCGCCGCTGTCGTTCAGCACCTCCGCGCAGCGGTCCAGGTCCACGTGGTAGTAGCTGTCCCGGCCGTCGAAGCTGCTGCGCGTGGAGGTGACCAGCCCGCCCTCGCGCAGCAGTCGCAGGTGGTAGGAGACCAGGCTCTGTGGCTGCTCGACCCGTGTCACCAGCTCGCGGACCCGGTAATCGCTGTCGGCGAGTTCGGTCAGAAGCCGCCAGCGCAACGGATGGGCGGCCAACCGAACGAACGCCGGTGGAGTGGCGACGACTCGACCTGAGGACAGCACGAGCCGGACGATACATCAAACCGACTCGATGTATCAAACTGTTTTGATCGAATGTGCCCGATCTTCACAGGATGCCGGGGCCGCTGCCGCCTGGTCCGCCGGCGGACGACTGATGTGGTCCGACCGCCTACTGACGGTCCTCGATGACTACCGGTCGTGACTCGACAGAATCGGGTCAGCCGCACAAGGTGCTGCGGTGGGCCGGGCAGCGTCAGACTTGTGGCCGGCGGGCTATGGGGGCGGTGCCTGTGACGCCGGTGTCGTTGCCAGCATCTCAGTGAGCAGGACGCGGACGCGGCGTTCGATCTCATCGCGGACCGGCCGGATGTCCTCGAGGCTCTTGCCGGCGGGGTCGTCGAGGACCCATTCCTCGTAGCGGCGGCCGGGGAACACCGGACACGCGTCGCCGCAGCCCATGGTGATGACGGCGTCGGCGGCGCGGACCACCTCGTCGGTCCAGGGCTTGGGGTATTCGGCGGAGATGTCGATGCCGCGTTCGGCCATTGCGGCGACGGCGGCCGGGTTGATCTCGGTGGCTGGTTCGGAGCCGCCGGACCAGGCGATGGCCCGGTCGCCGGCGAGGTGGGAGAAGAAGCCGAGGGCCATCTGGGAGCGGCCGGCGTTGTGGGTGCACAGGAACAGGACCACGGGCTTGCCGTCGTGGACCTTGCCCTCGACGCGGGCCAGGGCGCGCAGGCGCTGGCGGGCGAACTTCTCGGCCAGCAGCGGCAGGAAGTTCGGGACGACGGCGCGGCCGGCGAACTCGTCGTAGGAGGAGTGCAGGAACCGCTCGATGGTCTCGACGCCGAAGGTGCCGTCGAACTGGCGGCCGAGGTGTCCGGCGGCGGTCTTGAGGGCGAGCTGCTGGTCGATGGACAGGGTGTCGCGGTGCCAGGTGCTGGTCATGACGGCCTCCGGTGGTGAGGGACTCAGGCGGATCGGGCGGGACCGAGGTGCACGGCGGGTGCGAACCGACCGATGCGGTCGGTGAGTTCGTCCACGGCCCGGTCGAACGAGTCGTCGGTGCCGGGATTCGCGGGGTCAGCGATCGACCAGTGGCGGTGTGCCATCTCGGTGGGGAGCTCCTCGTGGGCGCGGTCGCACACGGTGATGACGACGTCGTCGCTCCGCACCACCTGGTCGAACGTGCGGGGGGCCTGCGGTTCGACGACGATGTCGCGGCGCTGCGCGGCAGCGAGTGCGCCAGGGTGGACACGGGACGCCGGATGGGTGCCCGCGGACGCCACGGGCACGGTGCTGCAGCCGGCCCACATCGCCGCCGCGAGCTGGGAACGGGCGGCGTTCTCGGTGCAGACGAACACGATCCGGGGCGCCGTGAGCGCCGCTGTCGGGCTCAGGCCGGTGAGCGTGCCGGGGACGACCGAGAGGTAGGAGCGGCGCCGATCGCCCTCCGAGCGGGTCCGTCGTACGACGCCCGCCCGCTCCAGGACCTTGATGTGGTGAGCGACGAGGTTCGAGGCCATCCCGAGCGCGGCCTGCAGCGTCGAGGGGGAGGCGTCACCGACCACCAACACGTCGACGATCGCCAGCCGCGCCGGATCGCCCAGGGCGCTGTGTACCGCGGCCCGCCGTTCCAGGTCCGGCATCAGCTCAGTAGACATTGACTCAATGATGGGTGAGTGAACGCCCTCTCGTCAATCCCGCGTGTCGTGCGGGACCACCGCAGTGGACGACGTCCGGGCCACGTCCGGGTAGAGCGCGACGACGAGCCCGATGCCGAGTGCGGCCCCCACGACCTGGGCCAGCACGAAGGCGGGGACCGAGGCCGGGGCGATCCCGGCGAAGGTGTCGCTGAAGACCCGTCCCACGGTGACGGCCGGGTTCGCGAACGAGGTCGACGACGTGAACCAGTAGGCCGCCCCGATGTAGGTGCCGACGGCGCCGGCCGACAGGGCCGCCCGCCCGCTGCGTGCCAGCGCGAAGATGAGCGCGATCAGCCCGGCTGTCGCCACCGTCTCCCCGAGCCACAGTCCACCGCTCGCCCGGACCTCGTCGGAGATCTGCAGTGGTGCGAGGTCGAACATCGCGTTGGCGAGGACGGCGCCGAACACGGCGCCGACGGTCTGCGCAGCGGTGTAGGCCACGACCTCCCGGCCGGTCATGCCGCCTGCGGTTCGCCGGCTCAGCACCCAGTCGGCGGCCGAGACCAGCGGGTTCAAGTGCGCTCCGGACACCGGGCCGAACAGCAGGATCAGCACGCCGAGCCCGAACGCCGTGGCGAGGGAGTTCTCCAGCAGCTGCAGTCCGACGTCATCAGGGGACAGCTGCTGGGCGGCGATGCCGGAGCCGACAACGACGGTGACCAACAGGGCCGTTCCGACGAGCTCGGCGAGCAGCCGCCGTCCGAGCGCGAGTCGGGTCACGCCGAGATCGTCGCCTCAGCCGGCAACAGCGCATCGGACAGGCCGCGGAGGGCTTCAGGCTGGGCGCGGTAGTAGATCCACGTCCCGCGCCGCTCGCCGTCGATCAGGCCTGCCTCGCGGAGCACCCTCAGGTGGTGCGAGATCGTCGGGCCGGACACCGCGAAACCCTCGGTCAGATCGCACACGCACACCTCCCCACCCTCATGTGAGGCGATCATCGAGAGCAGCCGCAAGCGCACCGGGTCGCCCAGCGCCTTGAATCGCCGCGCCAGTACTCCGGCCTGCTCCGCGGACAGTGCATGGGTCGCCAGGGGAGCGCAGCACTCGAGCAGATCCGCCATGGGACGAGTTTGTCTCGGCACGTGTCTATCTTGACAGTGCTCGAACCAGAGGCGCAAGGTGGTATCGACAGAGGTCGAACCAGGGAGCGTGACCATGACCACCGAGCAGGCCGACCCGCTTCGTGACCAGGTGCGCGAGCGCTACGCCGCGGCAGCCACCAGTGTCGCCACTGGCGCCGCGGCGAGCTGCTGCGACAGCACCGGGCAGCTCATCGTCGATGCCGACTGGTCCGGTCCTGGCCTCTATCAAGCATCCGATCGTGACGAGCTGCCCGCGCAGGCGGTGGCCGCCAGTCTCGGCTGCGGGAACCCGCTCGCGGTCGCCGACCTGAGCCCGGGCGAGGTCGTCCTCGACCTCGGCTCCGGTGGCGGGATCGACGTGCTGCTCTCCGCTCGCCGGGTCGGGCCGTCCGGTCGCGTCTACGGCCTCGACATGACCGACGAGATGCTCGAACTCGCTCGGGCGAACGCGGCCGAGGTCGGGGCCAGCAACGTCACGTTCATCAAGGGCCACATCGAGCAGATCCCCCTGCCCGGCGACACCGTGAACGTGGTCATCTCGAACTGCGTCATCAACCTGTCGACCGACAAGCCGGCCGTCCTCGCGGAGATGTTCCGCGTCCTGACTCCCGGCGGGCGCATCGGCATCTCCGACGTCGTCGCCGAGAACCACCTCGACGCCACCCAACGCGCTGAGCGTGGCAGCTACGTCGGATGCATCGCCGGAGCCCTCTCCGAGCAGGAGTACCGCGATGGGCTCCTCACGGTCGGCTTCACCGACGTGTCGATCACCTTCACCCACGAGGCGGCTCCCGGTATGCACGGCGCGATCGTCCGGGCGACCAAACCGCACTGACCACGCGTTGGTCGACGATCGAGCGGCGATCAGGACGGGCGAGGCGTCCTCGGGACGCTTCCTGCTACCAGGGCCGCGGCGAGTGTCGCCACGACGGCGAGGCCGAGGAAGACGGCCGGGTAGCCCCCGAAGGCCACGGCGAGGACGGCTCCGGCCCAAGGGGCGAGCGCCGTGGCCAGCATGACGGGAGCCGCCAGCAGACCGCCCAGGCGCCCGTAGTGGGTGGAGCCCCAGCGGTCGCTGATCGCGGTGGCCTGCAGCAGGGTGAGTACGCCGCGGGCGGCTCCGACCAACATCGCCGCCACCATCAGGAGCACCGCAGGCCCCGGGAGCACGCCGAGGAGGGCAATGGCCACGGCACCGGCGCCGAGGACGAGCACGCTGCGGGCCCGAACGCCTGTCGCCCTCGTGAGTCGGCCGTAGCCGAGTCGGCCGAGCACCTGACCGACCCCGCCCAAGCCGAGCGCCCACGCAGCAAGGCTCGTGGACAGGCCCCGCTCGATGAGCAGCGGCACCTGGTTGACGACCACGGCGAACGCGGCGAACGAGGCGAGACCGATCGCGGCGACCAGGAGTACGAATGGCCGGCTGCGCGCGATCGCACCGGGATCCCGGTCGATCTCCGTGGCGGGCTCGTCGGGCTCGGGCCATCTACCGCGTAGCCCAATCAGATGAGCGGGAATCGTGACAGCCGCGAGGATGACCGCCAGCACCAGGTAGGTCCGGCGCCAATCCGAGTACTCGACCAGTGCCGCGGTGAGCGGGGCGAAGATCGTGCTGGACAACCCGGCCAGCAGGGTGAGCGCGGTGAGTGCAGTGACGCGGCGCGGCCCCCACCAGCGGGTCAGCGCCGCGAACGCGGGCTGGTAGAACACCGCCGCCATCGCGATGCCGGCCAGGGTCCACGACGCGAAGAACCAGGGAAGGCTGCGGGCGGTGGCGATACCGAGGACTGCCGGGACGGCGAGCACCGAGCCTGTCGTCATCACCGGCCGCGGACCCCAGCGGTCGAGCAGGCGCCCAGCGGGGATGCCGACGACCGCGGAAACCGTCAGGCCGGTCGAGAAGGCGGCGGTGATCGTGCTGATCGACCAACCGGTATCGGCGGCGATGCTCGGCGCCAGCACCGGGAAGGCGTAGTAGAGCACGCCCCAACTCGTGATCTGGGTGACGCACAGCACGACGAGCACACGACGCAGCCCGAAAGGCGAGAGCGCAGCGGGCTGGGTCGTGTCCACCCTCCGCAGGCTGCCTGCCAGACCAGGTTCGGTCGAGCAGGTGCTCGACGTGAGCGGACATCCATCCGCACCAGCTGACCAGTCGTGCGCTCATCGCGGCCGATCGGTCACCGAGATGGTGCGATGTTGGCGTTGCGATGGAAGACGTTCTCCGGGTCGTAGACCGCCTTGACTCGGGCGAGTCGGTCGTAGGTCTCGGGCCCGTACGTGGTCCGCACCCGGGCGGCGTCGTGCTCGGAGTGGAAGTTGACGTAGCCGCCCGTGTTGGAGGCGTGGGGCAGCAGCGCCGTCCACAACGCCTGCACCCACGGCCGGTCCGCCGCGAGGTCCTCCGGTGTCCGGCACTCGGCGGCGACGGCGACGGCCCAGCCGGGCGGCGGTGCCCGCCGAATGCGGTGGCGCCGTCGGTGACCTGCGCGTACTGGCTGTCCAGCACGAACATGGGCAGGAACGAGTCCGGCGAGGTCTTCCGCGGCAGGTATTCGGTGATGGTGGCGATCGCCGCGTCGGTGAGCTGGTCGAGGTAGAGGCCCTTGTCGTAGCCGTAGGTGCCCCAGGGCGCGGTGTCGTCGAACAACTGCTGCAGGGCGGTGTAGGGCATCGGGGAGACGAACTCGAACAGCGGCGGCAACGCCTCCGGAACGGGGCGAGCGCCGCGGCGTGCTCCTCCGCGGTGCCGAAACCGGCCACGATCAAGGCGTTGCCGACGGCGGCGTGGTGCTGCTCGGGGACGAACGGGGCGGGTGGCGCGGTCAGCCCGGCCGCCACGAGCACCCCGGTGCGGTGGGGCATGGTCGGGGTGCGGTCCCGGATCATCGCCAGGGCCCGCGCACCGCGCCCGAGCTCCCAGAACAGCAGTCCGACGTGCACGTCCGGGCCGACCGGGTGCAGCCGGAAGGTGAACGAGGTGACCACCCCGAAGTTGCCGCCACCGCCGCGCAGCGCCCAGAACAGGTCCGGGTACACCTCGGCCGAGGTGCGCAGCGTGCGCCCGTCGGCGGTGACGACCTCGGCCGCGACGAGGTTGTCGATCGCCAGGCCGTGCTCGCGGACCAGCCAGCCCATGCCGCCGCCGAGGGTGAGCCCACCGACGCCGGTGTGGCTGACGATGCCCCCGGTGGAGGCGAGCCCGTGCTCCTGGGTGGCGGCGTCGAAGTCCGCCCAGGTGGCGCCACCCCCGACGGTCGCCCGGCGGGCGACGGGGTCGACGTCCACCGCGCGCATCTCGGTCAGGTCGATCACCAGTCCGTCGTCGACCCCGGAGGCGCCGGTGTAGGAGTGCCCACCGCCGCGCACCGCGACCTCCCACCCGCGGTCGCGGGCTTCGGCGAGGGCGATAGCCACATCGTCGCTGCTGGTGCAGCGCGCGATCAGCGCCGGGCGTCGGTCGAAGTCGGCGTTCCACAACGAGCGGGCGTCGTCGTAGTCGGCATCGGACGGGCCGATCAGGCGTCCTCGGAACCCGGCGGGGAACTGGGCGAGACCGGGTTCAGCGATGGCGGTCATGGTTGGTTCTCCTTTGATCGAGGAGTACAGGACGTGGCGGGCAGGACACCGGGTCGAGCTCCTGGATCGTCGTCTCCCACCCACCTCCGGAGACGGAGCCGAGAGACGAAGGACGCAGCGCGGAGGAACCTCGGACGTCACGGCATCGGCTCGCGTCCTTCGGTGTGTTGTCCCGTCCTTATTGGTGGCAGAGTTGCCCCACTGGAAGGAACTCCGAGATGACCGTCGAGACGATCACACCGGCCATCGCCAGCCCGCGCCACCGAGACCGTGCGCATCGACTTCCTGTTCCTGGACCTGACGACCTGCACGCGGTGCCGCGGAACCGATCGGAGCATCACCGCAGCGCTGACCGCCGTCGCGGACGTGCTCGACGCCGCTGGGATCGAGGTCGAGGTCAACAAGGTGCACGTGGCCACCGCGGACCTGGCCCGCGCGTGGCGCTTCGTGTCCTCCCCGACGATCCGGGTCGACGGAGCGGACATCGCGCTCGAACTGCGGGAGAGCTCCTGCGGCTCGGAGGCGTGTACCGATGGCTGCGGCGATCAGATCGCCTGCCGGGTCTGGGTGCACCTGGGCCAGGAGTACACCGAGCCGCCGGCCGAGATGATCGTCGACGCGGTCCTACGGCACGTCTACGGCACAACGCCCGAGCCGGCGCCGCCGCATCGCTACGAGCTGCCCGCCAACCTGCAGCGCTTCTTCGCCGGCAAACCAGGATCGGACCGACCAGCGCAGTCCATCCAGGACGACCTGCTCAGTGAGGCCGTTGACGCGGGGTGCTGCTCATCCTCCGAGCGGGCGACCTGCTGTGACACCTCGGCGAAGGCGGATTGCTGCGGAACCACCGAGCCGGGCTGTGGCTGCCGGTGAACGCCCACCGCCGGCCCGACGATCTGGACCTCGACGCGGTCTGGCGGGACCTCCACGCGCCGCTGCTGCGGTTCATCACCCGCCGGGTCCAGGACCGGCACATCGCCGAGGACATCCTGCAGGAGGTCATGCTGCGCCTGCACCGTCACGCCGGCGAGCTGACCGAGGTCTCGGCGGTCGGCGGCTGGATCCATGAGATCGCCCGCAACGCGATCACCGACCACTACCGGCGGGCAGTGGTTCGCCGAGAGCGCCCGGTCGGTACCGACGCCGAGCTCGACCGACCTGCACCAGCCGTGCCCGAACCCGGTCCGGCCGAGCTGCGCGCGGAGCTGGCCGCCTGCATGGAACCCCTGGTGGCGCGGCTGCCCGCGATCTACCGCGACGCGCTGCAGCTCACCGACCTCGATGGCCTCACCCAAGCCACCGCCGCCGCCCAGGTCGGGATATCCACATCCGGGATGAAGGCACGGGTCCAGCGCGGCCGCGCGCAGCTCGCACACCTCCTCCTCCGCTGCTGCGAGATCGAGCTCGACCGGCGCGGCGGCATCATCGATTACCAGCCGCCCAACGAGTCCTGCGACTGCCACGCAAGTACGGCATCGCAGCCATTCGCCGAGAGCACGACTGGATACCACCGCCCTGAGCAACTGTCCCGCGCCGCCAACATCCCGAGATGACAGATCGATGAGAATCCCCGACGGGGGCGATGGCAACTGCGTGAGAAGGCTGCTGGTCAGCGACCCGGCGAATGACAAGAAGGATGAGAACCTACAGCTGTCCGTCTCCGATACGGCTTGTAGAGTCTCATTGATCTTGGCGAGTGTCTGACGAGTTCGCCATCATTGAGATTCGTCGGTGACGATTCGATTCGAGTCAACAGCGCCGGGGCTGTGCCTGTCCTGACCGGCCGCCTTCGTGGCCGGAAGGTCCATCCGGGGCGCTCGGGACGACATCGAGAGTGTGCCCGACCCGGAGCACGTCCCCCTGGATCGACCCGACCCATCCGGCCTGACGAACGGCCCGGTGTCAGCGGCTTCACCGATCAGAAGTCCTCCGCCACGTCGTCAGTTCTGGTAGCCCCTCGTACCGGTGGAAGGATTGATGACCATGACCGACGCCAGACTGCTGGGCGCCGACGAGGCCACGTTCATCGCGGCGGTCCGCGCGGGGGATACCGCGCGGTTCGCGCTCCTGACCGAGCGCCACCGGCGTGCCTTGCAGGTGCACTGCTACCGGATGCTCGCGAACTACGAAGACTCCCAGGACCTGACGCAGGAGACGTTCCTGCGAGCGTGGAACAAGCGGGAGTCGTTCGATGGGCGCGCTGCGTTGCGGACCTGGCTGTATCGGATCGCGACGAACGCCTGCCTCGACTTCCTGGAGAAGCGCAACCATCGCACGCCCGTGCCTGCCGAGCTGCCGGGCGCTGGCTCGGAGGTGCGGTACCTGCAGCCCTACCCGGACCGGATGCTTCCCGAGGACCCGCAGGAATCGGCGGTGGCGCGGGAGACGATCGAGTTGGCGTTCATCGTCGCCGTCCAGCACCTCCCGCCGCGCCAGCGGGCGGTGCTGATCCTTCGTGACGTCCTCGGCTGGCCGGCGGCGGCGACCGCCGACGCCCTCGAGGTGACCGTCGCATCGGTGACCAGCGCCCTGCAGCGGGCGCGCGTGACGATGCGCGAGCAGTTGGCCGACCGCCGACTCGACTGGCGGACCGACGCTACGCACGAGCTGTCGGACGACGAACGTGCCACGGTGAAGGCGTGGGTGGACGCCCACGAGCGCAACGACCTCGATGGGCTCCTGTCCCTCATGCGCGAGGACCTGCGATTCGCGATGCCGCCGGACCCCGGCGTCTGGGTCACCGCCAAGTCCGCGATGGACGCCTGGGTCTCGGGTGGGTTCGGTGGGCCCGGGTACGACGACTGGCGCTGCATCGTCACGACCGTCAACCGCATGCCTGCGGTCGTGGAGTACCTGCGCACGCCCGACCACCCCGTGTACCGGCTGTTCGCCATCGATGTTCTGCACATCGTCGACGGGAAGGTCGCCGAGCTCACCGGATTCCTCGCCACCGACAAGCCATGGCTGGGCCTGCCCCCGACACTGTGATCCAAGTAAGCCGAGGGTCACGGTGAGCACGTCAGTAAGGGTTTCGACCTGGCCTCACGAGCCGGGCATGTGGCCCGTGCTCATCGCCTCGTCTCGTATCGGGTCAACACCACGCCGCCGGGAAACGTCCGCGTCTCCACCAGGCTCAGGTTCACCCAGCTGTCCAGCGCCGTGAAGAACGGCGTGCCGCCGCCCCCCAGGACCGGGTAGGTGGCCAGGGCGTACTCGTCGATCAGCCCGGCCCGCATGGCAGCCCCGGCGAGCGTTGCGCCGCCGATGCCCATCGGGCCGCCGTCCTCGGCCTTGAGCCGGGTGATCTCGGCGACCGCGTCGCCGGTGACCAGGCGGGTGTTCCAGTCGACCTCGTCGATCGTCGAGGAGAACACCACCTTCGGCGTGTCCCGCCAGTTCCGCGCGAACTCGATCTCCGCCGGGGTAGCGTTGGGCTGCTGGTCGCCGGTCGGCCAGTAGGAGCTCATCGTCTCCCACAGCTTGCGCCCGTACAGCGACAGGCCGCTCGCCCGCTCCTGGTCGAGCCACCACTGGAACAGCTCGTCGCTCGGCGGCCCGCCCCAGCCGATGTCGTCGCCGGTCGCGGCGATGTAGCCGTCCAGGGTCACGTTCATGCCGAAGATCAGTTTCCGCATCGTGCCAGCCTCCCGTGAGTCGGTCTCACACGTACAGACGGGCGCGGCGCGGAAACCTCATCGGGCGCGATCTGCGTCCACAGGTAGTCCTCGCGTTCCGAACTCAGCACGGCGCACTCGGCTGGGCTCGAGCACCACCCACCGGATCTCGATCTCACCCTCGCACGGGCAGCGGCGCCCCCATGGCCAGCTCTCCCCGACCGCTGCTGCCGTCTGCCGGACGGGAAGGCGTTCATGAGACAGCTGAAGAACCTGCAGGTCAAACATGATCGACACGTCACGAGATGTGAGACCCTACAGCTGACGACGAGGGGCCAGCGGGTCTCTCAGTCCAGGGCGCGTTCCAGCGCTTGGCGGTAGGTCTGGAGCGACCGATCGAGGATCGTGCGGATCGGTGTCGGGTCGCCGGTCATGTCGACCTGCAGGCTGTCGACCAGGCCCGTCATGGCGCCCCGAGGCATTCTCGTCAGCCGCTCGATCAGCGGGTCGGCCAGGAGGAGCAGGCCGCCCGGGACGTGGATCTTGACGGGGTGCCGCCGGCCGAGACGTTCCGCGGCGACGTCGATCATCTGGTCGGTGGTCAGGACGTCGTCGGAGCCCACGTCGTAGCCGTGACCGAAGGATCGCGGATCGTCGAGCACGCCGACGAGGTAGTAGGCGAGGTCGTCGACCGCGATCGTGCGGAACCTCTGCTCGCCGCGGCCCAGGACGATCGCGGCCGGTCCTCGAGCCCCGCGAGTGATCGCGTCGAAGCCCGTTCCGCCCCGCCCGACGATCATGCCAGGTCGGATCACGGACACGTCCAGCCCGCTGCGGAACAGCAGTTGCTCGGTCTGCGAGCGCCCGCGCAACCATGCGCTCGGCGCGTCGGGCGCGATGCCGATCGAGGTGACGTAGATCAGACGACGGACCCCCGCGGTCCGACAGGCGTCGACGATGTTCCGCAGCCCGCGCTTCTCCACGTCCATGAAGTCCTGACCAGCAGAGTTCGCCCCTTGCGGCGACAGCGTGTGGATGCAGATGTACACCGCGTGAACCGATTCCAGCGCGCGCGCCACGGACGCCGGCTCCAGGATGTCGCCCCGGACGACCTCGCCTCCGGCGTCCGCGAGGTCCTGAACACGCTGCGGATCACGAGCCAGACAACGGACCGTCCGCCCGTCCGCGAGCAGCAGCCGTGCGAGGTGCCGTCCGACGAAGCCCGAGGCGCCGATGACGAGGACCGTGCTGGTGACCTGGGGCATGACCCGTCCTGAGTTCGGTGAGCGGCGCGCGGCTCCGACGAGGACACCGCATGTCATCACCGTACGCGCAGTCACGGCACGCCATGTCGTCGCCGGCCGACGACGACACTCCATGTCGTTCCTTAGGATCGGAAGGGTGAGTAGATGGGAGCCGAACGCGCGGGAGCGGTTGGAGCGTGCTGCCCTCGATCTGTTCGTCGAGGTCGGGTTCGCGGAGGCGACCGTCCCGCAGATCACGGCTCGGGCCGGTCTGACGACGCGCACGTTCTTCCGTCATTTCGCCGACAAGCGCGAGGTGCTCTTCGCGGCCGAGCAGGAGCTCCCTGCGCTGGTGGCGCGACTCATGAGCGAGGCGCCGGCGTCACTGACCCCGATGATGCTCGTCGAGCGTGGGCTCGACATCGTGGCGGCCACCCGGTTCGAGGGCAACCTCGACTACCTCCGGACCCGCCGTGCCGTGGTCCAGGCGGACGAGGGTCTTCGCGAGCGCGAGCTCCGGAAATCCGCCGTCCTGGCCGATGCCATCCGGCGGGAGTTCACGATCCGCGGCTCCGACGAGCTGACCGCAACCCTCACCGCCCAGCTCGCGGTGACCGTCCTCGGCGTGTCGGTCGACCGGTGGCTCGACCAGGGCGGCACGCAGCCGCTCACCGAGCTCGTCCACTACACCCTCGGGGCTCTCCGGTCGGTGATCTGCGATCACGACGGTCGGACACCCTCACTCCGTGGTGATGCCGCCGGGCGATGACCCGCAGCCCGCGCGACGTGGGACGTTCCTCCTGGGGTTGACGACACGACGTGTCGTACCGTGTAGGGTGATGACACGCCGTGCCATCGGTGTCGGCACCAGTCGGCGTCGTCAGGAGCTCCCCGAGACCATGAACCTCGATACCGCTTCTCGCTCCTGGACGTTTCTGCGCCGCCCACGACGAGTCGGAATCCTGCTGGGCGTGAGCGCTGGCTGTGTGGCCGTTCTGGCCGTCGCGGCGGTCGGGCTCGCGACCGACCCGCGGCTGATCACCGGCTCGCCCGCATGGCTGAAGCCGCTGAAGTTCGCGGTGTCCATCTCCGTGTACTGCGCGACCCTGGCCTGGCTGCTCACCCTGGTGCAGGGCCGGCCCCGGCTGGTCCGGACGGTGGCCTGGGCCACCGGTCTCGCCCTCGCGTTCGAGCTGGTCCTGATCGTCCTGCAGGCGGTGCGGGGCCAGGCCAGCCACTACAACATCAACACACCCTTCGACGCCGCGGTCTTCCAGCTCATGGGCGCCACCCTCCCGCCGATCTACGGGGCCGCGGTCCTGACCGCCGCGCTGCTGGCCCGGCAGCGCGGGCTGCCGCCGGTCCTCGCGTCGGGGATCCGCGGCGGTCTCCTCATCAGCCTGCTCGGGATGGCCCAAGGGTCGCTGATGATCGGCAATGGTGACAACGCCGGTCCAGGGATGATCGGCGCGCACACCGTCGGCGGCCTCGACGGGGGGCCCGGCCTGCCGATCACCGGCTGGAGTCTCGAGCACGGCGACCTCCGGGTCGCCCACTTCGTCGGCCTGCACGCCCTGCAGCTGCTTCCGCTGCTGGCATGGCTGCTGCAGCGCTCCACCACCCGCCTCGATGTCCTCGCTCAGGTGCGGCTCGTCCGGCTGGCCACCGTGGCCTGCGCCGCCGCTGTCGGCCTGCTGACCTGGCAGGCCCAGCGCGGCCTGCCCCTCCTCCGCCCGGATGCAGCGGTGCTCTCAGCCGCAGGGCTGGGCGCAGCGGCTCTGGCGACGGCCGTCGTGGTGGTCCTGGCCCCGGTTCACAGGGTCGCGCCCCCACGCACCCGCTCCTGATCAGCGCGCCAGTGGTCGCGGCGGAGGCGGTAGCGCAGGTGCATCACCTGCTGCGCGGGGTCGTCGACCTCCGGGGTGGTCAACCTGCGGACCAGGTCGAGTTCGACCTGCTCGGCCGGCAGGTTGTCGAACAGCCGTCGTCCCTGCCCGAGCAGGACCGGTACGACGTGCAGTTCCAGCTCGTCGAGCTCCCCGGCCCGCAGCAGTGCCTGTGCCGCCCCCGCTCCGTGCACCATCACGTCGCCGCCCCCGGCCGCCGCGCGGGCCTGCGCGGCGCACTCGCGCACATCGGTGACGTAGCGGACGCTGCCCGGCGGCGGGTCGTCCGGGACGTCGTGGGTCAGGACCAACACCGGTACGCCGTCGTGGTGGTCGCCCTGCCAGCGGCCGGCGTGCTCGTAGGTGCGACGGCCGGCGATGACCGCGCGGGTGGCCATCGCCTCCGCGAACACCTGGCCGCTCGGTCCCGGGTCGTTGCGCCGGTCGAGCCAGTTGAACAGGCGGAACCCACCGACCCCCATCGGCGCGTCCACGTCGTCGCGCGGTCCGACGACGTAGCCGTCCAGGGACACGGACATGTACAGCCGGATGGTCGTCATCTGCTCAGCCCGCCGATCGCACGCGGTAGCGCAGGTGCTGCACACCCGGCCCGTCCACGGCACGGAGCAGCTCGAGCTCGATGTGCTCCGGTGGCAGGCCCTCGAACAGGCGACGGCCCTGCCCGAACAGGACCGGGACCAGATGGATCTGCAGCTCGTCGAGGACGCCGGCAGCGAGCGCCCGCTGAGCGGTGCTCGCCCCGTGCACGAGCACACCCCGCTCGCCGGCGGCGTCCTTCGCCGCACGCATCGCGCTCGCCACGTCGCTCACGTAGGTCACCGCAGGCCACCGAGACGCAGGCCGATGTCGGCTCAGGACGAATATCGGAACGCCGTCGTGGTGGTCGCCGCCCCAGCCGTCGGCGAGCTCGAAGGTCCGTCGGCCGACGACCACCGCCCCTGTGGACATGAGCTCGTCCATGATCTCGCGGTTCACGCCGTCCAAGCGGCCGACGACGTCCTTGTGACTCGTGTCCGCGGCCGACATGAACCACTCGTGCAAGCGGTGCCCGCCGTCACCGAGTCCGTTCCCGGGTCCGTCGTTGGGCCCGGCGACGAATCCGTCCACCGACATCGACATGGAGAGCACGGCCTTGCTGCTGCTGCTCATCGCTCGTCCTCTCGCGAGTCGTGTGTGTGCTCGGTGGACCGTCCGGACGGGTCCCACTCATCGCCTGTCCGGCGACCAGGGTCCCGTCAGCCGGCCAGCTACGTCGCGCGGAGGACGTACTTCGCGAAGACGGCATCCTCCGAGTACGAGGCTTCCTCGATCGCGAAGCCGCTTCTGGAGATCATCGGTTCGAGGAGCCAGCTGAACGTGGAGTGCTCGTCGCGTACGTGCTCCTCGAGTTCGGCACGACTCCACTCACCGTCGACCTGAGCACCACCGGTCGCACACCACGCGTCGATGCGCTCGCGCGCGGCTGCGGGCGGGAAGTCGTAGACGACATCCCACAGCCGCAGCACGCCCCCTGGCCGGAGGACGCCGTGGAGTCGGGTGAGGGCGACGGCCTTCCAGAAGTCGGGGAGGTGATGCAGCGCGTACCGGGAGTACACGAAGTCGGCCCCGTCACCGGAATGCTCGTAGGTGAGGAAGCCCGCCTGGACCACCTCGATGTTCGTCCGGCCCGAGGCGCTGACCTTGGTCCGCAGGCGGTCCAGCATCACCGGCGACACGTCCACGGCGACCACCCGGGCGCACGCCTCGGCGGCCGTCATCGCGAACTGTCCGGTGCCGGCACCCATGTCGACGACCACGGAGCTCTGGTCGAGCCCCAGCTGTCGCAGGAGGACGAGCTCGTCGCCAGCGGCCGCGTCCTCCTTCGCGTCGTAGCGCGCGACGTGGCCGGCATCGACGTTCTCCCGGCCAGCACTGGCCGTCTCGTCGAGCAGCCATCCGGGATACGAGCGGGGCTCGCCGGCAGCGATCACGGCTGTGATCCTGCCCGTGTAGGCATCCGTGACGAGCGGCGCCCCGCAGCACCAGCGTGCGGCCGGCTGAACCCTGTTGTGAGGCAAGCCACGATCGCCCGTGGACCCCGCGACCCATCCGTTCGGTTCACTCGTCGGCTTCGCGCTCGACGGATGCGGCCGACCGGTGCTGTGCCTGAGCGATCTGGCCGAGCACACAGCCAACCTGGCGGTCGATCCGCGGGCGTCGCTGCTGGTGAGCGCGCCCGCGGATCGAACCTCCGATCGGAGTACCGGTCGACGGTGCCGTCGGCGCTCGCGATGATCGCGTGCTGGCGGAGGTCCGCTCGCGCGACTGAGCCGGAATGGGTGGTCGGCGCTCCTCCGGCCCGGCGATCGACGCCGTTCATCCGACCCGGAGCCTTGTCACCTGCGCCCGCGCCGGTAAGGTAAGGCTATCTTTCCAAGGGATCGAGTGCGGGAGGAGGAAGGCCGATATGCCGCCGACACGCGCCGGACGCGCCCGGACCGCGCTCGCCCATGCCGCGACGGTCGCGGTCGAGATCGGCAACGATCCAGTCGAGACGGTCGACGTGCTGGCCGTCGACCGCGACGGGTCCCTGGTGCTCCTGGTGGAGCCGCAGGGCATGCTCGCCAGCCGCTCGACGGCGGGTGCTGCGCCGTGCGCGGTGCATGCGGCGCTGGTGAGCGGCGTGCCGGGGCCCGATCGCGTTCTGGACCGGGTCACGGTGCACGGTCAGGTCGAACTCGCCGCGGACATCGGTGCCGCACTCGACCTGGTGATGACCGCCCACCGGAACGAGCCCGCCGAGGTCGTGCTGCGCCCGGACGGTGCGGCGTTGCTCCAGGTGACGGTCCGGCAGCTCCTTCTCGACGGCGAGCCTGTCGATCCCGACGCCTACGCCCTCGCGACCTGCGACCCGCTCGCCGCTGGCAGTGACGAGTTCGTCGAACACCTGCTTCGTGAGCACCCGACGGCGGCCGTGCAGCTGGCCCACCTGCTCGAGCCGGAGGTGTTGTGGAAGGCGCAGGCACTGGCCCCGGTCCGCGTCGACCAGTTCGGGCTCACCTTCCGGGTCGACTTCGGCGCCGGTTCGGTCCTGGCGCGGCTGGACTTCGCGGCGGCCCTGCGCGATCCGGCCGAGCTGCCCGCCGCCATGAGGGCGCTGCAGAGCCGGGCCGCGCAGGTGGGGACCTGCCCGTTCAGCGGCGAGCCACCGAGTGGTGCGCCACCCCTCTGACAGGGGACGACCCGGGAGGAGGAAGGCGACGACGGAACCGGCCCCCGACGTCAGACGTCCTGCTCGACCTCGCGGGTCCACTCCTTCTTGACCGCCCGCCAGCGCTCGTCGGTGAAGTCGCGCCGCCAGTAGGGCGACACCGACAGGGCCTCGCGGGGGATCTTCCACTCGCCGAGCAGATGCCGGCGGAGCGCGCGCGTGGCGACGGCCTCGCCGTGGACGAACGCGTGCACGCGGCCGTCAGGGATCTCGAGCTCGTGGAGCGCCCGCAGCAGCAGGTCCTCCGCACCGGGATCGGCGTCGCGGTGCAGCCACGTGACCTCCAGCGCTCCTGGCGACCACAGCGGCAGCTCATCGGCGGGGCCGTCGACCTCGGCGAGGACGTGGACGGGCGCTCCGGAGGGAACGCGGACGAGTGACGCGGCGATGGCGGGCACCGCGCTCTCGTCACCGATCATCAGGTGCCACCGGGCGGTGGGGTCGGGACAGTAGCTACCCGACGGACCGCGCAGCTGCAGCAGGTCGCCGGGGCGAGCCGCGAGCGCCCACGGCCCGGCGATGCCGGTGTCGCCGTGCGCGACGAAGTCGAGGGTCAGGAGGCGGTGGTCGGCGTCCCAGTGCCGCACGGTGTAGCGCCGTGCGGCCGGCCGCTGCTCCCTCGGCAGCGCGCGGACCTCGTCGTCGTCGAACGGTACCGAGTACAGCGCGCCCGGCGGGGGGAACTGCACGTTGACGTAGGCGTCGGTCCACTGCGGCATCACGAACCCGTCGAGGCCGTCCCCGCCGAGCACGATCCGCACCATGTGCGGGGTGAGCCGCTCCACCCGTTCGACCTCGCCGTGCACGGCACCTCCTGAGAGCCTAGTTAGGCTCACCTTACTTCACGGGTCACGGTAGGCGGTACGGCGCCTCGTGACGACGGCCACTCACAGGTAGCGCACGGCCGGCGGTGGGTGCATGAGGAAGTCGCGGTGGCTGATGTTGAGGGCGTAGGCCCCGGCCATGGCGCACACGACGACGTCACCGACCCGGATGCCCGACACCGGCACGTCGAGGGCCAGGACGTCCTTCGGGGTGCACAGCTGCCCGACCACGGTCACCGGGCCTGCGGCCTCCGGCCTGGCCCAGGGGCGGTTCCATCCCGGGGTGGGGAGCACCGTCAACGGCTGGTCGTGGCCCTTCGCGGCCGGCGTCCGCAGGTGGTGGGTGCCACCCGCGACGATCGCGAACCACCGTCCACCGCTCTGCTTGAGGTCGAGGACGGGAGTGGCGTACCAGCCCGAGTACGCCGACATCGACCGGCCGGGTTCCACCCGCACGACGGTGGCGGTGGGCATCGCGCGCCGCACGTCGGCCAGGCCGTGGCCGTAGCGGATCCAGTCGAAGCGGTCGGTCGGCCGGTGGTAGTCGACCGCCATGCCCCCGCCGACGTCAACCTCGGGGATCGGCAGTCCGTGTCGGGCACCGAGCTCGGCGGCCCACCGCAGGACGGTCCCGGCCAGCGCCACGCAGTCCGGGGCATCCAGGCCGCTGGCGAGGTGGGCGTGCACGCCGCGGAGCTCGATCCCCTCGAGGCCGCCCGTCGCGATGGTGTGCGCACACCGGTCGGCCTCCGTCGGGTCCATCCCGAACTGGCTCGGACGGCCACCCATGGAGAGCACCGCGGGACCCGACGGCAACGCCGGCAGGTTGACCCGCAGCAGCACCGCGGCGCGGGTGCCGGTCGCGCGAGCCAGGACGTCGAGGCGCAGCAGCTCGTGAGCGCTCTCGACGTGGAACCGGTGCACTCCCGCCGCCAGCGCGGCGGCGAGCTCGGCGTCGGTCTTGCCGGGCCCCGCGAAGGAGAGCGCGGCGTCGGGGAGGAGGTGCCGGACATGGGCGAGCTCACCGCCGCTGGCGATCTCCCAGCCGTCGACGTGGCGGGCGAGGACCGCGAGCAGCCGCGGATCGGGGTTGGCCTTGACGGCGTACAGCAGCTCCGTCCCGGTCGGCAGCGCGCCCCGGATGCCGGCGACGTGACCGTCGAGGTGCGCCAGGTCGTAGAGGTAGGTGGGGCCGTCGACGTGGCCGGCAGCACGGCGGACCGCCGCCGTCACCAGCCCGGTCCCGTCGGCCGGCGTCATCGAACCGCCGCGGTCGGCAGCGGCCGGAACGGCACGTACCGGGCGTGTCGGTCGGCCTGGCGGGACCAGCGCAGCAGCAGGTTCGCCTTGGCCGGCAGTGGTTCCCCGGCCGCCAGGGCGACCAGGCGCGCCGGCCCACCCAGGCGCCGGGCGACCCCGTCGATCCGGTCCAGCAGCGCGTTCCACAGTTCCCGCTCCAGCTCGGGGCGGATGTCGGCGAGGGCGGCCAGGACCTCGACCAGGTGGTTGACCACCAGGCAGTAGGCCACCCGGTTCCACCCGCGTTCCTCGTCGCAGGCGAGTGCCGCCGACACCGGAGGCGCCAGCGCAGCCAGGGTGCTCCGGTGCGGCCCAGGACCGATCTTCACCCCCTCCAGGTCCCGCACCAGCATCCGGCAGGGCATGCCGGCCCGGTCGATCACGACCAGGACGTTCTGCAGGTGCGGCTCCAGCGCGATGCCGTGCTCGTGCCACAGCTGCAGCACCGGATCGACCAGCAGCCTCAGGTAGGCGAGCCACCATTCGACGACGTCCGGTGGGGCGACCGACCGGCTGACGTGCCACGCCTCGACCCCGGCCGGGCGTTCGGCGACGAGGCTGCCGGCCAGCAGCGCGGTCTCCCCGGGGCGGACGTGCGACCGCACCCCACCGCGGACGATCACCCCCAGTCCCTCGGCCAGTGCGTCGCGCGCGCCCTCGCTGCCGTGCCGTCCACGCAGGTCGACGGTCCGCATGGCCGGCTCGGGCAGCACGGCGAATCCCGGGTGGTCGACCGCCACCCGCGCCAGCACGGGCGCCAGTGACCGGGTCAGTGCGACCGCCCCCGTGAGCTCGTAGCGAGCGTTCTTCCGCAGGCAGTTGGTGATCCGGACGCTCAGGCTCGTCTTGAGGAAGACGTCCAGTCGTGGCTGGTAGAGGGTCCGCACGCTCGCGGTCGGGTGCAGTTCCACACCCCCTTCGCCGAGGTCGAGCACCGTGTGGTCGGCGATCGCGCGAGCCAGTGCCGGTCCGGTCAGCTCGTCGGCCCGCACGAGCGAGTACTGCCAGGGGTGCACCGGAACCGCGCGGTAGCCCGCGGGCAGGTTCCGGCCCGCCAGCAGTTCCGGCACGCGCCCGTGACCGTCGAACCCGATGTCGTCGACGCACTCCTCGATCACGGCGTCGGCGGCCACGGCGAGCCACCGCAGCGCGAAGCGACTGCCCGTCTCGGGGGTGAACCGGCGCCAGGCGGTCCATGGCCCGGACCGCCACTTCGGCGTGGGGTGCCGCGGGTGCCCGGCCACCAACGACTGCTCCGACTCGAGGTACGCAGTCGCAGGATCGGCACCGGTCGACCCGCGCGGCGCGCGCTCGGCGCGGGCGGCGAGCAAGCGCGCCATGGTGTCGCGACCGGCGACGACCTGGCCGACGAACTCCTCGTTGCCGTACCCGCAGCGCACGGTCAGCTCGCGGGCGACCAGACGCGCGAGGTCGGGCACGGTGAGCGCGACCCAGCCCCGGCCTCCCCGGCGCTGCACCGGACCCTCGAACCGGTGGACGCCGAGAGCGCTGGCGCGGCGCACGGCGACCCTCAGCACCTCGTCGGACCGGACCAGCCGGACCACGACGTGCCCGTCGTCCACGGTCGTGTCGTGCGGATCGACGGCCAGCTCGCGGACCACGCAACCGAGCAGTGCGTGGGCGGCGGTCGACTCCGCACGTGATGCCCAGCGGTCGTCGTTCATCCGGTCGCCCGGGGTCGGGGCGTCCGCAGGTAGTTCGGACCGGTGCGCACGTAGTACTTGTTGATGTCGGTGCACCCGAGGCGCTCCTTGGGCAGCAGCGTGCCGGCGGTGACCATGGCCTTGATCGGCAGCCGGGTGGCCTCGAGCACATCGCGGCGCAGCAGGCGCGCGGCGCGGCGCCCTCCCGCATCGAGTCCGTCGCACCAGCGGTCGGCCGCCGCTGCCAGGCGAGCGCTCACCACCTCGGTGAGGTCACGCCGGTCCTCGGGGCCGGTGGCCAGCGCCAGTGCCGGTGCCGCTGCGCACAGGTGCAGGGTGATCGTGGTGAACACGTCGGCCAGCTCGCGGTCGTCGGACGCGGCGATCCGGGCATCGGCGAACAGGCCCGGGTCCACCGCAGCGCCGAGCAGCCCGGTGGTGTCTCCCAGCGCGCCCGCCAGACGTCGGCAGTCGACGCGCGGCCCGTCGTTGTCCTTGTACAGCAGCCGCAGCCGCGGGCCGCCGCGCGGCGCCGTGTCCGGCGCTGTGTCCAGCGCCATCGTGACGTTCTGGCCGTGCGACTCCAGCGCGATGCCGTAGCGCAGCCAGAGGGCGAGGTGCCAGTCGAACAGGAGGTCCAGGTAGTCACCGAGCAGCGCGTGCCGGCCGCCGGGATAGCGGGCGCCGAGATCGCACAGCACCGGGACGGTCCCGGGGTCGCCGGGCGGCGTCGCGGCCAGCGCGGCCACCGGCACCAGCGTGCACCCCTCGAGCTCGGGGGGCAGCCGGCGGACCAGCACCGCGAGATGCTCGTCGCCGGTGTGCATCCAGGTCGACTCGTCGGCGAGCAGCACGCGACCGGTCAGCGCCGGTTCTCGATCCAGGACGGCGGCCAGCAGTCGCTGCACCGTGTCGCCGTCGCCGAGGGTTCCCACCTTGATCGTGCGACGGTTGCGGGCACCGAGCGTGGCGGTCGGGAGCGGCATCTTGAGCTGCACCGTCGGGTCGCCGACCACGGCGACGGTCCGGGTGGACAGGGTGGGAGTCACCGGCAGCCAGGCCCGGCCCGCGACGGTCACGAGGCCGCGGGCCGCGGTCACCGGGTGCACGGGGAGCATGATGTGGTCGTCGTCGAGGTCGGCCGACATCCCGAGTGTGGACGGAACCGGCCACCACGACGGCACCGAGCCGGACTCCGCCAGCCCGCGACGGGGGACGGCGCTCCACCGCAACCGGAACCGGGGCGCGAACTCCGGCGCGTAGCGCTGCAGATCGGTACCGGTGAGACCGAGGCGGCAGCGGGCGAACGGGTGGACCGGATGCTCGGCCGCCGCGGCGATGGCCTCGTACCGGAGCAGCCCGGGGTAGCCCGAGCCGCCGGTGGGCGCCAGCACGGCCGGGACGGGGAGCCGGGCGACCGCCAGCGCCTGCCGACACTCGTCGGCGAACGCGGTCCACCCCTGCACTGCCGCCGGGTCGCCGAGCGGGGCCAGGGCGTCGAGCACGTCGGTCAGCCGCGTGAGGATCCCCGTCGGGGGGCCGACACCCTCGACGACGAGGAGGGGCGCAGCGAGCCGGTGGTCGGCGAGGAAGCCGTCGGGGCGCATCGGGGCGAGCACCCGGCGCCCCCCGGGCAGCGGCGCGACCCGCCACCCCACGGCCGGCACCCGGTGCTGCGCCGACACGCCGATGGGCGGCGCGGATGGCCGCGACGCGCCGCTCCATCCGAGGTGATCCTCGCGGTAGAGGGTGTCGAGGACGCGGACCAGCAGGGCCTGCTCGGCTCGATCCGGGCCCTCCCCCTGACGTGGTCGTGACCGGCTGGACGAGCGAGCCGTCGCCGTCATACCGGAGCGGTACTCGGACGATCGGCGTCGGGCTGCTCGATCACCCATCGCCGGGTCGCCCGGTAGTCCGCCACCGCGTCGTGCACGGTCGCCGGCTCCGGACCGCGGGCGTACACGGCCCCGAGGTAGTCGCGGTTGGTGCCGGTCAGCTCGGCCCGGACGCCCACGCCCCGGAGCCGTCGGTGACCGATGACCACCGAACCGGACCATTCCAGCTCCTCGTCGTCGGGCGCGTCGCGCAGCGTCCCGGACCGTTCCGCGAACACGTAGTCGAGCCGAGCGTGCCGGCCGATGGACACCGGTTCGCGCCGCCGTAGGTCGTCGATGGACCGGCCGAGGTGAACGGCCAGGACGTCGGCGAACAGGTCCACCTCCAGCACTCCGGCGAGCGCGATGTCCAGCGCATCGCCGGGCAGGCGGTAGTTGACCTCGATGATGCGGGCCCGGTCGCCGTGCACGACGAACTCGGTGTGTGCCGCACCGAGGCCCACCCCGAGCACCGCGAGTTGGGCTCGCAGGTGGTCGTGCACGGCCGCCGGCAGGTCCGGTGCCCAGTCCAGGCGCAGCTCGGCGCAGAACGGCGGTGCGGACACCGTGGTTCGCCAGGAGCCCAGGTGGTGCAGCTGCTCGCCGTCACCGAGGGTCTCGTAGGTGCGCAGCTCGCCGGACAGGTACTCCTCGACGAGCAGCGCGTCGCCCGGCCGCCGGTCCTGCACCTCAGCGACCCTGGCCGTCAACTCCTCGAGGTGATCACAGACGACGACGTCCTCGCTCGCCACCCCCTCGCGAGGCTTGAGCACGACCGGGAACGGCAGCCCTTCGCCGCTCCGATGGGGATCGTCGTCGGGGAGGATCTCGACGGCGGCCACGGCATCCAGCCCCGACGCCGCCAGCAGGCGCCGGGTCAGGACCTTGTTCTTGCAGCTGAGTGCGGCGGCCGCCGACTTGGTCGGCAGACCGAGGACCTCGGCGGCGAGTGAGGTCGTCGCCTGCAGATGGTCACTGTTGCTCAGCAGGGCCTCTGCCCGCCCGCAGCGGCCGGCTGCCGCCAGGACGTGACCGGCCACATCCCCACCGTTGCGCACCGCGCACCGCAGCACGGCCAGCGGCGGGGCGGGGTGCCCGGCGTACACCGCGTGGTGCTCGTCCGGACGGTCGGTCAGCACCACCACGTCCTTCCCCAGCCGGGCCGCGGCCGGGAGGAAGCCGTGCGTGACCGACACCGTGGGGTTCAACGCGGTGAGGTACACGGTCACGGGGCGCTCCAGGGATCGTCGGCACGGCAGCGTGCCGCAGGATGAGGGTCACCTAACCAGAGGCGGAGACGGCCCATCCGGCCGCCACCCGATCAAGGACGGCACTCGTCCGCGCGCTAGGTTAGGGCGTCCTAAGCGTCCGGTCCTGGCCCCGGAGCCCGGCGACCGTCGGCAACGGCCGAGCCCCACCTGGGAGGTGCCCGTGAGCGTTGCTCCCCTCGACGCGGAGAGCCTCGGGCCCGCCTACGCCCGCGTGGCCGAGGCATGCGGGTTGAGCGCGATCGGCGTCGGCACCGGGACCCGGGACGAGCGTCCTCATCGGACCGTCGTCGCTCCGGACGGCGCGATCGACCACACGGCGGCCAGCATGCAGACGCGCTACGGAGCGCGCCCGTCCCACCGGGTCGCCGCCACCTGGGCCCTGCACCGCTCGCTGCTCGTCACGGGTCTCCTGATCACCGGTCCCTACCTGCTGCTCAACCGGCTTCCGGACGTCCCGGCCGGTGGCATCGCGCTGGACCTCCCGGCCGGAGTCGCCGCAGTCGTCGTCAACCGGTCATCCGTCGCGCCGGACGAACCACCACCCGCCAGCAGGTGGCACGCCCTCCACGTGCGGTCCGCGCTGGTCCGGCACGTCGCCCCGCTCCTCGCCGCGTTCCGGCCGCACGTGCGTCTCGGCGAACGCGCCCTGTGGGGCACAGCAACCGACCAGATCAGCGGGGGTCTCCGGCACCTCGGCCGCACCACGGGTGTCGAACCGACGGCGGTGGCCGCCGCCAACGCGCTCCTACCTGGCGGCACTCCACCCTTCGCCGGGTCCGCCGCGTTCAGCGCCGTGACGGCCGAGGACGGGACCGAGACCTTCCGACGCACCCGGCTGCACTGCTGCCTCCTCTACACCGTGAGCCCCGACGACACCTGTGAGACCTGCCCGCGCAGATCCCGGGAGCACCGAACGAACGGCACCGTCGTCCGGTAGGACTGGACGACGGTGCCGTTCGTTGCGCTGGCTGTGTTGATGGCTGGTCATCCCGGCCATCACCGAGCCCATGATCCGAACACGGATGCGGCGGGGCAGCGGGGCCAGGGAGTCCTTCAGCAGCCGGCTGCGAAAGCCCGGCAGCGCGATCGATCGACGGCCGAGTGCGTCGAGGACGCCGCGCGCGGCAGTGCCCGGGGGCAGCGCGCGTCCCATCCGCATGCCCGCGCGTTCGGCGAAGCCGCTGTTGACCGGCCCGGGAGCGGCGGCCAGTACGTCCACTCCCCGGGGGTGCAGCTCGACGTGCAGGGCCTCGGCGAGGGACTGGACGTAGGCCTTGGTCGCGGCGTAGTGCGCGGCGTTGGGTGTGCCTTGGAAGCCGACGATGGAGCTCATCAGGATCAACCCGCCGCGACCGCGGTCGGCCAGCCGCCGGCCGAAGAGGTGGCTGGTGGTGAGCACGGTCTCGCAGTTGACCCGCAACATCCCTCGCTCGGTGTCGAGGTCGGCGTCGAGGAAGGGCCCGGAGGTGCCGAATCCGGCTGCGGCGACGTAGAGCCCGATGTCCAGATCGGCGGTCGCGGCGGCGAGCTCGTCGACACCGTCGGTGCTGGCGAGGTCGATCGGCAGTATCCGCACGGTGATCGCGCGTCGGGCGATCAGCTCGTCGGACAGCTCGCGGAGGACGGGCTCGCGCCGCGCGACGAGGACGAGGTCGACACCTGACTCGGCCAGCTGCACCGCGATCTCTCGTCCGATGCCGGAGGAGGCGCCGGTGACCAGGGCGCAGGGGCCGTACTGCTCGCGGAAGCGTTGCGCGTGGCGGGTCATGTGCGTGTCACCGGTCCACCAGCGACGTCGGCCCCGACGTCGAAGGGTGCGACAGCGGGGACGTCGGGGGTAGTGGGGTCGAGGCGGTGGGCCGCGGACTGGCCGCGGATGGCGATCGGCGCGTGCCGGGTGGCGCGGGCCAGGCCGATGACGGGCATGTCGACGTAGACCGTCTCGGTGCCGCGGGCCCCGATGCGAAAGGTCTCGTGGAACACCCCGGCGGCGTCGCTGCGCCGGGCAGCGCGGTTGAACGCCCGCCAGGCCGGGAGGTGCGGGGCGTCGCTGGATCGGGCCCAGGTGTTGAGGGAGTCGAAGTCACGCCAGTACTGCACGACGAGGAACGTGCGGCCGGAGCGGTAGACCTCGAAGCTCAGCAGGCCCAGCTCCGGGTCCGCGGCCAGCTCTCGGAGCATCCGGGGCATCGCCAACAGCACCGGCAGCCAGGTCCGCGGTTCACGGAGTCGGTTGATCCGCATGCCGATGTGGAACAGCACGAGCGCTGCGTGGGCAGCGGCGTCGGGGTCGGCGGTGAAGCGTCCCCGGGCGATCCCGGTCATGTCACAGCTCCCGAGGGTCGAGTCCTGTCACGCGACTGACTGTAAGGGAGTGGGTCGTGTCATGCGACTTGGGTGAGTAGACTGCGTCCACCATGCTGGGACGGGACTACTCAGGTCAGACCTGCTCGATCGCGCGCGCCCTGGAAGTGGTCGGGGAGCGCTGGTCACTGCTGATCGTGCGCGACATCCTGCTCGGGCGATGCCGCTTCGACGAACTCGTCGAGAGCGTCGGTGTGACCCGCACCGTGCTCACCAACCGGCTGCGTCACCTGACCGACGAAGGCGTGCTCCAACTCAGCGCCTATCAGGTACGACCCGAACGGTTCGACTACCACCTCACCGCGAAGGGCCACGCCCTGCTGCCGGTCATCGCCCACCTCATGTGGTGGGGCGACGAGTACTACCCGGAACCCGCCGGGCCCCCACGGCGGCTGCTGCACACCGGCTGCGGCGGTGCCCTCGACGCCACCTTCACCTGCCGCAGCTGCGACACCGACCTGCAACCCGCCGACGTGACCGGCCAGCAGGGCCCGGGCTACTCGCCCGCTGTGCCGTGATCGCGCCTCTGCGGGATCAGATCATCGGGTCCGGGCACCGGGCGAGGCGTCGAGCCGCAGCAGCAGATCGGCCCGGAGTTCCGGGATATCGAGGGCCTGGACGAGCCGCGGGATGGCCTCGGTGTCGATCCGGGACCGCAGGTCGGAGATGTCGGCGCGCTCGTCGGTGGAGACCCGCAGGTAGAGCCGGGGTTGTCGGCGGGGTCCGGTGAGTCGGGCGGTGGCGGACCGCACGCCGGGGTAGTCGGTGATCTCCTCGGCGAGCGGTGCCACGGCGGTGTCGCTGCCGATGTGAGTGGTGCCGGCGCTGGTGTCCGGGGCGAGTTGCCAGGTCCCGGTGCGTGGCCGGCGGATGGTCTGGGCGATGAGCCAGCGCAGTGCGAGCAGCCCCACGAGGACCGCGACGGCCGCCCCGACCCACGGAACCCAGGGCGGTGGAGCAGTGACGGTGGCGAGAATCGGTCCGTCGGACTGGATGGGCAGGACGGCGCGCAGGATCCCGGTGCCGGCGAGCAGCACGAACGCGCCGGCGGTGAGGGTGAGGAGGCCGAGGACGGCCAGAAGGGCGCGATTGAGCCGAGCGGGTCGGTTCGGGTTCATCGCGCGCTCCGATCCTTCGCGACGGTCACTTTCAGCCGCGGGCGGCGGGCGAGGTTGATGTCGTCGAGGCGTTCGGTCACCACCGTCCGGACGCCTTCGGACAGCCCGGAGCGGTCCTGCAGCGCTGTCCGCGCGGCGACCTTCACCTTCCGGGCCCCGACAGCGACGTGGGCGCCGGTGATCCCGTCGGCCGCCCTGGCGCGGCTCGTGAGATCGCGGGCCAAGGTGTGGCGCGCGACGCCGGCGTCGGTGTGATCGTTCCCCGCGGCCAGCGCCAGCACCTGAGGAGTGCCGGGCAGCACCGCACACGCCAGCAGCACGACGCCGATCAGGGCCAGGCCCGCTCCAGCGGCCAGGACAGCGGGGTTGTTCCAGGCCGTGTCACCGAGGGCGCCGATGGCACCGAACGGGATGAGCGGCGGACTGCCGCTGATCACCTGGATGCACGAGATCGCGACCAGCACCGCGCCGACGAGCAGAACCAGCCCCACGACCGTTGCGGGCACGGTGCGGCGGGGGCGGCGGATCATCGGATCACCCGGATCGGGGTGGTGGGCCGGTGCAGCGCGGTGACGACGACGTCGACCCTGCCGATCCGCTTGCCGGTGAGCTCGCCGAGCCGGTCGACCAGCCGGCGCCGGACGCGGTCGGTGACGGTGTGCACGGGTGTCGGGTAGATCACCGACAGCCGTACTCGCAGCGACACCACCTCCCCGGCGACGGTCGCGTCCACCCGCGGCGCCTTGTCGGCGTCCTCCCCGGTCACCGCGACGCCCAGGACCCGGCGGGCCGCGCCGCCCACCCCCGGTTCCTCGACGGTGATCCGCGCGGCCATCGCCTCGATGACCCGGTCGTCGATGGTGGTCCGGCCGCGATCTTCGGGCCGGTCGAGCGGCTGGTGATCGTGCCCGACCGAGCGCAGTTCGGGATCGGTGGCCGGCTCGGCGAGATCGGGCGGGCTGGCGGTGGTGGTCATCGCGGCCCCCGGTCCCGTGCGCCGCCAGTGAACGCGGACAGGTCGAGCTGCCCGTCGGCGACCCGGCCGGCCACCCAGCCGAGGCCCCCCAGCAGGGCGACGATCGCGAGCGCGCCGAACCCGCCGAACGCGGCAGCGAACCCGAGCGCAATGCCCACGACCAATCCGATCACGGTGGAACTCATCGGACATGCTCCTTCTGCTTCCTCTGCTGCTGCCGGGGCGGCGCAGACTGCGGATCACCGGGTGTGAGCAGATCCTCGACGTGGACCGTCACCGGCACGCCGGGAGCCAGGACCGCGACCGCCGCCCGCACCTGGCGACCGAGTTCAGCGACGGTGATCGGGAACCGGCCCACCACGCCGACGACGATCTCGTCAGGGCAGACCACGACACCGACGATGCGCCGTCCGGGTAGGTAGCTGGTGACCTGGCCGAACCGTCCATCGTGCAGGGCCGCCACCGCGGGGCAGGCCTGCACGGCCTCGGCGATCACATCGGCCGGGTCGGTCGCGATGGTCACGTGACGCGCGGGGGTTCCGCGGGCCGATCGTCGTCCCCACCGCGGTCGTCCTCGGGCAGGTGCAGGTCGTTGACGTTGATGTTGACCTCCACGACCTCGAGACCGGTCATCTGCTCGATGGCCCCGATGACGTTGCGGCGGATCGACTGGGCCAGCTGGCTGATCGGGACGCCGTACTCGACGACCACGTCGAGATCGACGGCGGCTTGCTTCTCCCCGACCTCGACCGTCACCCCGCGGCTGGAGCTGGCTCGCGCACCGGGGATGCGCTCGGTGATCGCGCCGAAGCCGCGGGCGGCCCCTCCCCCGAAGTCGTGGACCCCGCTGACCTCCTGCGCGGCCCTTCCGGCGATCTTCTGGACCACGGTGTCGGCGACGGTCGTCCTGCCCTGGCTGGTCATCAGGCCCCCGCCGGTCCCACCTGGACTCGGCGATCCGGTCGCACTCGAACCGGGCGCGGGACGCGCGGGTGACTGACTGGTCACGCTGGTCATTGCTGACCTCCTCGGACGTTGGGCGTTGCGCGATGTCCCGTGTCGCCCGGGGGCCGGAGGCGGAAGGGATGTACGGAGGTTGGACGCTGCGGCGCGGAGCGATCTCACGCGCCGCCGCCTATGACGTGCGTCACTTCGGCGGCCTCGCCGACCGTCCGGTGGCCGCGTGCTGTTCGGCAACGGCGCCGCCGTCGAGGAGTACGGTGAGCCCGCCGATCGATCGCGGTCGAGTTCCGATCCTCGGACCAGCATGGACTGGGTGGGCGTCGGGGTGGTGATCGCCGACGGTGGGCCCCACGGGGGTGGGTCCAGTGGCTGAGTTGGGTGTGGTGACCCGGGCGTTGCTGGCCATCGCCCGGGATCTGCGAGACGACCGCACCCTGGCCGAACAGATCTGCAAGGCCTGCGTCGAGGGGCTGGACATCGACGGGGCGGCGATCTCGCTGCTGACCGCGAGCACGCTGCGCGAGACGCTGTTCGCCACCGACGCCACGGCAGACCTCTTGGAGATCTCCAGTTCAGCTTCGGCGAAGGTGCGTGCATCGACGCGGCCGCGACCGGCCGGGCGGTGCTGGTGCCCGACATGAACGACATCACGGAGACGATCCAGTGGCCGATGTACGCCGCCGCCGTGGTCGACCAGGCCGGCGTGGGCGCGGTGTTCGCGCTGCCGCTGCAGTGGGGCCCGGTCAATCTCGGGGTGTTGGACCTGTACCGCCGCGCACCGGGGTCGTTGCGCCGAGACCAACTGCGCGACGCGATGAGCGCCGCGGACGCGGCGGCGTTGATGCTGTTGGGGCTGCGCACCGACCCGGGCGATGCGCCGCCGGCCTGGGACCGGTCCTGGAGCAACCGGGCGGAGATCCATCAGGCCACGGGCATGGTCGTCGCGCAGCTGGGGATCACCGCAACCGACGCCTTCGCCCGGCTCCGGGCCTATGCTTTCGCCGCGCAGCGGCCGCTGGGCGAGATCGCTCGCGACGTGGTGGCCCGACGGCTGCATTTCACCGAAGACGAATGAGCGCAGCGGGTTCAGGAGGAGAACGGCGATGTCCGACACGGGAAGCGGCCGCGAGACGCTGCTCATCGACGCCTTCGTCGGGTTGGCCGACACCTTGGTCGACGACTACGACATCGTCGACCTGCTCGACCGGTTGGCCGCGTACAGCGTCCAGCTGCTGGCCGCTGAGGCGGCCGGCATCCTGCTGGCCGATGCCCAGCAGAACCTGCGGGTGGTGGCATCGACCAACGAGCAGACCGAGTGGATGGAGCTGCTGCAGGTCGAGGCCGATGAGGGACCGTGCGTGGAGTGCTTCCGGACGGGGGTGCCGGTCACCGTCGGGGATCTGACCGAGGTGGCGATGAGGTGGCCGAGGTTCATGGCCGCCCTCGCCGAGCGCGGCCGGTACGGCTCGGTGCACGCGCTGCCGCTGCGGCTTCGCGGGGAAGCCATCGGCACGCTGAACCTGTTCCACCACGAGCCGGGAGCACTGCCCCCTGCCGACCTCGCGCTCGGGCAGGCGCTGGCCGACGTGGCCACGATCGGGATCCTGTCCGAACGCGTCATCCACCGCGGTGAGCTGCTCACCGAGCAGCTCCAGACCGCGCTGAACAACCGCATCATCATCGAGCAGGCCAAGGGCGTCCTGGCCCAGCTCGGAAACCTCGGCATGGACGCCGCCTTCAACCGGCTGCGCAGCTACGCGCGCAACCACAATCTGCGGCTCACCGAGGTGGCCCGCGAGGTCGTCGACACCGAGCGCGCCCCCGACGTGCTGGCCGTGCGGGCACCCGCGGCCGCCCGCACGAAGCGCTGACGCGTCGCACCGCCTGTGGTGCGAAGAGGAGGCGATCCTCAGAGACCGTGGGCCGGCGGATGGCGGGGCTGGTACACCATCATCTCGCCGGCGCCGGGGACCTTGAGCACCGTCGTGAGACCGAAACCGGCGTCCTCGATGCCCCGGGTGAACTCCGCCCCCTTCGCCTCGAGCTCGGCGACGGTCGTCACGATGTCGTCGCACATGAGGGAGATCTCGTGGTGCGGTGTGCTCGTCCACGGTTCGCCCCCGCGGTCGTCGGACGTGGGGTGGACACCGAGCTCGGACGGTCCTGTGCCGAAGATCAGCCAGTCGTGGCCCGCGTCGACGGAGGGCCAGCCGAGGACGTCCCGGAAGAAGGCTCGCGCCGCGTCGGCGTCGTCGGCGTAGACCAGGGTGTGGACCGCGGTGATCACGATCCCCGAACCTAGAGGCCCCGTGGCCTCCCCATCAAGCACCCGGCCCATCAAGCACTCGGCCCAAACAAGCACCCGGGCCGGAACGAGCACCTGGGCTCGACCGGTCAGATGCGGACGGCGTCGACGACGACGTTGTCGGGGTAGTGCCGCGCCGCGCGGTCGAAGGCGCCGCCGCACGTGATGAGGCGCAGCTCGGCCGCGGGCGTCGGCCCGTAGACGGCCTCGGTGGGGAAGCGCTCCTTGGGGAACTGGCGCACGGCCGTCACGGCGAACCGCACGGTCGCGCCGTCGGAGCGGCCGATCTCGACCACGTCCCCCGGTCGCACCCGGCGCAGCCCGAAGAAGACCCCGGGGCCGTGGCGGGAGTCGACGTGGCCTCCGACGACCGCCGGCCCCACCTCGCCGGGCACCACCCCGCTGGAGAGCCATCCGGCCGTGGCGGCGTCGTCGGGGGCGACGAGCTCCCCGTCGCCGTCAGTGCGGAGCTCTCCGACGGTGCTCGCGACGCCGATCGCCGCGATCGTGATGTGCACCGGGTGGGTCGGTGTCATCGAGCCGACCGGACGGGATGCCGACACCGGAACCGGGGTGGGCTGCGGATCACCGCCCGGCGCCACCAGCGGGGTGGCGGCGGCCAGCGCCAACGCGGCCGTGACGAGGACGCCGCGCCGGAGGAGCGTGCCGAGCTCCTCGGCCACGACCACCGTGAGGACGGCGAGCACGGCGGTGACGAGCAGGGCCGCGTCGGAGTCGGGGCCGGGCACCCAGGCGCAGACCAGCAGCGTCACCGCCGCGGCGACGACCGGACGCAGCCACCGCAACCGACTCCAGATCAGGCCGGCGACGAGCACGGTCCACATCGTCAACACCGCCAGTGCGACCGGCGGGACTGCCCACGGTCGCCCCGGCTGCGCGACGGCGACCGGGATCGCGACGCCGACGACGAGCGCGCCGACGGTCAGCGCACCCCGCCAGCCGGCCGAGCAACGCAGGGCCAGTCCCCCGGAACCGGCCAGGAATCCGAGCAGGACGAGGAACCCGAAAGCGGCCACCGGAGCGGTCACCACCGCGGCACCGCACGCCAGGGCGGCTCCCGCGTTCCGCGCGGCGCCGCCGCCGACCGCGAGGCAGGCGGCGACCGCGAGCAGCAGCGCCGCCCGACCGTCGGTCGCGGTGGGGGCTTCGAGCTCCACCAGCAGCACACCACCGCCGTAGAGCGCGACGGCCGCCGCGCACGACTCCGGGCGCAGCTGCAGCCGGCGGCCCACCGGCCACAACGCCAGTCCGGCCAGCAGGGCCAGCGCCAGCCCCATCGATGCTGCGCCGGCCATGGCTCAGCCCGACCGACGCCGGGCGGTCCGTCGCGCCAGGTGGGTCGACACCGCGGCGGCCCCGACCGTCAGCATCAGGAACACGACCACGCCCGGTCCCCCGGCCGGCCGGTCGCCGGCGGCACCGCCGAAGCCGGCGTGCACGGGGCCCGGCGGTACCGCTGGAGGTCCGCCGGCGTCGATCCGAGGCCGCGCGGCCACCGCACCATCCCGGTCGACCAGCACCACCGAGACGACCTGGTTCGGCTCCACCGTGACGGCCAGGTCGGTCGACGGCCGTCCGGCGCCGACGACCGCCAGCGTCGTCGTCCCGGCCGGGACCGTCCGGTACTCGCTGACCTCGCCCCGCGGCAGTCCCGCGGCGATCGGTTCCTGCGCGGTTCGGGCGTCGACCGTCGGCGCCGCCGCATTGATCACCCGAAGGCGGCCCTGGCCGGGTGGGGGCGCGCTCAGGTCGTCGACGAAGACCCTGAGACCCCGCTCGCCCGCCCTGGCCCCGACCGTGGCGAGGGTGTAGGCCGATCCGGCCATGACGTCCAGGCTGGTGCTGAGCAGCGACGGCCCGTCCGTCCCGGCGGCGCGCACGGAGATCACGTAGCTGCCTGGTTCGATCGGCTGGTACTCCGACAGACCGCCGTACTCCGGTCCCGGGATCCTGATCTGACGGCCGGGGTCGGCCACCGACGACACCACGAGCTCACCGGCCGCCATCTGGTCGTCCAGGTGGGCGAGCCGCAGGTAGGTGCCGTTCGACGCCGCTGCGGGCGCCGCGAACCCTCCACCCAGGACGACCAGCAACACAGCCGCGACCGCAGCGCGCGCGCCGATCGAGCGACGCGCCGGAACCGCGCGATGAACTCCCATCCCCGATGCCACTCCCGACCGCCGAGGAGACCTCCAGAGGCCCCGGAAGCGGGCAACCTAGTGGCCACCGGCTCCGGACCGGCGACGCAACGCCGCCACTGGAGATCGAAATCGCTCAGCGAGCGTTCTCGTCCAGCTGCGGACGGTCGCGGTGGCGGCTCCGGGCGCCGGCTGGTGGGATCTGGGACGTGGCGTCCTTCGACGGGCAGACCGTGCTGGTGATCGGTGGGAGCAGCGGAATGGGCCGGGGCGCGGCGCGCGCGATCGCCGCGCGCGGTGGGCACGTGGTGCTGACCTCGCGGAGCGCGTAGCGCCTCCCCGAGTCGGTCGACGCGGTGCTGGACGGCCTGTCGCCGCTCGACGGCACCGACGCCCTCGGTGAGGTGCGGGGTCGCCTGCGATCTCGCCGACGAGGACTCGGTCCGCCGCGCCGTGTCGGAGCCGACATCGCTCGACCACCTGATCGTCACCGCAGCTCCCGCGACGGGCGTCACCGACCGTGGCTTCTTCGACGGCAAGTTCTGGGGCAGCCAGGCGGCCTGCGCGGCGGCGGCCGATCGCCTGCCCGAGCAAGGTTCGATCCTGCTGGTCAGCGGCGGGCTCGCGGTCCGTCCGGTGCCGGGGCAGTGGTCGGTGACCTGTGCCTTCGCCGCGGTCGAGGCGCTGGCGCGAGCCCTGGCGGTGGACCTCGCCCCGCGACGGGTCAACTGCATCCGGCCCGGCCTGTTCGACACCGCGTCCTGGGCCGACATGCCGGCGCGGCGCCGCGAGCAGTTCTTCGCCGACGCCACCGCGAACCGGCCGGCGGGACGGCCGGCGACACCGGAGGATTTCGGCGACGCCGTCATCGGGCTCCTCGCGGCGCGCTACATCACCGGACAGGTCGTCGTGGTGGACGGGGGTGCGGCGGTACGGGGCTGACGACGGCTCAGCGCCGTGAGCGCGTCCACCTGTTGATCTCCGCGGCGAGCTGGACCGGATTCTCGGTCTCCAGCACCACGCGGTGGTACGGCTCGCCCCGCAGGTACAGCGCCACCACCACCGACCGCCGCCCCACCGACCACAGCTGCGCGCTCTGGCCCAGGCCGAACGTCCCGATCCGACGCCGCCCGGTGCTCCATCCCAACGCGGGCAGCCGGGGCGAGGCCGCGATGGCGAACTGCCGCCCGAGGACGAACGCCCTGTGGATCCGCCTGCGGGGCAGGACCAGGGTTCGACGGTGTGCGAGGAGCCGGTTGAGTCCGCTGAGCCGCAGGAGCAGGTCGTCGCCATGGAAGCTGAGGTCGATGCCGAGGCACGCGGCAGGACTGCTCGGGGGAGGTCGCTCAGGTGGGCTCACGGCAGACACCGGGGGTTGCGGAGGCGGTCGCGAGCAGGACCAGACCGGCGGCGGAGAACCCGAGGACGAACGTCCCCACGAACTCGGCGGCGGATCGGCGGTTCACGTTCCCCCCAACGATGTCGGGTCGCCCTCTGGCCGTTGCTCGGGGCAGCGGTTGCTCCCCGGTGGGCACGAAGGACCGGGCGGCGTCACCGCGGCGACGTCGCCCGGCCCGTTCGTGACCGAGGATGCTACTGGCCGATGTCGGCCCGCTCGACAGGCCGTAGCGGTGGTGGCACCCGACGTCATCCTCTGCTAGGACTGTCGCCGTCCTGAGCACCGATCCATTCGTGTCGTGAGGAGCCGGCGGCCGCGTGAACCTGCTCCTCGTTCCCGTCCTCCTGCCTGTCGCCCTGATGCTCGCCGTGCTCGCGATGGAGAAGTTCGAGCACTGGGCCCTGAAGGCGACCCCGAAGGACTCCGACGGCCATGCCGAGGAATGGTCACCAGCGGCGTCCGCGGCCACGAACGGATCCGGTGTGCCGAGCACCTCGCGTCAGGAGAAGTCCTCGCACCTGCGCCCGCTGCCGCCTCCGCCTCTGCCGAGGCTGCGCCGACGGCTCGCGGCGCGCACGCCGTCGCCCGGGACCGCGAGACAACGGGCGCGCTGAACGCGCGTCAGCCTCGCGCGTGCGCCGCGATCAGTGCCGTCGCCTCGTCGGCGCGTTCGATGGTGGCCACGTGGGCGGCGTCGAGGATCTCGAGCCGGGCGCCGGGAACACCGTCGACGATCGTGCGCGAATGCGGTTCCACCGGCGTGGCCAGGTCGGCCGCGCCCGCGATCACGAGCGTCGGCGCGGTGATCGCCGCAAGCCGGTCCCGGTGGTCCCACACCACCAGGGCCTGGCAGCAGGCGAGGTAGCCCTCGTCCGACGTGCCCGCGACCATGGCGGAGGCCGCACCGACCACGTCCGGGTGCCCGGCGGCCCACTGCGGGGTGAACCAGCGGGCGACGACGGTCTCGGCGATCGACGCGGTGCCGGCCGCGGCGACGGCGTCGATACGGTCGGTCCACCCGGACGGATCGGGGAAGTGCGCCGACGTGCAGCACAGGGTCAGGCTGGTGATCCGGTCGGGCGCCTCCGACGCGAGGTGCATCCCGACCATCCCGCCCAGCGACAGTCCGCACCACGCCACCCGGTCGAGGCCGAGCCCGTCGAGGAGCGCGAGTGCGTCGCCGGCGAGGTCGGCCATCCGGTACGGCCCCGGCGGAACCGGGGAACCGCCGTGGCCGCGGTGGTCGACGCGGATCACGCGGAAGTGCTCGGTCAGCGCGGGGAGCTGCGGGCGCCACATCTCCACCGTCGAGCCCAGCGAGCCGGACAGCACGAGCGCCGGCGCGTCGCGCGGACCCTCGTCGAGGTGGTGCAGTGCGACGGTCACGCCGACCCCACCGTGCGCATCGCCCGCATCGTCTCGAGCTCGACGCCACTCGGTGCGGGCGTGACCGCCAGCTCGGCCGACAACTCGAGCGCCCACCCGGTCTCCGCGCGCACCCGCTCGACCGTGACGTCGGGGTGCAGCGCCGTGAGCACCAGCTCGGCGGTGTCGGGATCGGGCTCCAGCACGCCGAGGTCGGTGATCACGCGGACCGGGCCCGCACCGCGCAGGCCCAGCAGCTGTCGGTCCATCGGGCCGCTGCCGTGCCCTACGGACGTCACGAAGTCGACCTCCTCGACGAAGGCGCGCAACCGGTGGCGCATCACGACGATCACCTCCCGGCAGGACGCGGCGATCTCCGGGGCGCCGCCGGAACCGGGCAACCGGACGTCGGGCTCGTCGTACTCGCCGATGACGGTGGTGTTGATGTTGCCGAACCGGTCGAGCTGGGCGCCGGAGAGGAACCCGACGTCGATCCGCCCGGGCTGCAACCAGTAGTTGAAGATCTCCGGCACGCTCACGACGGCCAGCGCCGATTCGGCCAGGATGCCGTCGCCGATCGAGAGCGGCAGCTCCTCCGGCCGCGTGTCCAGGGTGCCGGACTCGTAGATCAGCACGAGGTTCGGCGCGTGCAGCCGGCGCGCCAGGTTGGCCGCCGTGGACGGCAGCCCGATGCCGACGAAGCAGGCCTGCCCGTCGCGCAGCGAGCGGGCGGCGGCGATGGTCATCATCTCGTCGGCGGTCCATGTCGCCGGTCCGGTCACCGGCTCGATCGTCGCGGTCACGCCG
Source organism: uncultured Actinomycetota bacterium (assembly GCA_963711715.1). GTDB lineage: Bacteria > Actinomycetota > Actinomycetes > Mycobacteriales > Pseudonocardiaceae > Pseudonocardia. Next base: position 248,422 of record CAVQFJ010000016.1, read on the forward strand.
CGTCCTCCAGCGTGTCGAGCCAGTGCGTGAAGGCCGCGCGGTCCCGGCTGACGGCGTCCCATGCCCGGTACGCGCCGTTGTCGCGGTCGTAGTAGCCGTGCGCGTACGACGGCGCGGCGCCGCCGGGCACCACCGCCACCGCGTCGAGCACCCAGCCCGGCAGCACCACCGAGCCGGGGACGGGCGACAGCTCGTCGACGACCTCCTCCACCGTGACCAACGCCCGCTCCGCCGCGAGCACGGCCTCCTTCTGCACTCCGACGATCCCCCAGAGCTGCACGTTCCCCGCGCGGTCCGCGCGCTGCGCGTGCACCACCGTCACGTCGGGGTTCAGTGCGGCGACAGCGGCGAGGCGCTCTCCGGTGAACGGGCACTCGACGGTGGAGATCGTCGGGGTGTGGTACGGGAGGTCGGTGCCGACGTACCCGCGCAGCACAGCGAACGGCAGACCGGACGCCCCGGCGACGTACCGGTTGGCCATGCCGGCGTGGCTGTGCTCCTCGATCTGCAACGGTGCCGGCCAGCCGGTGGCGAGCGCGTCGCGCATCCGGTGCAGCGAGCCGACGCCCGGATTGCCGCCCCACGAGAACACCAGCCTGGACGCGCAGCCCGCCCCGATCATCTGGTCGTAGACGAGGTCGGGGGTCATCCGGACGAGCGTCAGGTCGCGACGGCGCTGCCGGATGATCTCGTGCCCCGCCGCGAACGGGATGAGGTGCGTGAAGCCCTCGAGCGCGACGGTGTCGCCGTCGTGCACCAGCTCGGACACCGCCTGCGGCAACGACACGATCTTGGCCACGCTGGTGAAGCTAGTGCCCGGGCGTGAGCCCGGCAATCGTCCGGCGGGACCCGCAGCCTCGGGTCTACGCCGCGTCGGCGGGCGTCCCGCTCTCCGGTCCGACCCCGTCGCGCTCCGCGGTGCGGGTGATGTTGCGGACCATGCCGCCGAACACGATGCCGTGGAACGGGGCCACCGACCACCAGTACAGGTGCCCGACGAGGCCACGCGGGATGAACACGGCCCGTTGCCGGTAGCGCGACCCTCCGGGCTCCGGCGTCACGGACATCTCCAGCCACGCCCGACCCGGCACCTTCATCTCCGCGCGCAGCCGCAGCATCCGCCCGTCGGCGTCGTCGCGGAGCTCGCTCGACCCGCCACCAGTCGAGCGCGTCGCCGGTGTGCAGCTCGTCGGGATCGCGGCGGCCGCGTCGCAGCCCGACCCCGCCCGCGAGCCGGTCCATCCACCCGCGCACTGCCCAGGCCAGCGGGAACGAGTACCAACCGCGCTCGCCGCCGATGCCCTTGACCACGGCCCACAGCTCCGCGGCGGCGGCACCGCTGTGCTGGTCGCGCTCGTCGAGGTACACGGTGCCCCCGGACCACTGCGGATCGCTCGGCAGCGGATCGGACGGCACGTCGGCCGCGGTCGCCCCCGACCACCGGGTCTCCACGTCGCTCCCGCGGATCTTCGCCAGCGCCAGCTCGACGGCTCGGTCGTAGCTGATCCGGCCCTCGGGAAGGTCCGGGACGTAGCGGAGGATGTCCTGCTCGGTGCAGACGACCTCGTGCACCAGCGACTCGATCAGGGGCGCGGCGATCGGCTTCGGCACCGGCGTCACGACGTTCACCCAGTGCGCGGACAGGCGGGGGGTCAGCACCGGCACCGCGACGATGCGGCGCCGCGGCAGCTCGGCCACCCTGGCGTAGCGCTGCATCATCTCCAGGTAGGACAGGACGTCGGGGCCGCCGATGTCGAAGGTGCGGTTCACCTCCGGAGGCAGGTCCGCGGCGCCGATGAGGTAGCGCATGACGTCGCGCACGGCGATCGGCTGGATCCGGTTGTTGACCCAGCGCGGCGTGAGCATCAGCGGGAGCCGCTCGGTGAGGTAGCGCAACATCTCGAAGCTGGCCGAGCCCGAGCCGAGGATCACCGCGGCCTGCAGCACAGCCGTCGGCACGCCGCTGCGCAACAGGATCTCGCCCACCTCGCGTACGGGACGCGAGGTGCGCGGACAGCGCTCCGGCCGGGTGCAGTCCGCCCAGGTAGACGATCCGCCGCACCCCGGCTTCGCGCGCCGCCTGCGCGGTGAGGAGCGCGGCCCGGCGGTCGGTGGCGGCGAAGTCCTTGTTCGACAACGAGTGCACGAGGAAGTAGACGACGTCCACGTCGCGGCAGGCGGCGCGAACGCTGTCCGGGTCGAGGAGGTCACCCTGCACGACCTCGGCGCGGTGCGCCCACGGCGCGTCCCGCAGCTTCTCGGGATTGCGGACCAGGCAGCGCACGGTGCCGGAGCCGGGCTCGATCAGTCGCGGCGCGAGCCGCCCGCCGATGTACCCGGTGGCCCCGGTGATGAGGTAGCGCACACCTGCGATGCTCCCGCGCCGCCGCCCGGTCGGCAGCTCGGGCGGTGCCCGGCCGTGGTAGACACTCGTCCCGACGACGTCGATCACCGGGAGGCCGACGCTGTGGTGGGTGATCCCACGTCGGCGCTGGCCGCGGCGCTGGGGGCCGGGCGCGAGCTCGACCTCGGTGGTGTCGCGCTGCCGGCGACCGTGCTCGCCGATCTCCTCACCGCGCCGCCCCCGCCCGGAGCCCCCGCGCTGCGGCTGCGGCGCGCGCACGTCGCCGGGGTCCTGCGGCTGACCGGGACGACGGTCCGGGTGCCCGTCGAGCTGCGGGGCTGCGTGTTCGCCCAGGTACCCGACCTGCGGATGGCCGAGTTCGCCGGTCTCGCCCTGACGGGCTGCCGGTTGCCCGGGCTGCGCGCAGGCAACCTGCGGGTCACGGCCGACCTGCTGCTCGACGACGGCTTCACCGCCGACGGGCCCGTGCACGTGGCCGACGCGCAGATCGGTGGGTCGCTGCGGCTCTCCGGTGGGCGGCTGCGCGGGGCCGGTGGGCGGGCGCTGGTCGCGGACCGCATCGTGGTGGGTGGCACCTGCTATGCCCGCCGCCTGCGCAGCGACGGTGAGCTGCGCCTGCCGGGGGCGCGGATCACCGGCAACCTCGATCTGGCCGGCGCCGACCTCGCGAGCCCGACCGGGGATGCGGTCGACCTCACCGGCGTGACGGTCGGCGGCAGCCTGCTGGCCGGTCGCCACCACAGCGCACCGGACGTGGCCTTCGGGGCGACCGGGCGGGTGCTGCTCACCGGAGCCAGGGTCGGTGGCGACCTGGTCCTGTCCGGCGCGCGCATCGAGCGCTCGGTCGTGCCCGGACCGCTGGAGCCCGACCCGGCCCCCGAGGAGAGCCGGCTGCCCGTGCTGCCGGGCGGGATCGTCGACGCGGGTGCCTGCCTGGTCGCCGACCGCGTCCGCGTGGAGGGCAACCTCGAGCTGGACGACGGCCTGCGCACCGACGGCACGGTCCGGTTGCCGAACGCCGTGGTCGGCGGGTACCTGCGGTTGTCAGGAGCGCGGCTGACCGGCCCGTTCGGCGCGACGGATCGCGGGATCGCCCTGCACGGGGACGGCATGGACGTCGGCGGTGACCTCGAGGGCCGAGACAACGGACGCGGCCCGCTGGTGTGTGGTGGGCAGCTCCGACTGGTGGACGGGCAGGTACGGGGCAACGCGAGTCTGTCCGGCATCGAGCTGGTCGCGCCGGGCGGTTACGCGCTGCTCGCCGACCGGCTCCGGATCGGCGGCGAGTTCTACCTCCGGCGGCTCCGCTGCGCCGGCACGATCCGCCTGCAGAACGCCGACATCGGCGCGACCCTCGACTGCACGGGAGCGCAGCTGGACCGACCACGGCTGCGGCCCGACGGGACCATGCGCCCGTCGCTCGATGCGCGCGCCGCGACGATCGGCAAGGACCTGCTGTGCGCCGGCGGGTTCACCGCCGCCGGCGGAGTGCGCGTCCGCCGCCTGGAGGCGGGCAAGTCCGTGCAGCTCAGGGACGCGAGGTTGGGGTCCCCGGTGAGCGTCGGGTTCGCCCGGTACGCGCTCAACGCCTACGGCCTCACGACGCCTGAGCTCGTGGTGGAGCCGGCCGCCGCCCCCGGTGGGGCGGTGGGGCTGTCGCGGGCCCGGGTAGGCACGTTCGCCGACTCCGCCCAGCTGTGGGAGGCCGAGGGAGGCGTGGCCCTCGACGGTTTCGAGTTCGACCAGCTGCACGACCCCACCACGATCGACGTCCGGACCAGGCTCGGTTGGCTCGAGCGGGTGATGCCCGATTACGCCCCCGGCCCCTACGACCAGCTCGCGGCGGCCTACCGGCGGTCCGGCGACGAGGAGCGCTCCGAGCGCGTCCTCGTCGCGCGGCAGCGCCGCCGCTACGCCGAGGCCGGACCCGCGGGCCGGATCTGGGGGTCGCTGCAGCGGTGGACGGTCGGCTACGGCTACCGGCCCTGGTTCGCGGTCTGCTGGCTGGTGGGTCTGGCCGCGCTCGGCGGTGCGTGGTTCGCCGGCCACCCGCCCGTCCCGGTCGACGACGGCCAGCACCCGGTCTTCAACCCCTGGATCTTCGCTGCCGACACCCTCCTCCCGATCGTGAACCTCGGACAGGACGGCTACTGGCGGTTGGACGGCCTGTCGCAGTGGATCGCCGGCGGCCTGGTCGCCGCGGGCTGGATCCTTGCTACCACGGCCGCGGCCGGCGCCGCTCGGACCCTCAAGCGGATCTGACGGAGTTGTCCACAAGCCGGTCGAGTTGTCCACAGTCCCGCCGCGGGGCCCCTGATCAGGGTGATTCCGGGACACAGTCGTCACATGTTCGTGATGATTGTGGATGCACGGAAGCGGCGACGGTCAGGTCCGCAGGCGCGCCGCCACCGCTCGCAGGTCCGCCGTGGCCGCCGACCGGTCCACGCGGGTCGGCTCGCCGTCGGCGAGCACCTGCTCGCCGGCCACCCAGACGTCGCGCACCAGCCGCGATCCCGCCGGCCCAGACCAGGTTCGACAACAGCTGGGCGTCGTCCTCCGGCGCCACGAAGGCGGAGTCGTCCAGGTCCACGTGCACCAGGTCGGCCCAGCGACCCGGCTCGAGGGCGCCGAGGTCGTCCCGGCCGATCGCCGCCGCGCCGTCCCGGGTGGCCATCAGCAGCAACTCCGCCGCGGTGAGCGCGGCGGCGTCGCCGCTGGTCACCCGGGCCAGCAGGCCGGCCAGCCGGGCCTCGGCCCACAGATCGAGGTCGTCACCGGAGGCCGGGCCGTCGGTGCCCAGGCCGACCCGCACGCCGGCCCGGCGCAGCGCCGTCACCCTGGCCACGCCGGCGGCGAGCTTCGCGTTGGAGCCCGGGCAGTGCGCGACGGCGGCGCCACGGGCGGCGAGCAGGCCGATGTCGGCGTCGGAGAGCTGCACGCCGTGCGCGGCCAGCAGCCGGCCGTCGAGCACGCCCGAGTCGTCCAGCAGCGCCGGCACCGAGCCGTGCGCGGCGCGCTGCGGGCAGGTCCTCCTCCGCGGCTCTCGGCGACGTGGATGTGCACCAGCGCGCCGCGCGCCCGGGCGTGCTCCGCCACCGAGGCCAGCGCGGGCACCGGCAGCGTGTAGGCCGCGTGCGGGCCGTAGCCGAGCTCGATGCGCTCGCCCGGCCCGGACCGCAGGCCGGTCGCGTCGATCCGGGCGCGAGACTGTCGTCGCGCATCTGCTCCCACGTGCCGAGCCGGTCCCAGCCCGGCGCGGCGATGATCCCGGGCGTGAGCACCACCCGGGAGCCGACCGTGGTCACCGCGTCGATCACCGCGTCGGTGAAGAAGTACATCTCGACGCTGGTCGTGCAGCCCGTGCGGAGCAGCTCCACGCCGCCGGCGATCATCCCGGCGCGCACGTCGGGGCCGGTCAACCGGCCCTCGGCCGGCCACATCACCTCGTGCAGCCAGCGCAGCAGCGGCAGGTCGCCGCCCATCCCGCGCAGCACGGCCATCGGGGTGTGCGCGTGCGTGTTGACCAGTCCGGGGAGCAGCGCCCCGGGCAGCGCACGAACCGGTGCCGCGGTCGGTGGGGCGCGCCAGCGCGTCCCCGACGTAGCCGATCCGGCCGTCCCCGGGGATGTCCACCACGGCGTCGCGGACCACCGAGCAGTCCGGGTCGCAGGGCAGCACGACCGGGGCCGTGAGCCGGACCGCACCGGTCACCGGCGGGGCTCCAGCAGCGAGCGCAGCGACCGGAACGGCGGCAGCCAGGCCCCGGCGTCGGGCAGCGTGTCCAGGGTGATCCGCGGCAGCGGCTCGCGGAACACGCCGTCGATGTCCTCGAGGTCGATGAACTCGATCACCTCGGAGGCCAGCGCGAAGCTGGCGTGCTCGCGGAAGCCGATGACGGTGATACCCGTGCCGCCGCTCGTCGAGCTCCTCGAGCGGCTCCCGGAACGCCCGGCCGTCACCGGAGGCCACCACGACGTGCCGCAGCGGGCCCTCGCTGGGCGCGCAGCCGGATGTGGGCGAGCATGTCGTCGTCGACGTCGGAGTCGTCGCTCGTCTTGGGCTTGGCGAACACGGCGAAGCCGACGTTGCGCAGCGCCTCGACCCACGGCCGCACGACCTCGGTGCTGCCGGGCACGACGTTGGTGAACACCGTGGCCTCGGCGACCGCCTCCGGGCCGGCGAGGTCCAGCAGCCAGCGGCCGACCGCGTCGAACCGCGGGCGGAACGCCGAGGTCGGCCGGGCGCCGAGCAGCGAGCCGAGGCTCATGTCCATGTTGGGCGCGTCCCAGACCAGCAGCACCCGCGGCGCCGGCTCCGTCGGCGCGGTCACGACGGCCGGACCGGCTGGCGGGGCGGGATCATGAGTCCGACCCTATCCGGTGCGCCGGTTAGCATCGGGCGTGCACGAGAGCCGGGACGCGCCGCGCCACGCCGGGAACGCGCCGGTCGCCGGGTCCGTTGAGCGGGAACAGGAAGTCGGGTGGACACCCGGCGCGAGGGCGGTCCTCCGAACGACAGGGCTCCTCCGTGGCTGACGATACCGACGAGATCGCCCGGCGTACCGCCGCGGCGATGCAGCGCGCCGACGAGGCCGGCCGGGCGGCCGGGGTCCGACTGCTCGACGTCGGCGCGGGCCGGGCCCGCGTGGGGCTCACCGTGGAGGCCCGGCACGTCAACGGACACGGCATCTGCCACGGCGGGTACCTGTTCCTGCTCGCCGACGCGGCGCTCGCCTACGCGTCCAACAGCCACGGCGTCTCCGCGGTGGCGTCCGGCGCGGACATCACGTTCCTGCGTCCGGTCGCGCTCGGTGCGGAGCTGGTGGCGGAGGCGGTCGAGCGGGCGCGGGACGGTCGGTCCGGGCTCTACGACGTGACGGTCCGGGTGGGCGACGGTCGCGGTGGCCGAGTTCCGCGGGCGCACCCGGCAGGTCCCGGGTCTCCCGCCGCCGTCCTGACGTTCCTCGCTACCGAGGTTCCCCTGGCCACAGCCCGGTCGCGGCTACGGCCGACAACGGTCAGCTGCCGTCGGGATACCGCCGCCGGTACACGAGGTCATGCACCGCACGGCCTTCCAGCTGCGCCCGCTTCTCGAACTTGGTGACCGGTCGCCACGCCGGACGGGGTGTCCAACCACCCGGAGCGTTCCCCCCGGTGTTCTCCAGCAGCGGCTCGCCGTCGCACGTGTCGCGCATCTGCACGGCGTAGTCGTCCCAGTCAGTGGCCAGGTGCAGGGTGCCGCCGGGCCGCAGCCGCGACGCCGCCAGCGCCACGAACTCCGGCTGCACCAGCCGGCGCTTGTGGTGTCGACGCTTGGGCCAGGGGTCCGGGAAGAAGATGCGGATGCCGGTGAGTGAGTGGAGCGGCACGCACTCGCGCAGCAGGGCGACGGCGTCGCCCCGGAGCAGCGCCACGTTGGTCGACCCCGCCTCGGCCAGGCGCATGAGCAGGTGCGCGAGCCCGGGCTCGAACACTTCGACGGCGATGTGGTCCACGTGCGGGTCCGCCGCGGCCAGCGCAGCCGTCGACTCGCCCATGCCGGAGCCGATCTCCAGCACCAGCGGGGCAGTGCGCCCGAACCACGAGGCCGGGGCGAACGGCTCGGCCCCGCTCAGCAGGTCCGCGACCTCGCGGCCCCGGACCGACCACCACCGGTCCCAGGCCTGCTGCTGGCCGGCGGTGAGCCGGTTGCGATGGTGCACGAAGGTCGGGATCGGAGCGTGCTGCCCGGCGGCGGTGAGCGCGCACACGGCCTCCTCCTCCCATGACGACGACGGAAAGGGTACGGGGGCAGGCCGGTCTCCGGATGATCGGTGGACCGGGACATCGGGCAGTGCCGAGCGCCGAGGTTGCTCCGGTCAGCGCCGACGCGAGCACGTGATCAGCGTCTCGGGACTCCTGGCCGCGTCACACACGTCGAGGGGTCCTCGAACGACGATCAGGGAGCGCGGTGGTCGCACCAACCCTGATGACGCGGCACCTCACGCGGGCCGTGCGTGACCCAGCTGTGACCGGAACCCGGTACTCGTACGGAGCCGTTCGGCGCCGGAACCACGCATCCTCGCCGCATGGACGACTCGGATCCGTACCTCGACCTCGCCGCGGAGCTGGGCCGGCTGGGCCGCACACTCGACGGGTTGAGCACGACGCTCCTGGAGCTGCGCGGGTCGGGCCCGCCGCCCCCCGGCCCGTCGTACCCCGGCATGGTGTACCCCGGCTCGTCGCAAACCGGGCCGTCGCAGGCGGCGCCGTCATTGCTCCGGCCCCCCGCCGGGCCACCGCCGGCCGGGCCACCGCCGGCCGGGCCACCGCCGGCCGGATCGCCGCCCGCCGGACCTCCGCCCCCGACATGGGCATGGGGCCCCTCGGCGCAGTCGTCCGCCGGCTGGCCACACCCGCGCGCCCAGACGCCCCCGGCGCGGGCGGCGAAGCGCCGCCCGTTCTTGCGCCTGTCCGGCGCCCGCCTGCTCGCGTGGACCGGTGGTGCCGTCACGCTGGTCGGCGTCGCCCTGCTGCTGGTGCTCGCGGCGTCCCGCGGATGGTTCTCCCCGCCCGTGCGGATCGGGGCCGGCGCGGTCCTCGGCGTCGCGTTGGTCGGGCTGTCGGTGTGGCTGAAGCGCAAGGAGTCCGCGCGGGCCGGGGCGTTCGCCCTGGCCGCAACGGGCTTCGCGACGCTGTACCTGGTCGTGGCCGCGGCGAGCGCGATCTACGGCTACCTCGACGTGGTCCCGGCCCTCCTGCTCGCGCTGCTGGTGGGCACGGCCGGGCTCGGGACGGCGGACCGGTGGCGGTCGCAGCTGCTCGGCGCCGCCGTCGTGGTCGGTGCGGCCCTCCTGGCCCCGGTCCTGGCCACGGACTGGCTGCTCGTGGCTCTGGTGCTCGCGCTGCAGCTCGCGGCACTGCCGGTCGTCCTGCGGCGGAGGTGGTCGGTGCTCGCCCTGGTCGCCGCGGCCGGGCCGGTGCTCTTCGGCTCGGCCGTGGGTGCTGTCGACGTCGCCGACGGTGACGCGCCGACGATCGCGGTTGTGCTCGCCACCCTGGTCATCGGGCTCGCGACGGCAGCCGCGGCGGCGCGCCGGCTGCCCCGCGAGGTGGTGGCGGCGCTCGTGGCCTCGACGCCCGTTCCCGTGCTCGTGACGGGCACCGTGCTCGGAGGTTGGGGTGGTGGCGCGCTCGCCGCGGTCGCCGCGCTGGCCCTGGCGGCGGTCGCGGTTCGGCCCGGGACCGACGAGGTCATCCGGATCGTGGCGGGCTCCGCCGCGGCGCTGACCCTGTTCCAGGCCACCTTCATCGCACTGGAGGGTTCGGCGGCCACGGTCGTGGTGCTGGCCCAGGCGATCGTGGCGGCGGTGCTGGCCGCAGTCCTGCGAGCGAGGTTCCCGCTGTTCGTGGCGATGATCGTCGGAGCGTTCGGCGTGATGATCGCCGTCCTCCGGGACGCTCCGCTGCCGCTGGAGTTCCCCACGCTGCCCTACGTCGACGGCGACGAGGTCCGCACGGGCGCGCTGCTCACCGCCGTCGGTGTCTCGGTCCTGGTGCTGGTGCTCGCGCTCGCCCTGCTCGCCGCGGGCGGGCGGATCGGGCTGATCCGGCCCGACTCCGGCTCGGCCTGGCTGTGGGTGCCCATCGGGCTCGTCGGGCTCTACGGGGCGACGTCCGTGGCAGTCACGCTCGCGCTGCTCGTCTCGCCCGACCGGCTCGGCTTCACCGCGGGGCACGCCCTGGTCACGGTGTCCTGGGCGGTCGTCGCACTGGTGCTGCTGGCCCGCGGGATCAGTCGGCCGGCGCTCCGGATCACCGGCCTGGTCCTGGTGGCCGCCGCGGTCGCGAAGCTGGTGCTGTTCGACCTGGTCGCGCTGGACGGGCTCGCGCGCGTCGCGGCGTTCCTCGGGGCCGGCCTGGTGCTGTTGGCGGCCGGTACGAGGTACGCCCGGCTCGTCGCCGAGGCGGAGAACGCGGGACCGGCGGATGCAGGGTCGACGGACGCAGGGTCGACGGACGCAGTGCCGGTGGCCGACCGCCCCCGCCCGTCCGAGGCGGCAGGAGGGCGGGACGACCAGGCCCGCCGCTGAGGACCGGCCGGGACGGGTTCGCCATCGCACACCATCCCGGCCGTCCCGGCCCCGGCGGATCGATCCCCTGCCACGCTCGCGGGATGTCCACCCGCTACGCCTGCGCCGTCCACGCCCGCCGGGTCGAGCTCCGCGCCCGGCGGGCCGATCTGACCGGCGATCACCGTGTGGAGCTGCGTAGCTGCCTCGCCCTGAGCAGGCTCGCGGCCACCGCCGACACCGCGGCGGCCCTCGCTGGGCTGGCCCGCGAGGTCGCGTTCCACATCGACGCTGCCGACCGTGCGGCGCGCGAACGGTTGCCGGCCCGGCTCGCCGCCGCCGTCGACGACGTGGCGTTCGCCGGGCATGCCGCGTGGGCGGCGGCGCTGCGGCCGGCCTTACGACGGATCGCGACCGAGCGGTCCCTCTCGATGCCCCCGGGCTGGCCGCGGTTGCCGGCCGGGCGGCCGCCGCCCGCCCTCGGGGTCCACCCGCCCGCGCCGGTCCGAGCGGCCGGGGCGGTGCTGGCGGGAGCGGCCGACGGGGCCGCTGCCTGGCGTGTCGCGCTGGTCCCGGTCGCGGTGCTTCCGCTGCTCGGGCTGCCCGCGCTCGGCGGAACGGCGTTGGCGCCACTCGCCGTCGGTGCCGGGGTGGCGGCCGTGCTCGCCACCGGTCGGTCCCGGCGCATGGGCGTCGAGCGGGTCCGGCTGCGGCGCCATGCCGACGAGGTGCTCGCGGCCACCCGCGCCGCCCTCGACACCGACCTCGGCCGCCGGCTCCTCGACGTCGAGCGCACCGCAGGCCTCGCCCTCGACGCGGCGGTCGCCGACGAACGGGCCGCCGTCGACGCCGAGCTGGCGCTGCTCGCCGCCGACCGAGCGGTGCCCACCGGTGACTGAGGGCCGCCGCCCCGGTGGCGTGCCTGACGAGCTGCCGGTCGCCGGCCCGGACGGTCGGAACACCTCGCCCGGCGGGGCCGCCTCCGGCGGGGACGGCTCCGGCTGGGACTTCTCAGATCGCGACGTCGCCGACGGCTGGGACACCGACGGCGACGGACATGGTGACACGGTCGTCACTACCGAAGGGATCGACCTCGTGCTGCTCAGCGACCTCGACGGCGACACACTCGCCGACCAGGTCTTGAGGATCGGGCCGGACGGTGTGGTCCGCGAGGCGGTGCCGCGGGAACCACTCGAGCAGGGCGTCGAGGCGGCGGGCCTCGGAGTGGTCGACGGACTGCTGGGCGGCGTCGGGATGGGGTGGGTGCCGTGAGGTCCGCGATCTGAGGTGCGGCCGGATAGGTTCTCCCGGTGCCCACCATCGATCCGGAGTTCCGGGCCCTCCCGCTCGCGGTGCTGGCCGACGCCGCCCTGACCCGGGCGCGTGAGCTCGGGGCCCAGCACGCCGACCTGCGGGTCGAGCGGATCGTGTCCCAGTCGATCGACCTGCGCGACGGCACCGTCACCGGGGTCGCCGACTCGATCACCGTGGGCCTGGCGGTGCGGGTCCTGGTCGACGGCGTGTGGGGTTTCGCCTCCCACGGCGAGCTCACACCCGCCCGGGCCGCCGCCACGGCCGAGCGCGCCGTGACGGTGGCGCGAGCGCTGGCGCCGGTGGCGATCGAGCGCGTCGAGCGGGCCGAGGAGCCGGTCCACGCGGGCGCCGAGTGGGTCTCGGACTACACCGTCGACCCGTTCACCGTGCCGACCCGCGAGAAGGTCGAGCTGCTCATCGAGCGGTCGCAGCGGCTGCTCGCCTCCGACGGCGTCGACCATCTGCAGTCCGGTGTCGCGCAGGTTCGGGAGGCCAAGTTCTACGCCGACCTCGCCGGCACCTCCACCACCCAGCAGCGGATCCGCATCGCGCCGTCGTTCACCGCCACCGCGGTGGATCGGGCCGGCGGCGGCTTCGAGACGATGAGCTCGCTCGCCTCGCCCGCCGGCCGCGGCTGGGAGTACCTCACCGGCGACGGCTGGGACTGGGACGGCGAGCTCGCGCTGCTTCCGGAGCTGCTCGCCGAGAAGGCGAAGGCGCCGTCGGTGCAGGCCGGTCCCTACGACCTGGTGATCGACCCGACGAACCTCTGGCTCACGATCCACGAGTCCGTCGGGCACGCCACGGAGTACGACCGGGCGATCGGCTACGAGGCCGCCTACGCCGGCACCAGCTTCGCCACCCCCGACAAGCTCGGCACGCTGCGCTACGGCTCCGAGCACATGCACGTCACCGGAGACCGCACGGTGCCGCACGGTCTGGCCACGATCGGCTTCGACGACGACGGCGTGGCCACCGGCGCGTGGGACCTCGTGCGCGACGGCGTGCTCGTGGGCTACCAGCTCGACCGCACGTTCGCGCCTCGGCTCGGCCTCAACCGCAGCAACGGCTGCGCGTTCGCCGACTCGCCGCACCACGTGCCGATCCAGCGCATGGCCAACGTGTCGCTCCGCCCCGACCCCGCGCGCGACACCAGCACCGAGGAGCTGATCGCCGGGGTCGACCGCGGCATCTACGTCGTCGGCGACAAGTCGTGGTCGATCGACATGCAGCGCTACAACTTCCAGTTCACCGGCCAGCGGTTCTTCGCCATCGAGAACGGCGCGCTCGCCGGGCAGCTGCGCGACGTGGCCTACCAGGCCACCACCACCGACTTCTGGGGGTCGCTGGACGCGGTCGGCGGTGCCTCGACGTGGGCCCTGCACGGGGCGATGAACTGCGGGAAGGCCCAACCCGGCCAAGTCGCGGCGGTGAGCCACGGCTGCCCGTCGGCCCGGTTCCGCGGCGTGAACGTGCTCAACACGCAGGAAGAGGGTCGGTGACCGGGCCGGCGGTGCGCGCCGCGCTGCGCGCCCAGGAGGTCGTCGAGCGCACCCTGGCGACGGCCGCCCACCTTCCCGGCTGCGCCGTGCTCGTCACCGAGTCGAGCGAGGCCGTGCTGCGGTGGGCCAACTCGACGATGACCACGAACGGGCACACCACGTCCTGGCGGCTCACGGTGATCACGGTCGTGTACGTCGACGGCGGCACGGCGGCCGGCGTGGTCAGCTCCAGCGCTGCCGTCACCGACCCCGCGCAGCTGGCGGATCTGGTGCGCGCGGCCGAGGCCGCAGCCCGCGACGCCGGGCCGGCGCAGGACGCCATGCCGCTGCCCGAGCCGAGCGGTGCCGACACCGGGTGGGACGACGAGGCGGCGGAGACCTCGATCGGCGTGTTCGGCCGCCTCGTCGACGGGCTCGCCGACGTCCTGGCCGGCCCGCACCGGCAGTACGGCTTCGCCAGCCACGACCTCACCACGGTGTGGCTCGGCACGTCCACGGGCGTGCGGCGGCGCTGGGTGCAGCCCACCGGCTCGGTGGAGCTCAACACCAAGAGCCGCGACCTGTCCGGCTCGTCATGGGTCGGGGCGTCCACCGCCGACTTCACCGACGTCGACGTGGTGTCGCTGGCCGCCGAGACGGCCCAGCGGCTGCAGTGGGGGGAGCGCCGGATCACCCTGCCCGTGGGGCGCTACGAGACGTTGCTCCCGCCGTCGGCGGTGTCGGACCTGATGCTCTACCTGGCCTGGTCCATGGACGGGCGCCCGGCCCAGGAGGGCCGCAGCGCACTCGCCGGGCCCGACGGACCCCGCACCGGGGAGCGGCTCACCGACCTGCCGCTCACCCTCGCCTGCGATCCGACCGCGCCGGGCCTGGAGTACGCACCGTTCCTCACCGCCGGCCGCTCCGGTGAGGGCATCTCGGTCTTCGACAACGGCGCACCCACCCGCCGCGTGGAGTGGGTCCAGCGCGGCGTGGTCGGCGAGCTCGGCTACTCCCGCGCCGAAGCCGTCGAGTTCGACACGGTGTTCACCCCGGGCGGGGACAATCTGCTGTTGACGGGCGGCTCGTCGGCGTCGATCGCGGACATGGTGGCGAGCACCCGGCGCGGGCTGCTGCTCACCACCCTGTGGTACATCCGCGAGGTCGATCCGATCACCCTGCTGCTCACCGGCCTGACCCGCGACGGGGTCTACCTCGTGGAGGACGGCGAGGTCGTCGGCGAGCTCGACCACAACTTCCGCTTCAACTACTCGCCGCTGGAGGTGCTGCGCCGAACGGCCGAGGTCGGGGCCACGGAGCGGACGCTGCCGCGGGAGTGGAAGGACTGGTTCACCCGCGCCGCCATGCCCCCGGTCCGGGTGCCGGACTTCACGATGTCGTCGGTGTCGCTCGGGCGCTGAGGTCGCGCCGGGTGGCGCGTGGCGTCACGCCAGATCGAGGTCGGCGTAGAGCGCAGCGTGGTCGGACGCCGCGTGCACGGCCGCGGTCATCGTCGGATAGTGCGGGAACAGGGTGCCGTTCGTCCCGCCCCAGACGCCCCGGCGGAAGATCGCGCCGCCCGTGACGCGTTCGAACAACGCCGGTGAGAGCAGGACGTAGTCGATCTTCTGGCTCGCCGTGCCGTTGCCGAAGGTGCCCTCGCGGCCGTCCATGGTGAAGCTCGGGTGCTGGGCCACGTCGACGAGGTCGGTCTGGTCCAGCAGCGGTGCCAGCGGCGCACCGCGGGGCGTGTCGTTCAGGTCGCCCACCACGGCGACCATCCGCACGCCGTCGGCGACGAGTCGCCGGTACAGCTCCGCGACCCTGGCCGCCTGCCGGCGGCGGCGCGCGTCGTTGTCGGCCTGGCGGCCGAAGCCCTTGCTCTTGAGGTGGTTCACCAGCAGCACGAGCCGCTCGCCGGCCGCGGTGTGGAACACGTACTCGGGGCAGTCGCGGCTGAACACCGGACCGACGTGGTCGACATCGTCGACGTGGCTGGTCAGCCGCTGCAGCGGGTACCGCCGGGCGGCGAGCACGCCTACGTCGATCCCGCGCTCGTCGTTGCCGTCGACGAGCATGACGTGCGGGTAGCGCGGCCGCTCCCCGTCGAGCACCCCGGCGTCGCAGAACCGCTTGAGGGCGATGCGGCTCTCGGCCTCGACGACACCCAGGATGTCGGCTCCGACGTCGGTTATCACCTGCGCGGCATGCTGCATGGCCAGCTCGTCCACCGGCTCGGTGGTGAGCTCGACCCACCCGATCCAGTCGCCACGCCCGGCCGCCACCACCTCGACCCCACCCGCACGGGGGCGACGGAGCAGCCGGCCCCGGTTCTGGCGCAGCAGGGCGAACGGGCCCTCGTCGTCGCGGGTCAGCTCCAGCACGTCGAGCTGCTCCACGATCTGGTCCCTGATCGCCGGTGTGTACTCGGGCTCCTCGAGCAGCCGGTTCAGCCGAGCGTGGGCCTCGAGGGCGGGACGGCCGACGGCCCAGTCCGCGCTGTCGAGGGCCTTGGCCCGGTCGAACAGGTTCTCGACGTTGAAGGTCGCGATGCGCATGTCGTCCTCACCGGGGTCGACGGGCCGTCGACCAGGATGAGCGAACCCCGCGCAGCGCAGATACCGCCGCCCGAGGAGTTCACCGGAGCGTCGCGTTGTCGACGCCCGCTCGCCCGCCCGACGCCGCACACACGGCCGTCCACCCCGTCCCGGCGTGGCGTCGCGGCCACGAGCTGTCGGATGTCGTTCACTGGCCACGCGCCGGTCGGCCGCGGGATCGCGGCCGTCGGCGAGCGAGAGGGGATCTGGTCATGTCCTTCGAGGTGGTCAGCGCCTACACCCTGCTCGTCGGAGACGCGGCCGGCCCGCCGACCGTCAGCGTCCACACCACGGCTGACGATGCCTGGCGCGCGTTGGACCGCGACGTCCGGGAACGCTGCGGCCTCCGTCCCCGACCCCGACATCGGATGGACCCCGACGCCGCGGCCCGGCTGGCCAACGCCTGGCGGGCGGGTGACCCGGAGTACCGGTACTGGAACGTCACCGTGCACCGGCTGCCGATCCCGCTGCCGCAGATCGCCCGGACGCCGGCCTTCGCGTTCCGCTGAACGCGGTCGGACCGAGACCCCGCCCCGGGCGCCGCCTTGATCACCGGTTCGGGACGCGCGACCTACCGGAAAGCCGCGATCACCGGCGCCATCCGGGCCAGCGGCTCCGCGTCGGTGAGGCCGGGCAGCCGGACGGCCACCTCGGCCACGCCGACGTCGGCCAGCGCCCGGAACCTCCCGATCTGGTCCTCGACCGTGGCGGCGTGGACCGAGGCGGCGTAGCGCGCCGGGTCCACCCCGCGCGGGCGGTGCCGCTCGACGAGCGCGGTCACCTCGGCGCCGTCCGTCCCGACCATGGCGGTGGTCAGGTGCGAGAGCTCCACCGTCCGACCGGCCTCCTCGCCGTGCGCCCGGAGGACCGCGGCCTTGCGCGCGACGGTCGGGAGGTCACCCAGCACGTTCGCGACGTCGGCGTAGCGGGCCGCGAGCCGCAGCGTGCGGCGCTCACCACCGCCGCCGAGCACGATCGGGACCCGCTCCTGCAGCGGCCGTGGGTAGGCGGAGGTGTCGGGCAGGTCGAGCACCCGGCCGTGGAACGGCTTGCTGCCCGGTCCCCACAGCACGGGCAGAGCCGCCAAGGCGTCCTCGAGCAGGGCGTAGCGCTCACCGGTCGGCGGGAAGTCCCAGCCGTACGCCCGGTGCTCGGCCTCGAACCAGCCCAGCCCGAGCCCGCACACCGCCCGACCGCCGCTCAGCACGTCGAGGGTGGCGACGATCTTGGCGAGGAGCCCGACGTTGCGGTGGGTCACGCCGGTGACCAGTGTGCCCAGCCGGACGCGCTCGGTGCACGCGGCCAGCCAGGCCAGCGTGGTCCAACTCTCCAGGAAGTCGTCCCAGGCCCGTCCGACCTGCGGGATCTGCCGGAAGTGGTCCATCACGTAGATCGCGTCGAACCCGGCGTCCTCGGCGCCGGCGGCGATCTCCCGCAGCCGGTGGCGCAGGGTGGTGGCACCGCCGGTGAACTCGCCCACGTGCAGGGCGAACCGCAGTCCGACGGGCTGCACGCGCTGTCGTTCGGCGGCGCCCGCCGCGGTGGCGATGATGAAGGCCGGCGGTACGACCCGGACCGGCTCGGGGGTCAGCACCGCATCGAAGCCCTCGCCGGTCAGCGCGTCGCGCACGGCCGGCCAGGCGCGCAGCTGGGCGGTGAGGGCGTCGGCCGGCACCGGATGCGGCCGGGCGCGGTTGCGCGCCCGGCACTGGCCCGCCGGGACGTCGAACGCGACCGCGAAGCAGGGGACGCCGTGCGTCCGGGCGCGCTCCCGCCATCGGGCGCGGCGGTCGGCGTCGAGGCCGGTCGTGTCCACCACGGTCGTGAGTCGGCGCGCGACCCGGACGGCGACGATCTCCTCGAGCAGGGAGAAGGCATCGGCACTGGCGCTGATGTCGTCCTCGCCGGCACCGACGACCGCCCGGAGCTGGTCGCTCGAGACGATCGCGGTGGCGGGGAAGTGCGCGGCCGCCCACGTCGACTTCCCGGATCCCACCGGTCCGGCGAGCAGCACGAGGCAAGGCGAGGGCAGTCGCAGCGTCACCCGGGCGCGGTCGACGGGGCGGTCACGGCCGGGCGGGCGGCACCGGCCGGGTGGTCACGGGTTGGGTCGTGACGGGCTGGGTGGTAGGGGGCTGCGGGGCCGGCATCGTGGTCGGCATCGTGGTCGGCGGGATGCCGGGGTTGACGGCGGGCGGAGCGCTGCCGCGGTCGGCCAGCCGCTCCTGGACGTGCTCGGAGATCTGGTCGGCCCGGCGTCGCTCCCGCACGCGGATGAGCACCAGCATGGAGATCCCGTAGGCGATGCCCAGGACCAGCAGGACCACTCCGAGCTTGGCGACCAGCGTCTGCAGTGGGTCGCCGGTGTCGAACTCGACGACCGAGATGATCGCGAGCACCCCGAGGGTGATGAGGTGGAACAGCACGGACAGCAGGAGGTTGACCGAGCGCGTCACGGACCGGTCCTGGAACACCTCCTCCAGGAACGGCTCACCCGCGGTGACGAGCAGCCGTCCGACGACGAACGTCAGCCCGATCGCGACGGCGAGAAGCGTGAGGTACTGGGCCGTGGGACTCATGGACCCTCCCGGGAACACTCGACGCGTGCCGAACACGGTGCTCGGGTACGGCCGGAGTACCCGGTACCACGATCCACCACGCGCCGGTCGCAGTCGAGCACCTGGCGCCGTCCTCACCGACGTGGCCCGATCGCGCCCCTTCTGGATCGATCCCCTTATCGGTCCTGTGAGCCGATCGACAGCTTCGGCGGTGGGTTGAGCCGAACGCCCCGGGTACCTTCGGCACACACTTCGGCCTGCGCACCCGCACCATTCGGTCCGGGTGCGCGCAGCATTCCCGGGGCCGGCTGACCGGTGAGAGGCGAGGACGACATGACCGCGACGACCATGCCAGGTATCGACGACGCACCGACGGGCAACGCCCACCTGCTGTCCTGGGTGCGGGAGGTCGCGGAGCTCACGACGCCGGACCGGGTGGTGTGGTGTGACGGTTCCGATGCGGAGTGGGACCGGGTGACCACGCGGCTCGTCGATGCGGGCACGTTCGTCAAGCTCGACGAGGGCCGGCGACCGAACTCGTTCTGGGCCGGGTCCGACCCGGATGACGTCGCGCGGGTCGAGGAGCGCACGTTCATCTGCACGGAGGAGGAGATCGGGGCCGGACCCACCAACAACTGGGTCGATCCGCGCGAGATGAAGTCGACGCTGACGGATCTGTACCGCGGGTCGATGCGCGGCCGGACGATGTACGTCATCCCGTTCTGCATGGGGCCGCTGGACACCGACCCACCCATGCTGGGCGTGGAGATCACCGACTCCGAGTACGTCGTGGCCTCGATGAAGATCATGACGCGGATGGGCGACCCGGTCCTGCCGCTCTTCGAGGACCGCGACGGCGGCTACGTCCAGTGTCTGCACTCCGTCGGGGCGCCGCTGGAGCCGGGGCAGACCGATGTGTCGTGGCCGTGCAACGACACCAAGTACATCAGCCACTTCCCCGAGACCCGCGAGATCTGGAGCTACGGCTCCGGATACGGCGGCAACGCGCTGCTCGGCAAGAAGTGCTACGCGCTGCGCATCGCGTCCGCCATCGCCCACGACGAGGGCTGGCTCGCCGAGCACATGCTCATCCTCAAGCTGATCAGCCCCGAGGAGAAGGTGTACTACGTGGCCGCGGCCTTCCCGTCCGCCTGCGGCAAGACCAACCTCGCGATGCTGCAGCCCACCGTCGCCGGCTGGCGCGCCGAGACCGTGGGTGACGACATCGCCTGGATGCGCTTCGGCCCGGACGGGCGGCTGTACGCCGTCAACCCCGAGTACGGGTTCTTCGGTGTCGCGCCGGGCACGAACCGCCGGACCAACCCCAACGCCATGAAGACGATGGACCGGGGCAACTCGATCTTCACCAACGTCGCCCTCACCGACGACGGCGACATCTGGTGGGAGGGGATGGAGGGCGATCCGCAGCACCTCACGTCCTGGACCCGCGAGGACTGGACTCCCGAGTCCGAGACGACGGCGGCGCACGCCAACGCCCGATACACCATGCCCATCGCGCAGTGTCCGGTCGTCGCCCCCGAATGGGAGGACCCGCAGGGCGTGCCGATCTCGGCGATCCTGTTCGGCGGCCGGCGCAAGACGACGGTCCCGCTGGTCACCGAGTCCCGCGACTGGCAGCACGGCACCTTCATGGGCGCCACCATGTCGTCGGAGAAGACAGCCGCGGCGGCCGGGGGCCTCGGTCAGGTGCGCCGTGACCCGATGGCGATGCTGCCGTTCCTCGGCTACAACGCCGGCGAGTACTTCCAGCACTGGGTGGACGTGGGCAAGGGCGCGGACGCCGACAAGCTGCCGAGGATCTTCTACGTCAACTGGTTCCGCCGTGGCGACGACGGCCGGTTCCTGTGGCCGGGCTTCGGGGAGAACTCCCGGGTGCTGAAGTGGGTCGTCGAGCGCATCGAGGGGACGGCCAGCGCGGTCGAGACGGCCGTCGGGTACGTGCCGACGGCCGACCAGATCGACCTCGACGGGATCGAGACCCCGCTGTCCGACGTCGAGGCCGCGGTGGCCGTCGACGTCGAGGAGTGGAAGGCCGAGATCCCGCTGATCGAGGAGTGGTTCGCCAAGATCGGCGACCAGCTGCCGACGTCGATGCGTGACGAGCTGGAGGCCCTCAAGCTGCGGCTGGGCGCGTAGGGGACGAGGGGTGCTGGCTCAGTCCCGCACCCCGTCCAGGAGGGCCAGGGGATCGTCGCCGACCGTCGCGCGCTCCCAGCCGTCCTCGCCGACCGGGCGGTACAGCGACCACACGCCGGGGTCGGGGTCGTCCGCGCGCAGCTGCGCGAGCGGGGTGGCCGACCACTCCGCGACGAGCTCGGGGAAGGCAGGGGGCCGGCGGTCCACGATCGTGATCTCCCCGCCCTGGATCGTGTACCCGATCCGCCGCTGCTCGCGCTCGGCGTCCGGGACGCGCGCGGCGCACCAGCGTGACAGCCGGTGGCGGATCTCCTCGGCGACGACCATGTGCTCATGATCCCCTTCGTGGCGGCTACCGTCGAGTGTCATGGGGACTGAGGAACGGCCGGTGAGCCGGTTCGGCCACGTCGAGCTCGAGGACATGCCCGACGACCTGCGCGAGCGGATCGGGGCGATCGCGGAGAAGTCGGGTTTCGTGCCCAACATCTTCCGGGCGCTCGCGCGGCGGCCGGCCGAGCTGCGCGCGTTCCTCGACTACCACGACGCGCTGATGGACTCCTCCGACGGGCTGAGCAAGGCCGAGCGCGAGCTGGTCGTCGTCGCGACGTCGGGCGCCAACAACTGCACGTACTGCGTGGTGGCGCACGGCGCGATCCTGCGGGTGCGCACCAAGGACCCGGAGATCGCCGACCGCGTGGCCACCGACCCGTGGTCGGTGGAGCTGAGCCCGCGCGAACGAGCCATCGTCGACCTCGCGTTGCTGATCGCGACGGAGTCGGCGTCCCTGACCGACGCCGAGCTGGACGACGCGCGGCTGGCCGGGCTGTCGGAGGACGAGATCTGGGACGTCGGGGCGATCACCGCGCTGTTCGCGATGTCCAACCGGCTCGCCCACCTGACGGCGCTGCGGCCCAACCCCGAGTTCTTCCTGATGGGTCGACTGCCGCGGTGACGACTGCCGCGATGACGATGGCATCGGGGCAGCCGCAGCGGTGACCGCAGCTGGACGACCGCAGCTGGGACGACCCCGGCGGCGGCGTGCCGATCGTCCCGGGCCACCTCGCATGATCACTGTCTGGGGACTACCCGTGCATGATCACCGTTGCGGGACGAGACGCCGCGGTATCCGCGGTCCGGTGTCCCCATCGGACGATCACGTCGCGACCCGGGATCGACCCCGGCACCTGATCACCGCTCTGGGACCGTTACACCCTGCGTGATCACCGTTCTGGGACCGCGCACGTCAACCGGCAGTCCTTCGCGACGTGACCGCACTGCTGGTCCGTCCGGTGGTCCGGGAACGCTCGCGGCCCGCGGTTCCGCCGGACTCGCGCAACCGAACGCGTCACCGCCGGGTGTCGGCCCGGTGGAAGTTGAGATGGGCCCGTGACGGCGTCGGTCCTCGCTGCCCCTGGTAGCGGGAGCCGACGCCGTCGCTGCCGTAGGGGCGCTCGGCCGGGCTGGACAGCCGGAACAGGCACAGCTGCCCGATCTTCATCCCCGGCCACAGCGTGATCGGCAGGTTGGCGACGTTCGACAGCTCGAGGGTGATGTGCCCGGTGAAGCCGGGGTCGATGAACCCCGCCGTCGAATGGGTGAGCAGGCCGAGTCGTCCGAGCGAGCTCTTGCCCTCCAGCCGCCCGGCCAGGTCGTCGGGCAGCGACACCGACTCGAACGTGGAGCCGAGCACGAACTCGCCGGGGTGGAGCACGAACGGCTCCTCGCCGGCCGGCTCGACGGCCGAGGTCAGCTCGTCCTGCTGCTCTGCCGGGTCGATGTGGGTGTAGCGGGAGTTCTGGAAGACCCGGAAGAAGCGGTCGAGCCGCACGTCGATGCTCGAGGGTTGCAGCATCGTCGGTTCCCAGGGGTCGAGGACGAGGCGCCCCGAGTCGAGCTCCTTGCGCAGGTCACCGTCCGACAGCAGCACGGCGACACCCTACTGACGGCCTGTCAGGCCTCGGTGTTGGACGGGGACGGCGAGGTGAGCTGCGGTGACGGGCACAGCCCGAACATCCACGCCACGGCCTGCTCGACGCGCGCCGCCTCCAGGCCGTCGGACTGTTCGACGGCCACCGGGTGCCCGGCCGCGAGGACCTGCCGCACGGTGGTCATGACGGCGGGGCTGAGGATGCTGCGGATCGAGTCGCCGGGATGCGGGACGCTCGGCCCGTCGACCAGCACGGCCGGCGTGCCGAGGCCGGGCGCGTCGTTGACCAGCTCGGGGTCGTCGGAGACGAGCACGGAGCTCGCCGCGATCAGCCCGACCAGCTCCGCGAGCGGCATGGTGCGCACCATGGTGGCGCGCTTGTGCTGCAGCAGCGGGTACCCCGCCCCGTGCGCGGCGAGCTCCCCGAAGATGACGACCTCGATATCGGGCTCCTGCTCCAGGAGATCGGGCAGACCGGCCAGCACCCCGAGCGAGTCGGCGCGATCCAGCCCCACCAGCACGAGCCGGGGACCCCCGAGCCGGACGCGACGGACCAGCCGGGCGAAGCGCAGGTCCGCCGGCTGCGGGTTGCCCGCCATCGTGTCGCCGACATGGACGGTGTTCGGACCGCTCCCGCTGCTCCGGGTGGCTCCGTCCGTGGTGAGCAGCAGCGACGCGAGGTGACCGATGACGCGCCGGTTGGCCTCGTGCGGGAACGGGCAGAGCAGGTCGTCGCTCGCCGCCTCGGCCTGCAGGTGCACCACCGGGATCTGCCGCCAGAACGCGACCTGCGCCGCCACGACCGCCGTCATGTCGCCGCCGTAGACCAGCACCGCGGACGGATCGAGGTCGACCAGCAGCTCGTCCAGCCGGGTCATGAGCACCGCGGCGATGGCGGCCGGGTGCGGGCTGGGCGGCACGCGCAGCAGCTGGGTGATGTCGGCCGGAACGCCGAGCGCTTCGAACGCCTCGTGCACGGACATCGGGTCGGGACCGCTGGCGACGGTGAGTGCCCGGATGCGGGCGGCGTCGGCGAACGCGGTGGCGACCGGAGCGAGCCGCGCGACCTCCGGCCGGCTGCCGGCGATGAGGAGCACGTCGTGGTCGTGGTCCGGCATCGGGAGCGAGCCCAGGGGCGGGTCGGTCTCCGTCATGCGCGGATCCTTCGCGGCCGGGGAGCTGGCCTTGCGGTCACCGTCAGTGTGGACCGAGCGACGACCGCCGTCGAGGCTCGATCCCGTGAGATGGACCTCCGGCCCGAGAACCACCCTGATGGCGGCACAGATGCGGCGACGATCGTCACGCTGCGTGAGATGCTACGCTCATTCGAGCACGCTGCGGATGTAGTTCAATGGTAGAACATCAGCTTCCCAAGCTGAATACGCGGGTTCGATTCCCGTCATCCGCTCCACCTCGAAGCCCGGCTCGGCACGATCGACCGCCGCTCAGGACGAACAGCACCCCTCCGCACAGCCGGTCTCGGCCCGTTCGGCACCCGCACCGGCGGGTGTCGCGCAGCACAGGTCCCCGCGCCAGGCGTTGCGTCCCTCCCGCACAGCGAGGACGGCGAGGACGAGCGCGGCGGCCGGGTCGGCCCACCACCAACCCAGCGAGGCGTTGAGCACCAGCCCGACCAGCACGGCAGCGGACAGGTAGGTGCACAGCAGCGTCTGTCGGGAGTCGGCCACCGCGGACGCTGACCCGAGTTCGCGACCGCTACGACGCTGGGCGTAGGACAGGAACGGCATGATGACCACACTCGTCGCCACCAGCACGATGCCCACCACTGACTGCTCGGCCTCCCGCTGGCCGAACAGCGTGCGCAGCGACTCGACCGTCACGAACGCGGCGAGGGCGAAGAACGACCACGCGATGACCCGCAGGGCCACCTGCTCCCGGCGTGCCGGATCGCGGCCGGCGAACTGCCAGGCGACCGCGGCCGCGGAGCTGACCTCGATGACCGAGTCCAGCCCGAACCCGATGAGCGCGATCGAGGACGCCAGCGTGCCAGCGATGATCGCCACCACGGCTTCGATCACGTTGTAGGTGATCGTCGCGGCGACCAGCAGCCTGATCCGGCGCCGCAGCACCAGCTCCCGAGCCGACGCGGTCGGGACGGTCGTCACGACGCCTCCACCGCGGCCGTCGGCTCGCCGTACACCGCACACAGCGCCACGGCGTCACCCGTCTCGGCCAGCAACAGTTCCGCGCTGCGCAGCAGGTCGATCAACTCTGGGCGGGTCAGCGAGTAGTAGGACTGCCGGCCCTCGGTCCGCGACTCCACCAATCGGCAGTCCCGCAGGCACGCCAGGTGCTGGGACACCGTTGACTGCGCCAGTCCCAGCAGTCGGGTCAGATCGACCACCCGAGCCTCACCATCGGCCAGTCGAGCCACGATCGCCAGCCGAGCCGGGTCACCGAGCGACCGGAACAGCGCCACCGCCGGGGTCACGTCCGAGCCAGAACTCATCGCCACGCGACGATGTTAACGCCCGAAGGCGATGTGGCTCGTGTGGGGCCGTTCGGCTGATTGCGACGTAACGTGATCCACGTCACACTTGGATGATGACCAACTTCGTTCTCGTGCACGGCGGGTTCACCGGCGGTGCCTACTGGAGCGACGTCGCACAACGACTGGAGAAGGCCGGCCACCGGGTCGATGTGGTCGAGCAGCTACCGAGCGCCGGTACCGATCCCGCCGCACTCGGCGACCTGGCGGCTGACGCTGCTGTCGTCCGTCAGTACGTGGAGAGCGTCGGTGAGCCTGTCGTGCTCGTCGGGCACTCCTCCGGCGGGATGGTCATCACCGAGCTCGCCGACCACCCGTACGTCGCCCACAGCGTCTACCTCGCTGCGGCCTGGCCCTCTCGCGGCCAATCGATGACGGACATGTTCGCCGGCGGTCCGCCGCCGACGTGGTTCGCACCTCACGACGACGGAACGGCCAGGGTGACCGACGATCTCGAGCTGCTCCGACAGACGCTCTGCGCCGATGTTGACAAGCAGCACGCCGAAGTCGAGCTGCGGCGGATGGTGCCGCAGTCGATCGCCAGCGCCGTCGCACCCAGCTCCGCGCCGGATCGCGGACATCCGACCACGTACATCATCTGCGAGCACGACCAAGCCCTTCCGCCGGCTGCCCAGGAGCAGATGGCGGCGGCGGCGGACCACGTCGAACGGCTCGCGTCATCCCACCAACCGATGATGTCGATGCCGGACAAGCTCGCCGAGACGCTCGGCCGAGTGCACTGAGCCCCGACCCGCCGACGTCACGCGATCGGCGATCGATGCCGGCGATAGTGACGTGCGGCCCGCGCTCGGTTGCCGCACCCGGCCGAGCACCACTCCCGTCGGGAATGGTCCTTGACGAAGAACAGCACGCAACCCGGACCGTGGCAGGCGCGTAGCTGCGCCCGGAGCGGGCCGCCGAGCAGCGTCATCGCGTCGCGGGCGAGCGCGGCCCGCATGGCGTCGGCGCCGGCGGCCGCCGTGACGTCGACGATGACGTAACCACCGTCGGACCGGATCAGCCGGGCCCAGCGCGGTGCGGCCGCAGCCGCCTCGTTGACCACGCCGACGTCGGCTTCCTCGGCGACCCTGCCGTCCACCGACGCTCCGAACAGCTCGCGAACGGCGGCCCGCAGGGACAGGAAGGTACCGACGTCGGTCTGGCCGATGTCGAGCGCGCTCGCGTCGGCGTTCAGGGCTCCGGCCTGACCCGCGAGCCAGGCCCGCAGGTGCGTCGGCGTCCCGATGCCCTCGCGCACCCGCCCGCGCACGGCGTACCGGGTGTTGCCGAACTCGACAGCCGGGGTCTCACCCAGTCGCGGGGACCCGCCATCCCCGTCGACGTCCACGTTCTCATGCTAGCGGGCGCTTGCAATCGTGAGAAGATCCTGTCAGGCTCTCACGCTAAGAAGCTCTAGTGACCGTGAGAACGGACGGATGTATGAGCCCCACCCCGGTCTCGGACGGCATGCGCGTCGCCGAGCTGTGGCGCTACCCCGTCAAGTCGATGCGGGGCGAGCCGCTGCGGGCCGCCGTGCTCACCGAAGACGGCGTCCCGGGCGATCGGCTCGCGCACGTGCGGGGTCCGCGCGGCGTGCTCACGGCGCGGACCCGACCCCGGCTGCTCGCGCTGGCCGGGTCACTCGATGCCGACGGCCAGCCGACGGTCGACGGCCACCGGTGGGACCATCCCGCGGCGGCGGACGCGGTGCGGGCAGCCGCCGGCGACACGGCCCGGCTCGCTCGCTTCGACGGTGTCGAGCGCTTCGACATCCTCCCCCTGCTGGTCGCGACCGACGGCGCCATCAGTGCGCTGGGTGAGGACGGCCGCCGCCTGCGGCCGAACATCGTGATCGGCGGCGTGCCCGGGGTCGCCGAGCGCACCTGGCCCGGCCGGGCGCTGCGCATCGGCGATGCGGTGATCGGCGTCCAGTCCGTGCGCGGCCGATGCGTCATGACGACCATCCACCCCGACACCGGCGAGCAGGATCTCGACGTCCTGCGCACCATCAACCGGCAGTTCGGCGGCCGCATGGCGCTGAACTGCTGGGTGGCCCACCCGGGCCGAGTGCAGGTCGGCGACTCCGTCGAGCTCACCGACCTCGACGTCGACGTTCCCGCGGGCGGCGGTTGGGTCGCCGGCGCGCATTACGACGTCGGGTAGCTCCTCAACGACCCGCCGGCCGGTACGTGCAGATCAGGACGCCCGTATCGGCCGTCACGGTGGAGACCAGCTCGAGCGGGCGGGCCCGACCGTCGTCGGGGAACACCCGCTTGCCCCCGCCGAGCAGGATCGGCTCGATCATCAGTCGGTACTCGTCGACGAGGTCGTGTTCGACCAGCTGGGTCGCGAGCGAGGCACTGCCCATGACCTGCAGTCCCGTACCCTGCCGGGCGCGCAGCTCGCGCACCGCGCCGATCGCGTCGTCCGCGGGCAGCAGGGTCGACCCGGGCCAGGTCAGGTCGTCCTGGGTGAGGGTGCGGGATGCGACGTACTTGGGGATCTCGTTCATGCGGTCGGCGAAGGGGTCGCCGGCGCGGTCGGGCCAGGCGCCGGCCATCACCTGCCACGTGCGCCGGCCGAACAGCAGCGCCTCCGTTTCTCCCATGACGTCGTCGATCGCCGAGCCCATGGCCTCCACGTCGAAGAACGGAACCGACCAGCCGCCGTTGGTGAACCCGCCGGTGGTGTCCTCCTCACGGCCGCCGGGTGCCTGCACGACACCGTCCAGGCTCATGAAGTCACTGAGGATGATCTGCATGGCTGCTCCTTCCTCTGTTCGTCGGGCGGCCCGGGTCGGGCCGGTCAGCAGGTGGGACGCGGGGCGAGCCGCGAGGTTATCGCCGTGCTCAGCAGCGCTCGAGCAGGATCGCGACGCCGTCTCCCGCGAGCTCGTCGCAGTACGTCGCCCGCCCGGTCATCGCCATGACGAGCGCCGCCGTGCGGCCGGTCACCAGCGGCCCCGAGCCGGTGGCGAACGGACCGTCCGTGGCCGCGAGGCGGAGACCGCTCACCCGGCTCTTGGCCAGGACCACTTGGTCGGACCCCTTGTAGTACTCGGCGACCCGGGTGACGACCTCGATCGGGTGGTCGCGGCTGATGTCCAGCGGCCGCCGGATGTCCTCGGAGTGCACGATCACCTCACCGAGCAGCGCAACCTTCGGGAGCGGTGGGGCGGTCGTGCTGGTGACGACCCGCTCGAAGCGTGCGAGCGTCTCGGCCGGCGAGGAGCCCAGGTGCTCGGCCAGGCGCATCGCGACCTGCTTGTCGAAGTCGAACCGGCAGCGGATCACCCCCGCCATCCAGCGCACGGCGTTGAGGCTCGCCGCGGCAGTCATGTGCGCGAGGACCTCCCGCACGGTGAACCCGGCACACAGTGACGGGCTCGCCCATCGCGCGTCGTCGAGGCCACGGAGGTCGACGGCCAGCGCCGCGCGCTCGGCGTGGATGAGCGGCCAGGTATCGGAGGTCACCGTGTTCACACCCATCAGACCGTGCGGAGGGACCGACATCATCGGTTCGACCGGCAGTCGATCCGGTCATCCGCCGGCGGCTGCCGCGTACCGGTCGGCGAGCGTACGCAGCAGGCTCCGGAGCTCCGGCGGCGCCAGCACCTCGAATCCGACGTCGATGCTCGTGAGGAAACCGACCAGGTCACGCAGGGAGTCGCCGCCCGTCTCCAGGACGCAGCTGTGCTCGTCGACCGGGCGCAGCAGGCCGGCCGCCGGCGAGACGCGCTCGGCGACGACGTCGGCGGGGGCGTGGAGGCGGACCCGCGCGGGGTGCCTCCACGCCAGCGAGCCGGTCCCGCGCACGACGTGGCTCGCGGCGTCCTCCGGTGGCTCGCGCGGCGTGAACCGGGGCCCCGTGGGCAGGCGTGGCTGGATGCGATCGGCCCGGAACGTGCGCCAGTCGTCTCGGTCGCAGTCCCACGCGAGCAGGTACCAGCGGCGACCGGTGTAGACGAGGCGGTGCGGCTCGACGCGGCGCGCTGCCACCGCTGTCGCCGCGGCCTCGCCGTGCCCGCGGTAGTCGAAACGGAGCTGCTCGTGGTCGCGGCAGGCGCCCGCGATGGTCGTGAGCGTCCCGGCGTCGACGGTCGGCCCACCGCTCGCCGCGGAGACGGTGGCGTGGCGGAGGGCGTCGAGCCGGTGCCGCAGCCGGGGCGGCAGGGTCTGTTCGAGCTTCGTCAGCGCGCGCAGCGAGGTCTCCTCGATCCCCGTGACCGTGCCGGCCGCCGCGGCGCGCAACCCCACCCCCACGGCGACGGCCTCGTCGTCGTCGAGCAGCAGCGGCGGCATGGCGGAACCGGCCGCGAGCCGGTAGCCGCCGGTGGTCCCGGTGCTGGATCGCACCTCGTAGCCGAGGATGCGCAACCGTTCGACGTCGTTGCGCACGGTCCTGGTGGTGACGGACAGGCGGGCGGCGAGGTCGTCGCCCGCCCACGTCCGCCGGACCTGGAGCAGCGACAGGAGCCGGAGCAACCGGACCGAGGTCTCCAACACGTCCGCATCTTCTCATGCATTGCGGAACCGGACGTTCCACAAGGAGCGATAGCGTGCGCGTCATGAGCCTTCGAGGATTCGCGACGATGAACATCTGGGCCGACGACGTCCCGGCGGCCGTGGCCTGGTACACGGAGTTCCTGGGCGTGGAGGCGTACTTCATGCGCCCGGGGCCCGACGGCCGCCCCGCCTACGTGGAGTTCCGCATCGGCGACTACCAGGCCGAGCTGGGCATCATCGACCGCAGCTACGCGCCGCCGGCGGCCGCCACCGGTCCCGGCGGGGCGATCATGCACTGGCACGTCGACGACCTCGATGCCACCGTGGCCCGACTGCTCGCGATGGGCGCCACGGAGTACGACCCGATCAGGCCGCGCGGGGACACGGGGTTCGTGACGGCCTCCGTCGTTGACCCGTTCGGCAACGTGCTGGGCGTGATGTCCAACCCGCACTACCTCGACATCCTCGCGTCGACGAAGCCGGTCTAGCGTCGACAGCACCACACCGTGCCGGTGAACCGGGCCGGCACGGGACCGGTGCTCGCGAGCCACTCCGCGCAGTCCTCCGCACCGTCCAGGCGGTCGGTGAAGAAGTCTGTGTAGACGACGAAGCCCGCTCCGAGGCGGAGCACTCGCGCGGTCTCGGCGAGCATCGCCGGCTGGTCGAACCAGTGGAACGCGGCGGCGGTGACCAGGAGGTCCACCGAGTCCGTCGCGATCGGGAGCTGCTCGGCGGCCGACTGCACGTACTGCACGCCGACCGCCGGCTCGGCCGACCGGAGCATGGGGCGGGACGCGTCCAGGGCGACGACCTGCGCGCGCCACCGCCGCGAGCGTCGCGCGACGACATGCCGGTACCGCAGCCGACGTCGACGGCGAGCGGCACCGGAACGCGCAGACCCAGCAGCCGAACGGCCGCGGCGACGGCGCCGGGGTGGTAGTCCGGCCGCGCTCGGGCGTAGTTCTCCGCGGTGTCCTCTCCGAGGAACGGATTCGGCTTCGACACTATGCGCGGGTCCCTGGACCCGGCCGGGTCCCGATCACCACGGTGGCGGCCAGCTCGTCCGATCCGGCGACCCGGGGGTCGAACCCGTGGCGCGCGAGGTCCGCGGCGGCGTCCGGGGCCTGCTGCTCGCTCGTCTCCACGAGCAGGCTGCCACCCGGCGTCAGCCACGGGAACGCGGCGGCGATCACCCGGCGGGCGACGTCGAGCCCGTCCGTACCGCCGTCGAGCGCCACGCGCGGCTCGTGCACGCGGGCCTCCGGGGGCATGAGGCCGATCGCCGCGGTGGGGACGTAGGGCGCGTTGGCGACCAGGAGGTCGATGCGTCCGCGCAGTCTCCCGGGCAGCGGTTCGACGAGGTCGCCCTGGTACACGCGGCCACCGGTCGCGGCGAGGTTGCGGCGGGCGCACCGCACGGCGGCCGGGTCGACGTCGACGGCGTGCAGCTCGACGGCGTCCAGGGACGCGGACAGTGCGACGCCCACGGCGCCCGAGCCGCAGCACAGGTCGACGACGACGGTCCGTGCCGCCGTGTCGCGTCGGGCGGGAGTGGTGAGGGCGACGGCCTGCTGGACGAGGAACTCGGTGCGGCGGCGGGGGACGAAGACCCCGGGGTCCACCGCGATCCGGAGCCCGCAGAACTCCGCCCAGCCCACGACCTGTTCGAGGGGCTCACCACCCGCCCGCCGCTCCACCATGGCCGCGAGGTCGATCGGGCTCGGGGCCGCGGCGAGCAGCAACCCCGCCTCCTCCTCGGCGAAGACGCAGCCGGCGGCGCGGAGCCGGGTCACGACCTCGGTTCGTGACCGACGGGTCGGGGACGTCGGCATCGCCGTCCTCCTCCGCGACACATCGTGTTCCGCCGGCTGCCCGCTGATCAGGTGCGGGACTCCTCGCTCAGGTCGGATTCCCGGGTCAACCCGGGCTCGTCGGGGCCCGTCTCCTCCGGTTCGCTGGTGTGCACGTCCTCCGGGTCGACGTGCTCGTCGGCCTCGCTGCGCAGCGAGCGGATCCCCGAGTTCAGCACGGCGAGCAGCGGCACGGCCAGCAGCGCGCCGGGGATGCCCGCCACGAGCAGACCCGCGGCGACGCCGAGCACCACGGCCAGCGGGTGCAGCTTGACCGCACGACCGAGCAGGAGGGGTGCCAGCACGTGACCCTCCAGCTGCATCACCGCGATGATGACGGCGAGCACGATCAAGGCCGACAGGGGACCGTTCGCGACCAGGGCGATCAGTACGGCGGCACTGCCGGCGACCACCGCCCCGAGGATCGGGACGAAGGCCCCCAGGAACACCAGCGCGCCCAGCGGCACGGCCAGTGGCACGCCGAGCACGGCCAGCGAGATCCCGACCGCGACCCCGTCGGTCAGGGCGACCACCGCGGTCGCACGGACGTAGCTCACCAGCGCGGCGAGGCCGCGGCGGCCGGCCACATCGGCCCGGGTGCGCACGTCCTCGGGAACCGCCCGGAGCAGGAACTGCCAGATCCCGGCGCCGCCGTGCAGGAAGAAGATGAGGGTGAACACCACCAGCAGGAGCTCGGTGGCCAACTGGCCGAACTTGGCCGCCGTGGTCAGGGCCCCGAACGTGATCGACTCCTGGTTGGCGCTGAGGGTGGCGAGCACCTCGTCCTGAACGGTGCGGAGCTGGTCCTCGCTGAGCCCCAACGGTCCCGTCGACAGCCAGTCGACGATGGCGTCGACACTGGCGGAGAGCTGGGTCGCCAGCGCGGGCACGCCCTGGACGAAGGTGATGATCACGAAGCTCAACACGCCCCCCAGCACGACGACGCCGCCGACCAGCACCAGCGCGGTCGCCGCGCCGCGGGGGACACGGCGATCGTGCAGCCAGGTGACGGCCGGGACGAGTAGCGCCGCGAGGAGCAGTGCGATGGCGACCGGGATGACGACGGCGGACAGGTACGCCGTCACCGTGCCGATCACGTAGAGCGCGGCCACCACCACGAGCAGCCGCCACCCGAGCGCCGCGCTGACCCGCAGCACGCGCGGCACGGCTCCGATGACGTCGTCGCGCCGGTCGGTGGGAGCGCGCCCGGCGGGCCGCCGCTGCGGCTGGCTGTGCTCGAGCGGCGGTGGGTCGGGAGTCGGCACCGGAAGGGGTCGCTCGCTGGTCACCATGGGTTCTCCGTCCGACTGTTGGACGGCGAGTACCCGGTGGCGGCCGGTCCCACCGGCACACCTTCGGCGCGGTTTCGAGGCGAGCCCGGCGTCTCTAGCCGCGGTCGGCGTCGAACGCCTTGCGCACCCGGACCGGGGCGCGTTCGCGCCAGGCGTCCTCGATGAGCTCGGTCAGCTGCTCGGGGGTCACGTGCTCCAGGTGCACGAGGATCGCGCCGTACCCGTCGTAGTGCGGTGTCGTGAAGAACGCGGGGTCGCCGGACGCGAGCAGTGCCTCCTTCTCCGCCAGCGAGCACATCAGCACCAGCCCGCCCTCGGCCTCGGTGCGCAGCCGCGCGAAGCCCTTGCCCTTCACCGTCAGGGACGGGGTGCGGTACGAGGTCGACTCGGCGACCTCCGGTAGCGCACCCGCGATCGCGACGACGTCCTCCCAGGTCGGCATCCCGCCATCCTGCCGGGCCGCCGGCCGGCCCGTCATGGACGGAGCGGAGCTGCGCTCAACGCACCCGCGGCGGCCGCAGAGGTGGTGCCTTCGCGATCACGACCGACCCCGCGACCGCCGCGGTCAGGCCGACCACGAGCACCCACTGCCACCCCGGACGGACCGCGTCGCCCAGCAGGGGGATCCCGATCATGCCGGGGATGACGACCTGGGTCACGGTGAACACCGCGGTCACTGCGCCCACGTCGCCCCGCCCGAGCGCCGCCGTGTAGCCGATCATGCCGACCAGCCAGTAGCCGATCACCAGGTACGTGGACGGCTGACCCAGCAGCAGCACCGGGTCGAGGCCGGCCGTCTGGACGTGCGCCGCGCGAACGGACAGCGCGATACCGCCGAAACCGAGGCCGGACACGAGCGCCAGCGGCCACGCGCGCTTCCCCTGGCGGAGCACCAGCACGAGGACGCCGAGCAGCAGCAGCGCGCCGAGCAGGATCAGGTCGACGCCGGGCCGGGTGACCGGCGGCGGCTCGGGGCCGGCGCTCGCGGCGACCAGGACCAGCCCCCCGAGGCAGGTGGCCACGGCGACGCGGACGTTCCGCGGGAGGCGGACCCGGGCCACGCGGGCGCCGAGCACGGCGGTCGTCGCGATCACGCCGCCGATCACCGCCTGCACCGCGAATACCGGCAGGGTGCGCAGCGCCAGGACGGCGCAGAGCCAGGCGATCAGGTCGAGGCCGAGCCCGGCGACGTAGCGTGGCTGGACCGCCGCCGGCCGGGTGCGGGTCGCGCGTCGGGCCCCCTCGGCCTGCAGCAGAGCCCCGCCGCTGTTGAGGACCATCGCGGCCGTCGCCAGGAGGATCCCCACGAGCACCTCGCCAGCATGCCGTGTCCGCGCTGCCGGCACCGCCCTGGGCCCACGTCGGCAGGCGCTTCCGGCCGGAGGACGGCGCCCGGGTCGGGTGCGCAGGTGGCGCCCCGGGTCACGGCCCGTCGAGCCGGCGTCGCATGACCGGTAGCCGGCGCCCGAGCGGCGAGTCCGTCCAGCCGACCGTCTCGGCCCCCATCCGGGCGTAGAAGCCCGCGGCGTACGGCTCGGCGTCCCACTCCATGACCGTGGCGCCCGCGGCCGCCGCGCGGCCTGCGGCGTGCTCGAACAGCAGCCGCCCGGTGCCCCGCCCGATCTCGTCGGGCTCGAGCCACAGGTCGTCGAGGACGGCCGTGCGGCCGCGGTGGAGCAGCGTGTAGAAGCCGCGGACCTCGCCCGCGCGCTCGGCCACCTGCACGTCGTTGGCCCCCACGACCTCCGCGGTGAGCCCGTTCCGACGCGCGAAGCGGGCGATGAAGGCCGGGGGATAGGGCCAGTGCGCCTTGGACCGCACGGCCAGCGCCGAGAGGGCGCCAGCCTCGTCGGGTCGTCCCGCGCGGATCAGCACGGGCCCAGTGTCCCGCTCTGACGGTGCCCGGCCGCGTCGAGGGCTACCCGGCGATGTAGGACTGGAGCTGCGCGCGCTCGGACTCCAGCAGGTCGATCCGGGCCTTCACCAGGTCGCCGATGCTGACGATTCCCGTCAGGGACCCGTCGACCACCACCGGCAGGTGCCGGAACCGGCCCGCCGTCATGATCCGGGCCAGGTCGGCCACCTTGTCCTCGGGAGCGCAGCTGGTGACATCGGGGGTCATGATCTCCGCCACGCGGGCGTCGAGCAGGCGGGTTCCGTCGGCATGGAGCCGCCGCACGACGTCCCGCTCGGAGACGATCCCGACCAGCCGTCCGTCGTCGACCACCGGGAGGGCCCCGACGTTGTGCGCCGTGAGCTGGGCGAGCAGCTCGACCACCGAGGCCGAGGGGCCGATCGTCGCCACGTCGGTGCCCTTACCCCTCAGCACGTCCGCGATCCGCATGCCTTCCCCCGCTCCATCGCCGGTGATGCAGGTGAGGGTACGAAGAAGAACGCTCCTCGCGGTAGACCCCCGGGCGGCGGTCCTCGGGCAGGAAAGCCACTTTCCTGCCCCGTGCGGACAGCAAGGTGGCTTTCCTGCCGCTCCGGCCGCGTCAGGTGCTGCAGACGACGATCGGTGACGGCTTGTAGACGACGGTCTGCGTCTCGTTGCGGACCCGGCCCGTCGCGACCTCGCGCAGCGTGCGGGTGTCGGTCACGGTGAACCCGGGCGCGCCCCCGCTGGGGCTGCACGGCTCCCCCGCCGGGATGGTGACGGTCTTGGGGCTCGTCGGACTGGTCCTCTGGCCCGGCGTCGACGTCACCTCGTAGCGCTTCGTCCCGTAGAGCCGCACGGTGATCGAGTCGGGGGTCCACGCCGTCTGGATCAGCACCCCGGTCGGGTTGTCGTTGCGGAACTTGAGGTCGATCGCGCCCTCGAACACGGTCGCCTCCCGACCGGCCGGGTAGCGGCTGATGTAGAAGCTGTGCTCCTGGTGCGCGACGTCGGTCATCCCGGCGAAGTAGGCCGCGTTGTACACGGTGGTGGCGACCTGCGAGACGCCGCCGCCGATGCCGCGCGAGGGGTGGCCGTCGGAGATGATCCCGGCCTCGACGTACCCGTTGGCGGCGTTGCGCGGCACGGTCGCCCCGTTGAGGCTGAAGGTCTCGCCGGGCTCCAGGATCGTGCCGTTGATCACCTCGGCGGCGCGCTTGATGTTGCGGCCCGAGTCGCTGGCGAACCCGCGGGTGGTGAACTCGCCGATCACGCCGGTGATGCCCAGCCCGCTCAGCTCCTCGGTGGTGAGCTCGGCGGGTTGGTCCGCGTAGACCGCCGTGAGCTGCCGCGAGCCGGTTCCGGTGAGCACGGGAAGGAGATCCTTCAGCGTGATCGCGTAGTCGACGCCCCGGCCGTCCTGCGACGGCGTGATCACCGGGGAGCCGGAGGAGAAGTCGAGCGCGGCGTCGCGCCCCGGACGCTCGGAGGAGGCCAGCTGCGGGGTGAGCGCATCGGTGACGGCCGCCTGGTTGATCTCCGGGACGAGGCCGCCCGTCACCGAGTCGGCGCGGAAGCTGATCGCCGTGGCGATCACGCCCGGGGTGAGGGTGCCCTGCGCCCCGCCCTCGCCGGTCACGGTCACCGGGCCGGCGACCGCAGGCCGCGCCACCTCCTCGATCGCCGTGGCGACATCCTCCGGAGTGGTGCTCGGGGGGAGCACGACGAGCGGCAGCGCCACGCTCCCGCTGGTCGGCCAGTCCCGCTGGAGGACGTCCGCGGCCCGGGGGAGGTCGAGCTGCTGCCCGGGCACCGGGTCGACCGGCTCGGGCGTGGTGCCGTCGAACCGCACGGAGCCCTCGGTGGGCGCCCGGTCCACGACCGGCGCGAGCTCGGCCAGCGCGGCGTCCAGCTCCGGTCGGTCGGCCGTGGTCTCCACGTCGACGTCGCGCGTGGTGAAGAACGAGTTGATCCGGGTGACGGGGTTCAGCGGTTGGGCGCCGACCTGCTCCAACGTGCCGGCCCAGTCCACGGCGAGCCCGGCGGCGGCGGGGTCGATCTCGCTGGCCGCCTCCCCCACCGTGACCGCGACCGGCTGCGTGGCGCGCGGGCCGATCTCCGTGCGCAGCCGCTGCTCGGCCTCGACCAGGCCGAGGCCACCGACGTCCACGCCTGCGACGCTCACCCCGCGGGGCACCGTCCCGGAGCTGAGGGCGAGGTCGCCGAGGTAGAGCAGCACCAGCGCCCCGAGCAGGCCCGCGACCAGCAGCAATCGGCGTCTGCGCGACGGTCGGGCCCGTTCCGTGGTGGGAGGCCCGGCCGGGCGGCCACTCGGTGCGACCGGGCCCGCCGCGGTCACCGGGATCTGCTCGGTGGGCGGGTCGGCGGGGATCAGGGTCGTCGCGGTCGTCGCGGTCGGCCGGGTGGTCTCGTCGGAGGAGTCGGCTGGGTCCCCGTTGTGAGTGGCCGGGCTGCGAGTGGTCGGGGTGCTCCCCTCGGTCGTCCCGTCCGGGCTCCGACCGGACGTGGTGGGGACCTCCTGGGTGGGTTGCTCGTCGTGCGACGGCATCGCCCTGGTCCCGGTGAGGACGGTGGGACCATCGCCGGCGAACGCGCCCGCGGGCGCGGCGCCCGTGCCGTCCGCGGGACGAGATCCGTCCTCGTGGCCGGCGGTCGCCTCGGGACGGGCACCCTCCACGCGACGGGCACCCTGCTCGCGAGACGCGTCCGCCTCGGCGGCCGCGGGCCGCGCAGCGGCGGAGCCGTCCGTGGTGTCCCTTTCCGCGACCCGGGCCGGGAGGATGCTCCGCCGCACCGGAACCCGGGGCCCCGGAGCCGCTCGCCGGGGGAGCGGTCCACACCGCCGATCCGCGAGCGCCGTTCTCCTCCCCGTCCGTCTCCGGACGGGCCGTCGCCTCGCCGGGCGAGGACTGCCGCTCGGGCATCGAGTCCAGTTCCCCTCAGCCGTCTCGGACCGGTCCACGACGGATCCGGCCCGTCACAGGTACAGCCCCGTGCCGTGCTCGGTGCGCTCGGTGGCCACCGCGTGCAGCTCCCGTTCCCGCATGATCAGGTACGTCGTGCCCTGCACGTCGACCTCGAACTGGTCGTCCTGGGCGAACAGCACCCGGTCGCCGACCTTGACCGTGCGGACGTGCGCGCCGATGCCGAACACCTCACCCCAGACGAGACGTCGGGCGACCTCCGCGGTTGCCGGGATCACGATCCCGGCACCGCTGCGCCGCTCCCCGCTGCTCTCGGCCCGGACCATGACGCGATCGTGCAGCATCTGGATCTCGAGCTTGGGGTCCGGCACCCGCGTGATGCTACGACCCCGCCCGCACCGGCCCTGACCGGCCCGGTTGCGCCCCGGGACACACGGGCACGGAAAAGCCCCGTGGGGCTGTCAGGTCGGGGGTCCGACAGCACCACGGGGCCGTACTGGCAATCGGACATCCGGCGCGATGCGTTACCCGACGCGCCGGTGCGGACCGATTTCACCTGTTCGGATCAGCGTCAGCTCTGCGCGAGCAGGTACCGGCCGAAGTGCGGCACCGTGAACGCGATCTGACCGCGCTGGGCGGAGAACACCAGCCCCTTCTTCATCAGGCTGTCGCGGGCCGGCGAGAGTGAGGACGCCCTGCGGACGAGGTGGTCGGCGATGCCCGACGTCGCCACCGGCTCGTCGCGGCCGGTGGCGAGCTCGGCCATCGCCCGCAGGTACTCCCGCTCGGCCGGGTGTCGCGCGCTCGTACCGGGAGCCGAAGAAGCCCACCGCCAGCTCGGCCTCGGCCTCGGGCGCGGCCATCGTGACGTCCCGCGCGCCGATCGGGCTGCGGGGCGCGGCGTCCCACGCCGCCTTGCCGTAGGCCTGCACGAAGTACGGGTATCCGCTCGACGCCGCGAACAGCGCGTCGAGGGCGTCGGCGTCGAACGTCGCGTCCTCCCGTTCGGCCGGGGCGAGGAGCGCGAAGTCGGCGTCGGCCCGGTCGAGCTGCCCGATCCGCACGTACCGGAAGAGGCGCTCGGAATAGGACTTCGAGGCCGACAGGACCGCCGGCAGATGCGGCAGACCGGCCCCGACCACCACCAGCGGCGCGCGCGACTGCGACAGCTCGTGGCAGGCGGCACACAGCGCCGAGACGTCGTCGGGCCGCAGGTCCTGCATCTCGTCGATGAGCAGCGCGACGCCGGTCTCGACGTCCGCGGCCAGCGCGGCGACCTCCGTGAACAGCTCGACGAGGTCGATCTCGATGTCGCCGGAGTCGGCCCGCCCGCTCCGCACGGCCACGTCGATGCCGGGCTGCCACCGGTCGCGCAACTTGGCACCGTCGGGCGCCGAGCGCAGGACGAACGCCTTGAGCACGCCGAGCACCTCGTCGACGCGGTCGGGATCGGGGTGCCGGACCGCGAGGTCGCGGATCGCGCGGTGCAGGGCGGCCGCGAGCGGGCGGCGGAGGTCCGCGTCGGGCCGCGCCTCGATCTTCCCGGCGCCCCACCCCGCGCGGACGGCCATCGAGCGCAGTTCTCCCAGCAGCACGGTCTTGCCCACCCCCCGCAGACCGGTGAGGACGAGGCTGCGCTCCGGTCGACCGCGGGCGACCCGCTCGAGGACGATCTCGAACGCGTCGACCTCACGATCGCGGCCGGCGAGCTCCGGCGGCCGCTGCCCGGCGCCGGGGGCGAACGGGTTGCGCACGGGATCCACGCATCGGACGGTATCGGGGTCTCTTGCCCGATCCGTAGAACCCGCTAGCGAAGCCGATGGTGTGTCGCGCGCCGGCACCGTCCGTAGGTCTCTCTCGATCTTTCTACGATCAACGGTAGAAAGCGGCAGATTCCGCGATCCGGGTCTGGTCACACCTGTCGCGACGGACACGTGAGCGGGGTTTCGACACCGTTCACGTGTCCCTCGCCGGTCATACGGGACGAGCTCTGCTTGGCTGAGCCCGTGACCGCAGCGGACGACGGCCCGGAGATCGTGACCGAGGGGACCGGCTGGCACGAGCAGCCCGGTGATCGGGCCGAGCTGGATGTGGGCTTCGCGGCGACGGCGCGGAACCGGGCCGACGCGGTGCGTGACCTCGGCCGTCGGGTGGCGGCCGCCGAGCCTGCCCTCACCCGGCCGGGCCTCGTCGTCCGGCATCGCCGGTTCTGGGTGCGCAACGAGTGGCGCGGCAACCGCGTCGTGGGGTGCCGGGCGGGGGAGGACGTCGCCCTGCTGCTCACCGACGTGACGGTGCTGGAGGACGTGCTCTCGGCCCTGGTCGGGACCGAGCCGGTGCACCTCGACGGTCCGCGGTGGATCCTCGACGATCCCGCGGCGGCCCAGCGCGAGGCGCAGCGGCGTGCGGTCGAGGACGCGCGGCAGCGTGCCGAGGGCTACGCCGAGGCGCTGGGTGGGCGGCTGGGACCGCTGCGCCGACTCTCCGAGGCCCCGGACCGGGCCGGTCCAGCCGCGTTCCGGATGGCGGCTGCGGAGAGCGCGGGCGGCCCGGACGTCCGCGACCTCGGTATCGAGCCGGAACCCGTGCGGGTGACGGCGCGGTGCACGACGAGCTGGGCCCTGCTCGGGTAGGGAACCAGTTGGATGCGGCCGACGGTGTGAGCGTCAGCCGGCTTCACCGGCCGGCCGGCGGATCACCGTGCCCTCGATCACCCGCGGCTCAGCCGCGCGCGGCGGCGGATCCTCGGCGACCACGCCGTCCACCACCGGCCCTTCGGACCGGATCCGGGCGGTGCGCAGGCTCGGCACCCGCTCCTCGGCAGCCCGCACGAGCCGGCGCCGGACGATGGAGCGGGTGGGCGGCAGCAGGAGCAGGAGCCCGGCCACGTCGGTGACCAGGCCCGGGAGGAACAGCAGCACGCCTCCCGCGGCGATCAGGAGCCCGTCGGTGAGCTCGGCGTGGGCCACCCTGCGGCTCGTTGCGGCCTCGGCGATGGCCTGCGCCGCGCGGATCCCCTCGCGCCGTGCCAGCCACAGGCCCAGCAACGACCCGGCCAGCAGGACGAGCAGCGTCGGGCCCACCCCGATCAGAGATCCGAGCGCGACCAACGCGACGATCTCGACCACGAGGTACAGGAGCACGAACGGCATGTCTCAGTAACGCACGGGAGACCGTCCGTGCTCCCGCGAATGCATCACGACTCGGTGTCACCACCCCGATGCCGCACCCTCACCTGGCGCAGGTACCTCACCAGGTGAGGGCGAGGCTCGGGTCGGTGAGCAGAGCGCCGACGTCGGAGAGGAACCGCGAGCCCTGCTCGCCGTCCACGAGCCGGTGGTCGAACGAGAGCGCGAGCTGGCAGACCGTGCGCACCGCGAGCTCGCCGTCGACGACCCATGGCGCGGGTTTGACGGCCCCCACGGCCAGGATCGCCGCCTCGCCGGGGTTGAGGATCGGGGTGCCGGTGTCGACGCCGAAGACCCCGACGTTCGTGATCGTGAACGTGCCGCCGGTGAGGTCGGCCGGCGGCGTCTTCCCCGACCGCGCCGTCGCGGTCAGTGCCCCCAGCGCCCCGGCCAGCTCCCGCAGGGTCAGCGTGTCGGCGTCGCGGACCTTGGGCACGATCAGTCCGCGCGGCGTCGCGGCGGCGATCCCGAGCTGCACCCGGTCGTAGTAGACGATCTCGCCCGCGGCCTCGTCCCAGTGGGCGTTGACCTCCGGTGTGCGCCGCGCGGCGAGGCAGACCGCCTTCGCCACGAAAGCCAGCGGGCGTCAGCTTGACGTCGGCGTACTCGCGACGCCGTCCGCAGCCGGTCGCGCAGCGCCATCATCGCGGTGACGTCGACGGCCAGGAACTCGGTGACGTGCGGCGCGGTGAACGCGCTGCTCACCATGGCCGCCGCGGTCGCCCTGCGGACCCCGCGGATCGGCTCGCGCCGGACCCCGACGGGGACGGGGCCGGCCGGCGGTGCGCCGGCCGCCTCGATGTCGGCCTCCCCGACGTCGGCCTCGCCGATGTCGGCGGCCCCGGGGTCGGCAGCAGCGGCGAGGGCAGCCGCGGCGGGTGCGACCTCGGCATCAGGCGCGGCGGCCGGGTCGGCAGCGGGGTCGGTGGTGGTCCTGGCGTGCGCCTCCACGTCGTCCCTGGTGATCACGCCGCCCGGCCCGGTCGCCGTGACGAGCCGCAGGTCGACCCGCAGATCCTTGGCGAGCTTGCGGACCGGCGGCTTGGCCAGCGGCACCGGTCCGGCACCGCGGGTGCCGCCCGCCGGCCCGATGTCGACGGCACGGCCGGCACTGCCGTTCGCCGCCCGCTCATGATCAGCGGTTGGGGACGCCGAACCGGACTGGGCGCGGTCTGCGGTCCCCGGGTCGTGATCACCGGTTCCGGCGGGCCGGGGCGGGGTGGCGCCGGCCGGGACCGGGGCCGGGGACGTGGCCGGGGACGCCGGGACCGAGACCGGAGCTGAGGCCGTGGCCGGTGGCACCACACGACGCGGGCGACGGGCGACCGATCCCGGCCGGGGACCGTATCCCACCAGGGTGGCGATGCGGCCGTCCTTGCCGGCCTCGCCGATCTTGGCGCCGGTCTCCTCCACACCCGCGGCCGGCTCGGCGGGCGCGGCGACCCGGGCCTGGGCGGGAACGGCAGTGGGGGAGGAAGGAGCACCGGACGCGACCGGAGCGCCCGCCTCCGCCGTCTCGATCGCGATGATCGGCGCCCCGACCGAGACCGTCTGCCCGGGCTCGACGAGCAGCTCACCGACCGTGCCGGCGTACGGGCGACGGCAGCTCCACGGCGGCCTTGGCGGTCTCGATCTCGACGATGATCTGGTTCACGGTCACCGTGTCGCCCGGCGCCACGTGCCAGGTGACGACCTCGGCCTCGGTCAGGCCCTCGCCGACGTCGGGCATCGCGAACTCCCTGCGCACCCC
The DNA here is from genome assembly GCA_963711715.1 of uncultured Actinomycetota bacterium. Taxonomy (GTDB): domain Bacteria; phylum Actinomycetota; class Actinomycetes; order Mycobacteriales; family Pseudonocardiaceae; genus Pseudonocardia. The sequence continues at coordinate 290,786 of CAVQFJ010000016.1, forward strand.
GATCACCAGGCCAGCGAGCGGTCGACGGCGTCGAGCACCCGGTCGAGGTCGGGCAGGTAGTCGTCCTCGCACTTCGACGGCGGATAGGGGGTGTCGAACCCCGTGACGCGCAGCACGGGCGCCTCCAGGGAGTGGAAGCACTCCTCCTGGACGCGCGCGGCGACCTCGGCCGCCACCGAGGTCTCCGACGGCGCCTCGGCCACCACCACCAGCCGGCCGGTGCGGCGCACCGACTCGAGGACCGGGCCGAGGTCCAGCGGGGACAGCGTGCGCAGGTCGATCACCTCGAGGTCCTGCCCGTCGGCCTCGGCGGCGGTGGCCGCCTCCAGGCAGGTCTTCAGCACGGGCCCGTAACCGGCCAGCGTGAGGGTGGATGCCCGGGCGCGCGACGCGGGAGGAGAACAGCGGGATCGGCGTGGCGTCGGGGTCGACCTCGGCCTTCTCCCAGTAGCGCCGCTTCGGCTCGAAGAAGATCACCGGGTCGTCGCAGGCGATGGCCTGCTGGATCATCCAGTAGGCGTCGACGGGAGTTGGCGCAGGCGACGACCTTCAGCCCGGGGACGTGCGCGAACAGCGCCTCCGGCGACTCGCTGTGGTGCTCGACCGCGCCGATGCCACCGCCGAACGGGATGCGCACGACCACCGGCATCGCGCACCTTGCCCTGCGAGCGGAAGTGCAGCTTGGCGAGCTGGGAGACGATCTGGTCGTAGCCGGGGAACACGAACCCGTCGAACTGGATCTCGCAGACCGGTCGGTAGCCGCGGATGGCCAGGCCCACGGCGGTGCCGATGATGCCCGACTCGGCGAGCGGGGTGTCGAGGACGCGCTGCTCGCCGAAGTCCTTCTGCAGCCCGTCGGTGACGCGGAAGACGCCGCCGAGCTTGCCGACGTCCTCGCCCATGATCAGCACCTTGGGGTCGCGCTCCATCGCGGCGCGCAGCCCGTCGTTGATCGCCTTGGCCATGGTGAGGGTGGCAGCATGGTGAGGGTGGCCATCAGGCATCAGCCCCTTGGACGGCCCCCTCGAAGGAGGCGTGGTAGGCCAGGAACTGCGTCGCGCTGTGCGTCGAGCGCCGGTGACCCCTCCGCGTAGACCTCGGAGAAGATCCGCTCCGGTCCCGGGGCCGGCATGTCGACGCAGTACTGGCGGAAGCGGGCGGCGAGCTCGTCGGACTCGTCCTGGATCCCGTCGAAGTACGACTGCTCCACGTCGAGGTGCCGCACGAGGTGCACCCGCACGCGCTCGATGGGGTCCTTGAGCTTCCACAGCTCCAGCTCGTCGGCCAACCGGTAGCGGGTGGGGTCGTCGGAGGTGGTGTGGGCGTCCATCCGGTAGGTGAACGCCTCGATCAGCACCGGTCCGTTGCCGGTGCGGCACTCCTCCAGCGCCCAGCGCGAGACGGCCAGGCAGGCGAGCACGTCGTTGCCGTCCACCCGGACGCCGGGGAAGCCGTATCCCCTGGCCCGCTCGTAGAGCGGCACCCGGCTCTGGCGCTCGGTCGGCTCGGAGATCGCCCACTGGTTGTTCTGGCAGTAGAAGACGACGGGCGCGTCGTAGACGGCGGCCCACACGAACCCCTCGTGCACGTCGCCCTGGCTGGTGGCGCCGTCGCCGAAGAAGCAGATGGTGGCCTCGTTGACCACCCCGTCGGCCGACCCCGCGTCGGGCCCCACGGCGTTCCCCACCCGACCGTCGAAGCGCTGGCCCATCGCGTAGCCGGTGGCGTTGAGGCACTGGTTGCCGATGACGATCGTGTACAGGTGGAAACCGGTGGCCGCCGGGTCCCAGCCGCCCTGGTCGGTGCCGCGGAAGATCCCGAGCAGCTCGGTGGGGTCCACCCCGCGGGTCCAGGCCACGCCGTGCTCGCGGTAGGACGGGAACGCCATGTCGTTGCGCTGCATCGCCCGGCCGGCGCCGATCTGCGCGGCCTCCTGGCCGAGCAGCGGCACCCAGATGCCGAGCTGGCCCTGTCGCTGCAATGCGTTGGCCTCGCGGTCGAACCGCCGCACGAGCACCATGTCGCGGTAGAGGGCCTGCAGCGCCGGCACGTCGACGTCGGCGGCGTAGCGGTCGAAGCGCGGATCGGCCACCCGCTCACCCTCCGGGGTGAGCAGCTGGACGAGTTCGGGGCCGCCCTCGTCGGTACCGTGCAGCCCCGCGATCACGTGCTCGCGGTCGGGGCGCGGGCCGGGGGCGGACGTGGGCGGGGTCCAGTCGTGCGGGACGGACACGGTGCCTCCTCGTGCTCGGGACCCGCGCCCGGTTCGTGGCGGGCGCAGGGCGGGCTCGCCCGGCCGCGCTGCCCGGGTGGGGACGGTCACGGACCGGTACCCGGCCATCCTGGCACGGGCGTCCGGTCGGGCGGGAGCGTCGGCACCGGGCGTTCGATCGGGCCGGAAGCGCGGGCCGGGAGCGTCAGCCCCGGACGCACGAACGGCACGCCCCCGGGTGGGGACGTGCCGTTCGGCGTGGACGGTCGGTCAGCGCTCGGGTCCCGAGGAGGACTGGCCCGGCTGCGGGGCCGCCGGGGGCGGCGGCGGCTGGGACGACGGTGGCTGGGACGACGGCGGCTGGGGCGACGGCGGCGGCGTGGGCGCCGAGTAGTCCGTGGTCTTCCCGAAGCCGGCGTTCTGGTCGTAGCCCTGCGTGCGCCCGTTGCCCGCCGTTCCCGGACCCGGTGTCGTCGGGATGCCGGCCACCCCCTTCGCCTTCTGGGTGGCGCCGTCGATCTGGCTGCGGTACTTGCCCTTCGTCTGCTTGTCGACGAACTCGGCAGCCTGGTCGAGGTACTTGCTGGCCTTGTCCGGGTTCTGCTTCGCGTAGCGGCGGGCGGCCTCCGCGGCGGTGGCGAGCACCGCGAGCCTTCTCAACATGGACACAGCGTCCTCCGTCGTCTGGTGTTCTCACCCCTCGCAACGTGGTCGCGGTGGGTCGGGTTCCCCTGTGTACCCAACGGAGACCCGCTCCGCACGCGACATCGCCGCCGATCACGCACGTCACCGTCACGAAATGGTGACCTACTTCCCGGTGTCCGGCGGGCCACGAGGTGGCAGCATCCCGGCGTACTCCCCGTACATCCCGCCCCGGAGGTCGCCGTGCCCGTCCGTACCCGATCGCTTCCGGCTGCACTCACCGCAGCCGCGCTGGCCGCCGTCCTCGCGGGGTGTGGTGGCGGCGGGGGTGGCGCGGCACCCCCGCCCGCACCCGGTGGCGGTCCGACCCTGGTGGCGGAGGGGCAGCTGACCACCTGCACCTCACTTCCCTACGAGCCGTTCCAGTTCTCGCGGGACGGGGCGATCGTCGGGTTCGACGTCGACATGGTCGACCTCGTCGCGACGAAGCTCGGCGTGAAGCAGCAGATCGTCGAGACACCCTTCGACGGCATCCAGTCGGGCGCCGCGCTGGACTCGGGGCAGTGCGACCTCGGGGCGGCGGCGATGACCATCACCGATGCCCGCAAGCAGAACATCGACTTCTCCGAGCCCTACTTCGACGCCTCGCAGGCGCTGCTGGTGAAGAAGGACTCGGGGATCACCGATACCCCGCAGCTCGCCGGCAAGCGGCTGGGCGTGCAGAACAGCACCACCGGTCAGGAGTACGCGCAGACGAACATCCAAGGTGCCGAGTTCGTGGTGTTCGAGGACCTCGGGTTGCTGCTCACCGCGGTCCAGACGGGCCAGGTCGACGCGGGCATCAACGACAACGGGCCGCTCCTCGACTTCGTCACCAAGAACCCGGACCTCGCCGTCACCAAGGAGTTCAACACCGGGGAGCAGTACGGGTACGGGGTGGCGAAGGGCAACACCGCGCTGGCCGAGGCCATCAACTCGACCATCACCGAGGCGAAGTCCAACGGCACCTACGACACGATCTACCAGAAGTGGTTCGGGAAGGCCCCGGCCCAGAGCTGACGCCCTGATGGCACTCACGCGTCGTCAGCGGGCTCGGGCGTGGCGGGGCGTCCAGTACGGGATCGCCGTCGCGATCGTGCTGGTCGTCGCGTTCACCGCCGACTGGGCGCGCATCGGCCGGTCCTTCTTCGACGTCCAGGTCGCGGCGAGCATGTTCCCGGACGTCATCACGATCGCCCTCCGCAACACGATCGTGTTCACCGCGCTCGGCTTCGTCCTCGCGCTCGCCCTCGGCCTGGTCCTCGCGCTGATGCGGCTGTCGTCGATCCGCGTGTACCGGTTGGCTGCAGGTGGGTACGTCGAGTTCTTCCGGGGCCTGCCGGCGTTGCTCGTCGTGATCGCCATCGGGTTCGGCGTGCCGCTGGCGTTCGAGACGAGGCTCGATCGGACGCTGTCGATCACACTCGCTCTGGGCATCGTCGGGTCGGCGTACATCTCCGAGACGATCCGCGCCGGGATCCAGTCGGTGCCGAGCGGGCAGGTGGAGGCGGCGCGCTCGCTGGGGATGTCACCCGCGCGGACGATGGTGTTCATCGTGATCCCGCAGGCGTTCCGCATCGTGCTGCCCCCGCTGACCAACGAGCTGATCCTGCTGACCAAGGACTCCTCGCTGGCGTTCCTGCTCGGCACCACGCTGGACCAGTACGAGCTGGCCCAGTTCGGTCGCGCCGCGCTGAACCAGGCCCGGAGCCTCACGCCGTTGCTCGTCGTCGGCCTCTGCTATCTGATCATCACGATCCCGCTGTCGTACCTGGCCCGCCGGCTGGAACGCCGCTACGGCAGTGCCGGCATGCCCCAGGGCGCCGAAGTATGAGCGGGACAAGAGGTATGACCGACACGGCGGTGGAGATCACCGGGCTGCACAAGTCGTTCGGGTCCCACGAGGTGCTGCGCGGGATCGACCTCTCGGTGGCGCGCGGTGAGGTCGTCTGCATCATCGGCCCGTCCGGTTCGGGCAAGTCGACCCTGCTGCGCTGCGTGAACCTGCTGGAGGTGCCCACCAGAGGCACCGTCGTGGTCGACGGACACGAGATGACCGACCCGGACTGCGACATCGACGCCGCCCGGCGCGGCACGGGGATGGTGTTCCAGCAGTTCAACCTGTTCAGCAACCTCAGCGTGCTCGGCAACCTCACGATCGCCCAGCGTCGGGTGCTCGGGCGCAGTCGCGACGACGCCGAGCGAATCGCCAGGGCGAACCTGCAGCGGGTGGGGCTGGCCGAGCGGGAGACCGCTCAGCCCGAGCAGCTCTCCGGCGGCCAGCAGCAGCGGGTCGCGATCGCCAGGGCGCTGTCGATGGAGCCGTCGGTGATGCTGTTCGACGAGCCGACGTCCTCGTTGGACCCCGAGCTGGTCGGCGACGTCCTGGACGTCATGCGCGGGCTGGCCGGGGAGGGCATGACCATGCTGGTGGTGACCCACGAGATCCAGTTCGCCCGCGAGGTCGCCGACCGCGTGCTGTTCATCGACGGGGGCGTAATCGTCGAGATCGGCCCGCCGGCGGAGGTGATCGGGAACCCGCAGCACGAGCGCACCCGCACCTTCCTGTCCCGGGTGCTGCACAGGGCCGGGTGACCGCGCCCGGGACCGAGCCGCGGCCCCGGGCGCGCCGGTCACCTGGCCAGGAAGTCGAGCAGCGCCCGGTTGAACTCGGCAGCGTGGGTGGCGTTCAGGCCGTGCGGTCCACCCTCGATCAGCACGAGCTCGCTGCCGGCGATCAGCTCGTGGCTGCGCTTGCCGCTCACCTCGAACGGCACGATGGCGTCGGCGTCGCCGTGGATCACCAGCGTCGGCACGGTGATCGCGGCGACGTCGCCACGGAAGTCGGTGCGGCCGAACGCGGTGATGCAGTCCAGCGTGCCCTTCGGCGAGGCGTCCGCGGCGATCCCGGCCGCGTAGAGCCGCTGCTGCTCGCTGATCACGAGCTCGCCGCCCGCGGAGAAGAAGCCCTTGGTGAACTCGTCGAGGAACGCCAGCCGGTCGCTCGTGACGCCGTCCTGGAACTGCGCGATGGTCGCGTCGTCGAGGCCGCCGTCCGGGTTGTCGTCGCTCTTGTAGAGGTAGGGCGGCACGGCGCCGGCCAGCACCGCCCGCGACACCCGATCGGTGCCGTGGGTGGCGAGGTAGCGCACCACCTCACCACCACCCATGGAGAAGCCGACGAGCGTCGCGTCGGTGAGGTCGAGGTGGTCGAGCAGCGCCTTCAGATCGGCGGCGAAGGTGTCGTAGTCGTAGCCGCCCCACGGCTGCGACGACTTCCCGAACCCCCGACGGTCGTAGGTGATCACGCGGTGACCGGCCTCGACGAGTGCGGGCACCTGGTTCTCCCAGGACCGACCCGACAGCGGCCAGCCGTGGATCAGCACCACCGGGCGGCCCGCGCCGTGGTCCTCGTAGTACAGGTCGATCGGCGCCGAGTTCTCGGTGCCCACGGTGAGCGTGGCCATGCGTGCGTCCTCCCGGATCTCCGTGATGGTGCTGACCGCCCCGATCCTCGTGGGTCCCGGCCCGGGGTCGCAGCGCGGGGGGATCAGGCCGTCATGCAGTCGCAGACGGGCACGTGCGCGGGCTCCGCTCCCGAGTGGTGACACATCGGCGCCCCGGTCAGCAGCAGCTCCAGGCGACGGGACAGCGCGTCGATGCCGAAGTGGGCCAGCGCGACGGCCTCGTTGTGATCGAGCACGGCCTGGTCGGGCTCGGCCAGGAACGCGCGAAGCGGCGCCGGGTCGCGGGCGTCGAACCACCGGAATCCGAACGCGGCCAGTTCGCGGGCCACCGGGAACCGGCCGACCGCGATCGGCCGTCGGTGCAGCGCCGACTCGATCAACGGCAGCCCGAATCCCTCCCAGGACGACGGCAGCACCACGGCGTCACAGGCGGCGTAGGCCCCCGCCATCCGCACTCCGAACGGGAGCCGGCGCCGCACCGGCACCGAGCCCTGCGCCAGCAGGTCGTCCAGCTCGGGCCGGTAGCCGTCCTCGACCGGTCCGGTGAGCCAGTAGGTGCCTCCGAGTGCGGCGGTGAGCGCGATGCCGGTCCGGATGCCCTTGCGGGCGATCGCCCGGGTGGGTTGCAGCACCAGCGGTTCGTCGCCCACCCGGAGCCGCTGGCGCACCGTGGCCCGCAAGTCGGGGCACGGCCGCTCGGCGAAGCCGTGGTAGATCGTGGTGGCCGCGATGCCGCGACGGTCCAGCAGGGCGCACCGGGCCAGCTCGTTGATCGTGACGTGCCGCCAGGCGGGGTCGTCGGGTGGCCAGCTCGTGACGGACGCGTACTGCTCGCGCTCCCACGGCAGGTCGTGGTGGCGCAGCACGGCCGGGCGGCCGGCGAGGTAGGTGGCCACCGCCTCGCCCACCCGCCGGTTCATCGGCAGCGAGCAGACGTTGTCCGCCACGACGACGTCGGCGTCGTCGAGGGCCGCCCCGAGCTCGCGGCGCGACGGCGCCGTCCGGGAGTCGAGCGCGAGGCCGCAGAGCAGGACGTTGGGCCGCCCGTCCCCGGCCACGGTCCGCACCCGCATGCCCAGCCGGCGCAGCGCTCCCACCCATTGCGCCGCCGTCACCGACACGCCATCGGCCATCCCGAGCCGGTAGGAGAGGATCACGGCCTGCATCCCCCGCAGGTCAGGGGGATCGGAACGCTCGCCCGGCGGGGTGGTGGCACTGGTGTCGGCGGTCGGCGGTTCCACCCCCGGAATGTGAGGCTCCGCCGCGGGAAGTGCAACGGGTGGGTCGACGGGTGCGATGGGGGGACGTGATCCGTCGCCGACTCGCCCCTTCCGGGTCCGTGGGCGGCCCAGACCTGTTCGTCACCGCCCTGTTCGTCACCGCCCTGTTCGTCGCCGCCGCTCTGCTCACGGGCTGCGCGGGTCCCGCGACCGTCGTCGAGCCACAACGGGCCGCCGCGGGAACAGCGAGGACGAGCCCGACGAGCCTTGTCACGACGGCCCCGACGACGTCTCCGACTGCCACCGCCACGACCGCCCCGACGACCTCACCGACCGCCACGACGAGCGCCCGGACGACGGTGCCGCAGGTCGTGACGGCGGCGGTTCCCGCTGCGCCGGCCCCGAAGCGCACGGGCGCACCGGCTCCGCGGCCGACGGGATCCTCCGGCGGCTGCCACCCCGACTACGACCCGTGCGTGCCCCACGACCCGGTGGACGTCGACTGCGAGGGTGGCTCGGGCAACGGCCCGTCCTACGTCACCGGTCCTGTCCGCGTCACCGGCGATGACGTGTACGGCCTGGACCGCGACGGCAACGGGGTCGGCTGCGAGTGAGGACCGGCCGCGGCGGGAGCTGCCCCGCGCGACGACGCGGGCTCTGTTCGAGCTGGTGAGACGCACGCACGATTCAGTTCGTGGGGCGAGCTGGCGACACGCACCCACGACTCGGATTCGTGGCGAGCTGGTGAGACGCACGCTGGACGCCGGCTCGTGGGCGAGCTGGTCGGACGCACCCACCGACTCAGCTTGTGGGCGGGTGGTCAAATGCACGCTGGACGCCGGCTCGTAGGGAGCTGGTCGGACGCATGCGATCGTCGGCCGGGGACGCGGAACCGCTGATGCGGCGGTTCGTGCTCCGCAGCCGCTGATCATGCGAGGGGAGCCGAACCCGCGTCGAACCGTGATCACCGGCTGGGGACACCGGACCGCGGATACCGCGGCGCCTCGTCCCTCAGCGGTGATCATGCACGGTGCGCGGCCCCGAAGCCGTGATCACGTCGACCGCGAGCTCGAGATGATGCGCAGCCGGCGGATCGGGTGCCTGGTGCACCTCTGGGCGGCCGCGGTGCAGCGGTCCGCCAAGGATGATCGGCGGTTCGGGACCCGTGGCCGGACTGGCGCTGTTGCCGGTCCCGACCTAGTGATCACCGGCCCGGCCCGGCAAGGGTGATCGGCGGTTCGGGACGCGTGGCCGGATCTGGCGCGGTTGTCGGTCCCGATCTGACGATCATCGGCTCAGCCCGGGGCCCCCCTCCGCCCCGGCCCGGCACCCGCCCCGGCCAGTCCCACCCAGCCGGCTCGACCCCCGCGAGGCCCGGCCCCCGGCTTACCCTCGCGAGCGCCCCCGAAACCCGGCCCCCGCCCCGGCGGGGCGACGAGCCCGGCTCTCAGCCCCGCGTGTCCCCCTCCGCCACCTGCTCCTCCGCGGCGTGCTCAGCGCCGGCTCCGGCGGGCGCGGGACCGCCGCGCTTCACCGCGGCCAGCAGCAGCTGCGAGACGTCCTGGATCTGGACGGCCTCGCCCTCGCCCTCACCCTGCTTCTGGGTGAGGCCGTCGCTGAGCATCGTGCGGCAGAACGGGCACCCGACGGCGATGGTGCCGCCCACCGCCCCGCCGCCGCCCGCCGCACCGTCGCCCACCCCACCGTCGCCCACCCCACCGTCCGGCCCCGCACCGTTCCCGGCCGCGCCGTTCGCCGCGGCCCCGGCGGGGACCGCCGCCACCCCGGCGAGCGTGCCGAGCGCCTCCTCGGTGCGGTTGACGTTCACCCGCTTCCCGATCCGCTCCTCCATCCACATCCGCGCGCCGCCCGCACCGCAGCACATCGAGCGGTCCGCGTGCCGAGGCATCTCAGTGAGCGTGGCGCCGGCCGCACCCACGAGCTCGCGAGGTTCGGCGTAGATCTGGTTGTGCCGCCCGAGGTAGCACGGGTCGTGGTAGGTGACCGGGCCTGGGCCGTCGACACCGTCCGGCGCAGCCGCGGCCACCGGCACGAGCTTCCCCTCGCGCACCAGCTTGTTGAGCAGCTGGGTGTGGTGCACCACCTCGTAGTGGCCGTCCAGCTGTGGGTACTCCCGTCCGAGCGTGTTGAGGCAGTGCGGGCAGGTCGTCACGATCTTGCGAGTGCCGGGCTCACGTCCCTCGAAGACGGCGTCGAGGACCTCGACGTTCTGCTGCGCGAGCATCTGGAAGAGGAACTCGTTGCCCGAGCGCCGCGCCGGGTCGCCGGTACACGTCTCCTCCGGGCCGAGGACGACGTACTTCACCCCGGCGCGGTGCAGCAGCTCGGCGGTGGCCTGGATCGTCTTGCGCTGCCCGTCGTCGAACGCGCCGGCGCACCCGACCCAGAACAGATACTCGGTGTCGACCGACAGCTCACCGTCGAACACCGGCACCTCGAAGCCGAGCTTCTTGGTCCAGTCCAGCCGGTCGCGGGCGTTCTGACCCCACGGGTTGCCCTTGTTCTCCAGGTTCTTGAACAGCGAGCCGAGCTCGGACGGGAACTCCGACTCGATCAGCACCTGGTGGCGGCGCATGTCCACGATGTGGTCGACGTGCTCGATGTCGACGGGGCACTGCTCCACGCACGCGCCGCACGTGGTGCACGACCACAGCACGTCGGGGTCGATCACGCCGCCCTGCTCCAGCGTCCCGACCAGCGGTCGGGCGGCCTGCTCGGGCCCGGATCCGGGCACCCGTCCGAAGCCCGACTCGGGGACGTGGTGGCCGGCCCCGCCGGCCTGGTCGGCGCCCCCGGAGAAGGAGACCGCGCCCTCGTCGGGCATGTCTTTCCCGCCGATGATGTAGGGCGCCTTGGCGAGCAGGTGGTCGCGCAGGTCCATGATCACCAGCTTGGGTGACAGGGGCTTGCCGGTGTTCCAGGCCGGGCACTGGCTCTGGCAGCGGCCGCACTCCGTGCAGGTGGAGAAGTCGAGCATGCCCTTCCAGGTGAAGTCCTCGACCTTCCCGCGGCCGAACACGTCGTCCTCGCCCGGGTCCTCGAAGTCGATCGTCTTCCCGTGCGACTCCATCGCCGGCAGCGGGCCCAGTGCCTTCGGGAACCGCTTGGCCGAGACGTTGATCGGCGCGGTGAAGATGTGCAGGTGCTTGCTGTACGCGACGATGATCAGGAAGACCAGCATGACGCCGATGTGCAACAGCAGCCCCACGCTCTCGACCACGTCGAGCGTGCCCGGCGACAGCCCGGAGAACAGCGGGCTCAGCCCGATGGACACCCACGCCCCCGACTCGTACGGGAAGGTGCCCAGCGCCGAGGACGCCGCGCGGAAGAAGAACAGGGTCCACAGCACGTTGAAGATCATGAACAGGATGAGCCAGGCCCCCCCGGTGTGGCTGCCGTAGAACCGGCTGTCCCGCGCCTTGCGCTCCGGGGCGTTGCGGATGCGGATGGCCGCGAAGACGCCCAGCGAGATCAGGCACAGCAGCGCGATCGTGTCCTGACCGAACCCCAGCGCCGGCCAACGCCCGACGATCGGGATGTGGAAGTCGGGGTCGAACAGCGCCCCGTACGCCTCGAGGTACACCGTGGCGAGGATCACGAAGGCCCAGAACGTGAAGAAGTGCGCGAGTCCGGGCACCGACCACTTGAGCAGCCTGCGCTGGCCGAAGACCTCGACGAGCTGCACCCGGACGCGCCGACCCAGATCGTCGCCGCGGTCCGCCGGCTGACCCGAGGTGATCAGCTTGTAGATCCAGAATCCGCGGCGGCCCGCGAAGGCCAGTGCGGCCACCGTCATCGCCAGGCCGATCACCAATCGCACCACGGGTGCACCTCCAGGACCGCGGGACCTTCGGAGCAGAGTAGGCCGCTTCACCCTCCGGGGCCCACGACACCGGGCTCAACCTACCGATCGGTAACGAGCACCGCGCGCGGCGTCGTCGCCGATCCCGCACCACCCGCGCGCTGAGGGACCGATGTGCCGGGCCGGGAACACGATCGCGGGGTGCCGCGTTGGACCGGACAACAAGTTGAGCGGGGACGACTCAAGGCGAGTGTGCGGCCGCGACCCTCCCCGTGGCAGACTTGAGCCAACCGAACTCAAGCAGCGAGAACCCAGACATCCCCAGAACCCCAGATATCCCGGAGGAACACACCATGGCTCGTGCGGTCGGCATCGACCTCGGGACCACCAACTCCGTCGTCGCCGTCCTCGAGGGTGGCGAGGCGACGGTCATCGCGAACTCGGAGGGCGCGCGGACGACCCCGTCCGTCGTCGCCTTCGCCCGCAACGGCGAGGTGCTCGTCGGGCAGTCGGCGAAGAACCAGGCCGTCACCAACGTCGACCGGACGATCCGGTCGGTCAAGCGCCACATCGGCACCGGCTGGAGCACGGCGGACATCGACGGCAAGAAGTACTCGGCGCAGGAGATCAGCGCCCGGGTGCTGCAGAAGCTCAAGCGGGACGCCGAGTCCTACCTGGGCGAGGACATCACCGACGCCGTGATCACCGTCCCGGCGTACTTCGAGGACGCGCAGCGCCAGGCCACCAAGGAGGCCGGTCAGATCGCGGGCCTCAACGTCCTGCGCATCGTCAACGAGCCCACCGCCGCGGCGCTGGCCTACGGGCTGGACAAGGGTCAGAAGGAGCAGACCATCCTGGTCTTCGACCTCGGTGGTGGCACCTTCGACGTGTCCCTGCTCGAGATCGGCGAGGGCGTGGTCGAGGTCAAGGCCACCAACGGCGACAACCACCTCGGTGGTGACGACTGGGACGAGCGGATCATCAACTGGCTCGTCGACAAGTTCAAGTCGGCCCAGGGCATCGACCTGACCAAGGACAAGATGGCCATGCAGCGGCTCCGCGAGGCAGCCGAGAAGGCCAAGATCGAGCTGTCCAGCCAGAACACGGCCACGATCAACCTGCCCTACATCACGGTCGACGCGGACAAGAACCCGCTGTTCCTGGACGAGACGCTGTCCCGCGCCGAGTTCCAGCGGATCACCTCCGACCTGCTCGACCGCACCCGTGCGCCGTTCAACCAGGTGATCAAGGACGCCGGCATCTCCGTCGCCCAGATCGACCACGTGGTGCTGGTGGGCGGCTCCACCCGGATGCCGGCGGTCACCGCGCTGGTCAAGGAGCTCACCGGCGGCAAGGAGCCGAACAAGGGCGTCAACCCGGACGAGGTCGTCGCCGTCGGCGCCGCGCTGCAGGCCGGTGTGCTGCGCGGTGAGGTCAAGGACGTCCTGCTGCTCGACGTGACCCCGCTGTCGCTGGGCATCGAGACCAAGGGCGGTGTGATGACCCGCCTCATCGAGCGGAACACCACGATCCCGACCAAGCGGTCGGAGATCTTCACCACGGCCGACGACAACCAGCCGTCGGTGCAGATCCAGGTGTTCCAGGGTGAGCGGGAGATCGCGGCCTACAACAAGAAGCTCGGCATGTTCGAGCTGACCGGTCTGCCGCCCGCCCCGCGCGGAGTGCCGCAGATCGAGGTCTCCTTCGACATCGACGCCAATGGCATCGTCAACGTCTCGGCGAAGGACATGGGCACCGGCAAGAGCCAGGCCATGACCATCACCGGCGGATCCGCCCTCGGCAAGGACGAGATCGACCGGATGATGCGCGAGGCCGAGCAGCACGCCGAGGAGGACAAGCGGCGCCGCGAGGAGGCCGAGGTCCGCAACCAGGCCGAGTCGCTGGTCTACCAGACCGACAAGTTCGTCAAGGAGAACGACGAGAAGCTGCCGTCCGACGTCAAGGACGGCGTGAACGCCGCCCTCGGCGAGGTGCAGGAGGCGCTCAAGGGCACCGACACCGCGGCGATCAGGTCGACGATGGAGAAGCTGGCCACCGAGTCGCAGAGGATGGGCTCGGCGCTGTACCAGCAGCCCGGTGCCGAGGGTGCCGCGCCCGGCACGGACGCCGGCCCCGGCCAGCAGGCCCAGGGCGACGCCGACGACGACGTGGTGGACGCCGAGATCGTCGACGAGGAGAAGAAGGACCGGACGTGAGCGAGCTTGCGAGCTCACCATCAGACGCAGCAGCGCCGCGAACGCGGCCGACGAGCGTCAGCGAGGAGGACTCGTGAGCGAGCCCCGCGACGAACGCGCCGAGAACGGCGCCGACGGCGAGCGGGTCGTGGTCCGGGACCGGCGCCGGATCGACCCGGTGACCGGCGAGGTGCGCACCCCGGCCGGTGAGCCGGCCGGGGTGGCCTCCGCGGACCTCCCGGAGGCCGACATCGGCCTCGGGGACGTCGCGGCCGCGGAACTCGCCGCCCAGGTGGCCGAGCGCACCGCCGACCTGCAGCGCGTCACCGCGGAGTACGCCAACTACCGGCGCCGCGTCGATCGCGATCGCGAGGCGGTGCTCGTCGGTGCGCGTCTGCAGTTCGTCTCCGAGCTGGTTACCGTGCTCGACGACATGGACCGGGCCGAGGCGCACGGCGACCTCACGGGACCGTTCAAGGCCGTCGCCGACAAGCTGGTGGCCGTGGTGCAGAAGCTCGGCCTCGAGCGGTTCGGGTTGGCCGGTGAGCCGTTCGACCCGGCCGTGCACGAGGCCGTGCAGCACGAGATGAGCGAGATCGGCGGGCCCACCGTCACCGTGGTCGCCGCGGTGCTGCGCCCCGGCTACCGCATCGCCGATCGGGTGCTGCGGCCCGCCATGGTCACGGTCACCGACCTCCCCGACGACGGCGCAGCCGCGGACCCCGGATCCGCCGGTCCGCTTCCCGACCCGGCCGAGAGGCCCTGAGCAGAGACGCGAGGAGGCGGAGTGACCCAGCGCGACTGGATCGAGAAGGACTTCTACCGCGAGCTGGGCGTCACCTCGGGCGCGTCGGCGGACGAGATCAAGAAGGCGTACCGGAAGCTCGCCCGCGAGCTGCACCCGGACGCCAACCCGGGTGACGCCACGGCCGAGGCCCGGTTCAAGTCGGTGTCCGAGGCCTACGGGGTGCTGTCCGACGACACGAAGCGCCGCGAGTACGACGAGACGCGGGCGCTGTTCGCCGGCGGCGGTCTGGGCGGACCCGGCGGGGGCTTCGGCCCCGGCGGCTTCGGCACCGCCGGATCGGGCTTCGACGGGCAGGGGTTCGACCTGAACGACCTGTTCGCTCGCTCCGGCGCCGGGGCTCCCGGCGCGGGTGCCGGTGCGGGTGGGCTGGGCGACATCCTCGGCGGCATCTTCGCCAACCGCGGCGGGGGTGGAGCCGGGCCGTCCACGGCCAGCCGCGCCCAGCGGGGCAGCGACGTGGAGTCCGATGTCCGGCTGGACTTCGCCGACGCGGTGCGCGGCGCGGAGGTGGCGCTGCGGCTGTCGTCGCCGGGCCGCTGCGAGCGCTGCGGGGGCACCGGCTCCCGGCCGGGCAGCATGCCGCGGACCTGTCCGACGTGCGACGGGGTCGGTCTGGTCAGCCGCAGCCAGGGCGCGTTCGCGTTCTCCGAGCCGTGCCGCGACTGCCGGGGCACGGGCCGGATCATCGACGACCCGTGCCCGGACTGCGGCGGCGACGGTGTGAGCACCCGCACCCGCTCGCTCACCGTCCGCGTCCCGGCCGGGGTGGCCGACGGGCAGCAGGTGCGGATCAAGGGCAAGGGTGAGCCAGGCCGTGGCGGAGCCCCGGCCGGCGACCTGTTCCTGCGGGTGCACGTCACCCCGCACCGCCTGTTCGGTCGGTCGGAGCGCAACAGCGACGACCTCACCCTGACGGTGCCGGTCACCTACCCCGAGCTGGCGCTCGGCACCACGCTGACCGTGCCCACCCTCGACTCCACGGTGTCGCTGAAGATCCCCGCGGGCACCACCAGCGGGCGCACCTTCCGGGTGCGCGGACGCGGGGTGGCGCGCAAGGCGCACACGGGCGACCTGCTGGTCACCGTCGAGGTGGCGGTGCCGGGATCGCTGGACGACGAAGCGGTCACCGCGCTGCAGAGCTACGCGGACGCCACCAAGTCGTTCGACCCGCGCGCCGACCTGCTCGGCGGTTCACGATGACAGGTTCGGCGCTGCCCGCGGGAGCCACCCCGGACAGCCCCGTGTACGTCATCTCGGTGGCGGCGGAGCTCGCCGGCCTGCACGCCCAGACCCTGCGCAGCTACGACCGGCTGGGGCTCGTGAGCCCCGGCCGGTCGGCCGGCGGCGGGCGGCGCTACTCGGCGCGCGACATCGCGCTGCTCCGGGAGGTGCAGCGGCTCTCCCAGGAGGAGGGCGTGAACCTGGCGGGGATCAAGCGGATCATCGAGCTGGAACAGCTGGTCGACGAGCTGCGGGGCCGGCTCGACGAGCTGGCCCGTGAGCTGCACGCCGCCCACGGCGCCGCCGACCGGACGGCCGCGAGCGTGCACGCGTCCTACCGTCGCGACCTGGTCCCCGTGGACCGCCGGCAGGCGCTGGTGGTCTGGCGGCCCGAGCCGCGATCCGGCTGAGCCAGGCTCGCTGTTCTCGCAGACTTGAGCGGAACATACTCAACTTTCCTCACGTTAGTCAGCTCGACGGGCACGACGGAGGGCCCGGGACCACCGCAGGAGGACACGAGGGATGGATTCCTTCAACCCGACCACCAAGACGCAGCAGGCCATCTCGGCCGCGGTACAGGCCGCCTCGCTCGCCGGCAACCCCGACGTCGGGCCGACGCACCTGCTGGGCGCGCTGCTCGCCCAGGGCGACGGGATCGCCGCCCCGCTGCTGGCCGCGGTCGGGGCGGACGCCGCCGCCGTGCGCGCCGAGCTCACCCAGCTCGGCAACCGGTTGCCCTCGGCGTCCGGCTCCACGGTGGGCGCCCCGCAGCTCTCGCGCGACGCGCTGTCGCGCGATCACCGCGGCCCAGCAGCTCGCCACCGAGATGGGCGACGAGTACGTCTCCACCGAACACCTCCTGGTCGGGCTGGCCACCGCGCGCAGCCAGGTCGCCGATCTGCTGCGCCGCCACGGCGCCACCCCCGACGCGCTGCGCGAGGCCTTCGCGAAGGTGCGCGGCAGCTCCCGGGTCACCAGTCCGGATCCCGAGGGCACCTACCAGGCCCTCGAGAAGTACGGCGTCGATCTCACCGAGCGGGCGCGCCAAGGCGAGCTCGATCCCGTGATCGGCCGCGACACCGAGATCCGTCGCGTCGTGCAGGTGCTCTCGCGCCGCACCAAGAACAACCCCGTGCTGATCGGTGAGCCCGGCGTCGGCAAGACCGCGATCGTCGAGGGCCTGGCCCAGCGGATCGTCGCCGGGCGACGTCCCCGAGTCGCTGCGCGACAAGCGCGTCGTGTCCCTCGACCTGGGGTCGATGGTGGCCGGAGCGAAGTACCGCGGCGAGTTCGAGGAGCGGCTCAAGGCCGTCCTCAAGGAGATCACCGACTCGGCCGGCCAGATCATCACGTTCATCGACGAGCTGCACACGATCGTCGGGGCGGGCAACGCCGAGGGCGCGATGGACGCCGGCAACATGATCAAGCCGATGCTCGCGCGCGGCGAGCTGCGCCTGGTCGGTGCGACCACGCTCGACGAGTACCGCCAGCGCATCGAGAAGGACCCCGCCCTGGAGCGCCGCTTCCAGCAGGTCTACGTGGGGGAGCCGTCGGTGGAGGACACCATCGGGATCCTGCGCGGGCTCAAGGAGCGCTACGAGGTGCACCACGGCGTGCGCATCACCGATGCGGCGCTCGTCGCGGCGGCCGCGTTGTCCGACCGCTACATCACCGCGCGGTTCCTCCCGGACAAGGCGATCGACCTCGTCGACGAGGCGGCGTCCCGGCTGCGGATGGAGATCGACTCGCGGCCCGTCGAGATCGACACCGTCGAGCGCGCCGTTCGGCGGCTCGAGATCGAGGAGATGGCGCTGGAGAAGGAGTCCGACGCCGCGTCCGTCGACCGGCTGGCCGCCCTGCGCGCCGAGCTGGCCGAGCGGCGCGAGGAGCTGTCCGCGCTCACCGCGCGCTGGCAGAACGAGCGCGGGGCGATCGAGGGGGTCCGCGAGCTGAAGGAGGAGCTCGAGACACTGCGGGGGGAGTCAGAGCGCGCCGAGCGCGACGGTGACCTCGGTCGCGCGGCCGAGCTGCGCTACGGGCGCATCCCGACGCTGGAGAAGCGCCTCACCGAGGCCACGGCCGTCACCGCGCCGGACGCCGACCTGATGCTCAAGGAGGAGGTCGGCCCCGACGACGTCGCCGACGTCGTCTCCGCGTGGACCGGAATCCCCGCCGGCCGGATGCTCGAGGGTGAGACGGCCAAGCTGCTCCGCATGGAGGACGAGCTGGGCCGGCGCGTGGTCGGGCAGGCCGAGGCGGTGCGGGCGGTCGCCGACGCCGTCCGCCGGGCCCGGGCCGGCATCGCCGACGAGAACCGGCCGACCGGGTCGTTCCTCTTCCTCGGCCCCACCGGTGTCGGCAAGACCGAGCTCGCGAAGGCGCTGGCCGCGTTCCTCTTCGACGACGAGCGGGCCATGGTCCGCATCGACATGAGCGAGTACTCCGAGAAGCACAGCGTCGCCCGGCTCGTCGGCGCCCCGCCCGGATACGTCGGCTACGACCAGGGCGGGCAGCTCACCGAGGCGGTGCGGCGCCGCCCCTACACGGTGGTGCTGTTCGACGAGGTCGAGAAGGCCCACCCGGACGTGTTCGACACGTTGCTGCAGGTGCTCGACGACGGTCGGCTGACCGACGGCCAGGGCCGCACGGTCGACTTCCGCAACACCATCCTGGTGCTCACCTCGAACCTGGGCTCGCAGGCGATCGCCGACCCGTCCCTGGACGACCGCGGCCGCCGCGACGCCGTGATGGCGATCGTGCAGCGGCACTTCAAGCCCGAGTTCCTCAACCGGCTCGACGACGTCGTCGTGTTCCACGCGCTGTCCACCGAGGAGCTCACGCACATCGTCGACATCCAGCTCGACGTGCTCCGCACCCGGCTCCTGAAGCGCCGCCTGACTCTCGAGGTCTCCGACGCGGCGCGCGAGTGGCTGGCGATGAACGGTTTCGACCCGGTCTACGGGGCACGGCCGCTGCGGCGGCTGGTGCAGTCGGCGATCGGCGACCAGCTGGCCAAGGAGCTGCTGGCGGGCGACGTCCGGGAGGGCGACACCGTGCGCGTGGACCTCGACTCGGCGGCCGGTGGCGGCACCGGCGGCTTGATCGTCGGTCGCGGGCTCCCGGTCACCGCCTACTGAGGTCACGGCCCACTGAGGTCACCTCCTGCAGCGCGCCCGGGGCGGGTTCCCCGCGACCGCTGCCCCGGTCGTGGCGATCCCGCACCTCGGGATGCGCCGGGTCTACGCTCCGCGCCGTGGGCTCGACGGTGTTCTTCGTCATCGCCGCGATCGCGCTGGTGCTCGGCGCGGCGCTGCTGCTCGTCGACCGTCGACGTGGGGCCGGTGGCCCGACGACGAGCCGCAGGCGCTGGCGGCGTGGCCAGGGCCGGGACCGCAGGCGGTGGGCCGAGATGCGCGGCTGGGAGTACCTGGACTCCGATCCCGTGCTGCCCAGCCGCTGGCGCTACGGGCCCATCCGGTACGGCGGGCCGGGGGTGGCCCGGAACCTGATCAGCGGCGACGTCCCCACGCCGCACGGGTCGCGGCACGGATACGTGTTCGACCACGAGCAGGGCGGCACGCCGAGCGCGGTGCTGGTCGCGGTGCAGGTGCAGGGCCACCTGCCGGCGGCCGTCGAGCTGTGGCTGCCGGACGCCAAGATGCCGCCCCAGATGATGTCCGGCGACGCGAGTCTCGACCTGCTGGAGGAGAGGGTGGGGGAGCGCCACGCGTTCGCGTCGAACGCCGGCGCGGTGTGGCCGCTGCTGACGCCGCGGCTGGCCGGGGCCACCGACGCCGTCGGCAGTGACGTCGACCTGGTGTGGTTCGAGGACTCCTGGGTGCTGGCGACCGCGCCGCTCGATGCGACGCCGGAGCGACTGCAGGACCTGCTCGCCGACCTCGCCGAGGTGGGGACCTCTCTGGAGCAGGGGCAGGGTGCGAACCCGAGCCTGGGTCACTGACCCGATGACCGGAGGAAGGTCGCGCCCGTGCCCACCGCCCTGATCACCGGAGCCACCGCCGGCATCGGCGCCGCCTTCGCCGCGCGGCTCGCCCGCGACGGCCGCGATCTCGTGCTCGTCGCCCGCGACCGGGAGCGCCTGGAGGCCGCCGCCAGCCAGCACCGGACCGCGGGCGTCGACGTCGAGGTGCTGCCGGCCGACCTGTCCCTCGCCGAGGGGCGCGAGCGGGTGGCGGCCCGGCTGGCCGACCCCCGCACCACCGCAGTCGACCTGCTGGTCAACAACGCCGGCTTCGCGCTGGCCGGCGAGTTCGTCGAGATCGACGCGGCGGCTCTGCAGCGCCAGCTCGACGTCAACGTCACGTCCGTGCTCCAGCTGACCCGCGCCGCGCTGCCCGGCATGATCGACCGGAGGCGCGGGGCCGTGGTCAACGTGTCGAGCGTGGCCGGCTTCGTCGCCGGCCGGGGCTCCACCTACGCCGCGGACAAGGCGTGGGTCACGTCCTTCACGGAGGGGGTGGCCGCCTCGCTCGTGGGCACCGGCGTGCGGGCTCTCGCGCTGTGCCCGGGCTACGTCCGCACCGAGTTCCACGACCGCGCCGGCATCGAGGTCGGCGCGCGCACCGGGCCGATGTGGCTCACCGCCGACCGGGTGGTCGACGACGCCCTGAGCGATCTGGCCAAGGGCAAGGTCGTGTCGGTGCCCAGCCCGCAGTACAAGGCCATCGTCGCGGTGGTCGACATGCTGCCCCGACCCCTCGTGCGCCGGCTCGTGGCCGCGGCGGGGAGGGGCCGGACATGACCGGCGGGCCCGCCACCGGACCGGACGCGGAGCGCGAGCAGCTCGCCGCGCTCGTCCGGGAGCTCGCCGTCGTGCGCGAGCGGGTCACGCTGTCCTCGGGCGCCGAGGCCGACTACTACGTCGACCTGCGCCGCGTCACGCTCGAGCACCGGGCAGCGCCGCTGGTGGGCCGGCTCCTCCGGGTGCTCACGGCCGACTGGGAGTACGCCGCCGTCGGCGGTCTCACGCTCGGTGCCGACCCCGTCGCCACCGCGGTGCTGCACGCTGCGGACGCCGAGCGGGCGGCGGCACCCGACACCCCGCCCGTCGATGCGTTCGTCGTGCGCAAGGGGGTCAAGGAGCACGGCATGCAGCGGCTCATCGAGGGACCCGACATCGCCGGGCGCCGCGTCCTCGTGGTCGAGGACACCTCGACCACCGGTTCGTCGGTGCTCGCCGCGGTCCGGTCGGCGCGCGAGGCCGGGGCGACGGTCGTCGGGGTCGTCACGGTCGTCGACCGCGACACCGGAGCCCGGGAAGCCGTCGAGGCCGAGGGCGTGCCGTACCGGGCCCTGCTCGGGCTGGTCGATCTCGGCCTCACCTGAGGTTCTCGTAGCGGTGGGCAGGCCGGGGGATCCCGGCCTGCCCACCCCGCTCCGCGATCCCCTACTGGACGGTGATCCGCACCGAGTCGATCGCCGGCGTCTGGTTCGCCCGCGTCATCATCGGCGTCCGGTGGGAGCCGTCACCGGCCCACGACGTGCACTGGAGGGTGCCGGCCGTGGCCGTGGCGGTGTCCGGGACCTCGATCGTCACGGTGTCGGGCTCTGCGCTCCCGCCGTTGTCCTGGGTCGCCAGGAAGAACGCGGGCGCTCCCGAGGAGTCGGGCGCCTCGTCTGTCGACGGCAGGACGCGGCACGCGGTGTGGAAGTGACCGCGCTGCAGCCCCTCGCCGTTGAGGAACGAGCTCTCCAGGTAGTAGCCACCCACCGCGGCACCGAGGAACCGGTCGCGGACCAGGTTGCGCGTGCTCACCTCGAGGGTGAACGTCTCTCCCACGCCGACCGTAGCGGGCGCGCTGGTGATCAGCAGTGACGGCAGCTGGTCCTCCGCCGCGACCTCGCCGTGCGAGCTCTGCACGCAGGCGGGCGACACCTGGAACCCGGTGTGCGGGGGGAGGTTGCTGTTCGAGCAGTCGGTGCCCAGCACGTCGAGCCCGTTGTTCTCCGGCGCCGCGGCCGCCGACGTGGTCGCCGCCGGCTCCTCGGTCGCCGTCGCGCCGGCGTCGTCGGTGGCGGTGGCGTCCGGGTCATCGGTGGCCGTCGCGCCGGCGTCGTCGGTGGCCGTGGCGTCCGGGTCCTCGTTGCCCGGCGCCTCGCCGGCGCCGTCGGTGGCGGGCGCCGCCGACGCGGTCCCCGACGGCTTCTCGTCCGTGGTCGTCGGATCGGCTTCGTCCGTGTCGCCGACCGGCACGACGACGGGGCGGGTGGTCTCGGGCGGAGCCCCGTAACCGTCGTGGCCGCTGTGGCCGCCGGTGCTGCCACCCGGCAGACCGGCCTGCGCGAAGTCGCACGCGGTGGGGCCGAGGCAGACGACGACGGCCGCTGCGGAGATCGCGAGCGTCCGGCCTGCCCTTCGGCGCCGTGCGGAGGTGGACAGTGACATGGTGCTCCATTCGGGGTTGGGGAGCGGCGGCGGACCGGCTGGCCCGTCCCTTGTCCGGCGTGGTCGCGGGGAGCGTTGCTATCGCCGGACGGAATGTCGGGGGTTGGATCGGGCAGAGGCCCGATGGGATCCGGAGTCGGTGGGGTTGCGGTAGGAACCCGAGTCAGTGGGGTTGCGGTACGAACCCGAGTCGGTGGGGTTGCGGTAGGAACCCGAGTCGGTGACGGGCCGGTGCGGTCCGGAGTCGTAGACGCCCGGGTACGGCCCGGAGTCGTGGACGCTGCGGTGGGGCCCCGAGTCGTAGACGCCCCGGTGCGGCCCCGAGTCGTTCACGGTGGGGTAGTAGCCGGATCCCGACACCGTGCGGTACGGCCCGCTGTCGGCCGGGGAGCCGAAGGTCCCGGTGGCCGGCCCGGGCCCGTACGGTCCCGGGCCCATCGCGGTCCGGTGCGGACCCGAGTCGGTCACGGACCACCGGCTGTCGGGGGACTCGGTGTAGGTCCGGGGGCCGGGGATCGCGGCGACCGCGTTGAGGGCCGCCATCGGGGCGACCATGGACGCTGCGGCCGTCCGCGGCGGAACGGTTACGCGGCCGGGACGGGCGGATCCGCGGTTGCGCAGACCGGCGACCAGGCCGATCGCCGCGAGGACCGCCGCCACGAACACCAGGACGGGCACGATCAGGTCCTGTGGACTCGTGGCGCCGGAGAGCAGGCCGGGAGACTTCGGCTGGGGGAGTGCGGCGTAGTCGACCAGGCCGGTGCTCTCGAGGTACTCGTGGTGGCGGGTGACGAACTCGTCGGCGACCCCGGCGAACTGCCGCACGAGGTCGTTGCGGGTGCTGGACCGGACCTCGGAGATGACCGGTAGCACCGTGCCGTGCGCCTGACGCGTGATCTGGACGAAGGCCCGGTCGTAGTCGGAGCCGGTCTGCGCGGAGATCTCGTTCATCCACGCCACCTGCTGCGCGTTGGGGCTGCTCGGCAGCAGGACGCCGAGCTGGTTGGCGACCTTGCGCACCTCCTCGTCGAGCTGCGCGTGCTCCCGGGAGATGTTGCCCCCGACCTCCTTGACCTCCGGGCTGCTCGCCTGCTGCTGGGCCTGCTGCCCGGTCGGTCCCTCCCAGAGCCCCGCGAGCCGGACCTTGACCAGCAGGTCGCGGTCGGCCGGGCCGAGCGGGCCGAACTCGGTCTGGGTCCAGCCGCCGGCGCCGGGCGCGCCCGCCGACCAGGACTGGTAGACCGACGCGGAGACGGCGAGCACCACCACGACGAGCACGGCGTTCCGGAGGAACCGGGGAATTCGGCGGAGCATGGAGGCCTTTCTGTCTGTCTGTCTGTTGTTGCTGGGTGCTGCTGCGCGTTTACTGCTGGATCACACGAAGTCGAACTGCTCGGTGTGGACCCGCGCCGGGGCCACGGCCAGGGCGTCGAGCACGCCCATGGCGTCGGTGACCAGGCCGGGCGGCCCACAGATGAAGTAGTCGAGGTCCGCGGTCTCGTCGATGCCGGCGAGCACCACCGACATCAACCCGGTGTCGATCTCCCCGGTGTGGCCGAACCAGCCCTGGTGGGGGCGGCGGAGCACCTCCGTGACGTCGAGGTCGAGGTAGCGGCGCAGGTCGGCGAGCTCGTCCCGGAAGAGCAGGTCCTCCGGAGAGCCCGCCAGCACCGCGAGGCGGTAGGGGCGCCGGTCGCCGCGGTCGGCGGCGGTGCGGAGCATGCTCATCATCGGTGTCACGCCCACCCCGCCGGCGATCATGACGAACCCCGCGCACTCGCCGCGGTCGTTGGTGAAGGCGCCGTGCGGCCCGTCCACCCACACCGGGCTCCCCGGCGGCAGCCGTCGGATGGTGCGCGTGAAGTCGCCCGCGTGGCGGATCGTGAACTCCGTGGTGTCCGTGTGCGCGCTGGACGCGATCGTGAAGGGGTGCTCCTGCGCCATCACGGAGCGGTCCAGCCGGATCCACGCGAACTGTCCCGGCGCGAAGGCCCAGCAGTTGGACGCCTCGTAGCGCCGGCGACGCGGTTCGAGCACGAGGGTGCTCACCGTGGGGTTCTCCCGGCGAACGTCACGGACGACGAACTCGGTGGACGGGTCGTACAGCGTCCGCCACGCCCAGCGGTAGCCGAAGACCACGAGCACGATCGCGACGAGCAGCGTCAACAGCGGGCCCATGATCGGGTCGAGCACGAGCTGGTCGAGCCAGAGCACGTGGAGCGCCGAGAGCACCAGCACCGCGATCGCGAGCCCCAGGTGCGTCCACCGCCAGAGCTCGTAGGTCAGGCTCGCCCGCCGGCGGAGCACCGCCAGCACGACGAGGGCGACGAGCGCGGCCGTGGCCCCGACCGCAGCCCGCGGCGCCCGGTCGGCGACGACCACGTCCAGCAGCGCGACGTTGGCCGGGTCGGCGGCGACGACGCAGGCGAGGTGGGCCAGCACGAGCACGCTCGTCACGACACCGAGGAAGCGGTGCACCTCGATCACGCCCTCGATCCCGAAGGCGCGGTTGAGCGAACGGATCCGCGACGGCAGCACCGCCGCGCACACGAGCGAGGACAGCGCGAGCAGCCCGGTCACCACCGAGAGGTGGCTCCACATGGGCTCCATGGGAGCCGTCGCGATCCACACGAGTGCGGGCGCCGTCACGATCGCCGCGAAGACGCTCAGCCACAGTGTGCGCAGCTGTCGCTGGTCCATGGCCGGGGACGGTAGGAGATCCAATCCAGGGTGGGTTGCCAAACTGAGAGGGCAGTGGGCCGGGAGTAGCGGACGACGCGACGAATGGTTGAAGGTTAGTCCGTTCGCCACATCGATTGGACCGCATGCCCTGTAACGGGCTCAGCCTGTGACCGTTCCGGTACTCAGGAGCGAGCAACCTGCCGCTCGCCGACGCGTCTCTACCGCACGGGTGAGCCGACCGCCCGCGGCCCCGTTCAAGATCGCGCCGGGCGGTCGTCGGGCGCCGGGGGACCGTTCGGAAACCTGCTCGCAACCGATTCGGCCCATCCGCCCGGCGACGCCGTGCCGCATACTCGGGTGTCACGACGAGGTCACGACGGGAGGTCGGATGGCAGTCGGGACCGGTCGGGTACGACGCGCGGCGGTGTGCTGGATCTCGGCCCTCTGCCTGGTGGTCCTGGCCGGGTGCGGCGCGCCGGAGTACACCTACGTCACCAACTCCGCGGACCGCACCTACCTCAAGATCCCGCAGTCCTGGCGGCCGATCGACCCCCGGGCGCTCGACGAGGCCGTGGGACTGGACCCGTCGATGGACGAGAGCCAGCGGGGCTTCTGGCTCGAGGGCTACGACGCCGACGCCGCGCCGTCGGCCGCGCACCTGCTCGGACCGCACAGCCCCGCGCCCGCCGTGTTCGTCGGGGTCCGCGACGTGCCGCCGGCGTCCCGCGGCCAGATCTCGCTCGACCTGATGCGCGACCTGTTCCGTCCGGTCTCGATGTCGGCCCGCCAGGAGGACGCGGCCGACGAGTCGTCGCCGTTCAGCGGGTTCGGGCTCCTCGACGACGAGGTCCTCACGCCGGGCGACGGGCTGCGCGGCGTGCACTCGATCTACAAGTACCGCATCCAGGGCGGCCCGGCCCAGGTCTTCGACCAGACCGTGTACGTCAACGACGACGCGAGCAAGATCTACATGTTCTACGTCCGCTGCTCCGCAGAGTGCTATGAGCAGCGCCAGCAGGAGATCGAGAACGTGGTCTCCTCGTTCACCGTCCGGGAGACCACATGACCGCGCCGGCCGCCCCTCCGCACCAGCCCGAGGGGCTCACGCCGCCCGACGAGCCGCCGCACGCGCCGCCGCGCGCCACCCGCAAGCCGATGGCGCTGTGGGACCGCATCCGGCTGCTGCTGCTGTTCAGCATCGCCTGGCTGATCCTGGTGTGGGCGTCGATGGCCGACAACCCGCTCCTGCCGTTCGTCGACGCCGCGCGGATCCAGGCCGTGGAGTCCCAGTGGTTGCTCTGGCTGGCCGGTGCCGAGCTGCTGCGCCAAGTGCACTTCTTCATCAGCGAGCGGTCGGCGGGCTACCACCGGTTCTGGTCGCAGCGAGTGTTCGGTGGCACCGAGCGCGCGCTGCGCAGGCGGCTCTCGGACTGGACCCGGTTCCGGCTGGCCCGGCTGCTGAAGATCACCGCGTTCGTCGTGCTGTTCGCGCTGGTCGCCGCGCAGATCCTGGACACCAGCCCGGTGCTGGCGCTGTTCCAGGCGCCCGCGCTGCTGTTCTCCGCGCTGCCCTACATGGCCCAGCTGGCGTTCGCGTTCTTCTTCATCGCCTTCCAGTTCATCGGCCTGTTCTGGCTGCTCACCCGGGGTGGCGTGGACACCTACTACCCCGACGACATCACCACCCGGTTCTCCGACGTGTGGGGCCAGGACCACGTCGTGGACCGGGTCAAGGAGAACATCGTCTTCCTGGAGAACCCGGACGAGATCGAGGCCAAGGGCGGGTACGTGCCCTCCGGGCTGTTGCTGTGGGGTCCGCCCGGCACCGGCAAGACGCTGATGGCCGAGGCGGTGGCCGGGGAGACGGGCAGGCCCTACGTCTTCGTCGACCCGGGCGCCTTCACGAACATGTTCATGGGCATCGGCATCATCAAGGTCAAGTTGGTGTTCCGGAAGCTGCGCAAGCTGGCCCTGCGCTACGGCGGCGTGATCGTCTTCTTCGACGAGGCGGACGCGCTGGGCAACCGCGGTGCGCTGGCGCAGACCGGTCCCGGCGGCGGCCGCGGGATGGGGCACGCCCTGCCCGTACCGCCGGCCGCGTTCCACGCCGCGGGCTGCCACGGCTTCTCCTACCTCTCCGAGGACACCCGCGCACTGCTCACCCGCTCGGCGCTGTCCTCGGGGACCGCGGAGCCCGCCGACCCCGGCCGCAACCGCTTCATGATGGGCGGGATGGCCGGCGGGGGCGGCGGGATGGGCACGCTGCAGGCGCTGCTCACCGAGCTGTCGGGGCTGAAGAAGCCACGCGGGCTCATCAACCGGGTCGGCCGGCGGATCCTCGGCATGCGGCCGAAGCCGCCGCCGAAGTACCGGATCCTGGTCATGATGGCCACGAACATGCCCGAGGCCCTCGACGAGGCGCTGCTGCGCCCGGGCCGCATCGACCGCATCTACCGGGTCGGCTACCCGAGCAAGGCCGGCCGGGTGCGCACCTACCAGGGATACTTCGCGAAGGTCGCCCACGAGCTCGAGTCCGAGCAGATCGACAAGCTCGCCACGATCACCCCGTACGCCACCGGTGCCACGATCAAGGACCTCGTGAACGAGGCGCTGATCATCGCGATCCGGGACGGGCGGGAGATCATCACGTGGAAGGACGTGATGCGGGCCAAGCAGCTCAAGGATCTCGGCCCGCCGGAGGACGTCGAGTACATCGAGCGCGAGCGGCACGCCGTCGCGGTGCACGAGGCGTGTCACGCCGTCGTCGCGTACCGCACGCGGCGGCACATGGAGATCGACATCGCGACCATCGAGAAGGGCAGCGACTACCTCGGGATGGTCGCCAGCATCCCGCCGGAGGACCAGTTCACGCGGTGGCGCTCGGAGTTCGAGTCGGACATCCTCGTGTCGCTCGCCTCGCTGGCCGGGGAGCGGATGTTCTTCGAGGGCGACTCGTCGTCGGGGGTCTCCGGAGACCTGGAGTCCGCCACCGCGGTGGCGTCGTTCATGGAGGGCTACTGGGGCATGGGCTCCACGGTGTCGTCCTACTCGACGGCCCGGCGTCTCGAGGTCGGCAGCCCCGGCGGTGGCCGTGGCGGACCACCCAAGGGCGAGAGCACCGAGAAGGTGCTGCGCCAGGCCCTCGCCGACCGCATCGAGGACCAGCTCGCCGAGCTGCTCGACCGGGCCGAGGCGATCTTGCGCGACAACCGCAGCTCGGTGCTGGCCGTCGCCCACGCGCTGGAGACGCACAAGACCCTCTCCGGCGAGGACATCCAGGCCGTGCTCGACGGACGGCCGGGCACCTCCGTGGACGGGTCCGTCTACGGCGACCCGCAGTTCACCGCGAGGCTGGAGGAGTACCACGCCGCGGCGGCCGGGGCGCACCGCGGCCACACGGCGGTGACCCTCGCCCTGCCGCCGGGTGGTCACCTGGCCCAGCCCCAGGACGGGCGAGTCCGCCGCCGCCGTGCCCCACGGCTCTCGGTAGCTCCCACCGTCGAGGCGGCGGACCCGGGCTCGACGAGCCCTTCGCGGCCGGCAGGGCCAGCCGTGGTTCGGGTTCGAGGCCGTCCGCGAGCTCGTCGGGCTGCCCGAGGACATCTTCTTCATCCCGCTGCCCGGGCACACGATGGGCCACTGCGGCGTCGTCCTCAACACCGCCGACGGCTGGGTCGTCGACGCCGGCGACGCCTACTTCGACCCCCGCGAGGTCCACCAGCCCCGGCGCGAGTGCGCACGCGGCGTCGCGCTACTTCCAGACCGTGGTCACCACCGACAGGACGCTGCGCTTCCACAACCAGGACCGGCTGCGCGACCTCGTCGCGACTCATCCCGAGATCGAGGTCTTCGCCGCGCACGACCCGTCCGGCAGCCACGGTCCATCATGGCGGCATGAGCGAGGACCGGGCGGCGCCAGCCGGCCCGATGGGGCCCAGCGAGTGGCAGGGGCCGGGGCAGGTCGGGGTGGGGCCGTGGCCGGGCGACCGGGCGACGTGGCCGTCGGACGACCGGTTCGACCCGGAGCTGCTCGAGCACGGTGACGCGCGCAACGTGGTGGACGACTACCGCTACTGGCGGCGGGAGGCGGTGGCGGCGGATCTGGCCGCCAGGGCGCACCCGTTCCACGTGGCCATCGAGAACTTCGGGCACGACCACAACATCGGCACGGTGGTGCGCACGGCCAATGCGTTCGCCGCCGCGGGCGTGCACATCGTGGGCCGGCGGCGCTGGAACCGGCGTGGCGCGATGGTGACCGACCGCTACCTGCAGGTGCACCACCACGACGACGTGGCCGGCCTGGTGGCGTTCGCGGCCCGTGACGATCTCGTGGTGGTCGCGGTGGACAACACGCCGGGTGCGCAGCCGCTCGAGCGCGCGGAGCTGCCGCGTGCGTGCATGTTGCTGTTCGGCCAGGAGGGACCCGGCCTGACCGCGCAGGCCCGCGCGGCGGCCGGGCTGACCGTCTCGATCGCGCAGTTCGGATCGACGCGGTCGATCAACGCCGGCGTGGCCGCCGGGATCGCGATGCACGCGTGGATCCGCCGCCACGCGGAGCTGTCGCGGGCCCGGTGAGCAGGGCTCAGGGGCAGAACGCGCAGGGCAGGTCCTCCCCCGGCGTGTCGACGAGCCCGTCGTCCGGCACCACGAGCAGGGCCGGCACCGGAGGCCCGCCGACCGGCCGGTACAGCTCGTTCGCCGCCAGCAGCCACTGCGCGGACTCGGGGAACTCGAGGAGCCGGACGGGGCCACTGCGCAGGTGGACGAGCCGGCCCGCGACGAGCGAGTGACCGGCCCGCACGCACTCCCCGAGGTCGTTGAGCACCGTGGCCGCCGTGGCCTGCGACGTGGCGAACAGGATGAGCTCGGGATGGTCGAAGCCCGACAACCCGACCGTGTAGACGAACGGTGGGCCCTCCTCGTCGCCGAGGACGGCCTGCAGGGCCCATCCGTGCCGGCGGATGGTCTCCCGTTGCCACGCGTCGTACTGGTCGACCAGATGGGTGAAGTGCTCGGGGGTCTCCATGCCGGCGGAAGCTACGCGCAGGCCCCGACACTTCCGGCGCGGGAGCCGGGCCCATCTCGGGTGCGTGAGCCGGCCGCCGCTTCCTAGACTCGCCGTCGTGCCCATCGAGCGGCAGACCCTCGTCTTCGACGCCGACGACACCCTGTGGGAGAACAACGTCCTGTTCGAGCGGGTCGTGGACGCCTACCTCGACTGGCTCGCCCACCCCGCGCTCGACCGCACGGCGATCCGCGCGGTGCTGGACGAGGTGGAGCGGGCGAACGTCGTCGTGCACGGCTACGGCAGCGCGAGCTTCCTGCGCAGCCTCGCCGACTGCTTCGAGCGGTTGAACCGGCGCCCGACCTCCGACGCCGAGGTCCGGGCGATCACCGAGCTCGCCGCCGCCCTCGTGGACCACCGGGTGGAGCTGGTTCCCGGCGTCGCCGAGACGTTGGGCGACCTCGGCACGCGCCACGACATGCTGCTGCTCACCAAGGGCCAGCCCGACGAGCAGCAACGCAAGATCGACGCGTCGGATCTCGCGTCCCACTTCCGCAGCATCCACATCGTCGCGGAGAAGCGGGCGTCGACCTATCACGAGCTGATCGCGTCCCAGGGCCTGGACCCGGGGTCGACCTGGATGATCGGCAACTCGCCGCGGTCGGACATCCTCCCGGCGCGAGAGGCCGGACTGGGCGCCGTGTTCATCCCGAACGCCAGCACCTGGGTGCTCGAGGAGGCCGAGATCGACCCCACCGACCGCGGCGTCCTGCACCTGCGGAGCTTCCCCGAGCTCCTCCGTCATTTCTGACGGTCACCCGGCGCGGCGGCGGGATGAGCGGCCGGATCAGCGACCGTTGCGTCGGTGACTCAGGACCGCGACTCCCGGTACTGCGCGAGTCGCTCCATCACCGCGGTGCTCACCCGGCTCGGGTGCCCGGCGTCGAACGGCGGCTGCGGGTCGTACTCGATGAACACCTGTGCGGCCTGGGCCGCGACGTCGTCGACGAGCAGCTCCACCAGCCGGATCGCCATGTCGATCCCCGACGACACCCCGGCCGCCGTGATCAGACGGCGGTCCAGGTGCTCGACCACCCGCCGGCTCACCGGCTCCGCCCCGAGCCTGCCGAGGAGCTCGAACGCGCCCCAGTGCGTGGTGGCGGCGAGCCCGTCGAGCAGCCCGGCCGCGGCGAGCACCAGGGAACCGGTGCACACCGACGTCGTGAAGCGGGTGCCCGGGTAGGTCGTGCGGACCCAGTCGACGAGCGGGCCTCCCGCGATGAGGGCCCGCGTGCCGATCCCGCCGGGGACGACGACCACGTCCGGGGTCGGTACCTCGTCGAACGCCGCGTCGACGGTGAGGCCCAGGAAGCCGTTCTCGGTGCGGACCTCGCCGCGCCGCTCGCCGACGAACACGACGTCGACGTCCGGCACGCGCTGCAGCACGTCGTAGGGCCCGATCGCGTCGAGCGCGGTCAGGCGGGGGAAGAGGGCGATCGCGACCTGCACGGGTCACGTCCTTTCGTCGTCGTCGGGTCGTCGAGGTCAGGGGTCGAGGAAGAGCCGGATCCGACGGCGGAGAAGTGCCGCCGGTACCGGTCGGGGGCCACGCCCAGGCGGCGGAGGAACGCCCGTCGCATGGTCTCGGCCGAGCCGAACCCGGACCGCGCGGCGGCCACGCCCACGAGGACCGGCTCGGACTCCAGCAGCCGGCGGGCCGCGTCGACCCGCACCTGCTCGACGTAGTCGCCCGGCGGGCAGCCGAGCGCGCGGGCGAACTCCCGGCTGAAGTGGCGCTCGCTCATCCGCACCCGCGCCGCCAGCACCGGCACCCGCAGGTCGGCGGCGGGGTCGGCGTGGATGAGGTCCTGCGCGGCCGCGATCGAGGGCTGCCGGGCCGGTGGGGACCAGACCGGGGCCGCGAACTGGCTCTGCCCGCCCGGCCTGCGCAGGAACACCACGAGCTCGCGCGCGATGCACTGCGCGACGTCCACCCCGTGGTCGGCTTCGACGAGCGCGAGCGCGAGGTCGACCCCGGCGGTGACCCCGGCGGAGGTCCAGATCCGGCCCTGCCGCAGGTAGAGCGGGTCGGCCTGGACGTCGACGGCCGGGTAGGCGGTGGCGAGAGCCGGGGCGTGGCGCCAGTGGGTGGCGGCGGACAGGCCGTCGAGCAGCCCGGCCGCGGCGAGCGGGAACGCTCCGGTGCACACCGACACGACGCGCGCGGAACGGGCCGCGGCCCGGCGCAGCCACTCGACGTACGGATCGTCGGGCCGCATCGCCCGCGCGCCCGATCCGCCGGGCACCAGGAGCGTGCCGATCTCGCCGGACTCGGGCAGCGGCCCGTCCGCGACCAGCCGCATCCCGCTGTCGGACGACACCGGCCCCGGCTCGGCCGCGACGAGCGACACCGCGTACCCGGGACCGGAGCCGACGAGGTCGAGCAGCCGGGACGCCCCGGCCAGCACCTCGTGCGGACCGACGACGTCGAGCGGCTGCAGGCCGTCGAAGAGCGGGACGAGCACCCGGTGTGCGGACACCCGTCCACCGTGGCGCTCGACGCAGCGTGGCGTCAATGACAGGTATCCCACGGATTCGGCCATCGGGCAGACTGACCCGATGGCTGCCGCAGAGGTCGACTGGTCGGAACGGGCGGGAATCGCCGAACGGGCGGTCGTGCGCCGGCACCTGCGGCGCTTCGCCGGGGTGGTCCCCGCGACGCGCATCGGCCGGGTCCGCTGGCCGCGCCGCGCGCCCGCGGCCCCTTTCCCGTGGCACTACTGGTGGCAGGCCCACCTGCTCGACTGCTTGGTGGATGCGCAGCTCCGGGTCCCCGGGACCGCAGCGGGCGCGCGCGATCAGGACGCTGGGCCGCAGCATGTGGTGGCGCAACGCCGGGTCGTGGACCAACCGCTACTACGACGACATCGCCTGGCTCGGCCTCGCGGTGCAGCGCGCCGGCGCGCTCGCCCGCCGGTCGGGCCCCTCCGCGCTGGGTGCGATCACCGAGCAGCTGCACGAAGGCTGGACCGAGCACGGCGGCGGCGGGATCTGGTGGCGTCGCCACGACGACTTCAAGAACGCCCCCGCGAACGGCCCGGCCGCGATCCTGCTCGCCCGGGACGGGCAGGTGTCGTTCGCCGCGGCCATCGCCGACTGGATGGACGAGGCGCTGGTCGATCCGGACTCCGGGCTCGTGCGCGACGGCGTCCGGCTCGCGTCCGACGGCACCGTCCGGGCGGTCGAGGGGTTCATCTACACCTACTGCCAGGGCGTCTACCTCGGCGCCTGCGTCGAGCTCGCCGAGCGCGACGGTCACCAGCGGTGGGCCGACCGCGCCGTCGCGATCGTCGACGCCATGATCAACCGCCTGGTCGGGCCGGACGGCGTGCTGCCGGGTCAGGGCGGCGGCGACGGCGGCTTGTTCGCCGGCATCACCGCCCGCTACCTCGCCGACGCCGCACTGCGCCGGCCCGAGCTGACCGATCCGGCGTCGCGGCTGGTGCTGGCGGGCGCGGCGGCGGCGTGGAACGGGCGCGCCGAGATCGGTGGTGGCCCGGTGTTCTCCGCCGACTGGCGCCGGCCCGCGCCGCAACCGCGCAAGGGGGTGCCGGAGGCCGATCTCTCGGTGCAGCTCTCCGCGTGGATGGTGCTCGAGGCGGCCGCCCGCGTGCAACGGGCCGGGTAGCGCCGTCGGGTCAGCGCGGGTCGGGAAGGCTCCGTTCGGCCGTCTCGGGCTGCGGTTCGGCCGGCGGCGTCGGCGCGGCCTCGTCGACCGGGCGTCGGATCTCCTGGCGGTAGCGGAACAGGCCGTACCCGGTGCCCACGACGAAGAACGCGATGGCGGCCACGGCGGTCGCGGTCTTGAGCCACGGCAGGCTGTCCAGCAGACCGGCCCCGTAGTACCCGAGCATGATCAGCGTCGGTACCCAGATGGCCGCCCCGACCGCGTTGGCGACGATGTAGCGGCGGTTGTCCATCCGGGCGGCGCCGGCGATCATCGGCGCGAGGGTGCGGACCCACGGGATCCACCGGGCCACGACGATCGCCCAGAACCCCCATCGGTCGAGGAACCCCGCGGCCCGGTCGAGGTTGGCGCGGTTGAGGATCCGGCCCTGCTTGCGGGCGAGCATGCGGGTGCCGGCGTACCGACCGATCAGGTAGCCGGTCTGGTTCCCGGCGACGGCGACGGCCGTGGCGACCAGCCCCAACGTCCAGGCGCTCATCTCGTGACCGCCCTGCGCGAGCACGACGCCTGCGCCGAGCAGCAAGGTGTCACCGGGCAGGAACAGCCCGATGATGAAGGCGCACTCGAGGAACACGAAGGAGAGGACCACGATCCACACCGCGACCGGTCCGGCGGCGTCGAGCGGCACCGCAGCGAGCTGCTGCGCGACGCTCGGGGTGGCCACGGGACACCACACTATGCAGTCACGGCGCGAACCGGCACCCTCCGCGCGTCAGGCGGCGTGCGCCCCGCCGCGGCGGGCGCGCAGCAGCTCGACGACGATCGGCAGCACCGAGAGCGCGACGATGGCGATGAGTATCAGCTCGATGTTCTCGCGGACGACGGCGAACTGGCCCAGCCAGAAGCCCAGGAGTGTCACACCGGCCGCCCAGACGATCCCGCCGATCAGCGAGTAGGTCAGGTAGCGCTTCGGGTCCATCCGGCCCACTCCGGCCATCACCGTGATGAAGGTGCGCACGATCGGCACGAAGCGGCCGAGGACGATGGCCCGGTTGCCGTACTTGTCGAAGAACTCCTGCGTCCGGACGACGTGCTGGGGTTTGAACAGCCGTGACTTCGGCTTGTCGAAGACCGCCGGTCCGGCGGCCCGGCCGATGTAGTAGCCGCAGACGTTGCCGACGAACGCGGCGGTCACGAGGAGCAGGCACACCGCCCAGAGCGGGGCGTCGATCGATCCGTTGGCGACGAAGAGGCCCGCGGTGAACAGCAGCGAGTCGCCGGGCAGGAAGAAGCCGATGAGCAGTCCGCACTCGGCGAACACGATCAGCGCCAGCCCGACCAGAGCCCAGGGGCCGAGCCACGCGATGATCGAGTCGGGCTGGAGCCACTCGGGGCCGAGCGCGAGAGCCGTCACGGGGCTCGACGGTACCGGGCGGGGCGGTTCAGCCGAGAGCGGGGAGGAACCCGGGAACCATCAGGGACAGCAGCGCCAGGACCGTCCCGAGCACCACCCCGCCCAGCAGGGCGATCAACAGGGCCGTGCGGGTGTCGTCGTCGAGGACCCAACGGGCGCGCGCCGGGCGCGGCACGGCCCAGGAGCCGTTCGGGCGCCCGGCCCCCGTCGCCCGCGCCCGCAGGGCCTCGGCGAGCCGACGCTCCGACTCGTCGTCGGTGGTCACGGACGTCATCGTGCCCCAGGACCCATCACGCGGGCGACGGCGTCCAGGGCCCGGCTGGCCGTCGACTTGACGGTGCCGCGGCTGACGCCCGTGGCGTCGGAGATCTCCGACTCCGACAGACCGCCGTAGTACCGCAGGACCAGCACCTCACGCTGCCGGGGCGGCAGGGTCGACAGTGCGTCGACCACTGCCTGGTGCTCGGCGGAGAGCATGGCCAGGGACTCCGCGGAGCGGGCGTTGACCTGGTGCGGCGGGACGTAGTCGCGCGCGGTCCGTCGGCGCCGCAGCACGGAGCGCGAGCCGTTGACCACTGCCGTGCGCAGGTAGCCGACGGCGGCGGCCTCGTCGCGCAGCCCGGACCAGTGCCGGTGCAGCCCGGTGAACGCCTCCTGCACCACGTCCTCGGCCGTGCCGGGGTCGTCCACCAGCAGGATCGCCAGGCGCACCATGCGCATGCGGTGGTCCTGGTACAGGTCGGCCAGCGTGCGGGGCGTGCCGGGCTCGGGCGGTGGGCGGGTGTCGAGGCTGCGCAGCCTCGACAACGTCATCTCGACGGCGTTGTCCCCACCGTCCCCGACCATGCGGTGCAGAGTAGTGGGGCCGCCGAACCGGGTCGGCGCGGACGTCGTCGTGCCGCCGAACCTCCTGCTGACCGGCATCGTGACCGGGGGTTGCAGGATGGGCCCATGACCCTCCACGGCAACCTGCTCGGCCCCGAGCCCACGCTCCTGCCCGTCGACCCCGCCGCCGCGGAGCTGGACGGCGGGGCCGAGCCCGCCGAGGTCGCCGCCGCGCGCCCGACGTCGAGCATCGCGTGGGCGGTGCTCGCCGAGCGGGCGTTGGCGGAGGGCTCGACGATCGCCGGGTACGCCTACGCCCGCACCGGTTACCACCGGGGCCTGGACCAGCTGCGCCGCTCCGGGTGGAAGGGCTTCGGACCGGTCCCGTGGGCGCACCGGCCCAACCAGGGCTTCCTCCGCGCGCTCGGTGCGCTGCAACGCGCCGCGGCGGCCATCGGCGAGACCGACGAGGCGGACCGGTGCCGCACCTTCCTCGCCGACTCCGACCCCGCCGCACCCGCGGCACTCGGCCTGGACTGACCGACCTCCGAGCTCCGAGCACCGCGTGCCGGCCGGGGTGATCGTCGTGTGTCGGCCGGCGTGATCGTCGCGTGCCGGCCGGCGTGATCGTCGCTGCCGACCGGCCTGGCCGGCGTGATCGTCGAGCTGGGACGCGGGACCGGGCTCAGCGCGGCTACCGGTCCCGCTCCGTTGATCATGGCTCGTCACCGAGAGCATGATCGTCAGCCGCGGACGCAGAACCGTGGTGGCTGCGGTTCCGCGTCCCGAACAGGCGATCACCAGGCCCGCCGCCGCCGGCACTGGCGCAGACCTGCGCCGGCGGACATGGCGGCCGGTGGACAGGGCGGCCGGCGGCGTGCCGGTCAGGGCCGGACGAGGAGCCAGTCGACGGGGTGGCGGTACCAGCTCCAGCGCGGCACAGGCCGCGGGTGCTCGACCCCGTCGCACACGACCGTGGCCGGCTCGCAGCCCACCTGCACCGCCCGCCCGACCGCCGAGCCCCGGCCCCGCGGCGCCCCGGCGGGCACCGCCCGCAGCCGCCCGTCCGGGAGCCGTCCACCCCACCCGGCACGCACGGAGATCCCGCCCGGCCCGGGCGCGACGACCAGGCGCCGGGCCGTCCCCCGCAGCACCAGCACGTCGTCGCAGTAGCACTCGCCGCGCACGTCGCGCACCTCGCCGCGGCCCACGAGCACCCCGCCCGCGTCGTCGCGGACGAGCGGGACCGGCGTGACTGTGCCGCCGAGGGCGAGCGTCGCGGCCGCCGGGCCGGACGGCAGCCCCCACACCTCCGCGGCCGGGGTGCGGGAGGTCGGCAGGTACGCCACCTCGACGTCCAGCCGCTCGGTGCGCAGCAGCCGCAGCAGTACCGCCGCGAGGTCGGCATCGGTGCCGGAGACGAGCACCCGCCGCGGCGCGTGGGCGGTGAGCACCGGATCCAGGACGTCGCGCCCGGGCCGGGCCGGGAGCGCGACGGTGGGCACCAGGGTCAGGTCGGCGCCGCGCGGACTACCGTGGTTCCGGAGCTGCTGCGGCTCGACGTCCGAGCAGGTCAGCAGCACCATGTTCGAATCGGTCGAGCCCACTCCGATCGGTTACCCTCCCGCCGCGGCGAAGCGCGCGGGCGCCCGCGCCCGTGCGTCAGGACTGGAGTGTCACATGCCGGCGATCGTGCTGATCGGCGCCCAGTGGGGCGATGAGGGCAAGGGCAAGGCCACGGATCTGCTCGGTGGCCAGGTGCAGTGGGTCGTGCGCTACCAGGGCGGCAACAACGCGGGCCACACGGTCGTGCTGCCCGACGGCCAGGACTTCGCCCTGCACCTGATCCCGTCGGGGATCCTCACACCAGGCATCCGCAACGTGATCGGCAACGGTGTGGTCGTGGACCCGGGGGTGCTGCTCGAGGAGCTGGCCGGGCTCGAGGCCCGCGGCGTCGACACCACCGACCTCCTGATCAGCGCGGACGCACACTTGATCATGCCGTACCACGTGGCGATGGACAAGGTCACCGAGCGCTTCCTGGGCCGGGCCAAGATCGGGACGACCGGTCGTGGCATCGGGCCGGCGTACCAGGACAAGGTCGCCCGGGTCGGGGTGCGGGTGGCCGACGTCCTCGACGAGAAGATCCTCCACCAGAAGGTCGAGGCCGCACTCGAGCTCAAGAACCAGGTGTTCGTCAAGGTCTACAACCGCAGCGCGCTCGACGTCGACGAGGTCGTCGACACCGTGCTCGCCCACGGCCGGTGCTTCGTCGACCGGATCGCCGACACGCGCCTGCTGCTCAACCGGGCCCTCGAGGCGGGCGAGACGATCCTGCTGGAGGGCTCCCAGGGCACGCTCCTCGACGTCGACCACGGCACGTATCCCTTCGTGACCAGCTCGAACCCGACGGCCGGAGGCGCCGCGGTGGGATCGGGCATCGGGCCGACCTCGATCACCCGGGTGGTGGGGATCCTGAAGGCCTACACCACCCGCGTGGGTTCCGGGCCGTTCCCCACCGAGCTGCTGGACGCGATGGGCGAGCACCTGCGCAAGGCCGGCGGCGAGGTCGGCGTCACCACCGGGCGCCCACGGCGGTGCGGGTGGTTCGACGCGGTGATCGGCCGCTACGCGGCGCGGGTCAACGGCATCACCGACTTCTTCCTCACCAAGCTCGACGTGCTGTCCGGCCTGGAGAAGGTGCCGGTCTGCGTGGCGTACGAGGTCGACGGCCGGCGGGTGGACGACATGCCGATGACGCAGTCCGACGTGCACCACGCCGTTCC
The DNA here is from genome assembly GCA_963711715.1 of uncultured Actinomycetota bacterium. Taxonomy (GTDB): domain Bacteria; phylum Actinomycetota; class Actinomycetes; order Mycobacteriales; family Pseudonocardiaceae; genus Pseudonocardia. The sequence continues at coordinate 329,219 of CAVQFJ010000016.1, forward strand.
CGTGTACGAGGAGCTGCCCGGCTGGTTCGAGGACCTGTCGCCGTACCGCGGCTTCGACGAGCTGCCCCGCGCCGCGCGTGACTACGTGCACCGCGTCGAGGAGCTGACCGGCGCCCCGGTCAGCGCGATCGGGGTGGGCCCGGGTCGCGACCAGACGATCACGCGCGAGGTCTGAGGCGGCTCACGCCGCGCAGGACCCGGTGTCGACCTCGCTGTCGAGCCCGGCTGCCGCCCGTACCGCGGGTGCCACCTGGGCGACGGTGAGCACGAACCCGGTCTCCGGGTCGTCCAGTGCGGCTCCGAACACGACGCCCGTGACGCGACCGCTCGGCGCGATCATGGGGCCGCCCGAGTTGCCGGAGCGGACCACCGCACGAAGGGTGTAGACCTCGCGGGTGACCTCGCCGCTGTCGTAGATGTCGGGGCCCTTCAGGTTGATCAGCTGGCGGACCTTGCCCGCGGTGGCCGTGAACGGCCCGTCCAGCGGGTAGCCGAGCACGACCGCGTCGTCACCGACCCCGGCCGGCTGCTCCTCGAACACCAGCGGCTCGGCCTCCAGGTCCGGCACCCTGAGCACCGCTATGTCGATCTTCGGGTCGTAGAGCACGACCTCGGCCTCCAGCTCCACGACCCGCCCCCGGCGGCCGATGACCTCGACGCCGGTCTCGGACGTCCCCGCCACCACGTGCGCGTTGGTGAGCACCAGCTCGGGCCCGATCACGAACCCGGTGCCCTCCAGCTGGCGCGCGCACGAGGGGGCCCGCCCGCGGATCTTCAGCACGCTCCCCGCGGCCTCGGCGACCACCGGGCTGTCCAGCAGCGCACCGTTCGGGACGCCGACCTCCGTGATCGGGGTCTCGGCGAAGGGGCTGAGGACGTCGGGGAAGCCCGAGCTGTTCAGCAGCTCGCGGAGCTCGTCGGGCAGCTGCTTGGCGCCGGCGGGCATCACCGAGTCGACGGCGCGCAGCACCTCGGAACCCCGGACGCCGGCGGCGAGGCCGGGGAAGCTGGCCGAGGCCAGCGGCAGGGCCACCAACCAGGCCGCGATGACGACCGTGATCGCCTGCAGGACCGACCCGAGCGTGGAGTCGACCTGCAGCGTGCGCTCCCCGGTGATGCGGTCGCGGATCCGACGGCCGAAGAACACGCCCGTGGTCTCCCCGAGCGCGACCAGCAGCACGACCACGACGATGCTGACGACGATGCGGGTGCTCGGGTTCTCGACCCCGGCGGCCAGCAGGGGGGCGATCCGCACGCCGATGACCGCCCCGCCGAGCACCCCGACGAAGGACAGCAGCGCGACCGCCATCCCGTGCCGCCACCCGGAGATCCCCGCGATGAGGGCGAGCAGCAGGACGACGAGATCCACCCAGCTCACGGGCGGTCCCCGGAGAGGGGTCCGCCGCCCGGCCGGGCCCGTCCGCCCCCCGCGCTCATGATCCTGCGACCTCCCGCCGGCCGGCCCGGGCCGCGGACCACGCCTCGTCCAGGTCCCGCACCCGGGTGGTGTCCCAGGAGCGTGCCCAGCCCCCCAGATCCAACAGTGCGGACAATATGCCTCCGGTGAAACCCCAGACGAGCAGGCCTGCCACCACGAACGCCGGGCCGGTGTACCCGGACGGGTGCTGTACCCGGAGCCGGTGAGCGGGCTCGGCGAGGGCGGTCAGCGGGATGCGCACGACGGCGGCCGTCTCGCCCGCGTCGACCGCGTGCACGGCGACCGGACGCTCCCAGTGCGCGAGGACCGGCGTGACGACGAAGCCCGACGGCGGGATGAACAGCTCGGGAAGAAGGGTCAGCGGAACGACCCCCGACGGCGCGAGGCCGGTCTCCTCCTCCGCTTCCCGCAGCGCGGTGGCGACCACGTCGGCGTCGCCCACGTCGGCGCTGCCCCCCGGGAACGCCACCTGCCCCGGGTGCTCGCGCAGGGTGCTCGCCCGCTCGACGAGCAGCACGTCGGGGCCGTGCGCGGCGTCCTCGCCCAGGAGGATGAGCACCGCGGCCCGGCGTCCATTGGCCGGCGGGGGGATCTGGTGGTGGGTCAGGGTCGCCGCATCGATGTCTCGGACCGCCCCCAGCAGCGGGTGCAACCAGTCCGGGGCGCGCTCGGGCTGCATCGGCGTCACCACGGCCGCTCCACCGTCAGGACCGCTGCGCCACGGCGGCGGCGACCTCGTCGGCGGTGCGGAACGGGACCGGCGGGTCGACCCGGACGACGGTGCCGTCGGCCCGCACGACGTACGACAGCGGGAGCACGGGCGGGATGTCGAGCGCGGCGGCCACCCTGCCGTCCGGGTCCCACACGGACGGCACGGTGACGTCGATCTCGGCGAGCAGCGCGAGTGCGGCCCGCGGGTCGTCGCGCACGTCGATGCCGAGCACCGGGACCGCGTCCGGTCGGGCGGCGTACTCGGCCAGGGCCGGCAGCTCGTCGCGGCAGGGGACGCACCAGGTGGCCCACACGTTGAGCAGCGCGGGGCGCCCGGCGAGTGCGCGGCCCAGATCGACCTGGCCCGCCGTGCCCAGGCACGGCACTGTGATGCCGGCCAGCGGGCCGGCGGCCGGTTCACCGGAGTCGGCCGGGCAGGGGTCCAGACGGGCCGAAGCCCGCAGCGGGGCGAGCTCGGACTCCGACGGCGCGGCGGCCGTGGGTGCCGTGGTCGGCGCCGCCCGCACGGAACCGGCCGCCGGGTCCGGCTCGCCGGCTCCGCGGGGCCAGAGCGCGAAAGCCGCGGCGGCGGTGAGCAACACGACGACCACGGTGGTGACGATCTCCGATCGGCGCGGGCGGACCCGCGGGCCGGTCACGGGACGTCCTGGTCCTCGAGGGCCGACTGCCCGACGGGCGGCGCGACGTCGTCGGCCAGCCCGACCACGGCGAGCAGGTGCGGACGCGAGGGGCCCTTGAGCAGCGCGGCGGCCTGCTCCGGATCGGTGGGACCGGTGCCGTAGGCCGGGCAGTCGGCGGCGAGGGCGCACGCTCCGCACGCCGGTTTGCGGGCGTGGCAGACCCGGCGCCCGTGGAAGATCACCTGGTGCGACACGATCGTCCAGTCGCGCTTCGGTACCAAGGCCCCGACGGCGTGCTCGACCTTGATCGCGTCCTCCTCCTGCGTCCAGCCCCATCGGCGCACCAGCCGGCCGAAGTGGGTGTCGACGGTGATCCCGGGGACGCCGAACGCGTTGCCGAGGATGACGTTGGCCGTCTTGCGGCCGATGCCCGGCAGCGCCACGAGCTCCTCGAGCGTGCCCGGCAGCACGCCGCCGTGCTTCTCGACGACCGCAGCGCCCAGGCCGATCAGGGAGTTGGCCTTGTTCCGGAAGAAGCCCGTCGAGTGGATCATCTCCTCGAGCTCGGCGCGGTCGGCCTTCGCGTAGTCGAGCGCCGTGGGGTAGCGCGCGAAGAGCGCGGGCGTGACGGCGTTGACCCCCTTGTCGGTGCTCTGCGCGGACAGGATCGTGGCCACGGCCAGTTCGAGCGGCGTGCGGAAGTCGAGCTCGCAATGGGCGTCGGGATGGGTGGCGGCGAGGGCCCGCAGCATGCGGCCGACGCGCCGGGACCGACCGAGCGGCGGCTCCCCGGCGGCCACCCGCCGGGCAAGGCGCGCGGCAGTGCGGGCGGTGGTCACGCCACCGAGCCTACGACGGGACCCGGACGGTTCCGTCGTCGCAGGCCGGCGGTGGGGTCTCGTCCTGACGTGGTCGTCCGGCAAGGTCACGGAACGGCATCGGTGTCGTCGAGGCGGCGACCCCGCCTGGCGTGCCGCGGCGGCCGTGCGGGAACATCCCCCGTGTCATGACCGCCTGGCTGTCCGTCCTCGTCCCGCTGCTGGTGATGTTCTTCGCGCTCGGAATGGAGCGGGTGGAGTCCAAGCTGCGGGAGTCGGCCATGCGCCCCGAGGAGCTCGAGGAACTGCTCGAACGACCGCGTGCCGACGAGGTGCGGGCCTTGTACCGCCAGGGGAGCGGTCGCGCGCTCGAGCTGTTCCGGCTGCGGAACCGCGACCCGGGGGATCGTCGGCCGCCGCGGCGGAACCGAGCCGCCTGATCACACTGAGTGATCGGTGGGGCGCGATCGGACGACTGGCCCGGAGCCACTGCCCGCACGACGTCACACTTCGTGGGCCGACCCCCTAGACTGGCCCGCCGATGATCCGCCGCGGGACCGCGGCCGGAACGAGGAGCGGTGCAGTGGACGAGGTTCTGATCCGCGCGGGGATCTTCCAGGGAGTCGAGCCGCACGCGGCTGACGCGCTGGCCCAGGCGCTCGACCCGGCGGACTTCCCGCGCGGGCAGGTCATCTTCGCCGAAGGCGAGCCGGGGGACCGGCTCTACATCGTCGGCGCCGGCAAGGTCAAGATCGGCCGGAAGTCCCCGGACGGCCGCGAGAACCTGCTGATGGTGGCCGGACCGTCCGACATGTTCGGCGAGCTGTCGATCTTCGATCCGGGCCCGCGCACGTCGTCGGCCACGGCCGTCACCGAGGTGCGCACGTACACGATGGACCGCACGGCGCTGCGCGAATGGATCGGCAAGCGGCCCGAGATCGCCGAGCAGTTGCTCCGCGTGCTCGCCAGGAGGCTGCGCCGCACCAACAACATGCTGGCCGACCTGATCTTCACCGATGTGCCGGGGCGGGTGGCGAAGTCGCTGCTGCAGCTCGCGCGCCAGTTCGGGTCGCAGGAGTCCGGCCTGCTCCGCGTCACCCACGACCTCACGCAGGAGGAGATCGCGCAGCTCGTCGGGGCCTCGCGGGAGACGGTCAACAAGGCGCTCGCCGACTTCGCCCACCGTGGTTGGCTGCGGCTGGAAGGAAAGAGTGTGCTGATCCTTGAGCCGGAGCGGCTCGCACGCCGGGCGCGCTGAGGGGTTCCGGCAGGAGGGCTCCAGCCGGGCCAGCCAGCGCGGTCAGCGCAGTCGGCGCGGTCGGCGCAACCGGCGCGGCGGTCGCCGTCCGCCGTGTCCGGCCCGGGCCGGCGCGGCCGGCGTGTCCGGTGATCGGCGGCGCGGGACCGGCAGCCGTGTGACGTGCGGCTGGACGTCCCCATCAGAGGATCATGGCGGCAGCCCCAGGTCCTCGCGTTCCCATGGCGCTCGTGATCAACGGCTGGGGACCCGCGACCGTGCCACGTCCGGTTGGACGTCCCCAGCCGTTGATCAAGGTCGGAGGCAAGTCCTCCGAGCTCCTGAGATCGGCGATTCGGGACCCGCAACCGTGCCATATCCGGTTGGACGTCCCCATCCGATGATCACGGCGACCAGCCGCCACCGCGCTCGCCGACCCGGGCGGCTCCACCAGCCCCAGCGGCGCCCAGGCGGCCCCCGCACGCGCCGATCGCGTGGCGGCCATCGCATTCCCGACAAATAAGTGGTACGTGCGTACCAGAATGTGCGACCCTGAGGTGTGTCCTCCTCGTCCGCCTCGCTCGCCGACTACCGCGGCGCCCTGACGACGCCGGGTGCGCCTGTCCCCGTCCTCGCGTCCGCGCTGGGACGGTTGCCGATCGCGATGATCGGGCTGGCCACGCTGCTGTACGTCCAGCGGACGACGGGTTCCTTCGCCGCCGCCGGACTGGTGTCCGCCGGGGCGTTGGCCGGGGTCTCGCTCGGCTCGGTGGCCCAGGGCCGGCTGATGGACCGCACCGGACCCACCCGCCCGCTGCTGCTCGCCGCCGGGCTGTTCGCGGTGGCCGCCGCCGCCCTGGTCACGGCGATCGAGACCGCGCAGCCGTTGCCGCTGTTGGTGGGCCTCGCCCTGCTGTCCGGACTGGTCCAGCCCGCGCTGCCCGGCGCCTCCCGCGCGCTGTGGGGGGTGCTCGTGCCGCCCGGACCGCGACGGAACGCGGCCTACAGCTACGAGGCGATCAGCCTGGAGGTCTTCTTCATCCTCGGGCCCGCCTTCGCGGTGTTCCTGGTCCTGGCCCCGTGGCCGGGTACAGGTCTGGTGGTGGCCGCGGCCGCGATGACGACCGGCACCATCGGGTTCGCCCTCAGCCGTGCGGTCCGCACGCAGGCACCCCTGCCGGCGGGACCGTCCGTCGGACTGCTCGGCGCGCTGGCCCGCCCGGGGATGCGCACCGTCGCCCTCGCGTCGCTCGGGTTCGGACTCGTCGTCGGAGCGGTGGAGGTCGGCGTTCCGGCCACGACCGCCGCGGCCGGCTCCCCGGCGCTGGGCGGTGTGCTGCTCTCGGCCTGGTCGGTCTCCTCGGTGCTCGCGGGGGTGCTGTACTCCCTGCGTCCGTGGCCGCGTCCGCTGCATCTGCGGATGCCCGTGCTGCTCGGGGCGTTCGCCGTCTGCGTGGCGAGCATGGCGCTCACCGGACCGCTCGACTCGCTTCCCGTGCTCACCGTCGCCATGCTCGCCGCCGGGGCGCTGATCACCCCGCAGGTCACCGCGCACTCCATGGCGGTCGACGGCGCCGCACCCGCCGGCACCGCGACCGAGGCGTTCGGCTGGGTGGTCACGGCCGCCACGCTCGGACTGGCCGCGGGGCAGTCCGGGGCCGGCATCGTGGTGGAGGTGGCCGGACCGCCCTCCGCGTTCCTGGCCGGCGGCATCGCGGGCGCGGTGCTGGCCGCGGTGCTGTGGCTGCGCCGCGGCACCCTCGCGCCGACCACCACCCCGGTCCACGCTCCCGTCCTCACTCCATGATCACCGCGACGGACACGTGAGCGTTCCCGGAAGCCCGCTCACGTGTCCCTGGACGAGCGATCACGAGCGATCACGCAGGTGGTCCAGCTGCGCCCGCACCGACAGCTCCGCGGCCGGCCACACCGCGCGGTCGACGTCGGCGTAGACCAGCTCCACCACCTGGCGCGGCGCCGCATCCGGCCCCAGCTGCTCGAGAGCGTCGCGCACCTGGAGCAGGCGCTCTTCCCGATGGGCGAGGTATTCGGTGGCCGCCGCCGCCACATCGGGCAGTTCGGGGCCGTGGCCGGGCAGCACCGCGGTGTCCCCGCGGCAGCTCGGCGAGCCGGCGCAGCGAGTCCAGGTAGGGCCCGAGCGCGCCGTCCGGATGCGCGATCACCGTGGTGCCGCGCCCGAGGATCGTGTCGCCGGTGAGCACCGCCGGCGTGGCGGACGGGCCGTCGAGCCGGAACGACAGCGAATCGGACGTGTGCCCCGGGGTGGCCACCACCCGCAGCTCGACGCCCGCCGCGGCCACGACGTCGCCGTCCGCGAGCGCCTCGGACCCCAGCACCAGCGACGGGTCCAGCGCCCGCACCGGCGCTCCGGTCAGCTCGGCGAAGCGGCGCGCGCCGCCGGCGTGGTCGTGGTGGCGATGGGTGAGCAGCACGAGCGCGACCGGACCGTGCGCGGCGACCCGAGCCAGGTGCCCCGCGTCGTCCTCGCCGGGATCGACCACCACGCACTCCTCCACGCCGGGCGCCCGCAGCACCCAGGTGTTCGTGCCGTCGAGCGTCATCGGCGACGGGTTCTCGGCGAGCAGCACTGCGGCCAGCGCGGTGACCGGCCGCAGCACGCCGTACGCGGGGTGGGTCATGCGCCGCGTCCCGGCGTCAGGTGGTCGGCGGCGACGTCGAACCCCTCGTCGCCGGGCAGGACGACCACGACTTGCTCGCCCTCGTGTCGAACCCGGGGGATCACCGGCCGCACGACGCGCTCGTCCGCCGCGACGAGCACCGCGGCGCTGGTCGGGTGGACGGCGATCTCCTGCAGCGTGCGGAACGTGGGGGCCATCAGCTGCATGTCGCCGCGCTGCCAGTGCTCCAGGGCTTCGCTGGGGTGCCACCACGCGGCCTCGACAGCCTCGGTGGTGTGCGCGTCCGCCTCCTGACCCTCCGGGACGAGGGCGACGAAGAACGCGGTGTCGTAGCGCTTGGGTGAGGCGGGCGGCGTGATCCATCGGGCCCAGGCGCGCAGCAGGTCGGTGCGCAGCACGAGCCCGGCGTCGGCCAGCACCTGCCCGAACGTGCGCCGCCGGGCGATGAGGTCGGCACGGTCCTCGACGATTCCCGGGGGGAGCTGCGGCCCGGCGAGCAGCACGCCGCACTCCTCGAACGTCTCCCGCACCGCCGCGTGGACGAGCGCACCGGCGAGCTCGGCGTCACAGGCCAGCCGCTCACCCCACCAGCTCGGATCCGGCCCGGCCCATGCCGCGTCCGGTCGGTCGGTCGCGTCGACCCCACCGCCCGGGAAGACGGTCATCCCACCCGCGAACGCCATGCCGGCGACCCGCCGCTGGAGGAACACCTGCAGCGGAGCCCGACCGGGCGGCGGGTGCGGGTCGTCGCGGACCAGCAGCACGGTGGCCGCCGGTTTCGGCGTCACGGGCTCGGAGGGCACGTCGGACAGTAACCCGCGAGGGGGCTCCATCGGAGCTGTCGACGGAGACCGTTCGGGCAGGGCGGCGCGTCGAACGTGGTGGCCACGAGCCGGAGCTCAGCGCTCGCCGACCTCGACCGTCAGCTCCACCTCGACCGGCGCACCCAACGGCAGCTCGGCCACCCCGACGGCGGAGCGCGCATGCCGGCCGGCGTCACCGAACACCTCGCCGAGCAGGTCGGATGCCCCGTTGATCACGGCGGGCTGCCCGGTGAAGCCCGGGGCCGACGCGACGAAGCCCACGACCTTGACGACTCCCGTGACCGCGTCCAGGCCGACCAGTGCGTCGATCGCGGCGAGCCCGTTGAGCGCGCAGATGCGCGCGAGCCGGGCCGCCTCGTCGGCGTCGACCTCGGCTCCGACCTTGCCGGTGGCGGCGAGCGTCCCGTCGACCAGCGGCAGCTGACCCGCGGTGAAGACGAGCGATCCGGACCGTCGGGCGGGGATGTACGCCCCCGCCGGGGTGGCGACGGACGGCAGCGTGATGTGCAGCTCGCGGAGGCGCTCGACCGGCGTCGCCACGGCGGTCAGCCCTGCACCGGTCGTTTGAACCACGCGACGAGCTGCTCGGCACTGGCGCCGGTGGTGACCGACACCAGCTCCCAGCCGTCCCGCCCGAAGTTGTCCAGGATCTGCTTGGTGTTGTGGATCAGCAGCGGAGCGGTGAGGTACTCCCACCTGGTGACCGACGAACCCGGGGAACTCATGGCGGGACTGTAGCCAGCGCCTCATGCCGCTCGGGCGGCCGGGCGCGCCCGGGCTCCGTAGCCTGGGGCGGTGAGTCCATCCGGTTGGTCAGCAGCGCTGTCGGCCGCTCGCCTGCACGTCGTGTCGGGCAAGGGCGGCACCGGCAAGACGACGGTGGCGGCGGCGCTCGCCCTCGCGCTGGCCTCCGGAGGCCGGCGCACGCTCCTCGTCGAGGTCGAGGGCCGGCAGGGCATCGCGCAGCTGTTCGACACCCCGCCGCTGCCCTACGAGGAGCGCAAGATCGCCGTCGCGCCAGGTGGTGGCGAGGTGCGGGCGCTGGCCGTGGACCCCGAGGCCGCGCTCCTGGAGTACTTCGAGCTGTTCTACCGGCTCGGGATGGCCGGCCGCACGCTGCGGCGGATGGGCGCCATCGAGTTCGCCACCACGCTCGCGCCCGGTCTGCGCGACGTCCTGCTCACCGGCAAGGCCAAGGAGTGCGTCACCCGCACCGGTTCGGACGGGCGCCCGGTCTACGACGCGGTCGTCCTCGACGCCCCGCCGACGGGCCGGGTCGTCAGCTTCCTCGACGTGACCCGGGCGATGGCCGATCTGGCGCGGACCGGCCCGATCCACGGCCAGGCCGCCGGCGTCGTGCGGCTGCTGCACTCGGAGCTGACGGCCGTGCACCTCGTCACGCTGCTCGAGGACCTGCCGGTCACCGAGACGCTGGAGACCATCGAGGATCTCGTCGCCGCCCGGCTGCGGCCCGGTGCCGTGATCGTCAACCGGGTGCGGCCGCAGTGGCTGCCGGATCGGTCGGTGGCGGCGGCCGCGAACGGGCGGGTCGACGCCGAGCGCATCCGCGCCGGGCTGGCGGCTGCGGGCCTCGACCTCCCCGCCGACGTGATCGACGGTCTGGTGACCGAGACGGTGGACCACGCGGTGCGGGTGCACGAGGAGGGTGCAGCGCTGGCCCGGCTGGCCGCCGGCACGCCGCTGCCGCGGCTCGAGCTCCCGCAACTCGTCGACGGCGTCGACCTCGGGTCGCTCTACGAGCTCGCGGAGGCGCTCACCGAGCAGGGTGTCGCGGTCCACGCGCTGAGCGGGGCGGCGTCGTGAGTCCGGGTAAGGCGCCACCGTCGCTCGACGTCGACTCGCTGCTCGACGACCCGGCCACCCGGGTGATCGTCTGCTGCGGCTCCGGCGGGGTCGGCAAGACCACCACGTCGGCGGCCCTGGCCATCCGGGCTGCCGAACGCGGGCGGCGCACGGTGGTGCTCACGATCGACCCGGCCCGGCGGCTGGCGCAGGCGCTCGGCCTCGAGGAGCTCGACAACGAGCCGGGCCGCGTGTCGGACGTCGCGGGGTCCGGGGAGCTGCACGCGATGATGCTCGACATGCGCCGCACCTTCGACGAGATGGTGCAGGACCACGCGCCCCCCGACCGCGCGGAGACGATCATCGCCAACCCGTTCTACCAGACGATCTCCTCGTCGTTCTCCGGTACGCAGGAGTACATGGCGATGGAGAAGCTGGGGAAGCTGGCCGCCACCGGGGAGTGGGACCTGATCGTGGTGGACACGCCGCCGTCGCGCTCGGCGCTGGACTTCCTCGACGCTCCGCAGCGCATGTCCAACTTCCTCGACGGCCGCATGATCCGACTGCTCTCGGCCCCGGCCCGGGCGGGCGGGCGCGGGATCCTCAGGATCGTGGGAGCCGGGTTCTCGCTGTTCGCGAAGGCGGTGTCGACGATCCTCGGAGGCCAGCTGCTGGCCGACGCCTCGGCGTTCGTGCAGGCCTTCGACACGATGTTCGGCGGGTTCCGCGAGCGCGCCACCGCCACCTACGCCCTGCTGCGATCGCCGGGCACCGCCTTCGTGGTGGTGGCCGCGCCGGAGCCGGACGCGCTGCGGGAGGCGGCCTACTTCGTCGATCGGCTGTCCGCGGAGGACATGCCGCTCGCCGGTCTGGTGCTCAACCGAACCCATCCGGTGCTGGCGCAGCTCTCCGCCACGAAGGCGCGCGGTGCTGCCGAGGGTCTGCGCGGGGCACCACTGGCGGCGGCGGTGCTGCGGCTGCACGCCGACCGGGTGGATCTCGCCGAGCGGGAGGAGCGGCTGCTCAGCAGGTTCACCAGCGCGCACCCGACCGTGCCCGTCACCCGCGTGCCGGTGGTGGGGGAGGACGTGGCCGATCTCGACGGGCTGCGCGAGATCGGCGCCCGGCTGGCGGCGGACGAGCAGGTTGCGGTGGAGGCCGGACGAGCGCTGCGGACGGCCCGGTAGCCCGACGCCCCCGGGAGCGCGTGGGACGGGATCTCTCCCGCACTCACGCCGATTCGTGCATCCGCTCGCCGTCGGCGTCCTCGACGGCCTGAGCCAGCTGCTCGGCCGTCTGCTCGGCGGCCGACGCGCGGTGCGCCTCGCGGGCGTCGGCCAGCAGATCCGCCCAGGACGTCACCTCGGGCCGGTTGCGCAGCAACGCACGTCGCTCCCGCTCGGTCATGCCGCCCCAGACCCCGAACTCGACGCCGTGGTCCAGGGCGTGGGCGAGGCACTCGGTGCGGACCGGGCACGTCCGGCAGAACTGCCGCGCCTCCCGCTGCTGGGCGCCGCTCACGAAGAGCGCCTCGGCGTCCTCGGTCCGGCACCGCGCCGCGACCCGCCAGTTCCCGCCGCCCGCCATCGCTCGTCCTCCTCCGTTGATGGGTCGTCACGACCGGCACAGACGGATCCGGAGAGCGTCCGGTTCCCTCGCGTCGGCCGAATGTGGATCGTGCTTCTCGGACGTCGGGCTCGAGATCGTCGGCTCAGGTCGACCCTTCGACGTCGGGCGACGTTCGGGTGGGGGACTGGCAATGCGTGGGACCAGCGGAACTGGTCGGCCACGTGGGCGCCGAGGGCCAGGACCGCGTCGCGGGTCGACGGACGGAGCTCGTCGAGCTGGATGTGACCGCCGGTCGCGAGGTGCGGATCGGCGGGGATCTCCACCACCGCCCGGCACCGACTCGCGAAGTGCGTGCGGACGGCGTGCTGGTCGACCTCGGGGCTCCAGCGGTCGCAGGACAACGCCACTCACCGCGTTCGCCGCCAATTCACCGTGGCCGTGGGCGCTCAGCCAGTCGAGCGTGGTTTTGGCCCGGCTCGCCCCGTCGACCGTCGGCGAGCCGACGACCACCAGAGTCCGGGTGCCCGCCAGCGCCGCGCCCATCGCGGAATGGAGGAGGCCAGGACCCGAGTCCGTGATGATGATGTTGTAGAACCGCTTGAGGATGTCGGTGACCTGGTCGTATTCGTCGCGGTTGAAGGCATTGGTCATCGCGGGGTCGTGCTCCGAGGCCAGTACCTGCAGCCGCCCGACCAGATCCGTGAAACGGGCGACGTCGGTCAACGACTGGACTGCACCGATGTGCGTGATCAGGTCGCGGACGGTCAGCGTGGGCCGGTGGCCCAGGACGCGGTCACCCAGCGTGCCGACGTCGGGGTCGGCGTCGAGGGCGATCACCCGGTCTCCCGCGGTGTTCGGCCAGCACGAGCCCCAGCAGCGCGGACACGGTCGTCTTACCGGTGCCCCCCTTCGCCGAGACCACCGTGACGGTGTGCCACCCGCCCAACGGGGCGCGGATGCGCACGATCTGCTGGCGGTGAGCCGCCTCCGACGCCGACGGGCCGGGGTTGAACCAGCCGTCCGTGAGCGTGTAGGCGGCTCGCCGCCAACCCCGGGCGGGCCGAGCCCGACGCTTCCGGACCAGCATGCGATGCGACAACGCCTCGAACGGGACGTCCGCCGGCTCGCCCACCGGACGAACAGCATGGGCGCCACCAGCGGACGTCGCTGGCACTACATGCGCCGGCCGTTCGACGACCTCCGTCGTCAACGGAGGGACGCGCACGGGGGGTTTGTGATCGAGTCCACCGTGCCGCTAACTCGCAGCGGAGGTGGGGGGCACTGTGCCCGCCACCGCGCCAGGACCGAGTCGCCGGTTGGTGAACTGTCCAGGCCATCAGCTGCAAGACTCGTGGTGGTGGTCACAACAACATCCCTTCGCGCAACTACCGGCTTCTCTTGGTCAAGACTGCTGTGGCGAGTGTGCCGTCAAGTTCCGCTGATGGCGACCCCAGTCTCATCAGCTCACATCGAGAGTCACGCATGCCGTAGCCGGACGGTTCAACTGCTGGCAGAGAATCTGCGACGGAGACGACGATCTTGTGCGCAACGAGTAGGCCGCGGCGCCTGTAGCATCGACCCGCTTGGAGGTGTCGATGCGGTCTCGAGCGACACCTCCTGCTCGTGGCATCAAACAAGCAGGGACCCGGCGGCTCACCGCCGACGTCAGCAAGATCGAAGGAGGAGCGCAACGAGCATGGGCGACAGCGTCCGCCGGCCACTAGGGCGGCTCGCGGTGGTACTCAGCGAACTCCTCGCCAACAAGGTCAATGAAGCGACCGGGCGTCCGTACACCTACGCGGAAGTCGCATCAGCGATCAAGGCTCGTACAGCTGAGCTCCCCGAGGAGGACCGCGCTGGGCGCGATATCTCGGCGACTTACGTCTGGCAGCTGGTTACTGGCCGCCGGTGGAACCCTACTATCCGGCATCTCGAATCATTGGCGGACTTCTTCAGTTACCCTCCAAGCTACTTCCTTGACCCCGAAGCATGGGCAGAGCTCCAGGACGAGATCGAGATGATTTCTGCCATGCGAGACGTCGACGTTCGCAATATTGCGTATAGAGCTCGCGGATTGTCGCCCCGGGCTCTCAGGTCAGTTCGGGCAGTGATTGACCATGCACGGTCCCTGGAAGGCCTGCCCGACCGTGGTGAGCAAGTCGACGAGTCAGGGACTGATGGGAAACATGAAGCTGAACATGGACCGAGAGATGCCTAGGGTAGGCGGAACCCATTGAGCACCAGTCCGTGCCGGGCCGCGCGTCAGCAACTGAATGAGCTACGACGGTACATCGTCTGCGGTCTTGGCTCCATCACTGGCGCTGAGATTGCGCATTCGCGCTGAACGATACTCAGCCAGCATCGAGGCCTTTCTCTTGGCGGTAATTCCGTAGGCAACCCTAGAGGTTCGCCCGCGCTTTGCGTCCTGCAATGCGAAATCGGCAGCAGAGAGTAGGTCTTCTAAGGAGAGCCCATCGTCTGGCCATTGAGCTCCGCCGATGGACACCGCAAGGCCGTCAACCAAGCAAGTCGTCCCGCACTCAAGTTGAGCCGTTACCTCCAGATTTGCGACGACATCAACCATGCGTGCAGCGATGCGCGGCAACTCTTCATCAACTGCGGGCAGCAATGCGAGAAACTCATCGCTGCCGTTTAAGCCGAGCGTGTCGTGCTTCCTGGCGGCGCTGGCGAGCGCTTCACCTACTGAATCGAGAACCTGGTTACCGATCAAGTGTCCGTAATCCTCGTTGACTCGCCGAAAGTTGTCGATATCTATCAAAAGGATTCCAATGGGATGCTGGCGTCGAATTGCTCGGCGAAGCTCTCGCCGAGCCAACTGGTGCCACGCAGCGCTGTTGGCTAGCCCACTCGTTCTTTCGGTACCGGATTGTCGCTGGAGCTCGTCTGCGGCAATAGTCCAATGAAGCAGCAGCAACACGGGGGCCAAGAATGCCAACACCATGGAATGATCGCTCGCCAGGATGAACGCGACGACGGTCCCTAGAGCCAGGGTTACAAGCTCGAGGAGGTCGTTCCCGTACCAACGCCTTCGAACGTTGGTGGTAAGTCTTACTGCGATTACGAGCAGCGCAGTATTTACCCCGTATAGATCAGCATCGCCAGTACGATCACACCCATCTGCCGAAAACTGCCTGCGCGGGCGATGTGAGTGGAAGTTGCAGCAAGCAGCAATGAAGCACTGATACAAGCCAGCATAACTGTCGCGTTGGTATATAGCTGGCGATACAGGATCCCGCCGGACAACCTCAGACGAACACAAAGATGCAGGTGAACAACCGAAGCAGTCGACGCGGCAAGCGCGGGTGGCAGCAGCAGCGCCGCCGCGAAAGTCCAAACTGAAGTCAGATCCGTGTGGTCATCACGGCCGGGGATAGTCGCGCGGTACTTCTCGACGCCGAAAGCCATTTCCGTATGAACAATGCCGAGTCCGATCAGTAGACCCGCGATCATTAGATCAGATCGTCTCGGCCAATCTGCCAGGAGCCCGGCGGTCGAGATCGAATATGCCGCGACGATCACCGCGATGACGAGTGCTTGTGCCGGCGCGGGCAACGACCAGATCGGCCAACTCAGGGATCCGCCACCAGCTAGGCCAACGGCTCTCGCGCTCGTGACTGCAGCTCCGGGCTCTCATCTCGTCCACCCCTCGCCCGTCCCGTCATGTCTCGACGTCAACAGGCGGGAAGTGTCGCAGAGCCCTCGCACGCTGATGTGCTGCCTGTTGGCCTGCGTGTCGGGCGGTCTGCCAACTCGCCCGGCGTCGAGGAGCAGCGCTTCCAGGGCGACCCAGGAGTTGGAACTTGACATCGATCCATCTTAGTTTATGGTGGGCGACGCCGCACAGCGGAGATGAGAGACACCAGCCACGGCAGTCACCAGGCTCGTCGTCATCACGTGTGACTGCTAGCTCTACATGCCGGCGTGAGCGCCCGAAGACCCCGTCAGCTGGCGACGAGTCTCATCGCGCCCACGACCGAGCAAAGGCGAACGACTGGCGTTGCCGTCCTGAGAACGGAGATCGACCATGAGTCGAACTGAGCATCACGTCGCGATTGTCGGCGCCGGACCAGCAGGCCTGACCCTCGGTTGCCTACTTCGCCTCGCTGGCCGATTCACGTGCTCCATCATCGAACAGCATGACCGCTCCTACATTCAGTCGCGCGCACGTGCGGGCCTGCTGGAGCACCGCACTGTCGAGATGCTTGTCAAGAATGGCCTTGATGGACGCCTACTTAGTCATGGCTCACGTCATAATGCATGTGAGTTCCGGGTGGCCGGTGAACCCCATCAAGTAGAGTTTGGATTGCTGACAGGTGAGACCCAATGGGTGTGGCCACAACAGGAACTACTGACCGACTTGATTGACTCATTCCTCGACCTTGGTGGTCAGATACATTTTAATGCTAGCGATGTCGTCCTCAGGGGCATTGCGGGCCATGATCCGTCCGTGACCTTTCGGACCAGCACTGACCGGCATGAACTCCCCAGTGTCGTAATCGCGGGTGCCGATGGGTTTCATGGTATTAGCAGAGAAGCCGTACCGAACGGTCGGCTGCGATATGTCAGGCACCATCATGACTTTGATTGGGTGGCCACCTTGGCAAGGACGCCTCCGTCCGCACCGCATGTCGTCTACGCCGTGCACGATAACGGATTTGCTGGACATATGCTTCGCAGCTCAGACACCACGCGCTTCTACCTTCAATGCCGCCTGGACGATAGCATCGAAGATTGGGAGGACGCCCGCATATGGGATGAGCTGCACACCCGTCTAGCGGTGACCAGCGGCTCGAGTCATGCGCTGCATGAGGGGCCAATCATCGATAAGTCAATCGTTCCGATGCGGAGCTTCGTAACCGAGCCGATGCAATACAATCGCCTGTTCCTACTTGGCGACGCTGCTCACATTATCACTCCAGTTGGAGCGAAAGGAATGAACCTGGCTATGCATGATGCGGTGGTGCTAGCTGAAGCACTAACGTCTTGGTCGCGTGGAGGTTCCGAGGACGAGCTGATCAGGTACTCTAGGACTTGCCTCGAACGTGTATGGCAATGCCAAGCGTTCAGCCACCACCTCACCCACTTAACCCATCGGCCTGATCGCGGCAGTTCGGGTGCGGAGTTCCGCGGTCGCCTTAATTCGACACGCCTACTAGCAATGTTGCAGTCAGAATCAGCGCGAAGTGATTTTGCTCGCTCTTATGTAGGTGTGTGATGGGAACCAACAAGTCCGTTGTGCCCGAGAGCTCATCCACCTCCTACGAACCGGCTGACGATGAGCTACAGCGACGCGCAGAAGCGCTAGGCAGCTGCCAGCGTCATCCGCTACCGCCATGGGAGAGGTTCAGGCGATTCCTAGAAGACGAGCCGCAGAACTCGCTGAATACTTCCATCCTGAGTCGCTGGTTGGGCAGTCCAGTAGTAGTGTCACGGCTAGATGTGTCGAACTTCTCAGGTACACGTTCGAACACTATGCAGCTTAGGGAGACTACTCTTTCCCTCAACATTCGCGATCAACAGATCCCGGTATGTAGGGCTGAATCCAGGGTTTGCCTCCACTTGTTGCCTCCATGGGCAATTCGCACGCTCACAACAACTCGCTTTCCGCTTGGTCGTGTTCTCCATCGTGCTGGCGCAATTCGTAACAGGTCGGTGCTGCATGTGATCGATCCTCAGCCCAACAGGCTTGACGAACACGGCGCACTAGTATCAGGGATCTTCTGCCTACGTAGTGACCAGAGCGTGGTCGTCGCTGAAGTGCGTGAGTACTTCACACTAAATGTTCTGGCCCAATCGACTGAAGTCGACCTGAGTCGTGGGGACGACATAGACCGGCGACTTGATGATATTGACCAGGCGTATGTCCAGGCGGTCCGAGAACGCATTGCACTGGCTAGTAGGTATTCCGAATTCCGTCAGCAAGGGGCCCCGCCTGCATACGCGATCCACGATGAGATGCTTCGTTCTCAGCTTGTCGATGAAGTCGGACGACAGGGTGCAACAGCGCTCGTCGAACCAATAAGGTGGTCAAATCGGCGGAGGCCGAATGCCGGGGCCTCGAACGAGAGGCAAAGGTGATCTCAAATGGGCCATACCGCTGATTCCGATAATAGAGGCCTCATCGACCTCAATGACGATCAAGAAGCTTACGGCTCACGAGCGACAAAAGAACACAGACGTCCGCAGGGCGAGCAGTATTTGGAAGCAGTTGCTACGACCTTCATCGAACTGATGCTACGAGATGTTTCCCTCCGGGGTTACGTCGAAGGCAACGACCTTCGCCAGTTAAGGGATGCCTACAGGGTGCGCGTGTCGACGTGCCTTGTGAATGGCGTTAGCGGCCTACTTGATCTCGATGGGCGGATGTACCGCGGTGTCGACTTGATCCGCGTTCAGAACCACATGAGTGTCGCTCTTGGTACGAACAGGTTGGCGTGAGCCGTGTGAGCCAGATTCTACCTGCACTGCACTGAAATGGAGGAATAACATGGCAACCCGATTGTTCAGACACGCTTCATCGCCGTACTCGTTCGACGATGAAAGGCCGGAACTAACGAGAACTACTGGCCTCCGGCCGCCCGAATGCCATTCAAATACTCCGCTGAAGGCGAACTTCAAATGATCTGCATGAATCAAGACCCCGTATTGAAGTGAGTCGAACCCTAATCGAGACGCTTCTTCGTCGGTTCAGCAGGTCAGCGGTTGCAGAGCTGCGTCCGCGGATAGCTTCGATAGCGGACGGCATCATCGATGACGTTCTTCAAGCTGGTCACGAGCAATTCGACTTCGTCCCTACTGTGGCGCGCCCGCTTTGCGTACGCGTTATGTTCTACTTGATCGGTTTTGAGCCAGACGACTTGGAAGAGGTGACCGATCAAGTAAAGCATTGGGCAGACGATACTTCCCACGTTTGGCACGAAGCTGACTACTCCTGCAATATCGACGGGCGTCACTACGAGTGGTGGGAGGAAGTGCTCGCTGAACGTCGAGCATTGATTCGTGCCGGTAGTGTCGGCCCAGCGGGTCTCATGAGCGATCTCCTTAGAGTGCAACATGATGTCGAGGAAGTCGGACGTGACTTGGCGTGCGACAACTATGCGACTGAGGCAATCCACTTACTAATGACGACCGGAGCCGCGATGATGACGTCTGCACTGACGGCGGCGGTCGCACGGATCGTCCCTAGAGATGGCGGAAGTTCAGCGTACGAATCGGCCGGCCTTGTATCGAGAGCTGTGCAAGAGAACTTGACATTCGAGCCGAGAAATCAGTGGCCTCACCTCCGCGAGGTCGCTATTGGGAAGCTTGATGCATCCAGCCCAACGTGCGGAAGAAGAACTCGACCAAACATCTACGACGTGGAAGATGTCAAAGCGACAGTTGCTCCCGTAGGTGAAGATCGTCCTAATCGATGTGACCGGCTGGATGAAGTAGCATTGATCTTCGCGCAACAACGTTGCCTGGCCGAACACCTGGCCGTAGCAGTGCTCGAAGAGGGGCTCCGGATTCTCTTGGCTCGGCTCCCAAGTCTTCGAGTCTCTAGCGACTATGGCCAGCAGCCAACGATTCCAGGGTACGCCAAGTCGCTGAGCTGCACCTTAGATGGACCCGTTGGTTGAGGATCTCGTGAGCGGTCATGCTGTAACCAGTCGCTCGAGAGGCGTTCGATGCTGAGTGACCAGTTCATCGTAGCCGGGGGGCTGTTCAATGCGTGGGCGGGAACACAATATGTCGTAGCAACATTGCGTGGTACTGCAAAACCGAATCGTGTGACGTGGCTCGTTTGGGGTATAGCGGGCTGGATTGCATTCGCCGCACAAATTGGACAAGGGATTGTTCTCCCGGCGCTGTTGACGGCGGTCGTCGCGATGGTTCCAACGGCAATCTTCGTAGCCTCCTTGCGACATATCACTGAGTGGAGGATCACACGACTTGAATCGTCGTGCCTCGGACTGTGTGGCGTCGCGTTAGCGCTACTACTCTTCACCTCAGGCGACTTGAGCGTGGCGGTTAGTATCGTGGTTCATGCGTTAGCGGCAATTCCCACCTTTCGAAAGGTCATTAGATCGCCAGAAAGCGAAGAGCCAATTGCATACACTGCTGGATTAACAAACGCCGCATGCACTCTTGGCGCCCTAGATGACTGGACATTTCGTGCGTCGGCCTTCGCGATATACTTCTTTATATTGTGCGGATCGATTAGATTCTTGCTTTGGGTGATCCCAAGAACGAGAACGCGCTCAGCAGATTCCCAAGGTTGCGACACTCGGATTAGCTCAGGCGAAGTTGGATCAGTAGCTAGCGATGCCACGAATCACGAGTTGCAGGTTCCGTCCGCTGCAACGATCGGCGCCTTTGCCGCATGCTTCGCCGTAGACTACATGTCATTCGACGAGTGTAATCCATGTCGTCGGGGACAAGCATTGACAAAGTATATCCCCGAAATTGAGCCGGAGGTCCTTATGAGAGTCGGGTGGGCCGGCGTGGGGCGGCAACGTGCAACATGTCCTTTGTATGGCGCCGTCCAACACGACGGGGACAATACGATGACCGTTGATGTGCGATTGCGGCTAATCCCGTATCGGCGGATTGAACACCAGCGAGGGCTTCCGGAGAGTATACACGGCGACGAGACAGTTACTGTGGCTAGCAATCTTCGATCGGGTAGCGTCGCTTCCGTGCCGCGTACTAGGGCTGTCGGTTGGGAAGAATGCCAAGGCAAATGGGTACGGATGGCTATTACGGTTGTTTGTGTCGACGGACAGTTAGCCGTCGTCCTTGAGGGTGATCGCACCCGGAGTCCGCATGTAGCTCGATCGCTCGACCTGGCCATCTAGAAGGCGGGCGCTGATTTGGCAGAAACTACAATTGCTCCGTATCCCGTTGGAAAACGTCTGGCAATACATTTTTTCAAGGTAGACATGAACGTGGGCGCTGACTCAGCATCCGGATGACGTCGTGGTGAAAGAGACTTGGTTCTTAGGAATGTCAGGATTGCACCGAACCAGTTGTGATACCGCTGGCGCAGCAGTGGTCAGTGGCATGTTTGCGGCTGACCTTCTGTCTTGGACAGAAGATGATCCGCGCAGCCGGGGGCTGACGTTGGCTGAATATGTTCTGCAGCCGAGACGGGATGCGATGGAAGCGCTGGCTTTCATCGGTTGGTCTGGCCGTGGCCGTCAGCGTGTGGATGCCGTCGTGATCGGGAGGGCTCTAGTGGATGAACTTTGCGGTCGCGTGATAGTAAAGGTTCATGCCCAAGTTACCCGATTTGATCGAATTCGACGATCTGCGGACGGCGAGTTATCCGGTCACTCAGCAGACGCGTACCTAGAAAGGGACGATGGCGGGGCGTCTGCGGTAGTTTCAGAAGACCTGGAGTGGGAAAACGAAAGAAGTTGGTGGACGGAGGTCGATGTTCCCGTCAGGAGGGTTGATAGTGTATTTATGATCAATGTGAACGAGGTGGTTGCGCGATTTGGCGGTATCGATCTAGCCGGTGAACCGCCTTGTGTGTAGCGGGTGCGTGCGAGGTAGTCTCGATCCATTGACGTCATCATGATGTGCCGATTGTTCACCAGTTGCTGTCCTTCCACGGGAGGACCGCCAGGCGAAGAGGTGACTGTCTGCCACGCGGCCCGGACCTGACAGAAGAGTGACAGGTCCCCGCGTAGGCTCGTCACTCGTGAGCTCCCCGCGCCGTGTGCTGCGACCGGTCGCCCTGTTGCTCGGGCTGTGCCTGGTCGCGGGCGTGGTCGTCGCTGGGATGACCTTCCCGGCCGCCGCGGGCCTCGGCCTCGTGTCCAACGACGCGGGCGACAGTGTGAACAGCGTCTCGACCGATCTCGTCGACGGGCCCTTGCCCCAGACGAGCACGCTGACCGACGCAGCCGGGGTCCCGATCGCCCGGTTCTTCGAGCCGAACCAGAACCGGCAGGCTCTGGCCCCCGAGCAGATCGCCCCCGCCATGAAGGCGGCGATCGTGGCGGTCGAGGACCGGCGCTTCTACCAGCACCAGGGTGTCGATTGGCAGGGCACGCTCCGCGCGGTCATCGCCAACTCGGCGTCCGGTGACGTCGTGCAGGGTGCCTCCACACTCACCCAGCAGTACGTCAAGAACTACTTCCTCTACGTCGAGGCGGAGACCGAGACGGAGCGGCTCAAGGCCACCGAGCAGACGCCGGCGCGCAAGCTCAAGGAGGCGCAGATCGCGCTGCAGATGGAGCGCACCTTGAGCAAGGAGGAGATCCTCACCCGGTACCTCAACATCGTCTCCTTCGGCAACGGAGCCGCGGGCGTCGCGTCGGCCGCCCGCACCTACTTCGACACCACCGCGGATCAGCTCACGGTGCCGCAGGCCGCTCTCCTCGCGGGCATGGTGCGCAGCACCACGGCGACCGACCCGGTCATCAACCCGGAAGCGGCGCTGGAGCGGCGCAACGTCGTCGTGCAGCAGATGCGCGAGCAGCAGATGATCGACGACACCCAGGCGCAGGAGGCGTTGGCCAGCCCGCTCGGGGTGATCAACCCGCTGAACAACCAGTCGGTGGGCTGCATCGGCGCCGGAGACGCCGGGTTCTTCTGCAAGTACGTCGAGGCCTACCTCCAGGAGGCCGGGTTCTCGAGCGAGCAGATCAAACGCGGTGGCTACACGATCAAGAGCACCCTGGACCGCAACGCGCTGGACAAGATGAGGGCCGCGCTCGTCGCGGAGGTCCCGCCGAGGCAGCCCAACGTCGCCAACGTGATGGCGGTGGTGCAACCGGGCGCCGACAAGCACCGGGTGTTGGGCCTGGCATCGAGCCGCACGTACGGCCTGGACGCCGCGGCGCTGGAGACGAGCTACGGGTTGCCCTACGAGCCCGTCCCGCTGGGTGCGGGCTCGGTGTACAAGATCTTCACCGCGGCCGCGGCGCTGGAGAAGGGGCTGGGCATCGACTACCAGCTCAGCGTGCCTCCGAGCGGGTACGCGTCGCCGATCTACCGCGACGGTGGAGGGCGTCCGCTACCGGTGCAGAACTCGGGGGACTACCCCGAGCGCCTGTCGATGACCGACGCCCTGGCGCAATCGCCGAACACGGCCTTCATCAAGCTCGAGGAGTTCACCGGGGTGCCCGACGTGGTCGACATGTCGGTGCGGCTGGGGATGAAGTCGCTGGCCACGACGCCGTTCGTCGACCCGAAGACGCGCCGCGCGACCGACCGCTCGATCGCCGAGGTCACGAAGGCGCAGAAGCAGGCCTCGTTCACGCTCGGGGTGAGTCCGACGAGCGTGCTGGAGCTGTCGAACGTGGGGGCCACCCTGGCGAGTGCCGGGATGTGGTGCCCACCCAGCCCCATCGAGTCGATCACCGACACCGCGGGTAACCCCGTGCCACTCACCGAGGCCCCGTGCGAGCAGGCGGTGGCCCCGGGCCTGGCCAACACGCTGATGAACGGGCTGAGCAGGGACGACAAGGCGCCGGGCACGGCAGCGGGCGCGGCGGGGCAGGTCGGCTGGAGCCGCCCGATGGCCGGCAAGACCGGCACGACGCAGCAACACAAGTCCGCAGCGTTCCTCGGGGTCGTGCCGCAGATGTCCGGGGCGGTGATCGCCTTCGACAACTCCAACTCCCCCAAGCCGCTGTGTGACGGAGCCGGCTCGCCGTTCCCGTGTCGCACCGGCAACATCTTCGGCGGCAAGACGCCGGCGGAGACCTGGTTCGGCACGATGACGGCGCTGCTGCAGGGCCAGCCGGTGCTCCCCCTGCCGCCGACCGACCCGCGGTACGTCGCAGGTGGCGCCGAGTCCCGGGTGCTCGACGTCGTCGGTCGCCCCGAGAACGACGCCCGCGGAGTGTTGGAGCGGGCCGGCTGGAAGGTGACGGTCCGCACGGTCGACAACGCGGCGGCACGGGGCACGGTCATCGGTCAGAGTCCCCGCGGGAGCGCGTTGCCCGGGGAGACGATCGTCCTGAGCGTCAGCAGCGGTTCGGTGCCGCCGCCGCCTCCTCCACCCTCGGACGGCGGTGGCTTCGGGAACGACGACGACGAGAGCCCATCGGAGGACGACGAGGACGAGGACGAGGACGGGTGAGCACCCGCACGGTCCCCTGACTCCCTCTCGGCTCTGGCCGGCCACCGGATTCACGTGCGTGAGCCCGGCGTATCGCGGTGTTCCGCCCGCTCGAACGCTCTAGCATCACACGGCATGACGATCGGGCCGGGTGACGCACTGTTCGGCCAGGACGGCACCGGCGACGGAATCGGCGGAACCGAACCCGTCGACGACATCGGTCCTCTCCCCGGCCTCGACCTGTCCGTGCGGCTGCCGACGGTCGGGCTGGACGGCGTGATCGTCGGACTCGACGAGTTCGACGCCGACATCGCGGGCTCACCGGCACCCGGTGGGGGAGCCGACACCCCGGTGGACCGGGTGGTGCCGGTCACGGGTACCGGCCAGCGCCACCCGAGTGGACCGGACGACGAGGCCCGGCCGAACACCGGGCCCTCGATGATCGCTGGCTTGGGACCGGGACCCGCCGCAGACGCGGTGGGAGGTACCGGATCGGCGATCACCGGATCGGTGGGGGCGACTCCGCTCGACCCGGTCCCGCAGCCACCGGAGGCCGAGCCCGTCCCGCCGGTGTCGGGTTCGACGCCCCGGTCGCCTCGACAGGTGCCCGGCCCGGCTCCGCCGAGCTCGGAACCGCCTCCGCTCGCTCCGTGGTCCGCGGCGCGCGGCGCGGCACAGCCGCACCAGGTGTCCGAGGGGTCGGGTCCCGACCCGCCGTCGAGCCGCGGCAGGAGTGCGGACACCGGCCCGTCGGATTCGCCGGCCCCAGCGCTGGGCTCCGCCACGCCCGGCCCTGCGGACGCAGACGTCCCGCCCAGGACGGCGCACGTCAGGGGCGCCGATGCCGTCCCGCCCGGCTCCGCGGGGACCGCAGATCGCCGCCCGGAAGCGCCGATCGTCACCAGGCCGACCGATCACGCCGCGGAACGGGCGCCGGATGTCGACCCGGCGATGCCGGACGGCCCGTCGGGAGAGCGGGGCGGCCCGACCGGAGCCGAGCTGGGAGCGGCACCGCCCGATCACGACGTCGGAACACCCGCGGTCACCTCCCCACCCGACGCCGCGGGCCCGGGAGCCGCGTCCCGCGCTCCCGACCGTCCCGCCACCGCGATCACGCGGCCGATCCACCAGCCGTCCCACGGGCCGGCCCACCCCCGACAGGAACGCCCGGAGTGGCCGGTCGTCACCCGTCCGGCGTGGCCGGTCGTCACCCGTCCGAGGCGGCCGGGGTGGCCGATCATGCCCCGCCCGGTCGCCGACGCGGCGGTCGCCCGGCCGCCTTTCGCGCGCCCGCCGCCCGACGACGAGGACGGCATCCTGGGCTTCTCCCGACGGGCGCGGAGCCGCATGGGATCGCGGGTGTTCACCGCGTTCTTCGTCCTCGTGTTCGCCGTGATCCTCATCCAGATGGTCCTCGCACTGCTGCAGCCCTGACGACGCGCTGAGCACTGCAGATGGTCAGCTCCGTTCTCGTCGGCCCCGCCTACTACCCTGGTCATGACGGCGACTCCCCCAGGCCGTCCTGGCTCGCCCGGTCGGGCCCTGCCGCCGAGGAGGTGCAGCGATGGTCCCCGAGTCCGAGCCGCACCCACCGGCGCCCACCGGTGCGACGTCGTCCTCGACGCTCCCTTTCGGATCGCAGCTGTCCGCACCCACGTCGCACCGCGTGCGCAGCGTGCTCGCGATCCCGGCGTTCCGTCGGCTGTGGCTGGTCACGTCGGTCTCCGCGGTCTGCGACTGGCTGAGCCTGCTCGCCCTGTCCGCGTTGGCCACCCAGCTCACGAGTGGCTACCAGGCGCAGAGCTTCGCGCTCGGCGGCGTCGTCGCCCTCAAGCTGCTGCCGGCGCTGGTCCTCGGCCCGCTGGCCGGCGCGCTCGCCGACAAGTTCGACCGCCGCCGCGTCATGGTGGTCTGCGACCTGCTCCGGTTCGCGCTGTTCGTCTCCATCCCCCTCGTCGGGTCGTTGTGGTGGCTGTTCGTCGCCACCTTCCTTATCGAGATCTGCGCGCTGTTCTGGATCCCGGCCAAGGACGCGTCCGTCCCCAACCTGCTGCGTCGCCCGGATCAGGTCGAGACGGCCAACCAGCTCGCGCTCGTCATGACCTACGGCGTCGCGGTGATCACCGCGTCCGGGCTGTTCACGCTGCTCTCGGGCGCCGGGGTGTTCCTCGGCGGTGGCCGCAGCGCGGAGCTGTCCACCGTGTTCGTCGCGCTGGTGCTCAGCGGCGTCGCCTACCTGCTCACCGCCCTCACGGTGTGGTTCCGGATCCCCGAGATCTCGGGGCGCGCCACCACCGCGCGGCAGGCCCAGCCCGGGGTGTTGACCCTGATCCGCGACGGTGCGGCGTTCGTCGCGCGCACCCCGCTGATCCGGGGCCTGGTCACGGGCATCGTCGGGGCCTTCGCCGCGGGGGGCATCGTCGTCGGCTCCGCCACGCTCTACGCCGCCAGCCTCGGCGGCGGCAACGCCGCCTACGGTCTGCTGTTCGCCTCGGTGTTCGTCGGGCTGGCGATCGGGATGGGCCTGGCCCCGCGGATGGCGAGGCGGCTACCGCACAACCGGCTGTTCGGCGCGGCGATCGTGGCGGCCGGGCTCGCGCTCGTCCTGGTGGCGATCGCCCCGCACCTGTTCGTGGCGCTCGCCGCCGTCATGCTGGTCGGCGGCTTCGCCGGCATCGCGTTCCTCACCGGCCTCACCATCATCGGTGCGCAGGTGGCCGACGACGTCCGCGGGCGGATCGTGGCGTTCGTCCAGTCGATCGTGCGGCTCACCCTGCTGGGGTCGCTCGCGGTGGTGCCGCTGCTCGTCGGGCTGGTCAGCGCGCGCCGGGTCGAGGTCCTCGGTTATCCCTTCCTGATCGACGGCACCCGCATCGTCATGCTGGTGGGCGGGCTGGTCGCGGCGGGGATCGGGCTGCTCGCCTACCGGCAGATGGACGACCGCAGCACCGAACCGATGCTTCCCGACCTCCTCGCCGCGGTGCGGCGCGGCGAGCCCCGCTCGGGCGGCGGCGTGCTGATCGCCGTCGAGGGCGCGCCCGCGGAGGAGACGGCGGATCAGGCCGCGCGGCTGGCCAGGCGGCTGCGGGCGGCCGGATTCACCGTCGTCGAGCCCGAGGGGGGCGACCGCGACCGTGAGCGCTGGTCCGCCGCCACCCGCGAGGCGGCGCTGTCGGGCACCCGGGCGAAGGCGTTGGCGGCCGCCGCCGTTCGGGCCGATCAGGTCGAGCGGGTCATCCGTCCCGCCCTCGACGGCGGTGCCGTCGTCGTCGTCGAACGCTTCCTGGCGAGCCCGCTCGTCCAGTTCGGAGTGGCCGCCGATCGGGCGCAGTCCGAGCTCGACCCCGGCGAGCTGGAGAGCCTGGCGGTCTGGGCCACCGGCCGGCTGCGTCCCGACGTGTCCGTACTGCTCGACCGGGCACCGACCGAGCCGGTCGCTCCTCCGCCGCCCGGGATGCCCGGCGAGGAGCACATCCGCGTCCAACGGCTGCTCACGCGGATGGCGGCGGCCGAACCCCACCGCTACGTCGTCGTCGACGCGGACGGTTCGGCGGACGAGGTCGCCGAGCGCGTCTTCACCGGCCTCGAGCCCCTCCTCCCGCGGCGGGCTCCCGCCGACGGCTCGGTGGCGTCGTCCGCCGACACCGCGGGTGTGGCGCCGTGACGGTGTGGGACGAGGTCGTCGGGCAGCCGTCGGCCGTCGCGGAGCTGAGCGGCGCCGCCGAGAACTCCGCATCCATGACGCATGCGTGGCTGTTCACCGGGCCGCCGGGATCGGGGCGATCGGTGGCGGCACGGGCGTTCGCGGCGGCCTTGCAGTGCCCCGACCACGGTTGCGGCCACTGCACGGCGTGCCGCACGGTCATGGCCGGGACGCACCCCGACGTGCGCGAGGTCGTGCCCGAGGGGCTGTCCATCGGGGTCGACGAGATGCGCAACCTCGTGCAGCTCGCGGCTCGCCGCCCGGCCACGGCTCCGTACCAGATCCTGATGATCACCGATGCCGACCGGCTCACCGAGGGCGCGGCGAACGCGCTGCTCAAGGCGGTGGAGGAGCCGCCCACACGCACCGTGTTCCTGCTCTGCGCACCGTCCGACCACCAGGACGACGTCCCGATCACCATCCGCTCCCGGTGCCGGCTGGTGCCGCTGCGGGCTCCCGCGGCCGAGGCCATCGCGGACGTCCTCGTCCGGCGCGACGGCATCGAGCCCGAGACCGCGCAGTGGGCGGCCTCGGTGTCGGGGGGGCACGTGGGCCGCGCCCGGCGGCTGGCCCGCGATCCGCAGGCCCGCACGCACCGCGAGACGGTTCTGGGACTGCCGACGCGGACGCGCACCATCGGCGACGCCTTCGCCTTCGCGGGCGATCTCGTGCGCTCCGCGAAGGCGGAGGCCACCACGCTGAGCGAGACCCGCGACATCGCCGAACGCGAGGAGATGGCGATCGCGATGGGTGCCGGTGGGGTCGGCAAGGGCGTGGCCGCGGCGGCGCGTGGCGCGAAGGCGGCGGAGCGGGAGCTCGAGCGCAGGCAGAAGTCGCGCAGCACGCGGACGCAGCGCGACGCGATCGACCGGGTCCTGGTCGACCTGGCCGGGTTCTTCCGCGACGCGCTGGTCATCGGCAGCGGCGCGCGGGTGGCCCTGACCCACCCCGACCGGGAGCCGGACCTGCGGCGGGCGGCCACGCACTGGCCGCCCGAGTCGGTGCTGCGCCGCCTGGAGGCCGTGCTGGCGTGCCGCACGGCGTTGGACCAGAACGTCAAGCCGGAGATCGCCGTCGAGTCGATGATGACGGTGCTCCACCGAGGTTGACCTGCGGCGCACCGGGTAGCCGACCGCCATGCAGGACAACGACATCACCGATGACCGGGCCCGGACCTTCGCCACCGCGCTCCAGACGTTCGAGCAGGATTCCGACGCCGCCGGCTTCGCCGAGCTGTTCGCCGACGACGCGACCACCGAACGGCTCGACGCGCGCGGCAAGCGCCGGGGCGAGGTCGAGCAGTTCTGGAAGGAGTACCGCGGCCAGTTCAACGACCTCTCGACCACGTTCTCGCACGTCATCGAGGGCACGGACGAGTTCGTGCTGGAGTGGACGAGCACAGCCACGCTCACCGACGACCGGCCGATCGAATACCGGGGCGTCACGGCCATCGGCTACGAAGGCGACAAGATCGTCTGGTTGCGGACGTACTACGACTCGGCGGCGTTCACGCTGGTGCCGGCGGATACGGCATCGTGAAGTAGATCATCGGGTTGTCCCCGGCCCCCCGGATCGGGACGAGCCCGAGCTCACCGCGCACCGCGTTGAGGGCGTCGAAGTGCGCCCTGGCCCGCGCGCGTGACGGCGTGAAGTAGGGAACATCGCGCCTGCCGAGCCAGCGGACCACGGCCCTGCCCTCGGTGAACGGGAGTGTGGTCCGTCCGTGGTAGACGTCGTGGACGCTGACGGGGATCGCCGGCGGCACGCGGGGGAACAGGTGCTCCAGGTACCAACGGGCGAACCGTCCGTTGTGCGCCGCATCGACGAAGAGGTAGCCGGTGTCGAGGGGCACCCGGTCGACGGTGCGCCTGATGTCCCCCTTCACGAACGTCCACCGGCCCGCGGCGAGGTTCCGCGGAACGTTGCCGACCACGTCGTCGATCAGGTCGAAGCTGTGCAGGTGACCGACTGCCGTTGTCCCGGAGCGCGCGGAGGATCCACGACGTCGACCACCCGTGGAACGTGCCGAGCTCGACGACGGCCGATGGCTTGGCTGCGCGGACCAGCAGGTAGGTGATCTCCGCCTCGAGGTCGTCGAGCTGGGGGGTCATCGCCCGCCCCATCCGCGGCGCGAACTCCCGCTGAGCCCGGCCCACCGCCGCGAGATCATCGCGGTACTCGCGGTACAGCGCGGTGACGCGCTCGAGGTCGATCGACGTCACGAACGGCTCCTCGCGGATCGGTGCAGACGCCGCACAGTACGACGAGCCCGGACCGTCTCGGGCGGGCGTCGCCGGGCTTCGGCCGGCGTGGGAGGGGCCGCTGCCCGCTGGCTACACTGGCCCGCGCACCATCCGCCGCCTTAGCTCAGTCGGTTAGAGCGACGCACTCGTAATGCGTAGGTCTGGGGTTCGACTCCCCAAGGCGGCTCCGCCGGTTTCGGCGGCTCACCGCTCCTGTTGACCTTGCCTCCAGCGCTCTGGCGAGGATGATCCTTGAGCGCCTGCCCGCATCTGGTCCGCATCCGCATTGATCTTGGCTTTGTGCATCGATCCGCGACCTTGTCGAGATCGTTGGCGAGCAGGTGGCTGTGGACGTTGAGCGTGATCGACGCGGCGGTCGCACCAGGTCCGGAACTTGACGTCCTGCCTGGGGCTGTTCACCCTGAATGACCTGCACGAGCGTCTCACCTTCGGCGACGCACCGGCGGAGTAACGTCCGCCAAGGGGCATGACCGGCGCCGTCGTTGATGAGCCGCGGGCTCTTGACTGGCAGTCAAGGGGTCAGGGGTTCGAATCCCCTCAGCTCCACTCTTGAGTTTCCTTCTCGATCTACCTAGTTTGCGCAGT
The DNA here is from genome assembly GCA_963711715.1 of uncultured Actinomycetota bacterium. GTDB lineage: Bacteria > Actinomycetota > Actinomycetes > Mycobacteriales > Pseudonocardiaceae > Pseudonocardia. The sequence goes on from CAVQFJ010000016.1 coordinate 359,548, forward strand.
TCAGGCCGCGCGCGAGGTGACTCTTTTGATGATATTAGGTGATCGTTAGGGCTGGCCCGTTCGAGCGAACTGGAGCGAAACTGGAGCGGGCGATGCACGGCCACCAAACGGGGTCAAAGATCCGCTCCAGGTCGGTTCGCCCCTTGGGAGGAACTCGCGGTGGTTGGGATGGTTCGGTGCTCGCTTCCAGCCGAGGTCGTAGGTCCGCATCAGTGTCAGCTGACCTATGTCGCTCGCCGAAGCCATCGGCTGCGCGGCGTCCCGGCGCCTTTGAGGCGCCGACAAGAGGGTGCAGCTCGCCGACCTCGACGAAACGATCATTGGTGGGACCGCGGCGCTCGCCCGCAACCTCACTACTCCTGGCTCGACCCAATGAGCGTCCCACGACGTTGCACCGCCCACGCGCATCCGTTTCACCGCCTTCCCGTGAGGCGCGATGAGATCGATGCACGACTGGAGAGAGATAGGTAGTCCGCCTCGCCACGGGGGTACCGCCAGGGGATCCACCTGGGGTACCGCCGGGGGCACCGCCCAGATCGCCACCGCATTACCCCGCATGCCCGGCAGGTCAACGACGGCGCTCACAGGGATCCGCTCGTGACCCCGACTAACCCCCATTGGGGGTTAACCACACATCTCCGCTGCGTCCTACACCTGTCCACCTGCCCGGGATCCCGGTTGTCACGTCCACCCCCAGAAGGCGAACAGATCACTCGTCGGCACGTTCTGCGTCGCTAAAGAATCTTGCAGCATCTCGTTGGTCGCCGCGGTAGACGGCGTTGTAGAGGATCGTGGAGTGCAGCCGGATCTGGGACAACCGGCGCGACGAGCAGGGGCCGGTAGAGGAATTCTGACAGTGCCGCTCGGAGAGCGGCGGCCTCATGCACCTGCCCGCAGCACCGCGACGTCGTCGATGCTGTCGCCAGGCCGACCAGCATCGACCCGATCACCGACAGCGCCCCCGCACCGCGGCTCGGTCTCCCGCAGAGCAAGATCAGGTTGTCAAGCACCTACGTCGACAGCTTCTGGAACGAGGTCTGGGCACCGGCCCTGGGGCGCTCGAGAAATCCGTGACCACAGCGTGATCGTGACCACGATGCTAGGGGTCAGCGAGGAACGCAGCTTTACAAACGGCAAGCCCGCCCCGCCTCGGGCCGAGCGCGACCCGGTGAAGGTCGCCGCGGGGATCGGCAGCCGCGAAGTCGAATTCAGCCCGCTGGGAGTCACTCGCGAGGATCTCGAGAACGCTCACGCGGTTCTTCCTACAGGCGGCTGGAAGGATACCGCCGGACTGAGCACCAGCCGGCGGTCGTCTCGTGGCGGCAACGACGAACTCCGCCTGAAAGCGATCAGCGACACCCGTCTAATCCCGGCCGGGTCAGGTCGTGCGATAGCGCGTCTTGCGGCCCTTGCGGGGTTCGCGCCGCGACCTCTCGTCCTCGATCTGGCGGATCAGATCTCTACGCACCTCCGCGAGGGCATGATCGAGGTCGCGCTCGTGGGAGGTCGCGACGAGGTGCGCCCGTCCCGCTAGCCAGGCTTGAAGGGTGACCTTCTGGTCCGGGCCCTCGGTGTCTTTCAATGACACCTCGAGGTCGACCTGGTCGTGTTCCCATCCAGACAGGTGCGGCGCGAGCGCGGACAGGACCCCGAGAATGCGCGGCCGGTCGGCCGCCGCGAAGCCGGCGCCGAGGCGCAGACGCTCTTCAAGGGTCCCCGTGGGGCTGCTCTCAGTTCCGCTCATCGGTTCGCCCTTCTCCTCGGTTCAGCGTACGACGCTCGCCCTGACCGGCCGCGCCCTGTCGGCGGCAAGCGCTGTCGCCCGCGCGCGACCGCGCTCATTTGGGCAGTCTTGGTGGCGCAAAGAGCGCTTGTCCAGGACCGGCAGGTCATGACCCCGTGGCGTCGGGTGGTGCATGCCAGCGTGGTGCACACCGGCACCGAGCAGATGCTCACCCTGTGCGGGCGCCCGGCCGCGTATGACGTGGACCCGGCCGATGCCGGTCCGCGGCGCGTCATCTGCTCCCCACCGAAGACTGGCGCCGCATCCCCAGGTCTCGCACGACCCGCGATCTCATTCTGATGGGCGGGGTTCGCCGCTCGTCGCTGGTGGTGGGCACGCTGACGAGCGTGGAAGCTGAGCTCGGGTTGCCGGGGTTGGTGCGGCCGATGCTGGCCACGCCGGGAAAGCCGCGGTCGCGGGGGGTGGGCGGTGGAGTTCAACGGGACAGCATCGGCGTCGATCATCCACTGTGGACTCGATGTCGCCGGATCTGTCACCGAAAGTCGGTCGTCGGTGTACACCGGAGGCAAGACAGACAACCATGGGTTCGCGCTGACCGGTGGGAGACAGCTCACCTGCCACCGAGCACCGCCTTTGCAAGGCGGGGGTTAGGAGTTCGATTCCCTGTCTCCACACGCTTCTACCAAGACGCCGATTGGCGGTAGTCCTGCTGCCTCGGTAGGAGGCGCGACGTGACGCGAGATCGGACCTGAACAGGGCGGCGGGCGGTATCGCCATGGGCACCGACGGGAGGTGTACAGCTGACGGGTCGGGCACGGACGGACTCGCTGAGGTACTCGTGGATGAGTTGCACGGCCATTGACCCGGTCCCGACCGCGGATGCGACCCGCTTGATGGAACCGTGGCGCACGTCCCCGGCGGCGAACACGCCAGGGGTGCTGGTCGTCGATGCCCGCGACCAGCTGGTCGCCGAACAAGGACGGGTCGCAATGGCGACCTACGGCGCCTACGCGGGCGCGAAGTTCGCGTTGGAAGCCGTCAGCGACGCTCTTCGGCGGGAGGTCGCGGGATTCGGCGTCACGGTCATCGTCGTCGAGCCGGGGGCCGTGATCACCGAGATGTCGGGCCGCGGTGTCGCCACCGCCGACCGTCTCGCCGCCGGAATGACCTCGGATCAGCACGAGCGCTACGACGCCCTGATCGGCGCCATCACCACCCAGTCCCAGTCGTTCACACGCGCCGGCGTTCCGGCGGCGCACGCCGCGCGGGTGATCGCCGACGCGATCACCAGCACGAAGCCGCGCACCCGCTATACCGTCGGCCGCGACGCCGCGATCCTCGTACGCCTCGCCCGCCTGGCCCCCCGACCGGTTCCTCGATTGGGATCCTGCGCCGCAATCTGAAGTCCCACTATTCAGAGGTGTCGTCGTGAAACCCTTCACTCGAGCCTCCGTCGCTGCCGAATCGTCCGGGCAGCTCAACCGGAAGACGGCGATCGTGACCGGCGCACGGCGCAGCATCGGCCGCGCGATCGCGGTGGCTCTCGCCGGTGAAGGTGCCCACATCGTTGTCCACTACCGAAGCCAGCGCGATCAGGCGCTGTCAGCGCGGCTATCCGGCAAACTCGACGCCAATCCGGTCGGCCCCACCCCGACGGTCGGGTGACTCCAGGATCTTCGGACAGCCGCATGGCAGTCACGCGTCGGTTCGATCGTCACCTCCGCGCTCTCCGGCACCACCACTCTGCGACCCCAGTCACCCGGTTTCATGAGGCTCCGCGTCGCTGCGCGATGGCCTTAGCTGGCCTCGCGAAACTGGGTCTCGGCTGCTCGGTAGATGGGGAACAGCTTGTCGATCTATCGCCGACGGCGCTCTCGAAGGCTCCCAGGAGACGAGGTACATAAGCAATCACGCGTACCCGCCTACCCTGTAGATCGGCCCATTCGTCCGGATGCCATTAGTTCGCGGCGGCGAGCGATGCTTGCACCGAGGTTGGCTAGGTCGAATATTGCGGCGAGGATGACCCAGAACCATCCCCACCCGATCAGACCGAAACCGGGGGTGTAGAGGATCACGTACATCAGCGTGGCGAATGGCAAGAAGATGATGCCGAGCAGCGGAATAA
>CAVQFJ010000017.1:0-197335 GCA_963711715.1 uncultured Actinomycetota bacterium
GAAACCGGCGCTCTGCTTCACGGAACGGTCGATCGTGGACTGGTTGGGGTCCAGTGCGCCGTCGAGCACCAGGGCGCGCACGTTCTCCGGGAAGGCCTCGGCGTACTCCGAGCCGATGCGGGTTCCGTAGGAGTAGCCGACGTAGCTGAGCTTCTCGTCGCCGAGGGCGGCGCGCATGATGTCGACGTCCTTGACGACGTCGCGGGTGCCGGCGTTGGCCAGCACGGTGGCGCCGCCGGAGCGATCCGTGCACCGCTCCGCGTACAGCCGGTTCTCCGCCTCCGTCTGCGCGACGCCCGCAGGCGAGGGATCGACGTCGAGATCGGCCCGCTCCGCCTCCCACTCGGAGTCGGTGAGGCAGTCGATCGTGGGCGTGCTGGAGCCGACTCCCCGCGGGTCGAACCCGATGAGGTCGAACCGCTGCGCCAGCGGCCCGTCGGCCAGGCCGCCGGACAGACTGACCACCAGGCCGGTGCCGGGTGCGCCCGGACCGCCCGGGTTGAACAGCAGCGATCCGATCTTCGGCCCGGTCGCCTTCTGTCGCAGAACGCCGAGCGACGCGGTCTGCCCGTCCGGCGCCCCGTAGTCCAGCGGCACCTCGAGGCGCGCACAGTCGAACTTCGGGTCCGCGAAGGCGGCGCGCTGCTCGTCGCTCGACGCGAAGTCGGCGCACGGCCCCCAGTCGAGCTGCTGTTCGTAGAAGCGCTGCAGCTCCTGCGCGGGTTGCCCCAGCCCGGGAACCGCGGAGCCCGCGGCCGACTGGGTGCACGCGGCGATCACCGCGACGGCGGAGCAGAGGGCGGCGGCGAGCGCGGTCGATCTCCTGCGGGCGGGCACCCGGCCAGCATGCCAGCGTGGCCACCGGGAGGAGGTGCCGGTGGTCGCGCCGGCCAGGGACCCGTTCCGGCAGACTCGGCGCCGAGGATCCGCGCCGAGGGATCCACGAGGTCGCACGAGGAGCCACGCCGCCGATGGACTTCCGCTCCACCTACCGCCAGGGGCACCTGAGGGTGGCCGCGTGCACGCTCACCACCGCGATCGCCGACCCCGCCGCCAACGCGGCGTCGATCATGACCGCTGCCCGGGAGTGCGACGCCGAGGGCGTCGGCCTGGCCGTCTTCCCCGAGCTGACCCTCTCGGGCTACTCCGTCGAGGACGTCCTCCTGCAGGACACGCTGCTCGACGCCGTGGAGCGGGCACTGCTCGACGTCGTCGCCGCCTCCGCCGCCCTGCTGCCGGTGCTGGTCGTCGGCGCCCCCCTGCGGTACCGGCACCGGATCTACAACGCGGCGGTCGTCGTGCACCGCGGGCGCGTCCTCGGCGTGGCGCCCAAGTCCTACCTGCCGACCTACCGCGAGTTCTACGAGCGGCGGCAGGTCGCATCCGGCGACGACCTGCGCTCGACGGTCCGGCTCGGCGGCGTCGAGGTCCCCTTCGGCCCCGACCTGCTGTTCGTCGCCGAGGACGTGCCGGGGTTCGTGCTGCACGTCGAGATCTGCGAGGACATGTGGGTTCCGGTGCCGCCCAGCGCCGAGGCGGCGCTCGCCGGAGCGACCGTGCTGGCCAACATCTCCGGCAGCCCGATCACCGTCGGCCGGGCCGACGACCGCCGCCTGCTGTGCCGGTCCGCGTCGTCGCGGTGCCTCGCGGCCTACGTGTACGCGGCGGCGGGCGAGGGCGAGTCGACCACCGACCTCGCCTGGGACGGCCAGACGATGATCTGGGAGAACGGCGTCCTGCTCGCCGAGTCGGAGCGGTTCCCGAAGGGCCCACGCCGCTCGGTGGCCGACGTCGACCTGGACCTCCTGCGGGCGGAGCGTCTGCGGATGGGGACGTTCGACGACAACCGACGCCACCACGCCGACCGGACCGAGGTGTTCCGCCGGGTCGACCTCCGGTTGGACCCGCCGCCGGGCGACATCGGACTGCGCCGCGACGTCGCGCGGTTCCCCTTCGTGCCGTCGGATCCCTTGCGGCTGGAGCAGGACTGCTACGAGGCCTACAGCATCCAGGTGGCCGGGCTGGAGCAACGGCTGCGCGCGATCGGGCACCCGAAGGTGGTGATCGGCGTGTCCGGCGGGCTGGACTCCACCCACGCGCTCATCGTCGCGGCGCGGGCGATGGACCGCGAACATCGGCCACGTCGGGACATCCTCGCGTTCACGCTGCCCGGCTTCGCGACGAGCGAGGGCACGAAGACCAACGCGATCCGGCTCGCGAGCGCGCTGGGCGTCACGTTCGAGGAGATCGACATCACGGCCACCGCGCGGCTGATGCTCTCGGAGTTGGGACATCCGTTCTCGGCCGGCGAGCCGGTCTACGACGTCACCTTCGAGAACGTCCAGGCCGGATTGCGCACCGACTACCTCTTCCGGGCGGCGAACCAGCGCGGCGGCATCGTGCTGGGCACCGGTGACCTGTCCGAGCTGGCCCTGGGCTGGTGCACCTACGGCGTCGGCGATCAGATGTCGCACTACAACGTCAACTCCGGGGTGCCGAAGACGCTGATCCAGCACCTCATCCGCTGGGTCGTCTCCTCCGGACAGTTCGACGCCGAGGTCGGCGAGGTCCTGGAGTCGGTCCTCGACACCGAGATATCTCCCGAGCTCGTCCCGGCCGGCGAGGACGAGCAGGTGCAGAGCACCGAAGCGACAGTCGGCCCCTACCTCCTGCAGGACTTCTCGCTGTTCCACGTGCTGCGCTACGGATTCCGCCCGTCGAAGATCGCCTTCCTGGCGTGGCACGCATGGCGCGACGCCGAGCACGGAGAGTGGCCGCCCGGGTTTCCGAAAGACGAGCGGGTGGCCTACTCGCTGGCGGAGATCCGGCACTGGCTCGAGGTGTTCGCCCAGCGGTTCTTCGCCTTCAGCCAGTTCAAGCGCTCGGCGATGCCCAACGGGCCCAAGGTGGCCGCCGGGGGATCGCTCTCCCCGCGCGGTGACTGGCGGGCACCGTCGGACATGTCGGCTCGCATCTGGCTCGAGGAGGTGCGCCGCGAGGTCCCCGAGTCCTGACCCGACCCGCTGTGTGAAGTCCGTCCCACGACGGTGCCCGGAGCACTCCGGCGGTGTCACGCTCTGCGTCGTCAACCCCTGACGACCCGGGGACCCGCGGCGCGGGCCTCGAGGGAGGACGGACAACGATGTCTGACACGCCCACGACCCGGCGCGATGCCGGAACCGAGGTCCCGCCGCCGTACCGCTCGGGGCCGCTGGCCCCGGTGACCGGCAGGCCGAAGCGGACCCGGATCCACCACCTGCGCGAGCTCAAGGAGCGCGGCGAGCGGTGGCCGATGCTCACCGCATACGACATGTACGCCGCCGAGATCTTCGACGAGGCCGGGATCCCGGTGCTGCTCGTGGGCGACTCGGCGGCCAACAACGTCTACGGCTACGACAACACATTGCCGGTGACGGTCGACGAGCTGCTGCCGCTGGTCAAGGCGGTCGTCCGGGGGACGCGGAGCGCGCTGGTCGTGGCCGACCTGCCGTTCGGCAGCTACCAGATCAGCCCCGAGCAGGCGCTCGCCACCTCCTTCCGCTTCATGAAGGAGGGCGGGGCGCACGCGGTCAAGCTGGAGGGGGGCGGGCGGTTCGTCCCCCAGGTCGAGGCGCTCGCGGGGTCCGGTATTCCCGTCATGGCCCACCTCGGTTTCACCCCGCAGAGCGAGCACGCGCTGGGCGGGTACCGCGTGCAGGGCCGCGGCGACTCCGGTGAGCGGCTCATCGAGGACGCGCTGGCCCTGCAGGCCGCCGGGGCGTTCTCCGTGGTGCTGGAGATGGTGCCGGCCGACGTCGCCAAGCGGGTGACCGCCGAGCTGGTCATCCCGACGATCGGCATCGGCGGCGGACCGGACACCGACGCCCAGGTGCTCGTGTGGTCGGACATGGCCGGGATGAACCGCGGGCGCAAGCCGAAGTTCGTCAAGCAGTACGCCGACCTGGGCGGGATGCTGCTGGACGCCGCCCGGCGCTTCGGCGACGAGGTGCGGGGCGGGTCCTACCCGGACGCGGGCCACTCCTACACCTGAGGGTCACCGGCGGGCTGCCGCCTCGGTGGCGGCTGCGGTGGCCGTCCCGGTGGCCGTGGGAGCGACCGCGGCGGTCCTGGCGAAGGCGATCCGGCCCGTCGCCGGGTCGGCCTCGGTGAGGCGCGCCCGCACCGTCCGCCCGGCGGTGACCGAGCCGGTGCAGCGGGCCAGCACCGGGGGCTCGGTCAGGAAGACCTCCCCCGGCTCGCCCGCGACGCCGGTCGAGCGCAGCACCACGACCTCGAACTCCTGCCCGACCTGTCCCGCGAGCAGGGCGGCTTCGGTGCGGTCGACGCAGGCGCGGTCGACCTTCGCGGCCAGGGCGTCGGAAGTCGACATCAGCTCGGGCAGCGCGGGCAGGGCGGCGCGCAGCCACTCCGGAAGCGCCGTGCCCGCGGCCAGGGCGAGGCACACCTCGGTGCCGAACCGGTCGACCAACCGCCGCAGCGGCGCGGTGACGTGGGCGTAGGGCGCACCGATCCCGCCGTGACCCGGATCGGCAGGGGTGTCGATCCCGCGCGAGCGGTCGAACGCGGCGTAGCCGGCTCCGCGCAGCAAGGTGGTGGCGGCGCGCCGCAGGGCCAGCGCCGCCCCCGCGTCGGACTCCAGGCCGGCCAGGACCTCCGCCGCCGTGGCGCCCGCGGGCCAGTCGATCCCCAGCCCGGCGGCCGTGCGCCGGAAGGACTCCAGCGCATCAGGGTCCGGGGCCGGCAGCGTGCGCAGCAGCCCGACGCCGGCATCCAGCATGAGCTGCGCCGCGGCCAGGCCCGTGAGCAGGGACATCTCCGCGTTCCAGGCCTCGACGTCGAGCCGGCGCCGCACCCGCACGGTCCACTCGCCGGCCGGGACACGGACCACCTCCTGCTCCGGTAGCTCCAGCTCGATCGCCCCGCGTCGCACCGCGAGCGCGCGCCGCAACCGGCCCAGCTCGGGCAGGGCGACCAGCGCCGGGTGCAGCCGATCCGCGTCGACGTCGGCCTGGACGCCGGCGTAGTCCAGCCGCGCCCGTGACCGGACGAGGGCCCGACGGACGTCGACGGCCACCGGCTCCCCGTCGGCGTCGAGGTCGATCGTCCACAGCACCGCGGCGCGCGGGCCGCCGGGCAGCAGGCTGGCCGCGTCCTCGGACAGCACGGGCGGGTGCAACGGAACCGATCCGTCGGGCAGGTAGACGGTCTGGCCGCGGCGGCGCACCTCCGCGTCGAGCGCTCCGTCGGGCGTGACGACCGCGCCCACGTCGGCGATCGCGTAGTGCAGTCGGAAGCCGCCGCCCCGGTGCGCGACGCGAACGGCCTGGTCGAGGTCGCGGGAGCCCGGCGGGTCGATCGTCACCAGCTCGACATCGGTGGCGTCGACCCGGTCCGGCCCGGCATGTGGACGATCGACCGCCGCCCGAGACGCCTCGTCGAGGACACCGGCCGGAAAGGTGTCCGGAAGGCCGAACTCGGCGCGGACGGCCGAGAAGTCGGGGGCCGCGGACCGCGGCGCGTCCGAGGATGGGGGCACGTCGGGAGCTTCCCACGGCCGGCGCGCGCGACGCCGCCGGGCGCCGCCGGGTGCCCGCTACAGCCAGTTCGGCAGCGGGGGCAGCGGCCGGCCGTCGGCGGTACGGAGGTCGCGACCGCGGCTGCGGCCCAGCAGCCACGCGGCCAGGGCGGGAGGCGGACCGGAGACGGTCACCGGGTCCGGCCCGTCACCCACGGCCCAGACGTCGTCGCCGGCGACCAGGCGCAGCACCGGGCAGTCGGCCTTCGCGCCCATCGCCGTCGACACCTCGGCCAGCAGCTCGGTCACCATCGGCGCCGGGAAGTCGGCCACCGAGGCCCCCACGTCCAGGTCCACGGTGTGGATCCACATCTCCCGCGCGCGGATCCAGGGAATGTCGGTGGCGGGGATGTCCCGGCCCTGCACGTTGCGCACCCGGGCCGACCAGGCCGGTTCGGGCATCGCCCGGACCGCCGCGGCGAGCCGGTCGGAGGAGTCGACGACGTCGTCGCGGATCTCGGTGGGCGTCCGGCGCGCTCCGGCCTCGATGTCGGCGTCACGCTGCTCGCTGCTCGCATAGGCCGGGGTCGGCTCACCGGTGCGGGCCCAGGTCAGCAGGTTGATCATTCCGTCGGCGTTGCGCGCGATGTGGGACAGCACGTGCGCGCGGCTCCACCCGGGCAGCGCCGACGGCGCGGCGAAGGCGTCGTCGCCCATCCGGGCCATGCACCCGCGCAGGTGCGCCGCGCCGTCGCCGGCCCAGGCCAGGGTGTCGGTGAGCCGACGGGGCATCACTGCTCCGCGCGGCAGGTGTTGCGGCACTCGCCGACCCCCGCGATCGTCGTCACGAGCACGGCGCCGTCGGTGAGGTAGCGCGGTGGCTTCCGCGCATGCCCGACCCCTCCCGGCGTGCCGGTGGCGATCACGTCACCGGGGTTGAGCGTGAGGATCGTGGACAGGTAGACCACCAGATCGACCGGCGAGAAGACCAGCTCGTCGGTCGTCGAGCGCTGCACCGTCTCACCGTCGAGGATGCTGCTGATCTCCCAGCCGCCATCGGGCAGCTCGTCGGGGGTGACCAGCCACGGGCCCAGCGGCGTGGAGTGCTCGAACGTCTTGCCCTGCAGGAACTGCTTGGTGCGGTTCTGCCAGTCGCGCATGCTGACGTCGTTGAGCACCGCGTATCCGGCGATGGCCGCCAAAGCCTCGTCCGGTCCCGCGTGCCGGACCGGCCGGCCGATCACGACCGCGAGCTCGGCCTCCCAGTCGACCTTCTCCGACACGCGGGGCAGGACGATGTCGTCGTGCGCCCCCACGAGGGAAGGGGCGTACTTGGCGAACAGCGTCGGGTACTCCGGCAGCTCGTTGCCCATCTCGAGCACGTGGTCGCGGTAGTTCAGCCCGACGCAGACGATCTTCTCGGGGGACGGCACGAGCGGGGCGTAGTCCACTCCGTCCAGCGGATGCGACGGGCCGGCCGCCACCAGGGCGTGCTCGGCCCAGTCGGCCCGCTCCAACAGGGCACGCATGTCGGCGTCACCGGTCTCGACCGCCGTGTTCGTGTCGACCCGCACCGCCCGGTGACCCGTCGCCGTCCGGATCGTGGCCAGCCTCATCGTGTCTCCTCACCCGTCGTCACGGGCGGCAGTCTCCCACCGACCGGCCGGCGGCCGCCGTACCCGGCGCGGAACTCAGCGCGAGGCGTAGACGGCCCTCTCGAAGTCCGCGTACATCGCCATGGCCTCCTGCGGGACGAACGGCAGGAAGTTGCTGTAGATCGAGCCGGCGATCCCGCTGGTCGGGTCGATCCAGAAGTGGGTGTTGCACAGCCCGGCCCAGGCTCCGCTGTAGGCCCGCCGCATGCCCGGGACGTCCTCGGTGTTGAGCAACAGGCCGTAGCCCCACTTCCAGCCCGGGCCGGCGTTGAAGTCGTGCGTGGAGGCAGGATCCGCGCTCGGGATGGCCGGCGGGAAGTCGAGGTCGCCGATCTGGTTGGCGAACGCCGCGACCACCGTGTCCTCGGCCAGGATGCGGACGCCGTCGAGCTCGCCGCCGCCCAGCAGCGCGCGCTGGAACCTGATGTAGTCCCGCGGCGTGGAGTACAAGCCGTGCCCGCCCGCGTAGTACTCGGGCTGCTGGTTGAGCTCGATCCCGCTGTCGACCCACGAGCCGTCCTCGCCCCGGACGTGCACCGGTGTGGTGCTCTCCTTCCACCCGTCGGCCAGCTGGAACGCCGTCTCGTTCATGCCCAGCGGTCCGGTGATGCCGTCCTTGACGGCGACGTCGAGGGTGACACCGGCGGCGGCCTCGACCACCTTGCCCAGCCAGTCGGTGTTGATCCCGTACTCGTACCTCGTGCCGGGGTCGGCCACCAGCGGCGCCGTGAAGATCACGTTCGAGCCGGAGAGCACGTTCGGCGTTCCGGTGACCGACTCCCAGCGCTGCACGCCCCCGTTCCAGAACCAGTAGCCGAGACCGGTGGTGTGGGTGACGAGCTGCTTGACCGTGGCCCGGCTCGCGGGCGGGCGCAGTCGGGGCGTGTCCCCGTCGAAGCCCTCCAGGACCTGGACGTCGGCCCACTCCGGCCGGTAGGTCTCGACGGGCGCGTCCAGGTCGAGGGTGCCCCTCTCCACCTGCTGCAGCGCGGCGACGGTGGCCACCATCTTCGTCATCGACATGATCCGGAAGTGGGTGTCGACCGTGAGCGGCTCGTCGCCGCCGGCCGCCTTCGGGCCGGCCGCACCCTCGTAGATGACGCCGTTGCGGTCGGCCGCGATCGCGGCCACGCCCGGCACCGCCCCACTGCTCACCGCGTCCTGCAGCACCTGGTCGATGGTCGAGCTCACGGGCATCTCCTCGTCACTGGGGAACCGGTCACCCGGGAACCGGGTCACCGCAGAACCGGTGCCTCACCCTCACCCGACCTGCCGGACGCGTCAACGGATGCCGTGCGGGCGGCGGTCGGGCACCTATCCGGATGGGGGGGCTCGCGCGGGCGGTCCGGCCGCCCGGACCCGATGTAGCGTTCTGCCGGTGTCCGAGTTCCACCACGTCGACGTGCTCCCACTCGGCCCCGACACCACCGAGTACCGCCGACTCGAGCTCCCGGCCGGCGTGCTGGTGCAGGCCGCCGGCCGCACGTTCCTGGAGGTCGACCCGGCGACCATCACCGCGCTCGTCCGCGAGGCCGTCCGCGACGTCCAGCACCTCCTGCGGCCCGCGCACCTGGCCCAGCTCCGCGCGATCGTCGACGACCCCGAAGCGTCGCCCGGCGACCGTTTCGTGGCGACCGACCTGCTGCGCAACGCGTGCGTCTCGGCCGGCGGTGTGCTGCCGATGTGCCAGGACACGGGCACCGCGATCGTCATCGGCAAGCGGACGGAGACCGTCTTGACCGGCGGGAACGACGAGGAGGCCGTGTCTCGGGGGGTGTTCGAGGCCTACGCGGAGCTGAACCTGCGGTACTCGCAGATGGCGCCCACCTCGTTCTGGGACGAGCGCAACACGGGAACGAACCTGCCCGCGCAGGTGGAGCTGTACGCCGCACCGGGACGGGAGCCTCGCTACGAGTTCCTCGTGCTGGCCAAGGGCGGTGGCTCGGCCAACAAGACGTTCCTCCACCAGGAGACGAAGGCACTGCTGCACCCGACGAAGCTCGCCGCGTTCCTCGACGAGACGCTGCGCGGGCTGGGCACGGCGGCCTGCCCCCCGTACCACCTCGCGATCGTCGTCGGCGGGTTGTCGGCGGAGCACACCTTGAAGGTGGCCAAGCTGGCGTCCGCCCGGGCCCTCGACACGCTGCCGCCGCAGGGGTCGGCACGCGGCCACGCGTTCCGGGACCGGGGCCTGGAGCAGCAGGTGCTGGAGCTGACCCGGCAGTTCGGCATCGGCGCCCAGTTCGGCGGCAAGTACTTCTGCCACGACGTCCGGGTGATCCGGCTGCCCCGGCACGGCGCCTCCCTGCCCGTCGGCATCGCCGTGTCCTGCTCGGCCGACCGGCAGGCGCGCGCGACGATCACCCCGGAGGGGGTGTTCCTGGAGGCGCTCGAGCGCGACCCCGCGCGGTTCCTGCCCGACGTCACCGCCACGGATCACCTGTCGGACGAGCTGGTGCCGGTCGACCTGGCCCGCCCGATGGCGCAGATCCGCGCGCAGCTCTCGACCCTGCCGGTCGGAACGCGGGTCTCGCTGAGCGGGCCGCTCGTCGTGGCCCGCGACATCGCCCACGCGCGGATCGCCGAGCGGTTGGGAGCGGGCGAGGACATGCCGGACTACCTGCGCGACCACCCCGTCTACTACGCGGGGCCGGCGAAGACCCCCGCCGGCTTCGTGTCCGGCTCGTTCGGCCCGACGACGGCGGGCCGGATGGACTCCTACGTCGAGCAGTTCCAGGCCGCGGGCGGGTCGCTCGTGATGCTGGCCAAGGGCAACCGGTCGGCGCGGGTCACCACGTCCTGCGCCACCCACGGCGGCTTCTACCTGGGCTCGGTCGGCGGGGCGGCGGCCCGGCTGGCCCAGGACTGCATCCGGGAGGTCCGGGTGCTCGAGTACCCGGAGCTCGGGATGGAGGCGGTCTGGAGGATCGAGGTGGCGGACTTCCCGGCCTTCGTGGTGGTGGACGACAAGGGGGGCGACTTCTTCGCCGAGGTCAGCCGACCCACCCTCCAGGTGACCTTCCGCCGGTAGGCGGCCCGGGCCGCCCGCTCAACCCAGGCGCGCCGCCACGACCGCGCTCCCGGGCCCGTCGAGCGCGTCCAGGCCCGCGCGTCGTCCCGATGCCACCAGGAGCAGGTCGACGTCGGACCCCCGCAGCTCGGCGCCGTCGCCGAGGGTCCAGCCGGTATCGGTCGAGACCAGCCGCACCCCCGACAGCCGGCGCGGCCCGCCCATGAACGTGTTCGTGGCGACGTAGCGGAGGCAGGCGGCCACGACCTGCGGCGGCGAGACGTAGCGGCGGCCCAAAGGCCGCGCGACGTCCTGGCCGTGGATGACCAGGTCCATGAGCGGGTCCATCGGCCCGCTGCCGGGCATCCGCCGCGTGGAATCGGCGCTCTCGCGCAGCTGCGCGACCAGCTCGGCGGTGGTGTGTGCCGCCGCCCGCTCCGCCGCGAGGTCGATCTCCATCCGGTCGAAGTCGCCGCGTGCCCGCACCGCCGCCCGCAGCAGCCGCGGCACGGTCATCCTGGTCGTGGTCGTGAGGTGGGCGACGACGTCGCGCACCGTCCAGGCGGCGCACAGCGACGGCGTCGCCCACTGCTCGTCGGTGAGGTCGGAGACGTGGTCGGCGAGGCGGCGTCGCTCGGCGGCGACCGCCCCGTCGACGGCGGCACGGGGAAGGGCAGGCGGCCCCGGGTTGCTCATGGCCGCAGAGACTCCGTCCGGCCCGCGGACTCATCGGATCGACGTCGAGCCGTCACCTCTCACTCCGCGACACCTCGGCGCGGGTCCCGCGGGACAGCGCGTCCTCGTCGACGGAGAGCAGCTCGAGGGCCGCACGCGCGCGTGGCGGTGGCGTGCCCCCGGCGACGGCCATGAGCGCCGCCCGCCACGCGGCCGCGAGGACCGTCCCGACAGGGACCTGGCCGCCGTGGCACACCTCGTCGAGCAGGTCCGCGACCGGGTCGACGTCGCGGGCCGGATGAGCATCGCCGAGCAGGCGCACGAACCCCTGTTCGGTCGCGAAGTCGAAGCCGACGACCAGCGCGCCTCGCACGGCGGCGGGAACCCCGTCGCCGGCGCGTGCGGAGGCCGCCCCCTGCATGCGGTCGAGGAGGCGGCGCTCCGCCTCCTCGTGGACGACGTTGTAGAGGCCCAGCTTGTTGTCGAAGTGGTGGTAGAGCGAGCCCGTGGTCACGCCCGCCCCTGCGGCCAGCTCGCCCACCGTCACGTCCTGGAACGGGCGGCTGCCGAAGTCCTCGAGAGCGCGACGAGCGAGCCGCCCCTTCGGTGACGTCGAGACCGGAACCCACTCGCGCACACTTGCATAATGCCGTTACGCTCGAACGGAGTCGAGTTACGAGAAGGGAAGCCGATGAAACTCGAGTTCCTCTATCTGCCGACACGTGACCTGAGCGATGCGCTGTCCCTCTACCGCGACGGGCTCGGCTGGCAGGAGGCGTGGCGCGAGGGCGAGTCCACGGTCAGCCTCACCCTGCCCGGGACGGAGGTGCAGCTCATGCTCGACGCGACCGACCCCGACGCGCCGTCCGGACCGATCTTCGTCGTCGACAGCGTGCACGATTTCCACGCCGGCCGTCCGGACGAGCTGCGGACCAACGGGGAGCCCGAGGCGATCCCCGGCGGGTTCATGGCCACCTTCGAGGACCAGTCCGGGAACACGATCTACGTGATGGACCAGTCCGTGGACGTGGCTGCGGGGTCCGGGACGGGCTGAGGCGGACCCGCCCTGGGCCTCAGCTCAGTCGGCGCGGACCGAGGTCGTCGCGGCGGGGTGGTGGTCCGAGCACGATCCTGGCCCCGGTGACGAACACCCCCTCCGCGGAGGCGAGCACCGGGTCCAGCACGAGCGAGCGCACCTGGGGCAGGTCGTCGGCGATCGTGCCGACGCGGCGGACCAGGTCCTCGAGGGCGTCGACCCGGGTGGGTTCGCTGCCGCGGTACCCGGCCAGCAGCGGAGCGGCGCGGGGGGCGCGCACCAGCGCTGCGGCGTCCTGGTCCGACACCGGCAGCACGCGGAAGGCCCGGTCGCCCAGCAGCTCGGTGGCGATCCCGGACATGCCGAAGGACAGCAGCGACCCGAAGGAGGGGTCGTCGACGATCTCGAGCACGCAGGAGACGCCCCGCGGTGCCATGCGCTGCACGTACACCTCGTCCTGCCCGGTGAGCCGCGCCATGTCCTCGTGGGCCCGGCGCACCCCGGCCGGCGTGACGACGTCGAGCCGGACCCCGACGGCGTCGGTGCGATGACGCCAACGGTCGCCGACGGCCTTGACGGCAACCGGGTAGCCGAGCTCCTCCGCGGCGGCGAGAGCGGCGCCCGCCCCGGTGACGAGCCGGAACTCGGTGACGGAGATGCCGTAGCAGCCGAGCAGGTCGAGCGTGTCGCGGTCGTCGAGGGTGTGCCGCTCGCCGGACCCGACCCGCTCCACCAGCGCGCGGGCCCGCGCGGAGTCGAGTCCGTCGGGTGGGGCGAACTCGCCGACGGGCTCCGATCGCCATCGCGCGTAGCGGTGAACCCGGGCGAGCGCGCTCGCGGCCCGCTCCGGACTCGGGAAACTGGGCACCGAGCCGGGTCCGGGCCAGCCGTCCTCGCGCGGGACGGCGAGCTCGGCCGGCACTCCCTCCACGGCCAGGAACACCGCGACCACGGGCTTGTCCACGCCGTCGACCGCGTCGCGCAGGGCGCGCGCGTACGCGGCGCCCGGAGTGGCGACCGGGGGGACGAACACCGCCAGCAGTCCGTCGGCGCCCTCGTCGCCGACCGCCTTCGCCACGGCGGCCGCGAACTCCTCGGGTGCGGCCGCCGCGCCGACGTCGACCGGGACCCCAGCCGGCACCAGCCCCTCGTCGAGCAACGCATCGGTGACGAGCACCCCGAGCGCGCTGGAGTTGCCGACGACGGCGATGCGCGGGCCGGCCGGCAGGGGCTGGTAGGCGAGCACCAGCGCGGTGTCGAAGAGCTGCGACAGCGTCTCGACCCGGATGACGCCCGCCTGCTCGAAGAGGGCACGGACGCCGGCGTCGTCGACCGACGTCGCTCCGGGCGCGACGGACGACTGCCGACCGCTCCGCACGGCCACGATCGGTTTCGTCCGGGCCAGCCTGCGGGCGAGCCGGGCGAACTTGCGCGGATTGCCGAACGTCTCGAGGTAGAGCAGGACGACGTCGGTGGCCGGGTCGGTCTGCCAGTACTGCAGGAGGTCGTTGCCGGAGAGATCGGCGCGGTTGCCGGCGGACACGAACGTGGACAGGCCCAGCCCACGCTCCTTGGCGGCGGCGAGGATCGCGATCCCCAGCGCCCCGGACTGCGAGAAGAACCCGACCCGGCCGCCGCCGGGCAGGTCGGGCGCCAGGGTGGCGTTGAGGCGGACCTCGGACGCGGTGTTGGCCACCCCGAGCGCGTTGGGGCCGACGACGCGCATGCCGTGGGCGCGGGCCTCGGTGACCAGCCGGCGCTCGGCGACGGTGCCGCCGTGCCCCGCGTCGCCGAACCCCGAGCTGATCACGACGAGCGCCTTGACGCCCTTCTGCAGGCAGGAGTCCATCACCTCGTCGATCCCGGCCGCCGGCACGGCGACGACCGCGAGGTCGACCTCGTCGGGGATGTCGGTGACCGAGGCGTAGGAGCGGACCCCGCGGACCGAGCGGGCGTCGGGGTTGACGGGGAAGACGGGGCCGCTGAAGTCACCTCGCAGCAGGTTCGCCAGCACGGCATGGCCGATCTTCGACGGATCGGTGGACGCCCCGATCACGGCGACCGAGGTGGGGTGCAGGACGTTGTGGACGCTGCGGGCCTCCGCGCGTTGCTCGCGGGCGTCGCGGACCGCCAGTGAGCGCTCGGTGGGGTCGATGTCGAACTCGAGGTGCACCACGCCCTCGGCGAACTCCCGGCTGACCTGGTAGCCGGCCTGCCGGAAGACCCGCACCATCTGGTGGTTCTCCACGAGCACCTCGGCCTCGAACCGGCGCAGCCCGTTCTCCCGGGCGGCGGCCGCGAGGTGTTCGAGCAGGATCGAGCCCAGCCCGCGGCCCTGATGCGTGTCCCGGGCGACGAACGCGACCTCGGCGGAGTCGATCGTCGGCGTGCCCGTGGTGCCGCCGGGGCCGCCGTCACCCGGGATGCCCTCGTAGCGTCCGACAGCGATGATCTCGTCGCCGAGCAGGCAGATGAAGGCGACGCGCGACCGGTGGTCGACGGTGGTGAAGCGCTCGAGGTCGCGCGGCGAGATCCGCGGGTAGGGGCCGAAGAAGCGCAGGTAGCGAGTGCGCTCGGAGAGGCTCTCGTGGAAGCGCACCAGTGCGTCGGCGTCGCTGGGCAGGATGGGGCGCAGGTGCACGATGCCGCCGTCCGAGGCGATGACGTCGGCCTCCCAGTGCCGCGGGTAACGGACCGGCGTCCTGTGGGTCGGTCGCCTGCCCGTCGCCTGCCGGTGGCGTGGTGGTCGGGGTCGTGGGGGTCGTCGCGGTCGACGAAGGCTCCATGGGTCAGTCCCTGGGGTCGTCGGGGTCCAGGCCGTGCAGCGGGAAGACCGCGCGGCGGACCTCGAGCACGGCCGCGTCGACGCGGTCGGAGCCCTCGGTCCACGGCTCGTGGCCGGGATCCCGGCCGTCGGTCATGGAGATCGGGAGCTGCTGGCGGGTGAGCCCGGCCGTGTGCGCCACCCAGCCGGCCGGAAGCGGGCGGTTCGGCTCCAGGTCGCGGTCGAGCACCGTGGCGACCAGGTGCGTCCAGGACCGGGGTACGACCCGGAACAGCCCGTAGCCGCCCCCACCCAGGGCCAGCCACTTGCCCCCTGCGGTGTGCTCGGCGAGCTCACGCAGGATCCGGTAGATGGTGCGGTGACCGTCGACGGAGAGCCCCAGGTTGGCCAGCGGATCCTCGAAGTGGGTGTCGACACCGCACTGGGTGACGAGGATCTGCGGACGGAACTCCTCCAGCAGCGAGGGCACGATCGCGTGGAAGGCGCGCAACCAGCCGTCGTCGCTGGTGCCCGGCGGGAGCGGGACGTTGACCGCGTACCCGACGCCGGCGCCCTCGCCGTACTCCCCCGGCCATCCGGTGCCCGGCCACAGCGTCATGGGGTGCTGGTGCATCGAGACGGTGAGCACGCGGGGATCGCGGTAGAACGCCGCCTGCACGCCGTCGCCGTGGTGGACGTCGACATCGATGTAGGCGATGCGGTCGAACCCGTGGTCGAGGAGCCAGGAGATCGCGACCGCGCAGTCGTTGTAGACGCAGAACCCGGCGGCCCGGTCGGGCATGGCGTGGTGCAGGCCGCCGGCGATGTTCACGGCTCGGTCGGCGCGACCCTCGGCGATCTCCTGCGCCGCCAGCAACGAGCCGCCACACACCAGCGCGCTGGCCTCGTGCATGCCGAAGAAGATCGGGTTGTCGTCGGTGCCCAGCCCGTGGCCGATGCCGAAGGCCACCTCCGGCGCCGACTTGACGGCCGTCAGGTAGGACGGCACGTGCACCCGCTGCACCTCGGCGTCGGACGCCTGATGGGGCACGAGAGGTTCGACACCTTCGAGCACCCCGAGCTCGCCGGCCAGGCGCATGGTCAGGTCGAGCCGCACCGGGTCGAGGGGGTGGGAGTCCCCGAGGTCGTAGCTGAGGAACTCGGGCGTCCACACCACCGCAGCCTTCATGGCCCACACGGTTTCATTGCGCCGACGGTAGGGGATCCCCGCCCGCCGAGCCGCCCGTGGCCGCCGGCCGCCGCGCGTCGGCCGACCAGTTCGACCAGGAGCCGACGTAGAGCGCGAGCGGCTCCGCCGGAGTCCGGATCCCGGCGTACTCGGCGGCGAGCACCAGCGCCGCAGCGTTGATCCCGGAGCCGCAGTAGGCGCCGGCCGGGGACGTCGTCCCGGCGCCCCGGGCCTCGCCCGGGGTGCCGAGACCCAGGGCCGCGAACCGTTCCGCGAGCACCTCCGCCGGGGACCAGCGCCCGTCCGGGCCCGCCACGTCGGTGGCGGGGGCGTTGACCGCGCCCGGGATGTGCCCGGCCCGGGGGTCCACCGGCTCCACCTCCCCGCGGTAACGGGGCGCCGCGCGGGCGTCGAGAAGCAGTCCGTCGCGGGCCACCGACGCGGCACCGTCGGCGTCGAGCACCGGCATGGCGCCGGGCCGGACCGTGATCCGACCGGGTGCGGGGCGCGAGGGCTCGGCGGTGGTCGGCAGACCGGCTGCGACCCACGCGGCGAACCCGCCGTCGAGCACCGACACCCGCTCCGCCGGCAGCCCGGCCCAGCGCAGGAGCCACCACGCCCTGGCCGCCACCGTGCCGTTGCCGTCGTCGTGGGCGACCACGTGGGAGCGCTCACCGACGCCGGCCCGGCGGAGTGCGGCCTGCAACCGCTCGGGGGCCGGCAGCGGGTGGCGGCCCCCGGGCCCCGGAGGATCGGCGAGCTCGTCGTCGAGGTCCACGAAGACCGCGCCGGGTATGTGCGCGCGATCATGGTCGGGTCGGCCCGGCGGACCGCCGAGGCGCCATCGCACGTCGAGCACGACGACGCCGTCCGGCGCGGCGCCATCCGCCAGGAGCTCCAGCAGGTGCGGCGGGTCGATCAGCGGTGTGCGAGGTCGGGCCACCCCGTCATCCTGCCCGGGATGGCGACGGGTCGGTGGCGCGTTGCGCGGATAGGATGGCCGAGGACCGAAGGGGCTGTAGGCGTGAACGAGCTCATCGATACGACCGAGATGTACCTCCGGACGATCTACGAACTCGAGGAGGAGGGCGTCGTCCCCCTCCGTGCCCGGATCGCGGAGCGTCTCGGACAGAGCGGGCCCACCGTGAGCCAGACCGTGGCCCGGATGGAACGCGACGGGCTCGTGGTGGTGGCCGGGGACCGGCACCTGGAGCTGACCGACTCCGGTCGTGGCCGTGCGGTGTCGGTGATGCGCAAGCACCGGCTGGCCGAGCGACTGCTCACCGACGTGATCGGGCTGGAGTGGGAGCTCGTGCACGCCGAGGCGTGCCGCTGGGAGCACGTGATGAGCGAGGCCGTGGAGCGCAAGCTCGTGCAGCTGCTCGACAACCCGACCATCTCGCCGTACGGCAACCCGATCCCCGGCCTCGACGAGCTCGCGCGGCTGCCCGACACGGCGGCCGTCGGCATCTCCGTCCCTCCCCCGCTGGAGGTCGGGCTGCAGCGCCTCGACGAGTTCGCCCGGCGCGGCGGCGGCCGGGTGGAGGTGCGCCGCATCGCCGAGCACGTGCAGGTGGACGCCGAGCTGATGACCGAGCTGAAGGAGGCGGGGATCGTGCCGGGGCACGACGTGGACGTGCGGGCGATCGCCCGGTTCGGCGACGCCGTTCCCGTCGCTTCCAGCGGCGCACCGACTCGTCGGTGGCGCCGCTGATCGCCCACGCCGTGCTGGTGCGGGCCCGCTGACGGCGCTCCCCCTCCCCGGGCACCGGCCGGTGTCGTGAGACGGTGGGACGCCGTCGGCGCCGACCATCCCCGAGGAGGGACCCCGTGAAGCTTCTCGTCACCGGCGGAGCCGGCTACGTCGGCAGTGTGTGCGCAGCGCACGTGCTGGCCGCGGGCCACGACGTGACCGTTCTCGACGACCTCTCGACGGGGCACCGCGACGCCGTGCCCGACGGCGCTCGATTCGTGCAGGCCGATCTCGCCGAGGCGGCCGACGACGTGCTGGCCGAGGGTGTCGACGGGGTGCTGCACTTCGCGGCCCGGTCGCTCGTCGGCGAGTCGGTGCTGCATCCGGAGCGGTACTGGTTCGGCAACGTCGTGACGACCCTGCGGCTGCTGGAGGCCCTCCGTCGCCACCGCACGCCCCGACTGGTGTTCTCGTCCACCGCGGCCACCTACGGCGAGCCCGAACAGGTGCCGATCCGGGAGGACGCGCCCACCCGACCCACGAACCCCTACGGCGCGAGCAAGCTCGCCATCGACCATGCGATCTCCTCCTACTCCGCAGCCCACGGCCTGGCCGCGGTGAGCCTGCGCTACTTCAACGTGGCGGGCGCGCACGGGCGCTTCGGCGAGCGGCACACCGTGGAGACCCACCTCATCCCGATCGTGCTGCAGGTCGCCGCCGGCACGCGCGACTCGGTGGCGGTGTTCGGCGACGACTGGCCCACTCGCGACGGCACGTGCATCCGCGACTACATCCACGTCGACGACCTCGCCGCCGCCCACCTCCTCGCGCTGGAGCACGCGCAGCCCGGGCGCCACGCCGTGTACAACCTCGGGTGCGGCACCGGGTTCTCGGTGCGCGAGGTGATCGAGGCCTGCCGGGCGGTGACGGGTCACCCGATCCCGGCTGTGACCGCACCGCGCCGCGACGGCGACCCGGCGGTGCTCATCGCGTCGAGTGCGGCCGCGACGGCCGACCTCGGATGGCGGCCCGAGCGCACCGACCTGGTCACGATCGTCGGCGACGCCTGGCGCTTCGCCCAGAGCCGGCAGCCGGCCTGAGCCGGTGTCCCCGACGGGGCGGGGAACGAGGGCAGGACGCCCCGGCCGCACCGTCACCCCGTCCGTCGACGTCGGCGCGTCGTCCGACGGCGGCCTCCGGGTGACCCGTCGCCCCTGCCGGCGACATCCGGTCGCAGGCAGGCCCGGAGCTCGGAGGGGCGGATGCCCGTGTCGGCGACCGCGCGCAGGATCTGGGTGAGCCGGTGCCCCGGCCACGCCCGGTCGGCGCGGTCGAGGGCGACGTTGGCCAGCGCGCCGTCGCCGCGCAGCAGCGCCGACACGGCCAGCAGCGCGGCGGGCTCGGCCGCCTCGGGATCCGGCGTCTCGCGCACCAGCGCCGTCCAGAGCTGCTCCGCCGCCGACGCCGACGGCCCGGCGCAGAGCGCGAGCGCGCAGTCACGGACGTCGGGAACCGTGAGCGCTGCGGCGATGGCCAGGACGCTGGCGTCGTCGAGGATCAGCCGTCCGGCCTGCGCATCGGCGATGGCCGTGTCCACCACCCGCCGACCGTCGGCCGGGTCGTCGATCCGGCCGTCGGCTCGCTGCGCCGCGTCCTCGACCGCCCGGACGAGCCGCAGCTCCCGGCGACGGAGGGTCTCGGGGTCGACTGGTGCGACCAGCCGCTCCAGCTCGGCCCGATCGGTGTGCACCACCTGACCGCCCGCCACGGCCGCGGCCAGCGAGGACCGTGGCGGACGGGTCGGGGAGCACCCCGGTGCAGTGGCACGGGTGGTAGCAGGCCCAGGTGGCGCCCCGGGTGGTGCTCTCGGCCCACAGCCGGGTGTGCACGTCGACCCGGTGCCGCTCCAGCGCCCGCACCGCGAGATCGACCAGCTCGCGGTGCGGTGGACCGGCCCCGCTGCCGGCTCCGACGACGATCACCGCCGCACCCGCCGGTGCGTCCCGCAGGAGGCCCTCGACCGCGGCGCGGACGGCCGCCTCGGCGTGCTCGGGGGGTGGCAGGTCGAGGCGCACGGCGAGGCCGAGCCGGCGCCCGCGCCCACCGGTACCGGAGGCGACGAGTACCAGTGACTCCCGGGGATGGAAGCCGATCAGCACGGGGACGGCGCAGATCAGCTCGCCGGGCTCCCGGACGCGCACCACGGCGGGTGGGCCGGCCGCCGGGTGGACGGGCGCCGGACGGGGGATGTCGGGAATGGCCATGCGGGCGAGGGTCGACGAGCCTGGCGGGCCGTGCGGTCACTGCTCCGTCCGGCTGTGGACAACGCGGGACGGACGACGCCGAGCCGGCACGGACCGGCCGGGTTGTGGACGGAGCCGTCGCTGTCGCGCCGACCTGTCGTCGTCGACTGTTAATCTCCCCGGCTTGCCGCCCGCTGCCCACCCCGCGACCCTGATCGCGCGGAACGCACCGCCGGTCGGGGTACCGGCGCGTAATCTCGGCGTGGCGCTGCGTCCACGCGTCGCGAAGCGGTGGGAGGAGCGTCCGTGTACGACTACGACCTGCTCGTGATCGGCTCGGGCCCCGGCGGCCAGAAGGCGGCCATCGCGGCGGCCAAGCTGGGCAAGCGGGTGTGCGTGGCCGAACGTCGCAACATGATGGGCGGGGTCTGCGTGAACACGGGGACCATCCCGTCCAAGACGCTGCGCGAGGCCGTCCTCTACCTCACCGGGTTCGCCCAACGAGACATGTACGGCGCGAGCTACCGCGTCAAGTCCGAGATCACGATCTCCGACCTCCTCGCCCGCACGCAGCACGTCGTCGGCCGAGAGATCGAAGTGATCCGCAACCAGCTCCTCCGCAACCACGTCGACATCCTGGGCGGCACCGCGCGGTTCGAGGACGACCACACCGTCACCGTGCAGGGCGAGAACCGCGGTGACCACAACACGGTCACCGCCGAGAACATCGTGATCGCCACCGGCACCACACCGGCGCGACCGTCGGAGGTCGAGTTCGACGACGACCACGTGCTCGACTCCGACGGTGTGCTGCGGATGCAGCGGGTTCCCAGCTCCATCGTCGTGGTCGGCGCGGGCGTGATCGGCATCGAGTACGCGTCGATGTTCGCAGCGCTCGGAACGCGCGTCACCGTCGTCGAGAAGCGGCCGCAGATGCTGGAGTTCTGCGACCCCGAGGTGGTCGAGTCGCTCAAGTTCCACCTCCGCGACCAGGCGGTCACGTTCCGGTTCGGCGAGGAGGTGGCCAAGGTCGAGATCGCGCCCAAGGGCACCGTCACGAGCCTGGCCAGCGGCAAGCGGATCGCGGCGGACATGGTGATGTACTCGGCGGGTCGGCAGGGGGTCACCGACGATCTCGACCTCGAGAAGGCCGGGCTCGCCGCGGACGAGCGCGGCCGGATCAGCGTGGACGACCAGTACCGCACGCCGGTGTCCCACATCTTCGCGGTCGGCGACGTGATCGGCTTCCCGGCCCTCGCGGCCACGAGCATGGACCAGGGGCGCCTCGCGGCCTACCACGCATTCGACGAGCCAGCCCGTGAGCTGCAGGAACTGCAGCCGATCGGGATCTACACGATCCCGGAGATCTCCTACTGCGGGAAGACCGAGGGGGAGCTGACCCAGTCCGCCGTGCCGTACGAGGTGGGCATGTCGCGCTACCGCGAGCTGGCGCGCGGCGCGATCGTGGGTGACTCCTACGGCATGCTCAAGCTGCTCGTGTCCACCGAGGACCGGACGCTGCTCGGCGTGCACGTCTTCGGGACCAACGCCACGGACCTCGTCCACATCGGCCAGGCGATCATGGGCTGCGGCGGGACTGTCGACTACCTCGTCGACACGGTCCTCAACTACCCGACCCTCTCCGAGGCGTACAAGGTGGCCGCGCTCGACGTCACCAACAAGATCCGCGCTCTCGAGGCGTTCTCGAACGGGGCCTAGCGACCGGTGCCTCCACCCGGGCCACCCTGCACCGTGGCGGCCCGCGGCGGAGCCGTTCCATGACCTCGCACCGCGTCGTCGTTCCTCGCACCCTGCCCACCGGGTGCGAGGCGGGACGGCGGGGTGCGAGGTCAGCGGAAGGCTCGGCGAACGGCCGGTCCTAGGTGTAGCGGATGCCGTGCCCGTCCAGCCACGAGCGGGGATCGATCTTCCGGCCACCCGGGGACACGACCTCCAGGTGCAGGTGGGGTCCGGTGGACCGACCGCGGTTGCCCACCTCGGCGATCACCTCGCCCGCGGACACCTCCTCCCCCACCCGGACCAGGGAGCGGTTGACGTGGCCGTAGACGGTGACCGTGCCGTCGGCGTGCTCGACCCGCACCCACAGCCCGAAGCCGCTGGCCGGACCCGAGTCGACCACTCGGCCGCCGAGCGGGGCGCGGATCGCCGTCCCGATGGGCGCGGCGATGTCGAGGCCCTCGTGCCGCGAGCCCCAACGGGCCCCGAAGCCCGAGGTCACCCGGCCGTCGATCATCTGGACGGCCCCGCCCGCGGTCGCCCTGCCGGCGCTCTCGGGACCGGCGGACCGCTCGGGCTCGGCGACGCGGGCGGTCTCGGCTGCGCGCACGTCCTCCGCGACCTGCGCGGCGCGGGCGGCCTCGACGGCGCGGGCCTCGACGGCGGCCTGCGCCGCGACGTTCTCGAGCTCGGCCGCCTTGACGAGCGAGGACGCATCGGCCACGGCCGGCTCCGGTGCCACCGAGGCGAGGGGCCCGACGGGCTCGACCACCGCAGCTGCGGTCGAACCGGCCGCGGTGGCCGGCTCCGACGCGGTCACCAGCTCACCGATCCCGACGCGCAGCACGGTGGCGCCCTCGCCGGCCAGTGGCAGGACCTCGGCGAGCACCTGCTGGCCGGCCGCCGCGAGCGCACCACCGGCGAGGGCGGTGGCGACGAAGCGCACCGGCAGCGACGCGCTGGGCTGCGGGAGCGGGATCGACCGGGCGGCGCCACCGACCCCCGCTGCCGCCGGGGCGACGAGCAGCGGGGGCCCGAGGTGTGCGCGCCGGCCCTGGGGGGAGCGGTGCCGGGCCACGACCTTCCTTCCTCCGGATCGGACGGCCCGGCCGGACGCCCGTCGGGGGTCGGGGCGGGACCGCCTGGGGGTGCGGTCCGTGTCCGGTCAGTGACCGGGCCGTTATCGATCCGGTCGGAACGCTAATCGGAGCCGGCGGCGCCGGTACCCGTCCCGGCCCTGCACTGAGGTCGCCGCACGACCGTTCGCGTTGAGCGGTGTCGCCCTGCCCGCGATGGATCCGCCCCCGGTCGGCAGCTGCCGTTCACCGCAGCGTCACCCCGGTCCGCCGTCCGAACCGCCTGATCCGCGCCGACGTCCGGGAACCGGCGGATGCGGTACCGACGAACGGAGCAGCCGCGGTGGTCGGTCACCGACGGATCTGCGCCGGACGGCCACCACCCGAGATCAGGAACGACGGGACGTCGGTCCGTCAACACCGACGACGGCGGCGAGCGGCCGTGTCGGGCGGCTCAGCCGACGCCGAGCTCGGCCAGCCGCGTCCGGTACCGCGCCACGTTGGCCAGCTTGACGTCCTCGTAGCCGCGCACCAGCTCGGCGGCCTCCGCGGCCGCCACCGCCGTGGCGTACGACGATGTCGAGAGCTCGGCCGCGAGGCGCAGGACCATCGCCCGGTAGGAGTCGCGCAGCGCGCGCTCCAGACGTCGGACCTCGGTGCGCCCGAAGGGGTCCAGCGGGGTGCCGCGCAGGCCCTTGGCGCGGGCGAGGGTCTGCAGGACCGGCCGCGCCCACGCCCCCAGCGCGACCTTCTCGCGGCGCCCCAACGCCTTCAGGACCGGCGGGTGCAGCCGGTAGCGCAGCTTCTCGCCACCCGGCACCTCGGCGGCCAGCAACGCCTCGAAGGCCGGATCGGTGAGCAGGCGAGCCACCTCGTACTCGTCCTTGTACGCGGTGAGCTTGTGCAGGCCCCTGGCGACCGCCGCGCTGAACGCGGTGTCCTCGCCGAGGGCCCGCTCGGCGCGCCACACCGTCCGCACGTCACGCACGTACCGCTGAGCCGTCCGCGGTCCCTGGTACCCGACGAGCTGCGCCGCGCGGACCTCCGCCAGGCGGCGGGTCTCCCCGGCCAGGTCACCGAGGTCGACCGACTCCGGCAGCGGCGCGGGACGGACGGCCGCAGCCGGCGCCGTGGCCGCGGCGAACGCGGCCGGGTCGGCCACCGCCACCCGTCCCCAGCGGAAGGCTGCGGTGTTCGCCGCGACCGCCACCCCGTTGAGCTCGATGGCCCACTCGATCGCCTCGGCCGAGAGCGGCAACGCCCCCGACTGGTGGGCGACCCCGACCATCAGCAGGTTGGCGGGCATCGCGTCGCCGAACAGGGCGAGGGCCGCGGCCTGGGCGTCGAGCGGCACCACCTCGCGGCTCGAGGCGGCGATCCGCGCGACGAGCCCGGCCGGGTCGGGCGCGGCCACAGCCGCGTCGCGGACCATCGCGCCGGTCGGTACCGCGCTCGTGGAGACGACCGCGAGGGTCTCCTCGGCCGAGGCGTAGGCGAGGTGGCGGCCGTCCGCACCCACCAGCGCGTCGAAGGCGAGGTAGCACCGCGCGGTGCCGGCGCCGACCCGGTTGGCGGGACCCAGCGCTGCAGCGTCGCCGGCCATCCGCAGGTGCGAGGTGACCGGACCGGCCTTCTGCGAGAGCCCGGTCTGGTCCACGCCGTGCACGGCCAGGCCGTCACGGACGGCGGCGGAGCCGAGCACCTGGTTGACCGTGACGATGCCCGTCCCGCCGATGCCCGCGAGGAAGACGTCCGCGGTGCCGGTCAGCGGCGCGCGGGGCACGTCCGGCACGGTCGGCGGCTCGGGACGGTCGGCGACGGCGCGATCCGCCGTCCCGGGCGGCACCTCCACGGTGACGAACGACGGGCAGTCGCCGGCGAGGCAGGAGTAGTCGGTGTTGCAGGAGGTCTGGTCGATCCGCGTCTTGCGTCCGAACTCGGTGTCGACGGGTTGGACCGACAGGCAGTTGCTCTTCGCACCGCAGTCACCGCAGCCCTCGCACACCGCCTCGTTGATGATCACTCGGGTGGGGCGGACCGGCAGGGTCCCCCGCTTGCGCAGCCGCCGTGACTCCGCCGCACAGCGCTGGTCGTAGACGAGCACGCTGACCCCGCTCACCTCGGCGAGCGCGCGCTGGGCCTCGTCCATCCGGTCGCGGTGCCACAGCGTCACCCCGGGTGGCAGCGGAGCCAGCGAGCGGTAGCGCTCCGGCTCGTCCGCGCACACGATGATCCTGCTGACGCCCTCCGCCAGCAGCTTCGTGGTCAGCGCCGGGACGTCGAGCCCGCCTGCGGCGTCCTGCCCGCCCGTCATCGCCACGGCCCGGTTGAACAGCAGCTTGTAGGTGATCGACACCCCGGCGGCCACGCAGGCCTGGACGGCCAGCTGACCGGAGTGCGCGAACGTGCCGTCGCCGATGTTCTGGTACATGTGCCCGGCGGTGGTGAACGGCGACTGCCCGATCCACTGCGCGCCCTCGCCGCCCATCTGGGTGATCGACGAGACCTCGCTCTCGGGACGGTGCGGGATGAGCGCGACCATGGCGTGGCAGCCGATGCCCCCGCCCGCCACGGCACCCTCGGGCACGATCGTGGAGCGGTTGTGCGGGCAGCCGGAGCAGAAGTACGGCGTGCGGACGACGGGCAGCAGCTCCAGCACCGGGCGCGGGGCCGGCGGCGCCGCCAGCTCGACACGCGCCCCGAGGACGCGGCGCAGCGGGCCGGCGAGCGCGCCCGCCGTCAGCTCCCCCGCCACCGGCACCAGGGGCGCCCCCTCGGCGTCGGCCGAGCCGATCACGCCGGGCGCGTCCGGCAGCCCGTAGAGCGCGTCCCGCACGGCCGACTCGACGAACGCGCTCTTCTCCTCCACGACGCACACCGTGTCGAGACCGCGCGCGAAGGTCCGCAGCAGGTCGCGCTCGAGCGGATGGACCATGCCCAGGCGCAGCAGCCGGACGCCGGCCCGGCGGCAGCCGTCGTCGTCGAGCCCGAGGTCGCGGAGGGCCTGCCGGACGTCGGTGAACGCCTTGCCGCCGGCGACGATCCCGACCGCGGCTGCCGGCGCATCGACCTCGACGGCGTTGATCGGGTTGGCGGCGAGGAACGCCCGCACCATCGCCCACCGCGGGCCGTACATCTGCGCCTCGGCCTCCAGTGAGACCGGCGGGACGAGCATCGGGAACTGCCGGTAGGCCCAGGGGCGGCCCTCCCACTCGATCTCCGGCACCGTGATGTCGACGTCGCCGCAGGAGCCGGCGACGGCGGCGATGCCGTCGGCGACGTCGGCGGTGATCTTCATGCCGACCCACATCCCGGACGCCCGCGACATCGCGATCCCGTAGCGCCCGAGCCGGACGATCTCCTCGGCGCTGCCGGGGTAGAGCACCGGGAGGCCGTAGCCGGCCAGGGTGCGCTCGCTGATGCAGGGGATGGACGAGGACTTGCAGCTCGGGTCGTCGCCGGCGAGCACGAGGACCCCACCGGACGGGTGCGCGCCGCACATGTTGCCGTGCCGCATCGGATCGCCGGACCGGTCGACGCCCGGACCCTTGCCGTACCAGACGCCGACCGCACCGTCGACGGTCCGCTCGTGACCCGGCACCTCGACCTGGCTGCCCCAGACCGCGGTGGCGGCGAGCTCCTCGTTGATCGCGGGCACGAGGGTGAGCCCGGCGTTGCGCCGCAGCTCCGACGCCTTCGCCAGGGTCTGGTCGAGCCCGCCGAGCGGGCTGCCGGGGTACCCGGAGACGAATGACGCGGTGCGCAGTCCGGACGCGGCGTCGGCCGCGTGCTGCTCGACGAGCAGGCGCGCGATCGCCTGCACCCCGGTCATCAGGACCGGGCCGGCGCCGGCCCGGTAGCGGGAGGCGAGGTCGAAGTCGACCGGTGCGACCCCGGTGTCCTGCAGCGTCATTGCAACCTCAGTGTCATTGCAACCTCAGTGTCATTGCAACCTCAGCGTCATCGCCAAACCTCGCTCCACCCGTCGCGCGGGAACCGCGCTACTCCTGGGACCGCTCCAGGGCCGCCGACACCGTCGCGGCGGCTCGCCGGACACTCTGCACCACCGCGACCTTGCGCGCCCCCAGCACGCTGGAGGTCCCACCGACCACGGAGATGGCCGCGACCGCCACCCGCCGGTCACCGCGGTGGAGCACGACGGGCGCCGCGACCGACGACATCCCCATCGTGTGCTCCTCGCGAGACGCCGCATAGCCGTCGAGGCGCACCTGCCGGAGCACCTGCGCGTACCGCGCCGGGTCGACGATGGTGAACGGCGTGCGCCGCACGAACCCGCGGTCGAGGATCGCCCTGGCCATCGTCGGGTTGTGGGCCGCCATCGCCTTGCCCGCGCTCGAGGAGTGCCCGGGGCCGCGGCGGTAGAGCTCGGTGTGGAACATGGTCCCGGCGCCGTTGCCCTCGAGGCGGTCGACGTACAGCACGTCCGCACCCACCGGCACCGCGAGCTGGGCGGTCTCCCGCAGCACGTCGCGCAGCTCGCCGAGCACCGGCAGCGCCAGCTCGCGCAGCATCAGCCGATCCACGGCGAGCTGCCCGATCTCGAACAGGCGCAAGCCGAGGCGGTAGCGCCCGCTGCGGGTCCGTTCGAGCATGCCGCCCGCCGCCAGCGCCGCGAGCATGCGGCAGGCGGTGCTCTTCGCGACGCCGAGCTCGGCCGCCACCCGCGTGGCTCCCAGCTCCGCCTCGCGCTCGAAACAGCCGAGCACGCCCATGGCGATCGAGACCGACCGCAGCGGCCCGTCGTCGCGCTCGGGCTCGAGAGGGACGTCGATGTCCGCCAGCGTCACGTCAGCTCTCCCACGCGGGAAACTCGTCGGGCGGCGGCACGTTGACCTCGGTGACGCGGTTGCGGTAGGCGACCAGCGCGGTCCGGACCCCGCGGCGCACCTTCACCACGACCTCCTCGGTGTTGTACGGCTCGCCGGGGTCGTAGCCGTGGGCCCACGTCGCGAACGCCCGGATCGGGCCGGAGTGCGTCGCGGCGACGATGCGGTGGTCCGGGGACTCCTCGATCAGCCGGTGGAAGCCGCGCCAGAACCGGCGCACACACATCGCGGGCGGCTCGAAGTACATGAGCGGGATCGTCAGCCACATGTGGATGGGATCGGCCCCGCCGAGCTGCGTGCGGTAGAAGCGGTCGATCTCGACCAGCCAGCGCGGGCGGTCGCCCACGGCCATCCGCTCCAGCTTCTCCATCGTCGCCTGGTACTGCCGGAACGCCGAGGTGACGTCGCGCAACCCGTCGGGGGTCCACACCCCGAAGTTGCGGAGCTCGCCGATGGCCTCCGGCGCGGACACGTCGGCCTTGCGCTGCCACTGGTCCATCCCGTCGAGCATCCCGCGGTGGAGCTGCTCGGCGGTCTGACGCGCGCGGTTGGTGTCGGCGCAGACGATCCGGACCTTCTGGCCCTCCTTCAGGCTCTTGGACAGGGAGTGCCCGCGCTGGTGGGCCTGCCAGCCGCCCATCGGCGTCAGGCCGGCGTCGGTGGAGTAGCCCTGCGTGATGCCGTGCCGGACGATCCGGATCTCGGCGACGAAGTCCTCCGACGCCCTCCGCTCCGGCGGGGCGACGATCTCCTTCTCCCGCGTCGACCCCGCGTAGTCGCGGGTGAAGCTCTCGCCGTCGAGGTGCACCACCGGCGGCTCGGCGGCGGTGGTCGAGCGGGCGCGGAAGCGCCGCAGGTAGAGGGGGGCCGCCGAGTCGCCGTCGGGCTCCTCGGAGGCCGGATCCGCCCGCCGGCCCTGCCGCTCCCGGTACCGCGCGAGGTAGTTCGGCGCCTCGTAGCGGTCGAGCCGCCGGGCGTCCGGGCCGGCGCCGGACGTACTCACGAGTGCACCGTGAAGAACCGCTCGTTGACCTCGCGGTGGTAGTAGAAGATGGCGCGGCCCATCTCCTCCTCGGTCCACGTGATCGGCTCGAAGTCGGGGTCGACCCAGTAGCCGCCGGTGAACAGCTCGTTGCGGTTGCCGACCGGGTCGAAGAAGTACGTCGTGTAGCCGCGGGTGACGCCGTGGCGGGTGGGCGCCACGTCGATCTGGACGCCGTGGTAGGCGAGGGTGTCGGCGGCGTCGCGGATGCCGTTCCAGTCGTCGAGCCAGAACGCGAAGTGGTGCAACCCCCCGTTGGGCCCGGTGATCACCGCGATGTCGTGCGGGGTGTGCGAGCGCTCGAGGAAGGTCGCGAGCTGGTGGCCGTCGTTGGCCACGATCTGCTCGGTGAGCCGGAACTCCAGCACCTCGGTGAAGAAGCGGGTGAACTCGCCGACGTCCTCGGCCATGACGAACACGTGGTCCAGGCGCGGCGGCGCGATCCCGACCATGTCCTGCGGGTGCGGCGGCGGGTTGGTCAGCGGCAGCATGTTGCCCACCCGCTCCATGCCGTGCACCAGTTCGACCACGTGCCCGGACGGCGCGTCGAAGCGGATCGCCTCACCCCACCCGGGACCCAGCTCGCGGGCCGCGTAGCGCTTCACCGGCACGCTCGCGGCCTGCAGTCTGGCGGTGTAGTGGTCGAGATCGGCGGCCTCGGCGACCTTGAACGACATGTGGTCCAGGCCGTACGTCGGGGCCTGGCGCAGGACCACGGAGTGGTGCTCGTGCTCGTCCCAGCACTTCAGGAAAACACGAGCAGACGCGTCCTTGACGTCACGGGCGGTCTCGATCAGGCCGAGGACCTCGGTGTAGTACGCGGTGCACAGCTCGAGGTCGGGAACGCGCACCTCGACGTGCTGCAGGCGCAGGATCCGGTCCGACATGGCTCTCCCGTCGTGGTGGAGTGACCCGGCACGCGGGTCGCGTCAGGTGTGCATCCGCAGGAAGCGCTGGCTGACCACGTTCTCGTAGTAGAAGAGCCCCTTGCCGAACTCGCTCTCGGTCCACGTGATGATCTCGGTGTCCGGGTCGACCCAGTAGCCGCCGGTGAAGACCTCGTTGCGGATGCCCAACGGGTCGAAGAAGTAGATGGTGTTGCCGCGCGTCACGCCGTGCCGGGTCGGGCCCTGGTCGATCTGCACTCCGTTGTAGGCGAGCGTGTCGGCGGCCTTGCGGATGTGGTCCCAGTCGTCGAGCCAGTACGCCCAGTGGTGCAGGGCCCCGTTGGGACCGTTGACGATCGCGATGTCGTGGGGGGAGTTCGTGCGGCCGGCCAGCCAGACCCCGAGCTGGTGTCCGTTGCCGTCGAGCACCTGCTCGGTGAGCCGCAGCCCCAGCACGTCCTGGAAGAACCGTGCCGACTCGGCCACCTCCTCGGCGTTGACGAGCATGTGGTCCATCCGGGGCGGGGCGATGCCCGGCAGGTCCGGCGGTGGGACGGGCGACGGGTTGTGCTTGCCGAGGATGTTGCCGGTCTTGTGGACGTCCCAGACCAGCTCCATCGTCTGGCCCGAGGGGACCTCGAACCGGATCGACTCGCCCTGCCCGACCGCCTCGCCCTGCGACACCCGGCTGACCTGGCAGCCGTAGTCGGCGAGCTTGCGCTCGAACACGTGCAGGTCGTCCTCGGACTCCACGCGGAAGGTGAAGGAGTCCATCCCGGTGCGCGGGTCGTACCGCATGCGCAGCGAGTGGTGGTCCTCCTCGTCCCAGCACTTGAACCACACGGTGTCCGCAGTGCGCTGCACCTGCTGCAGACCCATCACGCCGGTGTAGTAGGCGGTGGCGAGGTCGAGATCGGGCGTGCGCACGTCGATGTGTGCGAGACGGAGGATGCCCACGGCGACCAGCTCCCAGGTTTCAGCATTGCTTGACGCTTCGACGGTAACCCGCCTAGCGTTCCGGAAGGAAGAGCGGCTGTTCCAGATGGCAGAACGGGGGCGGGCGATGCCCGAGCCACCCGGCCCGGAGGGCATGCGGTCGGCGGTGGCCGCGTACGTCACGGCGCTGCACCGCTCGTACCTCGCGCAGGCCGACACGTTCCCGCCGGCGGTCCGCGGCGCCATGCCGCTGCTCACCGGCTCGCAGCGGCTCACGGTCGCCGCGGTGGGGGCCCGCAACCTGCACCTGCTGGCCACCCGCGAGGACCTCGGCCCGCTGCGCGGCCAGGAGGTCGAGCTCCCGGGCGAGCTGCCCGGCCTGACCTGGGCGCTGCGGTTCTACGACCCCGTCGTCACGCCCGCCCTCGGGCTGCTCGACGAGCGGGAGGCACCGGCGTACGCCGAGGTCAAGCACGCCCTCGGGGTCACCACCGTCGTCTACCACGTGGTCGCCCAGCCCGGATCGGGGCTGACGCCGCACCATGCGGGCCACATCGGTTCCGGCCTGGCCAGCGGGCACTCCGCGGCCGCCCGCGACTTCGAGACGATCCGCAGCCGGCTGCGGGGCCGGGAGCGGCTCGTCGACGAGCTGGTCGGGGCGGCGTCGGCCGGGCTGCCACGGGCACAGGCCCTGCTGGCGCGGGCGATCGCGCCGCGCGACGAGGCCGTCGCGGCGCTGGCCGCGGATCCGGCCCCGGATCCCGACGCGATCCGGCGGGCGCTGCTCGCGTCGGTGGGCGGACGCCGCGACTGGACGCCGGGTGCCCCATGACCGACGCCACCCTCTCGACCGTCCGCAACGCCGCGCGGCTGCTCAAGGCGTTCCTCACCCGCGAGGAGTCGATCGGGGTGTCGGAGCTGTCGCGCCGGCTGGGGCTGGGCAAGTCCAACGTCCACCGGCTGCTGTCCACCCTCGTCGCCGAGGGGCTGGTCGAGCAGGACGACCGCACCGGCGGTTACCGGCTGGGCATCGTGGCGTTCGAGCTCGGTGAGGCCGTCAAGGTGCACCTGGACGTGCACGCCGCCGCCGGGGCGGTGCTCGGCCATCTCCGCGAGCAGACCGGGGAGTCCTCGCAGGTCGGGGTCCTCGACGGGGACGAGGTGGTGTACGTCGACCGCCTCGAGAGCGCGCACTCGCTCCGGCTGTTCACCGAGACCGGACGCCGGCAGCCGGCCCACTGCACGTCCAGCGGCAAGGTGCTGCTCGCCCACCTCCCGGAGCTCGATCGCGAGGCGTTCCTCGCCCGGGGGCCGCTGACCCGCCTCACCCAGCACACGATCGTCGAACCGGGGGCGCTGCGCGACGCGCTGGCCATGGTGCGCGCACGAGGCTGGGCCGAGGCGATCAACGAGCGGGAGATCGGCGTCGCCTCCATCGCCGCCCCCATCCGCGACCTCCACGGCGACGTCGTGGCGGCCATCAGCATCGGCGGCCCGATGGCGCGGTTCGGGGCCGTGCCGCGGCGCCGCTTCGCCCGGGCGCTGGTGGAGGCCGGCGAGGCGGTGAGCCGGCGGCTGGGTTGGAGCCCGGAATCGGACCAGCGGGGCCGGCAGGCATGATCATCCGAAACAGGATCATCCCGAACAGGATCGTCCCAAGCAGGATCATCTCTGCCGTCCCGCACGATCCATGCCCGACCGACGACTGGAGCCCCCCGTGCCCGTGACCGACGCGCCCGCCAAGGCCAGGGCGCTCTACGACGCCCGACGCACCCGCGTGCCGATCGCGCCCTTCACCGACGACGACCCGACGCTCGGGATGGCCGACGGCTACGCCGTGCAGCGGGAGCTCATCGCGCTGCTGCTCGCCGACGGAGACCGGGTGGTGGGGCACAAGGTGGGGCTCACCTCGCTGCCGATGCAGAAGATGATCGGGGTCGACTCCCCGGACCACGGACCGGTGCTCGCGTCCACCGTGTACCGCGACGGCGACACGATTCCGCTCGACCGGTTCATCCAGCCGAAGATCGAGGCCGAGATCGTGTTCGTGCTCGGCGAGCGGTTGCAGGGCCCCGGCGTCACGGTCACCCAGGCGCACCGCGCGATCGCCGGCGCCGTGGCGGCGATGGAGATCGTCGACTCGCGCATCGAGGACTGGCGGATCAAGCTCGCCGACACCGTGGCCGACCTGGCGTCCAACGGCGCGATGGCGACGTCGAGCCGGCTCGTGCCGCTCGACGGCCTGGACACCCGCCTGATCGGGATGACCTTCACCCGCAACGGTGAGCTGGTCGACACCGGGGCCGGTGCGGCGGCCCTGGGGGATCCGGTGGCCGTGGTCGCATGGCTGGCCAACGTGCTCGGGGGCAGCGGGGTCGCGCTCGAACCGGGACACCTGATCATGACCGGTGCGCTGCACGCGGCGGTGCCGATGACCGCCGGGGACGTGTTCCGCGCCGAGTTCGACCGGCTCGGCCCGATCACCGTGCGGGTGGGGGGTCGGGACTGATGGGTGCGGGCATCGATCCTCCGCGGAGCGCAGGCGGAGCGGGCGTTCGATACCGACACTGCCGAGCTCGCCGCCCGCCTGACGAAGGCCGTGGCCGACCGCACCGCGATCGACCAGCTCTCCGACGACGTCCCGGGCCTCGACCTCGCCGCGGGCTACGCGGTGCAGCGCGCACTGCGTGCCGCCGCGGGCCCACTCGTCGGATGGAAGCTGGGGGTCACGAGCCGGGCCAAGCAGGCGCAGGTCGGGGTGAGCAGCCCGGTCTTCGGGTTCCTCGCCGGCGCCAACGCCCTGGACCTCGGCGAGCCGCTCGACACCTCGGCACTCATCCAGCCGCGCTGCGAGCCCGAGATCGTCTTCGTGCTCGGACGCGACCTGGCCGGGCCGCACGTGACGGCGGCCGACGTGATCGCGGCCTCGTCCGGGGTGGCCGTGGGCATCGAGGTGCTCGACTCCCGCTACCGCGACTACCGCTTCACGATGGCCGACGTGGTCGCCGACAACACGTCGGCCGGCCGGTTCGTGGTGGGCACGCCGGTGCCTCCGGCCGGCATCGACCTGCGGCTCGTCGGCGTGGTGCTGGAGAAGAACGGACAGCTGGTGGCCACCGCATCAGGGGCGGCTTCGCTCGGGCATCCCGCCGCGGCGGTGGCCTGGATGGTCCGCGCGATGGCCGTCGACGGCGAGGGGCTCACCGCCGGTGAGGTCGTGTTGTCCGGTGGGCTCACCGCTGCCGTTCCCGTGACCCCCGGCGACGTGGTGGTCGCCTCGATCGACCGGCTCGGCACGCTCGAGCTGGGCTGCCGCTGACCGCCGCCTCCGATGACTGCCGCTGACCTACGTCCCGGATCGCTGAGGAGAACCCCATGCCGCTCGTGCAGATCACGCTCGCCCGAGGGCGTACGCCGGAGCAGCTCGCGGCGCTGGGGGCCGCGGTCACGGCGGCCGTCGAGGAGTCGATCGGGGCGCCCCGCGGCAACGTGCGCGTGGTGCTGCGCGAGTGCGAGCCGGAGCACTGGTTCGTCGGCGGTGAGTCGCTGGCGCAGCTGCGGGCGTCCGGGGAGCGATGACGCTCGTCGCGTTGGGCGCGAGCGGGCCCGACCCGGCCGGGCCCGCGCGGGTGGTGCAGGCCGACGACGGACGCCGCTTCGCCGTGTTCGCGGTGGACGGCGAGCTGCGGGTGGTCGACGCGGTCTGCCCGCACAACCAGGGACCGCTGGAGCAGGGCTGGGTGCGCGACGGGACCACGATCGTCTGCCCGTGGCACTGGTACCGGTTCGACCTCGTCACGGGCGCGTGCGCCACGTCCCCCCGGTACCGGCTCGGCACCTACCCCGTTCTCGAGCGGGAGGGTTCCTGGTTCGCCGACGTGGGCGAGGCGCGCGCCCCGCGGTCGTGGGCGGAACGGCTGCGGGCCCACGCCCGCGGGGAACCCTGACGACATCGGCGCCCGAGGCGCCCGGTCACTCCGACGCAGCGAGGTCGGCGAGCACGAACTCCACCGGGAACGGCTCGCGCAATCGCGTGGTCTCGCCGGGGGCGTACCGCGCCGCCTCCACGTACCGGTCGCCGTCGAGGGCGAACACGAGCGCCGTCGGTTCGCCGCGCTCGAGTTCGACGCGCAGATAGTGCGGGACGCCGGCGTGCGCGTAGAGCTGCGGCTTGACCCCTCGGTCGACGTAGGCGTTGCCCGGGCTGGTGATCTCCACGACCAGCCGGGCGTCCTCCGCCGGGTAACGGAGAGCGCCGAGGTCGGGCCGGACGAGCACCGTGAGGTCGGGGATCAGGATCCGCCCGGGGGCGACGCCGAGGTTGACCGCCTCGAGGACCCGCAGGCCGCGCGGGGCGGCGGCGTTCAGCACCACGCAGAGCTGGAACGACAGCCACTGGTGCAGCCCGATCCCCGCCGGGCTCACGAGCAGGCTCCCGTCGAGCAGCTCGACCCTCGGGTTGGGTGGCTGCGCGAGGAACTCCTCCTCGGTCCACGGGCCGGGGTGCAGGTCGAGCGAGTCGAGCGCCGAGGCGGCCACGATGGTCCTCCTTGGGGATGCACGGGCGGGGTCATAGTCCCACGGTCGCGGGGTGGGCCGACAGTTCCGGGCCGTCAGCGGCCATGATCGACGAATCGGGACGGACCCCCGCGATGGGCGCGGCTCTCAGTCCCGAGACAGTGGTCATCAACCCCAAGGGGAACCGGCTGCAGCGCAGTCGCGCCGCGCCGAGCGCGCGCTCCCGACCCCCACGCCCGGCACGCTCCGGGCATCTGCGTCACCCTTCCGCGGTGGACGTCACCAGTAGCGAACGGCGTGCGGCGGGGCGGTTCGCTGGCACGAGCGCCGTTGGATTGCTGGTCCTGGTCGGAGCCGCGCTGGGCCTGGCCGCGCTGCTGTGGCTGCTCGCCGGCCCGCTGGTCGCGCTGGACCGCGCGGTCGCGGACGCCGCGAACGCCGTCGTGGCCCCCCGGCCGGTGCTGGTCGCCGTGCTGGAGGCGGTCACCGCCCTCGGCGCCACCCTCACCGGCGTCGTCGTGCTGACCACGCTCGCTCTCGCCCTGTCGGCCCGCGGTCGGTTCGGTCTCGCGCTCTACGTCGCCGTCGCGGGACTGGGCGGATCGGTGCTGAGTCCCGCGGTGAAGGAGCTGGTCGGGCGGTTGCGCCCGGAGGTCGACGACCCGGTCGCGACGGCACCGGGCTTCAGCTTCCCCAGTGGCCACACCGTGACCGTCACGCTGTGGGTGGGCGTGGTGCTGCTCGTGCTCCTGCCGGCGATCGCGCCTCGCGCCCGCCGACCGATGATCGGCGTCGGGATCGCCGTCGTCGTCCTCGTCGGGCTGACCCGGATCGCGCTGGGCGTGCACTACCTCTCCGACGTGGTGGGCGGCTGGCTGTTCGGCGTGGCGTGGCTGGCGGTGACGGTGGCCGCGTTCCGCGCGTGGCGGCGCTCGGAGGGGCACGACGACGTGCCGCTCGCACTCGGGCTGGCCCCGGAGGCCGCGCCCGACCTGGCGCCCGTCCCCGACCACGGCCGACCGACGGGCCGTCGCCGGGTGCGCGCCGCGCAGCTCCTCGTGATCGCCGTGCTGCTGCTGGGTGTCATGCTCGGCACGGGATGGCTGGTCACCGCGGTCGAGACCGGCAGCGCCGTCGAGGCGGTCGACGTGGCGGTGGTGCGGTGGTTCGCCGACCACCGCACCGGCCCGCTGGACGCGGTGTCCGGCCCGGTCGGCGAGCTGGGCAACACGGGAGTCGTGATCGTCCTGGGGCTCGTCGCGTCGGTGCTGGCGCTCGCCGTCCTGCGCCGGGTGCGGCCGGTCGTCCTGATCGCCGTGGCGCTCGTCGGCCAGTTGCTGATCTTCATGGCGACCGCCACGATCATCGACCGGGAGCGCCCGCCCGTACCCCACCTCGACGCGGAGCTGCCGCCGACGTCGAGCTTCCCGTCCGGCCACGTCGGTGCGGCGATCGCGCTGTACGGGGCGCTCGCCGTGCTGGTGCTGGGGGCCACGCGGGCGTGGTGGCGGTGGATCGTCGTCGCGGTGGCCGTGAGCGCGGTCGTGCTGGTGGCGGTGTCGCGGCTCTACCGCGGGGCGCACCACCCGTCCGACGTGCTGGCCAGCGTCCTGCTGGCCGTGCCGTGGCTGCTGGCCACGGTGCACGTGCTGCGGGTGGGGCCGCACGGGTCCGCCGTGGACGCCCGGTCCGAGACCGGGCGCACGAGTGGCCCGGCCGGGTAGCGTTCACCCCGTCCCGGCGCGCGAGGGGAGCGAGGTGTTCCGCAGGTCCGATCGGCGCGACGATCACCCCGACGACCGTGCGCTGGCCGCGCGGAACGCCGTCACCCAGGGCTTCCTCTCCCTCGACGACGAGCAGCGGGCCGCGGCCGACGCCGTCCGGGCCGCCGAGGAGATGGGCACGTCCCAGGGGCTGGGTCGGGCATGGGCGGACGTCGCGGCCGTGGGCGACGCGGCCACCGAGGCCTACCTGACGGCGAGCCGCGACTTCCCGCTGGACGGCACCGGTCCCGTCGCCGGCGCCCTGGCCGCCGACGAGCGCGCGCTGCGGGAGATCGAGCGCGCCCGTGAGGTGATCCGGCGGTTCCGCGCCACTCACGCTCGCGTGCTCGACGAGGCCGCGTTCGCGCTGACCACCCTGCCCCGCACGATCCAGGAGGCCCGAGCCGCGGTGGCGGAGGCCCGAGCCGCCGTGCAGCGGGCCGACGCGGCCGGCGTGCGGTCGCGGCGCGCCGCGGAGCGCCTCGCGGAAGCCGAGCAGGCGGCGGCCCGGCTCGACGCCCCCGGGGCCGGGTTGCGGGACCGGCGGCAGGACGCACAGCGCACGCTCGAGCTGGCCCGGGCGGCCTCCACGACGGCCGCGGAGGCGCCACGCACCGCGGACGCGGTCCGCTCCGCCCTGACCAGCATCGCCACCCGCAGGGCCGCGGCGACGACGAAGGCCGAGCGGATCGAGCCGGCCATGTCGGCGCTGCGCCGCGAGTTCTCCGAGCCCTGTTCCCGGGACCTGACGGGGGCGGAGGCCGCCACCCGCGAGGCCATCGCGGCGGCCGATCGCGCGATCGCCGCCGCCGCGGGGTACGCCGGCGCGG
Source organism: uncultured Actinomycetota bacterium (assembly GCA_963711715.1). Lineage (GTDB taxonomy): Bacteria > Actinomycetota > Actinomycetes > Mycobacteriales > Pseudonocardiaceae > Pseudonocardia. The sequence goes on from CAVQFJ010000017.1 coordinate 37,417, forward strand.
GGGACTGGGACGAGGCGGCCGACCAGATCGCGGCGGCCCGCTCCGCGCTCAACCGGGCCGAGGAGCGCCACGACGCCGTGACCGACCGGCTCGCCGAGCTCCGGGACGTCCGCCGCGACCCCGCCCGGTTCGCCGCAGACGTCCGGTTCGTCGTGCGCGACGCCCAGCGACTGGTGGTGGACCGCGGGATGGTGGCCGAGCTCGGTCCCGTGCTCGACGCGCAGTCGGTGCGGCTGGAGAGGGCCCGCGAGCGGCTCACGGGTGTGCACCCCGACTACTGGCTCTACCTGACCGAGCTGCGCGGCATCCGGCAGCGCGTGAAGGACGTGGTCGCCGAGGTCCGGGCCCGGGCTCAGCAGCGCTGACCGGGCTTGCAGGAAAGCCACCTTCCTGCAACGAGATTGCGTGAAAGTGGCTTTGCTGCACTTCGCCGGCGCCGGTGGAGCGGGGGGATCAGTGCTCGGGCTCGTGCCCCACCGCGACCGAGCCCGTGGTCGTGATCTCCCCGGTCCAACCGCACGACGTGCACGAGCAGTAGAAGCGCCGGGCGTCGGCCTCCCAGAACTCGGTGGCCAGCGCCAGTGGCGCCGCGCAGTGCGGGCAGTGGCGCGGGGCGTCGCGGCGGTGCGCCTCGGCGTCCTGGGCGAACCGCCGGTCCGCCACCGGCCTCACCCGGCGGCCCGCTCCGCGTCGACCTTCTCGGCAGCGATCTTGTCCGCGGCGCTGATGTGGATCTTCTTGATCGTGTCGAGCACCGGGGAGAAGCGGGTGGAGCCCATGTCGCAGAAGTCGAGGGCGAACTGGGCGCCGCCGGCGTGGAACTTGTCCTTCTCGCAGGGCAGGTCGATGCGCTCGTGGGGTTCGCGGGTCGTGCCCAGCGGGTCCTCGCCGCGGGCGACGACGTCCATCTGCTCGCGGAACATCTTCCGCAGCATGGCCACCCCGATGTCGCTGCGTCCGAGGTGCTCCGTGGTGCGGTCGGTAATCTGCCCCTGCGTCATCCAGGCCATGATGTCCTGGCCCTCGACGTAGTTGGTGACGTGCCGGCCGTTCCCGTCCAGCACCGGCAGCCGGTAGTCGGGGATCTGGGGCTGGTCGACGTGCTCGTAGCCGTCGGGGGCGTGCACCGTGTAGAGCAGGAACCGGGTCGTGGTGCGGTTGATCGGCACCCGGATCTGCATCTGGTGGACGCCGCCGCCGCCCACCCGCATGTTGTAGGGGAAGACCAGCGGGTGGCCGATCTTCCAGTCGTCGTTCTCCTCGGTGGCTCCCTTGAGCACCCGGCGCTTGATGATCCCCCACTCGAACGGCGTGAAGCCGATCTTGACGTGCTCCTTGCCGAACGAGGCGGGCGCGGTGAAGCCCTCGTGGCGGCCGACGAACTGGAAGTACCGCCCGTGCAGGAACTCCACGTGGTGCGGGTCGACCGCGTTCTCCATGATCTGCACGTAGTTGCAGTCGAGGTCGGCCCAGCCGATGTCGCGATAGCCGTCCATCACGTAGGTGTCGAAGCGCGGCAGCAGGGGCGCCGGCCGCTCCGGTGTGTGGGGTCCGACGTAGGCCCAGACCAGGCCGCCCATCTCCTCGACCACTCCGGCCTGCGCCTTCACCCGGTCCTGGAACGCGGTGTTCTCCCGCTCCGCCGGCTGCTCGGTGCAGCGTCCGTCGGCGTCGAACACCCAGCCGTGGTACGGGCAGCGGATGCCGTCGGCCTCCACGACGCCGTAGGCGAGCGACGCCTTCCGGTGCGGGCACGCCTCGGGCACGATCCCGTAGCGCCCGCTCGGGCTGCGCCACAGGGCGAAGAACTCCCCGAGCAGCTCCACCCGCTTGACCGGGAACTCGGCCAGCTCGCGGGTGAACGCGACGGGGTACCAGTAGCGGCGCAGGACCTCGCCCATCCGCGTCCCCGCCTCGACCTGCGTCAGCTCGTCGTTCTGCTCGGCGGTCAGCATCCGTGGGTCCCCCTGCTCGTGGCGTCAGGGGCACGGTAGGTCGGCGGTGGTCGCCGCAACAAGGGATCCTTCCCGCATGCAGGGAACACCCGACGGGAAGCGGCCGTCCTGGGAGCTGACCTCGGTCCGCAACGCGGCCCGGTTGCTCAAGGAGTTCTCGCGGACCGACCGCGAGTTGGGAGTCTCCGAGCTGGCCCGGCGCCTCGACCTCGCGACCTCCACCGTGCACCGGCTGCTCGCGACGCTCACCGCCGAACGGCTGCTCGAACGGGGTCGGGTGCCGGGCAGCTACCGACTCGGTCTCGTGCTCCACGACATCGGCGCCAACGTCTCGCCGCACCTCGACCTGCACGAGGCCGCGATGCCGGTGATGGCGACGTTGCGCCACTCCACGGGAGAGACCGTCCAGCTCGCCGTCCTCGACGGGCTGGAGTCGGTGTATATCGACCGGCTCGAGAGCCCGCACACGGTGCGGATCTTCGCCAGGGTGGGCACCCGCCTCCCGGCGACGGCGACGAGCACCGGCAAGGTGCTGCTCGCGGCCCTCCCGGCCGACGAGCTCGACGCCCGACTCGGGGACTGGACGCCCCGGCGCGCCACCCCGTTCACGATCATGGACGCCCGGACGTTGCGGGCCCGGCTCCGCGACGTCGCCGAGCGCGGCTGGGCCGACAACCGCGAGGAGAGCCGGGTCGGCGTCGTGTCGGTCGGGGCGCCGGTGCACGGCAGGGACGGCGTCGTCATCGCAGCTCTGTCGGTGGCCGCCCCCACCGACCGGGCCGGCCCCGGGCCGCTGCGCCGCATCCGCACGTCGGTGGTGGACGCGGCGTCGGTCATCTCCCGTCGGCTGGGGCACCGACATCCCGGCGCGCTGCCGACACCGCCACCGCCCGGTGAAACGCGCCCATCGGGCCGGACGATCTGATCGGCGTGGGCAGGCGGCGATCCGCGGCGCTCGGAGCGCTCGCCGTCGCGACGCTCGCGGCGTGTGCCGCGCCGTCGGTGCCACCCGCCGCCGCGCCGCCCGCCGCCGCGCCTCCGACCCCCGGGCCCCCGGTCGCGACGATCGGGGCCCCGCGCAGCCCGGCGCCCAAGCAACGGCTCGTCGTGCACGGCACCGGCGACGTCAACCTGGATCCGTCCTACATCCCCGCGCTGCGGGCGCGGGGGTACGACCACGCGTGGTCCGGGCTGGCGGGCCTGTTCGCCGAGGACGACCTGACGGTGATCAACCTGGAGTGCCCGGTCTCCGCGCTCGGCTCGATCGTGCCCAAGGAGTTCAACTTCCGCTGCGACCCGGCCGCCCTGCCGGCCGCCCGGGACGCCGGCGTCGAGGTCGCCAACCTGGCGAACAACCACAGCGGCGACTACGGGCCGAGCGCGCTGCTCGACTCGATCACGCAAGCCACGGCGGCCGGCATCGCGCCGGTCGGCGTCGGCGCGGACGTCACGGCCGCGAACGCCCCGGCGATCGTCGAACGGGGGGGCTGGACGATCGCCGTGCTGGGTTTCGGCGGGGTCGTCCCGGCCGGGAACTGGCTCGCGACCTCGAGCCGGCCCGGGATGGCCGACGGCGACGACGTCGCGTCGATGACCGCCGCGGTGCGGGCCGCCGACGCGGTGGCCGACCTGGTGTTCGTGACGATCCACTGGGGCGTCGAGCTCGACACCCAGCCGCGCGCCGAGGACGTCGACAGGGCCCAGGCCATGATCGACGCCGGCGCGGACGGCATCTTCGGCCACCACGCGCACCGCCTGCAGCCGCTCGGCTCCCACGCGGACCGGCCGATCGCCTGGGGCCTGGGCAACTTCGTCTGGCCGAACTTCTCGGGTGCCGGGTCCCGGACCGCCGTCGCGCAGTTCGTGGTGGAGCCGGACGGCTCGGTGCGCGGGTGCCTGCTGCCCGCGACGATCTCCTCACCCGGCCGGCCGGAGCTGACCGGGTCGCGGTCCTGCCCCTGACGCGGCTGCGATCAGCGCAGCGAGGTCCCCGCCCTCGCCGGCGCCACGGCGATGCCCTGGTCCGCGGAGTGCCGCGCTGGCCGGCTCCCGATCACCGCCCCGGGACGCGCAGCCGCGTCCAGCGCGGCTGCCGGTCCCCACACGTCGATCACGGGGCCCCACGCCGGCGGATCACGAGGTGGGCGGGAGGATCCGTCACCAACCCGCGATGACCCCTCGCCTCGAACGGCCGGCCACTCCTCGCCGTCGGCAGGCCACTCCTCGGCGTCGGCGGGCCCTGCAGCCGGCCCGTCAGACCGTCAGCACCAGCTTCCCCGTGGTGTGTCCCATCTCGCCCGCGCGGTGGGCGTGGGAGGCCCGCTCGAGCGGGAACGTCTCGGCGACGAGCACCCGCAGGCGCCGGTCCTCGACGAGGCGCGCCAGCTCGTCGAGACCGTCCCCGTCGGGCTCGACGAACATCCCCGTCGCGCGCAGCCCGCGCTCCGCCGCCGCCTCCATCGCGCCGGCGGCCGCGGCCGACGGCAGGCAGATCAACCGACCGTCCGGGCGCAGCACGTCGAGCGAGCGCTGCGCCACGTCGCCGCCGATCAGGTCGTAGACCAGGTCGACCGGCTCGACGACGTCCTCGAAGGCCTCCGCGCGGTAGTCCACGGCCTCGTCGACCCCGAGGTCGTGGAGCAGGTCGTGCTTGCCGACCGACGCGGTGCCGATCACGTGCGCACCCCGTGACTTCGCGATCTGCACGGCGAGGTGCCCGACACCGCCGGCGGCCGCGTGCACCAGCACGCGCTGCCCGGCACGGACGTCGGCGATGTCGACCAGGCACTGCCACGCCGTGAGACCGGCGAGCGGCAACCCGGCGGCCTCCACCTCCGAGAGCCCGGCCGGGCGGTGCGCGAAGTGCCGCGAGGGGGCGGTGACGAACTCGGCGTACGCCCCGGCCTCCCGGGGGAACCAGGGCATCCCGAACACCGCGTCGCCCACCGAGAACCGCGTGACTCCGGCCCCGACGGCGTCCACGGTGCCCGCCACGTCCCATCCGACGGTGAACGGTGGCGGCCCGAGTACAGCGGCCATGCCCGAGCCGGCGCGGGTCTTCCAGTCCACCGGGTTCACCCCGGCCGCCGCGACGCGCACCCGGACCTCGGTGGGCAGCGGCTCGGGCAGGGCGGCCTCGCCGATCTCGAGGACCTCGGGCCCCCCGGTCGACCGCTGCGTGATCACGCGCATCGTTCCCACGGCGCGATGCCTACCACCGCGGCCGCCGGCGTGCGGGACGGGGCGGTCTACGGTGCGCCCGTGACCCCCCTTCCCGACAGCGCCCGCACGCTGATCGAGTCCGGTCGGCTGACGCACTGCGTGACGATCAACGCCGACGGCAGCCCGCAGCTCAGCGCGGTCTGGATCGCGTTGGACGGCGACGAGATCGTCATGGCGCACCTGCGCGAGAACCTGAAGGTGCGCAACCTGCGCCGTGACCCTCGGGTCGTGCTGTCCCTCGAATCCGACGGACGCAACGCCGCCGGCATGCAGGACTACCTGGTGCTGCACGGGCAGGCGACCATCACCGACGGCGGTGCGCCCGAGCTGCTCCAGCGGCTGGCCACGGTCTACGTCGCACCCGACGCCGAGTTCCCGCTCCCGCCCGACCCGCCATCCGGCCACATCGTGCGCATCCGCGTCGACCGGGTGGGCGGCGCGGGCCCCTGGACCCGCCGGAGCACGTCTCGTGGATCAACGCCGCCAGGCGGAGATCCACGAGGGGCAGGCTAGCCACGGCGAAGGCGATCAGCGGCCCGGGATCGGCTTGCCGCTGAACACGTACTTCTGCGCGAGCGCGACGGGGTCGTAGGCCGCCGCAGCCCGCTCCTGCTCCCCCGCCGTGACGGTGACCGGCCGCGACTGCACGATGCACACCGGGTCACCCGCCCGGCGGTGCCGGGAGATCACCCACTCGACGTCCACCGGGTAGCCGTAGTGCTGCTCGATCGCCACCACCGCGCCGGCGATCGCGGCCACCTGCTCCTCGTCGAGCACCCGGCGGTCGGCCAGCCGGGCCGGCATCGGGATCTCGGTGACCCGGCCCTCGGCGAAGTCGAACGCCGACACGATCGACTTGTGCGCCACGTCGTAGCGCAGCAGTCGCCCGTCGGCCTTGCCCACCTCGACGTGGTCGGGGTCGACCAGGCCCTGCACGATCGCCTCGCCCCAGCCCCAGGACGTCTCGATGACGATCCGGTCGGCCCGGCCGGTGACGGGGTGGACCGAGAACGCCACTCCGGACGCCCTGGCGTGGATCAGCTCGATCACGCCGACCGCGATCGGCATGGCGTGATGGCTGATGCCCTTGCGCAGCCGGTAGGCCAGTGCGCGACCGGTGAACAGCGACCCCCAGCACTGCCGCACGGCGTCGAGCACGCGCGGGGCGCCGGAGACCCCCAGGTACGTGTCGAAGATGCCGGCGAACGAGGCGTCCGCAGCGTCCTCGCCCGTCGCCGACGAGCGGACCGCGGTGGGCACGTTGACCTCGACGCACCGCGTGCACAGCTCCTCGTAGGCCTCGACGATCTCCACGGCCAGCGCGTCCGACAGCGGCGTGGACCCGAACAGCGCCCGGATCTCCGCCGAACCCGCCTCCACCGCCGCATCCGGCGGGTCCTCCCCGAGGCGGGCGATCGCCTCGTCGATCCGGGCGTCCAGGCCCGACTCGACGCAGTGCCGCCGGTACGCGTCCACCGTGATGGCGAAGCCCCGCGGCACCTCGACACCGGCCCGCTGCAACTCGCAGAGGCGTCCCATCTTCGATCCCGCCGCCGCCACGGCGACCGCCGCATCGACATGGTCGACCCAGACGATCGCCGAGGACCCGCCGGGCCCGGCACCGGTCATGGCGCTGCGGACTGGAGCTCGGACGCCCGCTTGAGGATGGTGACCTGCCCGTTGGTCCCGTCCACCTCGATCTGGTCGCCGTCGGAGATCGCGATGGTGGCGACCCCGACCGCCGTGACGGTGGGGACCCCGTACTCACGGCCGACGATCGCGGCGTGCGACAGCATGCCGCCGCCGTCGCACACCGCTCCGGCGATCTTGCCGAACGCGGGTGTCCAGCTCGGCGAGGTCGACTCGCACACCAGGATCGAGCCGGGCTCCAGGCGGTGCATCTCGTCGCTGCTCTGCAGCACCCGCGCGACGCCCGTGGCCTGGCCCTTCGCCGCCGCCACGCCGCTGAGCACGGTCTCCTCGGCGGCGTTGGGGTTCTGCACCGCCCGGATCGACGCCGGGTTGAGCCCGAAGATCTCGATGAGGATCGGGTCCTCGACGTTCTCGGGGATCGTCCCGAGCACCTTCGGCATCTCGCCCCGCCGGACGTGCCAGTGGTCGAAGTACTGGCGGCGGTCGGCCACCAGGCTCTTCAGCTCGCCCCCGTACGACCGCCCGTTCGCGACGTCGATCAGCTCCGGCCAGAACAGGTAGAGCATGTCGTCCTTGTGGTCGGCCCCGACCCGGGCGGCCAGCTCCTGGCAGGTGCGGCGCAGCGGGAGCATGACCTTGAGGTCGATGTAGTAGTTGTGGTCGTCCTGCCACCACGGGAAGTTTGCGGCCAGGTTGGCCTGCAGGCCGCCGTCGAAGACCGCCTGCTCCTCCCGCGTGAGCCCGGAGCGGGCACCGTCGATCGCCGCCTCGCGCTCGGCCAGCGCGTTGCGGGCGGCCGCCTCGAAGTCGTGGTCCTCCTCCTGGGCGACGAAGCTCTTGATCATGTCGAGCGGGACCTTGTTGTCCTCGATCCAGCTCGGCACGCCGACGTCGCAGGTGGCCTCCTGACGGTTCCCGTAGACCTGCAGGAAGTCGTCGAAGTCGGTGAGCCACTGCGACGCCGACCCGCCGTGGGCCGAGAGCGCGGCGCGGAGCTCCTGGGCGTCGTTGTCCGCGAAGAGCTGCGCGAGCCCGGCCTGCTTGGCCTGGATCGCGAGCTTCGCGAGCCCGCGGTCGGTCTCCATGATCTTGGTGTCCTCGCCCTGGAGGTACTTCCCGGTGTCGGACGGGTTGAGTCCCATCTCGGCGCATGCCCCGTAGAAGCCCAGGTAGTTGAGCAGCATCGGGTACATGATGTCGAAGTGGATCTCCATCGAGCGCTTGTGGTAGCGCCGGGCCGAGGCGAGCAGCGCCGCGAAGTCACCCTGGGGGACGGCGGACAGGTCGATGCCCTGGAAGTGGTCCCAGGTGGCCTCGAGCTCATCGCGGCCCGCGTCCCACTTCGCCCGGTAGTTCTGCAGGAAGTACGGGAGGGTGACTCCCATGCGGCCGGCGCGGGCGCCGATCTCCCGCGGGTCGGTCTCCGGGATCGCGGAGCCGTAGAGGTGCGTGCCGGCGAAGCGCGCGGTGACGCCACGTCCGGGCGGGACCGGCAGACCCTCCGCGGCGTGCTGGGTGCCCCAGCAGTAGCCGTCACCGCTCCACAGCGTGCCGGCCAGCGGGGTCAGGCCGCGCGACCAGTGGAAGTCCAGGAACCAGAACTGGTTCTCGTCGCCGGCCTTGAAGGGGGAGGGCGGGTCGACGATGTAGGGCATCGCGAAGTGCTCGGGCCGGTAGCCGGGGTACCACTCGCCGGTGTACGGCTCGACAGGGACGACGTTGGCCATGCGACCTCCTCGGTCATGCGTTCGTCGGACCGTGACAGCGCCCACACCCGGGCGGCAAGCCGGGCGTTCGCCCGTGCCGAACGGTCTCGCCCTCCGCGCCGCGAGTGGTGCGTCGAGCCCGCTCGGATGCCGCGTGGTGGTTCCGCTCGCTCCGGTCCTGCGCGGGATCTACGCTCCCCGGCGTGAGCAGCGGGACCGCCGTCGTGGTCGGGGCGACGGGAGCGCTGGGCGGGGCGATCGCCGCCCGGCTGCTGGCGGAGGGACTCCGGGTCGTCGCGGTGGCGAGGGAGCCGTCAGCCGCCGCGGACGGGCTCATCCCGTGCGCCGCGGACATCGGGTCCGACGACGCCGGCGCGGCCATCTCGGCGGCCGTCGACGCGGCGGGCGCCGGGCCGGTGCGGATGGTCGTCCAGGCCGCAGGGCTTCCCGTGGCCGGACCGGTCGAGACCGTGGAGCCCGACGCGCTCGGTCGCGCGGTCGCGCTGAAGGCCGGCGGGCTGCTGCGGCTGGTCCGCGCCGTGGACGGGCGGTGGACCCGCGGATCGCGGATCGTCGCGCTCGGCGGGCACTACGGCAGCGAGCCCGCGCCCTACGCGTGCACGGCCGGGGTGGTCAACGCGGCACTGGCCAACCTCGTGCGCCAGCTCGCCGTGGCCTACGGCCCGCGCGGGGTGACCGCGCACCTCGTGGCCCCGGGCCCGGCCGACACCCCGCGGCTGCGCGGGCTGTGCGAGCGGGTCGCCGCGCAGCGGGGCGTGCCGCTGGACGAGGTGCTCGCCGAGCGGGCGGCGGAGTCACCGCTGGGTCGGCTGGTCACCCCGGCGGAGGTCGCATGGTCGGTCTCCGTGCTGCTGGCCGCGGAGGCCGACGCGCTGCACGGCTCGACGCTGGCGCTGGACATGGGGACTCGCAGGGGGATCTTCTAGCCATCCTCGGCGGGGCCTCGGGCCGCCCGCGCCGCGATCTCGGCAGCCCGCGCCGCGGTCGCCGGGACCCCGCCGATCGCCCAGTCGTCGGGGTGCACCGCGACGATCCGGCCCCGGACGAGCCGCCGGTCCACGCCCAGCACGTCCACCAGGACGTCGGTGAAGGCGCCGAGGAGCCGGTGGCGCTCGTGTGCCGGACGGCCCTCGAGCACCAGGGCGGTGAAGTACGGGGCGGAGCGGCCGCCCGTGGCTCCGCCGGTGGCCCAGTGCTCCGGGCGGTGGAGCGTGAGGAAGGCCCGCACCCGCTCTGGCGGTGACCCGAGGATGTCGGCGTACCGGGCGCTCATGGTCTCGAGCAGCTCGGTGTGCTGCGCCGGGGTGTGCATGCCCTCGACGAGGTGCACCTCGAGGATCGGCATCACGCCACCGTAGGCAGCCTGGAACCAGGGACGGTCAGGCGGGCTGCCCGTCGAGCACCATCGGCTGCGCACGCTCCCATGCCAGGTACTTGTCGGTCTCGACGAGGAAGGTGCCGCCGAGCCAGAGGGCGACGATCGCATCGTCCCCGAGGCCGAACACCGTGAGGAACGCTTCCGGCATCAGGTCGACGGGCGAGACGAGGTAGGCCAGAGCGAGCGCGATCAGCGTCAGCCGTCCCCCGCCCAGCTGCGCGTAGCGGCCGGCCAGGGCGGCCGACATCATCCGCGGCAGCGCGCGCAACCGGTCGCCGACACCCGGCGCTCCCGGCTGGTTGCCCTGACGCACGGCCCGCCACACGGCGGCGAACGCGGCGACGCGGCGAGGCCCGCTCCTGGTGCTCATGTCCCCTACAACGCTTCCCCGAACCCACGCGTTCCTGGTGCGCAGCAGGGAGACCCACTTCACAGAGCCCGACGGGGCCGGGCACTACGCTCGGCGCTCCGCTGATCGTCCCGGGAGTGTCCGATGGGTCTGGCCGCACGCGCTGCCACCCTGTTCGCCGCGCTCGCTGCCGGTGTCCTGGCCGTCGGCTGCGGCGGCTCGGTGGTCGACGCGGACGCTCCCGCGCGGACCGGGGAGCCGGCCCGTCCGGCGAGCCCGTTCTGCGCCGCGGCCCGGGCCAACTCCGACGCGATCCGGCCGCTGAACGGCCTGGTCGCCCGGGGTGGCGCGCCACCGGCGGAGCTGTCGAGCACCGTCGACGCGGTGCGCCGGGCGGGCGCCGACCTGCTCGTCACGGCACCCGGCGAGATCCGCTCGGATGTCGAGCGCACGGTCCAGGCCGTGGATCTGCAGCTCGACGCGCTGATCGCCAACGGCGGCAACAGCGTCGCCCTGCGGAACGACCCGGCCCTCGCCGCGAGGCTCGGCGCCCCCGAGCTGGTGGCGGCGGCCGAGCGGGTGAGCGCGTACGTCACCAGCACGTGCGGCTCCAGGACCGGCTGACCGTCGGGAGGGCGGCGCTCGCCGATCGACCGGCGGATCCGCCCGTCATTGCGGTGTGCCCAGCGGCGCGGGGAGCCGACCGACGGCCATGCACGTCGGCATCCCCGCCCACGGACGCGCGGCCAGCCCGTCGAGGCGGGCGTAGGCCGCGTCCCACCGCGCCACGTCGTCCGCCGTGGCCGATCCGGCCGCGACCAGCGACTCGAGGGCGGCCCACTGGGGTCCGCGGAAGCCGACCGGGACGCGCACGACCGGGCCTCCGGTCCGGAAGACCTCGACGGTGACGCCGGCCCCCTCGAGGAGGGCGCCGAGCGCCCGCCCGATCGAGAGGTCGTTGCCCCGAGCCCGGTGGAGCTCGACGTAGCGCGCCTGCAGGTCGGCAACGTCCGGGTCGTCGGGCAGCATCCACATCGTGGCCAGGTCGGCGTCGACGAGGTAGACCGCGCCGCCCGGACGGACGAGTGACACCAGGTGCTCGACGATCGCTCGTTCACGGCCGCCGTTGTGGGCCAGCACGTGGCGGCACATCACGACGTCGTAGGAAGCCGGTTCGAGGCCGGTCGCACTCGCGTCACCGCGGGCCACGCCGACCTGGGACAGCCCCGCGACCTCCTCCTGCGCCGCGCTGACCGCGACGGGATCGGCGTCGACCCCGTCCACCCGGCCGTGCGGCCCCACCCGCTCGGCCAGCACCCGCAGCATGGCGCCGGGCCCACAGCCGACGTCGGCGACGCGGGCGCCCGGCCCGATCCCGGCGGAATCCCACTCGGCTGCCTCGTCGGTGTGCGCCGCCGCGGCCATCCACCGGTACCGTTCCCGCTCCTGCGGGCTCAGCCGCAGCGTGTACGTCCCGGTCATATCCACCCTTCCGCTCCCCAGCGCCGTTCCCCGGTAGCGCTCCTCCGGTAGCGCCGTCGGAGGAGCACCGACCGGCCGCCCGGTGATACGCCCACCCACGATCGCGACCGGCCGTCCGGATCGGTGGCGGCTACCGGGAGGTATCAGGCCCGCGCCACCCGCCGTCCTGCCCGTAGGTGTTCGCCACCAGCCGACCCAGGCCAGACGAGGAACAGTGCAGACGAGACCAGGGCAAGACGAGACCAGGGCAAGACGAGACCAGGGGTAGCGACATGACCACACACCCGAACCCGGCCCTCGACCCGCGGCTCCGCCGCCTGGTGCAGGCCGACGCGACCGCGCGCGCCGACCAGGGCGGTGCGGCCGGTACCCGCCGGCGCGGCCGGCGCCCCACCACGCGCGTACTCGTGAGGGTCGCCGGCACCCCGCCGACGGACGCCGTCCGGGGCTCGGTCTGGACCCTCATCGCCGACGGCATCCACGCCGTACGGCTCCCCGTCGCCGAGCTCGAGACGCTCGCCGCGCACCCCCAGGTGCAGTTCGTCGAGGCCGCCCGGCTGCTCGGTCCGCAGCTCGTCACGTCGGTGCCGGCGACCCGGGCCGACCGCCTGCACACCGCGACGCCCACCCGGCCCGCGCTGACCGGCGCCGGGGTCGCGGTCGGCATCATCGACTTCGGGCTCGACTTCACCCTCGACGACTTCCGCCGGCCCGACGGCACGACCCGCGTCGCGTTCATCTGGGACCAGGCGCTCACGCCGCAGGCGGGCGAGCGCGCGCCGGCCGGCTTCAGCCGCGGGGTCGAGTACGACGTCGACGCGATCGACGAGGCGCTCAAGGCGCCCGATCCCTTCGCCGTGGTGCGCCACGAACCCGAGCCCGCCAGCCACGGCACCCACGTGGCCGGCACGGCCGCGGGCAACGGGCGCTCGACGGACGCCACCTTCCCGGCCGGGAGCCACATCGGCACCGCTCCGGACGCGACGATCATCTACGTGCAGCCCGACACCGGTGGAGGCTCGGGCTCGTTCACCGACTCGGTCGCGGTGGCCGAGGCGATCGCCTACGTCTACGGGAAGGCCACCGAGCTCGGCCTCCCGTGTGTGATCAACATGAGCCTGGGCCAGAACGGCGGCAGCCACGACGGTGAGAGCGTCGTGGAGCAGGCCGTCGACCGGCTGCTCGAGACGCCGGGCCGGGCCTTCGTGCACGCGGCGGGCAACGAGCACGTCTGGCGTGGGCACGCGTCGGGCACGCTGACGACCGGCACGGTGCGCACCCTGCAGTGGCGGACCGGCGGCGGGCTGCCTCTCGGGGGTGGCGCTCCGCTGCCGGCGGGTCCGGACCGCACCGTCAACGAGCTCGAGGTGTGGTACTCCCCTCGCGACGAGGTGCACGTCCGGCTGATCAGCCCCACGGGTGCCACCACCCCTGTCGTCGCGCCCGGGCAGACCGCGGCCCTCGACCTGCCGGGCGGCAACCGCGCCTTCGTCGACTCGGAGCGGTTCTCCCCGCTCAACGGTGACGCGCGGATCTTCGTCTCCGTCGACCGCGGCACGGCGTCCCGGGTGGCGGGGGGCACCTGGCAGGTCGAGCTGCGCGCCGTGCAGGCCCGGTCCGGGCGGTTCGACGCCTGGATCGAACGCGACGCCAGGGACCGGACCAACGACTTCGCCGACCAGTCGTTCTTCGTCGGTACCGACTTCGACCCGGTGATGACGCTGGGCACCCCGGCGACCAGCCGACGCGGCATCAGCGTGGCGAACTACGACCACGTCACCACGGCACCCAGTGCGTCGAGCAGCCGAGGCCGGACGCGGGACGGCCGCGACAAGCCCGAATTGGCGGCGCCGGGCACCAACATCGTGTCGTCGTGCGCGCTGGGCGGCCGACCCGACGGCGCCGGCGGCACCCATCGGGTCCGCACCACGATGAGCGGCACCAGCATGGCGGCCCCGCACGTCAGTGGCATCGTCGCCCAGCTCCTCCAGCGCGACCCCGACCTGTCGGCCGCCCAGGTCCGGGCGGCGCTGGTCGCCTCGGCCGACCCACCGCCCGGCGTCGGCGTGTTCGACGCGGCGTGGGGGTACGGCCGGGTCGACGCGGAGGAGGCCGCCCGGCTGCTGGCGTGAGGCGGCGCTACGGCCGGTACCGGTCGTCCGCGTCGACGTGGACCACCCCGTCGAGCTCGGCGAGACCGCCGAGCCCGGTGGCCGGGATGTCCACGGTCAGCAGCCGGGTCTCTCCGCTGTAGGACCGGGTGGTGCCGCCGAGGGCCGCGACCCGCCTGGCCAGCGCGTCGGGGTCGGCCGTGGCGGCGACCTGCACGAGGCTGCGGACCTGCTCGCCGGCCGCCGCCCGCACGAGCCTGCGCTTCGCGCGTGGGCTCAGGTTGCGGGGCAGCCGCTCATCCATGGGATTCCCCTCGGATCGGCCCTCACCGTAGCCGGGCCCCGGTCAGGGCCGGATCGCCAGCACCACGGCCTTCGGCTCGGTGAAGAACTCCCGGCTGAAGTTCCCGCCCTCCCGGCCCCAGCCGGAGTCGCCGAACCCGCCGAACGGTGCGCGCAGGTCGCGCACGAAGAAGCAGTTGACCCACACCGTGCCCGCCCGGAGCGCCGCGGCCACCCGGTGGGCCCGCGACAGGTCCTCGGTGAAGATCATCGCGTTCAGCCCGTAGCGCGAGTCGTTCGCCGCGAACACCGCCTCGCTCTCGGTGTCGAACGCGGTGACCGTGACCACCGGCCCGAACACCTCCTCGCGCTGGATCGGGGCGTCGGCCGCGACGTCGGCGACGACGGTCGGGCGCACCACCCAGCCGTCCCCCAGCCCGCCGGTGAGGATCTTGCCGGCGGCCCCGTCCACGTACCCGCGGACCTTCTCGAAGTGCGTCTGCGAGGCCAGCGGGCCGAGCTGCGTGCTCGGGTCGCGGGGGTCGCCGACCACCAGGGCCTCCGCCGCGGCGACGAACCGGGCCAGGAACTCGTCGAGGACGCCGCGCTCCACGTAGAGCCGCGACCCGGCCAGGCAGACCTGCCCGGCGTTGGTGAAGATCGCTTTGATCGACCACTCCACCGCGGTGTCGAGGTCGGCGTCGGCGAACACGAGGTTCGCCCCCTTGCCTCCGAGCTCCAGGCTCACCGGCGTGAGGTTCTTCGCCGCCGCGCCGGTGATGACCCGCCCGGTGCCGGACTCACCGGTGAACGTGATCCGGTCCACCCGCGGGTCCTCGGTGAGCGCCGAGCCGGCGGAGTCCGGCCCGAAGCCGTGCAGCACGTTGAGCACGCCGGGCGGGATGTCGGCCTCGAGCGCGAGCCGCGCGAGGATCGTCGCGGACACCGGCGAGTCCTCCGCGGGCTTGAGCACCACGGTGTTGCCCCAGGCCAGCGCGGGCGCCACCTTCCACGACTCGAGCATGAGCGGGAAGTTCCACGGCGCGACCGCCGCGACGACGCCGGCGGGCTCGTAGCGGGTGTACGCGTGGTGCCCGGTGTCCATCGGCAGCGCCTCCGCCATGGCCAGGCGGGCGTGGTCGGCGAAGAAGGCGAAGTTCTGCGCCGCGCGCGGGGACGTCCTTCGTGCGGGCGTCGCTGATCGGCTTGCCCATGTCGCGGGTGTCGGCCAGCGCCAGCTCCTCGGCGTGCTCCCCGATCAGACCGGCGAGGCGGTGGATGAGCGCGCCGCGCTCGGCGAACCCCATCCGGGGCCACGGCCCCTCGTCGAAGGCCCGGCGGGCGGCCGTGACCGCCAGGTCGGCCTCGGCCGCGCCCCCGAGTGCGACCCGGCACCACGGCTCGCGGGTCCAGGGATCGACGGAGTCGAAGGTCGCGCCCGACTCGCGCTCCTCGCCGTCGATGACGTGCCCGAACAGCTCCATCAGCCCTGCTCCCCCTCGGCGGCGAGCTGGATCGCCACGTCGATGATCATGTCTTCCTGGCCGCCGACCAGGCCGACCTCGCCGCACCGGCGCAGGATCGCGTGGGCCGGCACCTTGTACCGCTCGGCTGCGTGCTCGGCGTGCAGCAGGAACGAGGAGTAGACCCCGGCCCAGCCCTGCACGATCGCGTTGCGGTCCATCTTCGGCCAGCGCGGCAGGTACGGACGCACGACGTCCTCGGCCGCGTCGAGCAGGGCGCTGACGTCGACCCCGGTTGAGACGCCGAGCCGGTCGAACACCGCGGCGAGCACCTCGGTGGGCGAGTTCCCCGAGCCCGCACCCAACGCACACAGCGAACCGTCGATCTGCCGGACGCCCACCTCCTGGGCGATCACCGAGTTCGCGACGCCCATCGACATGTTCTGGTGACCGTGGTAGCCCACCCACGCCTCGTCGCCCACCTCGGCGAGCAGCGCCTCGAACCGCGCCCGCGCCTCGGGCATGAGCAGGGCACCCGCGGAGTCGGTGACGTACGGGCACTGGCAGCCGGCGTCGACCATGATCCGAGCCTGCCGGGCCAGCTCCTCCGGCGACGTGCGGTGGGCCATCATCAGGAAGCCGACGGTCTCCATGCCCAGCTCCCTGGCCAGCGCGAAGTGCTGGGGCGAGACGTCGGCCTCGGTGCAGTGGGTGGCCACCCGCACGATGTCGGCGCCGGCGTCGCGGGCCCGCCGCAGGTCGTCGAACGTGCCGATGCCGGGCACCAGGAGCACCGCGATCCGGGCGGTCCTGGCCTCCTGCGCCGCGGCCGCGATGAGCGTCATCTCGTCGGTGTGGGAGAAGCCGTAGTTGAACGACGAGCCGCCGATCCCGTCGCCGTGGCTGACCTCGATCACCTCGACGCCGGCTCGGTCCAGCGCGCGCACGGTGTCGCGTACCTGCAGCTCGGTGAACTGGTGCGCCATCGCGTGGCTGCCGTCGCGCAGGGTGGTGTCGGTCAGCCGGACGTCGTGGGCGATGGTCGGCCTGCCCGGCCGTTCGGGTGCGCCCGTGCCGGTCGTGGTCATGCCGGGACCTCCTGCTTCGCCCTGGCCATCAGCTCGCCCACGCGGGCGGCAGCGGCGGTCATGATGTCGAGGTTGCCGGCGTAGGGCGGCAGGTGGTCCCCGTTGCCCTTGACCTCGAGGAACACGGCGACGCGGCCGTGACCCCGCCAGCCCTCGCGCGGGTCGTCGAACTGCGGTTCGGCCCGGAGTGTGTAGCCGGGCACGTACTCCTGCACCTCGGCCACCATCTCGTGGACCGACCGGACGACCGCAGCCCGGTCGGCGTCGCGGCCGATCATGCAGAACACGGTGTCGCGCATGATCATCGGTGGTTCGACGGGGTTCAGGATGATGATCGCCTTGCCGCGCTCGGCCCCGCCGACCCCCGCCACGGCCTGCGACGTCGTGAGCGTGAACTCGTCGATGTTGGCCCTGGTCCCGGGCCCGGCGCTCCGCGAGGCGACCGACGCGACGATCTCGGCGTAGGGCACCGGCACGACACGGGAGACGGCGTGCACCATCGGGATCGTCGCCTGGCCCCCACAGGTGATCATCGAGACGTTCGGCGCGTCGATGTGATCGCGCAGGTTCACCGGAGGGCAGACCATCGGTCCCAGGTGCGCGGGCGTGAGGTCGACGGCCTGGATGCCCGCCTCGGCGTAGCGCGGAGCGTGCGCCAGGTGCGCCCTCGCCGACGTCGCCTCGAAGACGATCTCGGGCAGCGGGTCCTGGCGGAGCAACCAGTCGATGCCCTCCGCCGACGCGGCGATGCCCTGCTCACGCGCCCGCGCGAGCCCGTCGGACTCGACCACCCCGACCATCTGACGCACGTCGATCACGTCGCTGCGCTGCAGCTTCGCCAACAGATCGGTACCGATGTTCCCCGGACCGACGATGGCGGCCGGCACTCGCGCGGTAGGCATGCGATGAGCCTCCCGCGGCGACGCGTTGATCGGAACGCGCCCGTTCCAGTGAGCGGAACCGCCGAGAGCGCGGCGGGCCGCGCGCCGACCCGGCCCGAGATGCACGTGCCGGCCGTCGCCGGGCGGTGCGCGCCACGTCGTGGCGATCACCGCCGGGCGTAGCGTCCGGAGGGTGATCGTGGCCCAGCAGATCCTCGACGTCGTCGCCGGGCACGGCGCCACCAGCGTGTTCGGGCTGCCCGGGGTGCACAACCTGGCCTTCTGGCGCGGCGGCGGCCCGACGCCGATGGTGGTGCGACACGAGCAGACCGCCGTGTACGCCGCCGACGGGTGGGCACGGGCGACCGGGACGCTCGGGGCCGCGGTCGTCACGACCGGTCCGGGCGCCGCCAACGCGGTGGCGGCCTTCGGAGAGGCCGCCGCGGCCGGCTCACCGGTGCTGCTGGTGGCCTCGGAGATCCCGCAGGCGCAGCGCCGCCCTGGCCGGCTACGCGGCGTCCTGCACGAGTCCCGCGACCAGGCGGCGATCTTCGCGCCGCTGGCCGAGGCGGTGTTCACCCCCCGCACGGCGGCCGAGGTCGCGGCGGTGCTGGACGCCGCGGTGGCAGCGGCGATGCGCCACCCCCGCGGCCCGGTGTACCTCGACGTCCCCGCCGACGTCCTGGGTGCCGGAGCCGTGCCGGCGACGCCCTCGCACACCTGGCACGAGCCTCCACCGGCCGAGACCGATCTCGATGCCGCGGCCGCCCTGCTCGCCGGCGCCGACGTGGTGGTGTGGGCGGGCGGTGGCGCGGTGGACGTCGAGCCCGCACTGGCGACGCTCGCCACCCACCTGGGCGCCCCCGTCGTCGCGAGCTACCAGGGCCGCGGCTGCCCGCCCACCGACCACCCGGCGGCGGTCGGTGTGCCACCGCACGAACCGGAGGCGGCCGCGCTCGATCGGGTCGGCCGACGTGCTCCTCGCCGTCGGTGGCGACCTCGACGGCATGAACACCCGCAACTGGACGATGCCGCGCCCGCCGCTGCTCGTCACGCTCGACGCCGCGACGCCACGCGACGCGCCGGAGTGGCCCCCCGACGCCGCGGTCACCGGGCAGCTCGGTGACGCCCTGCGCGGCCTGCTCCAGCGGGTGCCGGCCCGCCCGCCGTGGGCGCCGAACGGCCTGCGCGAGCGGGTGCGCCGGCGGCTCGCCGCCGACCCGGCCACCGCGGACGCCGTGGCACTCCTCGAGGCCGTCGAGTCAGCGCGCGGGGCCGACACGGTGCTGGTGTGCGACATGGCCGTCGCCGGCTACTGGGTGGGCGGGTACGCCGCGGCCCCGGCGCCGCGCCGCTGCGCCTACCCGGTGGGCTGGGGCACCCTGGGGTTCGGGCTGCCGGCGGCAGTGGGCGCCGCTGCGGCCGGACACCCGGTGATCGCCGTCTGCGGCGACGGCGGGCTGATGATGGCGCTCGGCGAGCTCGCCACGCTGGTGCAGGAGCGGCTCCCGGTCACGCTGCTGGTGGTCGACGACGGTGGCTACGGGATGCTGCGCTACGACCAGGTCCACGGCGGACACGCACCGACCGGCGTGGACCTCGCCACGCCCGACTTCCCCGCGCTCGCCGCGTCGTTCGGGCTGCCGGCCTCGAGCGTCGACGCGGTCGGCCCGGCGCTGGGTACGGCGCTGGCCGCCGCGGCGCGCGCCGGCGGACCGCACCTGGTGCGCGTCCCGGCTCGGCTGACTCCGCCCCGGACGACCTCCCCTCGGTGGCACGAGGACTGATCCGTTCGTCCCGCGGCTCCGTTGGCCGCGGCGGCCGGCCGTGTGTGACACAGGACACGTTGCGTTCTCCTGATAGCGATATATCGTGATGGCACACGAGCTACTCAGTGCTATCGGAGCAGGAGGCTCGCCACGTCAAGGAGACGACACATGAACGCCATGAACCCCCGATGGGGACCCCGACCCGGCCACCGCGGACACCGCCACGGCCGGCCGCCCTTCCCGGGCGCCGCGATGGACACCCCCGTACCCCCGCCCCCGCCATTCGCCGGGCCGGTGGACGACGAGGACGACGGACCGCACCGCCACCACGGCCCCGGCCGGCGCGGTCGGCGGTCCGGTGGCCCGCCGTTCCGCCCGGGCTTCGGTCCCGGCCGTCACGGTGGCTTCCGCGGCCGCCGCGGCCGGCGGACGGCGCGCGGTGACATCCGCGTCGCCGTCCTGGCCCTGGTCGCGGAGCAGCCGCGGCACGGCTACGAGATCATCCAGGAGATCGCCGAGCGCTCCGGCGGGGCGTGGCGCCCCAGCCCGGGCTCGGTCTACCCGACGTTGTCCCAGCTGGAGGACGAGGGCCTGGTCCGCATCGAGCAGACCGACGGGCGCCGCATCGTCGCGCTCACCGAGGAGGGCACCCGTTACGTCGGGGAGCATCGCGATGAGCTCGACGCCGTGTGGGCGTCGGTCGGTCGCGACGCGGACGACGAGGTCGGCCCGCTCTGGGAGCAGCTCGGCCAGCTGCACGCCGCGGTCCAGCAGGTGACGGGCGCCGGTACGCCGGAGCAGATCACCGCTGCGACCACCGCACTGGCCGAGGCCCGCAAGACGATCTACCGCCTGCTCGCCGAGTAGCGCGCCCCGAAGGTTCAGGAAAGCCACTTTCATGCAATCCCGTTGCATGAAAGTGGCTTTACTGACGCTCGGGCGGGGTCCTGGCCTCCTGGCAGGGTCAGCGGTCCCGGCGGCGGGCGGCCAGCGCCTCGCGCAGCGGCGGCACGACGACGCCCTCGGTCGCCAGCTTCCGGCGGGCGCGGCGCCGGGCCACGAGCACGCCGGTGAGCGCGATCGCCCAGACCAGGTACTGGACGGTCCAGGCCACGCGGAACCCCTCCGGCGTGAAGCCACCCGGCCCGATCATCCCGAGCAGGATCCCGACCGCGAGGGCGACGAGCAGCGACGCCACGAAGCCGCCGACGTTCACGATGCCGATCGCTGCACCGCGGCGGTACTCCGGGTTGAAGGTGCGGGCGTAGTCGAAACCGATCATGGAGGCCGGCCCGCCGAGGGCCAGCACGACGACCAGGAGCACGAGCAGCCACAACGGGGCCGGCGGCGGGACCGCCAGCACCACGGTCCACGCCCCGGCCGTCACCGCGATCACGAAGATCACCATCCAGGACCGCCGGAGCGGGTGCCGCGCGGTGAGCTCGCCGAACACCGGGCCCGCGAGGATGCCGACCCCCACCAGCAGGGTGAGCAGCCCGCTCGCCGCGGCCGTCGACAGGCCCTGCCCCGCCACCAGGTAGGGCACCCCCCAGAGCAGCGCGAACACCGTGCCGGAGAACTGGGTGCCGGAGTGCGTCCAGAGGCCCAGCCGGGTTCCCGGCTCGCGCCAGGACGACACCAGGCCGGTGAGCACCTCCCGCGGGGACGCGGCGGCGGGTGGGGTCGGCGCTCCGGGCGGACGGTCGCGCACCACGACGGCCACCGCGATCGCGACCGCCACCCCCAGAGCCGCGGCCGACACGAACGCCGTGCTCCAGCCGGGGCCGTGCAGCAGGAGGGCCAGCGGCACGGCGCTGAGCACCTGGCCGAGCTGGCCGATGAGGCCGGTGAGCTGCGTCATCAGCGGCACGCGTCGGGGCGGGAACCAGGCGCTCACCACCGCGAGGACGCTGATGAACGTCAGTGCGTCTCCCGCACCGACGAGCACGCGCGCCGCGATGGCCAGCGGCAGCCCGGTCGAGAGCGCGAGCAGGAGCTGGCCGGCGGCCATCGTGACCGCGCCGAGCACCACGAGCCGCCGCGGCCCGAACCGGTCGAGCAGCACCCCGACCGGCACCTGCAGGATCGCGTAGACCAGGAGCTGGAGCACCACGAACCCGGACAGCACCGCCGGCGTCGCCCCGAAGCGCTGTGCCGCGTCGAGTCCGGCGACCCCGAAGGACGTGCGGTGCATGACCCCGACGAGGTAGGCAGCCAGGCCCACCGCCCACACGAGCCAGACGCGACGTGAGTAGTCCATATCGTCACCCATGGTGCGCGACCGACCGGCCGAACGGGATGCTGTGCGGGGAGACTCACGTTGGGAGCGGGCAGAGGCCCGTCGACGAAGCGGAGGTGGCGGCGTGCTGGAGCCGGCGGAGCTGTACGAGGTGACCGCGGAGGGGCCGGGGCTGGACGCCCCGGTGCTGCTCGTGGCGCTGGAGGGCTTCGTCGACGCCGGGAACGCGGCCCGACTGGCGGTCGAGGCCCTGCGGATCGGACGCGAGCCGCACCGGGTGGTGGCCTTCGACGTCGACCAGCTCGTCGACTACCGGTCCCGCCGCCCGCCGCTGCGCTTCGAGACCGACCGCTGGGCCGCCTACAGCGCACCCGAGCTCGACGTGGTGCAGCTGACCGACACCGCGGACGTCGGGTACCTGCTGCTGTCCGGCCCCGAACCGGACACCCAGTGGGAGCGCTTCTCCGCCGCCGTCGAGCAGATCATCCGGCGGTTCGGCGTCCGGCTCGTGATCAACCTGACGGCCATCCCGATGGCCGTGCCGCACACCCGGCCGATCGGGGTGACCGCGCACGGCACCCGGCCCGAGCTCACCGAGGGCCACGAGGCCTGGTTCCCCACCGTCGAGGTACCGGGCAGCGCGGTCGGCCTGATGGAGTTCCGCCTCGGCGAGGCCGGGCTCGACGCCATGGGCTTCGCGGTCCACGTCCCGCACTACCTGGCCCGGGCCGAGTACCCGCAGGCGGCACGGGTGCTGCTGGACCACGTCGGCCTGGCGGCCGGGCTGTACCTGCCCACGGAGGCACTGTCGCAGGCCGCCGAGCGGGCCGACGCCGAGATCGCCGAGCAGGTGGAGGGTTCGGAGGAGGTCCGCCAGGTGGTGCAGGCGCTGGAACGCCAGTACGACACGGTCTCGTCGGGCCGGGGCGAGCGGGCGGGCCTCGGGCTGGCCGGCGAGCTGCCCAGCGCCGACGAGCTGGCCGCCGAGGTCGAGAAGTTCCTGGCGGACCGGGACGAGCCGGACGGACCGGCCGAGACTCCCTGAACGTCCGCGCTGCGCATCCGGCAGGACGCGAGCGCCGGCGCCGGTGTGCCGAGCACGGACGCCGACCCGCGGAGACCGCGAGCTCAATCCACGAGGTCGAGTCCCGCCCGGACGATGCTGTCGGTGTCGAGGCCGTGGTGGCGGTACACCTCGTCGAGGCCTCCGGACTGCCCGAAGCGGGACACCCCGAGGTGCATCGCCCGCACCTGGTGGATTCCGGCCAGGAAGGCCAGCGTGTGGGGGTGCCCGTCGAGAACGGTCACCATCGGCGCCGCCCGCCGTGAGGGGAAGGCCGCGTCGAGCACCCAGGTGTCCGCGACGTCGCGGCCCGCCCGGGCCGCCACCGCGTCGAACACGAGTCCGGCGCTGGTCACGCAGACGACGTCGGCCGGGTGTCCCAGCTCGTCGAGCCGTTCGGCGGCGGCCAGCGCCTCGGGCACCAGCGCGCCCATCACGGCGATGGTCAGCTCGGGCCGCGTCGCCCGCCGCAGGGGGTAGGCGCCGGCCACCACCTGCCGGCGTCGCCGCTCGCGTGCGGCCGGGTCGGCGGGCACGGCGGCCAGACGTCTGGTCGACCGGTCGAGTCGAGAGCCGCAAATAGGCCGACGACCCGCCCGGGCGGCCCAGCCGGGCCAGCGCCGCGAGCAACGTCCACTCCACGTCGATGGCGAACGCCGGCTCGTAGCTCGTGCACCCCGGCTGCTCCAGCCCCACCGACGGGGTGGTGATCGACTGGTGGGCGCCGCCCTCGGGAGCCAGCGTCACCCCCGACGGGGTGCCGACCAGCACCGACTGCCCGCCGGCGTAGATCCCGAACGACCACGGCTCCAGCGCACGCTCGACGAAGGGGTCGTACAGGACCCCGATCGGGAGCAGCGGTTGGCCCCACCGGCTCCACGTGGCGCCCAGCTCCCCCAACAGCCCCACCAGGTTGGTCTCGGCGATCCCCAGCTCCAGGTGCTGGCCGGTGGGCCGCTCGCGCCAGTGCAGGATCGTCTCGGGGTCGTCGGCGAACCAGTCGACCCGCTCGCGGGCCGACCAGACCCCGATCTTGTTCACCCACCCGCCGAGGTTCGTCGACGAGCTGACGTCCGGGCAGAGGGTCACGACCCGGGCGGCGGCCTCGGGCGCGGACCGGGTCAGGTCGAGCAGCACGCGACCGAGCGCGGCCTGCGTGGTGGCCGTACCCGACGGGGTCCGGCCGATGTCGGTGGGGATCGACGGGACGGGAGCCACGGGTACCGGGGCCCGCTGCAGGCGCCCGGCCACGGCTGCGCACAGCCGGTCGGCGTCCGACCCCCGGGGGAAACGCGCCCACGGGTCCTCGGTCGACGCCTCCACGGCCCGTGCGAGCTCGGCCAGCTGCTCGGGCGTGAGCAGCGACGAGTGGTTCTGCGGGTGTCCCTCGCTCGCCAGGCCGTAGCCCTTGACCGTGTAGGCGAAGACCACCGTGGGCCGCGTGTCGTCGATCGCGGACAGGGCATCGCCGAGCGCGGCGAGATCGTGCCCTCCGAGGTTGCGCACGGCCCGG
Source organism: uncultured Actinomycetota bacterium (assembly GCA_963711715.1). GTDB lineage: Bacteria > Actinomycetota > Actinomycetes > Mycobacteriales > Pseudonocardiaceae > Pseudonocardia. The sequence continues at coordinate 61,592 of CAVQFJ010000017.1, forward strand.
TGCAGGACGGCGTCGTCGAGCCCCTCGATGAGGGCTATGAGCTCGGCACTCGGGTCGTCGCCGGGAAGCCGCTCGCGGAGCTGGTCGGGCGGGCACCGGAGCAGCCGCTGGTACTCCGGGTTGGACATGTCGTCGATGCGCCGGCGCAGCGCCGCGCCGCCGGGCCGGGTGAACAGCTCTTCGAGGAGGCGGCCGTACTTCACGGTGAGCACCTGCCAGCCCGCGGCGCCGAACATGCCCTGCAGCCGGGTCGCACCGATGTTGGGCACCACCCGGTCCAGCGACTGCCGGTTGAGGTCGACGATCCACACGACCTCCCCGAGCTCGCCCACCATCGGGTCGAGTACCGCCTCCCAGCACGCGCCCTCGTCCAGCTCGGCGTCCCCGACCAGCGAGTACTGCCGCCCGGTGCCCACGTCGGGCCCGTGCGAGGAGACGTACCGGCGCGCCAGGGCCCCCCAGATCGGAGCAGTCGCACCGATCCCGACGGACCCGGTGGAGTAGTCCACGGGGTCCGGGTCCTTCGACCGGCTCGGGTAGCTCTGCAGCCCGCCGAAGGCGCGCAGCTCGGTCAGGTAGCGCTCGTCCAGCTCGCCGAGCAGGTAGTTGATCGCGTGCAGGACCGGTGAGGCGTGCGGCTTCACCGACACCCGGTCGGCCCGGCGCAGGTGCGCGAACCACAGCGCGGTCATGATCGTCACCATCGACGCGCTGGACGCCTGGTGACCGCCCACCTTGAGCCCGTCGGGGTTGGGACGCACCCGGTTGGCGTGGTGGACGATCGCCGTGGCCAGCCACAGCACGCGCTGCTCGACGGTACGCAGGACGTCGAGGCCGCCCGGAGCGGTCGCATCGGCGACCGGCCCGTCCGCCGCCGCGGCCGGATCCGGTGCAGTCGCCCCAGGCGCCCGCGCGTCCGGCCTCGACCCCGTGCTGGTCATCGCGCCCCCGCTCGTCGCCCCTGCCGCGCCATGTCATCACCCGGCCGAGGGGCGGCACAACCGCGGGACCGGTGATCGCCGGATGGGGACGCCGGGCCACGCCGGGCAGGGTCCCCGGTCCGCACGCGGCGATCATGCTGACGCGTCCCACCGCTGACCCACCATGATCACCGGTCGGGGACGCCGGACCGCATGGGCGCGGTGGCCGGTCCCGAGACGTCGACCATGGGAGGTCTCGCCAGGTCACGACCGCGTTCAGCTCGGGGCCGCACCGTTGACGGACGGACCGTCGCAGGCCGATGGTGATCGGGCACAGCACAGCACGGCACAGCACGGCACAGCACGGCATACGACACGATCGGCCGGGACACGACCGTCGCCGGCCAGCGAGACGGCGAGGAGGGCAGGCGACCGGCACCGTCGGCGCCGACGATCATGAGCATCGACGAGACCCCCGAACAGGTCCGAACCGACGAGGCCCCGGCGACCTCGGCCGACCAGCACTACCCCGTGGACCGGGTGATCTTCGGTGTCGCCGCCGCGCTCGTCGTCGCGTTCATCGCCTGGGGGGTGTTCGCCACCGACGCGCTCAGCGCCGTCGCGACGGCCGTGCTGGGCGGCATCATGACGGGCGGCGGTTGGGCCTTCGTGCTGGCCGCGACCGGCTTCGTGGTGTTCGCCCTGTGGCTGGCGTTCAGCCCGTACGGGAAGATCCCGCTCGGCCGCGACGGCGAGGGGCCGGAGTTCCGGACAGTCTCCTGGATCGCGATGATGTTCAGCGCCGGGATGGGCATCGGGCTGATGTTCTACGGGGTCGCCGAGCCCCTCTCGCACTTCACCGACCCGCCGCCGGGCACCGTGGCGGCCGGCTCGCCCGAGGCGCTCGACGTCGCCATGGCCACCACCCTGTTCCACTGGACGCTGCACCCGTGGGCGATCTACGCCGTCGTCGGGCTGGCCATCGCCTACAGCACCTTCCGCCGCGGCCGCCGCCAGCTGATCAGCTCGGCGTTCGCGCCCCTGCTGGGCACTCGGCGCACCGAGGGGCCGATCGGCAAGGCCATCGACATCCTGGCGATCTTCGCCACGCTGTTCGGCTCCGCGGCGTCGCTCGGGCTCGGCGCCCTGCAGATCGGTGGCGGCCTGGAGGCCAACGGCCTGCCCGCCGTCGGCAACGCCGTGCTGGTGGGGATCATCGCCGTGCTGACGGTCGCCTTCGTGTGCTCGGCGGTCACCGGCGTCGCCAAGGGCATCCAGTGGCTGTCGAACATCAACATGGTGCTGGCGGGCGTGCTGGCGCTCGTGGTGTTCGTCGCCGGCCCGACGGTGCTGATCCTCAACCTCATCCCGACCGCGATCGGCGACTACTTCGGCAATCTGGCGCAGATGGCGGCCCGCACCGCCGCGACCGGCGGGGACGGTACGGCCGAGTGGCTGTCCGGATGGACCGTCTTCTACTGGGCGTGGTGGATCTCCTGGACGCCGTTCGTCGGCATGTTCATCGCGCGGATCAGCCGCGGCCGCACGATCAAGCAGTTCGTCGTCGGCGTGCTGCTCATCCCCAGCGCGGTCAGCCTGATCTGGTTCGCGGTCTTCGGCGGGGCGGCCATCAACCTCCAACGCAGCGGCACGGACCTCGCGTCGCAGGACACGGAGGGCCAGCTGTTCGGGCTGCTCAACACACTGCCGCTCGGCGGACTGCTCAGCGTGCTCGCGATGACGCTGATCGCGATCTTCTTCGTCTCGGGCGCCGATGCGGCGTCGGTGGTGATGGGCACGCTGTCCCAGCGCGGCTCGATCGAACCGACCCGATGGGTGGTGGTGTTCTGGGGCGTCGTGATGGGCGCGATCGCGGCCATCATGCTGCTCGTGGGTGAGGACGGGTCGGCCCTCACCGGCATCCAGAACATCACGATCATCATGGCGGCACCGTTCGCGCTGGTCATGGTGCTGCTGTGCGTGGCACTGGCGAAGGACCTGCGCGAGGACGCGTTGACGCAGCGGGGCCAGCGCTCGACCCAGGCCGTGGAGCAGGCGGTGGACTTCGGCACGAAGACCTACGGTGGCGAGTTCTACCTGCCGGTCAAGCCGCATCCCGCGGGGAAGAACGGCGGCACCACCGCGGATCGTCCTTCGCAACCCGCCGACCCGGTGTGAGGGTCGAGGTGACGGGCGTCCCTGGCGTCACGGGGCACCCGTCACCTCGAGGACGACCTTGCCGGTCACCTGCCGCTCGTCGATGCTGGCCAGGGCCGCACCGGCCCGCTCCAGCGGGAACGTCGCGCTGATCAGGGGGTCGAGCGCGCCCGAGCGCAGGTGCGGCTCCAGCTCCGACCACTGGTGGGCGAGGTAGCCGGGCCGGCGCATCGCGAAAGCCCCCCAGCCGACGCCGACGACGTCGATGTTGTTGAGCAGCAACCGGTTGACCCGGACCGTCGGGATGTCCCCTCCGGTGAACCCGATCACCAGCAGCCGGCCCTCCGGGGCGAGGCTGCGCAGCGAGTCGGTGAAGCGGTCACCGCCGACCGGGTCGACCACGACGTCGACGCCCGCGCCTCCCGTGAGCTCCTTGACGGCGTCCTTGAAGCCCTCGGCGAGCACGACGTCGTGGGCGCCCGCGGCCTTCGCGACCCCGACCTTCGCCTCGGTGGACACCACCGCCACCACGCGCGCCCCGAGCGCGGCGGCGAGCTGGATCGTGGCCGTGCCGACGCCGCCGGCCGCGCCGTGCACCAGCACGGTCTGGCCCTCGCGCAGGTGCCCGCGCACCAGGAGGGCGAAGTGCGCGGTCAGGTAGTTCATCGGCAGGCCGGCGGCCGAGGCGAGCTCGACCTCGTCCGGGAGGGGCAGGACGTGCTCGGCGGCCACCGCGACGACCTCGGCGAACGCGCCCGCGCCTGCGAACGCGGCCACCCGGTCACCGGGGCGCAGCGAGGAGTCGTCGGGCGCCTCCCGCACCACGCCGGCCGCCTCCGAGCCGAGCGTGAACGGCGGGTCGGGCCGGTACTGGTAGAGGCCCTTGCTCTGCAGGACGTCGGGGAAGTTCACCCCGGCCGCCCGGACGTCCACGAGCACCTGGTCGGGTCCGCGTTCCGGCTCCGGCACCTCGCGCACCTCGACCGCCGCCGGCCCGTCCAACCGCACCACCTGTACCGCGCGCACATCGATCCTCTCCGTCGAGCGTCATCGGAACCCGGTCCGGCACCTACCCCAGCGCCGCCGTCACCACCTCGCGGGCCTCCTCCTGGATGCGGGCCAGGTGCTCGGGACCGCGGAAGCTCTCGGCGTAGATCTTGTAGACGTCCTCGGTGCCCGACGGCCGCGCCGCGAACCAGCCGTGCTCGGTGACGACCTTGAGCCCGCCCAGTGGTGCGCCGTTGCCCGGCGCCGTCGTCAACCGATCGGTGATCGGGTCGCCCGCGAGCTCGGTGGCCGTCACGTCCTCGGCCGAGAGCTTGCCCAGCTGCGCCTTCGCCTCCGGTGTGGTGGCCACGTCGATGCGCGCATAGGCCGGCTCGCCGAACCGGGCGGTGAGGTCGCGGTAGTGCTCGCTGGGCGTCCGCCCGGTGACGGCGACGATCTCGGAAGCGAGCAGGGCGAGGATGATCCCGTCCTTGTCCGTGGTCCACACGCTGCCGTCGGTGCGCAGGAACGAGGCGCCCGCGCTCTCCTCACCACCGAAGCCGATCGAGCCGTCGAGCAGACCCGACACGAACCACTTGAACCCGACGGGCGTCTCCACCAGCTTGCGACCGAGATCGCCGGCGACCCGGTCGATCATCGACGAGCTGACGGCCGTCTTGCCGATCCCCGCCTCGGGCGACCAGCCGGGGCGGTGGGCGTAGAGGTGCCCGATGGCCACCGCCAGGAAGTGGTTGGGGTTCATCAGCCCGTCGGCGGTGACGATGCCGTGCCGGTCGGAGTCGGCGTCGTTGCCGGTGGCGATCCGGAACTCGCCCCGGCGCTCGACGAGCGAGGCCATCGCGTACGGCGACGAGCAGTCCATCCGGATCTTGCCGTCCCAGTCGAGGGTCATGAAGCCGAACTGCGGGTCGACGGCGGGGTTGACGACCGTGAGGTCGAGCCCGTGCCGCTCCGCGATCGCACCCCAGTAGGCGACGCTGGCCCCGCCGAGCGGGTCGGCGCCGATCCGCACCCCGGCGTCGCGGATCGCGCCGAGGTCCACCACGGACGGCAGGTCGGAGACGTACTCGGCGAGGAAGTCGTACCGGCCGAGGCCATCGCGGTCGAGCGCGCGCCGGCGCACCCCGCGCAGCCCCGCCCCCAGCAGCTCGTTGGCCCGGTCGGCGATCCATCCGGTGGCGTCGGTGTCGGCCGGCCCTCCGTCGGGCGGGTTGTACTTGAAGCCGCCGTCGGAGGGCGGGTTGTGCGACGGCGTCACGACCACGCCGTCGGCCAGCCCGCCGACCCGCGCCCGGTTGTGGGTCAGGATCGCGTGCGACACGGCGGGGGTCGGGGTGAAGGCCTCGTCACCGTCGGCCAGCACGTGCACGTCGTTGGCCTGGAACACCTCGATCGCCGTGACCCACGCCGGCTCGGAGAGGGCGTGGGTGTCGCGCCCGATGAAGAGCGGTCCGTCGGTGCCCTGGGCCGCGCGGTACTCACAGATCGCCTGGCTCGTGGCGGCGATGTGGTCGTCGTTGAACGTCGAGCGCAGCGACGACCCGCGGTGCCCGGACGTCCCGAACGCCACCCGCTCACCGGCCTCGACGGGATCGGGGTGGCGTTCGTGGTAGGCGGCCAGCAGCGCGTCGAGGTCGACGAGGTCCGCGGGCTGGGCGGGCGTTCCGGCGCGGGGATCGGTCGACATCGGAGCGGCTCCTCGGGCTCGGCGGGTTGGCTGGCGCTCACCCTGCCACCCGGGGCGCGGGCCGTCAGTGCGGCGGCGACCGCCCGCGTCGGGAACTGTCGGACCCGCGCCCTACCTTGTCGCGTGATCGCGGGCCGAGTGATCGAGGGGGTGAGCGCAGCGGTGTGGCACGTGCACCGGGCCGAGCGCGCCGACGCGCTGGCCGACGCCCTCGGGCAGCACCTCGCGCGACCGGCAGGGGATCCGTTCGCGGCGGAGATCGTCGCGGTGCCCGCGAAGGGTGTGGAGCGCTGGCTCGCCCAACGCCTCTCGCACCGGCTGGGCGCGGCCGACGGTCGGGCCGACGGCGTCTGCGCCGGTATCGCGTTCCCCTCACCGGCGGTGGTGGTCGGGGCCGCGGTCGGCGCGGCCACCGGCGTCCACCCCGACGACGATCCGTGGCGTCCGGAGCGGGCGGTGTGGCCGCTGCTGGAGGTGGTGGACGAGAGCCTCGGCGAGGCGTGGTGCGCGCCGCTCGCGGCGCACGTCGGTGCGGGCCGCGGCCGCCGGTACGCCGCGGCCCGCCACCTCGTCGTCCTCTTCGCGTCGTACGCCACGCACCGCCCGGAGGTGCTGGACGGCTGGTTGTCGGGTGGGGGTGTGCCCGACCAGGCCGGCGACCTGGCCTGGCAGCCGGAGCTGTGGCGGCGGCTGCGGGAGCGGATCGGCGAGCCCGGTCCGGCCGAGCGGCTGCGCGCGGCCCGAGCCGTGCTGCGGGCCGACCCGGACCGGGCCGAGCTGCCACCCCGGCTGTCGCTGTTCGGCCCCACGCGCCTGCCGGCCGAGCACCTCGCCGTCCTCGCGGTGCTGGCCGAGCACCGCGAGGTGCACCTGTGGCTGCCGCACCCCTCGCCCGCGCTGTGGGTTGCGGTGCGGGCTCCCGACGCCGTCCCCCACCGGAGGACCGACCCGACGGCGGTGGCCCCCCTCCATCCGCTGCTGTCCTCGCTGGGCCGCGACGTCCGCGAGATGCAGGTGCGCCTGGAGGTGACGGCGCCGGGCCATGCCGACCACCACCACCGGATGGCCGATCGGCCGCCCACGCTCCTCGGCCGGCTGCAGGAAGATCTCCGCGACGACCGTCCGCCGGTCCACCGCGCGCCGCTCGCCACCGACGACCGCAGCGTCCAGGTGCACTCCTGCCACGGCGCCGACCGCCAGGTCGAGGTCCTCCGCGAGGTCATCCTCGGGCTGCTGGCGGCCGACCCCACGCTCGAACCGCGCGACGTCCTGGTCATGTGCCCGGACATCGAGGCGTTCGCGCCGCTGGTCTCGGCCACCTTCGGGCTGGGCGAGCGGGCCGCCGACAGCCATCCCGGTCAGCGGCTGCAGGTCCGGCTGGCCGACCGGGCGCTGCGCCAGGTCAACCCGCTGCTCGACACGGTCGCGCAGCTGCTCGAGCTGGCCGACGCCCGGCTCACCGCGTCCCAGCTGCTCGATCTCGTCGGATCCGTCCCGGTCCGCCGACGGTTCGGGCTCGACGAGGCCGATCTCGAGCGGCTTCGCGACCTGGTCGTCCGCTCCGGCGTCCGATGGGGGCTCGACGCACCGCACCGCGCGCCGTACCACCTCGGCGGGTTCGCGCAGAACACGTGGTCGGCCGGTCTCGATCGGCTGCTGCTGGGTGTCGCGATGTCGGGAGAGTCTGCGGAGCAGGAGTGGCTCGGCACGGCGCTGCCGATGGCGGAGGTCGAGTCCGGCGACGTCGACCGGCTGGGGCGGCTCGCGGAGTTCGTCGACCGGATCACCGCGGTCCTGGCCGCGCTCACCACCGAGCAGCCGCTCGCCGGCTGGGTCGCGGCCCTCGTCACCGGCCTGGACGTCCTCACCGACACCACCGCCGCCGACGCGTGGCAGGCCGGGCAGGCCCGCGCCGAGCTGGCCGAGGCCGCCCGCGCGGCGGGCCCGCACGCCGAGACGGTCCCGCTCGGGCTGGCCGACGTCCGAGCCCTGCTCGCCGAACGGCTGCGGGGGCGGCCCACCCGGGCCGGCTTCCGGACCGGCACGCTCACCGTGGCCACCCTCGTGCCGATGCGGTCGGTGCCCCATCGCGTGGTCTGTCTGCTCGGTCTCGACGACGGCGTGTTCCCCCGGGCCGGCGCTCCCGACGGCGACGACCTCCTCGCCCGCGATCCTCTCGTGGGTGAGCGCGACCCCGCAGGCGAGGACCGCCAGCTGCTGCTCGACGCGATCTGCGCGGCCACCGAGCACCTCGTGGTGGTGCACTCGGGGGCCGACGAACGCACCGGCGCCCGGCGCCCGCCCGCAGTGCCGCTGGGTGAGCTCCTCGAGGCCGTCGAGGCGATGGCCGGGCCGGCCGGCCGCGCGCAGGTCGTGGTGCGCCACCCGTTGCAGCCGTTCGACGCCCGCAACTTCGAGGTGGGAGCGCTGGGCGCGACGGGACCGTTCAGCTTCGACCGCGCCGAGCTGGCCGGTGCGCGGGCGGCGACGGCGGCGGTCAAGCGCCCGGCAGCCCCGTTCGTCGGTTCGCTGCTCCCACCCGTCGACGGGGAGGTGGTGGCGCTCGACGACCTCGTCGCGTTCCTGGAACACCCCGTCAAGGAGTTCCTGCGGCAGCGGGTCGGCCTGTCGGTGTTCGGCGGCGACGCCGACCCCGCCGACGCGCTCCCCGTGGACCTCGACCCGCTCGCCGTGTGGGCCGTCGGCGACCGGCTGCTCCGCGACCGGCTGGCCGGCCACGATCTCGACCGCTGCCGGCAGGCCGAGTGGCGGCGCGGTGAGCTCCCACCGGGAGCTCTCGGCGACGCCCTGCTCACCCGGGTGCTCGACGACGTGGAGCCCCTCGTCGAGGCGGCCGCGTCGGTCCGCGGCACCGGTCCGTGGCCGGACCGGGCGGAGGACCGGGAGGTCGACGTCGCGCTGCCCGACGGCACCCGGGTGGTCGGCACGCTCGGCGGCCTCCACGGGCACACGCTGCTCCGGGTGGAGTTCTCCCGCCTCGCCCCGAAGCAGCGCATCCGCGCGTGGGCGCGCATGGTCGCCCTCACGGCCGGCTCCGGCGAGCCGTGGCGGGCGATCACCGTGGGCCGCGGGGCCCGGCACGGGATCGCGGTGGCCACCGTCGGACCGCTCGCCCCCGTCCCCGCCCGCGCCGTGCTCGCCGATCTCGTCGCGCTGCACCGCGCCGGGTTGCGGGAGCCGCTGCCGCTGCCACCGGTCACCGGCCACGCCTACGCCGCCGTCCGTGCCGGTGGCGCGGACGCCGAGGACGCGCTCGAACAGGCGATGACGAAGTGGAGCACCGGAGCGGTCCCCGAACGCGCCGACGACGCCCACGTCCGGGTCTGGGGCCCGGCGGCCGGCCCGGAGGTGCTCACCGCCACGCCCGGGGAGCCCGGCAGCGAGCCCACCCGGTTCGGAGCCCTGGCCCTGCGGCTGTGGACCCCCCTGCTCATGGCCGAGGACGTGGTGCGCCGGTGAGGGCCGTGCAGGCGAACGGATCGACGGGGCGGAGTCCGCTCCCCCCGTCCGCGTTCGACGTCTGCGGTCCGCTGCCCACCGGCACCACGGTCCTGGAGGCCAGCGCCGGCACGGGCAAGACGTTCACCATCGCCGCGCTGGCGGCTCGGTACGTCGCCGAGGGACACGCCGAGCTGTCCGAGCTCATGCTCGTGACGTTCGGCCGGGAGGCCACCCAGGAGCTGCGCGAACGGGTGCGGGCCCGGCTGGTCACGGCGGAGCGCGGGCTGGCCGACCCGGTCGCGGCCCGCGCCGGCGACGACGGTGTGCTCCGGCTGCTCGCGGACGTGTCCGACGGCGAGGTCGCGCGGCGCCGGGTCCGCCTGGCGCGGGCGCTGGCGCAGTTCGATGCGGCCACCATCGCCACCACCCACCAGTTCTGCCAGCAGATGCTGGCCGGCCTGGGTGTCGCCGGCGACGCCGAACCGCATGCGGTGTTCGTCGAGTCGATCGAGGACATGGTCACCGAGGTCGTCGACGACTTCTACGTGCGCAAGTACGGCGCACGCGAGGCCGGCACGCCCGCGTTCACCCGCGCGGAGGCGCTCGTGCTGGCCCGCCGCGCGGTGCACGATGCGCAGGCTCGGCTGGAGCCCGCCGCCGCGGAGCCGGGCAGCACCGCGCAGGTGCGGCACCGCTTCGCCTCCGCAGTGCGTGCCGAGGTGGCGCGCCGCAAGCGCCAGCGGCGGATCACCACCTACGACGACCTGCTCACCGGACTCGCCGGCGCCCTGGACGATCCCGCCCGCGGGGCGGCCCAGCGGCTCCGACGGCGCTACCGGGTGGTGCTGGTCGACGAGTTCCAGGACACCGATCCCGTCCAGTGGCACATCCTGCGCCGTGCGTTCCACGGGCACACCACACTCGTGCTCATCGGCGATCCCAAGCAGGCGATCTACGCCTTCCGCGGGGCCGATGTCGTCAGCTACCTGGACGCCACCGACGGCGCCACCGACCACGCCACCCTGGCGGTCAACTGGCGCAGCGACGCCCCGCTGCTCGCCGCGTTCGACGCGGTCTTCGCCGGGGCCGCGCTGGGCGATCCGCGCATCACCGTGCACCCGGTCGGTTCTGCCCACCCGGCGTCCCGGCTGCGCGGCGCCCCGGTCGACACCCCGTTCCGGCTGCGGGTGGCCGCGCGGGCCGGGTTGCCGCGGTCGCCGCGCCGCGACCTCGCGGTCATCGGCCCGGCCCGCCTCCTGGTGGCCCGCGACGTCGCAGCCGACATCGCGGAGCTGCTGGCCAGCCGGGCGCAGGTGGGCGGCCGTCCCGTGGTCCCGGGCGACGTCGCCGTCCTGGTGCGCACCAACGACCAGGCAGCGATGGTGCGCGACGCGCTGGCCGATGCCGGTGTGCCCGCGGTGCTGTCCGGTACGTCCAGCGTCTTCGGCACCCCGATCGCGCGCGAGTGGCTCACCCTGCTCGAGGCGTTGGAGCAGCCTCGAGCGCACCGCGCCCGGGCTGCGGCCCTCACGTGCTTCGTCGGTCGCACCGTCGCCGAGCTGTGCGATCTCGCGGCCGACGAGCTGCTCGACGAGCTGGGCACCACCCTCAAGGGCTGGGCGGCGGTGCTGCAGGAACGCGGCGTCGCGGCGCTGCTCGAGGCCGTCACCACGGGGACCGGGCTGCCGAGCCGGCTGCTCGCCACCAGCGATGGCGAGCGGCGCCTCACCGACCTCCGGCACGTCGCGCAGGCCCTGCACGCCGCCGCGGTCGCCGGGCACCTCGGCCCGGCCGCCCTCGTCGACTGGCTGCGCCACCGCATCGACGACACCGCACAGGACATCGGCACCGAGCGCAGCCGGCGGCTGGAGTCCGACGCAGCGGCGGTGCAGATCATCACCATCCACCGCAGCAAGGGCATGGAGTTCCCGATCGTCTACGTACCGTTCGCGTGGGACCGCAACGTCCGCGATCCCGACGTTCCGCTGCTGCACGACGACGACGGCGCGCGGGTGCTCGACGTCGGCGGCGAGACGGGCGAGGGCTGGAAGGAACGCTGCGCCCGGCACCGCGCCGAAGAGGCCGGCGAGGACCTCCGGCTGCTCTACGTCGCCCTCACCCGCGCGTGCTGCCAGGCGGTCACGTGGTGGGTCCCGGCCACCACGACGGCGACATCACCGCTGCACCGGCTGCTCCTCGGCCGCCCGGCGCCGGGCACCGAGCCGCCCGAGCGGTGCCGCGTGCCGTCCGACCGGACGGCACTGGCCGCGTTCCGCGATCTGGCCTGTGCCGAGGTCGCCGTGGAGGAGGTGGGCGCGCGGCCGGCCGCGGGATTCCGCGCAGAGCCCGCCACGCCGCCCGAGCTGAGCGCGGCGAGGTTCGGTCGGCAGCTCGACAGCGCATGGCGGCGCACGTCCTACACCGCGCTCACGGCCGCGGCCGAGCACGGTCCGGGGGTGGGCAGCGAGCCGGAGGAGACGGGCACCGACGACGAGGCGGAGATCGACCCACCCGACATCGGTCCGGCCGAGCGGCCGACCGGGGCGGGGTCCGGACCGGTCTCCGTCGCCTCCCCCATGGCCGAGCTGCCGGTCGGCGCGGGCTTCGGCACGCTCGTGCACGCGGTCCTGGAGGCGGCCGACCTCACCGCGCGCGATCTGGTCGCCGAGCTCGACCGGCACGCCCACGAGCAGCTGGTCCGACATCCCACGCCGGGCGTCGACGCCCACGCGCTGGCCGCGGCGCTCGGGCCCGCCGCCCGCACCCCACTCGGGCCGCTGGCCGCGGGTTTGCGGCTCGCCGACATCGGCCCGCGCGACCGGCTCACCGAGCTGGACTTCGAGCTGCCCCTGGCCGGCGGCGACACCCCGGGCCCACCGGTGGCCTTGGGCGCGCTGGTTCCCCTGCTGCGCCGCCACCTCCTGCCCGACCACCCGCTGGCGCCCTACCCGGACGCGCTCGCACGCGCTCGCCGATCAGCCGCTGCGGGGCTACCTGACCGGCAGCGTCGACGCCGTGCTCCGGCTGCCGGGCGAGCGGTTCGTGGTCGTCGACTACAAGACCAACTGGCTCGCCCCGGCCGGCCCGGAGGGTCGCCCACCCCTCACCTCGGCGCACTACACCCCGCCGCTCCTCGCCGAGGCGATGATCGCGGCCCACTACCCGCTCCAGGCGCTCCTCTACGCCGTGGCCCTGCATCGCTTCCTGCGGTGGCGCCTGCCCGGATACCGGCCGGAGCGCCACCTCGGTGGCGTGCTCTACCTGTTCGTCCGCGGGATGTGCGGGCCCGACACCCCGGTCGTCGACGGCGTCCCGTGCGGTGTGTTCAGCTGGGCGCCGCCCGCGGCGCTGGTCGTCGAGCTGTCCGGGCTGCTGCACGGAGGAGCGTCGTGACCGCCGACGTGCTCCCTCCCGCGGAGGCGGAGTCGATCCGCGCCGACGTCGGGGACGCCCGGTTGGCCCGCTCGGCCACCGGCGTGCTGGCCGCCTTCAACGCCGCGGGCGTGCTGCACCCGGCCGACGTCCACGTGGCCACCCGGCTCGGACGCCTCGGCGCAGAGCACTCCGAGCAGGTACTGCTGGCGGTGGCGCTCGCCGTCCGCGCGGTGCGGCTCGGGTCGGTCTGCGTGGACCTGGCGGTGGCCGGCCACACCGTGCTGGGCGAGGGCGACGAGCTGGTCGACGTGTCCGCGCTGCCGTGGCCCGAGCCCGGTGCCTGGCTGGCGGCGTGCGTCGCCAGCCCGCTGGTGGCGGCCGGTTCGGACCTCGGCGGCGCGCGGCCGCTGCGGCTGGTCGACGGCCTGCTCTACCTCGACCGTCACTGGCGCGACGAGGAGTCGGTGCGGTGCTCGTTGACCGAGCGTGCGGCGGCCGCGCCGCCCGAGGTCGACCTGGCCGCTCTGCGCACGGGCCTCGTGCGGCTGTTCCCCGACCCGCAGTCGCAACGACAGCGCCTCGCCGCAGCCGTCGGTCTCCTGCGTCGCGTCACCGTGCTGGCGGGCGGGCCGGGCACCGGCAAGACCACCACCGTGGCCCGGTTTCTGGCCCTGCTGCACGAGCAGCCCGGCCCGCCGCCGCGCATCGCGCTGGCCGCTCCCACGGGCAAGGCCGCCGCCCGGCTGCAGCAGGCGGTCACCGCCGAGCTGCCGGCTGAGCTGCGGGCGCACCTGCCGGCGGCCGCCACGCTGCACCGGTTGCTCGGGTGGCGACCCGGTTCCCGCCGGTTCCGGTACGGCCGCGAGCAGCGGCTGCCGTTCGACGTGGTGGTCGTCGACGAGACGTCGATGGTGTCGCTCACGATGATGGCCCGCCTGCTGGAGGCCGTCCGCCCACAGGCCCGGCTGGTGCTCGTCGGCGACCCGGACCAGCTCGCGTCGGTCGAGGCCGGTGCGGTGCTCGGCGACCTGGCCCGTGCGCCGGGCCACGCCGAGCCCCGCCTCGACGAGGCTCTGCGCGCACTGCAGCTGCCCGACGGGGTCGTCCACGGCGTCGTCACGCTGGACCATGTCTGGCGCTTCGGCGGCGCGATCGCCGAGTTCGCCCGGGCCGTGCAGGCCGGCGACGACGACACGGCGATCGACCTGCTGCGCGCGGGGCGCGCTGACCTCGCGTTCGTCGAGCCGGGCGACGGAACGGCCGTCCGCCGCGACGTCGTCGAGGCCGGCACCGCGCTCGCCGCGGCGGCCCGTGCCGGCCGCACCGGCGACGCGCTCGCCGCCCTGGAGCACCACCGCGTGCTCTGTGGGCACCGCCGCGGACCCTACGGCGTGACGAGGTGGACGGTCGACATCGAACGGTGGCTGGCCGCCGCGACGCCCGGTCCGCAACCGGGGCCGTGGTACCCAGGCCGGCCGGTGCTCGTCACCGCCAACGACTACGACATCGGCCTGTTCAACGGGGATACCGGGGTCGTGGTGGCCCGTCCCGAGGGCCTGCGCGTGGCCTTCGCTGCCGCCGCGGCCGGCGCCGCCGCCACCCCGGGCGCCGGCGCGGGCGCCCGGGGTGGCGCGCCCCTGCTGCTCCCACCGTCGCGCCTGCCGGAGGTGGCCACCGTGCACGCCATGACCGTCCACCGCGGACAGGGCAGCCAGTTCCGCCGGGTCTCGGTGGTCCTGCCGCCGGCGGAGTCGCCCCTGCTCACGCGGGAGCTGCTCTACACCGCCGTCACCCGCGCGCGGGAGTTCGTCCGGGTGATCGGCACGGAGGAGGCGGTCCGTGCCGCCGTGCGGCGGCCGGTGGGGCGGGCCAGCGGGCTGCGGCACCGCCTGGGCAGCTGATCCCGGCCTGCGTCGTCGATCCGGCTGGGCAGCTGATCCGCCGGGCGAGCTGTCCCGCCGACCGACGAGAGGAGCCCGCCTCCCCACGAGGGGCGACGGGCTCCGGTCGAGCTGTGGGTCAGACGACGCGTACGCCGGTGGCCTGCGGGCCCTTGGCGCCCTGGCCGACCTCGAACTCCACGCGCTGTCCCTCGTCGAGGCTGCGGAAGCCCCCGGCGTCGATCTCCGAGTAGTGCACGAAGACGTCAGCGCCGCCCCCGTCGACCGAGATGAAGCCGAAGCCCTTCTCGCCGTTGAACCACTTCACAGTTCCCTGCGTCATGCGGTGTGCTCCTAGCAGATGGTGGTGGGTTCCCGCACTGCGCGGGCCCGGCCGACCCTGGCGACGCCGGTCGCCGTCGGAATGACGGCGAGCCCGCGGACACCAACTCGTTCCTGCGGGCGTGCATCACACGAACACCGAAACTGACGACCTGTGATACACGGTACTCCTGCCCGGCTCGCCGATCCCGGGCCCCCGCCCCGCGCGTCTTCTACGCTCACCGACACGGCGCCTCGAGGACGGTGCGAATGGCGATCTCCCACCAGGATGCGGGACGCGGTGACCCGACGTCCGATCCTGTGCTGCGCGAGGGGTCACCCACCTGGTCCGATCTCCTGGTGCCGGCCGGCTGGGGTCCCGGTGTCTTCGACGTGGCTACCGGGTGCCGCAGCGTGGTGCGCGAGTGGATCGAATGCCAGGACGTCCCCTTCGTGTCGGCGCGCGCGGTGCACGCTCCTTCGGTGGAGGCCTGGGCGGTGCTCGACGGTGGCATCACGTCCGTCTACGGCTACGGCTTGACCTCGCTGCCGCACGGGATGCGCGTGGTCGGCTTCGCGGCGTTCCGGCTGGTCGTCGACGCGCTCGGGCTCGCGGGTCCGGCGCAGGCGCTCCCGGGCGAGACCCTCGCGGACGTGACCGAGCTGCGCCGGCGGCACCGCACCCGGTCCGCCCGGGACCCGGTGGCGGTGGAGCAGGCCGAGCTGCTGAGCGTGTGCCAGGACGCCGTGATGCTGCGCTGGGTGGCGGCCGCCCTCGCGAGTGCCGACGTACCCGCGACGGGTGGGAGATGTTGAACGCCGGTCATTCGGCGCCGCATCACGCCGCCGCGGCGCGGCGCAGCGCCCGGTAGAGCAGTCCCGGCTCCCCCAGTCGCCGCCGCAGCGCCCGCTCCAGGCCGGCGATGGGGTAGAGGTTCTGCGGCGCCCGGGAGTCCTTGTACTCGGTGGACGCGTACCGGACGAGCGTCACCTGGCTCAACGCCGCCAGCCCGACGGCCGCCTCGACGGTGAGGTCCGCGCCGCACTCCACCCGCACCACTCCCGCCCACGGCGCTCCCGGGGAGCAGGGCAACCGCAGGTACCAGGTGTGCCGTTCCCACGAGCTGCCGAGGCGGAACACCGGTGTGCGCTGACCGGGTCGCAGCGCGGCGACCACCCCGGCCAGCCGCGGAGGCAGGTAGTCGCTGCGGTGGCTCTTGACGAACCCGATCGCCCGCGGGAGGTGCTGGCGCCCGCGGAGCGGACCGTCCACCACCAGCAGGTCGTCGGCGGTCTGACCGGACCGCGCTGCGGTGGCCGCGACGAGCTCGGTGTCGCCGAGGTCGCGCTGCAGGGCCAGGGACAGCACCTGCACCGGCGCGACGTCCGGCCGCTCCGAGGTCCGGCGGGCCCGGTAGGTGCCGGCCCGGGTGACCACGTCGCTGCCGTCGCCGGTCGTGAACAGCCCGCGGCGGACGTGGGACGTGAGCAGGTGCGCGCCGCCATCGCGGCAGCAGCACACGACACCGGCCGCGTAGGAGGCACACAGCGCGAGGGACGCCCCGCCTCCGGACCCGTGCACCCAGACCTGCGCGTCGATCCGGCGGACCCCGTCGACGAACAGCACGGCCGCCGGCGGCGGCAGGCCGGACCTCGGGTCGACGGGAGCCCACCGGTCGGCGGGGACCTCGCAGTCCGCCTCCACGACCGCCGTCGACTCCCCGAGCTCGGTGTCCAGGCTGGTGCCGTACGAGGGGTCCCAGGGATCGACGCTGAACCTCATCGGCACCTCACGGCTCCTCCCGCACGACCGAGGAGGTGCGGTGGTCGCGGCGCACGGTGAACCGCACCGGAACCCGCTCGGCCAGTGCCGGGACGTGCGTGATCACGCCGACGACGCGGTCGCCGCACGTGGCGAGGTTCTCCAACGTGCTCGCGACGACGTCGAGGTTGGCCTCGTCGAGCGTGCCGAAACCCTCGTCGAGGAAGATCGACTCCAGCCGCGCGGCCCCGCGCGCGGCGAGACCGGACATCTGCGCCGCCAGCGCCAGCGCGAGGGCCAGGCTCGCCTGGAACGTCTCGCCGCCCGACAGCGTCTTGACCGGGCGGCGGGTGTCGGCGTCGGCGTGGTCGATCACGAGGAACTCGCCGTGGTCATGGGTCAGCTCGAACTGGCCGCCCGACAGCTCGGCCAGGCTCGCCGACGCGTCGACGACCAGTGCGTCGAGTGCCGAGGCCACCAGCCACCGCGGGAACCCGTCGGAGCGCAGCAGGCCGCCGAGCATCCTGGCGACCTGCTGGGTGCTCTCGGCCTCGTCGCGGTCGGCCCTGATCGCCGCGGCAGTGGCGCGGCGCTCGGCGACCCGCTCCTGCTGGCCGCGGGCCCGTTCCTGCGCGGCGGCGACGACCGGAGGTGCGGTTGCGGCCAGCCCGGCGCCGGCCGTGTCACCGTGCACGATGCCATGGGCCGCGAGATCGGCGGTCAACCGTCGCTCGACGGCGTCGCCCACCCCCCGGGCCGCGGTGGCGGCCTCCTCGGCGGCGGCGAGCCGCTCGCCACGGGTCACGGCCTGGGTCGCGGCCCACTCGATGAGCACCGTCCAGGCCTCGAGCAGGTCGTCACCGGACAGAGCGGGGGCACCGAGCGGGACGAGGGGGTCGCGCGCGCCGCGCAGGGCGTGCCACGCATCCGTGACCTCCCGTCCGACGTCGAGCACGGCGCGTTCCGCGGAACGCACCGCCGCCCGAGCGATGCTCAGTTCGGTGTCGGCCGACCTGGCCGCCGACTCGCGAGCCGCGAGGTCCGACAGCGCGGCGGCAGCGTCCGCATCGGTCGGAGCCCCGGCCAGGGCCGAACGGAGCTCCGCGACGCGCCGGTCGAGGGCGGCCACGGCGCCCCGCGCCTCCTGCTCGGCGCGTGCGGCGGCCGTCTCGTCGTTGCGGCGGTCCTGCGCGGTGCGCTCGGCCGATCGCAGCGCCTGCTCCGCCACGTCGCGGTCGCGTTCGGCGGCGGCCGCACCCTCCCGGGCCGGCAGCAGCGCGTCGGTGCGGGCGCCGGCCTCGCCCTCGGCCCAGGCCACGAGCGCCCGCCAGCCGGCACCGACGTCGGACACGGCGAGCTCATCGACCGGCGGGCCCTCCACCGCGAGATCCGGGTCGGCCGGGACGGTCGGGGCCTCGAGCGCGGGCGCACCGAGCGTCACCAGCGGATCGCGGGCCGCCCGCAGCGCGGCGTTCGCCGCGCCGACCTCCCCGCGCACCTTCTCGACCTGCCGTGCGGCCGTCTCGCGGACACCGCGGGCAGCCCGGACCTCGCCGTCGGCGAGCTCGGCGGCCCGGGCGATCCGGTCGAGGCCGGCGAGCGCCTCCTCGACCGCCCGACCCACCGCGGCCGGCTCGTCGGACCGGGCCCCTGGGGGCGCCACGTCCCGCAGCCGCCCGCGGAGCCGCGCGATCGTGGCCGCGAGTCGCTCGACGTCGGCGGACGCGCGCGCTCGCTCGGCGGCGGCCGCGGCCTCCCGGTGCAGCGCGTGATCGTGCGCCTCCTCCGCGTCGGTCACCGCGCGCTCGGCGACGGCCGGGTCGGCGGCGGGCGGCAGCTCGGGCAGCACGGTGACGGTCTGGGTGCAGACCGGGCACGCATCGCCGGCGACGAGCGTGGGCCGCAGGCCCGCGACGAGGTCGGCGCGCAGGTCCGCCGCCCGCTGCCGCTGCGCCTGCGTGACGTGTCGGCGGGCGAGGGCGGCCTGCTCCGCGGCGGCGGCGAGGTCGCGCTGCGCCGCGTCGAACCGCCCGACGGCGCCGGCGTGCTCCTCCTCGGCGGCGGCGAGGTCCCGGTGGTCGCGTCGGGCCTGCTCCAGTGGTGCGCGGAGCGGGGCCGCCGCCACATCCGCGCGCGTGCGGGCCTCGGCAGCCTCGGCGTCGGTCAGCGCGGCGATCGCGCGGCGCAGCGACGCGGCCGCCGTCGACCGGCGGACGGCCAGCGCGTCGAGTCCCGCGGGGACCGCAAGGGATCGGAGTCGGTCGCGCTCGGTGACGAGCCGTCGCACGACGTCGTGGGTGGTGGCCAGCGTGGTGGCCGCGGCGTCGCGAATCCGGCGCGCCGTCTCGACGGTGGCGCGCGCGTCGACGGCATCGCGCCCGGCCGTGTCGTCGGCGGCGCGCGCCTTCTCGTGGCGCTCCCGCGCCCCGGGCAGCTCGTCGGTCAGCGCGCCGAGCTCGGCGTGATCGCGACGCGCCTGCTCCAGTGGTCCCCGCGCGGGCGCGGCCGCGAGCCGCCGGCGCGCGTCGGCGTCGCCGGCCTCGGCCGTGTCGGCGCGGGCCGCCGCCGTGGTCAGCGCGGCCGCCGCCGCCCGCTGCCGCGCATCGAGGTCGGCGATGCCAGCAGGCGCGCTGAGGGCCGCGAGCTGCGTCCGCTCGGTCCGCCACCGGACGACCAGCGCCTCGGCGGCGTCGAGCGAGGCAGCGGCCGCGGCCAGCTCGGACACGGCCGTGCCGACCCGGGCGGCGAGCGCGGTCAGCTCCGCCACGCGGCCATCCGCCGTGCGCGCCGCCTCCGGCGTGGCGTCGGCGTAGCCGTCGAGCTGCCGGTCGAGCAGATCGGCGCGCTGGCGCTGGGTGACCGCCTCGCTGTTGGCCTCGCGCGCGATCTGGTCGTACACGCCCAGGCCGAGGATCCGCACCAGCTTCTCCTGGCGCTTGCGCGGCTCGGTGTGCAGGAATTCGGCGAACTCCCCCTGAGGCAGCACGACACAGGTGCAGAAGTCGCCGAACGGCAGGCCGAGCAGCTCCTCGACGGCCGTGGTGACCGCACCCGTCCCGTCGGCGACCGGCTCCGTCTCCTCGTCGGCCCCACCGGTCCCGGACGGGTCGCGCAGGCGCTCCAACCGCGCGCTGCGCACCGACACGCTCCCGGACGCAGCCCGCCGCAGCTCGCGGGCCACGACGTAGCGCGCCCGCCCCACGTCGAACACGAACCGCACCGCGCCCCGGTTGACGGTGGGCGCCAGGGCGAGCGCGACGGCTCGCCGGTCGTCCCAGCGCGGCACCGACCCGTACAGCGCGAACGTGATCGCGTCGATCACCGTGGACTTGCCCGACCCCGTCGGCCCGACCAGCGCGAAGTACTCCGCGCCGGCGAAGTCGACCGTGGTGGGCTCGCGGAACGAGGCGAACCCGGCCATGTCCAACAACACCGGGCGCATCAGCCGGTGACCTGGTCGTGCAGGCGCCGGAAGAGCTCCTCGACGCGTGGGTCGCCGATCGCCCTCGTACCCAGGTACTCCCGGAAGAGCTCGGCCGGGCTGCGCTCGGCCGCCGACCCGCTCGACGGACGCGGCCCGGTGACCGGCGCCGCGAACTCCGGGTCGATCCGCACCTCCAGGGCACCCGGCAGCAACGCGATCACCTCCTCCCGCAGCCCCGCGCGGGCGGGCTCGCACACCCGCACCCGCAGGAAGTCCTCCCGCAGGGTGTCAGCGAGCACCGACAGTTCCGCGAGCGTGCCGCGCACCGTCCGCAACCGCCTGGCCGCCGTGATCGGGACATCCGTGACCGAAGCCGGTGTGCCGGGTGCGGCCTCCACGAGGCAGACGACCGGGGCGTTCTCCTGCTCACCGAAGTCGACCGCGAGCGGGGCGCCGCAGTAGTGCACGGGGCAGGGGGCGGCCATGCGCTGGCGCCGGTGCAGGTGGCCGAGGGCCACGTAGTGCGCCTCCACCGGGAAGACCGTCGCCGGGACGGCGTACTCGAAGATCGACTGCGCGGCCCGCTCGCCGCCACCCATCCGGCCGTCGAGAACGGTGAGGTGGGCCAGCACCAGGTTCACGGCGTCGTCCCGGAAGCCGACCGTCAGCGCGGTCAGGATGTCGCGGAGCTGCTGGTCGTACGCGCCGGCGTTCTCGGCGGGCGTCCTCGTGACCAGCTCGGCGGCGCGCACCGCGTAGCGCGGGGAGAGGAACGGCAGCACCGCGCACCGTCGCCCGCTCGCCCGTCGACCGGGCGGTGAACTCCACGACGCCACCGCGCTCGGCCGTGCGCACCGACCCGACCAGCGTGATCCCGGCCGCGCCCGCGAGCGGGCGGTAGGCATCCAGCGTGGGGGCGTGGTCGTGGTTGCCCGCGATCGCGACGACCGCCGCGCCCGTGCCGGCCAGCGCCATCAGGGTGCGGATCACCAGCTGCTGGGCGGCGGCGGAGGGCGCCGCACTGTCGTAGAGGTCGCCGGCGACGAGCACGGCGTCGACCTCGTTCTCCCGCGCGATCCCGACGATCTCGCGCAGCACCTGCTCCTGCTCGTCGAGCCTCGACTGCCCCTTGAGCGTCTTGCCGACGTGCCAGTCGGACGTGTGCAGGAGCCGCATGAGGCGGCCATCGTAGGCGGTGGGCACATCCCGCCCCGTGACGGGCGGACGGTCGTCCACCCCGCACGAGGAGATCGAGACCGCGCCGTTGCGCTCGCCCGCGGCGTACTCCAGCAACGCCACCGCGATCATGCCTCCGCGGCAGCGTCGATCGATCCTTCGGGACCACGAACCGGTGCGAGATCAGCACTTCAGGACCGAGGACCGTAGGAGATCCGGTTGCCCGTCCCCAGCCGATGATCTCGTCCGGTCAAACGTCCCCAACCGGTGGTGGGTCACAGACGTCAGCGGTCCCGGGCAGCGCCCGTCGACGGCCAGCCGCAGCAGGTGTCCGGGGTCGACGTCCGCGTCGGGACGCTGGATCAGAAGGGCGCGTCGTCCTCGCCGGGAACCGCGGGCAGTCGCGCGAACGGATCGCGCCGGGCCGCGCCGTTCGGGCTCACCACCGCCCCACCCGCCGATTCCGACCGCCGGGTCGCCCACGCCGGGAACGGGAACTCGACGGCGAGCGGCACCGGGATCTCCGGCTGCGAGACGAACATCGTGCCCGGGGTGGCCAGTGTGGCCCGCGCCCGCTGCGACGCGGGCAGGAAGCCGTACTCGGGCCGGCCGGCCTCGGCCGGGTCGAGGCGGCCGACGACCTTGATCGAGGAGTTCGAGACGATCCGCCGCTCGACCTCGCTCGCGGTCTGCTGCGCGCCGATGAGGATGATCCCGAGCGAGCGGCCGCGCTCGGCGATGTCGAGCAGCACCTCCTTGATCGGGCTCGAACCCTCCCGGGGCGCGTACTTGTTCAGCTCGTCGATCATCGTGAACAGCAGGCCACCCGGCGCCGGCGGCCTCCTTGCGCGCGGTCTCCGACGCGAGCACCACTCCGACGACGAAACGCTGCGCGCGCTCGGGCAGGTTGTGCAGGTCGACGACGGTGACCTGCTGCCCGTCGGTGCCCACCCGACGGGCCGGGGTGTCGGCGAGGTCGCCGCGGACGATCGTGCGCAGCGGCTTGAGGCTGGACCGCATCCGGCGCAGGAACGCGTTGATCGTGCCCGTGCCGGTGACCGGGCCCGCCCAGTCGCGGCGGGTCTCCTCGTCCGTGAGCCGCTCGGAGACGAACTCGACGAGGGCGTCGTAGGTGCGCAGGACCTGCCCCTCCACCGCGACGGCACCGTCCGCCACCGGTGCCGCGTGCCGGCGCAGCCGCGCGGCGACCTGGTGGACCACCATCGAGTACTGGTTGCGCTCGTCCTCGGCGTCGGCGAACACGTACGGCAGCAGCTCGTCGGCGCAGAACTCGTGCAGCGTCCACCAGAACGCGGTGACGCCGCTGGTCCGGCCGGTGACGTGCGGGCGGCCTGCGAGGTCGTCGGGCGTGGGTGGGGCGAAGAAGCCGACGGACGCGAACGGCTCGGCCGGGAGCCCGAGGCGGGCGTACCGGTCGCGCTGCCGCTGGTCGAGTCGGGTGTTGGCGTGGTCGAGGAACAGCAGGTCCTCGCCCTTGACGCTGAAGACCAGCGCCTTCGCGTTCACCGACCGCGTCCCGAGAACCCCGCTGCGGAAGATCGAGTGGAGCAGGAAGAGGGCGAAGCTGGTCTTGGTGGCGACCCCGGAGATGCCGCTGATCGACACGTGTCCACCCCGCGTGCCGTCGAGGAACTCGAGGTTGACGACGATCGGCTCGCCGTCGCGGCCGAGCCCGATCGGCACCTGGAGGTCCATCTGGTCGAAGTACAGGGCCGAGGCGCGCTCGTCGCCGGTGGCGCGGCGGACGGGCGATCCCGGGGTCGGTGGGACGTAGCACTCCGGCTCGACGCGAGTGGTCGTGACCTCGGCGATCTCCTGCACCTGCGCGGGCAGCACGCCGTCGGCGATGAGGAAGACGTCCGAGCCGAAGGTGGCGCCCTCGTGCCGGGCACGCACGTCGGTGACCACGCCGGCCGTCGTGACGACGCCGACGCCGGGCACCGAGCGGGCGGTGACCACGACGTCGTCGAGCTGCAGGTACTGCGCGGGGGCGAGGGCGACGCCGAACTGCAGCGGTGTCGAGTCCTCGGTGCCGACGACGAGGCCGACGGGCTGGTCCGACACGTCGCGGACCCTATCCGCCCGCTCGTCGGTCCCTCTGATCGGAGGACGCGTTCTGTCGGTGGGTGGTGGGAGGCTCTGCGCCGTCAGATCCCCGAGGAGGAGGAACGATGACTCACCGAGACACCCCGTGGCCCGCCGGCACACCGTGCTGGGTCGACCTCTCCGTTCCGGACATGCCCGTGGCCACCGCGTTCTACGGTGCCGTGCTCGGCTGGACGTTCGTCGACAGCGGCGAGGAGTTCGGCGGCTACCACATCGCCCAGGTCGACGGGCGGGCCGCGGCCGGTATCGGCCCCGTGATGAACGAGGGCCAGCCGTCCTACTGGACGGTCTACCTGGCCAGCGAGGACGCCGACGCCACTGCGAAGCTCGTGCAGGAGCACGGTGGCTCGCTGATGTTCGAGCCGATGGAGATCCCCGGCAACGGCCGCATGGCCATCGCCACCGACCCGACCGGCGGGGTCTTCGGCATCTGGCAGTCCCTGGGGATGATCGGCACCCAGGTCGTCAGCGAGCCCGGTGGCCTGATCTGGGAGGACGCCCGGCTCACCGACCCCGACGCGGGCAAGCAGTTCTACGCCGACGTCTTCGGCTACACCTACGGCCCCGTCGACGGCGCCCCGCCCGACTACACCACGTTCGCGGTCGACGGCCAGATCGTGGGCGGTATGGGCGGCATGATGGGCGCACCCGACGGCACTCCGTCGCACTGGGTGGCGTACTTCATGGCGGCCGACGTCGACGCGGCGGTCGCCGCGGCCGGGGATGGCGGCGGATCGGTGGTCATGCCCGCGACGGACACGCCGTTCGGGCGGATGGGCATCGTCCAGGACCCGTTCGGCGCGATCTTCGCCGTGCACGGCGGCATGTAGATCACCCTCGCGACGGTGTCGGCCCGTTCGGCGCCACCTCCGGTGCTCAGGCGCGGGTCAGCTCCACGATCCGCGTGCGGGCGCCCGGGTAGCGGTCCACCAGGTCGGCCCGGTTCCCGAGCCGGAACCGCGCCCACTCGAACGGCGGCGCGGTGGTCGTTCCCACCAGCGACCACCCGCCGTCGGGGCTCGATCCCTGCCACGTGCCCGCCGCCACCACCGCCTGCGGACGCTGGCCGGCGTCGAGGTCCGGGCCCAGCACCGGCTCCGCCACCTCGCCGTCGGGCCGGAGTAGGAGCAGCCGCAGGGGCGATCCGGCGTACCAGTGGTACGTCTCGGTCGCGTCCAGGGCGTGCATCGCCGAGAAGTCCGGGTCGAGCAGGAGGTAGTAGATCGCCGACGAGTGCGCGTCGCGGTGCGTGCGCCGGAACAGCCCGCCCTCGTCCGGCAGCGGCTCCAGACCGAGCAGCGCCGCCACGCGCTCGCCGGTCAGGTCGGGCAGGGCGGAGTCGGCCGGCACGGGTCGAGTGTGCATCGAGGGACCCATCGCGGTCAGCCGGCGCGCAAGCCTCCGTCGCGGCGACGGGGCAGGATGAGGTATGACCACGATCTCGACGCAGCGGCGGTCCGGTCTGGAACTCGACTGGGTGGACACCGGCACCCGCCCGCAGGACGACCTGTTCGGGCACGTCAACGGCCGGTGGCTGAACACCCACGAGATCCCGGACGATCGGGCGCAGGACGGCGCCTTCCGCGCCCTGCGCGACCGCGCCGAGTCCGACGTGCGCGCGATCGTCGAGGAGGCCGCGTCGCAGCCCGGTGCCGACGCGCGGAAGATCGCCGATCTCTACGCCTCGTTCATGGACGTCGAGCGCATCGAGGCCGGTGGAACGGCGCCGCTGCAGCCGCTGCTGGACGAGATCGCGGGCGCCGACCAGCAGAGCCGATCTCGCCGCCGTGCTCGGCCGGCGCCAGCGGGAGGGTCGCGCGTCGCTGTTCGGCACGTTCGTCAGCACCGACGCCAAGGACTCCACCCGCTACCTGGTGCACCTGTCCCAGTCCGGCCTCGGGCTCCCCGACGAGTCGTACTACCGCGAGGACGCCCACGCCGACGATCCGCACCGCGTACGTCGGCGCATCTGGCCCGGCTCGCCGAGCTGGTCGGGCTGCCCGAGCCGGTTCGGCTCGCCGAGTCCGTGATGGAGCTGGAGACCGCACTGGCTGCGGTCTCCTGGGACCGGGTCACCAACCGCGACGCCGAGAAGACCTACACCCTGATGACCTCGGCGGCGCTGCGCGAGCACGCGGCAGGCTTCGACTGGGACCCGTGGCTGGACGCCCTCGGCGCCCCCGACGGCGCGTTCGACGAGGTCGTCGTGCGGCAGCCCGAGCTTCCTGTCCGCGGCGGCCGCGCTGTGGGCCGAGCGCCCGCTGGACGCAGTGGCAGGCGTGGCTGGCGATCCGCACGGCCTCGGCCTGCGCCGGACTACCTGACCGAGGCGGTCGTGGCGGAGGACTTCGCCTTCTACGGCCGCACCCTCTCCGGCACCCCGCAGCTGCGCGAGCGCTGGAAGCGCGGGGTCTCGCTGGTCGAGGGCGCGCTGGGCGAGGCGGTGGGCGCAGCTCTACGTCGAGCGGCACTTCCCCGCGTCGGCGAAGGAGCGGATGGTCACGCTCGTCGCGAACCTGGTGGAGGCCTACCGGCAGAGCATCGGCGACGCTGGACTGGATGAGCCCGGCCACCCGGGAGCGCGCCCTCGAGAAGCTGGCACGGTTCACCCCGAAGATCGGCTACCCGGACACGTGGAAGGACTACTCGGCCCTGGAGATCCGGGCCGGCGACCTGCTCGGCAACGTGCTCCGCGCCGGCGCGTGGGCCACCGACTTCGAGCTCGCCAAGATCGGCCGGCCGGTCGATCGCGACCGAGTGGCTGATGACCCCGCAGACGGTCAACGCCTACTACCACCCGCGCATGAACGAGATCGTCTTCCCGGCCGCGATCCTGCAGCCGCCGTTCTTCGACGCCGAGGCCGACGACGCCGCGAACTACGGCGGGATCGGCGCGGTCATCGGGCACGAGATCGGTCACGGCTTCGACGACCAGGGCTCGCGCTACGACGGCGAGGGCAACCTGACCGACTGGTGGGAGGCCGCCGACCGCGCCGAGTTCGAGCGCCGGGCGGCAGGCGCTGTCGACCAGTACGGCGGCGCTGTCGCCGGTCGGGCTGCCCGACCACCGGGTCAACGGCGCGCTCACCGTCGGCGAGAACATCGGCGACCTCGGTGGCCTGACCATCGCGATCAAGGCCTACCGGATCGCGCTGGGCACCGACGAGCCGCCGGTCCTCGACGGGCTGACCGGACTGCAGCGGGTGCTCTTCGGGTGGGCGCAGGTGTGGCGGGCGGTCACCCGCGACGCCGAGGCAGTCCGGCGCCTGACGGTCGACCCGCATTCCCCACCCGACCTGCGGTGCAACGCCGTCGTCACCAACCTCGACGCCTTCCACGAGGCGTTCGACGTGCGCGAGTCCGACGCGTTGTTCACCCCTGCGGAGCGGCGCGTCCGGATCTGGTGACCGCGCCGGCGGTCGGTTCCGCGGTCAGCCGGCGGGCGCGATGGCTCCTCCGAGCACGAGCGGTCTCCCGACCTCGCCGGCGTCACTCGTCCGCGCTCGGGCTCCCGTCGCCGTCGGCGCGGCGGGGAGGACCCGCCATCCGGGTCTGGGCGCGCTCGCGCAGCGTCGGCCTCCGGTCGGCCCCGTTGCCGTGCACCGCCGTCATGGCCCTGCGGACGGCGTTCCGTTGCCGAGGAGCCACGGGTTCCGGGCTCCAGGAGGCGGTCGGCGGGCGCACCGCCGCGTCGATCTCCACCCGCAGCCGGTCGATCGCGGCGAGCAGGGCCCCGTGCTGCTGCCAGGCGGCCGCATCCGCATGCGGGTCGACGAACAGCAGCGCGCTCAACCGGTCCCGCCGGCGCTCCACCTCCGCCAGGTGGTCGGCGATGTCGCCGCGGACCGTTCCGGTGGGCGTCGTGGCGTCGGTCGCGATCGGATCGACCGCCTCCACGGCCACGGCGACCTCGTCGAGCACGTCGGCCAGCGCCTCCCGGGCCTCGCGCGCGTAGGCCGAGTCGACGGCATCTGCCGGCACGAAGTAGGTGCGGTCGAGCAGGGCCCGAGCGAGGTTCCGCAGGCCGATCTGGGCGTGTTCGAGGGCCGTCAGGGCCGCCCGCAGCCGCGGCTGCGCCTCGCGGGCCAGCCGGCCGCGGGGGTTCGCCCGCGCGCTCTGCTCGGTGCGCGCCAGGCCGCGGTCCGCGCGAGCCACCTCGCCACCCAGCTCACGGGCCTGACCCAGGTACTCGTCGGCCGCAGTCCGCGACCAATCCCCGCGCAGCGCGCCGGCCAGCCCGCGGCAGTACCCGCCCATCCGGTCGGCGAGCTCCCCGATGGCCTCCCCCGTCGGTTGGATGTAGAGCGGTGGCGCGATCAGCAGGTTGATCAGGACGCCGACGGCCGCCCCGACGAGAGTCTCGAGCACGCGCTCCGCGCCCGCCGACTCCGTCCCCCCGACGGCGAGGACCAGCATGGCGCTGATCGCCACCTCGGGAAGGTGTGGCCCGAGCCGCAGCAGCCGGCCGGCGATCAGCGACACCGCGACGACGGCACCCAGGCTCCACCACGTCAGCCCCACGACACTGGCGAACACGGCGGCGACCGACACGCCGGCCGTCACGCTCAGGATCCGCTCGCGCCCGTGGGCGAGGGTCTCGTACATGGTCAGCTGCACCACGAGGAGCGCCGTCAGGGGCGCGAGCACCGGCTGGGCACTGGTGTCCAGCCAGCCGGCCACGACGAACGACACGACCGCGGCCAGCACGGTCTTCACCGTGCGCAGCCCCGGCGTGCGTCCTCGGCGGAACAGTCGGGAGAGGGGGGCAGAATCGATCCAGTTCATTACTGAGTACGACGCACGAAGGCCCCGCAAGATGCCCCGACGTGACGGGATGCACGTGCCGATCTCGTCGGTCCTGCCGACCGTCGCCCCGCCGAGGTTCCTCAGAACGAGATCGACACCTTGAGCACGCCGTCCTCACAGGTGTCGGCCATCCGGAAGGCCCGATCGATCTCCTCCACCGGCACCACGTGGGACAGCAGCGGGAGCACGTCGACGTCTCCCGAACGGATGTGCTCGAGCGCCAGCCGGAACGACACCAGTCCCGGCTCGCCCTGGGCGCCGTAGGTGGAGAAGGCGGTCAGCTTGCGCCGGAAGAACTGCCGGAAGTCGATGAGAACCGGGTCGTTGGTGTCGGGGAGGCCGAACCAGAAGAGCTGGCCGCCCGTGCGGCACAGGCCGATCGACTGCAGCAGCGTCTCCCGCCGGCCGACGGCCTCGACGACGAAGTCCGCGCCCACGCCACCGGTGAGGTCCATGACCGCCTCGGTGAGGTCGTCGGTGCGGGCGTCGACCAGGACGTCGGCGCCGAACTGGACCGAGGCGGCCAGGCGGGAGGGAGAGCGGTCGGCGACGATCACGCGGGCGGCGCCCGCTCGCTTGAGGGACCAGGCCCAGAACAACCCCGCCGAGCCCTGGCCGATGACGGCGACGGTCCGGCCCTCCACGTCCCAGGGACGCTGGCGAGCGGCGAACACGACCGTGCCCAGCTGCTGGGCCATCAGCACCTGCTCGACGGGCGGGAGCGGACCCTCCAGCTCGACCACCGACGTGGCCCGGACCCGTTGCCATTCGGCGAAGCAGCGGGCTTCCGGTACCGACGGCACCAGCAGCACCGCGTCGCCGGGGGCGAAGCCGGCCGCTCTGGACTCGACCACCTCCCCCACGCCCTCGTGGCCCGGGTAGCCGGGAGCCCACAGCCGGGGCTCGGTCTCCACCCCGTGGTTGACGATGTGGAGGTCGGAGCCGCAGATCGACGCGAACCGCGAGCGCACCAACAGGTCACCGTCACGCAGGGGCTCGACGGGTGCCTCGACGAAGGCCATCCGTCCCGGCTCGACCAGCTGGCCCGCCCTGGTGGTGCTCATCCCGGTCCCCTCCCGCGTCGGCGGCGACGCTACCGGCGGCAGGCCAGCCTGGATGGCCGGCACGGTTCGCTGAACGGCGCGTGGTGTACGACCAGCGGCGGATGTTCGAACACACGTTCGACGAAAATGTGAGCATGTCGTCCAGCCCGCTCGTCTCCGCGCACCGCGGCCTCGCCGGTGCGGTCGACGAGCTGTGCGCGGCGGTGCCCCGCGGACGACGCCGAGCTGCTCGCGATCCTCACCCTGTGCGAGGGCATGAGCGCGTCGGCTCGACCGGCTCGCGGTCAGCACAGTGTCCGCGCTGGAGCGACGCGGCACGTTCGCCGAGCGCGGCTACTCGTCGGTCGCGGCGGGGTTGGGCGACCTGCTCGGGTGGGAAGGGCACGAGGCCCGCCGGCGGGTCGTCGCCGCCGAGCAGGTCTGGGCGCGGGTCGGGCTCGACGGCGCCGAGCTACCGGCGCGGCTGGCCGCCACCGCGGAGGCCTTCGCGGCAGGCGCGATCACGCTGCGCCACGTCGAGATCATCGCCGGTGTGCTCGCCACCCCGTCGGCCGCGCGCCGACTGGCGCCCGAGGTCTGGGCCGGGGCCGAGGCGCAACTCGCCGCGCGGGCCACCGAGTACCCGCCCTCGCAGCTGCGCGCCTGGGGCGCCGCCTTGGTCGAGGCCCTCGACCAGGACGGTGCCGAACCGGACGACCGACCCCCGCCCCCAGTCAACGAGCTGCACCTCACCCCGAACGCGACCGGCGCCGGCGGGAAGATCACGGGCCGGTTCGACGACGCCGCGATGTACGACGCGATCGCTTCAGTGATCAACGCCCAGGTCCGCCCCCGCACCGCCGACGACGACCGCAGCACCGGTGAACGCCAGGCCGAAGTTCTCGCCGACGCCTGCGGATACGTGCTCGACCACGGCGACATCGCCGAGTGCGGCGGCCGCCGTCTCCACGTCACCGTGCTGATCCGGCTGGGACCTGGAGGACCGCGCCCGCGCCGCCCTGCTCGACTTCGGCGGAACCCTCACCCCCGAATCGCTGCGCCTGCTCGCCTGCGACGCCGCGGTCATCCCGATCGTGCTCGACGGCACCGGCCAACCCCTCGACGTCGGCCGCGCCACCCGCACCATCCCCCGACGGCCTGCGCCGCGCCGTCGCCGCCCGCGACCGCGGCTGCGCCCACCCCGTGCGCATCTGCGACGGATTGCCCGAATTCATCCCGCCCGCATGGATCGACCCGACCCGAACACCACGCCGCAAGGCACTCCCCCACCTCGCCCGCGCCGGCTGACCTCCCCCGATCTGCGACAACATCGACAGGAGAGCAGCCCGTCGTCGTGACGGCCGTACTGCTGGGTGGGCGGTTCGGGTTCGGACCGACGACCCGACGGATCATGAGGACGAATTCTCCGCGATCGGGCCGGGCCGCCCAGCGGCGAGCAGGACCTGCGGGCCCAACGTCGGGGACTCCGGCAAGCGCAGCTCGGCGATCACCCGGAGACCGACGTCGGCCAGCAACGTCGCGACGTGCTCGGGTCGCCAGAGGTGGGTCGTCCAGGAGACCGGCACGCCGCCGTAGGCGTCGGTGCGCATCACGTCCCCATCGCCGACGTGGGTCCCGACCAGCGCTTGCCCGCCCGGGACGAGCGCTTCGGCGAAGGCGGCCAGGGCGCCCGGAACGTCTCGCGGGGGAGGTTGAACAGCGACCACCAACCGAGCACGCCGCCGAGCGAGGCCGGTGCGATGTCCAGCGCTGTCGCCGAGGCGACGGTGAACCGCAGGCCCGGATACCGATGATGGGCGTGCTCGACCATTCGTGGCGACAGGTCGACACCGGACACGTCGAGGCCCAGCCGCGCGAGGTGCGCAGTCACCGTGCCGGGACCACAACCGACGTCCAGGACCGGGCCAAGCCCGCGGACCGCCTCCGCGAACGCGGCGAGCGCGGCGCGCAACCACGGCTGCGGCCCCAACTCACCCATCCCGAGTTCGACGTAGTTGTCGGCGACGCGATCGTCGGAAGCCCGGACCGCGTCGAGGTCGGAGGGCTGCTGCACACGCCGACCCTACGAAAGTCGTGCCCGCGGTCCGACCTTCCCCGGTCAGCGCTGGCGACCCCGGGCGCGAGCTGATCAACCGGATACGGCCGTCGCTGCCGAACGGGCGACGGAAGTCCGCATGTTCGGTGTCATCGCCATCATGGTCGACGACGCCATGGCCGTCGCCGTGCACAAGGACGGCAGCCTGCTGGTCCACGTCGACCCCGCGGAGGACGCGTCGCTGCTCCAGAGCCCTGATGCATCCCGGGCGGAGATGGGAGCTGGCCTCGATCGGTGAAGGGTGGATCCGAGTCGAGGCACGGGGCTGCGCAGCGACATGGCGCTGGCCGGCTGGCTCGAGGCCGCCACCCGCTACCTCGGCCAGCGCAAGCCCACGCACTGATGGGTCGCCTGACGACGCGCCGGGTCATCCCGAAGTCATGACACGCCGCCGCGCTCGAACCATACGGACGCGAAACCGCAGCTCAGAGGATGGGTGGGGCGGGTCGGATTTGAACCGACGACCCGACGGATTATGAGGACAGATTTCCGCAGATCGAGCACCCTCCGGACCAGGGCGAAGTGCCCTTCGCAGATCACACAGACGCTGGTAGCGGCTCGTTCTGGCCTCTACGGGCGCGCACCGAGCGTCACCGCGTCGAACCCCGTCAGAAGCCCGTCGCTGGAGGAGATTCGGAGGGATCGGAGGACCGTCCGAAGTAGACGCGTTGCGCGACTGGTAGGTCCGAACCCTGGACTGCGAATCGGACGCCGTCCGGCTAGCGTTGCGTGCAGAACCAAGATCTTTGCGGTTGGGCTAGTTTGCTGAGGCAGGGTCGGCGGCCCGTCGACCACGGCGTCAACCGATGCCTGGACTTCCGACCTCCGACCGGATCGCCGCGAGCATCTGCTCGTTGTCCGCGTGCTGTGAGTCGAGCAGCCGCCGCAGCTCGTCCTCGGCCGTGACGTAGCCCTCGAAGGCGTCGAGGACGTCGGTCGTGGTGAGCGCGTCCATGTTGTGAGCCCCCATCGGCAGGTCGACTGCCGAGGCCATCTCCGCAGCAGCGTCCTGGAGATCGGCGGCGGCGCTGCGCAGGCTGCGGGCAATGCGCTCGTAGACCTCCTGCTCCTGCGCCGCAGCGGCATCGCCGGGATCGAGAGCGCGCAGGTGGATCTCGAGGCTCTGCGCCAAGCCCGAAGCCACTGCGGCCAGGGCGGCCGGCACGACCGTGCTCTGCGCGAGACCACGCCCGCAGCTGGGCTGTTCCTCCACGTCTGCTCCTCACACTCGAAGATCCGCCGTCGGTCCGTCGCGCGAAGCGCCGGTACCGCGACATCCAGCAGTTGTACCCGGAACCGGGCACCGGATCGTCCGGTACGTCACCGACGCCACGAGCGGCGCGCTAACTGAGCGCGAGGGGCTGGGCGAAGTCCTGGCCGAGATCAAGGCGCCCGGGTCCTGCGCGCCGCCCGACCACTGCCACTACTAAACGGAGCTCGTGACGGCCTCGATCCGCAAGCTGGAGACCGCGAAGCGCCGCAACAGCCGGTCGGTCGCGGGGTACGAACGTACCGCTTCGGCCCCGCGCGACCGGCTAGGGCTGCCGTACAGCCAACGAGAGCCCCGACCCCATCACGCAGGGGGAACCGGGGCTCTCGCCATCACAACTTAGTGATCGTTATGTGACGGCTGCCCAAGTTGCAACTGAATCATCAATGGAATGTCACGTACAGGACTCGTCGCGATCAGACACCCCAACCACCCACCGGGCCGTTGTTAGCAGTCATTCTGAATCCGCGATACTGTTTCTCGGCCGAACTGATTCCGGATATTTCAGCATCGGACATATCACTGATGCGGCTCTTAAGCCAGGCTCGCTCACCGTTGGCGAGTGAGAAACTCTCGAGAAGAACGTCACCCGGCCTGGGGAAACAGTTCCTCCGGCCTTTTCCACGTTTGATGCCTACGTGGTCCGGTTTCTTCGATTACTGCGCCCGACTGACTCGTGAACGCCGAGAACCAATCCAATCCCCGCTCTGATGCATGCTGAACTTGATAAGCTTCGCCATTATCCGCGAGGCGAGGTACACGTCGTTCTTGTGAACCCACAACCGCCAAACCGTGAATGGGGAACCTCAGTCGTGCCGATGGCGACGCAAGAACAGGGTCGAGCATATCGATCAGGATTGCACATCCGGTCGCTCGGTCTGCCCCGGGCAGGGGTATGGCCGCGCCCCGCTGCGCTTCGTCGTGCTCAGAGGGTCGCCTTCCACCGCGCCTGGGACGATGACACTGAGATCACCTGCTCGTTAATGATCCAGAAGTCGCCCTTGAGCTTCGGGTCCTCGAAGCACACGTTGCCTGCGACCTTCCCGCCTGCGGCCAGGCTGCCTGCGTTGAGGTCCTTCTCGCCGCTGTAGGTCGCGTTGACGATGTTGTTGTTCGGGTCCTGCAGCTTCCAGTCGAACGGGTTGTAGTTCTGCTCTTCGCCGGAGGTGTTGACGTACGAGACCTGGCTGCACAGCAGCGCGTTGCCGAACTGTGGCTTCACCTTCGTCAGGGGGGCAACGGTGATCTGTAAGCCGTCGCGATCGGCGGTCTGCCCGGCGGTGAACTCCCCGCCGGCAGGAGACTCCGCACCTGGCGCCGTATCGCCTTCGGGCGCGCCGGACACCGCCGACGGAGGCGACGAGGGGCCGCCAATACTGTCGACAATGTCGAAGAACATCTTCATGCTGATGAAGCCGAGCACGATCGCCAGTGCCGACAGCACCAGCCCGGCGATTGACATACCCTTGTTGGTGGCCAAACCCTTCTTCACGCGGCCGAGGCCGAGCGCGGCGAATAGGAAGCCCAGCAGCCCCAGGCCGAGGCCGATGAAGCCGGTGATCGGCATCAGGCAGAACAGCAGGCCGATGAGCGAAAGGGCAACTGCGGTGATGCCGAACCCGTTGCGCGGCGCGACCGTCGGCGGCCAAGGCTGCTGGGTCGGGTACTGCTGCTGGGTCGGGTACTGCTGCTGGGTCGGGTACTGCTGCTGGGTCGGGTACTGCTGCTGGGTCGGGTACTGCTGCTGTCCGTACGCGCTCCGAGGCGGCCCAGGCTGCTGCGGGTAGTTCATGGGGAGCTCCTGTTCGTACGTGCAGGGTTACGGGCTAAGCGTCTGGTTTGTGCGCCTTGTTACATCTGACTCACGCACTGTGACGGCCAACTACCCGGTGGTACATGTCCAGCAGGTACACCAGCACCCCCGCCGCCCACGCCGTCGGGTTGGTGCCGGCCGGCTCCCGCAAGGCGAAGTCAGCGGCCCACAGCATCAGCAGCAGCTCCAGGACGCGGCCCGCTGCGGCGCAGGAGCGCGGAGACCGCGAGCGCATGCTTCAACCGCGCACGCCCCGGGCGGTGGACTTCGGTGAGTTGATCATGACCAAACGCTATCGAGCGAACACGCTCTGTAGCTACATGGAGAAGGCACCAACAAGCCGGCTATCAGCCTTTCTGGTGGGGCGGGTCGGATTTGAACCGACGACCTGACGGGTTATGAGTCCGCTGCTCTGACCAGCTGAGCTACCGCCCCGGTGCCGGACACGCTAGCGGGAACGGCAGGATCCCCCGCCATGGCCCGCACCTGGCTCTCCGTCCGCGTCGAGCTCGTCGAGGGGCGCGGCGAGACGTTCTGGCCGCGCCCCGGCCGCGTGTTCGCCGCCGCACGCTCACACACCTTCGCCCAGCTGGCCGACGCCGTCGACACGGCCTTCGCGCGCTGGGACCGCAGCCATCTGCACCTGTTCACGCTCGGCGACGGCACGCTACTGGGGCGACTGGATCACTGGGACGATCCGCTCGATCGGATGGGAGACAGCGCGAGCACGAAGCTCAGCCAGCTCGATCCCGGGGCCCAGTTCGCCTACACCTTCGACATGGGCGACGACTGGACGCACGTGTGCACTGTCGGCCCGCAGCGCATCGACCCGCTCGACGAACTCGGCATCCAGCCGCGCGCACCGCTCTCCTACTGGGGCTGGGGCGCCATCCCCGACCAGTACGGCCGGCGGTGGGCGGACGACCATGGCGATGAGCCGCTACCGCCGGACCCGGGCTACTCCGACCTACCGCCGCTCTTCCCGCACTGGCGGGACAGGCCGAAGCGCTTCTGAGGTCCGACGCCTCGACGTGCCAGATGACGTGCCCGGTGGCGCCCCGTGCTACGCGGCGAGCCCATCGATGAGGGCCGAGAGGTCGAAATCCGTGACCGGCACCGTGATCGTCAGCTCGGCGCCCGCTCGCTCCGTGCGAGCGATCGGGAACACCCGCCGCAGCACGGCCTGCATCGCGGAGTTCTCGGCGAGCACCTCGGCGACCAGCTCGCGGTAGCCGAGCTCGGCGGCCCGGTCGCGTGCCGCCTGCACCAGGCGGGTGCCCACGCCGTGGCCGTGCCAGCCGTCGACGACCTCCACGGCGAGCTCCGCGCGGCCCGCGCCCAGCGCGACGATCCGGGAGATGCCGATCGGCCGGCCGCCTGCGAAGGCACCGAAGGCGACGTGGTGGCGGCCGTCGAGCGCAGTCAGACTGCGCCGGGCGGTGGTGGCCAGCCGGGTCACGGGCGAGTGGAAGCGCAGGTAGCGGCTCTGCGCCGAGAGGCCGGCGAACACGGCGTCCAGGACGTCGCCGTCGTCTGGTCCCAGCTCGCGCAGCCGCACGGCGTTCACGACACCGCTCCGGCGATCATCATGACCAGCAGCGCCACGGCGATCGGTGCGGCGACGTTGCGGACCCGCCAGGCGACGAGGGCCGCGGCGAGCAGGGCGAGGTGCTGTGCGGAGGGCTGGACCAGCGCTGCCGGACCCGAGTGCCCGACCAGGCTGGTGACGACCAGCGCGGCGAGCACGGCTGGACCGGCGTGCCGCAGGGCGCGCCGCAGCCCCTCGGGCAGGCGGTCGGCCGGCAGCAGGGTGATGAACCCGACGCGGAGCAGCCAGGTGGCGAGCGCGCCCAG
Source organism: uncultured Actinomycetota bacterium (assembly GCA_963711715.1). Classification (GTDB taxonomy): domain Bacteria; phylum Actinomycetota; class Actinomycetes; order Mycobacteriales; family Pseudonocardiaceae; genus Pseudonocardia. The sequence goes on from CAVQFJ010000017.1 coordinate 97,793, forward strand.
GGACAACCCGATGAATGCGGACATGACGGTGTTCATCTCTCTTCGGTGTTCATTCTCTTCGGCGTTCATCTCTTCGGCGCATCTCTCGGCGGCGGGCGGGGTGCGGTCGACGAGCGCCGCGGCGCCGACACCCGCGAGGGCTCCGGTGATCAGGCCGAGACCCTGCGGCAGCACGGAGGCCGCCGCGGCCACCGCTGCGGCGACCGCTGCGGCGAGGACGGCCGGTCGAGTGCGCAGCTGGGGAGCCAGCAGCGCGACGAAGACCGCCGGTGCGGTGATCCCCAGCGGCGAGTCCTCCGGCAGGACCGGCCCGAGCAGCACCCCGAGGACGTGGCATCCGAGCCAGCCCGCACCGATGACGGCGCCCGCGGTCAACCAGTACCGGCGGAAGCGCGCCGGGTCGGCCAGCTCCGACCGGGCCGAGGCGATCGCGTAGGTCTGGTCGACCAGCAGGTGCGGCCCCAGCCAGCGGAACCACGTCGGCTGGTCGCGGAACCGCGGCTGCATCGCAGCGCCGTACAGCGCCAACCGGCAGTTCACCACGACGACCCCGGCCAGCACGGCGGCCGGGCCGGCGCCCGCCCCCAGCAGGGTCAGGGCCGCCAGGTGCGCGCTGCCTCCGAAGTACAGCGCAGCCGACCCCAGCCCGAGGGCGGTGCCGATCCCGGAATGACCGATCGTCACGCCGATCAGCAGCCCGAACGGCGCGATGCCGAGCATGATCGGCCACGAGTCGCGCAGAGCGTCGCGGTCGAGGCGGACGGTGGCAGCGGTGGCGGTGGTCATCCCGGTGCCCCGCTCAGCTGCGCGTACGCGCGGTGAACAGCAGGTACTCCCAGTCCATCACGGTCGCGTCGGTGCCGCGGTCGTACCGTGCGGCGAGCGCGTCGAGGTCGCGGTCGAGAGCCGCGGCCCGCTCGGGGTCGTCGCCGATGGTGCGGTAGGCCACGATCGTCGGGCCGTAGACCGCCTTCCAGAAGGTCCGGAACGCCTCCGGGGTGGCGAACCGGTCGACGGTCAGCGTCTGCCGCCGGGCGACCACGTCGGTGACCCGGTCGCCGAGCAGGGCCCGGACGTGGTCCTCGTCGCCCCACAGCGGCGGCGGCTGCGCGCCGGGCGGGGGCGGCGGAACGTAGGGCTTCATCGTCGCGAAGAGCTCGCCGACGAACCCCTGCGGTGTCCAGCTCAGCAGCCCGATCCTGCCGCCCGGCCGGCTCACCCGGATCAGCTCGTCGGCGGCCTGCTGGTGGTGCGGGGCGAACATGACCCCGACGCAGGACAGCACGACGTCGAACGTCGCGTCGGCGTAGGGCAGCGCCTCGGCGTCGCCCTCCTCCCACTCCAGCTGCGCGCCGTGGCGGGCCGCGAACTCCCGGCCCGCGGCGAACAGCTCCGGGGTCAGATCCGAGGCGACGACGTCGGCCCCGGTGAGCGCGGCGGGAACGGCGGCGTTGCCGGTGCCCGCGGCCACATCCAGCACCCGGTCACCGCGGCCCACCCCGGTCGCTGCCACGAGCACGGGCCCCAGCTCGGGGATCACGTCGCCGGCGACGGTCGGGTAGTCGCCGAGCGCCCACATCGTGCGGTGCCGGGCCTTGAGCGCGCGGTCGGCAGTGATCGTGTCGATGGTGTCGGTCATCGCTGACTCCTCGTCGTCGGTGCGGGCGAGCCCCGCAGCGCAGCGACGGTGCAGTGGACGGCTTGCAGAACGCTTGTGGTGCTGCTGCAGCCTCATGCAAAGCGGGCGAGGGCCACGCGGGCGCGCGCCACGGCGGCGGCCTCGGACTGGTTCAGGTCGCCGCGAGCATCGGCGGGCGGCGTCGCGGACGGGCGCAGTGGCGAGGGCTTGCCCGCGGCGACGAGGAAGCCGTGCAACGCCGTGGCATCGGTCGCCGCGCCCACCCGAGCGAGCAGCCGCACGACGTAGCGCAGGTTGAGCCACTGCTGGGTGCGGTCTCCCACCCGGTCCCAGTGGTCGAGGACCTCGACGAACGCCCGTGCCGACGCCACGGGGTCGCCGTGGACGGCGCGCGTCGCTGCGGCCTCCATCAGGGCGATGCCCCGCCACCAGAAGTTGCCCACGGACGCGGCCAGCTCGCTCGCCTCGTCGAACAACGCCAGCGCCCGGTCCGGCTCGGACTTCTTCAGCACCAGGCCCAGCGCGTAGCGCGCCATGGACTGCGCGGTGGGGTTGGCGGTCGTGTCGGCCACGTCCAGGCTCTCCCGCGCGGCCGTGATCCCGAGCTGCGGATCGCGGCGCACCGCCTGGCAGACCGCCACGTAGTACAAGGTCCACACGAGCCGGATCGGGTCGGCACTCGACCGGGCGCGCAGCGACTCCGCCGTGTAGTGCCGCACGGCGAGGTCGACCTGCCCCTCGTAGAGCGCGACGTCGGCGAGCACGTCGCCGGGATACGCGATGCGCGCAGTGCCCGCCGGTGGCACTCGGCCCTCGGCCCGGTGGGCCAGGGTCCGAGCGCGGGCGAACTCTCCGCGGTTCCATGCGCCCCGGGCGGCGGCGCCCACGGCGGCGGCGTACTGCGGGTGGTCCGGATCCGCAGCGTCCACCACGTGCTCGGCCCACCCCGAGGCCTCGTACCCGATCCGCAGGTGCACGAGCTCGGGCATGGCCGCGACCAGCCGCACCGCGAGGTCGGTGTCGCCGTCGTCGGACGCGCGTTGGAACGCGGCGCGCATGTTGTCGTAGTCGGCGAGGGCCTGGTCCACCCACGACCGCTCGTCGGGGCCCTGCAGGCCGTGGGCGGCGCGCTCGGCGAGCTCGGTGTAGTACGCCGCATGCCGCCGTCCGAGCGTCGCGTCGGCGTTCTCGCGCTCGCTGTGCGACCGGCCGTAGGCGCGCAGGGTCTCCAGCACCCGGTACCGCGAGCGGGCGTCGCCCTCGACCACGATCATCGACCGGTCGACGAGCCCGGTGATCAGGTCGAGTGCGCAGTCCTCGGTGAGGAGCGGCGCGGCCACCCGGTGCACGCCCCGCAGATCGGCACCGCCCGCGAACACCGACATGTGGCTGAACAGCCGCTGCTCCGGCTCGGACAGCAGCCGGAACGACCACTCGATCGCCGTGAGCAGGCTCTGGTGACGCGCCACCGACCCGCGCCCGCCGCCGATCAGGGGCGAGTCCTCCAGCCGCCGCGCCGCCTCGGCCGGGTTCATGACGCGCATCCGCGCCGCGGCGAGCTCGATGCCCAGCGGCAGCCCGTCGAGCCGGTGGCAGATCGCCGTGACCGCCCCGACCGCGGCGGCGTCGAGGCGGAAGTCCGGCGACGCCGCCCGGGCCCGTTCGACGAAGAGGGTCATCGCGTCCTCGACCGGCAGCGGCGGCACCGGCCACAGCTGCTCGCCCTCGACCCCCAGGCCCTCCCGGCTGGTGGCCAGCACCACGACCCGCGGGCAGTGCCGCACCACCTCGGCGATCAGCCGCCCGGCCCGTTCCAGGACGTGCTCGCAGTTGTCGACGACGAGCAGCAGCGTCCGCGGCCGCAGGTACTCGATCACGGTCTGCTCGATGGTCAGGCCGGGACGCTGCTGGATCTGCAGCACCGCGGCGACGGCGTGTCCGACCGGCCCGCCGTCGGGCAGCGCCGCGAGCTCACACAGCCACACGCCGTCGGGAAAGCGATCCCGGTCACGCGCCGCGACCTCGATGGCGAGGCGGGTCTTCCCGACACCACCGACGCCGGTCAGCGTCACCAGGGGGCCGGCGTGCAGGGCGTCGAGCACCCGACCGGCCTCCCGCTCCCGGCCGACCAGGTTCGTCACGCGGCGGGTGAGGTTGCCCGGCGGCGCCTGGGTCGCCAGCGCCGGATCGTGCGCGAGGATCCGCTGGTACAACGCCTGGGCGGGGGCGGCAGGCTCGACGCCGAGCTCGTCGTCGAGACGATGGCGCAGATCGTGGTAGGCGGCGAGCGCGTCGGCCTGCCGTCCCGTCGCGTAGAGCGCCCGCATGAGCGCGACCGCAGGTCGTTCGCGCGACGGGTGGCGACGCACCAGGGCCTCGAGCTCCGGGATGACCTCGGCCGCCCGACCCAGCTCCAGGAGGACGTCGATGCGGTCCTCGACCGCGCCCGCGCGCAGCTCGGTCAGCCGAACGGCTTCGGCCATCGCGAACTCGTGGTCCGCGAACTCCGCCAGCGCGTCGCCGGTCCACAGCGCCAGCGCCGCATCCAGATCGCTCAGCGCCCGGGCGTGGTCGCCCGCGGTGGCCGCGGCGCGTGCGGCGGCGGCCAGCCCCTCGAACTCGACGGCGTCGACGGTCGCACCGTCGAGGGACAGGCCGTACCCGGGCGGCCGATGGTGCAGGTGCGCTCCGGAGCCGACGACCCCGCGCAGCCGCGACACGTAGGCGCGCAGGGCGCTGAGGGCCCCGGGTGGCGGCGCCTCCCCCCACAGGACGGCGACCAGACGGTCGGCGGGGACCACCTCACCGGCCGCGACGAGCAGGGCCGCGAGCAGGGTGCGCGGCTTCGCACCGCCGACGGCGACGGGCCGGCCGTCGTCCTCGACCTGCAGCGGCCCCAAGATCCGGAAGCGCACGTGTCCCTCGCTCTGTCGCCTGCAACCGGATTGCAACGCGGCTCGCCGACAGTATCGGCGGGCACGCGAGGAGGAACAGATGCAGCTCACGAACCACGGCGTTGCACCGGTGGCGGACCGGCGGGGGCTCTCCGCGGTCGCGTACGGATTCATCGCGTCAAAGGCGCTGTTCGCGGCCCTGGAGCTGGACCTGTTCACCTCATTGGCCAGGGGCCCGCGGACGGTCGACGAGCTGGTCGCCAGCACGGGCGTGCCGCCGAACCGGATGCGGACACTGCTGCACGGGCTGGCCGCGATCGGCCTGGTCGTCGCGGGCTGTGACGGGTACGCCAACGCACCCGCGTGCGAGCGGTACCTGGTCCGCGGCGGGCGCCAGGAGCTCGGCGAGTACCTCCGCCTCCAGGTCGGACGCCAGATCTACCCCGCCCTGACGCATCTCGACGCCGGCCTCGCCGGCACCGGGGGCGCCTTCGACACCCTCACCGGGCTGCTGACCGACCCCGACGAGGCCCGCACCTTCACCACCGCACAGCACGCCGGCTCGCTCGCCGCCGGGCAGTTGCTCGCCCGGCGGCTCGACCTCACCGGGGCCCGGACGCTGCTCGACGTCGGAGGGGGCAGCGGCGCGTTCTCGATCGCGTTGTGCGCGGCGAACCCCGGCCTGCGCGCCACGGTGCTCGACCTGCCCGCCGTCCTCGCCGTCGCCGCCGACCAGCGCGCCGCCGCCGGGCTCACCGACCGCATCGCGCTGCTCCCGGGCAACGCCCTGGACGCCGCCTGGCCGGGTGAGCAGGACGTGGTGCTGATGTCCTACCTGCTCAGCGCGCTCGACGCCGACGACATCGACGCCGTCCTGACCCGGGCCCACGCCGGCCTGCGCCCCGGCGGCCTGCTCGTGGTGCACGACTTCGTCCTCGACGACGACGGCCCGGGACCTGAGTTCGCCGCTCTGTGGTTCCTGCAGTACCTCGCCTACCACGCGCACGGTGTCAGCTTCTCCGCCGCCGAGCTGGCCGACCGGTTGCGCGCCCACGGTTTCGTCGACCCCTCGGTCGACGTCCTCATCCCCGAGATCACGAAGGTGGTCCTGAGCCGGAGGAGAGCCGCGCCATGACCGGAACCACCCGCCCCCTCGCTGTCGGGGTCACCCCGATGGAGACCCGGCACGACCTCGTGCTGCACCTCGCGGACCGGGCCGAGGAGCTCGGCTACGACGCCTTCTACCTGGCCGAGGGCTGGGGCCACGACGCCGCGGTGCTGCTCGCCGCGATCGCCGCCCGGACCCGCCGGATCCGCGTGGGCACGGGTGTGATCAACGTTTGGGGGCGCAGCGCCGCGAGCATCGCCATGCTGGCCGCGTCCCTGGACGCGGTGTCGAGCGGCCGGTTCGTCCTCGGCCTCGGTTCGGGCTCCCCGCAGCTCGCCGAGGGGCTGCACGACCGACGCTTCCACGCCCCCGTCGCGCACCTCGAGGCCGTGACGCGGCAGGTGCGCGCGCTGCTGGCGGGCGAGCGGGCGACACCGTCGCTGGCCGGCGAGCACAAGCCGATGCGGCTGGCGGTCGAGCCCCGGCCCGACGTGCCCGTCCACCTCGCCGCGCTCGGGCCCGAAGCCGTCCGGTTGGCCGGAGAGCTCGCCGACGGCTGGTACCCGTTCCTGCTGCCCCGCTGCGGGCTGGAGGACGGGCTGAAGCTGCTGCACGAGGGTGCGGCGCGGGCGAACCGCGCGATCCCGTCGGTCGGCCCCGGCCTGCCGGTGGCGGTCGCGCCCGACCCGGCGGCGGCCCGAGCCGTGGCCGCCTGGTGGGTGGTGACCTACCTGACCGCGATGGGGCCCGTCTATCCCCGCATCCTGCGGCGGCTCGGTCTCGGCGCGGCCGTCGATGCGGTCGTGGCCGCGAACCCGACCCGCCGTACCGCGGACGTTCCCGGGTGCGCCCAGGTGCTGCTCGACGAGCTCGTGGTGTGGGGCGACGCCGACAGCGCCCGCGCGTCGCTGGACCGCTGGTACGAGGCGGGGGCGGACCGGCCTGTCGCCGTGCTGCCCCCCGGCCGGCCGGTCACCGAGCTGGAGCACGCGCTCGAGGTGCTGCGGCCGAGCTGAGCGCGACCGGCCCGGTCCCCTGCGGAACCGGGCCGGTCGGGCGTCCGGGAAGGGCGGGCCGGTCAGTGCGTCAGGGCAGCCACGCGCTTGCGGGTGTCCTTGGCCGCGCCCTCGGCCTGGTGGGCGATCTCGGCACCGACGGCGGAGGCCCGCCCGACGACGTCGTGGCCCAGCTTCGACGCCTGGGCGCCGACCTGGTCGAGCAGGCCGGGGCCCTTCTTCGCGAGTTCGGCACGCTTGCGCTCTGCGGCCTTCTGCAGCGCCGCACCGCGCTTCGCCGCCCGCTTCTGCAGCTGGGCCGTGCGCTTGTCGGCGGCCTTCTGGACGGCGGCGCTCTGCTTCTCGGCCTTCTTCGACGCCCGCGACGACACCGCGGCGCCGGCTCCCGGGGCCAGGCCGGCCAGTCCGGCGGCGAGCCCGGCGACGGTACCCGAGGCCTCGTTCGCCGTGCCGGAGAGCTTGCCGGTGACGATCCGACGCGGCACCGGAGATCGACGCGGCCTGCGCCGACGCGGCCGTGGCGGCGAGCTTGGCGGCCCTGCGCCCGCGCCAGCCGAGCGAGGGCTTGCCCTCGGTGTCGGCCGCGGCGATCAGCAGCCCACCGAGCAGGCCGAGGTTCTTGAAGAAGTGGATCTGCTGGTCGGCCTTCTTCTGGGGGTCGGTTTCCTCCCAGAAGCGGTGACTGGCGTAGGTGGTCGGGATCAGGGAGGCGGCGAGGGCGGTCGAGGCGAGGCGGGGGAACTTCCCGAGCGCGAGCAGGGAGCCGGCGACGATCTTGACGCCGGCATCGATCTGGACCAGCAGGACGTCGTCGGGGCGCTGGTCCAGCGGCGCGATCTCGACGGCCTTGTCCACCGCGGGTGCGACGGCGTCGAGCGCCGGCTTCGCCACCTGGGCGTGGGCCTCCGGGGACTTCAGTGCGGTGATGCCGCCCTGGATGAACAGGGCCGCGAGCATGGGTCGGGCGACTCGTCGAAGCAGCATGTCGAGCCGTTCCCCGTCCGCCGGGCCGCCAAACGCCTCGGTCGCGGCGGTGCCATCATGCGCACGTGACGACCAGCGGGCTGGCCCTCGGGTTCGACATCGGTGGCACCAAGATCGCCGGTGCGGTGGTCGACGAGCGTGGCAGCGTGGTGGACGAGCTCGTCGAACCGACACCGGAGGACTCCGATGCGGAGGCCGTCACCGCGGTGCTGCTCGGGATGGCCGAGCGGTTCCGCTCCCGACACGACGTGGTGACGATCGGCGTGGGCGCGGCCGGGATCGTCGAGTGGCCCGCGGGCCGGATCGTCTGGGCGCCGAACAACGACTACCGCGACTGGCCGCTGCGCGAGCAGCTCGAGAAGGCGACCGGCCTGCCCGTCGTCGTCGACAACGACGCGAACGTGGCCGCGCTCGCCGAGGCCCGGCTGGGTGAGCCGTACCCGAACATGGTGCTGATCACGGTCGGCACCGGTGTCGGCGGCGGCCTGATCCTCGACGGGCGGATCTACCGCGGTCCGACCGGGCTCGGTGGCGAGCTCGGGCACATCGTCCTGAACCCCGACGGTCCCCGGTGCGGGTGTGGCAACCACGGCTGCTTCGAGGCCTTCGCCTCGGGCACCGCGCTCACCCGGATGGGCCGCGACGCGGCCGCCGACGAGCCCGAGGGGATGATCGCGCGGTTGGGTGCGGAGGAGGGCGCGGTCACCGGCAAGATCGTCACCCGGGCCGCGCTGGCCGGGCGATCCGACGGCCACCGGCCTGTTCGGGCGGCTCGGGCGCTGGCTCGGAGTCGGGATCGCGTCGCTCGCGAACATCTTCGAGCTGGACGCGGTCGTCGTCGGTGGCGGCCTGGTGGTGACCGGCGAGCTGCTGCTCGTCCCGGCCCGCGCCGCCGCCCGCGAGTTCGCCTTCGCGCCCACCGCCCGGGACGTGGCCCCGATCGTGGCGGCGACGTTCGGCGTGGACGCCGGCAAGATCGGAGCCGCCCTGCTCGCCCTGGAGCACCGCCGGGACTAGGTCGATGCGGGGGAAACCGTACTGTGGGATCCGTGCCACTCGTACTCGGACCCGTCCTGCGTCACGTCGGCGAGACCACCGCCTCGGTCTGGGTGCAGACCGACAGCGCCGCGACGGTCACCGTGCTCGGCTGCGAGGCGCACACGTTCGAGGTGCGCGGACACCACTACGCCCTCGTACCCGTCACCGGCCTCGAGCCCGAGAGCAGCGTCCCCTACCAGGTGCACGTGGACGGCGAGCAGGTGTGGCCGCCAGCCAGCACGCCGTTCCCGCCGAGCCGCATCCGCACCCGCGGGCCGGGGTCCCACCACACCAACCGCATCATCTTCGGATCCTGCCGGTACCCGAAGGTCGCGGATCCTGCGCTCACCGCGAAGCTCGGCATCGACGCGCTCGACGCCTACGCCGCCCGGATGATCCGCCGGCCACCGCAGGAATGGCCCGACGCGCTGCTGCTCCTCGGCGACCAGGTCTACGCCGACGAGCTCACCCCGCAGAACCGCCGGCGCATCGCGGGACGCAGCGAGCGGGAGCCGGACTGGCCCGACGACGAGATCGTCGGGTACGAGGAGTACGTCGGGCTCTACCAGGACTCGTGGACGGACCCCGAGGTCCGGTGGCTGATGTCGACCGTCCCGACCGCGATGATCTTCGACGACCACGACGTCCGGGACGACTGGAACACCTCCGCCGCGTGGCGGGCGGAGATGCGCGAGAAGCCGTGGTGGCGCTCCCGGATCCAGTCCGCGCTCGCGTCGTACTGGGTCTACCAGCACATCGGCAACCTCCCGTCGGACGACCTGGGCGCCGACCCGGACTACCGCAAGATCGTCGATCACGGTGCGGACGTGTGGCCGCTGCTCGCCGACCTGGCCGACCGGGCCGATGCCGAGGCCGACGGTGGAAAGGGTGTGCGGTTCAGCTTCCGCTGGGACCTCGGCAACGCCCGCTTCCTCATGATCGACTCGCGGAACGGCCGGCTGCTGGAGAACGACCGGCACCTGATGCTGGGCGACTCCGAGTTCGACTGGATCGAGGAGCAGGTGGCGGCGCCGGGACAGGTCGACCACCTCGTGATCGGCACGTCGGTCCCGTGGTTGCTGCCGCACGCGATCGGCGACCTGGAGACGGTCAACGAGATCGCCGCGGCCCGGCCCGGGGTGGCGGGGCCGGCTCGGCGAGACCATCCGCCAGGCGGCCGACCTGGAGCACTGGTCGGCGTTCCGGCACGTCGTTCGACCGGCTGACCGCGATGATCGGCCGGGCGGCCGAGAGCGGGCCCTTCACCGTCAGCGTGCTGTCCGGCGACGTGCACCACAGCTACGCGGCGCGGGCCGAGCTGCCGTCCGCCCCGGCGGCCCGGGTCCACCAGCTCACCTGCTCGCCGGTGCACAACAAGATGGACTGGTACATCCGGCCCGGGTTCCGGGCGAGCTGGTCACGGGCGGCCCGCTACCTCGCCGAGCGGTGGGCCACCCGCCTCGGGGCTCCCCCCAAGCCGGTGACCTGGGAGCGGGTCGCCGGCCCGTTCTTCGGCAACACGATCGCCACTCTCGACCTCGACGGCCGGCGCGCGGACGTGGTGTTCGAGCAGCCGCAGTCGGCGGCGTCGCTCGTCGAGCGGGCGCGGGTCGAGCTCACCTGAGGTCCGCCTGCCTCTCAGCCGTCTGCCTCGAGAAGCTCTGCCTCTAGAAGGTTGCGCGGTCCCGCCACGTCCGCCAGACCGACGCGTCGCCCAGCACCTGGATCCGGTCGTCCACCGGGATCCGGCGCATGTCGGCCAGCAGCAGGTCGGCGGCCCGGCCGCGGACGGCGACGGTGCCCTTCCCGTGGCCGTGCTCCCAGGAGATTCCGCTGTCGCGGCCACGGACCATCCACTCGCCGGCCTCGCCGAGCCCGTCGTCCGTGGCGTGCAGGTGCATCGTGGTGCCGTCGTCGAGCGGGACGGGGCCCCGAGCGGCCGGGAGGGCCGCCAGCAGCGTCAGGCGTTCCGACACCCCGTCCGCCGCGACCTGCGGATCGAGGGCGTACGGCAGGCCCAGTGCGAGGGCGGCGTCGGCACGGTGCACGACCGACTCGTGCAACCGCCGCCGCATCCACCACGACGCCGGCTCCGGTCCGGTGAACGTCCACACGGGCGTGTCGGGTCCGGTCGAGCTGATCGCGTCGGCCAGCATCCGGGGGCCGTCGGCCAACCAGTCGGCAGCGGGCCCCGCGTCGGGCGGTGGCGCGCCGTCGGGGACCGCGTGCATGTCGAGAACGGTGTCGGCGCGATCGCGCACCATCGCGGCCGCCCACCGGTCCCCGCGACCGACGTGCACCGCGAGCTGGCGCAGCGTCCAGCCCGGACACGTCGGCACCGGTGTGGCCGGGTCGGCGTCCCGGACGATCTCCACCAGCATGCGGTTCTGCTCGACGAGCGCGGCGGCATGGTCCACGTGTGGACGGTAGCGGCCCGATCGTCCCGGGCGCCGAGTTGACCGCATGGCCGCGGCCGGGACCGGGTAGAACCCGCTCGTGGCGTCACAAGAACGGGAATGGACGATCCCCGCTCCCCTCCGCGCGCTGCTCTGGTGGCCCGCCACGGCATTCGTCCTGGTCCTGATCGCTCCGGACATGGCGGCGGGGGCGATCGCGGTGGCCGGCGGGGTGCTGGCGGCGCTTGGCGGCCTTACGCCGGTGCTTGCTCGCTGGACGCAGCGGTCGCACCACGTCGGTGGTGTCACGGTCGACCCCGACCCACCGGTGGTCGGGATCACGGCGGTCGAGACGGCCGGGCTGTCGCCGCTGCAGCGAGCGGCCTGACTTCAGCCGTCGCGCCTCCCCGGCCCGTCGAGAACGACGTTGTGGTGATCCACAGGGCCGTTGATCACTACAGGTTCGTTCTCGACGGGCGACAGCTTGAACGTCCGATACTCGGATGCCAAACTAAGTGGGTCGGCGGGGTCGCCCGCCCGTCGATGACGATACGAGGGCGCGCAGGAGGACCGGGCATGGCCGAGCAACCATCGAGCGAGCTCCACGTACCCGCGCACCCGGTCCGGTTCGTCACCGCGGCCAGCCTGTTCGACGGCCACGACGCGGCCATCAACATCATGCGCCGCATCCTGCAGCGCCAGGGCGCGGAGGTCGTGCACCTGGGGCACAACCGGTCCGTCGACGAGGTCGTCGCCGCCGTCGTGCAGGAGGACGCCCAGGGCGTGGCCATCAGCTCCTACCAGGGCGGCCACATCGAGTACTTCACCTACCTCGTCGAGCTGCTGCGCGAGCGCGGCGCCGGCCACGTCAAGGTGTACGGCGGCGGCGGGGGCGTGATCGTCCCGGCCGAGATCGCGCTCCTGCACTCCCGCGGGGTCGCCCGGATCTTCTCCCCCGAGGACGGCCAGCGGCTCGGCCTGCCGGGGATGATCAACCTGATGATCCGCGAGTGCGACGTCGACCTGGCGGGCGCACCACCCGCCTCCTACGACGGGCTCCACACCGGGGAGCACGCCACCCTCGCGCGCGTGCTCACCCTCGCCGAGGCCGGCCGGCTGCCCGATGCGGTCCGTGATCGCACGCCGGCCCGCCCCGTCCCGGTGCTCGGCATCACCGGCACCGGCGGGTCCGGGAAGTCGTCACTGACCGACGAGCTGGTGCGGCGCTTCCGCGTCGACCAGGAGGACAAGCTCCGCATCGCCGTGCTCGCCGTGGACCCGAGTCGGCGCCGGGGCGGTGGTGCGCTGCTGGGCGACCGGATCCGGATGAACGCCCTGCACGGGGACCAGGTCTTCTTCCGCTCGATGGCCACTCGGGGCGCCGAGGGGAGTCTGCCGGAACGGCTCGAGGACGCGATCGCCGTGCTCCGGCTCGCGGGCTTCGACCTGGTGATCGTCGAGACCCCGGGCATCGGACAGGGCGACGCCGGCATCGTCCCGTTCGTCGACCGCTCCGTGTACGTGATGACGCCCGAGTTCGGCGCCGCGTCCCAGCTGGAGAAGATCGACATGCTGGACTTCGCCGACGTCGTCGCGATCAACAAGTTCGAGCGCCGCGGCGGCGAGGACGCCCGCCGCGACGTCGGCCGGCAGCTGGTGCGCAACCGCGAGGAGTTCGGTGCCTCCTGGGAGGACATGCCGGTCTTCGGCACCAGCGCCGCCACGTTCAACGACCTCGGCGTGACCGCGCTCTACCAGCACCTCGTCGGCCTGCTGCGCGAGAGCGGGCTCGTGCTGGGCGAGGGCCGGATCCCGCGCACCGAACGGCGAACCTCCTCCGAGCACGCAGCGGTCATCCCACCGCAGCGCACGCGGTACCTCGCCGACGTCGCCGAGGTGGTCCGGCGCTACCACGCCGACACCGCGGCGCACGTCGACGCGGCGCGCCGCCGGCAGCACCTGTGCACCGCCCGGGAGGTCCTGGACGCCGCCGGCGTCGACCCCGGCGGCCTGGCCGGGGTGCTGGAGGTCGCCGAGAAGGCGCTGCCGGCGACGTCGGCCGCGCTGCTCGCCGAGTGGCCGCAGACCGTTCGCGACTACTCCGGCGATGAGCTGGTGGTGACCGTTCGCGATCGAGGAGATCCACACCGAGCTGACCCGCGAGACGCTGTCGGGTAGCCAGATCCGCCGGGTGTCGCTTCCGCGGCACACCGAGGACGCGGAGCTGCTGCGGTTCCTGCGCCGGGAGAACCTGCCGGGCCGGTTCCCGTTCACCGCCGGGGTGTTCGCATTCAAGCGCGAGGGCGAGGACCCGGCGCGGATGTTCGCCGGCGAGGGCGACGCGTTCCGCACCAACCGCCGCTTCCGGGTGCTGTCCGCGCACTCGGCCGCCAAACGCCTGTCCACGGCGTTCGACTCGGTCACCCTCTACGGCCGCGATCCCGGCACCCGGCCGGACGTGTACGGCAAGGTCGGCACGTCCGGGGTCTCGATCGCGACGCTCGAGGACATGGAGGTGCTCTACGACGGCTTCGACCTGTGCTCGCCGACCACCTCGGTGTCGATGACGATCAACGGGCCGGCGCCGACGATCCTCGCCTACTACCTCAACACCGCGATCGACCAGCAGGTCGACAGGTTCGCCGACGAGCACGGCCGCGAGCCCGACGCGGAGGAGCGGGACCGGATCGCCGCCTTCGCGCTGGCGAACGTGCGCGGCACGGTGCAGGCCGACATCCTCAAGGAGGACCAGGGCCAGAACACCTGCATCTTCTCCACCGAGTTCTCGCTGCGGATGATGGCCGACATCCAGGAGTGGTTCATCGCGCACCGCGTGCGCAACTTCTACTCCGTGTCGATCTCCGGCTATCACATCGCCGAGGCCGGGGCGAACCCCATCAGCCAGCTCGCGTTCACCCTCGCCAACGGCTTCACCTTCGTCGAGAGCTACCTCGCCCGTGGAATGGACATCGACGACTTCGCGCCCAACCTGTCGTTCTTCTTCTCCAACGGCATGGACGCCGAGTACACGGTCATCGGGCGGGTGGCCCGGCGGATCTGGGCGATCGCCATGCGCGACCGCTACGGCGCGGGCGAGCGGTCCCAGAAGCTCAAGTACCACGTGCAGACCTCCGGCCGGTCGCTGCACGCCCAGGAGATGGACTTCAACGACATCCGCACCACGCTGCAGGCGCTCTGCGCGCTCTACGACAACGCGAGCTCACTGCACACCAACGCCTACGACGAGGCCGTCACCACCCCGAGCGAGGCGTCGGTGCGCCGCGCCATGGCGATCCAGCTGATCATCAACCGGGAGTGGGGCCTCTCGATGAACGAGAACCCGCTGCAGGGCTCGTTCGTGGTCGAGGAGCTGACCGACCTCGTCGAGCAGGCCGTGCTCGACGAGTTCGACCGCATCTCCGAGCGGGGCGGGGTGCTGGGCGCGATGGAGACGGGCTACCAGCGCGGCCGGATCCAGGACGAGTCGATGCTCTACGAGCACCGCAAGCACGACGGGTCGCTGCCGATCGTCGGCGTGAACACCTTCACCCGACCCGACTCGGATGCGACGCCGCAGGAGATCGAGCTGGCCCGCGCCACCGAGGAGGAGAAGCAGAGCCAGCTCACCCGGCTCGCCGACTTCCAACGCCGCCACGCCGACGAGGCCGAGGTCGCGATCCGACGCCTGCAGGAGGTGGCCACCGGCGAGGGCAACGTGTTCGACGAGCTGATGAGGGCCGCGCGCGTGTGCAGCCTCGGCCAGCTGACCGAGGCGTTCTTCGAGGTGGGCGGCCAGTACCGCAGGAACATGTAGCGGCTCGTGGTCGCGCCCGGCTCGCAGGAAAGCCACTTTCCTGCAACGAGAGTGCATGAAAGTGGCTTTCCTGCAACGGAGGAGCGGTGGTGACCGTCGACGACGAGGGGAGCACCGTTGCGGTGCCTGCCGGCGTCGGGCGGGTCGTGTCGATCGTGCCGTCACTCACGGAGGCGATCGCGCTGACCGCGCCCGGCCTGCTCGTCGGGGCCACCGACTGGTGCAGCCACCCGGCCGACCTCGACGTCGCCCGGATCGGTGGCACCAAGAACCCGGACGTCGACGGGATCGTCGAGCTGGCCCCCGACCTCGTCGTCGCGAACCAGGAGGAGAACCGGCTCCCGGATCTCGATGCGCTGCGCGGAGCCGGGATCGCCGTGTACGTCACCGACGTCCGCACGCTCGACGGCGCGCTCGCCTCGCTGGACCGGATGCTCGCGGCCTGCCGTCTCGCTCGACCGCGCTGGCTCGACGAGGCCACGGCGGCCTGGGCGGCGCTCGCGGTCCCGCCGCGGCGCCGGCGCGCGGTGGTGCCGATCTGGCGGAAGCCCTGGATGGCGGTCGGGCGCGACACCTTCACCGGCGCGGTGCTCGAACGACTGGGCGTCGACAACGTGCTGGCCGACGACCCCGAGCGCTACCCGCGGTTCGACCCTTCCGCGCTTCCCGAGCACGACCTCGTGGTGCTGCCCGACGAGCCGTACCGCTTCACGGCCGACGACGGGCCGGAGGCGTTCCCTGAGGTGCCCGCAGCGCTGGTCAGCGGGCGCTTGCTCACCTGGTACGGCCCGAGCCTGGCCGAGGCCGCCCGCGTGCTCCCCGACGCGCTCACCGCGGCCGCCGACTGACTCCCGGTCCAGCCCGCGAGGGACACGTGAGCGGGGTTCAGACCCCGCTCACGTGTCTGTCGGCGCCGCGGTCAGCGCACCCGGATCCGGGCCTCCTCGGTCTTGCCGTACTCCTCGCGCAGTGCGGACAGGAGCTCCCGCTCGGCGAAGGCGACGAAGTCGGGCTGGGTGTCCCCGCCGACCTGCACCAGCGCGACGTGGGTGAACCCGGCGTCGACGAACGGGCGCACCGCCTCGACGTGGGCGGCCACGTCCGGGCCGCAGGAGAACGCCGCGGCGACGTCGTCGGGGGTGACGAACTGGCTCGCCGCGGCGAACGCGGCGGTGCCGGGCAGCTCGGCGTTGACCTTCCACCCACCGGCGAACCAGCGGAACTGCTCGTGCGCCCTGGCCACCGCCGCATCGCGATCGGGGCCCCAGCTGATCGGCTGCTGCCCGATCTTGGGCAGGTCGGCGCCCGCCGCGGCGTCGAAACCCGCCACCAGCTCCTCCAGCGGGTCGGTGGCCACCATGGCGTCGACCACCGGCGCGAACCGCTCGACCGACTGGGATCCGGACACCGCCACCGCGATCGGCACGCCCTCCGCGGGCCGGTCCCACAGCTTCGCCGAGTCGACGCGGTAGTGCTGTCCGTTGACGTTCACGTAGCCGCCCGCGAACAGCTCGCCGATGATCTCGACCGCCTCCGACAGCATCTCGTGCCGGACGTTGGCGGGCGGCCAGGCGCGGCCGACGACGTGCTCGTTGAGGTTCTCCCCCGCGCCCAGGCCGAGGACGAAACGACCGCCGCCGGCCAGCAGCGCCACGGTTGCCGCCTTCTGCGCGACCACCGTCGGGTGGTAGCGCATCGTCGGGCAGGTCACGTAGGTCATCAGTGGCAGCCGCTCGGTGGCCGAGGCGACCGCGCCGAGGACGGGCCAGGCGTTCGGGGAGTGGCCCTGGGCGTCGAGCCACGGGAAGTAGTGGTCGCTGATCACGGCGAAGTCGAAGCCCGCGTTCTCCGCAGCGATGGCGTCGCCGACGAGCGCGCGCGGCCCGCGCTGCTCGCACATCAGGGTGTAGCCGAAGGCAACCATGTCGTCCTCTCGATCGACGTTCTGACTGGTGCGATCTACCCGGGTGTTCATCGCCCAATCCGTCCGGTCCGGGGCCCGGACCGGCCGGGTTAGCGCCGCGGCGGGTCCGGGTAGCCGGACCCATGGCCGTCGACGACGAACTCTGGGACGACTTCCACCGCGTGGTGAACATGACCTCGCGCGAGCTGGGTGACTGGCTGCGGACGCGGTCGGCCGCCGAGGACGCCGAGGAGCTGCCCGACCAGGCCGGGACGCTCACCGGCCGTGAGGTGCTGGCCATCCTGGGCAAGCGCCGGAGTGACCTCGTGCCCGAGGACGAGCAGGTCATGCGTCGGGTCGTCGCTCGGGTGCACCAGCAGCGGCGGGCCGACCTGGAGCCGACCGCGGGGCAGTCGGCGTGGCGGCACCAGCTCATGTCGCTGGGGCACGACCCCCTCAAGCCGGTCGGCTGACCGTCACCGCACCCCGAGCTCCAGCTCCGCCGTGATCCGTCGCTGCACCGACGCCACCGCGCGGAAGGCCTCCCGCAGCGAGACCCGCGTCACCGGGGTGAGGTCGCGCAGGGGCACCAGGTCGTCGGGAGGTTCGCCGGCCCGCAGCTGCTCCACCTGATGGCCCAGCCGCAACCCGAGAACGAGGTGGAAGGCCTCCTCCAGCGTGGCCGCCGAGCCGGCGTCGAGCGTCCCGGCGGCCGCGGCCGCGCGGAGCCGGTCGGGGGTCGAGGCGCTGGTGACCCCGGCCGCCATCCCCGCCCACCGGGCCAGGTCGACGATCGGCACGAGTCCTCCGCGCTTGAGGTCCAGCCGACCCCGCCGGCGCCCCGAGAACTCCACGACCATGTCGTGCAGGAAGCCGGTGGGTGGGCGGTGGGCCAGGGCGTAGCGGCCGAGCAGCCGCAGCAGGTCCGGGTGCCGGCGGGTGTCGCGGAAGACGTCGGAGACCGCGGGGCCCGCCCGCCCGCCCCACACCGGACGGGCGTCCACCACCAGCGAGACGAGGATCGGCGCCCGCTCCTGGGTCGGGTCGGACAGCCAGCTCCGGGCGACGGCGGCCCAGGCCTCGTAGGACCGCGCGAAGAGGGGGTTCGTCGCCACCGCCCCGTTCGCGTCGGCCCGGAAGCCGGACGCCGCGAGCCCCTCGAGCACCCGCCGGGCCAGCTCCCGCGCATGGTCGGCCGCGTCACCGCCGCGCTCCGCACCGGCCCAGACCAGAGCGCTGTCCACATCGGACGACGGGACGGCCTCGCGCCGAGCCACGCTGCCCAGCGCCAGCCAGGTGATGGCCCGTGGCGGCGGCCCGGGCGCGACCAGCTCGATCAGCCGCCGGGTCAGCGCGTCGACCACCACGGAGCGGATGCCGGCGATGTCGGTCGCCGCCACCCGGGCGTCGTGCAGCGCGATCATCGTCGGCGTCAGCTCCGCGGCGGCGGTGACGATCTCCTGGACGGACCCTGCCCTGGCGATCGAGGCCCGCATCCCGAAGCTGCTGCGGGTGGTGGTGGCGGCCACGTCGCCGTCGGTGAGCACACCGAGGACCTCGCCGGTGGGAGCGAGCACCGGCACGTGGTGGACGTCGCGGTCGAGCATGTCGAGCAGCACCTCGCCGCCGAGCCGGTCCGCGGCCGTCGTCCAGGCGGGCGCGGTCATCGCGACGCGCACCGGCGCCGACGTGTCGACTCCGTCGGCGATCACCCGGCGCAGGTCGCGATCGGTGAGGATGCCGACCCCGCCGGCCGGCAGCGGGACCACCACGGACGAGGCCCCGCAGGCCGTCATCTGCCGGGCGGCCTCCCGGATCGGCAGGTCGGCCCGTGCGGTGCAGGGCGGCCCGCGCAGCAGGTCCCGGGCCGCGCGCTGCGCCGGCTGCGGTCCCGCGCCGACCGGGGCCGGTCCGGTGGACGGCAGGAGGGAGCGCGCCACGTAGCGCAGGCCGGCCGGGCGGGCGAGGAACGGGCGGACCGCCTCGGCCGGCAGCCGCAGGCACACGACGTCACCCCGCGCGACCGCCGTGAAGCCCAGCGGCAGCCCGGCGAGCATCGCGGCGTGCCCGAACAGCTCACCGGGATCGAGCAGGTCGAGCACCCTCCCGTCGTGGACGATCTCGACACCGCCGCTGCGGATCATCCGGACGTGGGCCGGTGGGGAGTCGCCCTGGGCGAGGATGACCGTGCGGGTGGGGTACTCCTCGGGCTCGGCCACGGCCTCCAACGCCGTCAGCTCCTCGTCGTCGAGCGCGTCGAAGGGCGGGTACGCCCTGAGGAACGCCGCGATGTCGCCCACCCATGCATCCTGCCCGGGCGCCGCGCAACGGGGGCGATGACCTACCGTTCGGACCGATGGGGGCGCGGAGACAGCACGACCGACGGCGCCGACGCCGCGCCGCGCTCGGCCTGACCGCCGGGGTCCTGCTCGCCGGCTGTGCTGCGCCGTCCGCCGCGCCGGGCCCGCTCGTGGCTCAGCCGGCGGTGCCTGCGACGTCCACCACGGTGCTCGGGGTCGAGGATCCGGCTGCCCTCGCCGTCGGCACCAGCGCGGCGCTGTACGCCTCGGCGCCCGTGGTGGTGCTCGCGGCGGCGGACGACACCGCCGCACTCGTCGCGGCAGCGGCCGCGGCGGAGCGACTCGGTGCCCCGCTGCTGCCGACCCCGCCCGAGGGTGATCCCGCCGGTCTGGCCGCCGAACTGGGCCGCCTCGGTGCGGGCACCGTGCTGACCGTCGGCGACGCCGCCGCACGGTGGGCCGCTGCGATTCCCGAGGGGGCCCGACCCGAGGTGGTCGCCGAGGAGAAGGCCCTGCCGGCCGTCACCGCCCTGCCGCCGCGACCGTCCGTGCTGGTACTGGCCCAGGACTCTCCCGGCCAACTCGCCGCCACCACCACCGCGCGGGCCTCGGGCGCCGTGGTGGACGTGGTGCCCGGCGCCGATCCGCGACTCGACACCGAGCGGGCCCCGCGCGGTGACCAGGTCCTCGCGCTCGGGACGGGCTTCGGCACCCCCGACGTGCTGGACGGGCGGCTGGCGGTCGCCGAGGCCGGCGTCGAGCTGCCCGGCGGGGGCCAGGTGCTGTTCCCGGGACGGCGCCTGGTCGCCCTCTACGGTCACCCCGGCGTGCCCGCGCTCGGCGTGCTCGGCGAGCAGGACATCGCGGGGTCAGTGGCTCGCGCCCAGGCACTGGCCGCGGCGTACCAGCCCGTCGTGGACGAGCCGGTCGTGCCGGCGTTCGAGATGATCAGCACGGTCGCCGACAGCGCTCCGGGCCCCGACGGCGACTACTCCGCCGAGGCCGCGGTCGACGTCCTGCGGCCCTGGGTCGACGCGGCTCGACAGGCCGGCGTCTACGTCCTGCTCGACCTGCAGCCCGGGCGCACGGACTTCCTCACCCAGGCCCGGCGCTACGAGGAGCTGCTCGCCCAGCCGCACGTGGGCCTGGCCCTGGACCCCGAGTGGCGGCTCGGCCCCGGCCAGCGCCACCTCGCCCAGATCGGCTCGGTGGGCGTGGACGAGGTCAACTCGGTGGCCACCTGGCTCGCCGACCTCACCCGCGACCGGGCGCTCCCGCAGAAGGTGCTGATGCTGCACCAGTTCCGGACCAGCATGATCGTCGGTCGGGAGCGGCTGGACACCTCCCGCGACGAACTCGCCGTCGTCATCCACGCCGACGGCTTCGGCACCCCGGACCTCAAGTTCGCGACGTGGAACGTGCTGCACCAGGCCGAGCCGGCCGGAGTGTGGTGGGGCTGGAAGAACTTCGTCGACGAGGACACACCGACCTTCACCCCCGCGGAGACGGTGGTGATCGGGCCGACGCCGCCCGTGTTCGTCAGCTACCAGTGAGCGCGGGCCTCCTCACCCGCGGATCAGGTCCGCCGCCTTCTCGCCGACCATCATGCAGGTGATGTTCGGGTTGATCGCCGGCAGGAACGGCAGGATCGACGCGTCCGCCACCCGCAGCCCGTCCACCCCGCGCACGCGCAGCTGCGGATCGACCACCGCCATCGGGTCCGAGCCCGGGCCCATCTTCGCCGTGCACGCCGGGTGGTAGACGGTGTTGTGGGTCCTCGTGATGTAGTCGACGATCTCGTCGTCGGTCACCGCGGCGGGGCCCGGCGCGAGCTCCTTCGCGATCCATTCCTTCAACGCGGGCTGCTCGCCGATCCGCCGGGCGAGATGCACGCCGTGCAGCATCACGGCCATGTCGTGACCCTCGGGATCGGTGAAGTACCGCGGGTCCACCCGCGGCCGGTCCCGGAAGTCGAGTGACCGGAGCCGCACCGTGCCCCGCGACCGCCCGCGCGTGACGTTCGGCGTGAGGCAGAAGCCGTTGTCGGTGGTCGGGTAGCCCCATCGGACGGTGTTGAGGTCGAACGGGACCGAGCCGTAGTGCATCATCAGGTCCGGCCGGTCCAGGCCGGGCCGGGTGCGGGTGAAGATCCCGATCTCCCACCACTGCGTGGAGCGGGTGACCATCGGCCGCGCGGCCTCCCACATCACCAGGCCCTCCACGTGGTCGTCGAGGTTCTCGCCGACCCCGGGCGCGTCCACCCGCACGTCGAGCCCGATCTCGCGCAGGTGCTCCGCGGGCCCGATCCCGGAGAGCATGAGCAGCTTCGGGGTGTCGACGGCGCCCGCGCACAGCACGACCTCGCGGCGGGCACCGACCGTCACGCGGCCGGGCCCGATGTCCTGCTGGTACTCGACCCCGACGGCGCGCCGACCGCCGGTGTCGCCGTCGCCGTCGAACAGCACCCGGGACGCCCACGAACCGGTGCGGACCTCGAGGTTGGGGCGGGTGTCCATGATCGGGTGCAGGTAGGCGTGCGACGACGACGCGCGGGTGCCGTCGGCTTCCCGGTTGACCTGGAAGAACCCGGCGCCCTCGCAGACCGTCTCGCCCTCGTTGAACCGCACCGTCGGCAGACCCACACCGGCCGCGGCCTCCAGCACGGCGACGCCGCACGGGTCGTCCGGGTCGATCTGCATGAGCCGGACCGGACCGGACCGGCCGTGCCCCGACCAGGGCCCGTCGTTGGTCTCCAGCCGCGCGATCAGTGGCCAGCACTCGTCGGCGGTCCAGCCGTCGCACCCGTCCGCGGCCCACTCGTCGAGGTCCTCGCGCGGGGTCCAGAACGCGATGCACGAGTTGTGCGACGAGCAGCCGCCGAGCACCTTCGCGCGCGCGTGCCGCAGGAAGCTGTTGCCGCGCTCCTGCGGCTCCACCGGGTAGTCCCAGTCGTAGCCGGAGTCCAGCAGCGCCATCCAGTCGGTGAGCTTCAGGATCGCGGGGTCGTCGACGTCCGACGGGCCGGCCTCGAGCAGGCACACCGTGACCGACGGGTCCTCCGAGAGCCGGGCCGCCAGCGCGCACCCCGACGACCCCCCGCCGACGACGACGTAGTCGAAGGCTCCGAGCTCGGTCACGGTGCCTCCTCCAGGTTCTTCGCCATGTGGTCGGGCAGCGTGCCGACGTGGTGGCGACCACGGACCAGGTACCAGGCCATACCGAGCGCGATGATGGCCCCGATGAAGATGAACGCGCTCCAGGCCAGCCAGCCGGCCCCGTACACCGCCTCGCGGGGCCAGGCGAGGTTGATGGCCATCGCGATGCCCCACACGACCGCGAGGATGTTGATCGGGAGGCCGAGCTTGCCGAGGGAGAAGTAGCGCTGGCCGGTCGCGTCCGGTGCCGGCCACTCGCCGCGCAGCCGCCTGCGCAGCATCGGCACCGTGACGAGGAGGTACGCGATGTAGATCATGATGATGGCGACGCTGGTGACCGCCGTGAAGACCTCCGGCGAACCGACGTTCACCACCAGGATGATCAACGCGAGCACCCCGATGAGGACCGACGGGATGACCGGCGTCTTCCGCACCGGGTCGATCTTCGCCAGCACTGCCCCGGCCGGCAGCGCGTTGTCCCGGGCCATGGCGAACATGAGCCGGATCGCCGCCGTATGCACCGCGAGAGCGCAGACGGTGATCGCGATCGCGATGGAGAGGAGGAAGACCGTGCCGACCGGGCCACCGAGCACCTGCAGCAGGATCAGCTGGCCGCCGCCGGCCTTCGTGCCGATCGCCGGGTCGCTCAGATCGGGCGCAGCGAGGATCAGCAGCAGCAGGATCAGCCCACCGATCACGAACGACGCGATCACCGCGCGCAGGATCGCCGTGGGGGCGGTGCGCCTCGGGTCGACGGTCTCCTCGCCGAGGGAGCTCGCGGTGTCGAAGCCGTACATGACGTAGGCGGAGGCGAGCGCGGCGACGAGGAAGGCACCGAAGTAGCCCATGCTGTATCCCTCGCCGAAGCCCGCGGTGTCGAACAGCACCGACGGCGGGTTCACGATGTTGAACGCCAGCAGCACGATGATCAGCACGGCCGCGACCAGCTCGATGAACACCCCGGCACTGTTGATCCGCGCCATCAGCTTGACCCCGATGGCGTTGATCACTGTGGTGAAGACGATCAGCGCGCCGCCGAGGATCGCGGCGTTCGCGGCCGCGTCTGCCGGCTCCGCGGCGCTGCCGACGATCTGGAACCCGGACCAGATCTGCGGCAGCACCAACTGGTAGGCCAGGACGACCGCGGAGATCGTGACGATCGAGGCCGTCAGCATCATCCACCCCGCCAGCCACGCTGTGGGAGGGCTGCCGAGCCGCTTCGACCAGTTGTAGACCGAACCCGCCACCGGATAGCGCCCGGCCAGCTCGGCGAACGAGAGCGCCACCATGAACTGACCGGCGAAGACCAGCGGCCACGACCACCAGTACGCCGGCCCGCCCGTGCCGAAGCCGAAGTAGAAGAGCTGGAACGTGCCGGTGAGGATCGAGATGTAGCTGACCCCCGCCGCGAAGCTGGCGAACTTGCCGATGCTGCGATCCAGTGTCTGGCTGTAGCCGAATTCCGCGAGGTCGTCGCTGTCCTGGTTCTGACCTGCTGTCATGGGTCGCCTCCGTGGTGGATCGATCGATCAGCCCGCGAACCACCGCATCGGCTTCGGCGCGGTGTTGTGCCAGACGTGCTTGTGCTCCTGGTACTCGGCCAGACCCGTCGGGCCCAGCTCGCGACCGTTGCCGGACGCCTTCATCCCGCCCCACTCCGCCGCGGGGACGTACGGGTGGTAGTCGTTGATCCACACCGTGCCGTGCCGCAGCGCGCCAGCCACGCGCTGCGCGCGGCCCATGTCGGCCGTCCAGACCGCGCCGGCGAGGCCGTACTCGGTGTCGTTGCCCAGCGCGATCGCCTCGTCCTCGGTGGTGAACCGCTCGACGGTGAGGATCGGCCCGAAGGTCTCCTCGCGGATCACCCGCATGTCCCGGCTCACGTCGGCGAGCAGCGTGGGCCGGTAGAAGTAGCCCTTCTGCAGCTCAGGGTCCTCGGGGCGACGGCCGCCGGCGACCAGGCGCGCGCCGTCGGCCAGCGCCGACGCCACGAAGTCCTCGATCTTGGCCCGGTGCGCCGCGGAGACGAGCGGGCCGGACTCGCTGCCCTCGTCGAACCCGTTGCCCAGCCGGATCATGTCGGCGCGCCGGCCGATCTCCGCGACGAGATCGTCGTGCACCGTGTCCTCGACGATCAGGCGCGCGCCGGCCGAGCAGACCTGTCCGGAGTGCAGGAACACGGCGGTGAGGGCGTAGTCGACGGCGGTCTCGAAGTCGGTGTCGGCGAAGACGATGTTCGGGTTCTTGCCACCGAGCTCCACGGCCACCCGCTTCACGGTGGCCGCCGAGGCGTGGATGATCGCCTGGCCGGTGGCCAGCCCGCCGGTGAAGCTCACCATGTCCACCTCGGGGTGCGCGGTGAGTGGCGCACCGACGGAGCGGCCGTCGCCGAGCAGGATGTTGACCACTCCCGGCGGCGCCCCGGCCTCCTCG
Organism: uncultured Actinomycetota bacterium; assembly: GCA_963711715.1. Classification (GTDB taxonomy): domain Bacteria; phylum Actinomycetota; class Actinomycetes; order Mycobacteriales; family Pseudonocardiaceae; genus Pseudonocardia. The sequence continues at coordinate 122,473 of CAVQFJ010000017.1, forward strand.
ATCAGGCCCACCAGCAGCACGCTGGACAGCGGTGTGACCTCGCTCGGCTTGATCACCACGGTGTTGCCGGCGGCCAGGGCGGGCGCGACCTTCCACGAGAGCTGCAGCAGCGGGTAGTTCCAGGGGGTGATCAGCACGCAGACGCCGACCGGCTCGTGCACCACGCGGCTGACCACGTGCGGCTGCCCGGTGTCGACGATGCGCCCGGCGTCCTTGTCGGCCATGTCGGCGTAGTAGCGGAACACCGCCGTCACGTCGTCGACGTCGATGCGGCTCTCGACGAGCGTCTTGCCGGTGTCGAGGGTCTCGGTGCGGGCGATCGACTCCTTGTCGCGGACCAGCAGGTCGGCGACGCGGTGCAGCAGCGCCCCGCGGTCGGCCGCCGGGGCGCGACGCCACGGGCCCGTGTCGAAGGCCGTGCGGGCCGCCACCACCGCGCGTTCCACATCCTCGGGGCCGGCCTGGTCGACCGTGCGCGCCACGCTCGCGTCGAACGGGTTGAGCACCTCGGCGGTGGCGCCACCGGACCCTGCGGTCCACGCTCCGTCGATGAAGAGATCGGGCACGGCCTGATCGTCCTCGGTTGCGGGTTCGCGTCAAGCACTCGCGATGACCACCGCTCAAGAGTTCCACGATGAGGAACCCCAGCGGGTGCGACCCGGCTCCGCGTCCCCCATTACCGATCACAAGGGCCATGGTCAGCGGTGCGGGACCGGAAGCCGTGCGTGATGCGGCTCCACGTCCCCGAACACCGATCACCATGTGGGCACGCGACCGGCGGATCAGTCGTCCGGCCGGTCCCGACCGGACGGGGTCAGCGGGCGGGTCGCGCCGGAGGCCGACAACCCCAGCACCAGCGCCCCGAGCACGACGAACAGCGCCAGCAGGATCCCGGCCTCCTCGGCGAGGAACCCGATCAGCGGTGGCCCGGCCAGGAACGCCGTGTAGCCGATGGAGCTGACCACCGAGACGCGGGCCGCCGCCCGGGCCGGGTCGTCGGCAGCCGCGCTCATGCCGACCGGGAAGCCCATCGAGGCCCCGATCCCCCACAGGAGGGCGCCGACGAGCGCCACGGATGCCGAACCACCCAACAGCACCATGAGCAGCCCGACGAGCGCGACCGCCGCGGTGCACCGCAGGGTCGTCACACGGCCGAAGCGTTCGAGTACGGCTCCCCCGAACAGTCGCCCGACCGTCATCGCGCTGACGAAGAACCCGAACGCGATGGCACCGACGGTCTCGCTCGCGCCGTAGCCGTCGACGAAGGCGACGGCGATCCAGTCGTTCGCCGAGCCCTCGGTGAACGCGAACCCCAGCACGAGGAGTCCGATCAGCAGGGTGCGGGGCTCGCGCCAGGCCCGGAGGACGCCACTGCCCGCCCGCTCGTCGCGGGCGATCTCGACCCGGGCGACGAAGCGGCGGACCGCCAGGATCGCGATCACCGGGACGGCGGCGGCGATGGCCGCCACCTGCACCGCGAGCGGCACCCCGGTCGCGGCCGACGCCGCGCCGAGCGCCGCCCCGGCGACCGAGCCGAGGCTGAACGCCGCATGCAGCCGGGGCATCAGCGAGCGGCCCAGCCGGCGCTCGACGTCGGCGCCCTCGACGTTCATCGCGACGTCCCAGACCCCGCTGCCCAGCCCGTTGAGCGCCATCCCCACGGCGGCCGCGGCGACGAGGCCGGTGAGCAGGCCGGTGACCAGCAACGCCAGGCCGACGGCGACGGAGAACGCCCCGAGCAGCACACCCCGAGCCGGGCCGAACCGCGCCACGATCGGACCCGAGAGCGGGAGCCCCGTCACCGCGCCCCCGGCCAGGCAGAGCAGCAGCAGGCCGAGCTGGGCCGACGAGATGCCGAGCGTGTCGCGTACGGCCGGCATCCGCGAGATGAACGAGGCGAACGCCAGCCCGTTCAACCCGAACGCGACGACCACCGCAGTCCGCGCGCGCAGGGTCTCCGGGGTGGGCACCGCCCGGGTCGTGGTCACCACAGCTCCTTGTCGAATCGATTCGATTCCTGTCGACGCTACGCCTCCGCCGGGTCGTCCTCAACCGGAGGACGGGTGACGCCGGCCCGGGACTACCGTCGCGGCCGTGACCGCCCGTCCGACGCTGGCCACCGTGGCGGCGCGTGCCGGGGTGTCCCCCTCGACGGCGTCGCTGGCGTTCTCCGGCAGCCCGCGGGTGGCCCCCGCCACCCGTGAGCGGGTACTGCTGGCCGCCGCGGCGCTCGGGTACGCGGGCCCCGACCCGCTCGCGGCGTCGCTGCGCCGCGGTCGCAGCGGCGTCATCGGGGCGGTCGTCGGGGAGCGGCTGCTCTACGCGTTCCGCGATCCCGTCGCCGTCCAGCTGCTCGACGGGATCACCGAGGTCCTCGGTCCGCACGGCATCGGGTTGCTGCTGCTCGCCGGCGACACCGGACGGCCGTCGGCCGAGCAGATCGCCCGGATCCCGCTCGACGCGGCGATCTTCGCGACCTGCGGCCTCGAGGACGATCCGGCGCTGGACGCACTGCGCGCCCACGGCGTACCGGTGGTGGCCGTGGAGGGTCCGGTCGTCGACGGCGTCGTACTGATCGACATCGACGACCGCCGGGGAACCCGCGACCTCGCCCGTCACCTGCAGGACCTCGGCCACCGCCGGGTCGAGGTCGTCGCCATGCCGCTGCGCCTCGACGGCACGCGCGGCCCGGTCGACCCCGCCCGGCGCTCGCGTGCGCACTACCGCGACGTGCGGCACCGGATGCAGGGCGTGGAGGACGTCTTCGGCCCGGTGCCCGTGTTCGAGACGCCCAGCAACGCCGTGGCCGAGGGAGCCGCGGCCGGCCGCACGCTGCTGGACGTGCCCGCCGACCGGCGGCCGACCGCAGTGGTCGCGCAGAGCGACGTGCTCGCGGCGGGCGTGCTGCAGGCCGCGGCGGAACTCGGGCTGCGGATCCCCGCGGACGTCAGCGTGGCGGGCTTCGACGGCGCCGACCTGCCCTGGCTCGGTGCCACCCGGCTCACCACGGTCGTCCAGCCCACCGACGAGAAGGGGCGCACCGCCGCCCAGGCCGCGATGGACCTCGTCGAGGGGGTCCGTCCCCCGGACGTCGTGCTGCCCGTGGCGCTGCGCGTCGGGAACACCACCGGACCACCCCCGCCATGAGCTGCGGTGGCGCCCCTCAGGTCTGCTCGGGCGAGGGCAGGATCCGCCCGCGGACCTCCCCGAAACCGATCCGCGAGCCGTCCGTGCCCGGTGCGGTGGCCGTGATCACGACCTCGTCGCCGTCCTCGAGGTAGGTCCGCTCGGTCCCGTCCGGCAAGCCGACGGGCTCGGTGCCGCCCCAGCGTCAGCTCGAGCAGCGACCCTCGCTGGTCGGGGCGCGGCCCGGACACGGTGCCGCTGGCGAAGACGTCACCGGGACGGATCGACGCGCCGTTCACGGTCATGTGCGCGAGCTGCTGCGCCGCGGTCCAGTACGTCGCCGCGAACGGCGGCCGGGAGACGACGTGGCCGTTGAGGGCCACCGCCATGTCGAGGTCCAGCCCGCGGTCGTCGACGTCGCGCAGGTAGGGCAGTGGCTCGGGGTCGCGCGGCGGCGGGGGCACCCGCGCCGCCTCGAGCGCGTCGAGCGGCACCACCCACGGCGAGACCGAGGTGGCGAACGACTTGCCCAGGAACGGACCCAGCGGCACGTACTCCCAGGCCTGGACGTCGCGGGCGGACCAGTCGTTGAGCAGGAACACCCCGAACACGTGCTCGGCGACGTCGGCGACCGCGATCGACTCGCCCATGGCCGTTCCGGCGCCGACGACGAACCCGACCTCGGCCTCGATGTCCAGCCGGATCGACGGCCCGAACTCCGGCCCCACGTCGGGATCGGCGCCGCGACGCTGACCTCGCGGGCGCACGACGTCGGTGCCGGACACGACGATGGTCCCGCTGCGGCCGTGGTAGCCGATCGGCAGGTGCTTCCAGTTCGGGCGTGAGCGGCTCGGAGCCCGGGCGGAAGATCCGTCCGACGTTCGCCGCGTGGTGCTCGTTCGCGTAGAAGTCGACGTAGTCGCCGACGTCGATCGGCAGGTGCAGCGCCACCTCGGCCAGCGGAACGAGGTGCGGGGCGAGGGCGTCGGGCGGGCCGGTGACCCGGTCGGTGAGCCGGGCCCGCAGCTCGCACCACGTCCGACGGCCCGCCGCGAGCAGCGGGTTGAGCACCGGGGCGACGAGCAGGGGGGCGAGATCGGTGCCGTCGAGGAGCGGGGCGACGTCGAGCACCTGGTCGCCGAGCGCCACACCGACCCGCCGCCGGCCGTCCCCGCGCGACGGCGTGGAGAAGACGCCGTACGGCAGGTTCGCGGGACCGAACAGCGTGTCCCCCGGGAGGTCGATCACGAGCCCGAATCGATCATGCCGCCAGGGATGCCCCCGATCATGCGGGACCTCGGCCCGACCACGTCCACGCGTAGCGCTGGTCCTCGCAGGCCTGCCCGCCCTCGCCGAGCTCGAGCGGGCGGAAGGTGTCGACCATGACCGCGAGCTCGTCGACCTGCTCCACCCCGATGCTGCGCTCGTACGCCCCGGGCTGCGGACCGTGGGAGTGCCCGCCGGGGTGCAGCGAGATCGAGCCCTGCCCGATCCCCGAGCCGCGCCGGGCCTCGTAGCTGCCGCCGCAGTAGAACATCACCTCGTCGGAGTCCACATTGGAATGGTAGTAGGGCACCGGGATCGACAGCGGGTGGTAGTCCACCTTGCGCGGCACGAAGTTGCAGATCACGAAGCCGGTGCCCTCGAACACCTGGTGCACGGGCGGCGGCTGGTGCACCCGTCCGGTGATCGGCTCGAAGTCCGCGACGTTGAACGTGTAGGGGTAGAGGCAGCCGTCCCAGCCGACCACGTCGAAGGGATGAGTCGGGTAGACGTAGCGGGTGCCGGTGATCCCGCGCGACCCGCGGTGCTTGACCAGCACCTCGACGTCGGTCCCCTCCATCGCCAGTGGCTCGCCCGGTCCGTGCAGGTCCCGCTCGCAGTACGGCGCGTGCTCCAGCAGCTGGCCGAACCGCGACAGGTAGCGCTTGGGCGGCGCGACGTGCGACCCGGCTTCGATGACGAACAGCCGCAGCGGAGCGGCGTCCCCCGAACCGTCCGGCGAGCCCGCGGGGATCCACCGGTGGGTCGTCGACCGCGGCAGCACCACGTAGTCACCCTGGCGGGCGTCGAGCACACCGAAGACGGTCTCGACGGTCGCCGCGCCCGACTCGACGTAGACGCACTCGTCGCCGATCGCGTTGCGGTACAGCGGCGACGCCTCACCGGCGGCGACGTAGGAGATCCGCACCTCCGCGTTGCCGAGCACGAGCCGACGGCCGGTGACGGCGTCGGTGGCCTTCCACTCCTCGCCGGGGAACAGCGCGTGCAGCTGCAGGTGCCGCGGAAGCAGCGGGGCGTTCGCCGAGGTCGCGGTGCTCGGCGCCTCCCAGGGCGACGCGTCCACGATCGCCGACGGGATCGCGCGGTGGTAGAGCAGCGAGGAGTCCGAGGAGAAGCCCTCCTCCCCCATCAGCTCCTCGTAGTACAACCCGCCCTCCGGCGTGCGGTACTGGGTGTGGCGCTTGGGCGGCACCTCACCGCACCGTCGGTAGTACGCCATGGTCGCTCCCCTCTCGGTCGGTGCTGATGGCCAGCGCGCGCTGCAGCGCGCTCTCGATGGTGGCGGACGTCGGGCCGTCGAGCACGGCGGCCACGTGGGCGTCCGGCCGGACGACCCACACCTCGCCGGGCCGCGCATCCAGGGCCCGGGCCAGCGCGCCGGTGGAGTCGATCGCGGCCAGCTCCAGCACCCGCGCCGGGGCGGGGCACGCCGCTGCCGCCCGACTAGCCGCACCGAGATCGGCGCCGGGGGCCACGAGCAGCAGGAACCCGTCGCGCGCGACCTGCCGGAGCCGGACCGACCCGGGCTCTGCACACCCGGGCGCATCGCCACGCAGGGCACCTCGGGCATCACGGGAGCCGTTGCGTGCCGGTGCGCAGAGCACAGCATCGACGGGAGCGTCGGGGAGCAGGGTCCCCGGGGCGGCGGGAGGCACGGCACCGCGCGGTGGCCGGCCGGCGAAAGGGCGCCGAGGGCTGGGGGTGGTCAGGGGCGAGTCGACGTACCAGAACGGCTCGGCCAGCCGACCGGAGTCGACGCGGGCCCGCGCCTCGGGGTCGTGCCCGGCGCGGGCCAGCACCTCGCGACGGTGCGCAGCCTGCGCGGCGTCCTGCGGTACCAGGAAGTCCATGGTCGCGGTCGTCACCTCGAGGTTCTCCCGCGCCGCGGCGTGCCGCTCGTGGTGGTAGCTCTCGAGCAGCTCGTGGCTCGCCCAGCCGCGGGCGACGAACGCGATCTTCCAGGCGGCGTTCTCCGCGTCGGCCACCCCGGAGTTCAGGCCGCGGGCCCCGAACGGCGCGACGAGGTGCGCGGCGTCGCCGGCGAGCAGCACCCTGTCCACCCGCATCCGGTCGGCGCACCGCGAGTGGAACCGGTAGACCGACTTCCACACGATCTCGTAGTCGCGCTCCCCGATCACCGCCCGGATCCGCTCGTGCAGGGCGCCGGAGGCCACCTCCGCATCGAGGTCGTAGTCGCTGGGCACCTGCCAGTCGATGCGGAAGGTGGAGTCCGGGCAGGGGTGGATCAGCACCTGCCGGCCCGGGTTCCACTCGGGGTCGAAGTGGAAGCGGCGCTCGGTCGCCCATCCGGGGAGGTCGGCCCGGATGTCGCAGATGAGGAAGCGGTCGGAGAAGGAGTGCCCGTCGAACGTCACCCCGAGCAGCGACCGCAGCTCGTCGGACCGCACTCCCGGGCACATCACGACGAATCCGGCGGGCACCGTGGTGCCGTCGGCGCACGTCAGCGCCACCCCGTCGGCGTGCGGGGCGATGGCGGTGACATGGTGCGCCCACCGCACGTCGATCAACGGCTGGGCGGCGATGCACTCGTCGAGGATCTCCTCCGTGCGCGACTGGGAGATGTTGACGAACGGCGGGAAGGCCGATCGGCCGGCGTCGGCGAACGTGTGGCTGAACAGCTCCGTGTCGCGGTGGAAGGTGCGCGCGGTGGTCCAGGTGACGCCCTCGGCGGCGATCCGCGCGCCCGCGCCGACCGCCTCCCAGACGTCGAGCACGTCGCGCTGCTGGCAGATCGCCTTGGAACCGACGGCGTCACGCGCGGGTCGCCGGTCCAGCACCACCACGGGCACGCCCCAGCGGGCGAGCAGCAGCGCGGCGGTCTGCCCGACGGGGCCGTTGCCGATGACCGCCACCGGAGCCGTCGTGACCGGAGCCGTCATGACTGGAGCTGGGCCCAGACCTCCTGGTCGCGCTCCGCGGTCCAGATGACCGGGCGCTCGACGCCGGAGAGCTCGTCCCACACCCGCGAGACGTCGAAGGGCAGGCAGTGCTCGAAGATCGGCCATCGCCCGTACCGCTCGTCCAGCGCGGCGTGCGCTCGTTCGAAGGCCTCCCTCAGCGAGCCGCCCCGCCGGTGCACCGCTCCGACCTCACTCAGCATGACCTGCAGGAAGTGCCGGGTCTGGGCGATCGCCGCCTCGACCGCATCCGGCCCACGGCTCACCCCACCACGCCCGCCGATCAACGTGTCCGCGCCCAGGGCCGCCACGCGATCGAGCGTGGCACCCACCCAGTCGCGGTGGAAGGCGTCGCCGGTGTAGAGGGCGGCCTCCGCCTCGACGAGGTCGCCGGCGAACAGGATCCGCTCCCGCGGCAGCCACCCCACGATGTCCCCCTCGGTGTGCCCGCGCCCGCAGTACCGCAGCTCGAGGTCGCCCCGGTCGCCGCCGAGGTCGATCGTCAACCGGTCGGAGAAGGTGAGCGTGGGCCAGGTGAGGCCGGGCACGGACTCGGCCCCCTCGGCCAGCCGTGGCATGCGCGCGAACTCGCTGGCCCAGTCCTGTAGACCCCGCTCGGCCACCAGGGCCCGGGTGTTCTCATGGGCCACGATCACCTCGGCGTCGAAGGCGGACGCGCCAAGGACGCGGACCGCGTGGTAGTGGCTGAGCACCAGGTAGCGCACCGGCTTGTCGGTGTGCTCGCGCAGCCGGTCCAACCACCTGCGGGCGGCGACCGGGGTGGCGAGGGCCTCGAAGCAGACGACGAAGTCCTCGCCCTCGACGGCGCCGATGTTGGGGTCACCCTCGGCGGTGAGGGCGTACACGCCGTCGGCCAGCACCTCGAGCGTCTGCTCCTTGGTGGCCAGGTCCGCGGACGATGCGAACGGCTTCGGCGCCATCGCGACTCCTCATCGATCAAAGCTTTGACTACTGGCGAACGGTACCGCGTCGGGTTCCGCGCAGGAACCCCCGTCGCGGTCCATGATGGGCCCGACCGCGACCGAGGAGGAGATGCGCATGACCGCACCGGACGGGATCGACCCGGCCGTCGCGCCGAGCGGCACGGGCTGCGCGGAGTGCGAGGAGAGCGGCGGCTGGTGGGTGCACCTGCGCCGATGCGCCCAGTGCGGGCACGTGGGGTGCTGCGACACGTCGCCGTCCCAGCACGCCACCGCTCATTTCCACACCTCAGGACACCCGGTCGTCCGCAGCTTCGAACCGGGAGAGGACTGGTTCTGGGACTACCGGACGCAGCAGGGCCAACACGGGCCCGCGCTCGCTCCGCCCCTGCACCGGCCGCTCGAGCAGGCGGTGCCCGGCCCCGCCGAACGCGTGCCGGCGGACTGGCAGGCGCACCTCCACTGAGCGACCACGCAACCGGTCCTCACCACGCCGAACCGATCGGCCGCGGGAACCGAAGCACCCGGTGCCGGCGGCCGCCGGGGTGGAGGGGAATCCGCGCGGCGGCCGCCGGCGCGCGTCCCGGACCGGGGGCACCCGGGCCGGCGCGCGTCACCGACGGTAACCGGTCACGGCGGCCAGCGCGCGGCAACGCGCGACTCCGGGTGTCACGTCGTCGTACCGGTACCCCCTTCCGGTATGCTCGTGGCGGCAACGAGCGGAGGGTGGGCATGAGCGGCTACACGCAGGACAAGGACGACTACCTCAAGCGCATGCGACGGGTCGAGGGCCAGGTCCGCGGCATCGCCAAGATGATCGAGAGCGACCAGTACTGCATCGACGTCCTCACCCAGGTCGCCGCGGCCACGAAGGCACTGGAGGCAGTGGCTCTCGGGCTCCTGGGTGAGCACCTCAAGCACTGTGTCGTGCAGGCCGCCGCCGAGGGCGGGGAGGTGGCCGACCGGAAGGTCGCCGAGGCGAGCGCCGCCATCGCCCGTCTGGTCAAGTCGTGATCCGATGAGGACGGCGATCAGGCTCGCCGCCTACGGATCCGCGCTGGCGCTCGTCCTCGCCGGGGCCTACGCCGTGGGCACCGCGGTGGGCCCGCCCGGTGCCGGCTGCTGCCCCCGCCCTCGCCGCGCCCGGGGACGGCCACGGCAGTCACGGCACTGGCCACGCGCCCGAAGGCGGTCCGGTGGCGGGCAGCGAAGGCGCTGAGGGCGCCGAGGGCACCGGGCTGACCGCGAGCAGCCGGGGTTACACCCTCACGGCGAGCGACTCGGTACCCACCGACGGCTCCCCCTCCTCCTCGTTCTCGTTCGCGATCACCGGCTCCGACGGCCGCGCCGTCACGGCCTTCGACGTCGAGCACGACGAGCGCATGCACCTGGTCGTCGTCCGCCGGGACACCACGGGCTACCAGCACGTCCACCCCCGCATGGACCCCGACGGCACCTGGACGGTCCCGCTGGCCCTGCCGGCCGCCGGCAGCTACCGGGCCTTCGCGGACTTCACCCCGACCGGGGGACCTGCCCTGACCCTCGGCACCGACCTGGCCGTGCCGGGCTCGTTCGCGCCGGTGACGCACGAGCCGAGCCGCACCGCCGTGATCGACGGGTACGAGGTGTCACTCGACGGCGAGCTGACGGCGGGCCAGGCCTCACCACTGACCCTGACCGTCCGGCGGGACGGCCAGCCGGTCACCGACCTGCAGCCGCACCTCGCCGCCTTCGGGCACCTCGTCGTACTGCGCGAGGGGGACCTGCAGTACCTCCACGTGCACCCCGACGGTGCTCCGGGCGATGGTCGCACCGCCGCGGGGCCGCAGGTCCGCTTCGTGGCCGAGGTGCCCGACCGTGGTGACTACCGGCTGTTCCTCGACTTCCGGCACGCGGACGTCGTGCGCACCGCGGAGTTCACCCTGGCCACATCCGAAGCGGGCCCCTCGTGACCGCCATGCAGGAGCAGCGGCCCACCCGCGAGGTCGAGCTGATGATCAGCGGGATGACCTGCGCCTCCTGCGCCCATCGCATCGAGCGCGGGCTGGGTGACCTCGACGGCGTGTCGGCCACGGTCAACTACGCCACCGAGAAGGCCCACGTCCGGTACCCGGAGGACCTCGATCCGCAGGAACTGGTCCACCAGGTCGAAGCCGCCGGGTACGCGGCAGCGCTGCCGGCCCCCGCGGGCCAGGACCCGACCGCCGTCGCGACGGACCCCGATCCGACCCGCGGGCTGCGCGCCCGCCTGCTCGTGTCGCTCGTCCTGTCGGTGCCGGTGATCGCGATGGCGATGGCGCCCCCGCTGCAGTTCACCTACTGGCAATGGCTCTCGCTCACCCTCGCCGCGCCGGTGGTGGTGTGGGGTGCGATGCCGTTCCACCGTGCTGCGTGGGCGAACCTGCGCCACGGCGCGGCCACCATGGACACCTTGATCTCGATGGGCGTCCTCGCGGCGTTCGGCTGGTCGCTCTACGCCCTGTTCCTGGGCACGGCAGGCGTGCCCGGGATGACGCACCCGTTCGCGCTCACGGTCGCCCGCGGCGAGGGCGCCGGTGCGATTTACTTCGAGGTCGCGGCCGGTGTCACCACGTTCCTCCTGGCGGGGCGGTACTTCGAGGCTCGCGCCAAGCGGCGCGCCGGCACGGCGCTGCGGGCGTTGCTCGATCTCGGCGCCAAGGACGCCGGGGTCCTGCGCAGCGGCCGGGAGATCCGCGTCCCGGCCGCGCAGCTCGCCGTCGGCGACCGGATCGTCGTCCGGCCCGGGGAGCGGATCGGCACCGACGGCGTGGTCGAGGAGGGCTCCTCGGCCATCGACGCCTCCGTCCTCACCGGGGAGTCGGTGCCGGTCGAGGTCGGCCCGGGAGACCGCGTGGCCGGGGCCACGGTCAACGCGGGCGGCCGCCTCGTCGTGCGGGCCACCCAGGTCGGCGCGGACACGCAGCTCGCCCAGACTGCCCGGCTCGTCGAGCAGGCTCAGAACGGAAAGGCCGAGGTCCAGCGGTTGGCCGACCGGGTCGCGGCGATCTTCGTGCCGATCGTCATCGCGCTCGCCGTGGGCACCCTCGGGTTCTGGCTCGGGACGGGCGCCGGCGCGGCCAGCGCGCTCACGGCGGCGGTGGCTGTCCTGATCATCGCCTGTCCCTGCGCGCTCGGCCTGGCCACCCCGACAGCGCTGCTCGTCGGCACCGGCCGCGGAGCCCAGCTCGGGATCCTGATCACCGGACCGGAGGTGCTGGAGTCCACGCGGCGCGTCGACACCGTGGTCCTGGACAAGACCGGCACGGTCACCACCGGCCAGATGAGCGTGGTCGACGTGGTGACCGACGGTGTGCCGGGCGAGTCGGCGCTGCGCCTCGCGGGTGCCCTGGAGAACGCCTCCGAGCACCCGGTCGCCCGCGCCGTCGTGAGCGCGGCACGCGAACGGGTCGGCGAGCTGCCACCGGTCGAGGACTTCGCGAACATCGAGGGGCTCGGCGTCGGCGGCCGCGTCGACGGTCACGCCGTGCTGGTCGGCCGGGCGGCCCTGCTCGAGCGGAAGGGCATCGCGGTCGGCTCCGCGCTCGCGGCGGCGCGGGCCGCAGCGGAGGCGGCGGGGCGCACCGCGGTCGTGGTGGCCCGGGACGGCCTCGCGCTGGCCGTGCTGACGGTGGCCGACACGGTGCGCCCGACCTCGGCGGAGGCCGTGTCCGGGCTGCGGAGGCTCGGGCTGCACCCGGTGCTGCTGACCGGGGACAACGCGGCGGTCGCGCGGGCGGTCGCGACCGAGGTCGGCATCGACCCGGCGGACACCGTCGCCGAGGTCCTGCCGTCGGACAAGGTCGCCGTCGTCACGCGCCTGCAGATGGAGGGTCAGGTCGTGGCCGTGGTGGGTGACGGGGTCAACGACGCCGCCGCGCTGGCGCAGGCCGACCTCGGGCTGGCCATGGGCACGGGGACCGACGTGGCGCTGGCGGCGTCGGACATCACCCTGGTCCGGGCCGATCTCCGCGCCGCGGGTGACGCGATCCGGCTCTCGCGGCGCACCCTCACCGTGATCAAGGGGAACCTGTTCTGGGCGTTCGCCTACAACGTGGCAGCCCTTCCCCTGGCCGCGGCGGGCCTGCTCAACCCGATGATCGCCGGCGCGGCGATGGCGCTGAGCTCCGCGTTCGTGGTGACCAACAGCCTCCGCCTGCGCCACTTCCACTGAGCGGAGCTTGCGGAGCGATCATCGTCACCTGAGCGGAGCTTGCGGAGCGGGACTGCGAGCTGCGGCTTGCGAGCGGAGCTTGCGGAGCGGCCGCGCGGCTACCCTGGGACGGCACCGACCCAGCACCGACAGGAGCTCCGATGGCCGTCGACCGCCTGCTGCCCACTCAGGAGGCGGAGGACCTCCTCGCGCTCACCCGGGAGCTGGCCGACAAGGAGCTCGCCACCCGTGTCGAGGAGCACGAGCGGGCCGAGACCTACCCCGAGGGGGTCTTCGCCACGTTGGGCGAGGCCGGCCTGCTCGGGCTCCCCTACCCCGAGGAGCAGGGCGGCGGCGGGCAACCGTACGAGGTCTACCTGCAGGTCCTCGAGGAGCTCGGCGCGCGCTGGGCGGCCATCGCCGTCGCGGTCAGCGTGCACGGGCTGTCGTGCTTCCCGGTGGCGACCTTCGGCACCCCCGCGCAGCAGGACCGGTGGCTCCCCCGCATGCTCGCCGGTGAGCTGGTCGGCGGCTACAGCCTCTCCGAACCGCAAGCGGGGTCCGACGCCGCCGCACTCACCTGCAAGGCCGAACGCGTCGACGCCGGCTACCGGATCACGGGCACCAAGGCGTGGATCACCCACGGCGGCCGGGTCGACTTCTACGCGCTGTTCGCCCGGACCGGGGAGGGTGCCCGCGGGATCTCGTGCTTCCTGGCCCCCGGCGCGGCCGACGGCCTGTCGTTCGGCCGACCCGAGGAGAAGATGGGCCTGCACGCGATGCCCACGGTCACCGCGCACTGGGACGGCGCCTTGCTGGAGGCCGACCGGCTCCTCGGCGCCGAGGGCCAGGGGCTGCAGATCGCGTTCTCGGCCCTGGACTCGGGCCGGCTGGGGATCGCCGCCGTCGCCACCGGGCTCGCCCAGGCCGCGCTGGACACCGCGGTGGACTACGCCCACGAGCGCAGCACGTTCGGTAAGAAGATCATCGACCACCAGGGGCTCGGGTTCCTGCTCGCCGACATGGCCGCCGCGGTCGACTCCGCCCGCGCGACCTACCTGGACGCGGCCCGCCGGCGCGACGCCGGCCGGGACTACAGCCGGCAGGCCAGCGTGGCCAAGCTCGTGGCCACCGATGCCGCCATGCGGGTCACCACGGACGCGGTCCAGGTGCTCGGCGGCTACGGATACACCCGCGACTTCCCGGTCGAGCGCTTCATGCGCGAGGCCAAGATCATGCAGATCTTCGAGGGCACCAACCAGATCCAACGGCTCGTGATCAGCCGTCAGCTCGCGCGGTAGCTACATCATGTCGAGCCCACCGTTGACGGAGAGCACCGAGCCCGTGATGTAGCCGGCCTCGTCGTCGACGAGGAACTGGACGGCGCGGGCGATCTCCGAGCTCTGCCCGAGCCGGCCGACTGGGACGCCACTGAGCAGCTTCGTGAGCACCTCCTCGGGCATCGCGGCGACCATCTCGGTCTCGATGTAGCCGGGGGCCACGCAGTTGACCGTGATGCCCTTGCGGGCGACCTCCTGGGCGAGGCTCTTGCTGAAACCGATGAGACCGGCCTTCGACGACGCGTAGTTCGCCTGGCCGATCGAGCCCGTCTCGCCGATCACGGAGCTGATGTTCACGATGCGGCCGAACTGGTTGTCGATCATGTGGTCGAGCACGGCTTTGGTCATGTAGAACGCGCCGGAGAGGTTGATGCGCAGCACCGCGTGCCAGTCGTCCACGGACATCTTGCGGACCGTCTTGTCCACGGTGATGCCGGCGTTGTTGACGAGGTAGTCGACGCGACCGCGCTGCTCGAGCACCTCGCCGACCACGCGCTGGCAGTCCTCGGGCTGCCCGACGTTGCCCTGGTGCACCGACACCGACGCGCCCTCCGCGCCGAGCTTGCCGGCCAGCTCCTCCGCGGCCTGGCTGCTGCTGCTGTAGCCCGCGGCGACGTGCACTCCGCCGCGGGCGAGCGTCGTGGTGATGGCGGAGCCGATCCCCCGGGCGCCGCCCGTGACGATCGCGACCCGCTGCTCGGGACGGGTGTCGGTACTGGCGGCCATGGCGGTCCTCCGGTGTCTGTGGCGGTTGCTGGTCAGTGTCGGCCGTGACGCGTGGTCACTCGCCGAACGCGACGCGGACGTCGTCGCTCGTGGTTGCCGCGGCCGGCGCGCCGGAACGCTCCTCGCCGGCCGTGTCGTCCAGGACGACCTCGGGCGCGACGATGGCGGGGTCGACGGTCAGCACCGCGTAACCGCCCACGGCCCCGGCCCCGAAACCGGGGGCGAACACGCGGGTCGGCCCCGTGATGACCTTGTCCCGGACCGCGTCGAAGATCGCGATCGGGATGGACGCCGCGGACACGTTGCCCATCGTCTCGATGTTGAAGTAGAGCTGGTCGGCCGACAGCCCGGCCTTGCCGGCGAGCTGCAGGATCATCGTCTTGTTCGCCTGGTGCGGGACGATCAGCTCGACCGAGTCGAGCAGCGAGCGGTCCGCGTCGTCGGGATCGCGCAGCTCGCCCAGCTCCCCGAGCATCTGCGCGAGGTAGCGCGCCACGAGCGCCTTGACCTCGGGGCCGTAGACCGTGATGTCGTTGTCGAACTCCGGGTTCGGCCAGATGATCGAGTTGACCTGGGTGACCGGCCCGCTGGCGTAGGTCTGGACGACCTCGACGTCACCGAGCTCGCCGTCCGGCGCCGGCGCGACCACGATCGCCGCCGCCCCGTCCCCGAAGATCATCCTGCGATGTGCGGACGCTGCCGATCTTGTCGGAGAACTTCTCGACGCACACGAGCAGGACCGGGCGCTCGACCTCCTGCAGCTGGCGGATCGCCTCGGCGAGGCCGTAGGGCAGGCCGGCGCAGGCCGCGATGATGTCGGCCGAGCAGTGCGTCTGCAGCAGCCCGAGCTCGCCGGACAGCCAGGTGGACAGCGACGGGATCAGCCGGTCGCTGGTGCAGGTGGCCACCAGGACGGCACCGATCTCCTCGGGATCGCGGCCGGAGTGGGCCAGCGCGGCGGTGGCCGCCTCCAGCGCGAGGTCCCCGATGTCGAGACCGGTGTAGCGGCGCTGGTCGATCCCGGTCTTGGTGCTGATCTCCTCCGCACTCATCGGCGACCAGGAGAAGCTGGAGTTGCGGACGACGTCGTCGTTGTCGCAGACGTGCTCACCGCGCACGATCGCCAGCGCCTCCAACTTCGGCTGCACCCCGAAGGCCTCCCGGACCCGGACCGGCGGGAAGGGGCGCACCGGTTCGCGCGGAGGGGCGGGCGACCTCACCGTGCCGCGGAAGGGGGCTGCGTCGGACTTGACCCGCTCGATGAACGTGGCGACGTCGCGGTTGCGCGGATGGAAGGCGACGACGAAGTCGTCGTCGCCGATCGCGGCCGGCGGGCGGAGCTCGGTGCGCGAGCGGTCCCACGGGTACTGGTTGTGCAGCACCATCGCCCATCGGCTCAGCGCCTCGAGCTCGGGCACCTCTTCGTCGGCGTCGAGGATCTCGGCGACGGTGAAGACGCGGTAGTCGGGGTCGTGGTCGGGCAGCACCCAGGTCAGGGCGTCGGGCCGGTCGAGGAACTCGGCGACCGTCGGCTTGATCGCGGGCAGCTCCGTGGCGTGGTGGCGCTTGTTGCGGAACAGGTCGAACAGGAGCGAGAAGACCCGGTCCTCGGCATCGGAGTTCCACGTGGCGGGCAGCTCGCGGTAGGCGCGCTCGACGGCCGCGACCTTCTTCTCACCGTCCTCCCACGGGGTGAGGACCGGGAGGAAGACGTCCTGACGGTGCCGCGGAACGTCCCGCCACCGGGTGGGGCGCTTGTCGAACATGGTCATCGAGTACCGGTTGACCCAGAACATGTTCTGGCCGAGGTCGCGCAGCAGCGCGAACCGGCTCGGGTAGGCGCCGGACTCGACGCGGTTGAGGATGTCGGTGCCGGTCGGCGCCTTGGCCTCGAAATCCCTCCCGACGACGGCCGTGAACTGGTCGAGCGTGTCCAGCACGGAGAAGTCGAGCTCTCCGAGGAAGTTCGCCGGGAAGACCAGGCGACCGTGGCGTGTTGACCACGAACGGCTTCATCATCGACCTCCGGTGCGATTCGCGATCAAGGAGACACCAGACCGCACGGCCGGCACAACCGGCAACCGGGCGGTGGGACGCCGACATCGGGATACCTCCCGGAGCGACCCCTCAATCCTCCCGGAGCGACCCCTCGACGACGGTCCGGCCATCGGGGCGGCGGGGGTGGCCGGATCCCGGTTCCGCACCGCAGTAGCGTCACTCCGCAATGCGCAGCTCGCCGACCACGGTCGCCATGGCCGTCCTCACCCGGGCCGTCCTCATCGGGGCCGTCCTCACCGGGGCCGTGGCTGCCTGCGGGGCGCCGACCCCGCCCCCGGCGCCGCCCGCGGCCACGCCCCCTGCCGCCACGCCACCGCCGATCGCGCTGTCGAACGAGCTCCCGGCCGACGTGCTGGACCTCGCCGACTGGTACCTCACCCTCCCGACCGGGACGCCGGGTGATCCCGATACGGTCCATCAGCCCGAGCTGGCCACCTACAGCAGCGCCTTCTTCCGCCTCAACGACGCGCGGGACGGTGTGGTCTTCCGGGCCGACGCCGGCGGCGTGACCACGTCGGGCAGCAAGTACCCGCGCTCCGAGCTGCGGGAGATGCGGGCCGGTGCTGCGGGCCGGAGCGGCGACGAGGACGACGACGACGCCGCGAAGGCCAGCTGGTCGAACGAGTCCGGCACCCACACGCTCGGCGTGCGGCAGGCCGTGACCGCCGTGCCCCCGATGAAGCCCGAGGTCGTCACGGCCCAGATCCACGACCGCGAGGACGACGTGATGGAGATCCGGGTCGAGGGCACCCGTCTCATCGCTGCGTACGCCGACGGCGACAGCGAGATCACCATCGATCCCGCGTACCGGCTCGGCACGGTGTTCGACCTGGAGATCGTAGCCGAGAACCGCCGCGTCGGAATCTTCTACAACGGGGCCAAGAAAGCGGATATCGACCTGCACGGATCGGGTTGGTATTTCAAGAGCGGCAGCTATGTGCAATCGAACCCCAGCCGTGGGGATGCGCCCGACGCCGTCGGCGAGGTCGTCATCTACGACCTCCGGGTCACGCATTCGGACTGATCCGACTGCCGCTCGTCGAGCCCAGCGGCGGAGGCTCGCGCCGCCCGCCGACCGCCCGTCGGACCGCCCGTCGGATGGCACGCGCCGCTCATCGCGGGCGTCTTCCCCACGGCAACAGCGCCAAGTTCTGACCCAGAGTGACTGAACTGCTACAATCGGTCAGTTTGTTACGCCAATCGGTCGCTGATCTTCGTCCTTCGATGAGTGATTCTCGTCATAGTCGAGCAACCGATGATGGGTCCTCGTGGTGAACCCCGGCGCCGGGATCGAGCAGAGCGGACACCGACTCGCCGACTGACGTCCCGATCTTCGGTGCCGGCAGGGCATCCGGCCGGCTTCCGTCGGGACCGGGGTGCCCGAACCCGTCCACCGAGGGGCTGATTGGCTTCGCCCGCCAGTTATCGAGCGCGCCGATGCCTATCTTCCTCACCAGTCGGGAGTCAATGTGGCACACCAGCAGTCCGCACAGATTTCGAGAATCTTCATCGTCGGTTCCGGCGTGGTCGGAACGGCCACCGGTGAGGGATTTCTGGCCGCTGGTCACGACGTGACGTTCATCGACACGTCGACCGCACGGGTCCAGCAGTTGCAGGGCCGCGGACTGGACGTGCGGACCGCCCTGGATCTCGACGGCGAGCCACCGGCTTTCGTCTTCCTGACCCTGCCGACGCCGAACGTCGGCAGCGCGTACGACCTGCAGGCGTTCACGGCGGGCACGGCCACGGTGGGTCGGGCCCTGGCCACATCGCCCATCCGGCACACGGTGGTCGTGCGGTCGACGGTGCCACCCGGTACCACCGAGGGACTGGTCCGTTCTGTGCTCGAGCGGACCTCGGGCAAGGTGGCCGGACGCGGCTTCGGGCTGGCGGCCAACCCCGAGTTCCTGCGGGCCGCCTCGGCCGAGCAGGACTTCCGGAATCCGTGGATGACGGTCATCGGCAGCCGTGACGAGCGGACCGTCGCCCGCCTCCGACGGTTGCTGACGCCGTTCGGCGGGCAGATGCGGACCTTCTCGAACCCGGCCGAGGCCGAGCTGGTCAAGTGCGCGCACAACATCTTCAACGCCACCAAGATCAGCTTCTGGAACGAGATGTGGCTCGTGGCGCAGCGGGTCGGCCTCGACCTCGACGCGGTCTCCACCACGGTCGCGGCGTCGGCCGAAGGGTCCATCAACCCGCACTACGGGATCCGCGGCGGCGCACCATACGGCGGGGTCTGCCTCCCGAAGGACACCCAAGGCTTCCTCGGGTACGCCGCCGGGATCGGCGTGGACATGCCGCTGCTGCGCGCCGTGGTGACGACCAACGACCGGCTCGAGGCCGTCGTCAGCGACGAGGTCGACACTGTGGCCGGCAGAGCGGTCTCCGGCGCCGAGGTCGCATGACGCTACCGCTCTACTACTACGTACTGGGCACGCCGCTGGGCGTACTCGGCCTCATCAGATGGTCGTTCTGGCTGGTCCGGCGCATCCCGGCGGTGCTCTACCGGCCGGTGCGTGATCGCTTCCTGCTGCCGATGAGCGTGGTCGTTCCGGTGTACCAGGAGGACCCCGTCGTCTTCGCCGCCGCGATCGAGTCGTGGTTGGCCAACCGGGTCCTCGAGGTGATCCTCGTGATCGACGTGTCCGACGCGACCTGCCGCGAGGTGGCCAGTCGGTACCCGGTCACCGTGATCACCACCGACGTGCCGGGCAAGCGGGATGCGCTGCGTCGGGGATGGAACCGGGCGTCGACCGAGCTGGTCGCGCTCGTCGACTCCGACACGATCTGGGCTCCGGACGTCGCCGCCGAGGTGTGCAAGCCGTTCGCCGATCCTCGGATCGGGGGCGTCGGCACCCGGCAGAGCGTGTACGGGTCGAAGGGCTTCCTGGCCCGGATCACCGACATGTTCCTCGACCACCGCTACTTCGACGAGAACGCGAGCCAGAGCCTGCTCGGTCGGGCGGTGTCGTGCCTGTCCGGGCGCACGGCCATCTACCGCCGCCGGCTGCTGCTCGAGATCGAGCAGGACTTCATGCACGAGACGTTCTGGGGCGTGCCGTGCCTGTCCGGCGACGACAAGCGTCTGACGACGTTGATCCTCGAGCGCGGGCACCTGACGTACATGCAACGCAGCGCTGAGGTGTGGTCGACGTTCCCCACCACCTGGAAGGTGTTCTTCCGGCAGCGCCTGCGCTGGGCGCGCAACACCTGGCGCTCGGACCTGCGCGCGCTCTCCCACCGGTGGGTGTACCGACACCCGTTCCTCGCGTTCACGATGGTGGACAAGGGGATCAGCAGTTTCACGCTCCTGCTCGGACCGATCTTCATGACCTACTCGTTGATCCAGCAGAACTGGGTCTTCGCCGGCGTGCTGGCGCTCTGGTGGCAGATCAGCCGGTCGGCCAAGCTCCTGCCGCACCTGCGTCGGCGGCCGAGCTCGTTCTTCTTCATCCCCGGATACGTGGTCGTCTCGTGGCTCATGGCCTTGATCAAGCTGCAGGCACTGCTCACCATCCGCAAGCAGCGGTGGCTCACCCGGCAGGTCGCCGTCGAGAACGGTGCCGTGGTCCGCACGAGCGAACCGGACGAGCACACGGAACCGCACGAGTACTCGCATCCCGATGACCAACCGACGGAGGCGATCCCGGTATGGGCAGGACGCTGAGCAGCCGACCCTCGATCCGACGTCTCGTCGTCGCGACCGCGATGGCGACGGCCGCCGTCGTGGGAGTACCGGGCGTGGCGATGGCGGTCGAGGCAGGCGGGCCGCTGCCGACCCAGGCCACGCCGGCGCCGGGGCCCGGGGGCGGGTCGGCTCCTCCGACCGACTCGGCGCCCCCGGCAGGGAATCCGGCTCCCCCGACCGCGCAGCCGGACCCGCAGCAGGCGGCGCGGGAACAGGAGGCCCGGCAGCAGGCGGCCCGGGAGCGGGCCAGGCAGGAACGGGCCCGCGAGGAGCAGGAGGAGCGGGAGCGCGAGGCGCGTCAGGAGCTCGCGGAAGCGGCCGCGAAGCGGGCGTTCGACGAGCAGCTGGCCCGGCAGCGGGCCGCCGAGCAGCTGGCGCGCGAGCAGGCCAAGGAGGCCAAGCGGCTGGAGGAGGCGGCGGCGGCCGCGGTGCGCGCCCGGGAGACGTGGGAGAGCCGCGGCCGGCCGATCAACATGGTCATCGTGCGGGAGACCACCATCGACGTGGTGGCGGAGGGAACCCTGACCGCGCAGGCCCCTCGCCAGCCCGGAGTCCTGACACTGCCGGCCCTGGACCAGTCCGTGCCCGGCCCGTGGCTCACGATGGCGGATGCGGTGGCCCGGCTCTCGGCGGTCGTGATCCTCACCCCCGGCGCCGCCCTGCAGGTCGGTGGTGACGCGGTGAAGACCCTGGAGCTCGTCGGCGGAGCGACGGCGCCCGAGGCCGCCGCGCTCTTCACCGGGGGCGGGCAGCTCACACTGCGCGGGGTGACCGTCGTGTCCTCCGACGAAGCCTCCGGCAAGCCGATGGCACCGTCGGCCGGACGCCCCTTCGTCGTCGTGTCTACCGGTGGACGGCTGGATGCCACCGACGCGACCCTCAGCGACCTCGGCACGCCGGCGAATGATCCCGCGAGGCGGGCCGGCGTCGTGTTCGGCTCCGGGAGCAGCGGGTCGCTGGTGCGCACCACGCTGACCCGCAACAGCATCGGGCTCGAGCTCGACCGATCCCTGGACGTCCGGCTCGACGAGGTGACCGTCAGCGAGGCGGCGTCGGAGGGGCTCGTGCTCCGCGGCGACCGCGGCACGTCGATGAGCCGGATCCGGGCCGAGCGCAACGCCGCCAACGGGGTGCTGGTGACCGGCGAGAGCACCGACCGTCCGGTGTCCGGTGTGACGACCACGGGCAACGGCGCCTACGGGGTCGCTCTCGTCGGCCAGACCGCGCCCCGGGTCCGGGGGGTCACGACGGAGGCCGACGGCGGGGGAGGGCTGCGGCTGGGTCGGTCGACCGAGGTCACGGTCAGCGACTTCACGGCGACCGACCAGCCGATCGGCGTGCTCACCCACGCCGGCAGCGTCGGCTCGGTGCTCGATCGACTCCGGATCGTCGGTGGCGAACGCGGAATCGTCGTCGAGAAGAGCGCGAGCGAAGTCGAGCTCACGGCCACGACGATCGAGGGAGCCGGGTCCGTCGGTGTGAGCGTCGCGGGCCGTGGGGTCGACCTGCGGGACGTCGGCGTGAGCGAGTCGCGGACCGGCGTGCGCATCGAACGCGGAGCCGACGCCGTCACCGGCACCGGACTGCGGCTCTCCGGAGGCAAGGACGGGTTCGTCGCGACGCCCGGCACGACAGGGGTGATCCTGCGGGACCTGCAGGCGGAGGGCGTCGCCAACACGGCGGTCCGGACCGCCAGCCGGGACGGCCAGATCATCGGAGGCGCCATCAACGGCAGCACGACCGGGCTCGACACCGCGGCAGCCACCACGATCACCGGTACCACGGTCTCGGCGGTCGACGTGGGGATCCGCGCGCGGTCACCCGAGCTCGTCACGGCGACCGAGGTGGATGTGGCCGCCTTGACGGTCGGGATCACCGTGGCCGACGGCAGTCCCTTCGTCCTCGCCGCCTCCCGGGTCAACGCGCTGGAGGCCGTGCACGGGCAGGTGCAGCAGCAGGGCACCAACGACCTCAGCCTGCCGCCGCTCAACCTGCTCGGTGCGATCGGCGTGCCGCTGATCCTGCTGGCGTTCGTCCTGGAGCAGGTGGCGGCCCTCCGACAGCGGATCGGTGGCGGACATCGGCGGCGGCTGTCCGGACCGCCCCTTCCCGCTTGAGCCGGGTGGGAATGCGATGGAGCCGACCACGTCGCCCGGCCCGCCGGTCGTTCATCGGCGTCATGATCGGTGCCCTGCTGGTCGGGACGGCGGGGTGTGATGTGGAGGCTCCGGTGACCGAACCGTCCGCTGCCGGGCCGAGTCTCTCGTCCGGCTCGACCGGCTCGACCGGTGAGCCGGTCGGTCGCGGCGATCTCGAACAGTTCTTCGGCGGGGGGCTGGAGCTCCGGGACGACGGCTCCTTCGGCGTGGACCAGGCCCGGTTGGTCTCCGCGGCCGACGCGCCCGCAGAGCGGATGTTGCGCGTCTCCTACCCGGCCGGCTCGGCGAGCAGGCGCGCCGACGGCGAGGACGGCGGGATGCAGGCCTACCTGCTGCTGCCCGACGGTCCGGTGGACGAGCTGGACCTGACCTACCAGGTGCGCTTCCCGCCGGGCTTCGACTTCGTCAAGGGCGGAAAGCTGCCGGGCCTCTACGGCGGTTCGGTGACGGGCGGTCAGGACATCCCGGACGGCACCGACGGCTTCTCCACGCGCTACATGTGGCGCAAGGACGGCGACGGCGAGGTGTACGCGTACCTGCCCACGTCCGAGAAGACCGGGACGTCGATCGGTCGCGGGTGCTGGTCGTTCCCCACCGGTCGATGGACCGCCATGCACCAGCGGGTGCGGCTCAACACCCCCGGCCGTGCGGACGGCGAGGTGCGGGTGTGGCAGGACGGCCGGCAGGTGCTCGCCCGGTCCGGTCTGACGTTCCGCACCACCGACGAGCTCCAGATCGACGGCCTGTTCTTCTCGACGTTCTTCGGCGGCGGTGACACCTCGTGGGCGAGTCCGGTGGACCAGTACGCCGACTTCGCCGCGTTCGCCGTGTCCGACGGCGGTGACGCTGCGCCGGAGGCCGTGCCGGAGGATGGCGGCGCGGCCGCGGAGTGCCGGGAGGGGTCATGAGCGGGCCGACCGTCGGACACAGCGGTGTGCGGTACCAGGTGCAGCGGGGATGCGATGAGGGCGGGATCATGACGGCGACGACCACGAGGACGAGGGCGGTTCTCCGCCGCGCCGTGCTCATGACCGCCGCCCTGCTCTGCCTGTCGGTCGCGGGGTGCGCGTCGGACGCGCCGCCACCGCTGGCCGTCCGGGCCGTCCCGGCCGACGTCCCGGTCGACCCGGCCGCGCCCTGTTCCCGCGAGGCTCCCGACGCGGGGGCCCCGGAACGGCGCCCGCCGGCCCGCGTGTCGGCCAGCTTCGACCCCGCCGCGAACAAGATCGTGCTCAGGGCCGGCGAGGACGTCAGCCTCCCCGCCCTGAGCCGGGCGGTCGACGATCCCGCCGCCCTGCGGGAGCTCGCCCCTGGCGAGTGGCTGCTCGAGGCGGACCTCGAGGTGCTCGGGGGCAGCTCGTTGCGCATCGCGGCACCGGACGTCCGCTGGCTGAAGCTGAGCAGCGGGCCCCGCGGGTTCGCGTCGGTCACCGCCCAGGGTGGCGGGATCGACATCACCGGGGCGTGCATCACGTCATGGGACACCGGGCAGCGGCAGGTCGACACCGATCACGAGGACGGCCGCAGCTTCCTGCTCGCCCGCGGCGGCGCCCAGATGACCATCGACCGGGCCGAGCTGCGCTACCTCGGGCACGGCGACGTCGAGTCCTACGGGCTCGCGTGGCGGCTGGAGGGCAGCGGCGGCAGCATCACCAACAGCGTCGTCTCCCACCTCTACTTCGGGCTCTACAGCTACGAGGTGCGCGACCTGGTCGTCACGGACAACGAGTTCTCGCACAACGTCGTGTACGGCGTCGACCCGCACACCGGCTCCCGGAACTTGCGCATCGAGCGCAACCTGGTGCACTCCAACGGCAAGCACGGCATCATCCTGGCGGAGGACTGCACGGACAGCGTCATCCGCGAGAACGTCGTCTACGCCAACCAGCACCACGGGATCGTGCTGTACCTGCGCTCCGACCGGAACGTCGTGGAGCAGAACGAGTCGTTCCGCAACTCCGCGCAGGGCATCAACGTCAACGAGTCGTCCGGCAACGTGATCCGGGCCAACCGCGTGTACGAGAACATCGAGTCCGGCATCGCGGTCGGGCAGAGCGCACAGGACAACCTCGTGGAGCGCAACGAGATCCGGGCCAACCAGCAGGACGGGGTCCGGCTGGTCAGCGCGTCGACCCGGACCGACATCCGCGACAACACGATCGGCGAGAACAGCCGCTACGGGGCCTACGTCGACAGCGACGGCGAGTTCACCATGGCCGGGAACACGATCTTCGGCAGCCAGGCGGGCGTCCTGCTCGCCGTCCCGGCCGTGATCCCCGAGGACGCGAACCGCCTGTTCGACAACAGCGAGGCCGACATCAAGAACAGGTGAGGCATCACGAACAGGTGAGTGGCCTGCTCGAGCCGTCGGTACGCTGCCCCGGTGATCAGGTCACGGCTCGCCAGGGTGCGGTGGCCGGTCCTGGCCCCGCTGGTCGCGCTGGTGGCGCTGGTCCCGACGTGGGACCGCTCCTTGCCCGCGGTGGCCGTGGCGCTCGTCGCGGTCGTGCTGGTCGCGGCGGTGCTCGCGGCGGTGCACCACGCCGAGGTGGTGGCCCACCGGGTGGGGGAACCGTTCGGTTCGCTGATCCTCGCTGTGGCGGTCACCGTGATCGAGGTCGGGCTGGTCGTGAGCCTGATGCTCGCCGGTGGTCCCGGGACCAGCGAGCTGGCCCGGGACACCGTGTTCGCGGCGGTCATGATCACGTGCAACGGCGTGCTCGGGCTCTGCATGCTGATCGGCGCCGCGCGGCACCACGTGGTCGCGTTCAGCGCCGAGGGCAGCTGCAGCGCGCTCGCGACCACGACGGTGCTGGCCACGGCGTGCCTGGTGCTGCCGACGTTCACGATCACGACGCCCGGGCCGACCTTCTCCACCGGCCAGCTGCTGTTCGCCGCGGTCGCCTCGCTCGTCGTCTACGGGTCGTACGTCTTCGTGCAGACCGTCCGCAACCGCGAGTACTTCCTCTCGCCTGCGACCGGCCAGGACGACGAGCCGGGCGAGGCCGCGACACCGCCCACGACCAGGGCCGCGCTGTACAGCCTGGCCCTGCTCGTCGCGGCCCTCGTGGCCGTCGTGGGCCTGGCGAAGACCATCTCCCCCGCCATCGAGTCGGGTGTCGAGGCCGTCGGAGCTCCGCTCTCGGCCGTGGGGGTGGCGATCGCCCTGCTGGTCCTGGCGCCCGAGACGCTGGCCGCGGTGCGCTACGCCCGCCGCAACCGGCTGCAGACCAGCATCAACCTCGCGTTCGGCTCGGCGCTGGCGAGCATCGGCCTGACGATCCCGGTGATCGCCGTCCTGTCGATCGTGCTCGACCTGCCGCTGGTGCTCGGGCTGAGCGGCACCGGCATCGTGCTGCTCGCGCTCACCGCGGTGGTCGGGATCCTGACGGTCGCGCCCGGGCGGGCGACGGTCCAGGAGGGCGCGGTCCACCTGATGGTCTTCGCGGCCTTCCTGTTCACCGCGTTCACACCGTGACGGGTCACCGGCGTGGGCGCGCTCGACGCGCCCGTCGTCGCTCTCAGGTCTCCGGTCCTGGCGGCCCGTGGAACCGGGCCGTGCGCCGCTCCAGGAACGCCGCCACACCCTCCCGACCCTGCGGTCCGGCGGCGCTGGCCGCGATGGCCTCGGCCTCCGCGTCCAGATGGGTGTCGAGATCCCGCGTCGGCGCTTCCCCCAGGAGCCGCTTGATCCGACCGAGCGCGTCGGTCGGACCGGCGGCCAGACCGGTCGCGAGGCGCTCGGCCTCCCCGGCGACCTCCCCGTCGTCGACGACCGTGCTCACCAAGCCGAGTGCGAGCGCCTCGGACGCGTCGAGCACGCGGTCGGTGAGCAGGATGTGTCGCGCCCTGGCCGCACCGACGATCCGCGGCAGCGTCCAGCTCATGCCGCCGTCGGGCGAGAACCCGATCGCCGGATAGGCCGGTCGCAGTCGCGTGGAGCTCCCCGCGACCGCGATGTCGGACGCGAGGACGATGCTCATCCCGGCTCCCGCGGCCCACCCGTGCACGGCGGCCACCACCGGCACCGGGGTGCGCACGAGCGCCCGCAGGAATGCGTGGAACGCCTCCGCGGCGGCCCGGACGTGGCGGCCGGGATCCTCGGCGGTCCCGAACCCGCGCACGTCGCCGCCGGTGCAGAAGCTCGGCCCCTCGCCGACGAGCAGCACCGCCCCGGTCTCCGGGCCCAGCGTCTCGATCGCGCGACGGCTCGCGGCCATCGCCTCGGCGTGCAGGCTGGCGCCGTGCTCCGCGGTCGAGACGACGCAGCGCAGTACCCGGCCACGCGACTGGACGTGGGCTGCGGTCGCCTCCCCGCCGTCCGTCACGGGCGGTACCCGCCCTCACCGACACCGGTCACGGGGTCCACGTCCACGTACAGGAGGGTAGGTCCCGCATCACCGGCGGACGAACAGGAACAGCCCGTACTGCCAGTCGGGGTCGACCCATTGCCCGTCGAGCGCGAAGCCGAGCCGGGCGACGTCGGCGGTGAACTCCTCGCGGCCGAACTTCGCCGAGAACCCGACGTTGATCGAGTCGGCGCGCCGCAGGGTGAGCTCCATCCCCAGCCCGCGCAGCTCGACGGTGTGGTCCTCGGTCGCGTAGAGGTGGCCCTCGACCGTCGAGTCCGCGCTGTTGTAGTGCGCCCTCGGGTCGAAGCGCCGCAGCACGAAGTCGCCGTCGAACCGGCGGTTCAGGTGTGTCAGGTGGTTGAGCCGGAAGCGCGCGAACGCCGAGGCTCCCGGCGGATCGTTGTAACAGGCGTCGAACACCGCAGCCGGCTTGCGCAGGTCGGCCGAGACGAGGAAGCGGTCGCCGGGACGCAGTGCGGTGGCGATGTCCGCGAGCAGGCCCGATCGCTCGCCGGGCGTCGTGTTGCCGATGTTGCTGCCGAGGAACGCCACCGCCACGGGATCGGGGTCGGCGTTCAGGTGCACCAGCCCCGCTTCGTAGCGGCCCCACAACGCCTCGACCCGCAGGCCGGGGAACTCGCTGGTCAGGGTGTCGCCGCTGGCTACCAGCATCTCGCGGCTCACGTCGATCGGCAGGTAGGTGGTGGGGCGGCGATCCGTGCAGGCTGCGAGCAGCAGCCGCGTCTTCTTCGCGCTCCCGCTGCCCAGCTCGGCGAGTCTCCCCCCGCCGAGCCGGTCGGCGATCTCCCCGGCATGACGCTGCAGGAGACCGTGCTCGACCCGGGTGAGGTAGTAGTCGGGCAGCACGGTGATCTCCTCGAACAGCAGCGAGCCGAGCTCGTCGTACCCGAACCACGGCGGGATGCGCGGTGGCGATTCCCGCAGGACCGATCGCACGGCGTCGCCGTCCTGCCAGAACGCGGCCTCGTCGTCGACGGCCACGAGCTCCACTCGGCTCGGCACTCGATCAGGTGATGGACGCCGCGTAGATCTTCCCGATCGCGGTGTCCAGCACCTCCCCGAACTCCTCGTCGGACTGGTCGGCGTAGAGCCCCTCGGCCAGTGCGCGGGAGAAGCTGGCGATCACACCGTGCTGGCGCACCAGCCGCTCGTCGGCCTCGTCGCGGCTGTAGCCGCCCGACAGTGCCACCAACCGCAGCACCTTCGGGTGCTCGACGAGCTCACGGTAGAAGTCGTCCTCGTCCGGGATGGACAGCTTGAGCATCACCTGGCGGTCCGCGGGCAGGTGGTCGAGCTGGTCGGTGATCGCGGCCCGCAGCAGCTTCTCGGCTGCCGCCTTCTGCGGGCTGTGGATGTCGACCTCGGGCTCCAGGATCGGCATCAGGCCGCTGTCGAGGATGCGGTGACCCAGCTCGAACTGCTGGGCGACGACCGCCGCGACACCGGCCTCGTCCGCACTCTTGATCACCGAGCGCATCTTGGTGCCGAACATGCGCTTGTCGTTGGCTCGCGCCAGCAGCGCGTCGAGGTCGGGGATCGGCTTCATCAGCTGGACGCCGTCGGCCTCCTCGGCCAGCCCCTTGTCGACCTTGAGGAACGGCACCACGCCCTTCACGTCCCAGAGGTAGTCACCGGTGTCGCGCCCTTCGACCTGCCGGTTCATCGTGTCCTCGAACAGGATCGCGCCGATGACGCGCTCACCGGTGAATCCGGGGGCAGTGATGATCCTGGTCCGCATCGCGTGGACCTGGTCGAACATCTCCTCCTCGGAGGAGTACTCGTCCTCCGCCACCCCATAGGACGCCAGCGCCTTCGGGGTGCTTCCACCGCTCTGGTCGAGGGCGGCGAGGAAGCCCGGCGCAGAGCGGATCTTCTCGAGCTGTTCGGTGTTCATGACCGCGGATACCCACCCGTCCTGGTCGCGGATCGTGTCCGGGCCACGATGCCATACGTGGTCTCCCGCAGACGACCGGTGCGTGTCACCCCGCCCGCTGGTCCGTGCCAGGACCTCCCTCCTCACGAGACCCCGGATCGGACCGGTAGTTCGGACAGGTGCGCCGCCAGCTCGCGGCGCGAGGAGATGCCGAGCTTGGCGTAGATGTTGCTGAGGTGGAACGCCACGGTGCGGCTCGTCACGAAGAGCTCCGCTCCGGTCTCCTGGTTGGTCCGGCCGCGGGCCACCGAGCGCGCGACGGCGATCTCCTGCGGGGTCAGGCCGAGCGGGTCGCCGGCCGGAGGCGGGTGCAACCCGGCGGCGCGGAGCAGGTCGTCACACCGGACCAGGAACGGCGTGGCGCCCAGCTGCGCGAAACGTCCGCGGGCCGCCCGCAGCAGGTCCACCGCGGGGCGCCGCTCCCCGGACTCCAGCAGGTAGCGACCGTAGGCCGTCTCCAACCGCGCCCGGCTGAAGGTGGCCCGGACCGTGCCGGCGGAGTCCATGCCCCGTCCGTAGGCGTCGTGCACGGCCACCGGGTCCAACCGCAGCTCCTCGCGTCGGCCCCGCAGGCGGGCGACCTCCAGGGCGAGCCACCCGAGGGGCCGGCCCGCCGCCCGGGACTCCAGCTCCGCCAAGGCGTCGTCCGCCTCCGGGATCCGGCCGAGCTCCAGCAGCGACTCGACGTGCAGGACCCGCCACGGCAGGGCACCGACCCCGTCCACGAGCCTGCGCACCGTGGGATCGGTGAACGTGCGCAGGGCCTCCTGCATCTCCGCGTGATCGCCGGCCGCCTGGGCCAGTGTCGCGCGCGCGGTGGCGGCGTACCCCCGGCTGGCCCACCACGGCAGCACCTCGGCCGAGGCGGTCGCGGTGGCCACCCGGGCCCGCGCCACGTCCCACTCCCCCCGCCCGGCGGCGACGTAGCTGGCGATCGCATGGGCGATGCCGGTACCCAGGAGGATCCCCGCGTCCTGGGCCAGGGAGATGGCCAGCTCGCTGCTGGCCACGGACGCGTCCCAGTCCCCGAGGCGGTAATGGGCCTCCGCGAGGTGACCCAGGATGATGACCCGTCCTTGCATCGGCACGCCTCGGGCGTCGTCGCGGACCACGGAGGACAGCGCGTCGGCGGCGTCCACCGGATCGCCCGACCACAGGGCGAGCATCCCTCGCAGCGCCGACCGTTCCGCAGCCACTCCGGCGTGTCGCACCCGGTCACCCCCGCGAGGCTGCGCGAGCACGCGGGCAGCATCGTCGCGTCGGCCCTGCGCCGCCAGTCCGATGACCCGCACGCAGTGGGCCATCGATGCGACATCCGGCTCGGCGGCGGTCTGCAGCGCCCGGTCGGCGAGATCGACGGCCCGTGCCGGCTCTCCCTGGATCAGCGACACCAGGCCGAGATGGGCCGCGGCCATCGACCGGTCCTCGCCACCGTCGGCACCGTAGGAGCCGCCGTCGACGCCGTCGGAGTCCACGACGGCCGTCAGTTCCTCCTTGGCCACCGCGAACCGGCCGGTCAGCGCCGCGAGCTGGCCCAGCACCCGACTGCGGCTCGCACTCGGCGCGGCGGCCCGGACGTCCGCCTCGACCCGCCAGGCCCGGACGATGTCACCACCGCTCATCATCGCGGCCGCCGCGTCGATGAGCCGCCGGGACCGCATCTCCGCCGTCGGGCTGAGGTCCGCGGCGGCCAGCAGGTGATCGGCGGCGGCCCGCCAGTGCCGCTCACGGACCGCGGCGCGGCCCAGCGTCTCGAGCTCGGCGGCCAGATCCGGATCCGGCCCGACGGCCGCCGCGACCCGGTGCGACATCGACCGGGCCCCACCGAGCAGATCGGCCGCGGCGCGATGGAGCGAGTGCAGCCGCACCGGCGGTAGATCGGCGTAGATCGCCGCCCGGACGAGGGGGTGCGGGAACAGCACGTCGTGCCCCGCGCCGGCGGGGACCTCCTCCAGCAGCCCGGCCCCGACGGCATCGTCCAGCGCACCGAGCGGGTCGGGGACGGCGGCCAGCGCCACCACATCGGCGAGCGCCGAGCGTGTTCCCAGGACGGCGGCGGCCAGTACCAGCTCCTGCGCCGGTGCCGAGAGCTTGGCCACCCGCACCAGGACGAGCGACGCCAGTGACCGCGGCGCGGGCAGCATCCCGGACGGTTCGGCCAGCGCCTCGGGCGACAGCTCCTCGAGCAGCGCCCTGGCGTGCATCGGGTGGCCGCCCGTGTGTTCCTGGAGCCGCCGACCGGCAGCCGGGGTGAGCGCGGGCCCGTCGACGGCCGCCGACAGGTCGATCATGTCGCTCGCGCTCAGGCCGTCCAGCGCGAGCGTGCGGACCAGGTGACCCTGGGCCAGGACCCGACCCCACGACGCCGACCCGGCAGCGGCGTCGGACCGACCGCTGAGCACCACGAGAACATGGTCGCGGCGCAGCCGGCGCACCCCGAAGACGAGTGCCTGCGCCGAGGGGTCGTCGACCCACTGGACGTCGTCCACCACCAGCGCCACCGGACCCGATGCCTGCAGCCCGCTGAGCGCGCCGAGGAGCTCCACACCGACGGCGAGTGGATCGGCGTCGACCGGCGGGCCGGCCGCCAGCAGTGGTCCCGGCCGCACGAGCGGAGCCGGCAGTCCGGCGACCAGCTGAGCGATCACTCCGAACGACAGGGTCGCCTCGATCTCGTCCCCGCTCGCCCACAACGCAGTCGCTCCGGCGGCCGCCAGGAAACGGCGCAGCAACGACGTCTTGCCGATCCCGGCCCGACCGCTCACCCACACCACGCGCGGCTCCCCCGCGCGGACCCGGTCCAGCTCCTCGGCCAGCACCGTGAGCTCGACGGTCCTCCCCACGAAGGCGTCGATGCCCGGCATCGCACCAGTGTGCCGAGGTGGGCGGGCCAGCGGAACCACACGGAGTGCGCGCGGGTACCGGCAAGGGGGCCACGGCCCCGGTGGGTCGGTGACGGCATCGCGCTCGACCGCGTCGGTGGTGTGCGTGGGCCGGGGCGGTTGCCCATACTCATGGTCGACGCCGACGCTCGGAGGACAGTGCGATGAGTCTGGACCATGAACTGGTCGCCGCGCTGGAGGAGATCGTCGGCGCGGAGCACGTGCGCACCGCACGCGGTGACATGGAGCCCTACGCCCGGGACGCCACACCGCTGTTCCGCGGGGTCCCCGACGCGGTGGTCTGGCCACGCACCGCCGACGAGGTCGCGGCGATCCTGCGCCTGGCCACCCGGAGGGAGGTCCCGGTGGTACCGCGGGGCGCGGGCTCGAACCTCTCCGCCGGAACCCTCGCCGACCGCGGCGGGATCGTGCTCGTCCTCACGCGGATGGACCGGATCCTCGAGGTCAGCCAGGACGAGCTGCTCGCCAGGGTCGAGGCCGGAGTCACCACGGCGGCCCTCGCCACGGCCGCGGCGGCGAAGGGCCTGCTGTACGCGCCCGACCCCGGCAGCCGGACGGTGTCGACGGTCGGAGGCAACGTCGCCACCTGCGCCGGCGGACTCCGGGGGCTCAAGTACGGCGTCACTCGCAACTACGTCCTGGGGGCCACGGCCGTCCTCCCGACCGGTGAGGTGATCCACACCGGTGGGCGGCTGTGGAAGGACGTGGCCGGGTACGACCTGACCCGCCTGCTCACCGGCTCCGAGGGCACGCTCGGCGTCCTCACCGAGGTCACCGTCGCCCTCCTGCCGATGCCCGCCACGACGAACACCGGTGTCGCCTACTTCCCGTCGCTGTCCGACGCCGGCCGGGCCGTGACCGCGGTGATCAGCGCCGGCATCGTGCCGGCCACCCTGGAGTTCCTCGACGCGAAGTGCATCGGCGCCGTCGAGGAGTACGCGAACCTCGGCCTGCGCCTCGACGCCGGGGCGCTGCTGCTGTTCGGCGACGACGGCGCCGAGGATGCGGTGGACCGCAACCTGACGCGCATCGGCGAGCTGTGCACGTCCCACGCGGCGATGGAGGTGACCCTGGCCGAGGACATCGCCCGCTCCGAAGCGCTGCTCGCCGCCCGCCGCTGCTCGCTGCCCGCACTGTCGCGGTTGGGGACGCTCACGATCCTGGAGGACGCGACGGTGCCCCGGCCACGGCTGGCGGAGATGGTCGGTCGCATCGACGAGATCGCCGAGCGGTACGACGTGCCGATCGCGACGTTCGGCCACGCGGGTGACGGCAACCTGCATCCGACCTGCGTGATCGACCGGCACGACGAGGCCGCGACCGAGCGGGCGCACAAGGCGTTCGGCGACGTGTTCACGGCCGCGATCGACATGGACGGCACCATCACCGGCGAGCACGGCGTCGGAGCGGCGAAGCTCCCGTACCTCGAAGCGAGGCTCGGGACGGACCAGATGGCTCTGCTGCGTCGCATCAAGAACGCGTTCGATCCGGCCGGGATCCTCAACCCCGGGAAGCTCGGCTCATGACCCACCCGGTCTCACGCGCCGCCGGTGGCTCCATCTTCGACCCCGACCTGCTCGACCGGTGCATCTCCTGCGGGTTCTGCCTTCCGGCGTGCCCCACCTATGCGTTGACGGCCGACGAGGGCTCCTCGCCGCGCGGCCGCATCAACCTGATGCGCGCCCTCGACACCGGCGAGCTGGCCGAGGACGACCCGCGGCTGCGCGAGGAGGCGTCGTTCTGCCTCGGCTGCCGGGCGTGCGAACCCGTGTGCCCGGCCGGTGTGCAGTACGGCCAGCTGCTGGAGACCTGGCGCGACCACCAGTGGCGCGGCCGGCGTCGGCCCCCGCTCGCGCAGCTGCTCATGCTGGTGGCGGCCCGGACGGCCCTGCTGCGGGCGATGGGTGCGGTGCGGCGGCCCGCCCGCGCCGACCCCCGCATAGCCGAGCCGGGCGGCCGGCCGGCCTCGCTGATGCTCGGCTGCTTCGAGCGGGGGCTCTACCCCGGCGTCAGCCGGGCCGTCCGCACGCTGCTGCCCGACATCGCCGTGCCGGCCGGCCAGGGCTGCTGCGGGGCGTTGCACGCCCACAACGGCGAGTCCGAGCGGGGCGAGGAGCTGGCCCGCCGGCTCGGCGAGCAGCTGCCCGGGGTCATCGTCACCACGGCCGGGGGCTGCGCCGCGCACCTCGCCACCGTGCTCGGCCGGGACCGGGTGCACGAGCTCAGCGAGCACCTGGCCGCCGACGGAGCCGCTCCCGTCGGGGAGGTGCGGGTCGGTGGTCGCCGGGCTCGGGTGGCCCTGCAGGACTCGTGTCACCTGCGCAACGGGCTGGGCGTCTTCGCCGAACCGCGGGCCCTGGTCTCCGCGGTCGCCGATCTCGTCCCGGTCGCCGGCGAGGACGGCTGCTGCGGCGCCGCCGGCACCTACTCCCTGCTGCGGCCCAGCGACAGTCGCCGCATCCTCGACCCCAAGCTGGACGCCATCGAGGCCGCCAGTGTCGACTACGTCGTGGCCGTCAACCCCGGCTGCCTGCGTCAGCTGGAGACCGGCCTGCGCGGCCGATCGAGCGAGGTCCGGGCGATCCACCTCGCGGACCTCCTCGTCGCCGCGGCCGGTGGTGCTCCCCTGCCGCGTGGCGTGCGGTGGCGGGTCCCGCGGGTCCCGCGGGTCCGGCTCCCGGGCCGGCTGGTCGCGCGGCTCCCGCTGCCGGGCCGGCGGCAGCGCGGCGCGGCGCGGACCACCGGTGGTGCGACGGCCTGAGCCGCGCGTCCCCCGCGCATACCGGCCCGATCAGCCTTTCGGGGCCGGCAACCGTGCGTCGTCCGGCTTGACGTCCCGAACCGATGATCACGGCGGAAGCGCCGTGCCGCACGGATCCGGACAGCGGCAGCGCCTCGCGGGCCCGGCGACCGGCAGCGCCTCACAGCCCCAACGAGCGCCCGATGACCTCCTTCATGATCTCGGTCGTGCCGCCGTAGATCCGGGTGATGCGGGCGTCGGCGTAGGCCTTGGCGATGGGGTACTCGTTCATGTACCCGTAGCCGCCGTACAGCTGCAGGCAACGGTCCACCGCCCGGCCCTGCAGCTCGGTGCACCACCACTTCGCCTTCGACGCGTCGACCGCGGTGAGCTCGCCCGCGTTCAGGGCGCGCACGCAGTCGTCGGTGTAGTGCTCGGCGATGTCGATCTCGGTGGCCAGTTCGGCGAGCACGAAGCGGCTGTTCTGGAACGACCCGATCGGCTGACCGAACGCGGTGCGCTCCGTGACGTAGGCGATGGTCTGCTCCAGCGCGGTGCGGGCGGCGGCGACGCCGGCGATCGCGATCGACAACCGCTCCTGGGGCAGGTTCGTCACCAGCTGGGTGAAGCCCTGCCCCTCGGCGTCGCCGAGCAGGTTGGCGACCGGTACGCGCACGTCGGTGAAGGACAGCTCGGCGGTGTCCTGGGCGTGCTGGCCGAGCTTGTCCAGGTTGCGGCCGCGTTCGAAGCCCGCCATCCCCCGCTCCAGCACGACCAGGCTCATACCCGCGTGCTTGCGGGTGGGATCGGTCTTCACGGCCGTGATCACCAGATCGGCGTTGATGCCGTTGGTGATGAACGTCTTCGCCCCGTTGACGACGTAGTGGTCGCCGTCGCGCCGTGCGGTGGTGGTGATCGAGGCGAGGTCGGACCCGGTGCCCGGCTCGGTCATCGCGATGGCCGTGATCAGCTCCCCCGAGCTGATGCCGGGCAGCCACCGCCGCTTCTGCTCGGGCGAGCAGTAGGCGAGGAAGTAGGGCAGGCAGATGTCGTTGTGCAGGGTGAGCCCGAGCCCGGCCGCCGCGGCACCGCTGCGCATGACCTCCTCGGTGATCACCGCGTTGAAGCGGAAGTCCCGCACCCCGCCGCCGCCGAACTCCTCGGGCACGTCCATGCCGAGGAACCCCGACTTGCCGGCGCTCGTGAACAGCTCCCGTGGGGCGATCCCCGCGGCCTCCCACGCCTCGAGGTGCGGCACCACCTCGGCGTCCAGGAACCGCCGGAACGACTCGCGGAACGCCTCGTGCTCGGTCTCGTACAGGGCCCTGCGCATCGAGAACCTCCCGCCCTCCGGCCGCCTGCACAGCGTCGCATCCCGCGCCCACCCCGCGGGGGACGGAGCTCCCGGCGGCGATCATGCAGCGATGGTGCTGCGGGGGATCCTGATCGATTACCTCGTCACCCGGCACCGGTAGCCGGGTGGGGCGGCCTCACCCGCCACGGGGGAGACGAAGCCCCGGCCGGCGCCTACCCTTAACGCCATACGGACTCCACGACGCCGGGAGGACGAATGTGCCGTTCCGTCTGCACCGGAGGTCACGCCAGCGCGTCGGTGGGGTGGGCTGCGCCATGATGTGGTTGCTGCCCGCCTTCTCGGTGGCGGTGATGCTGGTGGCCCTCGGCGTGATACTGCTGGGGACGCGGCTGCTCCACGTCGATCCCCCGGCCGGGGCGGGAGCACGGTTCCCACCCAGACCGCATCGGGTGAGCGCGTGCGCCCGACGGGCCGCCATCCGGGACGACCGGCTGACCGCGCCGCGCCACGAACGCGTGGCCGGCGCCCCGAACCC
Organism: uncultured Actinomycetota bacterium; assembly: GCA_963711715.1. GTDB lineage: Bacteria > Actinomycetota > Actinomycetes > Mycobacteriales > Pseudonocardiaceae > Pseudonocardia. The sequence continues at coordinate 158,686 of CAVQFJ010000017.1, forward strand.
CGGCACCTCGGGGAGCCACCCCACGGCCGGTCGTGGCGGCGTGCCGGAGTAGGCGTCGACGCGGGAGTGGGCGATGTCCTCGTGCTGCGGGCCGTCGAGGCCGGTCGGGAGCTCGGTCGTGGTTCACCCCGTGGACGGGGAGCGCCCGGCGGGGCCGCCGCTCGTCGACCTGGTGGGTGGCGCGTTCGCGATGGGATCGGCCGAGCAGGCGTACCCGGCCGACGGGGAGGGCCCGGTGCGGTCGGTGCAGGTCCCGGCCTTCCGGCTGTCCGCCCGTGCCGTGAGCAACGACGACTTCAGCGCGTTCGTCGAGGCGACCGGGTACCTGACGACCGCCGAGCGGGAGACGTGGTCCTTCGTGTTCGCGGGCCTGTTGCCCGCCGGCTTCCCGGCGACGCGGGCCGTGGTGCAGGCCCCGTGGTGGCGTCAGGTCTTCGGCGCGACGTGGCGCCGTCCCGAGGGGCCCGGGTCGGATCTCGGCGGGCGGGGCGACCATCCGGTGGTGCACGTGTCCTGGCTCGACGCGCGCGAGTACTGCCGCTGGTCGGGGACGCGGCTGCCGTCGGAGACCGAGTGGGAGTTCGCCGCGAGAGGTGGTCTCCACCAGCGACGCTTCCCCTGGGGAGACGAGCTCACCCCGGGTGGTGAGCACCGGATGAACGTCTTCCACGGCCCCTTCCCGCGGTCGAGCGGCCCCGTGGGCACCGAGGAGGTCGACTCCTACGCCCCCAACGACTACGGCCTCTACAACATGACCGGCAACGTCTGGGAGTGGTGCTCCGGCCGATTCGGAACCGGCCGGCCGGGCCAGCGCACCATGCGCGGTGGCTCCTACCTCTGCCACGAGTCCTACTGCTGGCGCTACCGCTGCGCCGCACGCAGCGCGAACACCCCCGACAGCAGTGCGGGCAACATCGGGTTCCGGGTGGCGGCGGACGCGGCGTCGTGAGCTCGCCCGCGCACTCGGATCCGTGACCTCACCCGGTCGCCCCGGCGACCAGGACGGCGGTGACGGCGAGGCAGAAGATCACCATCGAGATCCCGGTGACCACGATCCCCGCTCGCGCCACCGGCACCGTTCCCCCGGATCGGATCCGGCGGCCCCGCCGCGTTCCCAGCACCGCACAGGCCACGGCGAGCACGATCCCGGCCGCGCTGACCGGCAGGGCCGACCACCCGGTGTCGCGCACATGCTGCAGCAGCAGGAGCACCCCGTTGGCCAGCAGGGCCAGCGCGGTGCGCTCCCACGCGAGCGTCGTGCGCTCCGCCTGCAACCCGGGCAGGTCCGACCGTGAGCCTCGGACCACGGGTCACCCGCCGTCGGGGACGAGCAGCAGCAGGCCGACCATGGCCCCGAGCACGGCCAGCGCGACCCCGAGCAGGAGCGGCATCCGGCTCGACGGCAGGTCCTCCTCGCGCTGCATCGCGTCCTGCACCCGGGACCAGCGCACCAGGCCGCCCACCGACACCGCCGCCCCGAGCACCGCGAGCGCCACCCCGAGGAGATGGCGGGAGCCGGCGAACCCGAACTCCGGAACCAGCTGGACGACCGCGACCCCGCCGGCGACGAGCGCGAGCGAGGTCCGGGACCACGCCAGGAACGTCCGCTCGTTGGCCAGCGTGAACCGGTAGTCCGGGTCCCGCTCGGACGGTTTCTCCGCCACGACTGACTCCCCTCTCGGAGGGTCGACGGCTGGCACCACGACGCCGACCCCGCACCGTGCTGGTGGCTCGTCGCCGAGCCGGCCGGCGCACATCCCTACCCTGGTCCCGTGACCCGCGCCGCCACCGCCCTGCTGACCGCCGTCGTCATCGTCCTCGGAGCCGCAGCCTGCGGTGGCGGGGCCTCGCAGACGCAGTGCGGCATCGACGGCTGCACCGTCACGTTCCCCCGCAGCGGAGACGCGGTGGTGTCGGTGTTGGGGGTCGAGGCCCGGCTCGTCGAGGTGCAGGGCGGTGCAGCCCAGATCGAGGTCGCCGGCCAGCGCGTCACCGTGCCGGTGGGCGGCGAGGCGAATGCGGCGGGACTGACCGTCAGTGTGGACCGCCTCACCGATACGGAGGTCATCGTCCGGATCCGCCCCTGACCGACGCCGACGAAGGGCGACCTACGGGCGCGTGCGAGGTGGGTGATCGCGCCGGCGCAGGCGCCTGCGTGCGATGCCCAGCGCCGCCCCACCGATCAGGGCCGCGGCGAGGACCGTGCGCCCGCGGCGGGTTGCCGTCCGGTCGTCGTCGACCGCAGTGGGCGCGTCCTCGGGCTCGTCGAGCAGGGTGATGGTGCCGGCGTCGCCATCGACGCGGATGCGCGCTCCGTCGGTGATGCGGCGGGTGGCCACGGCGGTGCCGAGTACGGCCGGGATGCCGTACTCGCGGGCCACGATCGAGCTGTGGCTCAGCGGCCCTCCGATGTCGGTGACGACCCCGGACGCCAGGGCGAACAGCGACGTCCACGCGGGTGTGGTGATGCTCGCGACCAGGACGTCTCCGGGCTGCATGCGGCCGAAGTCGTGCGGACCGGCCAGGACGCGGGCCGTGCCGGTGACCTGGCCGGCGCTCGCGCCCGTGCCGGTCAGCACGGTGCCGGTCTGGTCCGCCGACGTCGCCGGCATCATGCTCCGGAAGATCTCCCACCAGGTGCCCTGCGGCAGGAGCTGCGGCGGCGTGGCCCGGCGTCGCCCTCGCCAGAGCGCCCGGCGCTGCTCGACGACGTCGGCGAGCCGGGCATCGGGATCACCGGTCCTCGTGGCTGCGAGCACCTCGTCCCGGTGGAGCCAGAACACGTCATCGGGATGGTCGATCACCCCCGCCGCGACGAGCCGATGGCCCAGCTCGCGCAGCATCCGGCGCAGCCGGGGCCAGGCCAGACCGACATCGGCGAGGGCGTCCTCGCGCACCGGGGCGATGCCCTGCGCCCACCGGAGCAACCGGGTGAAGAGCGCGCCGCGCACCGGATCCAGCCGGTCGATCACGGCGGCCGTCTCGGCCTCGCGGCGCTGCGCGGAGCGGCGCTGCCGCTCGTGCGGATCGGCCCCACCGTCCCGCAGGTAGTAGGAGAGTGTGGTGAGCAGCGGGGCGGGGTCGTCGGCCGGAACGGCGTTGACGAAGTCGAGGTTGTAGACGGTGTGCCCGTACGTGTCGAGGTGGGCACGGAACCGCCCGCGCCACTGGGTCCACACCACGGCGTCGACGCCGGGCGGTGGATCCTCGTCGTCGAGCTGGGCGGCCACCCGAGCCGACGGTGTCCCGAGCAGGACGGCGGTCAGGTCGGAGTGCGCGCGGGTCCAGGTCGAGAGGTCGTAGAGCGACTTCTCGGCCCGGATCGGGCTGCTGTCGAAGCCCAGCAGGAACGTCGGCGCGGGCGGATCGTCGCGCCGGCGCACCACCCGGTCGTAGAACAGGGTGAACAGCACCTCGCTGGACACCGCGATCGGGATGATCGTCTGCACCGCGGTGTAGTACTCGGTTCCGGCATCGAGCAGCTCGACGACGCCGGTCAGCAACTCGTCGTCGGTCAGGTCGGCGGGCGGACGGGCCGACCACCGCTCGACGATCCGCACGTACCGCGGATGGGCCTGATGCTGCCAGCGCGCCCGGACGCCCCCCGACCCGGGCGCGGTGAGGGCCCTGAAAGCCGGGACGCTGCCCCTCGTGATCCGCCACATGCCGTCGCGCGTGTAGCGGTAGTAGGCGTAGCCGTTGACGGTCGGCAACGCGATGTCGCCGTCGCGCAGCACGTCGCGACCGTGCAACTCGTGCATCAGGGCGAGCACCGATCGGGTGACCGAGCCGTCGACGAGATCGGCGAACAGCGGGGACAGCGGGTCGGGGAGCTGCTCGACGATGCTCGCCCGCACGTAGAACGCCTTCGGGTCGGGCACCGTCCAGTCGGTGGGCGGCGCGTCCTCCGGTTCCGGCAGCACGGTGATCGGCCGGGACTGCACGATCCGGAACTCACCTCCGGCGCGCGCCCACTCCACGTCCTGCGGTGCGCCGAAGCGGGCCTCGATCCGCGCACCCAACCCGGCCAGCGCCGCGACCGCCTCGTCGTCGAGCACGGGCCGCGTACGGCGGTCCGCCGGTACCTGCCCCTGCGTGGTGCCCTGGTCCACCGGGACGGTCATGACCGCCTTGTCGGCGGTCACTCGGCTCCGGACGCGACCCGTGCGCTTCTCCACGACGACGTCGTCCGTGGTCACCGAGCCGTCGACCACCGACGGCCCCAGGCCCCACGCGGCGGCGATCACGGTCTCGTCCCGGCGCCCGTTGGCGGGGTTCGCGGTGAACATGACCCCGGCAGCGTCGGCCTCGACCATCTGCTGCACCACGACGGCGAGCGCGACGGCGGCCGGTTCGATGCCCTGCCGGGCCCGGTAGGCCATCGCCCGCGCCGTCCACAGCGATGCCCAGCAGTCCCGGACCGCCGCCAGCAGCGCGTCGTCGCCCCGCACGTTGAGGAAGGTGTCCTGCTGGCCGGCGAAGCTGGCGCCCGCGAGATCCTCCGCGGTCGCCGACGAGCGGACCGCGACGGCGCCCTCGCCCAGCCGCGCGCGAGCGGCGAGCACCTCGTCCGCCACGTCCCCGGGCACCTGCTCCTCGCCGAACAGGGCCCGGATCCGTGCCGACGGCTCCTCGTACGCCCCCGGCTCGGCGTCCGGCGGCAGCGCCGCCAACCCGAGCACCGCCTCCTGGATCCCGCTCGACGCGACGAACTCGCGGTACGCGGCGGTGGTCAGGACGAAGCCAGGCGGGACCGGCAGGCCTGCCCGGGCGAGCTCGCCCAGGTTCGCGCCCTTGCCGCCCGCCTCCGCGGCGTCGCCACGTCCGAGCTCGTCGAGACGCCGGATGAACCGCACGAGCGGCATTCTGCTACCGGACGCGGCGCTCCTCACCGGCCCACGCCTCGTCCCGGAGCAGGAACTTCTGGATCTTGCCGGTGGAGGTCTTCGGAAGCTCACCGAACACCACGGACTTCGGGGCCTTGAACCGCGCGAGCCGCCCCGCACGTGGTCGATGATCTCCTCCTCGGTGGCCTCCGCCCCCTCGTGCAGCGTCACGTAGGCCGCCGGAACCTCGCCCCACTGCTCGTCCGGGACTCCGATCACCGCCACCTCCAGCACCGCCGGGTGCTCGGCGATGGCCTGCTCGACCTCGACGCTCGCGATGTTCTCTCCGCCGGAGATGATCACGTCCTTGCTGCGGTCGCGCAGCTCGACGTAGCCGTCGGAGTGCATGACGCCGATGTCGCCGGTGCGGAACCAGCCGTCCGGCGCGGCCTCCCGGGTGGCCTCGGGGTCCTTGAGGTAGCCGAGCATGACGTTGTTGCCGCGCAGCGCGATCTGCCCCGTGGTCTCGCCGTCCGCCGGCACGTCGGCGCCGTCGTCGGCGATCACGCGGATCCGGCAGGCGATCATGTTCCCGACGCCCTGCCGGGACTTGAGCCGCGCCTGCGTCTCGGTGTCGAGGTCGTTCCACTCGGGCCGCCAGTCGCAGATCATCGCCGGGCCCGAACGTCTCGGTCAGCCCGTAGAGGTGGGTGACGTCGAAGCCCAGCTCGCCCATCCGACGCAGGATCGCCGGGGTCGGCGGCGCGCCGCCGGTCGCGATCCGGATCGGCTGGTCGCCAGGTACACCGTCGTCCGCCTCCGGCGCGTAGGCCAGCATCGACAGCACCGTGGGCGCGCCGTTGAGGTGGGTGACGCCCTCGGCCCGGATCAGCCGCCACACCTCGGCCGGGTCGACCTTGGGCAGGCAGACGTGCGTCGCGGCGGCGGCCGTCACCGCCCACGGGAAGCACCAGCCGTTGCAGTGGAACATCGGCAGCGTCCACAGGTGCACCGCCGACGGCGACAGCCCGGTGTGCCCGACCATCGCCAGGGCCTGCAGGTAGGCCCCGCGGTGGTGGTACATCACGCCCTTGGGCTTGCCGGTCGTCCCGGACGTGTAGTTGATCGACAGCAGCGCGCGCTCGTCGCTCGGCGTGCGGGCCAGCGGTTCGCGCGCCGGCCAGGAGCTCCTCGTACTGCTCCCCCGCCCGGACCAGCGCGGGCGGCGCGTCGAGCCGCTCCAGCGACCTCCGCGACCAGCTCGTCGAACGATGGGTCGTGCACCAGCACCGCGGCCTCGGAGTGCTCCAGGATGTAGGCCACCTCGCCCGCCGAGAGCCGCGTGTTCATGGCCACGAGCGGCGCCCCCGCCCACGGCACCCCGAAGTTGGCCTCCAGCAGCACGTGGGTGTTCGGCGCCAGCACCGCCACCGGGCGGTCCGCCGGCCAGCGGCGCCAGCCCACCGGCCAGCCGCCGGCAGCGATCGTGCAGCTCGGCGTAGGTCCACCGCCGGTCCCCGTCGACGACGGCGGTGCGCTCGCCGTGCGCCGCAGCCGCCCGATCGAGGAACGACACCGGTGTGAGCGGCTCGAACGACAGGTCGCTCAGCTCGACGGGCATCACGACACCTCCTCGGACGGACAGGAGTCCCCAGCGGACCCCGTGCACCATCGCCGACCGGGCTCCAGAACACCAGCGGCCCGCATCGACCGCGGGCGAGTCCCACCCGGGTTTCTCGCCGCAATGGCAGCATCTTGATGTACATGGTCGGTTCTGCCAGTTTCGCCCGTGGTCAGCGCGCGGCACGGTAGTGGATGATGCGGAGGGCCGGGAGGAGATCAACGATGAGCGGGCGGTGGAACGCCGTTGTCGAACGGCTGCGTGAGGTGGTCCGCAACGTGGTCGAGCTGGAGGAACGGCGAGATCTGCTCAACCGGCCCTGGGAGGAGGACTCCCTGCACTGGGGCCGGGACGGACGGCTCCACGGCCACACCATGCCCTCCGCGGGTGGGCGTCCCCGCGGGGTGACGTCGAGCGGATGGTGCCCGGGGCTTCGCGAGTGACGTGACCGGAACCGACGGGTTGCTCGGGCTGTTCCCACCGGGCACGTCCGAGGACACCGACGGGACCCTCGTGGTCGGCGGATGCCGGCTGGACGACGTGGCCGACCGGTTCGGGACTCCGGTGCTGGTGGTGGACGAGGGGGCGGTGCGCAGGCGCACCCGCGAGTACCGCCGAGTCCTGACCGCGCGCTGGCCGGACTCGCGAGTGGTGTTCGCCTCGAAGGCGTTCCCGTGCACCGCGGTGCAGCGGGTGATGGCGTCCGAGGGGCTCTGGCTCGACGTCGCCGGTGGTGGGGAGATCGTCGGTGCGCTGGCCGCCGGCGCCGATCCCGCCGGGCTGGTGATGCACGGCAACGCCAAGACCACCGAGGAGCTGGAGCTCGCCGTCCGCGTCGGAGTGGGCACGGTGGTGGTCGACAACGCCGACGACGTCGACCGGCTCGAGTCGATCGTCGCGGCCGACCGCCACGGTGCGACGGGCCGGCAGGGCTGCCTGGTGCGGGTGATCCCCGGGGTGCAGGCCTCCACCCACTCGGCACAGGCCACCGGCCACGAGGGCTCGAAGTTCGGGCTCTCCCCGGACACGGCCCGACGAGTCATCGCCCGCATCGAGGCCAGCGACCGGCTCCGGATGGACGGCCTGCACACCCACGTCGGGTCACAGATCATGGTCGCCGGCGAGCTGGCGGCCGCGGTGGCCCCGCTGGGCGCACTCGGCGACTTCGACGTCTACGACCTCGGCGGAGGCCTCGGTGCCCGATACACCTACGCCGACCGCCCACCGAGCGTCGAGGAGTACCTGGACGCGCTGACCGGCGCCGCTCGCGAGCACCTGCCGGCGGGCGCCCGCATCCTCGTCGAGCCCGGTCGCAGCATGGTGGCGGCCGCCGCGACCACCGTCTACACGGTCACCACCGTCAAGCCGGGACCCACGACGTTCGTGGCGGTCGACGGCGGGATGGGGGACAACCTCGAGGTGTCCCTGTTCGGGCAGCGGTTCGAGGCGACGATCGTCGACCGAGTCGGAGGCGGCGAGGCCGTCACGGTCGTCGGCCGCCACTGCGAGTCCGGCGACGTGCTGTCGGTCGACGTACCGCTCCGCGCTCCTCGGGTCGGCGACCGGCTCGCGGTCCCGGTCACGGGTGCCTACTGCTACACGATGTCGAACAACTACAACGGTGCCCGTCGCATCCCGGTGGTGTTCGTCGACGACGGTGCCAGCCGGCTCGTGGTGCGGCGGGAGAGGTGGGACGAGCTCCTGCTCCGCGACGTCGAGCCCTGACCGTCCCGGAGTAGCTCCCCACCGGAAAGGCGACCCGTGACCGCGCACCCCCTGGACCCGCTGTCCGAGGCCGAGTTCCGCCACGTCCGCAGCATCCTGGCGCGCGAACGCGGCGTCGGGGCCGGCTGGCGGATCGCGTCGGTCGAGCTGCGGGAGCCCGCCAAGCAGGTGGTGCGCGGGCACCGGCCCGGCGACCCCGTGACCCGGGAGGCCCGCACCGTGCTGTGGGACACGCGCGACGGCACGGTGTACACGGCCCTGCTGTCGCTGACCGACGACGCGCTCCTCGCCTGGGACGTCCAGCCCGGACGCCAGCCCAACGGCACGGTCGACGAGTGGGACGACTGCGACGAGGCGATGCGCAGCCACCCCGACGTGGCCGCCGCGCTCGCCGGCCGTGGCGTCACCGACATGACGCTGGTGCTCGTCGACGTGTGGACCTACGGCGCCCACCTGATCCCCGAACGTCATGCGGGTCGCCGGATCGGCTGGTGCGACGTCTGGGTGCGCGAGTCGGCGACGTCCAACCCGTACGCCCACCCGGTCAGCGGTCTGAAGCTGATCGTGGACCTGAACTCCATGGAGCTGCTGGAGATCGAGGACACCTCCGACGCCGGCTTCCCGCCGGTGCAGGGCGAGTACGCCCCGGAGCACGTCCCCGGCTTCCAGGCCAGGACCGACCGCAGGCCCCTGGAGATCGTGCAGCCCGACGGACCGTCGTTCGACCTCGACGGGCACGAGCTGCGCTGGCAGAACTGGAGTGTTCGACTCGGGTTCACCGGTCGCGAAGGGCTGGTGCTGCACCGGATCAGCTACGCCGGCCGCTCGGTGGCGCACCGCCTGTCCTTCGCCGAGATGGTGGTGCCCTACCGCGACCCGACGCCCGACCACGTGCGGCGCACCGCCTACGACATCGGGGAGTGGGGCCTGGGGTTCATGACGACGTCGCTGGAGCTGGGCTGTGACTGCCTCGGCGAGATCCGCTACCTCGATGCGGTGGTGCACGACTCGGCCGGTGAGCCGCGCACGATCGACAACGCCATCTGCGTGCACGAGGAGGACAACGCGGTCCTGTGGAAGCACATCGACGGGCGTTCCGGGGCAGAGGTTCGCCGGATGCGCCGGCTCGTCGTGTCCGCGCACGTGACGGTGGCGAACTACGAGTACCTCGTCTACTGGCGGTTCTACGAGGACGCGGGCATCGAGTGCGAGGTCCGCGCGACCGGGATCCTCGTCACCACGCCGTTCGAGGGGGACACCCCGCCGCCGTTCGGCACCGTCGTCGACGTCCGGACCTACGCACCGATCCACCAGCACTTCATCGTCGCCCGGTTGGACATGGAGGTCGACGGCCCCGAGAACACCGTCGTCATGTCGGAGACCGCGCAGCTGCCGATCGGGCCGGACGACCCGCACGGGCTGGGCCTGACCCAGCGGTCGGTCCCGCTGCGCACCGAGGCCGAGGGCAAGCAGGACTTCTGCTGGGAGACCCAGCGCGGGTGGAAGATCACCAATCCCGGGCGGCTGAACGCGGTCGGCTCGCCGGTGGCCTACAAGCTCGTGCCGGGGGCGGCGGTTCCGCCGATGCTCGACCGGTCGTCGCCGGTCTTCCGACGGGCGCAGGTGCTGGGTCACACCCTGTGGGTCACGCCGTACCACCCGGAGGAGCGCTGGCCGTGCGGCGAGTTCGTCAACCAGAGCGCCACCGACGAGGGCCTGCCCGTGTGGACCGGTGCCGACCGGTCGATCGAGAACACCGACGTGGTGCTCTGGTACGTCTTCGGGATCCACCACGTCCCGCGCGTCGAGGACTGGCCGGTCATGCCGGCGGACACGGTGTCCTTCTGGCTGAAGCCGACCGGTTTCTTCGACCACAACCCGGCGCTCGACGTCGCGCCGGCCGACCACCACCGACCATCACGGAGGGCTCTCGATGGGTGAGGACAAGCATGCGGAGTACACCCGCGTCAGGCACGTGATGTCCTACCTCGGCGACTGACGTGGTCCGATACGGGCCGCAGTTCGGACCGGACGTCACCTTCCTCGGCGTCGACCGCTGCGACTGGTCCGAGCCGGACACCTACGCCGGCGCCGATGTCGTGATCCTCGGTGCGCCGTTCGACGGGGGAACCTCGCACCGGTCCGGCACCCGGTTCGGACCCCAGTTCATCCGTCAGACCTGCTACCTCCCCCATGACGGCTCCCGCCCGTCGTTGGCGTTGCGGGTGGACGGGCTCCGGGACCTGCGGGTCTACGACGCCGGCGACGTGGAGATGTTCTCCGGTGACGCCGAGCGCTCGGTGCGAGACCTGCAGGCGGCGGTGTACGCCGTCGCCCGCAGCGGCGCGATCCCGCTGGTCCTCGGCGGTGACCACACGATCGCCTGGCCGGACGCCGCGGGCGTCGCACAGCACCTCGGGCAGGGCAGGGTGTCGATGATCCACTTCGACGCCCACGCCGACACCGGGAACATCGCCTTCGGTTCGCTGGTCGGACACGGCCAGCCGATGCGCCGGTTGATCGAGTCCGGCGCACTGCGCGGGGACCGGTTCCTGCAGATGGGGCTGCGTGGCTACTGGCCGGAGCCAGAGACCCTCGGCTGGATGGCCGAGCAGGGCATGCGGTCCTACGAGATGACCGAGGTCGTCGAGCGGGGTCTCACCGAGTGCCTGACCGAGGCCTTCGCGATCGCCACCGACGACTGCGACGGGGTCTTCCTCTCCGTCGACATCGACGTCTGCGACCCGGCACATGCCCCGGGGACCGGGACTCCGGAACCCGGCGGGCTCTCCGCCCGCCAGCTGCTCGATGCCGTCCGGCGGATCGCGTACGAGCTGCCGGTCGTCGGGGTCGACGTGGTCGAGGTGTCGCCGCCCTACGACCATGCCGACATCACGTCGTTCCTGGCCAATCGCGTGGTGCTCGAGGCGCTCTCGGGGATCGCGCGGCGCCGCCGGGACGCCGCCGACGGAACGACGTGGGACCGCAGCCAACCCCTGCTGGACGGGCGCTGACGTCCCAGCGATCGTGCCTGCTCGTGCTGCGGGAGCAACTCTCGGTTCTTCACTCCCCTCCGCCCTGCTGCTGGTCCTTTGCTCTGCACACTCATACGCATCACCGGCCGTGCGCCAACTGGTTCGCGCAGCTCTCCCGGGGCGGCGGGCTCATCGTGCCGGGTAGCAGGCGTCGGGTGACTCGGCTCGTCGGGGGGCGGGTCGAGGGGAGCGCACGGACGAGCCGAGCGGTCGGATCCGCCGAGTTCGACCACAGAGTGGTCCGGGCCAAGATCGAACCACTCTGTGGTCGATCTCGGTGCTCTCACGCGGCAGGAGCAGGGCCGGCGGGTGACGGACGCCCGTGTCCTGTTGCCCCCGGGTGCGCAGAGCCTGGGCGGCCGTCGAGGACGACGAGGCAGCTCCTACCGCGGTCGACGTGAACGCCTCACCCCGTGGACCCGCCGGCCGCCGGATCGACGCGCAGCGGCGGCAGGGCGGCGGCGATCTGCTCGCGGTCGGGCTCCAGCCACGGCGGCAGCTTGAGTGATCGTCCCAGCTCGAGCAGTGGCTCGTCGACTGCGAAGCCCGGTCGGTCCGTCGCGATCTCCAGCAGCACGCCTCCGGGCTCACGGAAGTAGATGGACGTGAAGTACTGCCGGTCGATGATCTCGGTGACCTGCTGACCGGCGTCGACGAGCTCCTGGCGCCACATCGCCTGGGTCGCACCGTCCGGGGCGCGGAAGGCGATGTGGTGCACCGTGCCCCCGGCCTGCAGGCCGCGCGGGCGGCCGTCGGCGGCGACGTCGACCACCGCCCCCGCCCCGCCGTCGGCCATGGCGAATCGGGCGCGGTCGCCGTCCTCGCCGGCCGGTCGCATGCCGAGCAGCTCCGAGAGCAGTGCGACGGTGTGCTCGGGCAGCCGCTCGGACATCGTCACCGAGTGCAGGCCGCGCACCGCGGACTCGGCCGGAATCGCGGCCACGCCGTCCCAACCCGAGCGGTCGTCGCCGGGAGCGGCCACGATGTCGATGACCAGGCCGTCGGGATCCCGCAGCGACAACACCTCCTCGCCGTCGCGGGAGCGCGGACCGTCGGGGTCGAGCCCGAGCCCGGTGAGATGACGCTGCCACCACCCCATGCGACTCCGGGGGCACGCTGAACGCCGTCGCCGTGGTCAGGCCGCTGCCCTGGCGGCCGGCCGGCACCCCACGCCACGGGAAGAACGTCAGGATCGTCGACGGGTTGCCGGCGGTGTCGCCGTAGTACAGGTGATAGGTGTCCGGCGCGTCGAAGTTGACCGTCTGCTTCACCAGCCGCAGACCGAGCACCCGGGTGTAGAAGTCCACGTTGGCCTGCGGATCGGACGCGATCGCCGTGACGTGGTGCAGGCCGTGCGGTGCGACATCAGTCATCGTTCTCCCCGCTCACCGGGCCGGCACCGGCGTGCCGGCCTGCTCACCGAGCACGCCGATGAGCTGCAACCGTTCGGCGTCGGCGGTGCCGGGACGCGCACCGAGGATGACGAGCCGCTGACCTTCGTCGGTCGTCGCCAGCACTTCGCAGTCGACCTGCACGATACCGACCTCGGGGTGGACGAACCGCTTGGTGTCGGCCCGCCGCACTGCCACCACGTGCTCGGCCCACAGCTGGGCGAACTCCGGGCTCGCGGCCAGCAGGCGAGCCACCAGGACCTCCACATCGGCGTCGCCGCGGCGACGTGACCAGGTGGCGCGCAGGTCGGCGACCCGCACCCGGCTGTGGTACTCGTGGTCGTCGCGCGGGATCCACGAGCGCCGCTCGGCGTGGGCGAACCACGTCCACGTCGTGCTCGACTCCCAGCCGTCGCCGTCCGCGGGGGCGCCCATGAGCAGCCGCGCCAGCCGGTTCTGCGCGAGCAGCACATCGAGGTCGTTGGTCACGAACGCTGCGCAGTCGTCGAGCCGGTCCAGCACGTGCAGCAGCGCCGGGCGCACGTGCGAGGACGTGCCGGACCGTTCCGGTGGCGTGTGCCCGGCCAGCCGGAACAGGTGGTCGCGCTCGTCGTCGGTCAGGCGCAGCGACCGGGCGAGCGGCCGCAGGATCTGCGACGACGGCTGCGGGGCGCGGGCCTGCTCCAGTCGGTTGTAGTAGTCGACCGACATGCCGGTCAGCTGGGCGACCTCCTCACGGCGCAGTCCGGGAGTGCGGCGCCGCGCTCCGGCGGGCAGCCCGACGTCGGCCGGGCGGATCGCCTCCCGGCGACTGCGGAGGAACTCGGCGAGCCCTGACCTGTCCATGAGCCCATCCTCGCGCGCCACCGCACGCCCAGCCAGGGAGCGGCGGTCCCGGGGTCGGTGGTGCCTTCCTCCGCCGTGGCGCATCGTCGACGGTGGTGGGGTGACCACATCACGCGGAGCGACAACGACAGCGACAACGACAACGACAACGACAGCGACGGCGACCCGATCCACCCGGACGCTCGGCTCGCTCGGCCCGGTGCCCGCGATCGGCCTGGGCTGCATGGGGATGTCCGGCATGTACGGTCCGTCGGACCCCGCGGAGAGCGTCGCCACCATCCTGGCCGCACTCGACGCCGGCGTCCGGCTGCTGGACACCGGTGACTTCTACGGCCAGGGCCACAACGAGCTGCTGATCGCCGAGGCGCTGCGGGCCGTCCCCCGCGACGATGTGCTGCTGAGCGTGAAGTTCGGTGCCCAGCGCGGCCCGGACGGGTCCTGGCTCGGCTACGACGCCAGCCCCGCGGCGACCAAGAACGCCCTCGCCCACACCCTCACCCGGCTGGGCACCGATCACGTCGACGTCTATCGGCCGGCGCGGCTGGACCAGCAGGTGCCGATCGAGGAGACCGTCGGAGCGATCGCGGAGATGGTCGACGCCGGGTACGTCCGTCACATCGGGTTGTCCGAGGTCGGCGCCGAGACGATCCGCCGCGCCCACGCGGTCCACCCGATCAGTGACGTGCAGATCGAGTACTCGCTGGTGACCCGTACTGTCGAGGGCCCGATCCTCGAGACGTGCCGCGAGCTGGGCGTCGGCGTCACCGCCTACGGCGTGCTGTCGCGGGGGCTCATCAGCGGCCACTGGACCCCGGGACGCGGCGGCGCCGGCGACTTCCGCAGCCACAGCCCGCGGTTCACCGGTGACAACCTCGATGCGAACCTCGCGCTCGTGGAGACGCTCCGCACCGTCGCGGGCCGGATCGGCGTCAGCGTCGCGCAGGCGGCGATCGCCTGGGTCCTGTCCCGCGGGGACGACGTGCTGCCCGTGGTCGGTGCCCGGACCCGCGAGCGGTTGACCGAGGCCATCGGTGCGTGGGACGTCGACCTCGGGGCCGACGCGCTCGCCGAGATCGAGGCGGCCGTGCCGCCCGGGGCGGTGGCCGGTGGGCGGTACGACGCGGCCCAGACCGCGCAGCTCGACAGCGAGCGGTGAGCGCTCGCTCACCTCGACGGGCGGGCACGACCTGTGATCGCGCCACCGGGCGACAGGGTCGGGACCTCGACCGGCACGGTGTCGGGGTAGATCAACCCGGTGCCGGTGTTGAGCACCACGACGTCCTCACCTCCCGAGAGCCACCCCGACTCGCGGAGCTGCCGCACCGCGGCGAAGCAGGCCGCTCCTTCCGGGCACACCCACGCACCCTCGTCGCGGGCCAACTCGCCCTGCGCGGCCAGCAACTCCGCGTCGGTGACCGCCACCGCGGTGCCTCCCGTGGCGCGGACCGCGTCGAGCACGAGGAAGTCACCGAGGGCCTTGGGCACGGTGAGTCCGAACGCGACGGTCCGGGGGTCGGCGACCGCGGTGCTCTCGGACGACCCGGCGTCGAAGGCGGCGACGATGGGCGCGCAGCCCGCGGCCTGTACGGCCACGAGCCGTGGGAGCTCGCCGACGAGCCAGCCCAGCTCGCGCAGCTCGAGCAACGCCTTGTGGATGCCGATGATCCCGACCCCGCCACCGGTGGGATAGAGGATCACGTCAGGTGCCCGCCAGCCGAGCTGCTCGACGATCTCGTAACCCATCGTCTTCTTGCCCTCGATGCGGTACGGCTCGCGCAGCGTCGAGGTGTCCTGGTAGCCGGCGCGGCGCGCGACGGCGTCCGCGATCAGCGCACCCGCATCACCGATGAGCCCGTCCACGAGACAGAGCTCCGCACCCGTCACCGCGCACTCCCGTCGGGTGATCATGGGAGCGTCGAGGGGCATCGCGATCAGCGCGCCCAGTCCGGCCCTGGCCGCGTACGCGGCCCACGCCGCGCCGGCGTTGCCGTTGGTCGGCATCGCGATCCCGGCGACGCCCAGCTCGGCCGCCCGGGACACCCCCACCGCGGCGCCGCGCGCCTTGAACGATCCCGTCGGCGCGGATCCCTCGTCCTTCATCCGCAGGCCCGGTACGCCCAGTCGCGCGCCGTGGCGAGGGAGATCCAGCAGTGGCGTCATACCCTCACCCAGCGTCACGACGCGTCGAGGGTCTCGGACGGGCAGCAGCTCGTGGTAGCGCCACAGCGTCGGCGGGCGGGTGGCGATCTGCTCCGGGGTCACGGCGGCCGCCGCCCGTTCCAGGTCGTAGCGGGCCAGCAGCGGCGCACCCACGGGCGAGGTGCCCTGAACCCGGTCGGCGTCGTGCGGCGACCGGGCGCGGGAGCACTCCAGGTGCGAGAGCGTCGAGAACGGGTCCGAGCGCGCCGAGGACGTCGCCGAGGATGTCGTCGTGGTCACCCCAGCGTGAACCGCCGTCCCTCGACGACTCTTCCGGCGACCGTTCGCTCGACGGATAACCGCGCGCGTTCTGTCGGTGTCGTCTCCCTAGATTGGCGTCCTCGGGCCTGCCGACATGGCCGGACATCGTCGCCCGCGATCGGAGGAAGCACGTGGCCGACCCCGTCGACGGTGTGGACGAGTCGTCCCCGCGGCGATCCGCACCGATGGCCGCCGGCGACCGCGCGGTGATCGCGGTGTTGCTGGTCTCGACCTTCGTCGTCATCCTCAACGAGACGATCATGGTCGTCGCGCTGCCGGTGCTGCTCACCGACCTGCAGGTGGAGCCGAGCGTCGGCCAATGGCTCACCGCCGGCTTCCTCCTGACGATGGCGGTGGTCATCCCCGTCACCGGCTTCCTCATCCGCCGCGTGCCCACCCGCTCGCTCTACCGCGTCGCGATGACGCTGTTCAGCGTGGGCACACTCGTCGCCGCACTCGCGCCGGGCTTCGCGGTGCTGCTCGTCGCGCGCGTCGTGCAGGCCGGCGGTACCGCGATCATGCTCCCGCTGCTCATGACCGCCGTGATGACGCTGGTGCCGCCGACCCGACGCGGCGCCGTCATGGGCAACATCTCGATCGTCATCTCGGTGGCCCCGGCCATCGGGCCCGCCGTGTCCGGTGCCGTGCTGAACCTGCTCGGCTGGCGGTTCGTCTTCTGGCTGGTGCTCCCGATCGCCCTCGCCGCGCTCGCCCTGGGCCTGCGTCGGATGGTCGACATCGGTGAGCCGACCGCCATCCCGATCGACGTGGTGTCGGTCGTGCTCTCGGCGCTGGGCTTCGGTGGCCTCGTCTACGCCCTGAGCGTGCTCGGCCAGTCCGGCGGGACCGTCTCCCCCGTCGCGGTGGGGACCTGGTTCACCGTCGGCGTGCTCGCGCTGGTGGCCTTCGTCGCGCGCCAGCTCGTGCTCCAGCGCACCGATCGGGCCTTGCTGGACCTGCGCACCTTCCGCTCGCTGACGTTCACCATGGCGACTGCGATCATGATGCTGCTGATGGCCACCCTGCTCGGCACCATCGTTCTGCTACCGATCTACCTGCAGTACGTGTTGGTGCTGACGCCGCTGGCCACCGGCCTGCTGCTGCTGCCCGGCGGGCTGCTCATGGGCCTGCTCGGTCCGGTCGTGGGCCGGCTCTACGACCGCGTCGGCGCTCGAGCCCTGCTCGTGCCCGGCACCGTGGCCACCAGCGCGGCGTTGTGGTCCACCACGTTGCTCGGCACCGAGAGCTCGATCCTGGCGGTCCTCGGTTTCCACCTGCTGCTCAGCGTCGGGCTGGCGTTCGTGTTCACCCCGCTGTTCACTGCCGGCCTCGGCGCCGTCGCACCGCACCTGTACTCCTACGGCAGCGCGATCTTCGGAACCACTCAGCAGCTCGCCGGGGCCGCCGGCGTCGCCCTGCTGGTCAGCGTGCTGAGCATCCGCTCGGCCGACCTCGCCGCCGGCGGAGCCTCGTCGATCGAACAGACCGCGGGTGGGGTGCACGCCGCGTTCGTCGTGGCCGCCTGGCTGTCGATGCTCGCCATCGCGGGCGCGTTCTTCGTCCGGAGCCCCGCATCGACGGCAGCGCCGAGAACGCAGGAGGTGCCGTCCGGAAGTGCGTCCATCCAGGACGTGCGCTCACCCTGAGTCGCCGTCGGGCAGCTCGGCGAGCACATCGGTGATCGGTGTCTGCGCCGCAGCCGCGGCGGGGCGGGAGATGAAGCACTCGGCGTGGTACCAGCCGTCGGCCTCCTTCCCGGTCGGGTCCAGGCCGCGCGCGAGAACATCGTGGTTGGCGGCGTCGAACTCATCGGTGTCGGCGAACCGTCGCTGCCGGAACGTCAGGCCCGGTACCTGTTCGGTGACCAGGCCGTATCGAGTGAGCGTCTCGGCGATCTCGTCGTAGGCGAAGACTCGCAGGACGAAGATCACCAGCCAGAGGTCGTGGCGGTCGCCGACGGTCGCGACGAGCCGGTCGAAGGTCCGAGGCCCGATGTAACCCACGCCACCGGTAGAAATGATCATATTGACGTCCCGCAGGCCGGCGGAGAGTTCGGTGGACGGTTCCGACGCCTCCAGGTCCTCGGCCCAACCGCCGGTCAGCAGACCTGCACCGACACCGTAGTCGATCGCGGGTGACGAGACGTCCAGGCCGAACACTGCCCGATCGGTGCGCCGCCGCCGGTCGGCGTAGAACTGCGCATCTGCGTCGATCAGCTCGCTCAACACCGCCGGGGTGCGTTCGGTGTAGCGGGCGCCGATCTCGCGGAGGTCGACCTCGCAGCGCAGCAGCGCAGCGTTGATCCCGTACGAGCAGCAGACGTCGAGGACCGTTCGGGGGCGGCCTGTCCGCTCCGAGGCGGCGAGCACGGCCTGGAAGACCGGTAGGGCCTGCTGCGGGATCTGGTAGTTCAACGCCATCAGGGTTCGGAAGTACGCCCTCGGGTCCGGTTCGCGGTAGATGCGAGTGAAGTCCGTCTTGCGGACGCCGGTCAATGCATCGTCATCGAGCATCGGCCCTCCTGGGGACTGTCGGGCCTCGATCATCCATGATGAGCCTGTGTCCGAGCACGGGTCTTCTCGGTCTTGCGCCCTGCAGGGTCGGCGGGCGCGACGGTTCCCGGTCGAGGTTCGCGATCGACTGCCGTCCGGCTCAGCGGGCGAAGTCCGCCGGCCGGAACTTCCCCTCGCCGAGCTTGCCCTCGATCTCCTCGAGGCTCCGGCCGGTGAGGTCGGGCATCCGGAAGTAGACGAACAGCCACGCAGCGACGTTGAACAGTCCGTAGAGCCACATCGAGGGGCCGACCCCGATTCCGCTGATGAGCGTCAGGAGGGTCAGCGTGATGAGCAGGTTGGTACCCCACAGGGCTGCCGACTGGGCAGCGGTACCTGCGGCCCGGACGGCGAGCGGGTAGGTCTCCGAGCCGGTCAGCCAACCCATCAGCTGCAGCCCGCCGGCGTTGAACAGCATGAACACGATCAGGCAGGCGATGATGAACGGCACCGACTCGGGGCCACTGTTGCCGGTGAAGAACAGCGTGCCGAGCACGAACAGGCTGACGGCCGCACCCGGGATCATGATCAGGGTGAGTCGCCGCCGGCCGACCTTGTCGATGATCGTCAGCCCGGCGAGCTGGGCCACCAGGTAGGTCACCCCGAGCGCCACCGAGACCTGGAGCGCGACGGAGGTCGAGAACCCGTTGTCGGTCAGGATCGTCGGCGAGTAGTAGATGATCATCTCGATCCCGCTGAGCTGGGTGAAGATCGCAATGCCGCAGCCGAGCACCAGTGCGGGACGCACCCATGCTGCGCGGAGCCCGGACCACCCGCGGGTGTTGGCCGTCCGTTCGACCCGGGCCAGCTCGGCCATCTCGTCCAGCTCGCCGTCCATGTCGTAGCCGGCAGGACGGACCCGCTCCAGCACGGTGCGCGCGTTCTGCCGGTCGTCGTGCTTGACGAGCCACCGCGGGCTCTCCGGCAGCCGCAGCATGAGGACCAACATGATCGCGGCAGGAACAGCGGCGACTCCGATCGAGATCCGCCAGGAGATGGACTCCGACGCCCCGACGATGGTGGAGATCACGATGCCGACCCCGATCGCGATCTGGAAGCAGAGCACCAGCCGGCCGCGGTACTTCGGGGGGGCCAGCTCTGCGACGTACATGGGCGCCGTCTGCGTCGCCCCGCCGACCGCGAAGCCCAGAACGAGGCGGCCCAACGACAACACGACCGGGTTGGGCGCCAGAGCGCACCAGACCGCACCGACGACGAAGACGACGGCGAGCATCACCAGCGTGCCCTTGCGGCCGCGCTTCTCCGACAGGTAGCTGCAGCAGAGCGCCCCCAGAACGGCACCCAGCAGGATGCTGGCCGCGATCACCTGCTTCCAG
Source organism: uncultured Actinomycetota bacterium (assembly GCA_963711715.1). Lineage (GTDB taxonomy): Bacteria > Actinomycetota > Actinomycetes > Mycobacteriales > Pseudonocardiaceae > Pseudonocardia. The sequence continues at coordinate 178,479 of CAVQFJ010000017.1, forward strand.
CCCTCGTCGATGCCGAACTCGTCGGTGATCTGGAGCAGTGCACCGGAGATGATCCCCGTGTCGTAGCCGTAGAGGACACCCGAGACTGCCGACACCAGAGCGACGACGACGACCGGTCCGGTCAGTTGCCCTGGTGTGTTGTGCCTCGCTTCGACCGACCCTTCTTCCGGCGCGGCCTCTGACGACGGAGGACTCACGTGCTTCACCCCAGTTCGGCAACGTCGCTCGGAGCAGCGGCGCCGGCCTGCTTGCCCGTCCGAACGGTGACAGACGCTCAGATGAGCGGCGTCACGTCTCAGTTGAGTAGGGCTAGTATCTCCGTCACCGGCTGGCCGTTGTCAAGAGGACTGCACTGATGCGCGCGGCCACTGCGGTTCCGAGCGGAGTCGGCGTGGGGGAATCGGACGTGCGAGGGCTGCTCGGTCCCACCGAGGCCCTCCAGCTCGCGCAGGTGGCTCGCCGTTTCTACGTCGACGGGCAGTCCAAACTGGATATCGCCCGCGAACTGGGCGTCACCCGGTTCAAGGTCGCCCGACTCCTCGAGAACGCTCGCGATGCCGGCATCGTCCACATCGAGATCGCCGCGCCGGCGCCCATCGACACCGACCTCTCCGAACGGCTCGCGGCGGCCTATCAGCTCCGACGCGCGATCGTGCTCGCGGTCTCGGACCGTCCCGAGCCCGAACTGCGCCACCACCTCGCGCAGGTCACCGCCGACCTGCTCACCGAGATCGTGGTCGATGCGGACGTCCTCGGCATCGGCTACGGGCGGACCCTGAACGCGACCACCGCGGCGTTGACCCGGCTGGCCTGCTGCACCACCGTCCAGCTCGCCGGCGCCCTGCTCGGCGTGCACGTGAGCGAGAACAGCATCGAACTGGTGCGCCGGGTCGCGGCGGTGTCGTCCGGCCCGGCCTACCCGCTCTACACACCGCAGGTGCTGCCCGACCCGGGCACGGCACGGATCCTGCGGGCGCAGCCGCAGGTCGCCGAGGTCTACCGCCGATTCGATGAGATCACCAAGGCGGTCGTCGCGGTGGGATCGTGGACCCCACCACACTCACTGCTGTACGAGGCGCTGCCCGACCGCGAGCGCGACGACCTGCTGGACCTCGGGGTGGCCGCGGAACTGTGCGCCACGCTGATCGACGCGAACGGCAACGACGTCGCGCCGGACTTCACCGAGCGGTGCATCGCGATCCGCGGGAATCAGCTGAAAGCCATCGATGACGTCGTCGCGGTCGCCGGTGGACGTACCAAGGTCGCCGCGATCAGAGCCGCCCTGCGCGGGGGCTGGGCCAACAGCCTGGTCACCGACCAGGCGGTGGCACGTCAGCTCCTCGCTCTTCGCTCCGATCCTCCCGACGCCATCGCCGCGACGACCTCCCCGGTCACGTCGGCTCCTGAACACACGCCGGCGCGGCCCGCCGCCGGCTAGCGAGTGGACTGCGCCTCACGGCGTGGAAGAACCCACCCGGGTCGCACGAAGTGGCAGGTGTAGCCGCTGGGGTACTTCTGCAAGTAGTCCTGGTGCTCCTCTTCGGCCTGCCAGAACGGCCCCGCCGGGCCGACCTCGGTGACGGCCTTGCCGGGCCACAGACCTGAGGCGTCGACGTCCGCGATGGTGTCGAGGGCGACGCGCTCCTGCTCCTCGCTCGTGAAGAAGATCGCGGAGCGGTAGCTCCGACCCACATCGTTGCCCTGACGGTTCTTCGTCGACGGGTCGTGGATCTGGAAGAAGAACTCCAGCAGTTCCCGGAACGAGATCACGTCGGGGTCGAAGACGATCTCCACTGACTCCGCGTGGTCTCCGTGGTTGCGGTAGGTGGCGTTCGGGGTGTCGCCTCCGGAGTAGCCGACCCGGGTCGAGATCACACCCGGCCGTCGACGCAGCAGCTCCTGCGCTCCCCAGAAGCAACCACCCGCGAGGATCGCCGTTTCGGTCGTCATCGTGTGCCTTCCCTTCGTCCTCGACTGCTGAAAGGAACACCCCGGTCCCCCACGATGTTCCAGCCTTCCGGGGGCATCGCCGCACCCTCTCCGCGAGACCGACCGCTACGCCTCCACCAGGTGTACGGCCGCCTCCTCCGCTGAGGCACCGGCCCCGTCCGCGCCGACGTCACGCGCGAACATCTCGCTGTCGTCGTCGGTCGCTCCGCCCTCGTCCTCGGCGACGAGACGACCTGCTCGGCTGACGCCCACCTCGTCGTCCCACAGCTCACCGTCGGTGTCGGACGTGTCGCCGAGGCCGTCACCATCACCGGACGGCGTCGGTGTCGTCTGCGTGTTCCCGAGCCCATCGTCGCGACGGCAGCTGCCCACGCCGACAGGCGAAGAGCCGTCCATGTGGGCCGGACGACCCCTGGGAGGCCCTCCCGGCCCGTCCGGCAGCCCACCGCCCCAACCGATGAGACGAGGTAGGAGGACACCGCGACGTAAGGTTTGCTCGGCCGCCTCGTGCGAGCGCTAGGCGTCGATCCCGCACTGTCCCCTGAGCGGACGCCTGGTGTGTAGCGAGCTGCTCGGCCGAGTTCTCCTCGCATCCGGCGTCGATGATGGACTGGGTGCGCAATCTGTCGCCACCGCGCAGCGACGAAGGGAGTTCGAGATGCCCGATGAGATCGACGACGATGTGACCGAACAGCTGGTCACCGTTGCTAGCCTCGAAGCCGGCCGCTCCACCCTCGACGCCCCGTGACGTCCGCTCGCAGGCTCTGGACCGGAGAACCGAGCCACGGCTCACCGGCTGCACGTGTCGCAGTCAAGGTTGTCCACACTCTGGCCTGGTTCTCGATTGAGTCCTGCGTGATCTACGTCCTGTTCGCCGGCTTCGCGAGACGGTCCGATCGGCGCGCTGCGATCGCGGCTGCCGTGGTCGCGGGCGAGAGCCTGATCTTCGCGTGGAATGGGTTCCGCTGTCCGCTCACGGATGTCGCGGAGCATCTCGGTGCAGAGGGCGGTTCGGTCACCGACATCTATCTGCCGAGATGGTTCGCTCACAACTTGCCTGCGATCCACGCCCCGCTCGTCGTCGTCGCCGGTTACCTGCACGCGAGGAATCTCCGCCGGCGGTCCGTCCAGCGTTCGGTGTCGGCGCCGAGGAGGTCGGACAGCTCGACCACCCTGTTCCGCAGCTCGTGAGGGGAACGCCGAGCAGCGAACATGCACCCAGCGGGTCGAGCCAGACCTGCAGGCCGAGCTGTTGTCCGTCGTAGGCGGTTCGGGACGGGCGGTCATGCATACCGACGACGAACGAGGTGAACCCGCTCAGCTCCTGGCGTCGGGGCTCCTGGAGTGGGCCGCCGACGCCCGGCCCGTCCTCGACGCGTCGCAGGCCGGTTGCCATCCGGCCTCCGTCCAACACGTCGACCGTGGGGACTCGGCGACCTTCGGGCGGCATGGCCGAAGGACCCGCTCGGGGGGACCAACGCCTCTGCCTGAATCACGCCGCAGCCATCGATGCTGGGAGCACCCCAGTCGCTCTGCACGGCCGGCCGGACCTGGAGGCCACCTTGAGCCGAATCGCGGACCTCAGCACGGCGGTCGAGCATGCGCTGCGCGCACCCTCGGTCCATAACACCCAGCCCTGGATGTGGCGGATTCGGCCCGACGCCGTCGAACTGCACGCCGACTGGAACCGGCACCTGATCGCGACCGATCCCGAACGCCGTGATCTGGTCCTCAGCTGCGGTGCTGCACTACACCACCTGCAGGTCGCACTCGCCGGTCTCGGCCTGTCGGTGGAGGTGCGTCGGATGCCCGATGCCGAGGACCGCGGCCACCTCGCCACCGTCGTGGTCAAGTCCGGCCCCAACGATGCCGCCGACGCCCTGCTCTTCCGAGAGATCGACCATCGACGCACCGATCGGCGCCGGATGAGCGATCGTGAGGTCGGGGCAGCTCACCTGCAGGCCTTGATCGGGCAGGCCCGTCGCCTGGGCACGGCGCTGCTCCCGGTGACCGACCCGGCCATGCGGCAGCGACTCACGGCGAACCTCCTCGACGCTGCCCATCGCCAGGAGTGCACGCCGGGCTATGCGGCTGAACTGCAGCAGTGGACGCACCGGTACACAGGCGCACGCGACGGGGTGCCCGCCAGCAGCGTCGCTGTGCCGCCGGTCGGTCTGATGGACGCCTCGCCCCTCCGCCGGTTCGCGCAAGCGCAGCTCGCACAACCACATCAGTCGCTCGGGCAATGGGCCGGGGAGGCCGCGGAGCTCCTCGTGGTCGTCACCACTCACGACGACCCGCTCGACTGGCTCCGCGCTGGCGAGTCGACGAGTGCGGTGCTCCTGGCCGCAACGGGCCTCGGGCTGGCGACGACACCGCTGAGCCAGCCGTTCGAGGTCGAGGAGACCCGGCGCGCCCTCCAGCAGGAGGTGCTGCGCGTGCCCGAGCACCCCCAGCTCGTCGTCCGAGTGGGCTGGGCCGAACCAGATGCCGCCGAGCTGCCGATCACGCCCCGCCGCGATCTGGGGTCACTGGTACTCCGGAGCTGACGGCGCTCGGTCGAACGCCGCGGTCCCTCAGCGGTATTCGGCGCGATCAATGGCGAACCGGATGAACTCCGCGTTCGCGCACCGATCCGGACAATGCCACCACCCGGCGCGACAGTCGATCGGGATGGTGAACCCGTCGAACGTCCCCTCCATCTCGCCCATCAGCGCGGTGAAGGTGTGATCGCGGAATCCCCGGCCGTCGGGGTCTCCCCAGCGCGGGAGGTCGACGCGCTCGAGTCGCCCCGAGTCTGCGACGGTCATCGTGACCCGGTGCGTCCAACCGCCGACATCGACGCAGGCCACGCTCCGCCGGTCATCGAGGTGCTCCCAGGACACCCACAGCGGCAGCGCCGCGGCAGGGACGAAGCACATCTCGCCGACGAGCCGGCCGATCGCGCTGCGACTGACGTCCGGTCCCTCCGCAGTCAGGAACGGGATGCGACCGAACAGGCGCCAGGCCATCTGTCCGTTTCCACCGCTGTGCCGGTCGAACCCGCGGATGAACAGCGGACCCAGGTGAGTGGTCGCCGCCCAGATGAACCCGCTCGGCGGCGCGAGCACCCAGTCGGCCTCGTAGCGCTGCCACCTGCCGACCCTGATCGCCCCGCGCTGGTGCAGCACCGCCGCCCGCCGCAGCGGAGTTCCGGGCGCGATCGCGTGCGTCAACCATCGTCGAGCCGGCTCGGGCAGACCGTCGAGCAGGTCCCGGCTGAACACCGCCGGGTCGGCTGTCGGCGCGGCCAACCGCTGCCAGTCGATCCGCACCGGATCCGGCAACGTCCTCGGCCCGGCAACCAACCCTGCTGCGCTCATCGCGGCGACGCCGGCGGAACCTTCACCGTGGCACACGCAACCAGCGAGCGGTCAGCCTCACGGTGCATGTCGGCGCCGTTCGGGGGGTCGGTCCACTGCATCCGGGACCATCGGCCCTCCCGCCCGGGACGTGCGCCGCGACCCGCACCCGATCATCGGCAGTACTGTCGGTCTGGACGACGAGCGAGGAGGCAGTGCCATCAGCAGCATCTCCGTGTTCCTGCTCGACGACCACGAGATCGTCCGGCGGGGCATCGCGCAGGTGCTCGAGACCGAGGACGATATCGCTATCGTCGGGGAGGCGGGCACCGCCGCCCAGGCCATGGCCCGCATCCCGGCGCTGCGCCCTGACGTCGCGATCCTCGACGTGCGGCTGCCCGACGGCGAGGGCGTCTCGGTGTGTCGCGACATCCGGTCCATCGTCTCGCCACCCCCGGCGTGCCTGATGCTCACTTCCTACTTGGACGACGAGGCCCTGTTCGGCGCGATTATCGCGGGTGCCGCGGGTTACTTGCTCAAACAGGTCGCGGGCGTCGACCTCGTCGGCGCCGTCCGCACAATCGCAGCCGGAGGTTCGCTGCTGGACCCCCAGGCCACCGCGCTCGTTCTCGAGCGGCTGCGGACGGGCGAGGAGCCCGCCGACCCCCGGTATGACTCGCTGAGCCCGCAGGAGCGGCGGATCCTCCGGCTCATCGCCGAGGGGCTCACCAACCGTCAGATCGGTGCCGAGATGTTCCTGGCCGAGAAGACCGTGAAGAACTACGTGTCCTCGCTGCTGCACAAGCTCGGCTTCGCCCGTCGGACGGAGGCGGCGGTGTACGCGACGGAGCTGCGCCGGTCCAAAGGCCGTCCGCGCTGATCCCGCCGCGCTGATCCCAGAGACCGGATACCGCGAGCACGTCACCGGAGCGGCACGCGCCAGCTCAGCCGAGTGCCGCCGAGGGGCTCGGCCTGCACCGTCAGCTGGCCCCCGCACTCCCGCGCGCGCTCCTGGAGGTTCCGCAGCCCGCTTCGCGCGGCCGACGGATCGATGCCGATCCCGTCGTCGACCACGTCGACCAGGAGGTCGTGGGCCGCTTCCACCGTGACGGTCACCGCGGTCGCACCTGCGTGCCGCACGGCGTTGGTGACCGCCTCGCGGAGAACAGCCAGCGCATGCGCTCCGATCTCGGGTCGTACCAGGGTGTCAACCGCACCCGCCATCCGGACCGACGGGGACAGGCCGCTGCCCGCGGCGGCCTCGGCCGCCGTATCCAGCAGTTGCCGCCGCACCCCGCCCCGCGCCCCGTCGCCCGTGGTGTGCAGGTCGAAGATGGCCGTCCGGATCTGTCGGACGGTCTCGTCGAGCTCATCCACCGCCTGCTGGATGCGGTGCTGGACGGCCGGGTCCGTACTCCGGAGCGCCGTGCTCTGCAGCTGCAGGCCGGTGGCGAACAACCGCTGGATGACGTGGTCGTGCAGATCACGCGCGATCCGGTCGCGGTCGGCGAGCACGTCGAGCTGGCGCTGGGTCCGGTTCTTCTCCCCCAGCTCGAGCGCCAGGATGGCCTGGTCCGCGAACGAACTCAGCAGCGGCACGTCCCCTGGTTCGAACGGGACGCCGGTGTCCTGCCGCACAGCAACCAGGACACCGACCACGTTCTCATGGGAGTAGAGCGGGACGGCGACGGTCGACCCGTACGCCGACCGACCCTCGCCGGTCAACAGGTCCCCTGGCGATGCTGCCAGCACTGCGGTGCGACTCTCCACGACCTCGCGTAGGAGCGGATCATGGGCGTCGAGGCGGCGGCCCAGACCCTCGGGCCCGCGCTGAGCGCGGACGACGAAGTCACCGTCGTCGAGATCCGGGCCCAGCACGATCAGGGTGGCGTCCGATGTCGTGAGCTCCAATGTGCGCTGGGCGATCAGCCCCAGCGCATCGTCCTCGTTCGCGCCGGACAGCAGCTCGTTGCGGACCTCGGCTGACGCCTCCAGCCACTGCTGCCGCAACCGGCTCTGTTCGAACAAGTCCGCGTTGTGCACCGCGATCCCGGCCGCCGCGGCGAGGGCTTGCACGACGATCTCGTCATCGGCGGTGAACTCCCCGGCGCCCTCCTTCTCGGTGAGGTAGAGGTTGCCGAACACCGCGTCACCGACCCGGACCGGCACGCCGAGGAAGGTGCGCATCGGGGGATGGTGCGGCGGGAAGCCGACCGATGCCTCGTGCGCGCTCAGATCGGGCAACCGCAGCGGGCGCTCACCGAGGATGAGCTGGCCGAGGAGCCCTTTCCCCTCGGGGAGGTGCCCCATCATCGCTCGCGTCTCCGCGTCCAGTCCGACGTAGACGAACCGGGAGATGCCCCCGGCTGCGCCGAGCACCCCGAGCGCCCCGTACCGGGCGTCGACGAGCTCCACCGCGGCCTGCACGATGCGGTGCAGGGTGGCCTCAAGCTCGAGGCCCGATGCGACTAGGAGCACCGCGTCGAGCAGGCCCTGCATCCGACCTCGCGTGGCCACGACCTCGGCGAGCCGCTCCTGCACCTCGCGCAGCAGCTCGTCGAGGCGCAGGCCGGACTGCACGTCGAACGCCGAGGGCGACGACGTGCCACCGACCGCTGGGTCGCGGTGCGGCGTGGCATGATCGTGGTCCGGCACGTCCTGTCCCCTGTCCCACGACTGGTCCGCTGTTGATCGCCGACGGACTCCACCCACCGTGGCACGCCCGGCGGACCGGAACAACACCGGCGGACGACGTCTGGGGTCGACCGTGGAGCCGTTCAGGGCCTTTCGCCCGTAGCCGCCTGCGCACCGCGCCCGGCACCGTGCGACGGGTAGCGCGCATCCTGCGTCACACCGACAGAACCAGGACGGATGTGTCCGATGACCCGGATCTCGGAGGCGCTGGGCCTGACCCCAGAGCAGATCGACGGCGTACTGATCACGGCGGGCCGGGCGCCGTCCCTCCACAACAGCCAGCCCTGGCGCTTCCGGCTCACCCCCCGCGCGATCGAGCTGCACGCCGATCCGGCGCGCACCCTCCCGGTGGCCGATCCCGACGGCCGCGAGCAGCGGATGGCATGCGGGGCGGCCCTGCTCAACCTGCGACTCGCTCTGCACGGCCACGGGATCCGACCGATCGTCACGCTCCTCCCCGATCGCGGACGCCCCGGCCTGCTCGCCGTGGTCCGCCACGGCGGCGCGAAGGAGCCGACGCCGGAGCAGACGCGACTGTTGCGGGCCGTGCCGGCCTGGCGGACGAACCGGCACCCCTTCAGTGACGAGCCGGTCGCGCCGCCCGAGCAGCACGCCCTGAGGCGGGCCGCACTCGACGAAGGTGCCTGGCTCCACGTCGTCCGCGACCGCGAGCAGCGAACGGCGCTGCGCATGCTGGTGCTTCGGGCGGACCGCCTCCAGTCGGCGGATCCGTCCTTCCGGACCGAGCTCGCCGCGTGGAGCACCCGGTCGGCCGAGCAGCGGGACGGGGTGCCGACGGGAGCGGGCGGGCCGCTGCCCGAACCGCAGGACGCCTGGGTCAGGCGCGACTTCACCGGTGGCACGGGCCGGCCCCGCATTCTGGGCAAGGACTTCGAGGAGGAGCCACTGATCGCGGTGCTGACCTCGCACCTGTCCGGCCGGATAGCGGAGGTGCAGGTCGGCCAGGCGCTGCAGCGGGTGCTGCTCACGGCCACGGCCACCGGGCTCGCCACTTCGTTCCTGTCCCAGGTCGTCGAGGTGCCGAAGACCCGGGAGGAGCTGCGCCGCCTGATCGGCGGGACCCGACCGCCGCAGGTCGTCCTGCGCATCGGCCACGGCTGGCCGGTGGTCGCGACGCCGCGTCGCGACGCCGGAGGATCTCCTCACGCCGGAGGGCGTCACCTCGACGTGACGCGCTGCGCGGACCTTCGGCAGCGGATCGGGGTCCGGTGACCGTGTCCATCTGCGCGGCCGAGCCCGGGAGCGTGGCACCGGTTAGGGCGTCGAATCGTGCGCAGACGGAGGGAGCGGACATGACACGGAGCAGCGGTCGGATCGTCGTCGGCCTGGACGGCTCGCCCGGCGGGCGAGCGGCGCTGGCGTTCGCCCTGCACGACGCGGCCCGCCGGGGCGCCGCTATCGAGGTGGTCTCGGCGTTCGACACCGCCGAGACCCTCGCCGCGCTCTGCGGCACAACGATGGACTCCGTCGGGAGATCCACGACGCAGATCCGAGACGCCGTCGACAAGGCAGTCGGTCGGCATCGTCGAGGAGGCCTGCGCCGAGCTGGCCGGCGAGTTCGCGCAGCGGCCTCCGGTGACTGTCTCCGCCGTCGGTGGTGGGGCGGCGCATGCTCTGCTGCAGGCCGCGCAGGGCGCCGACCTCCTCGTCGTCGGCAGCCGCGGCCGCGGCGGCTTCGCGAGCATGGTGCTGGGTTCGGTCAGCATGCAGTGCGTGCTGCACGCGCCCTGCCCGGTCACCGTGGTGCACCCGCCCGCCGCGGAATCCTTGGCATCCGGCCCGGTTCTGACAACGACCGCGCAGCGATGACCGCCGGCTGATGTGCCAGTACTGCGGCTGCCAGGCCATTCCGGCCATCAAGGAGCTGACGGACGAACACGACCGGGCGCTGGACCATATCCGCGAGGCCGAGTTCGCCGCCAGGGCACTGGACGCGCCCGCCGCGCAGGTTGCCGCCGCGGCGCTCGTCGACCTCCTCGCGCCGCACCTCGCGGTGGAGGAACAAGCCCTGTTCCCCGCGCTCGCGGACGAGTTCCCGGACCACGTCCGGGGCCTGCTCGCCGACCACGAGATGATCGAACAGGTGCTGGACGAGGTTGCGCGCGCGGGCCCGCCGGCCGACGGCTGGGACACCCGCCTCCTGAGCGCGATGGACCTGCTGCGCGGCCACATCCTCCGCGAGCAGGACGGGGTGTTCCCGGCGGCGCTGGCGAGCCTGGGCCCGGACGAGTGGGACCGGTTGGACGAGGTCCGGGCGCTAGCGACCCGTCTTGGCCACCGTGAGCAGCACGGCCGAATCCTCGGCGGCCTCCAGGCTGTGCGGGGCGCGCGGAACGATCAGTAGGTCGCCCCTCCTGCCCTCCCAGGAGTCGGTGCCGGAGGCCAGGCGGACCCGACCGTGCAGGACGTGCACGGTGGCCTCGCCGGGGTTCTCGTGCTCGGCGAGCGCCTGCCCGGCGGACAGCGCGATGACGGTCTGGCGGAGTACGTGCTCGTGACCGCCGTGGACCGTGCGCGCGGCGCGGCCGCTGGATGCTGCACCGGCCGCGGCGAGCAGTTCGCGCGCCAGGGCGTCGAGGGAGGACTTCTGCCCGGCGCTCACCTGATCCGCTCCCAGCCGCGGCGCTCCGGCTGAGCAGCCGGGCCGCCCTGCCTCGTGCGGTAGACGATGTAGGGCCGGAACAGGTAGTGGACGGGCGCGGTGAAGGCGTGGACGAGCCGGGTGAAGGGCCAGATCGCGAACAGGGCCATGCCGATCAGGGTGTGCAGCTGGAACGCGAGGCCGGACTGGCTCATCGCGGCGACGTCGGGCTGCAGCACGAACAGCGACCGGAACCACGGGGAGACCGTGAGCCGGTAGTTGTGCTCCTCGCCGCCCGCGGCCCCGAGCAGGGTGGTGGCCAGCCCGACGACGATCGCGGCGACGAGCACGAGCGTACATCAGCTTGTCGTTGCGGGTGGTGGCCATGAAGACCGGCCCGGTGGTGCGCCGCCGGTAGATCAGGATGCCGACTCCGACCAACGTCGAGAACCCGGCGATGGCGCCGAGCGCCAGGGCCTGCACGTGGTAGGCGTCCTGGCTGAGACCTGCGGCGTCGGTCCAGCTCTTCGGGATGATCAGCCCGATCACGTGCCCGACGATCACGACGAGGAGCCCGAAGTGGAACAGCGGGCTGCCGATGCGCAGCAGCCGCGACTCGTGCAGCTCCGAGGACCGGGTGGTCCAGCCGAACTTGTCGTAGCGGTAGCGCCAGATCGTGCCGCCGACCAGCACGACGACCATCACGTAGGGCAGCACGCCCCACAGCAGTACGTCGAGCGCGTTCATCGGGTTCCTCCCATCGACGCCGGCGCGAACGGTGCGAGCTCGAGACCGACCTGCTCGCGTGGTGGCCCGTTGCGGGCCATAGCCTTCGCCGCCGCGACGTCGGCGGGCGACGGCCCCGGCAGCAGCGCGCAGACCGCCTCGACGGGCCCCGCGTACGGGGTGCCGGCATCGAGCAGGGCCAGGCGCAGCAGCTCGATGCCCGCCCGGTGCTCCTGCAGCAGCTGCAGGCCCGTGGCGAGGTCGGCGGTGGCGGCGAACTCGAGAACCGCCGGCAGGAAATCGGGCAGCTCGGTGGTGTCGAGCTCGACGCCGGCGCTGCGGTAGCGCGCCTTGAGCGCGGCGAGTGCGCTGCCGCGGCGGCGGGTCTCGCCGTCGGTCCACCAGGTGAGGTAGAGGCAGCAGCGGCGCCGAGTGTCGAAGATCTCGACGTAGTGCCGGGTCATCCGGCCGGGTGGGGTCGCCGCGGCGGCATCGAGGAACGCGGTCAGCCGTTGACGCGGGGCTCCTCCTGGCAGCTCGTCGACCGCGCGGCGGACCAGCGGCAGCGTCGACAGCACGGGGTCGTCGGGGTACTGCAGGCACACCGACGCCGCCTGGAGCACGACAGCCTGCGCGTGCCCGCTGGTCATCGCGGCGCTCCGGGCGAGTCCGGGTCGGCCGACGACCGGGTCGCCGCGCTCCCTCCGGTGATGTCGCCAGGGGCCGCCGTCGTCTCGTGGGGCGGCGGGAACAGTCCGCGCGGGCGGCCCTTGCCGTCCCAGTTGAGCAGGTTGACCCGGGCGCCACGTTTACCGGGGTCGGCGATGTCGTCGCTGGTCTGCCGGTCCCGCAGGGCGTGGAAGGTTTCCACCGACACGGGCATCGGCGATCCGGAACCCTCGCCGAACGGGCCGCTGCCCGTCATGCCGGGCCCGCCGTCGACGTCGAGGCTGCAGGCGAGCTCCTCGAGCTGGTGGGCGTCGCCCTCGTAGGCGGTCGGGATGACGTAGCGCTCCTCGTACTTGGCGATCGCGAGCAACCGGTACATCTCGATGATCTCGCCACCGGTCATCCCCACAGCGGTGGCCACCGACTCGTCCCCCGGCCGGCCCAACGTCACGTCACGCATGTAGGACCGCATCGCCGCCAGCTTCTGCAGCACGCCGCGCACCGGCGTGGGATCGCCCGCCGTGAACAGCTCGGCGAGGTAGGAGATCGGGATGCGCAGTGCGTCGATCGCGCCGAACAGGTTGCCGGCGTCCTCGCCGTCGTGCCCGGTCTCGGTGAGCCGGTCGACCACCGGGGACAGCGGCGGGATGTACCAGACCATCGGCATGGTCCGGAACTCCGGGTGCAGCGGAAGGGCCACCCGGTAGTCCTTGGCGAGCTTGTACACCGGCGAGCGCTGGGCGGCGCGGATCCAGTCCTCGGCGATGCCGTCGCGGTGGGCCTGGGCGATCACCGCCGGGTCGTTCGGGTCGAGCAGCAGGTCGAGCTGGGCCTCGTACAGGTCGTGCTCGTCCGCGACCGAGGCGGCCGCGGTGACGCGGTCGACGTCGTAGAGGACCAGCCCGATGTAGCGCAGCCGCCCCACGCACGTCTCGGAACAGACGGTGGGAAGGCCGACCTCGACGCGCGGGTAGCAGAACGTGCACTTCTCGGCCTTACCGGTGCGGTGGTTGAAGTACACCTTCTTGTACGGGCAGCCGGTCACGCACATCCGCCAGCCCCGGCACTGGTCCTGGTCGACGAGCACGATGCCGTCCTCGGCGCGTTTGTACATCGCGCCCGACGGGCACGAGGCGACGCACGACGGGTTGAGGCAGTGCTCGCAGATGCGCGGCAGGAAGAACATGAAGGCCTGCTCGTAGGAGAAGCGCACCGCGTCCTCCGACTCGCGCCGCAGCCGCTCCACGATCGGATCCCGCGGGCCGTGCTCGGGGGCGCCGCCGAGGTCGTCGTCCCAGTTCGCGCTCCACTCGACCGCCATCGGCTCGCCCGAGAGCAGCGACTTGGGTTGGGCGACGGGGAAGTCGTCACCCAGCGGGGCCTCGGTGAGCTTCTCGTAGTCGTAGGTCCACGGCTCGTAGTAGTCGCGGATGTTGGGCAGCACCGGATTGGCGAAGATCGTGAGGAGCTTGCGGAACCGGCCACCGGCCTTCAACGTGAGCCGGCCGCGCCGGTTGCGCACCCAGCCGCCCTTCCACTGCTCCTGGTCCTGGTAGCGCCGCGGGTAGCCCTGCCCGGGGCGGGTCTCGACGTTGTTGAACCACACGTACTCGACGCCGCTGCGGTTGGTCCACGCCTGCTTGCAGGTCACCGAGCAGGTGTGGCACCCGATGCACTTGTCGAGGTTCATGACCATGCCCATCTGGGCCATCACCCTCATCAGTACGTCACCGCCTGGCGCCGGCGCCGGACGATGGTGACCTCGTCGCGCTGGTTGCCCGTCGGGCCCAGGTAGTTGAACGCGAACGACAGCTGTGCGTAGCCGCCGATCAGGTGGGTCGGTTTGACGAGGATCCGCGTCAGCGAGTTGTGGATGCCGCCGCGGCGCCCGGTGGCCTCGGACTTCGGCACGTTCACCACCCGCTCCTGCGCGTGGTACACGAAGACCGCGCCCGCCGGCATGCGGTGGGTCACGATCGCCCGCGCGACCAGCACACCGTTGCGGTTCACCGCCTCGACCCAGTCGTTGTCCCGCACGCCGATCGAGGTGGCGTCGGGTTCGCTCATCCACACGGTCGGCCCGCCGCGGGACAGCGAGAGCATGAACAGGTTGTCCTGGTACTCCGAGTGGATCGACCACTTGGAGTGCGGCGTGAGGTAGCGGACCGTCACCGAGGCGCCGTCCTCGCCCAGGTCGCCGGGGGTCCCCTCGCCGAAGAGCTTGTGCATGTCCAGCGGTACGCGGTAGATCGGCAGGGTCTCGCCCATCTCGTGCATCCAGTCGTGGTCGAGCAGGAAGTGCATCCGACCGGTGAGGGTGTGCCACGGCTTCCCGCGTTCGACGTTGACGGTGAACGGGGCGTAGCGCCGGCCGCCGGTCTCGCTGCCCGACCACTCGGGGCTGGTGATCACCGGCACCGGGCGGGCCTGGGTGTCGGCGAAGGTGATGCGCTTCTCCTCGTTGCCCTCGGCGAGGTCGGCGAGCCGGGTACCGGTGCGCCGCTCCAGCTCTCGGAAGCCCTGCACGGCCAGGCGCCCGTTCGTCGTCGCGGACAGCGCGAGGATGGCCTCAGCCATCTTGGCGTCCGTGTCGATCGCCGGACGGCCGTCGCCCGCCCCGCCGAGCATCACGCCGTTCTTCGCCGACAGGTAGGTGATCTCCTCGTCGGGGTGGTAGGTCACCGCCTTGGTCGTCACCCCGAGCCGGTCCACCAGCGGCCCGATGCTCGCCATCTTGTCGGCGACGGCTGGGTAGTCCCGCTCGACGGCGACGAAGTTCGGCATCGTGCGGCCCGGCACCGCCTCGACTTCACCGGCGCGCCAGTCCAGCACCCTCCCCCCCGGCTGCGCCGTCTCGCCGGGCGTGTCGTGTTGCAGGGGAACGGCGACCACGTCGCGGCGCACGCCGAGGTGCGTGCGGGCCAGCTCGCTGAACCGGCGGCCGATGGCGTGGAAGGCGTCGAAGTCGGTGCGCGACTCGAACGGTGGGTCGATCGCCGGGTTGAACGCGTGCACGAACGGATGCATGTCGGTGGTGTTGAGGTCGTGCTTCTCATACCAGGTCGCGGCCGGGAGCACGACGTCGGAGAGCAGGGTGGAGCTGGTCATCCGGAAGTCGAGGGACAGCAGCAGGTCGAGCTTGCCCTCCGGGGGGTCCTCGTCGCGCCAGGCGACGTCGCGGGGTCTGAGGTCGGGCGGCGTCTGGTCGGCCATCAGGTTGTTGTGGGTACCGAGCAGGTGCTTGAGGAAGTACTCGTCGCCCTTCGCCGAGGAGCCCAGCAGGTTCGCCCGCCACAGGGTGAGGCAGCGCGGCCAGTTCTGCGGCGCGTCCGGGTCCTCGATCGCGAACGCGAGCGTCCCGTCGCGCAGCCGCTCGGCGACGTAGGCCGGCACCTCCTGTCCCGCCGCGGCGGCGTCGTCGGCGACGTCGAGGGGGTTGCGGTCGAACTGCGGGTAGGACGGCATCCAGCCCAGTCGCGCGGACAGCGCGATGGTGTCCATGGTGTGCAGGCCGGCGAGGTGGCCCCGCGCCAACGGGGAGGCGAGCGCGTCGGCGCGGTAACCGTCGTAGCGCCACTGGTCGGTGTGGGTGTACCAGTAGGCCGTGCCGATCATCTGACGGGGCGGACGCTGCCAGTCGGTGGCCATCGCCATCGTGGCCCAACCCGTCACCGGGCGGCACTTCTCCTGGCCCACGTAGTGCGCCCAGCCGCCGCCGTTGCGCCCCATCGAACCGGTGAGCAGCAGCAGGGCGAGCACCGCGCGGTAGGTGGCGTCGCCGTGGAACCACTGGCAGATCCCCGCCCCCATGATGATCATGGTGCGGCCCTGCGACTCCTCTGCGTTGTGGGCCATTTCCCTCGCGATCCGCACGACCTGCTCGGCCGATACCGAGGTGATCTGTTCCTGCCAGGCGGGCGTGTACGGCTCGGCCGGGTCGTCGTAGCCGGCGGGCCACACTCCCGGCAGCCCGTCGCGGAGCACGCCGTAGTGGGCGAGCATCAGGTCGAAGACCGTGGTGACCAGGCGCCCGCCGATCCTGCGGACCGGCACCCCGCGGCGCAGCACCCCTGCGGAGCCGTCGAGGGCGTCGAAGCGCGGCATGAGCACCTCAGCGGCCTCGACGTGGGCGGGATCGAGCATCGTGAGCTGCGGGGCGACGTCGCCCAGCTCGAGGTTCCACCGCCCCGTTCCCGAACCGGTGTAGCGGAACCCCAGCGACCCGTTCGGCACGACCGGCTCCCCGGTCCGGCCGTCGACGAGGACGGTCTTCCACGCCGCGCCCTCGCCGCCGTCACCCAAGTCGGCCGCGGTGAGGAACTTGCCGGGAACGTGCGCCCCGTCCTGCTCCTCCAACGTCACCAGGAACGGCAGGTCGGTGAACCGCTGCACGTAGTCGACGAAGAACGGCACCCGACGGTCGACGAAGAACTCCGTGAGCATCACGTGACCCATGGCCATGGCCAGGGCGCCGTCGGTACCGGGCTGGGCGGGCAGCCAGGTGTCGGCGAACTTCGTGTTGTCGGCGTAGTCCGGGGAAACCACCACGACCTTCTGGCCCTTGTACCGGGCCTCGGCCATCCAATGCGCGTCCGGGGTGCGGGTGACCGGGACGTTGGAACCCCACATCAGCAGGTAGGTGGCGTTCCACCAATCGCCCGACTCCGGAACGTCGGTCTGGTCGCCGAACACCTGCGGCGAGGCCACCGGCAGGTCGGCGTACCAGTCGTAGAAAGAGGTCATGGCCCCGCCGACGAGCTCGATGAACCGCGATCCCGCCGCGTGGCTCACCATGGACATCGCCGGGATCGGGGAGAAGCCGGCGATCCGGTCCGGGCCGTAGGTCGCGATGGTCTGCACGTGCGCGGCGGCGACCATCTCCACGGCCTCGTCCCAGGACACCCGCACGTGCCCGCCCTTGCCACGCGCGGACTGGTAGCGGCGGCGCTTGTCCGGATCGGTGGTGACCTCCGCCCAGGCCGTCACCGGATCGCCGAGGCGGGCCTTCGCCTCCCGGTACATCTCCACCAGCACCCCGCGGGCGTACGGGTAACGCACTCGGGTGGGCGAATACGTGTACCAGGAGAACGCCGCACCGCGCGGGCAGCCGCGCGGCTCGTACTCCGGCGAGTCCGGCCCGACCGACGGGTAATCGGTCTGCTGCGTCTCCCAGGTGATGATCCCGTCCTTGACGTACACCTTCCACGAGCACGACCCGGTGCAGTTCACCCCGTGCGTGGAACGGACGACCTTGTCGTGGCTCCACCGGTCCCGGTAGAAAACGTCGCCCTCCCGGCCACCCTCCCGGTACACCGCCCGCAGATCCCCCGAGGTCGCGCGGCGGGTGAAGAACCGCCCGAGCCGCAACAACGCATCTGCCGCGGGACCGTCGGTGCCGCCTCGCCGCGTCCAGTGCTGCATCGGTGTCGGTCATGGAGGCGCCCTCCCGTTCGGCTGCACCTCACAGTGGCAGCGACCACGCCTCCCGATCAACCAGCAGGACCAGGAGCACGCAGAAGAACGACGAAAGGCCCGGCGATGGGGGCCGTTGGCCCTGCCGCCGCCCGCTCGCGCCGGGGATAGTACGTACCTGCTGTCGAGACCCGTCCACAGGACCGACAAGACGGAGGTACGGCGGTGATCGGAACAGAATCCCAAGGACGGCGCAGCACGGCCGGAGCGGCCAGTCGTGGCGCGGCGGGCCTCAACACCGGTCGCTCCGGACAGCCGGCGCGGATGCTCGCGGTGGCCACAGTGGGGTTCGCGGTCACGTTCTGGGCGTGGGCCCTGCTGTCTCCCCTGGGTGCGACCCTGCGCGAGCAGTTGGGTGCCACCGCGTTCCAGCAGTCGTTGCTGGTCGCCGTCCCGGTCGTCGTCGGCTCGCTGGGCCGCATCCCGGTCGGTGCGCTCACCGACCGGCTCGGCGCGCGCCGCATGTTCCCGGTCGTTGCGCTGCTGACCGTCTTGCCCGTGCTCTACCTGGGTCACTTCGCGGACTCGCTGGCCGGCTACCTGATCGGCGGGTTCTTCCTCGGCCTCGGCGGCACCACGTTCGCGATCGGCGTCCCGTTCGTCAACGCCTGGTACCCCCCCGCGCGGCGCGGGCTGGCGCTGGGCATCTTCGGCGCCGGCATGGGCGGCACCGCGATCTCGGCGTTCACCACCGTGCAGCTGACCACGGCGCTCGGGCCCAGCTTCCCGTTCGATCTGGTCGCCGTGGTCCTGGTGGTCTACGCCGCCGCGGCGTACCTACTGCTGCGCGACCGGGCCGACCGGCCCATCGCGGGCGGCTCCATGCTCGGCCGACTCGCGACCACAGTGCGGATGGCAGCGACCTGGCAGCTGTCGTTCCTCTACGCCGTCGCGTTCGGTGGGTTCGTCGCGTTCAGCGTCTACTTGCCCACCTACCTCACGACCGCCTACCAACTCGACCGCGCCGACGCCGCCCTACGCACCGCCGGCTTCGTCGTACTCGCCGTCGCCATGCGTCCCATCGGTGGCTGGCTCTGCGACCGACTGAACCCGATCACCGTGCTGGTCACCGCCTTCGCCGTGGTCGCGATCTTCGCCGTCCTCGCCGCATTCCAACTCCCACTGATCCCGATCGCCACGATCGCGTTCCTCGGGATGGCCGCCGCGCTCGGAACCGGCACCGGTGCCGTGTTTGCCCTTGTCGCCCGCATGATCTCCGCCGAACGCGTCGGCGCCGTCACCGGTGTCGTCGGCGCCGCCGGCGGACTCGGCGGGTTCTTCCCGCCGCTCGTCATGGGTCTGGTCTACGGCTCCCTCGGCAGCTACACCCTCGGATTCCTCCTGCTCGCCGCCACCGCCGCCGCGGCAGGGGTGGTCACGGCGACGATCGTGCGCCGCCGCGC
>CAVQFJ010000018.1:0-226590 GCA_963711715.1 uncultured Actinomycetota bacterium
GCGAGCACACCATCGGCCCGCCCGACGACGGTCCGCTCAACCGTGCCGATCGCCGCGGCCGCACGGCCCCCGCCGGAGCGCAGCTCGCGTACGCCCTCGCTGTAGAGATCTTGAACGACCAGCCCGAACGGGACGTCCCATCGGCGGGCCAGCGTTGCGGCGGCGGCCGCCCCGAACAGCGGCGGGGTCACGGCCAACACCACGTCCGGTCGCTCGATCCGCTGTCCCAGCACTCGGGCCGCGAAGCTGGTCTCGTGGGCGACGCGGTGCACCGGTGACATCCTGGTCGGGACGAGGTGCTTCAGTCGGACGACGTCAACTCCATTCTCGGTCGTCGCTGCGCGCCACTGCCCGTAGCCGTCGTGGATCCGCCACTCCGGGTAGTGAGGTGGCCCGCACAGGACCATAACGCGGTGGCCAAGAGCCAAGTGCTCGGCCCATGCGGTGGTGTACGGTGCCGTGCCCGAGCGCTCCGGGCCGTAGTTCATGGCCACCATCAAGATCTTGTGGCCCCACCGGTCGTGCTGACGTTCTGTGCGTGAGTCCTCCGGAACGGATCCGCCGAGCATTGCAATCCCGCGACGCCGTTCAGCGCGGCCCACGGCGCAGCACCTCACGGACGGTCAGCAGGATGATCTTCAGGTCAAGCCAGAGGGACCAGTTGGCGATGTAGTAGTTGTCGTATCGCGCCCGGTCCGCGATCGAGGTGTCGCCCCGCAGCCCGTTGACCTGCGCCAGCCCGGTCAGTCCTGGCGGAACCCGGTGGCGGGCCCAGTATCGCTCGTGGTCAGCCGAGAACTGGACAACGAACCCGGGCCTTTCAGGGCGCGGGCCGACCATGCTCATGTCAACGCGGATGACGTTCCACAGCTGTGGCAGCTCGTCCATGGAGGTCCGGCGGAGGAAGCGCCCGACAGGCCCGATCCGTGGATCGCCGGCAACGTTCCAGGTGGTGGCTGCCTCCCGTTCGCTCGCCGGCTTGAGGGTGCGCAGCTTGTAGATGCGGAACGGGCGGCCGTTGAGGCCGATCCGCTCTTGGGCGAACAAGATCGGCCGCCCGCTCTCGAGTAGGACCGCAATGGCGCAGATGGCGATGATCGGCAGCAGTCCGAGCAGTGCGAACGCCCCGAACGCAACGTCGGCCGCTCGCTTGACGTACCACGCTGGCCGCCGTGAGGGGTCGGTGACGAGGCGGACCAGCGGGTAGCTGCGTAGCCGCTCGACGTCGGTGCCGTCGCGGTACAGTTCGTGCATCCGGGGCACGATCAGTGTCATGCAGCCAAGCCGGTGCGCGGTGATCGTCTCCTCGACGGTCTCGGACTCGCCGGTGGCGGTGTGTGCCAGCACGACAGTGCCGATGCGATGATCGCAGATCGTGGTCGCGAGGTCGGGAGCCAGCAGCGGTGCGGGCAGCTCCGCTGCCACGCGTTGCGGTGCGGGGTCGAGGAACCCGACCGGACGCAGTCCGAACTCAGGGTGTTCCAGCATGTTGCGCACCAGCTCGACCGCGACGTCGTCGGTGCCGACAACCAGGGTGCGGTCGCCGCGGCGATAGCGCCGCCGCGCGCTGCGGGTGATCTGGAAGACCAGTGCCCGCAATGGTTCGCTGACGATCAGAAAGCCGATCATGGCGTACAGCAGGTCGAGGGAGGTTCCGGCGTTCTCGCCGAGCAGCATGATCGCCGCGACGACCACCCCGAACGCCGCGCAGGTGGCCGCGAGTGCGCGAGGCAGGTCGTCGAAGTAGGACAGTCGCAATCGGCGGCGGTACACGCGGGCGCTCGTCCGGCAGGCGATCACGAACGTCGAGATCGCGAACACCCACCAGAACGGTAGCCGCAGGACCGCGAGGGTCACCACGGCTGCCGCCGCCAGGTCCACTGTCACAAGGAGGACGGTGAGGCCACTACAGCGCTCGTCGAGACTCCGGCTCGTCGCCGGCTCGGACCTGGGCCGCCCGATCGGGGAACGGATGGGGCGGGCGGTGCCGGAGGCAGCGCCACGGGGGGTGGTGGCAGAACTTGTCAACGGCCCCCCAAGGCTTCGCGTCCTTCAACCGAGAGGATTGAGACGCGGACTCGTTGGTGTGGCCAGTTCGTGCAATCGCGTCGGCAGCACGTTCGGACGCACTCATGACCTCAACGAGGTCGCTCGATCCGGTACGTACCTCGCACCTCGACGAAGTTGCGTTACGCCTAGCGCTGCGTGTGGTGCCGCTCCGTCCTCGCGACGTCACCTGGGTGTTGAGCAACGATGTGGTGCGGCCGGCGGGCCGCGGCGAGCCGCCCCGTCGTGGTGACTCCGGTTGGACGCGAATCTTTTCGCGCTCTGCCTAACGCCGGCGGGCCCTGAAGCGAGAACGTGAGCGGGAGCTTCGTCGCGAGGGGAACCACCGAATGCAGAGCATGACCACCGTCGAGACCAGAATCGCCGACCTCATCGCCACGACGCTGCGGGAGCTGGCCGAGCAGGGCGTCGTGGAGTTTGAGGACTCCCCGGTGAGCTGGGACACGCAGCTGTTCGGTGAGGCCGGTCTGCTCGACTCCGTCGGGCTGGTGTCGCTGGTTGTTGCGGTGGAGGAGCGGCTCGCCGACGATCTGGGCATCGACGTCGCGCTCGCCGACGAGCGTGCCCTCTCGCAGCGGCAGAGCCCTTACCGCACGGTCTCCTCGCTCGCCTCGTACGCCGCCCGCCTCGCCCCCGGCGGATGATGGACCGCCCGGTCACGCTGATAACTGGGACTCGGAAGGGCCTCGGACGGGCACTCGCCGAGCACTACCTCGCTGCAGGCCATGCCGTCGTCGGCTGCAGCCGCAAGCCGGCCGACTGGGACGGCGAGCGGTACCGCCACGTGCTCGCCGACGTCGCGGTCGAGACGGACGTTCGCGCACTGGTGCGCGAGGTCCGCCGGGTGTACGGACGGCTCGACCACGTGATCGCCAACGCCGGCATCGCGTCGATGAACCATTCGCTGCTCACTCCCGCCGCGACCGTGGAGCGGGTGCTCTCGACGAACGTGGCGGGAACCTTCCTCGTCGCGCGCGAGGGAGCCAAACTGATGAGGGCGGCCGGGTTCGGTCGGATCGTCACGCTGTCGACGGTGGCGGTGCCGCTGAAGCTGGAGGGCGAGGCGGTCTATGTCGCGTCCAAGGCCGCCGTCGTCGCGCTGACCCACGTGCTGGCCCGTGAGCTCGCAGGCTTCGGCATCACGGTCAACGCCGTGGGTCCGACGCCGATCGACACGGACCTGATTCGCAACGTGCCGCCGGACAAGATCGACGCGCTGGTGGCTCGACAGGCGATCCCGCGCCGCGGCACCGCCGCCGACCTGGCCAACGTGATCGACTTCTTCCTGCGGCGCGAGAGCGACTTCGTGACTGGTCAGTGCCTGTACTTGGGGGGCGTGTGAATACCGGATCGATCATCGATATGGGCCCGGTCGACTTCCTGCTGCGCAGCTTCGATGCGCACCCGGACAGGGCTGCACTGGTCTGGCAGGACCGGACGTTCAGCTACGGGTTCCTCACCGAGCAGTGCTCCGCAGCGGTCGACCTACTCGACGCCGCCGGAGTGCCGCCGGGAGCCGTCGTGAGCCTGGAGGCCGACTTCTCGCCCAACGCCGTTGCGCTGCTGCTCGCGGTGGTGGCGCGTGGGTGCGTGGTCGTCCCGCTCAGCTCGGCCGTGGCCGGCGACCGCGAGACCTTCCGTGAGATCGCGCAGGTGGAGTGGATCGTCGACCTCGACACGGTCGACGGTGAGCGGGTGAGTGCCACCGGCCGGACGGCCAGCCACGAGCTGGTGACCACCGTGCGCGGGCGCGGCCACCCGGGGCTTGTGCTGTTCTCCTCCGGTTCGACCGGGGTCAGCAAAGGGGCCGTGCACGACATGGTGCCCCTGCTCGAGAAGTTCCGGGTGCCCAAGCGCACGCTCCGCATGATCGCGTTCCTGCTGTTCGACCACATCGGTGGAATCAACACGCTGCTCTACGCGCTGTCTAACGGCGGGTGCGTCATCACCATCGCCGATCGCGCCCCGGACGCGGTATGCGCGACGATCGCGCGTCACCGTGCTGAGGTTCTGCCCACCTCGCCGACGTTCCTCAATCTGCTGCTGGCCAGCGAGGCGCACACTCGTCATGACCTGTCGAGCCTGCGCACCATCACCTACGGCACCGAGCCGATGCCCGAGAGCACCCTGCGACGGGTGCACGCAGCGCTCCCGGACGTGCGGCTGCAGCAGACCTATGGCCTGTCCGAGCTGGGCATCCTGCGCTCGGAATCGCGCGGGCCCGACTCACTGTGGGTGCGGGTCGGCGGAGAGGGCTACGAGTGGCGGGTCGTGGACGGCCTGCTGGAGATCAAGGCGAAGGCAGCCCTACTCGGGTACCTCAATGCGCCCAGCCCCCTGACCGAGGACGGCTGGTTCCGAACCGGCGACGCCGTCGAGGTGGACGGGGAGTGGCTGCGAATCCTCGGCCGGCGTTCCGAGATCATCAACGTGGGCGGCGAGAAGGTCTACCCCGCCGAGGTCGAAGGGGTGCTGCTGGAGATGCCCGGGGTCGCGGAGGCTGTCGTGTACGGGGAGGCGAACGCGATCACCGGCCGCCTCGTGGCGGCCCGCATCCGGCTGGAGATCCCGGAGCCGCCGGGGGAGTTCCGCCGCCGGCTCACCTCGTTCTGCCGTGACCGGCTCGCCCGCTACAAGATCCCGCAGATGGTGCGCCTGGTTGACGGGCCGCTGCACAGCGAGCGCTTCAAGGCGGTCCGGAAGGAGGAGCGGTGATCCCCGCGGGCAGTTCGGACGGCCGGTCGCCTGGCGATCCTCGTATCGTGGCGGGGTCCGTCCAGAGCGCGGCGACCTCGCACGCGCCGACCGTGCGGATCAGGCAGGTGGAGGTGACGGATGACACCACACTGAGGGCGGTCGGGAAGCTCCACGCTGAACTGCTGCCGTTCGGACCGCTGGCGGCGCTCGGAGCGGACTTCCTGAGGATCGTGGCCTACCGCGCCCCCGTGGGCGATGGCCTGCTACGTCTGGCAGTCGCCGACGTCGACGGCGTCCCGGTCGGGTTCGCCGCATGGACGTCGGACTCCGAGCGGTTTCACGCGGAGGCAGTGCGCCGGCACCTGGTGCTGGCCGGTACGCATGCCGCCCTTGCGGTGGTCCGCGACCCGCGACGGTTGCGCGCAGCGCCCCGGATCCTGCGGGTGATGCGCTCGCGCACCGATGACGACGAGGACCGAGGTGGGTACGGCGAGCTGATCGGGCTGGGGGTTCTGCCCGAGTACGCCTCCCCGCAGTTCCGCAAACACACCGGCCGGTGGTTGTCACGGGATCTCGTCGCGCACGCCGCCGACGATTTGGCGGCCGTCGGCAAAGTCAGGCTGCGGATCTTCGTCGCAGCCGAGAACACCCGCACGCTGATGCTTTACCAGTTCCTGGGTGGCACGTTCGAGCGTCTCGAGCACGGTGGCGAGCCCACTGTCGCCGTCGACTTCGCGCTCCCGTTGCGCGGCCCGCACCTGGCCGATGCGAGCGGAGCCTGACCGTGCGGTGGACGGTGCTGCCGATCTGCGTGGGCGCTCTACTCGCGGCCGCCTGTGCCGGGCCACCACAGCCGGCCGAGCCCGCCGGAGCGGTCCCGGTCGTGTTCGTACATGGGCACGGCACGAGCTCGGCGGTGTTCACCGAGATGATCGACCATCTCGAGAGCCGCGGTTACCCGGCGAGCAGCCTGCTGGCCGTCGACCTGGTTCCTGCAGACGGTTCCAACATCGCTGCGGCCGAGCGGACGATCGCTCCCGCCGTCGAGCAGCTCCTTGCTCGTTCCGGCCCGGCCTCGGGCGGCAAGGTCGACATCGTTGCGCACAGCATGGGCGCGCTGAGCAGCCGCTGGTATGCCACCCAGGTGCGGCCGGACCGAGTGCGCACGCTGGTCACGATCGCTGGGGCCAACCACGGCACCGACGCGATGTGCGGCTCCCCGGACGAGGGGGCCGCCGAGCTGTGCCCGGCCTTTGCCGTCGCGGACAACTCGGTGCAGACCCGGCTCAACGGCACCACTGCGGCACCGAACGACGAGACGCCGTATGGCCGCGGACCCGACCGTCCGGGAACACCGACGCTTGCGCCTGAGTCGCAACTGCGGATCCGCTACGTCGCTGTTCTCGTGCCCGATGACCAGTGGATCCGGCCCAACCCGAGCAGCGAGCTCGACGGCGCCGACGCCGTGCCGCGACTCCCGGCCGGAGCTGCGGTGACCCAGCCGCGGCCGGGCAACCTCGTTTTCGCCGGGCCGACCGATCACGACCTCATCCTGGAGGACGAGAAGTTCTTCGCGGTACTCGATGCCGTACTCGACGCCGGAGCTGTGCCGTGAACGCCGACGGCTACGAGGAGGTCCGCTACCAGCAGTTCGATCCCAGTCCGGCGATGAAGGCCGGTCTTACGCTCGCCGGCGCGCTGGTCGCGCCGTTCGCGTGGGTGCTGGCTGTCATGGCACGTTGTTCGGACGCGGTATTCCGCTCGCTCTCGGAGACCCTGAGTCTCGTTCCTTATGTGGTAGGGGTGGTGCTGCGAGCGGAATTCTATCGGCGGGCGCTGAGGGCATGCGGCGTGAACCTCGTGGTCGAGTTCGGAGCGGTCTTCGTCTATCCGGATGTCACGGTCGGCGACAACGTTCTCATCGGCCGCTACACGATCGTGCACCGCTGCAACATCGGCGACTACGCGCTCATCGGCGAGCGGTGCACATTCCTCTCAGGGTCACGCCAACACCGATTCGACCGCACCGACGTTCCGATGGCCCGTCAGGGTGGACAACGCAGACGTATCAGCATCGGACGCGACTGTTGGATCGGCTCGCACGCCGTGGTCATGGACGACGTCGGTGCCGGCTCGGTTGTCGCCGCTGCCGGGGTGGTCACCGAGCCGGTGCAGCCCGGTTCGATCGTGGCGGGGAACCCGGCCCGACTCATTCGCCACCGCGTCGACGCCCGCTCCGTCGAATCAGTTGCGGACGACGATTCCGAGAGGAGCAGGCCGTGAGCGTCGAGCACTCACCCCGAGCGTGGGCCGCCTACTGGGATGGAATGAGGCACCGGCACATCTTCACCGTCGAGGCTGGCGACCATCTCCGCCGGCTGCTCCTTTCCGTGCCGATCCGTTCCACCGACCGGGTGCTCGACTTCGGCTGCGGCTTCGGCCACGTCGTGGTGCTGTTGGCGCCCATC
Source organism: uncultured Actinomycetota bacterium (assembly GCA_963711715.1). Taxonomy (GTDB): domain Bacteria; phylum Actinomycetota; class Actinomycetes; order Mycobacteriales; family Pseudonocardiaceae; genus Pseudonocardia. Next base: position 7,233 of record CAVQFJ010000018.1, read on the forward strand.
GCCGGGCACGTCAGCTATTGGGACGCCGCCGCGAGCATGCGAGAGGCTACCGCTGCGCGAACCGCGGTGCTGGCGAACGTCGAGCCGGTGGATCTCGCCGGGCCGATGCCGCCGGAGGGCGTCGAGGGGTTCGACCTCATCGTGGTCAACAGCGTCGTGCAGTACATGGGACGCGAGGAGCTCGGCGACTGGCTGGACAGATGGCGGTTGCTGCTGGCCCCGGATGGGCGAATCGTCCTGTCCGACATCCCGACGCCGGGTGGCTCGGCGGTCGGCGAGCTCGCCGGCATGCTCCGGTTCGCTGCCCGCCACCGCTTCCTGCTACGCGCGCTCCGCGACGGATTCGATGAGGCTCGCCGCTACGGCCGTTCGAGGGGGACGACCGACATCCAGCGCTGGACAGCGGCGGAGCTGACGACGCTGGCCGCCGAACGGGACCAGGTGATCAAGGTGTTGCCGATCAACCTGACCCACCGCTCCGGCCGGCTCTCAGTGGTGCTCACCGCGCGCTGACGCTACAGCGGGATGTTGCGATGAGTTCCGCGGCCGACCGGGGCCGAGGCCAGCGCCTCGAGCAACCGCAGCCGGGTCTCGGTCGGCTCGATGACGGCGTCCACGACCCCGATCCCGACGGCCCGTTCCACGCCGCCCACGGTGCGTTCGTGCTCCGCGGCCAGCCTGGTGTGCACGGCGGCCCGGTCCTCCGGCCGGGCTGCGGACAGCTCGCGTCGGTGCAGGATCTCCACGGCCGCCCGCGCACCCATGACGGCGACGTCGGCCTCGGGCCAGGCGTACACCGCGGTCGCGCCCAGTGACCGCGAGTTCATCGCGATGTATGCCCCTCCGAACGCCTTGTGCGTCACCAGCGTCACCCGCGGCACGGCGGCGTCGGCGAACGCGTGGAGGAGCTTCGCGCCGCGCCGCACGATGCCGTCCCACTCCTGGCCGACCCCCGGCAGGTAACCCGGCACGTCCACCACCACGACGAGCGGGATCCCGAATGCGTCGCACAGGCGGACGAACCGCGCTGCCTTCTCGGCCGACGGCGCATCGAGGCAGCCGGCCAGCCAGCCCGGATTGTTGGCCACCACGCCCACGGTCCGGCCGCCGAGGCGACCGAGGCCGATCACGACATTGCGGGCCCAGGTCGGCTGCAGCTCGAGGAACGCGCCGGGATCGACGATCGCCCGGACCAGCGGTCGAACGTCGTAGGCGACCTGACTGCGTTCGGGCAGGAACGCGCGAAGGTCGACCGGCGCCGCGACCACGGCGGGGTTCCACGAGCCCGGACGGGCGAAGAACCCGGTGAGCGCGCGGGCCTGCATGATGGCGTCCGGGTCCGACGAGCCGACGACGTGCGCTACCCCCGAACGCTCGCCGTGCGCGGTCGGACCGCCGAGTGACTCCTGGTCGATCTCCTCGCCGGTGACGCTGCGGATCACGTCCGGGCCCGTGACGAAGATCCGGGCCTGCGGGCCCATCACGACGAGGTCGGTGAGCGCCGGCCCGTAGGCCGCGCCACCGGCCGCCGGACCGAGCACGACGGAGATCTGCGGCACGCGCCCCGACGCGCGCACCATCGCCGCGAACACCTGCCCGACCCCGTCGAGAGCCTCGACACCCTCGTTGAGGCGGGCGCCGCCCGAATGCCACAGCCCGACTGCGGGAATGTTCAGGCGAGCAGCGGTGTCGATCGAGTCGGCGATCTCTTTGCAGCCCACCGCACCCAGCGCTCCGCCCGAGCGGGTGGCATCAGTGCAGTACGCGATGGTCTCGGCACCATCGATCCGCCCGATCGCCGCGAGCACGCCCGAACCCTCGGAGCCGGGCAGCAGCGTGAGGCTGTCGATGTCGAAGAGGGCGCCGAGTCGAGTCGCCGGGTCCCGCGGGTCTGCCGGCCGCGCGACGGCCGGAGTGACGTTGTCCCGGATCGTCTCGGCGATCGTCATACGGCTACCCCAGACGAGTGGCGGCGCTGCAACGCGGGACGTCGTCGACGGTGGTCGCAGCGATCGTGGTTACAACGCTGCTCGGTGTGGAGCGATGCATCGTTACCGAGGACCGATCCCTTGCCAACGACTTGACCGCCCGTGAGCAGGCCGGGCACCCAGAGCCTGCCGCGTGATCCCGGCGGTCCAATCCGCTGTCACCGATCACGCCTGCCATCGCAGCAGACAAGCGCCTACCGCCATGCCACCGCCGAACCCGGCCAGCAGCACCAGGTCGCCATCCCGGATCGTGCTCGACCCGACGGCGGCGTCCAGCGTCACCGGCACAGACGCGCTTCCCACATTGCCGAAGCGGTGAGCGTCGGTGGGTGCGTCGCGCCGTCGAGCTGCGTGAGAGTGACGAGCTCGTCGAGCAACACGTCCGTTGGCCTGGTGCGGCACGAAATGGTCGATGTGCTTGGAATGCACGCCCGGCCCGCTCGAGCATCGCGGTCAGCACCGGCGGTACGCACTCGGCCACGAAGTCGCGCACGCCACGACCGTCCATCTTGAAGAAGTGGCCGCCGTTGGCGGTCGTCTCGGCCGAGGCCGGGAGCCGGCTGCCGCCGGCGTCGACCCGGATCAGCTGGTGCGCGGCACCGCGGCTGACCAGCTCGATGTCGAGGATGCCGTAACCCTCCGGGAACCGCCCCACCACGGCGGCGCCGGCGCCGTCGCCGAACAGCACCGCGGTTCGCCGGTCGTTGAAGTCGAGGATCCGCGAGTAGACGTCCGCCGCGACGACCAGGACCTTGGCGCCCGGGTGCATGGCGACGAGGCTGCGGGCGAGCGCCAGCCCGAAGACGAAACCCGGCGCAGACGACGTTGATGTCGAAGCAGGCCGCCCGGGTCGCGCCGATCAGGTCCTGCACACGGTTCGAGGTCGGCGGCTGCGGCGAGTCGCCGGTGGAGGTCGAGACGATCAGGTAGTCGACGTCCGCGGCGGTGATGCCGGCCCGCGCGAGCGCTGGGAGGGCGGCCTTGGCCGCGAGGTCGGAGGTCGCCTCGTCCGGAGCCGCGAACCGGCGCGCCTCGATCAGGGTCTTGCGCACGATCCAGTCCGGGTCGACGTCGGGCACCATCGTGGCGAGCTCGGCGTTGGTGATCTCGCGCGATGGGAGGTAGGACCCGGTGCCGAGAATTCCGACTGGCACGTGCGCACCCACCGTCTGATCAGGAAGCATGCAGCTCCGCGGGCTCGGGGACTCTGACAGGGCAGCAGGCCGCTGCCTGACCTCAATCGTTCGGAACAGCCCATCCGTAACTGCGGGCAGCGGAGCGCATGGCGGACGGCGTGCTACGCCGACTCCATGCCCGATCCCCATGAGCTGACGGCCTCGACCAAGCGGCGGCTCGGCGCCGGCCGATCGTCACCGACAGGACCGTGCCGCTAGAAGATCGAAGAGCCCGAATAGGCCGAATGGCTGACGCCGGGCCCGACCTTCATCTCTCCGTAACACCCGACGATGCGCCGTCGATGGACGAGTTGTCGGGGTGTGACTGATCTTCCTGGGGAAGATCGTGGGGGGTCTGGATGGGTGTGACCGAGGGTCGGTCGACGCTTGACGAAGCGAACTACAGGTGGCTCGTGCGGCGATGAGTATCGAGACAGCACGGGCACGAGTCCATCGATCCGGTCGATGCGAGAGTTCGCGGGACGTCCTGGCGCGCGGGGCGGTCCTCGTGCTGCTGGACAGCTGCGCATGGCTCGTGGCCGTACTCGTGGCCACGGTCCTCCGCTACGAGATGGATCTCAGCCAGATCGACGTGGCGCCGACGCGCCACCTCATCGTGGTCGCGATCCTGGCGCAAGTCGTGGTGGGTGGCGTGTCGCAGACCTACCGGGGTCGACATGCGGTCGGGAGCCTGGACGACGCGGTCAACATCTCCGGATCGATCGGGATCACCGCCGTCGTCGTCGCCACGATCAACGTCCTGGTCGATCCGACGTTCGCGCCGCGGTCCGTTCCCCTCATCGCCGTACCGATCGCCCTCCTGCTCGCCGTCGGTGCGCGGGTCGCGGTGCGACGTCTCCGGGAGTGGAACACCCGGCCCGATCACCGGTCGTCCCGACGGGTGATCGTCTACGGCGCCGGGAACGAGGGTGAGCTGCTCCTGCGCTCGATGCTCTCCGATCCGCGTGGCGACTACCTTCCGGTGGCGTTGCTGGACGACAACCCCCAGCTGCGCAGGCGCCGGATCTCCGGGGTCTCCGTGTCCGGCACGCGAACCGACATCGCGGCGGCCGCCTCGAAGTCCGGGGCAGATCTGCTCGTCATCGCCGGGCGGGCGAGCGACCGCTCGATCCGCGAGATCCACGAGGCGGCGCTCGAGGCCGGCCTCGACGTCCGGCTCGCCCCGCCGCTGACCGAGGCCCTGCAGCAGCTCCCCGGCCGTCCGGACGTCGATCAGAAGCGTGTGGTGCGCCGTCCCGCCGGGGCCCCTGCTGTTCTGAGCCGCGGCAAGCGGGCGCTCGACATCCTGCTGTGCTCGTTGTCCCTGCTCGTCGTGCTCCCCGTGCTCCTGCTGATCGCGGCGGTCCTCAAGCTCAGTACGGGAGAGGTGCTCTACGGCGCGAAGCGGGTGGGACGCGACGGCCAGATCTTCACGATGTACAAGTTCTCGACGATGGTGCCGGGCGACAGCGGGCCGCGCCTCACCCGCGCGGGGGATCCGCGGATCACCCAGGTGGGGCGGTGGCTGCGGACGACCAAGCTGAACGAGCTGCCCCAGGTCTTCAACATCATCAAGGGCGACATGAGCCTGGTCGGGCCGCGTCCCGAGGACCCGCGCTACGCCGCGTTCTACTCCGAACGGCAACGACGGGTGCTCTCGGTCCGGCCGGGGATGACCAGCCTCGCGTTCCTCGAGTTCGGCGACGAGCAGGAGTTCATCGAACGCGTCCGGCCGCCCGACATCGAGAGCTACTACCTCACACGACTGCTCCCGGCGAAGCTGGACATCGAACTGCGGTACATCGATCACTGGACGTTGCTCGGCGACCTCCGCATCATCGCCCGCACGTTCAGCGGCCTCCTGACCTGAGCTTCCATTGCCCACGGAACCGGACGAGGCCAGCGAGGAAGCCCGCTCCGTAGCCGACGTGCACCGCCGCGAACGCGCTGGCCAGTACGGGCAGATGGCGCCACCGCGACCGGCGGGCGATGCCGGCGGAGGCGGTGAGCGCGGCCACGCCGTAGGCGCCGAGGGTCGCCAGCCAGGTCCGCCGCGCCACCCGGCTGACGGGTGCGAGCACAGCCCCGCCGATGAGGGCCGCGACGAACGCCGGTGGCACGAACTGCCGCGCGCTCATCTGACGGGGGTGCTTCTGCAGCACGCGCACCTTCCACGCCCCGTACTGCCGGTACTGGCGGAAGAGCGTCCTGAGCGAGCTGCGGCTGTAGTACCGCGACCGGATGCGGTCGGTGAGCAGGACGCGCCCCCCGCGGGACCGGAGGCGGTAGTTGAACTCGTCGTCCTGGTTGCGGACGAACTCGGGATCGAACGAGCCCACGCGATCGAACACCTCGCGCGGCCAGGCCCCCATGTACACGGTGTCGACCCACCGCTCGCCCTCGGCGTAGTGGAAATGCGAGTCACCGATCCCGAACGGCGACGACGTGGCCAGCGCGATCGCCTCGGCGACCGGACCGTCGCCCACGGCGTCCATCCGCCCCCCGACGGTGTCGGCGCCCGACGCCGCCAGCGCAGCCACGCACTCGGCCACGTAGTCGGGTTCGATGATCGTGTGGCCGTCGACCCGCACGATCACCTCGCCGCGGGCCCGGTCGAGTGCCGCGTTGAACCCGGTGGGAACGATGCGTCCCGGGTTGTCGACGATCTCGACCGTGTGCTGGGGGTGAGCGCGCGCGAGCTCCTCGACGACGGTACGTGTGCCGTCGTCGGACATCCCGTCGGCGACGCACACCTGCATGAGCTCGGGGGGGTAGTCCTGCCCGAGAACCGCGCCGAGGCTACGCTCGATGAAGTTCTCCTCGTTGCGGATCGGCATGATCACCGTGACCGGAGGGCGGATCATCAGGGGAGTATGCCCTGCGTCGTCTCGGCCCCGCGGGGGGTTGCTCGACACGCGCCACCGCACGATGCCCGAGCATCGGGTCGACAGCGACCGCACGCCCGAGACGCTCGCGGCTCCCTCCGATCACTGCTCGTGACGCTGCGCGGAGGGGTGCCATGCGATGGAGGACGAGGGTCCCCGAGCTCGTCCGGAGCGTGCTCGGCCGGTCCACCGACGCGCACCCGCCCGCGTCCGCGGCCGGCGACAGGCCGGGCGTCATGGTCCGGGCGTCAGCCGACGTGGCCGACTCCGCCCGGCTGGGTGCGGGGAGCCGCGTGTGGCACCTCGCCCAGGTGGAGGCGGATGCCGTGCTCGGCACCTCCTGCGTCCTCGGACGGGGTGCGTACGTCGGCCCCGGGGTCACCGTCGGCGACAACGTGAAGATCCAGAACTACGCGCTCGTCTACGCGCCGGCCGAGCTCGGGTCCGGCGTGCTCGTCGGACCGGCCGCGGTGCTGACCAACGATCTGAACCCGCGGGCGGTGGACGTGCACGGGCAGCCGAAGTCCGGTGCCGACTGGGAGCCGGTGGGCGTACGGGTCCGAGAGGGCGCCTCGCTGGGCGCACGCTCGGTCTGCGTGGCTCCGCTGACGGTCGGGCGGTGGGCGATGGTCGGGGCCGGCGCCGTCGTGATCCGCGACGTCCCGGACTTCGGCCTCGTCGTCGGCGTCCCGGCGCGGCGGATCGGCTGGGTCGGTCGGGCCGGCGTCGCCCTGACCGACGACGGCAACGGGACCTGGCGCTGTGCCAAGACCGGTGAACGCTACGTCGAAACGGAAGGTCGCCTCCATGAGATCCCCGCTTGAGCTCCGCGACGCCCCGGAGGTGCCGGCGACGGGCCTGATGCTCGGCGAGGAGGAACGCGCCGCCGTCGAGCGCGTCCTCGCGTCCGGCATGCTCGCCCAGGGGCCCGAGGTCGCCTCGTTCGAGGCCGAGTTCTCGCCGCACGTCGGCGACCGGCCGTGCGTCGCCGTCAACTCGGGCACGAGCGCGCTGCTGCTCGGCCTGCTCGCGGTCGGCGTCGGTCCCGGCGATGAGGTGATCGTTCCGTCCTTCAGCTTCGCCGCCACGGCGAACGCCGTGGTCCTTGCGGGGGCTCAACCGGTCTTCGTCGACATCGAGCCCGACCACTTCTGCCTCAACCCGTCCGCCGTGCGTGCCGCGGTCACTCGGCGCACCACGGCCGTCGTGCCCGTGCATCTCTACGGCCATCCCGCCGCGATGGGCCCCCTGACCGAGATCGCCAGAGACCACGGCCTGGCCGTGGTCGAGGACGCCGCCCAGGCCCACCTCGCCGAGCTGGACAGCCGACGCGTCGGGACCTTCGGTGACGCCGCCGCCTTCAGCTTCTACCCGACCAAGAACATGACCACCGGCGAGGGGGGACTCGTCGCCTGTGCGGACGAGTCAGTGGCCCGGAAGGTCCGGCTCCTGCGCAACCAGGGTATGGAGCGTCGCTACGAGAACGAGGTCGTCGGATACAACATGCGGATGACCGACCTGCACGCCGCGATCGGTCGGGTGCAGCTGCGACGGCTGCCGAGCTGGACCGACGATCGCCGGCGGAACGCCCAGCTCCTCGGTTCCCTGCTGGCCGACCTGGGCCTGGGGTTGCCGCGAGTCGCACCCGGGGCGGAGCCGGCCTGGCACCAGTACACCGTGCGGGCGCAGCAGCGCGACGTTCTCGCGGCCACCCTGGCCGGGCTCGGCGTCCGTACGGGCGTCTACTACCCGACGCCGATCCACCGGCTCCCCGCCTACGACCTCGACCTCGACCTGCCGCAGACCGCTGCCGCCGCTCGCGAGGTCCTGTCGTTGCCGGTCCATCCGGCCCTGTCTCCTGCCCAGCTCGAGCACGTGGCGAGCGCTGTCGCGCAGGCGGTGGCCCGATGAGTGAGCCTGTGAGCGGATCATCGACACCGCGCCGCGTCCTGCGGGCCGGTCTGGTCGGCCTCGGTCGCATGGGCGGACACCACGCCAGAGTGTTGCGCTCGCTGCCGGACGTCGAGCTGATCGCTGCCGTCGACACGGGTGACCAGATCGCGGGGACCGTCACCGACCTGGACATCCTCGGCACGGTCGCCGAGCTGATCGACCGCGGGATCGACCTGTGCGTGGTGGCGACACCGACCGTCACCCACCAGGAGATCGGGCTGCAGCTGGCCGAGGCCGGGATCGCGACGCTCGTCGAGAAGCCGATCGCCCACGACGCCAAGGCCGCACAGACCATCGTGGAGGCCTTCGCCCGCAACGGCGTGCTCGGCTGCGTCGGGCACATCGAGCGGTTCAACCCGGCGCTGCAGGACATGCGCAGGCGCCTGGCCCTCGGCGAGCTCGGCGAGCTGTTCCAGGTGGTCACCCGCAGGCAGGGGCCCTTCCCGGCGCGCATCGTCGACGCGGGCGTCATCCTCGACCTGGCCACCCATGACATCGATCTGACGGCGTGGGTGACCGGAGCCGCCTACCGCTCGGTGTCGGCCCGCACCGCGCACCGCAGCGGGCGGCAGCACGAGGACCTCGTGAGCGCGGTCGCTCAGCTGTCCAACGGCGTGGTCGTCACGCACCTGGTGAACTGGCTGTCGCCGTTCAAGGAACGCGTGACGACAGTCACGGGCGAGCGTGGATGCTTCGTGGCCGACACCCTGACCGCTGACCTCACGTACTACGAGAACGGCTCCGAGAAGGCGCAGTGGGACCGGGTGGCTGCCTTCCGGGGAGTGGCGGAAGGCAACATGACTCGCTACGCCATCGCGAAGCCGGAACCGCTCATGACCGAGCTCTCGAACTTCGTCCAGGCGGTCCGCGGCGCTGAGGACGCGCACGTCGTCACGCTGGAGGAGGGGCTCAACACGGTACTGATCGCGGAGGCGCTCCGTGACTCGGCGGCGTCCGGCGAGAACGTCGAGGTGCGCCGATGAAGGTCGCCGTCGTCGGCCTCGGGAAGATCGGCCTGCCGCTCGCGGTGCAGTTCGCCGGGCAGGGGCACCGCGTCGTCGGCGCTGACATCGATGAGGGCGTGGTGCGGGCGGTCCGCGAGGCCCGGCCGCCCTTCCCCGGTGAGACCGGGCTGGCAGAGCGGTTGGCCGACGTGGTCGGTGCCGGCGCCCTCGAGGCCACGACCGACACCGCGACGGCGACCTCGGCGAGTGACGTCGTGGTGGTCGTGGTGCCGCTCTACGTCGACGGGGTGGGATCGCCGCAGTTCTCCGCGATCGACGCCGCCACCGCCGACATCGCCAGGGGGCTGCGGCCCGGCACCCTGGTGTCGTACGAGACCACCCTGCCCATCGGCACGACCCGGAACCGCATCGGCGCGCGCCTCGAGGCCGGCAGCGGACTGCGCGTCGGCGTCGACCTGTTCCTCGCCTTCAGCCCCGAGCGCGTGTCCTCCGGGAGAGTGTTCGCCGACCTGGCCCGCTACCCGAAGCTCGTCGGCGGTGTCGATCCGGAGAGCGCGCGGCGCGCCGTCGAGTTCTACCGCGCCGGGCTGGAGTTCGACGAGCGCGTGGATCTCGGGCGCCCCAACGGAGTGTGGGATCTCGGCTCGGCGGAGGCCGCGGAGTTCGCGAAGCTGGCCGAGACCACCTACCGCGACGTGAACATCGGCCTGGCCAACCAGTTCGCGCGCCATGCCGACCGGATCGGGGTGGATGTGCACCAGGTCATCGCGGCCTGCAACTCCCAGCCGTTCAGCCACCTGCACAGCCCCGGCATCGCCGTCGGAGGCCACTGCATTCCCGTGTACCCCTGGTTCTACCTGGCGGGCGACCCCGACGCCACGATCGTGCGCGCCGCCGCGCACGGCCAACAGCGGCATGCCCGAGCACGCCGTGGACCTGCTCGCCGCGGCTCACGGTGACCTGGCCGACGCCACGGTGGTGGTGCTCGGGGCCTGCTACCGCGGGGGGGTCAAGGAGACCGCGTTCTCCGGGGTGTTCGCCACGGTCGACGCGCTCCGTGCTCGAGGTGCGGCGGTGCTGGTGCAGGACCCCCTGTTCGGCCCGGACGAGCTCGTCGCACTCGGGTTCGAGCCCTACCGCGCCGGGCAGGACGTGGACGCGGCCGTCCTGCAGACCGACCACGACGAGTACCGCCGGTTCTCGCCAGGGGATCTACCGGGAGTCAGGACGGTGCTCGACGGGCGCGGGATGCTCGACGCCGCCGACTGGCCGGGCGTCACGGTCGTGTCGCTGGGAGGCGGCGCCACCTACCGCTCGTAGATCCCGATGTCGATCCCGCGGGCCTGCGGGCGAGGTGTGCCGTCGAAGGCGACGGCCGGCGCGCCCGCGGACACGCCGGCGTCGACGGCGGGGCTGGACGACTGCAGACGGTAGTCACCCGAGCCATCCGGACGGAAGTCGACGAAGGCCGGGTCGCTGTTGATCGTGCCGGTCTCGCTGCCGGTCTTCAGGCTGATCTTCTCGGTCCCGTTGTCCCAGAGCAGGTTGTTGACGAACAGGTTGTCCGAACCGGTCGCCCCGCTCTCCCGGATGCCGTCGCGGCCGTTGTCGACCGCGATGTTGTTCGACACGACGAATCCATCGGCCGACACGTCGCCGTAGTTGGGGCTGTCGCCCTGTCCGATGACGATCCCGCCTTCGGGGTTGTCGAAGACGAGGTTGTTGGAGATCACCAGCTCGTTGCAGTTGTGCCAGCAGTGGATGCCGAAGCCGGCGTTGCCGTAGGACATGTTGTTGGTGACGACGCCTCTGGTGTGGCTGACGTAGATGCCGTGGTCGAGCTCCTTGTCGCCACATCCGAAGGTGACGTTGCCGATGACGTCGATGTCGGTCAGGTCGTAGCGGGAGTTCGCGGTGGTGATGCAGTTGCCCTCGCTGAACTCGTGCACGCGGTTGTCCGCGATCCGGACGAAGGATCCCCCGCTCAACAGCCCGTCCACGCCGTCACCGGAGATGTCGAAGCCCGTGATGTCGACGTAGTCGCCGTAGTTCTGCCACGCGGGCCCGTCGAAGCGGTCGGACCCGTCGCCGACGATATTGGCGCCCCACTTCGTTCGGGCAACGAACACGATCCGGGCGTCCTCAGTGCCGCTGAACGACGTGGTGATCGAGCCTTCGTACGTGCCGTCTTCGACGACCACCATCATGCCGGGCTTCACGAGCTCCGCTGCCCGCACGATCGTTGCGAGCGGCGCGGACTCGGTGCCGGGGTTGCCGTCGTCGCCACCGGGCGAGACGAACAGGAGCTGCGCGGGATCCATGTCGGTGATCGGCGGCGGACTCTTCAGCGGCTCCACGGAGGGTGACCCGTCGACACCCGCCGACGAGCACGCCGCAACCGTCAGGATGGCGACCGACACGAGACCCAGCATCGAGCGTCGGACGCTCATCACGCTCCAAACCGATCGGCGGGTTGAGGGTCATGCAGGCACCTGCAGGAGGGATCCACGGTACCGGCGCGCGGGTGGGTCTCTCGTGAGTTGACCGACGGGATGGGTGGTGGAGCGATCCCCGCGGACGGGACCGGGTCGACGGATCGGTGGGCGGCGCGTTACGGCTCGCGGCGCTGGTCGCGGCGGTCGGAGTGGTCGGCGGCCCGCACGCAGAAGCCGTACAGCACGGAGTAGCTCACGACCTGTGCCGCCGCGAGCGCGATGATCGCGGTCGTGACGGACGCGCCGAGGAGCCCACACACCAGCGGCCCGCCGGCCGTCAGGCACAGCCGAACGCTCGCCCACGCCAGCTCCTGTCCCTGTCGCTCGAGGAGGAACAGGGTGGATGAGACCGGTGTCACCGCGAACTGAGCCAGGTAGGCGACCGCCAGGAAGCGGGCGTACTCGCCGGCCTCGATCCACTCGGCACCGAACACCAGACCGAAGAGCGCGGGTCCGAACACCACGAGGACCCCCGCCGGCACGGCGCCGACCATCAGCAGGCGCCCGACCGCCCCCCGCACCGCCCGCCCGAGCGTGCCCTGCTGCTGTCGAAGGGCAGCACTCGACTCACCGGTGAAGACCTGGTGCACCGCCTGCCCGAGGATCGTTGCCGGGCCGGCGATGACGCGAACGGTGAGTCCCAGCAGACCGGCCCGCGCGTCACCGTAGAGGGCGCTGACGAGCAGCAGGGGCACCTCCAGACCGGCGCTGTTGATCAGGGCCGACGGCGCAGCCAGCAGCGGGAACCGGCGGAAGCGCTGGACCGCGGCGCGCACGGCACGCAGGCCGGGGCGCGGCTGGCGCAGCAGGCCACGGCGCGAGACCAGTCCGCCCAGCGCCACCAGCCTCCCGACCCCGAGGCCGAGCAGCAGGCCGACGGGCCGGATCCCCGCCAGCCCCAACCCCACCTGGGTGGCCGTCTGGCCGAGGCCCTGGAAGAGGTTGCGCCGTCCGATGGCCGCGTAGCTGCGATCCCGGATCATCCACTCCGAGAGCACGAGGTAGGTCCCGACGACGAGGACGGTGAGCGCCAGGAGCCACCAGTAGCGGGCGAGCTGCGGCACGCCGAGCAGGTCAGCGACCGGGTCGGCCGCGACCACGCCGATCGCCGCCGTGAGCACCGTCACCAGCCCGACCGCACCGAGCGCCGCCCAGGCCACCGCGGCCGCCTCCCGATCGTCCGGCGGGATGGGGATCGCGGCCTCCAGCGAGGCGGTCGAGACCACACCGATCATCCCGACCAGCGACGCGAACACCGTGAGCAACCCGAACTCCGCGGGATCGTAGAGCCGCGTGATCAAGGGGTAGGACAGGATGACCACGACCTGACCGGCGACGCCGCCGAGCACGATGCTCGAGATGCCGCGCATCGTCGAGGGCAGCCGCACGGACCGGATCGCCCCCCTCATTCGTCGTCGCAGCCGCGCATCTAGGGGCACCCCGTCGGATCCTCCCGCCGCGCCGCCCGCCGAGCCCCGGCGCGATCCTAGGGAATGCTCTGCAGCTGACCGCGCCGGCCTGCGCCCCAGGGTGCCCACCCGGGGCGCGGCATGCTCGCGCACAGCAGGATCGCGAGCAGATTGCCGCGTAACGCCCGATATCTCCACCCCGACCAGCAGAGGTGGTGCACGTGCCCGGGACGCCGTCCCGCGCCGGGGTGCCGGTATGAGGATCACCTGCGTCGGCGGCGGGCCCGCCGGGATCTACCTGGCCGTGGTGGCCAAGCTCCGCGACCCCGCGCGCGAGGTGGTCGTGCTGGAACGCAACCCGCCGGGCACGACCTACGGGTGGGGCGTCGTCTACTGGGACTCGCTGCGCAACGCCCTGCACCGCACCGACCCGGCCACCGCCCGGGAGATCACCGCCCGGTCGGTGACCTGGGCCGGGCAGCAGCTGCGGGTGGGCGAGCAGGTGGTGCACCTGGGCGGCTACGGCTACAGCATCGGGCGCCGGCAGCTGCTGGACGTGCTGCACGCGCGGGCCCGCGAGGTCGGGGTGCAGGTGCGGTTCGAGGAGACCGTGGCCGACGCGGCCGACATCGACGCCGACCTCGTCGTCGCCGCCGACGGGCACCCCAGCGCCGTGCGCACGGCCCAGGCCGAGGTGTTCGGCACGTCCACGCGCACCGGGTCGAACGCCTACATCTGGCTGGGCACCAGCAAGGAGTTCAGCGACTTCACCTTCGGCTGCGAGCGCACCGACGCCGGCTGGCTGTGGTACCACGGCTACCAGTTCGCCCCCGGCGCCAGCACCGTCATCGTGGAGAGCGCGGAGAAGACCTGGCAGGCCCTGGGCCTGGACACCATGGACAACCCCGCCGTGCTGGAGCTGCTGGGCCAGGTCTTCGCCCGGCACCTGGACGGGGCGCCGCTGCTGGACCGGCGGTCCGGCCAGCACCCGGCCCGCTGGAGCCAGTTCCCCACCATCACCAACCAGCGCTGGTACCACGGTCGGGTGGTGCTGCTCGGGGACGCCGCGCACACCGCGCACTACTCCATCGGCTCCGGCACCCGGCTGGCCCTGGAGGACGCGATCGCGCTGGCCGGCGCGCTCTCCGAGCCCGGCCTGGACATCCCCGGCGCGCTGCGCCGCTACGCCGACGAGCGCCGTCCCGAGGTGGCCCGCTGGCAGGGCGAGGCGGCGGCCAGCGCCACCTGGTTCGAGTCGATGGACTCCCACCTCGAGCACGACCCGATGGACGTCGCGCACGCGCTGCTGACCCGCCGGGACCCGGCCACGGTCGCGGATCTGGCCGCCATCGACCGCTCGTCCTGGGACTACCGGATGCTGCGCGCCACCCAGAACCCGGTGCTGCGCCGCGGCCGCTGGCTGCTCAGCGCGGCCCGGCGGCAGCGCGCGGCGCACCGGATCCGGCAGCGGGCCTGAGCCGGGGTCCCACCCCGCACGCAGCGGACTCGCGTACCGTCGGCGCCGTGCCGGCCACCCGCGTCGATCGGCGTTCCGTGTTCTCGCGCGGGTTCGTCGTGGTGCTGCTGGTGCTGGCGTACGTCGCGGTGCTGCACTTCGCCTACGTGCGGGACATCGCTCCGTGGTTCACCTACCTGCGCTACGGCTACCGCAGCCCGGACCCGTTCTACTACGGGATCGCGATCGGTCTGGTCACGGTGCTCGCACTGCTGCTGCCCCGGCACGTGCAGCGCCCGTCGCACGTGATCGCCTGGCTGTTGTTCCTGGTCGCGGTGCTGCCCTCGGTGATCGTGCCGCAGATCTCGCCGGCGCTCAGCGAGCTGGAGGCGCTGCAGCTGGGGCTGTGGGTCAGCGGCTGCTTCCTGCTGGTGGTGCTGTTCGGCACCCGTCGTTCGGTGCGCGGGTTCATCCCGCTCGCCCCGATGTCGGCGAAGAACTGGTGGTTCCTGATCGGGGCCATGTGGGTGGTGCTGAACGCCATCGTGGTGCTCTACGCGGGCATCAACCTGACGCTGCCCTCGTTCGAGGACGTCTACGGGGTACGCGGTGACTTCCGGTACCAGGAGACGATCGACCCCGCGCTGGCCTACCTGGTGCCGATGCTCGACAAGATCCTCAACCCGCTGCTCATCCTGCGCGGGCTGGTCTACCGGCACTGGGCCTGGGCCGCGGCCGGGGTGCTCGGCCAGTTCTACCTCTACGGGCTGCAGGGCAACAAGACCGCGGTGCTGGCACCGGCCGCTCTCGCGGTGGCGTTCGTGTACCTGCGCCGGCCCAAGCCGGCCGGGCCGACCGTGCTGGCCGCCGCCGTTGGCGGCTCGATCGGCATCCTGGTGCTGGACTGGTGGGCGAACTCCAACGACCTGACCTCGCTGTTCGTCCGGCGGGTGCTGGTGACGCCGGGCATCGTGCTGTCCGGCTACGTGCAGGTATTCGACGACATCCCGAAGGCCAAGCTGGGCCACTCGGTGCTGAGCGACGTGTTCCCGTACCCGTACGCGAAGGAGCCCTCGGACCTCGTCGGTGAGCTGTTCTTCGGCAACCCGTTGACGCACGCCAACGCCAGCTGGCTGGCCGACGGCTTCGCCAACTTCGGCTACCCGGGCATGGTGGCCGCCACCGTCGTGCTCATCCTGCTGCTGTGGGCGATCGACGACGCCGCTCGCGGGCTGCCGAGCAGCTTCGCCTGCCTCATGTTCGTGATGCCGGGGTTGGCGCTGGCCGAGTCGGCCGTGCTCACCGCGATCCTCACCCACGGCCTCTTGCTGGCCATCGTGCTCTGCGCGCTCGCCCCGCGGGACCGACCACCCGACGACGTGGAGTCCGTCGCCCCGGCCGGGACCGGGCACGCCGGGCCGCGGTCGCCCGTACCGGCCCGGTGACGCCGGGCGCGGCCGGCGTCAGCCGCGCCGCAGCCGCTTGGCCGCCCGGGCCACGCGCTCGCGTGCGGCGAACAACGCCCGGGCGCGCGGCGTCGACCGGGAGACGAAGTAGGGCACCTGCCGGGCCGCGAAGGCCCAGTTGACCCGCTCCACGGACTCGATCATCGAGCCGAGGAAGTCGAACCGCTGCGACACCTCGGCCGCCCGCCGGATGGCCTCCCAGACGACCAGGCTGTTCACCCCGCTGGACCGGAAGTCCGGGTCGGTGCCGCCGTACAGCAGATAGGTCGTGGTGGCGTCCCGCACCAGGTACAGCGCGGATTGCACGCGGCCGCTGCTGTCCACCGCGGCGATGATCTGGCGGGAGCCGCGGGCCCGGCAGGCCGCGTCCAGCCGGTGCGCCAGCTCGTCGGGGAACGGCGCGCACAGGCTCTGCCGCTCGAACAGCTTCCGGTTGATCCGCAGCACGTCGTCGAGGCACACCTCGGTGCGGATCTCGACGTCCTTCTCGGCCCGCCGGACCCGGCTGCGGACGTTGCCGCCCAGCTCGCGCCAGAGCATGTCCGGGTCGGAGAGATCGTCGAGCCGGTAGGTGTAGCGGACGGTGGCCTCGAAACCGGCCCAGTAGAAGGGCAGCCAGTTCGTCACGGCCGGCGCGAAGTTGCCCCGGTAGACGTCGAACGGGGGCAGCTGCTCGATCAGCTCACCCATCAGCTCGCGCTCGATGCCCAGCTGCTTCTCGTACTTGCCCGTCGACGGCCGCAGCCAGGGCCCGACGAACCGGGTCAGCGGCGGCTTCGGGTGAGCACGGTGAGACCGAGCTTCTGCTTGCTCATATAGGGCAGCCGGGCGACGATCTCGCCCCGGCGCTCGACGACCGTCTCACCCCAGCGGCCCGGGGCGACGGCCTCCAACCACCAGGGCTGCTCGAAGGGCGTGTGCACCCACGGAACGTCGTCGCCGTCCGTCAAGGTGTCGCTGACGTCGCCCACACCCTGCATGGCTGCGCACCTCCGGTCCTGCTTCGGCACCAGTCCGGCCGCCGTTACGAGACACTCGGCGGCTCTCCGGAACCGCGGCGGTCATCGGTTTCGGACGGCCAGGGTCGTCCCTCGAGGTCGTTCGGTTCCCAGCGGGTGACGGTTCGCCCGACCGCGCGGTGCGCGATCGGCCGACACACGAACGCGGAATGCGCTGGTCACATGGAGGTGACCTCGGCAGGAGAGCGAGAACTGCCGGGCCGTAACGTACGCGAGCGTCGCAGCGATGACGACCGACGGTCGCACGAGGGGAGCGAGAGCCAGGGATGGGTCGACTCGGAACGACAGTGCTCAAGGCTCGTCATCTCACGTCGGTGCATCCGGCCGGTGACAACCGGATCCTCTATCGGGAGTGCCGCAGCCTGGCCGACGCCGGGCACGACATCGGTCTCATCGTCGGCCATGACCCCATCGGAGAGATCGCGGGCGTTCCGGTGCTCGGGGTCGGGGAGCCGCGCAACCGGGTGGACCGCATGACGCGGGTGGTCTGGAACGTCTTCCGCGCGGCGCGCCGCGAGCGGGCGCACCTCTACCACCTGCACGACCCGGAGCTCCTGTGGGCGGGCATGCTGCTCAAGCTCCACGGGCACAAGGTCGTCTACGACGTCCACGAGGACGCCCCGAAGCAGATCATGAACAAGTTCTGGATCCCGTCGTGGGCCAAGTGGGTGCTCTCGACCGGGACCAAGCTCGTCGAGCGGTTGGCCGGCGCCGTGTTCGACGGGATCGTCACGGCCACGCCGTCCATCGCCGAGCGGTTCCCCGCCGACAAGACGGCCGTCGTGCAGAACTTCCCCCGGAGGGCCGCTGCGCGACCCCGGCGTCTCCCGGCCGGCCTTCGACGAGCGCCCGCTACGCGTTCGCCTACACGGGGGGGATCACCGCGGTGCAGGGCGCTCGTGAGATCGCCGCGACGGCCGCGCTCCTCCCTGAGGACCTGGGCGGCGCCGTGGTGGCCGGCTGGTTCGACAACGACGCCGTCGAGGCGGAGGTCCGAGCGAGCAAGGGCTGGGAGAGCATCCGCTTCCTCGGCCGGATCACCCCGCAGGAGGTCCTGGACGCGATCCTGGATGCGCGCTGCGGAGTGGTCGTGGACCACCCGATCAGCAACTACCTGGACTCCTACTCGACCAAGATGTTCGAGTACATGGCCTGCGGCGTGCCGGTCGTGTGCTCCGACTTCCCGCTGTGGACGCAGCTGGTCGGCGACGCCGACTGCGGTGTGCTCGTGGACCCGATGGACCCCTCGGCCGTCGCGAAGGCCGTGGAGCGGTTGTGCCGCGATCCGGATGAGGCCCGGCGCCTCGGCGAGAACGGGCGGACGGCGATCCTGGACCGCTACAACTGGGAGGCCGAGTTCGCGAAGCTGGACGCCCTCTACCGGAGGATTGCGTGATCAACCCGAAGCGGGTGCTCGTCCTGTCGCCCCACACCGACGACGCCGAGCTGGGTTGCGGGGGCACGATGGCCCGCTGGGTCGACGAGGGCGTCGGAGATCTTCACCGCCGCGTTCTCCACCGCCGAGACCTCGCTGCCCCCGGGATCGAAGCAGTACCGGCTCAAGGACGAGTGCCACCGTCGCGCTCGACGAGCTCGAGGGTGCCGCGCGAGAACCGCTTCATCTACGACTATCCCGGTCCGCGAGCTCGGGTACCACCGCCAGGAAGTGCTGGAGCAGATGGTGGTGCTCGCGCGCGAGGTACAGCCCGAGGTCGTGCTCGTGCCGTCGGGCGCGGACCTGCACCAGGACCACGCGGTGGTGCACCAGGAGAGCCTGCGCGCCTTCCGGCACCTCACGATGATGGGCTACGAGCTGCCCTGGAACCACATCACGTTCACCACCCAGGCGTTCGTGGTGCTCGACGAGGGGCACCTGCGCACGCAAGTGGGCGGCGCTGACGAAGTACGAGAGCCAGGTCGAGATCGCGCGCCCGTACTTCCGCTACGAGTTCATCGAGTCGATGGCGCGGGTGCGCGGTGTGCAGGTGAAGACCCAGTTCGCCGAGGCCTACGAGCTGATCAGGATCCGCCTGTGATCGTCTCGGCGCACCAGCCCAACTTCGCGCCCTGGCTCGGGTTCTTCGACAAGGCACTGCACTCGGACGTGCTCGTGCTGCTGGACACGGTCCAGTTCATCAAGCGCGGTTACCAGAACCGCACGCAGCTCAAGGGCGTGGCCGGACCGCAGTGGCTCACCGTCCCGGTCATCACCAAGGGCCGCTACGACCAGGCCACCTGGACGTCGAGATCGACGAGACGGCCGACTGGCAGACGCGTCCACCTCCGCACCCTGCGGGGCGTGCTCGCGAAGGCTCCGTACCGCGACGTGCTGCTCGAGGCCGTGGAACCGATCTACGGACGGGAGGGCGTGCGTCGTCTCGTGGACCTCAATGTGGCAGTGATCCGCGAGGTGACGCTCCGCCTCGGCATCGCCACCCGGCTGGTGCTGGCTTCCGAGCTCGATGTGACCGGGAGCTCCACGCGGCTCATGCTCAACCTCACGCGGGCCGTGGGGGGCGACGTCTACCTCTCGGGTCCGACGGGGCGCACGTACCTCGAGCCGGAACTGCTTCGCGGCCGAGGGCGTGGACCTGCGCTACCACCGGTTCGAGGCCTTCGAGTACCCGCAGCTGCCACGGCGATTTCGCGCCGGGCCTCAGCTGCTTCGACTACATCGCCAACGCCGGGTTCGCTCCCTGGCACGGCGGTCGCGTCTAGCCCGAAGTTGCGTCCAGCAGCCGACCGCCGCTCACACCGGCCGGACCACATCGCCCACGAGGGTCTCGTAGAAGCGCTTCTCCCGCGCCGTCCGTAGCACCTCGTCGTTGTGCCACAGGATGCCGAGGGTGCCGCCGAACCGGTGGCACTGCGCGGGCGAGGTCCAGCACCCGTCCGTGCGCCACCTCCGGCGCGAGCGACAGGTAGCCGGAAGAGCGTGACGTCCATGACCTGGAACGGACGCTCACACAGGTCGAGCTCGCGGCGGGCGAGCGAGGTCGAACACCCGGTACTCGCGGGCCGTGCCGGTGCGGAAGCCGATCGTCCTCGCTGAACCCCAGCGTGCAGTCGTAGCTCAGGCCGGCCTGGCTCCAGTTCCGCCAGGTCACGGGGTTCGCCCACTGGAGATAGTGTTGCCGGCCACCCCACTGCTCCTGCTCGACACCCTCGCTCGCGGCGGCTGCGCGGAGGCGCGCGAACTCCTCCTCCGTCCGCACCGGGTCCTTGTAGGTACCGAAGCCCGCGTGGAAGCCGATCTCGTGACCGCGGCGGTGGACCCGCCCGATCAGGCGCCTGATCCACGGGTGGTCGAAGAGGTGGAACGGTGCGGCGCCCGGGTCGAGGCCGTTGTCGGCGAGGAAGTAGTACGCGCTGCGCAGACCGTGGCGCTCGCTCACGGCCATCAGGAAGTCGAAGGTGTTGTGCGGGTCCGGGTCGAGGTTCCCGCGCCGGGCGGCCGCCACTGCCCGCGCCCGACGGTGCAGCAGCGCCGGCTCCCGCCGGCGCACGACGTCGCCCGCGAACTGGCGGGCCACCATGGCTGCACTGCGCCCGATCGTGGACACCGGGTCGTCGACGTCGTGGGTCAGCACCACCTCGTAGTCGCGTCTCCGGCGCTGCAGATGCGG
Source organism: uncultured Actinomycetota bacterium (assembly GCA_963711715.1). Classification (GTDB taxonomy): domain Bacteria; phylum Actinomycetota; class Actinomycetes; order Mycobacteriales; family Pseudonocardiaceae; genus Pseudonocardia. The sequence continues at coordinate 27,670 of CAVQFJ010000018.1, forward strand.
CCAGACCCGCACCAGGGCCGTCCACAGCAGCTCGACGTAGGCGTCGACGATGGGCACGCCGAGGAAACCTTCCCGAGCAGCGAGCGAGGCCGCGGCAGGAAAGCGGTCGTAGGAGTCCCGCCCGCCGCCCACGGCCTCCTCGTACCGGGTCAGCAGGGCGAAGGAACTGCCGAAGACGTCCACCCGCAGGGCCGCGCCTCGGGCGCCGAACTCGAGGAGGCACGATCCCGATGGCGAGCCGTAGACGACCGGGAGGAGTTCGTCCGGGCCGAGGACATCGGAGCCTGCTGCTCCGACCGGGAGCCGCCGGAGTGGGGAACGCGGCAGCGCGGACGGGGTCAGCCACCGCTCGTCGGCAGTGGCGAACAGGATGTCGGGCAGCGCCACCTCACGACCGTCCGGATCGTCACCGGACGTGATGCTGACGTCGCTGCGCTCCTGGATCTCGAGCGACCAGTCGAGCCCCAACCAGTCGGACAGCACGACGTCGAGGATGTAGCGGCGCTCTGCCCCACGGGCGGCAGGTGCGCGGACGACGAGAGTCATCGCGGCGTGTGTACCGTGTCGTCGTGGAGCCCGCCGCCAGTGCTCGTCATGGCGAGGACACTACCGACCCGATCTTCCACCAGCCCTGGTGGCTCGACGCTGTCGCGCCGCGGCCGGTGGGGCGCAGCGACCGTCGAGCGTGGGGGCGGCACCGTGGCGCGGCTCCCCTACGTCGTGCGCACCGCGGGGCGGCTGCGGGTGCTCACCCAGCCACCGCTGACGCAGTTCCTCGGACCGTGGACCGTACGGAGCCCTGGGGCCAAGGAGGCCACGGCGCTCGGAGACCAGATGGAGCTGCAGACCGAGCTCGAGGCCGGCCTGCCGGCCGCGTCGGCGTTCCACCAGAACTTCTCGCCACGTGTGATGAGCGCGCTGCCCTTCATCTGGTCGGGCTACCGCGCCGAGGTCCGCTACACCTACCGGCTGGAGGACCTCCACTCGGAGCAGGGGGTGTGGGACGGGCTCAGCGGGAACATCCGCCGGGAGATCAAGAAGGCGCGCCAGCAGCTGGAGGTGCGGGAGGACCTCGGCCTCGACCTCCTCCACCGGGTCTGGGCCAAGACGTTCGCCCGGCAGGGGCTCCCCGCGCCGGCGCTCGCCCGGCTGGAACGGATCGACGCCGCCTGCGCGGCGCGAGATGTCCGCGCCGCGCTGTTCGCGTGCGACGAGGCCGGGCAGGTGCACGCGGTGGCCTACATCGTGTGGGACGCCCACTCGGCCTACTACCTGCTCGGTGGGGCGGACCCGGAGCTCCGCACCAGCGGGGCGAGCAGCCTCCTGATGTGGGAGGCCATCGCGAGGGCGCGGAAGGTCGCGGAGACGTTCGATTTCGAGGGGTCCATGCTGAAGCCTGTGGAGCGGTTCTTCCGGGCGTTCGGGGGCCGCCAGACGCCGTACCTGCACGTCAGCCGGGCCAGCCGACCTGCCGCTGCCGCGTTCGCGGTGCGCGCGTTGTCCCACCGCATCACGCGTCGGCTCCGATGACTGGAGTTGACCTTCGCTACAATTCCGTTGTCGACGGTGATCAGGGAGTCGCCGCAGGCACAGGGAAGCAGGGGATCACCACATGACGCCGCAGCAGTATCTGGACGTTCTCCGGTCCCGGTGGCGGGTCGTGGTCGCCTGCCTCGTCCTGGGTGTCGTGCTCGGAGCTGCGTTCAGCTTCCTGGTCCCGTCGCAGTACTCCTCGAAGGTCGTGATCTTCGTGTCCGCCCGGTCCGCCACGGGCGACCTCGCTGCCGCGGTCGAGGGCAACGACCTGTCGACCCAGCGCATCACGACCTACGTCGAGCTCATGCGCAGTGACAAGATCGCCGGGGAGGTCGCGGCCGCGTTCCCCGGGGAACTGTCGTCGCAGGACGTGGCGGACAAGATCACCGCCACGACCGTGCCGGAGACCGTCCTCCTGACCGCTACCGTCGTCGACGGGTCTGCGGAGCGCGCGGCGGAGATCGCGAACCTGGTCGCCGCACGATTCATCGACAACGTCGCCCAACTCGAGCGGCCCGTCAACAACGGCCCGCAACCGCCGCCGCCCGTCAATCCCGCCGGCGAACCGGTCGTGACCGCTCGAGTCTTCGAAGCCGCCACCCCGGCCACCGGTCCCGTCTCGCCCAACCCGCCGTTCGACATCGCTGTCGGGGCCGCGATCGGTCTCCTCGCGGGGCTCGGGGTCGCCTTGCTGCGCCACTCGCTCGACAAGTCGGTGAAGACGCGCGAGCAGCTGGAGGAGCTCGCCGGTGCGCCGGTGCTCGGGGAGATCGGCTTCGACGCCAAGATCGCCAAGAGCCCGATGGTCGTCTGGAACGACCCGCACGCCCAGCCCGCCGAGGCGTTCCGGCAGCTGCGCACCAACATCCGGTTCTTCGACGTCGACCGGAACCACCAGGTCGTGCTGGTCACCAGCCCCGCTGAGGGTGAGGGGAAGAGCACCACCGTGTGCAACCTCGGGGCCACCCTGGCCGAGGCGGGCGTGCGGGTGGTGATCGTCGACGCCGACCTGCGGCGGCCCACCGTCGCGAAGTGCATCGGTGTGGACGGGACGGTCGGGCTCACGAACGTTCTCGTGAACCGGGTGCCGGTGAACCAGGCGATCCAAGCGGCCGGCCCGTCACTCGACGTGCTGCCGAGCGGACCCACGCCGCCCAACCCGAGCGAGATCCTGGGGTCGGACCAGATGGCGACCCTGGTCGAGGAGTTGCGCGTCTTCTACGACGTCATCCTGCTCGACACGTCCCCGCTGCTGCCCGTCACCGACGCAGCCGTCCTGGCCCCGCGGGCCGACGGCGTGCTGCTCGTCGTGCGCCGCAACCGGACGACAGTGCCTCAGATAACGGCGGCCAGGGATGCCCTCGAGGCCGTGTCCGCGCGCCTCTTGGGGACCGTGCTGACGATGGTGCCGGTCGCCAACCGAGACCGGTACACGGCGTATCGCGGCGCGACCAGCGGCGGGCGAAGCACCGTGGGTGGGCCGCCAGCCCGGCCGCCTCGCGAACCGGCGACCGTGACCGGGCGCGCCCGAGACACCCCTGACAGCGTCTCGCGGCCGACTCCGCGGCCACGCGCCGGTGTGGGTTCGGACGCGGCCCTCGGCCTGCCCGGGGAGCGCGAGGGCGACCAGGCTGCCCGGTAGACGACCCGCGAGAAGACCCGCGAGAAGACCGGGTGGCGCTCCGCGCCGCACGAGGGGGACCATCGGATGCGATGGGTAGTGACGAGGGAGACCAGCCGGGATTCAACGTCCTGTTCGTCTGCACGGGCAACATCTGCCGGTCCGCGTTCGCCGAGGTGCTGAGCCGCCAGTTGCTCCTCGATCGCCTCGGGCCGCACGCCGCGAAGGCGGTCGAGTTCTCGAGCGCAGGTATTCGCGCCGTGGCGGGAGCCGGTATGCACCCGCAGACGCGCAACGCGCTCGCGATGTGGGGGGACCCGCTCTACGACCGGGCCGGCGCGTTCCGGTCCCGCCAACTGCAACCCCACATGATCCGATGGGCGGACCTGATCGTGACCGCCGAGGAGGCACATCGGTCTCAGATCGCGTGGACCACTCCGGAGATCCAACCCAAGCTCTTCACCATGCTGCGGTTCGCCCGCATCCTGCACGACATCACGCCGTTGGAGCTGCCGGTGGGCCCGGCAGAGCGCGGGCGTGCTCTGGTCGCCGAGGCTGCGGCAGCTCGCGGCAGGTACGGCGCGGAGCCGAACGCCGATTCCGTGCCCGACCCCGTCGGCGGGAGTGACCAGCAGCACCAACGTGCCGCTGACCTGATCTTCGACGCGGTCGGCACTCTCGTCGACGCCGTGGCCCCCCGGCGTTGACCGGTGCGGCACATCGTGGGATCAGGCGCTCCGGCGCACCGGTCGCGGCGAACCTCGGCTCTGCACTCGTCGAACGACGTGGTACCCGTGCGGCTGAAACGCGGTCTCCGCGCCGAGCTAGAGTCGGGAGCGTCTGTACCAGGAGTCTCGCGTAGTGAGTGACACGGAGATAGAGGTCTCGTGAGTGAGCTCAAGGCTGTGATCCAGGCCGGAGGACGAGGCACCCGCCTCGCGCCCTACTCGACGGTCCTGCCGAAAGCGCTGATGCCCGTCGGTGACGGCGCCGTCATCGATCACCTGCTCAACCAGTTCCGCGATGCCGGAGTCAGCGAAGTGATCATCACCGTGAGTCGGTTCGGGCCGCTGATCCGGAGCTACTGCGGGGACGGCAGCCGCTGGGGCCTCGAGATCGACTACGTCACGGAGGACACGCCGCTGGGGACGATCGGAGCGTTGAACGGTCTTCGGGATCGCCTCGGCGGCCCGTTCCTCGTGGCCAACTCCGACGTGTACACCGACCTGGTGCTCAAGGACGTCCTGGCGTCGCACACGAACGGCTCCTCGTCGGTGACCGTGGTCGTGACCCGCCAGAAGGTCAACATCGCTTACGGCGTGCTGGAGCACGCCGGCGGACGCCTCCTGAACTTCTGGGAGAAGCCCACCGAGCAGTTCTCGGTCAGCACCGGCATCTACTGCATGGACCCGGGCGTCTTCCGGTTCATCCCGCCGGCCGGTCCGTTCGGATTCGACCACCTGATGCGCGTCATGCTCGACGAGGGCGCCCCGGTCAACGTCTACGAGCACCTGGGCAGCTGGATCGACATCGGCCGCGTCGAGGACCTCCGAAAAGCCCAGGAACAGGCGGCCGAACCATTCGCCGACGAGGACATGCTCTGAGGTGGCGACGCCGACCTTGCCGACGATCGAGCTCGCGGCCCCGATCCTGGGCGAACCGGAGAAACGTGCCCTCGCTGACGTCATCGACGATCAATGGCTCACGATGGGAGACCGTGTCCGGAGGTTCGAGCGGGCCTTCGCCGCACTCCACGGAGTCGAGGATGCCGTCGCGGTCAACTCGGCGACCGCCGCCCTGCAGTTGAGTCTCGCTGCCTTCGACATCGGATCCGGCGCGGAGGTGCTGGTCCCCTCGATGAGCTTCGTGGCGACGGCATCGGTCGTCGTCCACTCCGGAGCCGTCCCGGTGTTCGTCGACATCGAGAGTGTGGAACGTCCGCACATGTCACTCGAGGACGCCCGCCGGCGCATCAGCGAGCGCACCCGCGCCCTGATGATCATGCACTACGGCGGCTACCAGATGGACATCACGCCATGGCGTGCGCTGGCCGATGAGCACGGCCTCCTGTTGTTCGAGGATGCGGCGCACGTGGTCGGTCTGGCCGATGTGATCGGCACCGTGAGTGACGCGGCCGCCTTCAGCTTCTTCACCAACAAGAACATGACCACCGCCGAGGGCGGCATGATGATCATCCGCGACCAGGCGAGGCGACAGCGCGCTCGCCTGTTGCGCACGCACGGCATGACGACGACCACAGTGGATCGGACTCGGGGCCGCGCGGTGGGATACGACGTCGTGGAGTGCGGTCACAACTTCAGGATGGACGAACTGCGGGGCGCGCTGGGGCTGGTGCAGATCGAACGGGTAGCGGGGTGGAACGAGACCCGCCGCGCGTTGATGGGCCGTTATCGCTCGGAGCTGGCCCGTGAGGTGCCCGCCGTGGGCGTACCGTTCGACGCTGGCCATCCCACGTCGGGCCACATCATGCCGGTGCTGCTACCGGAGGGGCGCGACCGCGCCAGTGTGATGACTCAGATGCGCGCGGCCGGCGTGCAGACGAGCGTGCATTACCCGCCGATACATCAGTTCGACTACTACCGGCGGACGTGTGCGCCCACATCCCTTCCGCACACCGAACACTTCAGCGAGCGGGAACTGACGCTACCGCTGCACCCGGCCCTGAGCGTCGCTGATGTCGACCGGGTGGTGGCCGCGCTCGGCAAGGCTGTCGACACGCCGGCCTGATCGGTCGCGGAACCGACCCATTCGAGAGGACGTTCGACGTGGACTTCAAGGACCGAACGGTCTTGGTGGTGGGAGGCGCCGGTTACGTCGGCTCCATCCTGACGACGCGCCTGCTGGCGGCGGGGGCCCGGGTGCGTGTCCTCGATCAGCTGATCTACGACAATGGTTTTGCGCTGGCCCACCTGCTCGACGACCCGAATCTCCGGTTCCAGCGGGGCGACCTGCGGGACCCGGACGACCTCGCGCAGGCGGCGCAGGACGCGACGGACGTCGTGCTGCTGGCTTCGCTGGTCGGCGATCCGGTCTGCAAGAAGTATCCCGAGCTCGCTCGCGACGTCAATGAGGACGGGGCGAAGCGCGTTATCGACAAGCTCGACGCGCTGGGTGTGCAGAGGTTCGTCTTCACCTCTACGTGCAGCAACTACGGAATACACGAGTCCTCCGATCTCGCGACCGAGAAGAGCCCGCTCAACCCGCAGTCCCTCTACGCGGAGACCAAAATCGCAGTAGAGGACTACCTGCTCGGGCCCGGTCGTGAGGCCGAGACGTGCAGCACGGTCCTGCGCATCGCCACCGCCTATGGCCTGTCGCCGCGCATGCGGTTCGACCTCACCGTGTCCCAGTTCGCCTGGGAGCTCGCCTCGGCCGGGTCGCTCCAGGTGTACGACGCAGATACGTGGCGCCCCTACTGCCATGTTCGCGATATCGCACAGTCCATCATGCTGGTGCTCACAGCCGGTGACGAGCACGTCCGTGCTGAAGTGTTCAACGTGGGGGACACCTCGCAGCAGTTCACCAAGAGGATGATCGTCGAGGAGGTGGAGAAGCACCTGGAAGGAGTGTCGGTCGACTACCGACAAGGCGATACCGACCCGCGCAACTACCGAGTGTCTTTCGACAAGATCGCCGAGGGACTCGGCTTCGCCTGCGACCACACGGTGCAGGACTACCTCGCAACACTCACCGCGGCTATCCAGGCAGGCGTCTTCCCCGACGTCCGCACCAACCCGAGATTCGGCAACAGCGAGGTCAGGCATCTCGGGTCGGCGTGAAGTCGGTACGTCCCAGCCGTTCAGCCGGTCCGTTCTGAGCAGTTCTCGAGGATAGCAAGGATGCGATACATGTCGATTGACGGCGGAAGCGGAAGTGATCTCGCCGACGGGAACCATCACGCTGGCGGCGGAGCTGCGGTTCGTCGGGTGGTGTTCATCGGTGGCCTCGACGATGGGCGCAGGGTCGTCGAGGAACTTCGAGACGATCGACGAGTCGATCTGGTCGGCGTCTTCGTGCTGGACGAAGAAGCGAACGGCGTTTCCGGCTTTCGTACGTTCGATGACTTGGTCCCGCCTCCCGTGCTGCAAAAGATCGGAAAGGTCAAGAACCATGTCGAGCAGATCCGCGGGTTGCAGCCCGATGTGATCTTCGTGGTCGGCTTCTCGCAGATCATTCCCAAGGCGGTACTGGATGTACCTCCGCTCGGTGTCATCGGTTTCCACTCGGCGGTGCTTCCGGGCCGTCGGGGAGCCTCGCCCCTGATCTGGGCGATGGTCGACGGTCTCACGGAGACCGGAGTCACCATGTTCTACATGGACGAAGGAATCGACACCGGCGACGTCATCGCCAGTGAGCGTTTCGTCATCGACGAGGACGACTACTCGATCGACATCCTGCGCAAGGCGGACGACGCCACGATGAACTTGCTGCGACACCATCTCGACCAGATCCTCGACGGCACTGCACCGCGCCTTCAGCAGGATGAGGTCACGAGCACCTACACGCGCCGGCGCACACCGGCCGATGGGGAGATCGACTGGACGAGACCGGCGCACGAGATCGTCAATCTGATCCGAGCGTTGGCGCCGCCCTATCCGGTCGCGCACGCCTTCGGCGGTGATGGCGTACCCATTCTGATCGAGAAGGCGAGGACGGCGCCGGAACTCCTCGTGCCGCCACCCCGCCATCTTCACAACGATCCGCTGCGGCAGAGAGTCCTCTGCGTCGTCGCTCACCCGGATGACGAGACTCTTGGTGTCGGCGGAACGCTGGCGCTGCACGCCGCCGCCGGCAGCGAGGTGCAGGTGCTGATCATGTCCGAGGGGGAGGTCGAGAAACTGGACGGGACGCCTCGCTGCCGTACGAGGAGGGAATGCGCGCTGATGGCGGCCAAGGCCATGGGGGTTTCTGAAGTCCTGTTCCAGGATTTTCCCGACCAGCGCCTGGATACCGTTCCGTTCATCGAGCTGATCAAAGTCCTCGAAGCAACGATCGAGAGGTTCAAGCCGACTGTGGTGTACGCGCACCACGGCGGAGACGCGAACACGGATCATCAAGTCGTGTTCAAAGCGGCTTATGCTGCGTGCCGCCCGATGACCCCGTTGGGTTCACTGGTCCAGCGCTTCCTGACCTTCGAGACGCCGTCCTCGACCGATCAGGCACCGCAGGTCGCGGAGTACGTCTTCAACCCGACGACCTTCGTCGATGTCGAGCCGGTGTGGGAGAAGAAACGCGAGGCCCTCGCGTGCTACCCGACGGAGATGATCGGCGGTAAGCACCCACGCAGCTTCGAGTACATCGAGGCCCTGGCTCGAGTCCGCGGTGGGCATTCGGGCTACCTCCTCGCAGAAGCGTTCGTCCCGGTTCGTGAGCGGCTGTCACGAACGGTGTTCTCTCGTCGACCATGACGAAGATGGCAGAGAGAGGCGCCGTGACCGTGCACGACGACCTGACCGCCCTGGAGCAGGCGGCGGCGCTGCGCCGCGGGGACCTGTCGGCCGTTGAGCTCGTCGAGCACCACCTGCGCCGCATCGACGCCCTCGACCCCACGCTGGGCGCCTTCGTGACCGTCACCCCGGAGCTGGCGCTGGAGCAGGCGGAGGAGGCCGATCGGGCGCGGCGGGGCGGGGACGAGCGGCCCCTCCTCGGCGTGCCGACGGCGATCAAGGACCTGGCGGTGACGGCCGGGGTCCGCACCACCTTCGGCTCCCCGGTGTTCGACGGCTACGTCCCCGACGTCGACGACGACTCCGCCCGGCTGTTGCGGGCGGCGGGGACGATCAGTCTCGGCAAGACGGCCACCCCGGAGTTCGGGCTGCCGCCCTACACCGAGCCGGCCGGGCGGCACCCGGCCGTGACGCCGTGGGACACCGGGCGGTTGGCCGGGGGATCCAGTGGCGGGGCCGGGGCGGCGGTCTCGGGCGGGTTGGTGCCGTTCGCGCACGGCACCGACGGCGGGGGGTCGATCCGGATCCCGGCGGCCTGCTGTGGGTTGGTCGGGCTCAAGACCACGCGCGGGCTCGTCTCGCGGGGGCCGGTGGGCGGGGATCCGCTGGGGATGTCGGTGTCGGGGCCCTTGGCCCGCACGGTCGCCGACGCCGCGGCGATGCTGGACGTGCTGGCGGAGCCGGTGGCGGGGGAGCCGTACCCGCTGCTGGTCCGCTCCCGGAGCTACCTGGAGGCTGCGGGACGGCCGCCGGGACGGCTGCGGGTCGGGCGGTACGCCACCCCGCCGGTGCCGGGGGTGGTGGTGGACCCGGCCTGCCTCGCGGCCTACGAGCAGGCCGCGCGGCTGCTGGCGGAGGCCGGGCACGAGATCGTCGACGACTTCGACCCCGGCCTCACCCCCGAGTTCCTGCCGGCGTTCGAGGTGCTGTGGGCCGTTCTCTCGCACGGCATCCCGGTGCCACCGGGGACCGAACCGCAGCTCGCACCGCTGACCCGCTGGTGGCGGGAGCGGGGTGCCGCGATCAGCGGGCCGCAGTACCTGGCGGCCACCCAGGCCGCCATCGGCGTCACGCGGCGGGTGGTGGCCGCGCACGCCGCGGTCGACGTCGTCCTCACCCCGATGCTCGCCCAACTGCCGCGTCCGATCGGCTGGTTCACCGACGGCGGCGACCCGGCGGAGGACTACGAGCGGCAGAAGCGGTTCACCCCGTTCACCGCGACCTACAACATCACCGGGCAGCCCGCGCTCAGCCTGCCGGTGACGTGGGGTCGAGAGCAGGGCAGCGCCGACCTGCCGGTGTCCGTGCAGCTCGTCGGGCGTGCGGGCGACGATGCGCTGCTGCTCGCGCTCGGCGCGCAGGTGCACGAGGTGATCGGCTGGGGAGACCGGCGCCCGCCCGGCTGGTGAGCACGTGCAGATCGCACCCCCGAGATCTGCATGCCGTCGGCCTGCATCGCCTCATCCTCGCGGTTCGTCCTCCTGGGTGGGGCGGACACGGGTTCTGATGCGGCGCGCCCGTCGCACCAGGACCCGCGCGAATCGGCGCGCGACGTCCCGAGTGCTCGGCGTCATATGGTGGGACCCAGGTGGCAGGCCGGCGTCCCGCAACGCGTCGACGTGGCCTCGGACGTCGTAGGGCACGGAACGGAAGACAGCCTCGTTCCGATCCGGGTCCAGGAGCAGGAACCGTGCGGCGACGGTCCGGTCCCGCGATTGCCCCACACTGCCGGGGTTCACGATGTAGCGCTGGGCGGCATCCAACCGCACGACACCGGTGCGCGGTCCCCGCAACAGCGTTCCGCTGCGCGAGCCGAATGCCCACGGCTGATGAGTGTGACCGAGCAGCAGCAGCCGACAGCCCGGCTCGTCCATCGTGAGCCGCTCGAGGATGTCCCGAGCGCGATCCGAGCTGCGGACGTACTGTTCCGGATCGTCCGGCGATCCGTGGGCCAGCGCGACATCCCCGACCCGGGCGCGCGTGGGCAGGCCGGCGATGTGCTCGCGGGTCCGCTCGACCAAGGCGGACCGGGTCCATGCGGTGGTCTGCCGAGCGAGTTGCCCACACCGTTCGTCGGACAAGCGGCCGAGCGCCAGCAGCTCGTGATTGCCGGCCACGGTGACGGCACCCAGCGCCCTGATGGTATCGACGCACTCGTTCGGAAACGGGCCGTACCCGACGATGTCACCCAGACACAAGACCTTCTCGATCCCGTCGGTCGCGACGGAATCCAGCACTGCCCGCAGTGCGTGTGCATTGCCGTGGATGTCCGACATGACGAGATAGCGCATGTGCACATCCCCTTTCGTCAGCGGTTCGGACCGCCGATGCGCCCGCGGATCGCCGGAAGCAGATGCCCTCGGAGTACGGGCATCGGATCGCTCCACGATCCGCTTCTGCGCGAATGGGAGCCGGCGACGAAGCGCAGATGTGACAGTAAGGATATCCCGGCGGCGGCCACAGCTCGACGGTCACCGGGAATGGTGCACCACGTGACCCCGTCGCGGATCGGGCGGATCGCGGGCCTGGGCCGGCCGGTGAGGTCCGCGTAGACGAGCGCGGGAAGGTTCGCGCCGGCCAGCGCACCTGGGTTGTTCCAGAGGTTGAACCGCGGATTGACCTCCAGCAGCCAGAGCCGTCCCTCGGGGTCGCGCTTGAAGTCGACCTTGACCACCCCGTGGGCGAGTCCGATGGCGGAGACCACCTCGCGGCCTTCCTCGAGAACATCGTCCCGGCGCGTCACCATGACCGCGGTGCTCTGCCCGTACTCGGCCGGATAGGTGCGGATCTTCACACCGGTGAACTCAGCCACCGTCTTGTTGTCGCGGTCGACGTACGCGTGATAGCTCTCGATCGAGCTCTCGGGGCCGGGCACGAGCTGCTGCACGATGCAGTCCACGCCCGACGACGCCGCACGCCGCCACACCTCACGGAGCTCCTCGAGGTCGTTGGCCGCGACGGCCTTGGCGAACCTCGGCATGAGTGTGGTCGAGCCGCGATGCACGACCGGCTTGACGACGACCGGGTAGGACGCCACGTCGCCCGGGCCGGGTGAACGGTCGGAGCGGAGGTAGGCGGACCAGGGCACCCGCAGGCCGAGCCGCTGCGACAGCTGGACGAAGCGCCACTTGTCCACCAGGTCCTCGACGAGCTCAGGGTCCGGGACCGCGAACTTGAACGCCGTTTCGAGCGTCTTCCGGTGCCGGGACACCATCAGCAGATCGGCGTCGGTCGAATAGAAGAGCACCGGTGATGGCGACTGAGCGACACCCCATGCTCGCAGCCTTTCGACGTATGCGTCGGGCTCGCGCCAGGCGTCCATCGCATCTAGTGCTCGGTGGACGAACCGAGAGTAACGTGCGGGATCTTTGCGCCCCACGAATACCGCGCAACGAATCCCCGCCTGACCGAGCGCAGTGACCACGTCCATCTCCTGGAGGACGCAAGCAAGGGAACCGGAGACGGCCACCCTCGAGCGCGCCCAACGAGCGCTGCCTATCACCCCCGTCATCATCATGCGCATCTACCACCCTTCACGCGAGGAGGTCCTCCACGGACCGTTGTGTCGTCCGAGCGGGGCGAGATCGGACGGGATGGTAGACCGGACGGATTCCTCCCGATCAGGTGGTGCCACCGGCACGAATCGTCGTGACGGATGCCGACCGGCACCCAGCTGCACGACGCGATCGGCTCGGAGATCGGCGCCCGCCCGGCTGGTGAGCTAGATTCACTCACCGTGAGCGTGTGGGAGACGATCCTCGTATTCGCGGTGCCCGTCATCGGGCTGATCGCTCTGATCGTGCTGCTGGTCGTCGCCCCGCGGCACTCCCGTCGCCCGCGGTACCGCGTCGGCCAGCCGTGGCCGTACCCACCGCTGTTCTGGACGGCCAACCCGCGGGGAGCGCAGCTGGCCGACCTGGACGGTCACGCCACGACCGGTGAGCGAGGAGGTGCCCGTGGCAGCTGGTGAGCACGCTCCCGGAGGCACGACCGACGAGGGTGGCTCGGGCACGGCGCTCGCGGTGTCCGACAGCGACGACCTTCCCGTCGGCGCCGTCGTCACGTCGTCCGGGCGGGTGTCCGCGGCCGTGGAGTTCCGGGACCCGGCCCCCGGCGAGCAGCCGTTCACGCCGCTGCAGCTCACCCGGCTCGACGAGGCGCTGACGATGGCGAGCCGCGAGACTGGGCTCCGCTTCGGGGTCTACCTGGGCGAGCTCGGCGACGAGCCCGTCGCGCGGGTCGCGGAGCTGCACAGCGAGCTCGAGGGCTCTGGCGAGGCCGTCCTCGTCGCCGTGAGTCCCGGGCAGCGGGTGGTCGAGGTGCTCAGCGGGGCCGAGGCGCGCGTCCGGCTGCCCGACCGCGGGGCGAAGCTCGCGGTGATGAGCATGCTGGCGTCCTTCAAGGAGGGCGACCTGCTCGGGGGGCTGCTCAGCGGGCTCCGCATGCTCGCCGACCAGGCCGGGGGCCGGCCCCGCACGCGCTGACTGGGATCAGACCCGGCCGTGGCGTAGAACGCGGACCGTGCCGAGCAGTGCCGCCAGGACGATGACGGTCAGCGCCGCGAGGTCGCCCAGGTGCACCCCGTGGCCGCCCCACAGGTCCAGCACGGTCCGTCCGATCTTCGTCTCGTGCGCGACCACCAGCACCAGCCCGGCGGCCACGCTCCAGATCACGATCACAACGGCCGCGCGCCGCCCCCTCGTCGCGCCTCGCCCGAGCCACCTCCTCGAGAAGCGCGTTCTGGGCGACATGTCCGCCAGGTTACCTGCGCCCTACGAGCGATCGAACTCTCGAGCACCGAGCGCCCGGACGATCCCCGCCCGTCCCTCGGTGACCAGCCGCCGCAGCGCCGGCGGGTGCGAGTCGTCGGCCAACCACGCATCCGCCGCCTCCACCGTGGACTTGTCCACGGCCCACGACGGGAACAGCCCGACGACCACCGACTGCGCCCGCTCGCTCGTGCGTCGCGCCCACACCTCGCCCACCTCCGCGAAGTACTGCTCGACGAAGCCGCCGAGCAGCCCGCGCTGTGCGGGATGGCTGAACCCGCTGATGATCGCTTCCTGCACCGCGTTGGGGATCTCGTCGTCGTGCACGGCCCGCTGCCAGGCCTGCTCCTTGGCGGCGAGCGTCGGCACCAGCGCCCGGGCCCGCTCGGCCTGCCGCTGTCCGGTCGAGGTGGGGTCGCGCTGCAGCTCCTCGTCGATCTCCGCTGCCGAGGCCGCACCGTGGGCGACGAGCGCGTGCAGGAGTCGCCAGCGCAGGTCGGTGTCCACGGTCAGGCCGTCCGGGACGTCGATGCCCTGCCGCACGTCCCGGATGCTGTCGAGCACCGACGTGTGCAGCACGCTCGCCGAAAGCGCGTTCACCGCGGCCAGCTGCTCGTCCGAGCCGGCAGGGGCGGAGGCGAGCCGGGCGAGGAGTGCGTCGACCAGCATCGGCCACCCCCGCTCGGCGGCCCACTGCTCGTCGGCGTAGGACGCGACGGCGGTCTGGGCCTGCAGCAGCAGCCGCTGCACCACGCCGATCTCGGTCTCCGCACCGAAGCCACCGGCCACCAGCGTGGTGAAGTCACGCGCCTTCAGCTCGGCCTCGCGGGTCATCTCCCAGGCCGCCGACCAGCACAGGGTGCGTGGCAGCGGCTCGGCGATGTCCCCGATCCGGTCGACGAGCGTGGCCAGCGAGTTCGGGTCCAGGCGCAGCGCGCAGTAGGTCAGGTCGTCGTCGTTGACCAGCACCAGCTTGCCGCGCGGCACCCCGACCAGCTCGGGGACGGCGGTGCGCTCCCCGGTGACGTCCACCTCGACGCGGTGGGTGCGCACGAGCTTCGTGCCGGCCGGATCGCCGCCGCCGCCGTCGTCGTTGCCGCGGTCGTCGTCGTAGACGCCCACCGCGATCCGGTGGGTCCGCAGCTCGCCGGCCCCCGGACGGGCGCCGCCCTGCACGACGTCGAAGCGCGTGAACGCGCCGTCCGCGTCGACCTCGAACGACGGCCGCAGCAGGTTCAGCCCGGTGGTCTTCAGCCACTGGGCGCCCCAGCCGGACAGGTCGCGCCCGGACGCCTCCTCCAGCGCGCCGAGCAGGTCGTCGAAAGTGGCGTTGCCCCACGCGTGCGCCCGGAAGTAGGACCGGAGCCCGGCCAGGAACGGCTCCAGCCCGACGTAGGCGACGAGCTGCTTGAGCACCGAGGCGCCCTTGGCGTAGGTGATGCCGTCGAAGTTGACCTCGACCGCTTGCAGGTCGGGGATGTCGGCGGCGATCGGGTGCGTCGAGGGCAGCTGGTCCTGACGGTAGGCCCACGACTTCTCGACGTTGGCGAAGGTCGTCCACGCCTCGGTGTACTCGGTGGACTCGGCCTGGCACAGGACGCTCGCCCAGGTGGCGAACGACTCGTTGAGCCACAGGTCGTCCCACCAGCGCATCGTCACGAGGTCGCCGAACCACATGTGGGCCATCTCGTGCAGCACCGTCTCCGCGCGCCGCTCGTAGAGGAACCGGGTGACGCGGGAGCGGAAGACGTAGTCCTCGAGGAACGTCACGGCGCCCGCGTTCTCCATCGCGCCGGCGTTGAACTCGGGGACGAAGAGCTGGTCGTACTTGCCGAACGGGTACCGGACGCCGAAGTGCCGGTGGTAGAAGTCGAACCCCTGCCGGGTCTCGGTGAACAGGCGCTCGGCGTCCATGTGCGGGGCGAGGGAGGACCGGCAGTAGATGCCGAGCGGGATGGGCGGGTGAGCGTCGCCGCCGTCGTCATGGTCGCGGTACTCGTCGTGCCACACCGTGTAGGGCCCGGCGATCAGCGCCACCAGGTAGGTGGACATGATCTCGCTGGTGTCGAACCGGTGCACCGCGGCACCGCCAGGGCCCTCGGCGGTCTCGCCGATCGCCGCGTTCGACACGACCTTCCAGTCCGCAGCGGCGGTGACGGTCAGCCGGTAGCGGGCCTTGAGGTCGGGCTGGTCGAAGCAGGCGAAGAGGCGCTTGGCGTCGGCCGTCTCGAACTGGGAGTACAGGTAGACGGCGCCGTCGACCGGATCGACGAAGCGGTGCAGGCCCTCGCCGGTGTTCGTGTAGCGGCCGATGGCCACCACGTGCAGCTCGTTCTCTGCGGCCAGCCCGGGCAGGGCGATGCCGTCGTCCTCGCGGTAGCCCGACACGTCGAGCTCGACACCGTTGAGCGTGGCCGAGCGCGACCTCCGCCCCGACGAAGTCGATCCAGGTGTCCGCGCCCGGTTCCCGGCAGCCGAACGTGACCGTGACGGCCGTCGGGTAGGTGGCCGCACCGGGCCGGCCGACCCCGTCGGTGAGGTCGATGTCGACCACGTAGTCGGTGACGTCCAGCAGCGCGGCCCGCCGCTCGGCGGCGGATCGGGTGAGGTTGGGCGGAGCCATGCGGTCCGGGCACTCCTTCGCGTCGTTCGCCGGTCGTCGAGGGGTCGGCCGATCCAACCACGGGTTCCCGCGTCGCCGCTTCGGGAATTGCCTGGCCGGGAACACCCTTGCAGCCAGCCCGGTTGCTGCTGAAGGAGCAGACCGATGTCGCCCGCCTCGATCGGAGAATGATGACCAGCACCGAGACCGCCCACGTCGACTTCTGGTTCGACCCGATGTGCCCGTGGGCGTGGATCACGTCGCGCTGGATGCTGGAGGTGCGCCAGGTCCGCGACGTGGAGATCACGTGGCACGTGATGAGTCTCTCGGTGCTCAACGAGGACCGGGACCTGCCGGACGAGTACCGGGCGCGGATGAACCAGGCGTGGGGACCCGTCCGGGTGGCCGTCGCCGCCGCCGCCCAGCTGGGCCCGGAGATCCTCGAGCCGCTCTACACCGCTCTCGGCACCCGGATCCACAACCAGGGCAACAAGGACTTCGACGTGGTGGTCAAGGAGGCGCTGACCGAGCTGGACCTGCCGGCGACGCTCGCCGAGGCCGCCACCAGCACCGACTTCGACGAGAAGCTCCGCGCGAGCCATCACCGCGGCATGGACCCGGTCGGCCTCGAGGTCGGCACCCCCACCATCCACGTCGAGGGCGTCGCGTTCTTCGGCCCGGTGCTATCGCGGATCCCACGCGGCGAGGACGCTGGCCGGGTCTTCGACGGGGCACGGCTGCTCGCGGGCTACCCGCACTTCTTCGAGCTGAAGCGGACCCGGTCCGAAGGCCCCGAGTTCGGCTGAGGCGCTGATCGCCGCAGGTGATCACCGGACCGGGACGCCCAACCGTGCCCAGCACGGCTCCCCGTCCCATTTCGCTGGGCCTCAGTGGTGGGCGATCACGCGGTCGCGCAGGACGCCCATCTCCATCTCCATCTCCCGCACCCGGTTCTTCACCAGGTCGCCGATGCTGACGAGTCCGACGAGCGTGCCGTTCTCCATGACCGGGAGGTGGCGGTAGCGCCCGGCCGTCATCCGGGCCATCGCCCTGGCGACCGTCTCGTCGGGCGCGCACGTCTCCACGTGGCGGGTCATGATCTCGGTGACGGGCATGGTGAGCAGCTGTGCGCCGTGGCGGCGCAGGGCGCGCACGACATCGCGCTCGGACACGATGCCGCGGATCACCTCGTGCTCGTCGCGGACGAGCACGGCTCCGACGCCGTGCTGGCCGAGCTGGTCCACCACCTCGGCCACGGTCAACCACGGCAGGGCGGAGTGCACGATCCGACTCTTGGTCTGCAGGATGTCGGCGATCCTCATCGATGCTCCCTCCGCTGCCGGTCCCCGTAGTGTGCGCTCCCGCCGGTCCCGAGCACAGCCCGCATTCCGGTCGGGTCGGGGAGCGAAAACGGGTCCCCGCCGACCGGACAGGTGCGCACCCGCAGTCCCCGAGGTTGAATGCTGCGGAGGACCCGGACCCGTCGCCACCGCAACCCGGAGGTACCCGTGAGCCAGACCGTCGATCGGCCGCGCACCGACGTCGCCGTCCGCGTGGACGAGTGGTTGTCGGCGTTCGAGGACGCGCTCACCGCGCGCGACGTCGACCGCGCGGCCGCGCTCTTCGCCGAGGAGAGCTTCTGGCGCGATCTGGTCGCGTTCACCTGGAACATCGTCACCGTGGAGGGGCCGGCCGGTGTCGCGGACATGCTGCGCGCCACGCTCGACGGCGTCGATCCGAGCGGTTTCCGGGTGACGGAGCCGCCGACGGAGACCGACGGGGTCGCCGACGTGTGGTTGGAGTTCGAGACGGCGGTCGGGCGCGGGAGCGGGCACCTCCGCCTCGTCGACGGCAAGGCCTGGACGTTCCTGACGACCCTCGACGAGCTGAAGGGTCACGAGGAGCCGCACCGCGAGCGCCGCCCGTTCGGGACCGAGCACGGCGCCAGCCGCGACCGTGTCACCTGGCTGGAGTCCCGCGAGAGGGAGGCCACGGAGCTGGGCTACACGGTCCAACCCGACGTGGTCATCGTCGGCGGTGGGCAGGGCGGCATCGCGCTGGGCGCGCGGCTGCGCCAGCTCGGCGTCCCGACGATCATCATCGAGCGCCGCGAGAAGCCGGGCGACTCGTGGCGCAGTCGCTACAAGTCCCTCGCCCTGCACGACCCGGTCTGGTACGACCACCTGCCCTACATCCCGTTCCCGACGAACTGGCCGGTGTTCTCGCCGAAGGACAAGATCGGCGACTGGCTCGAGATGTACGCGCGGGTCATGGAACTGAACTACTGGGGATCCACCACCGCGAAGAGCGCCACCCGTGATGGCGACGTCTGGAACCTCGTCGTCGACCGGGACGGCGAGGAGGTGACGCTGAAGCCCAAGCACCTCGTGCTCGCGCTGGGCGTGTCGGGCAAGCCGAACCTGCCGGAGATCCCCGGGATGGACGTCTTCGCCGGCGACCAGCACCACTCCTCCGCGCACCCCGGCCCGGACGCCTACAAGGGCAAGAAGGCGGTGGTGATCGGCTCCAACAACTCCGCCCACGACATCTGTGCTGCGCTCTGGGAGTCCGGCGTCGACGTGACGATGGTGCAGCGCTCGTCCACGCACATCGTGCGGTCGGAGTCGCTGATGGACCTCGGCCTCGGCGACCTCTACTCCGAGCGTGCGGTGGCGGCGGGCGTCACCACCCGGAAGGCCGACACGATCTTCGCGTCGCTGCCGTACCGGATCATGCACCAGTTCCAGAAGCCGATCTACGACGCCATCCGGGAGCGCGACGCCGACTACTACGCCAGGCTGGAGGAGGTCGGCTTCGAGCTGGACTTCGGCGACGACGACTCCGGGCTGTTCATGAAGTACCTGCGGCGCGGTTCCGGCTACTACATCGACGTCGGTGCCGCTGACCTGGTGGCCGACGGCAGCATCAAGCTGGCCAAGGGCGTCGTGAAGGAGCTGACGAAGGACGAGGTCGTGCTCGCCGACGGCACCCGGCTGCCGGCCGATCTCGTCGTCTACGCCACCGGCTACGGCTCGATGAACGGCCTGGCTGCCGGCATCCTGGGGCAGGAGATCGCCGACAAGGTCGGCAAGGTGTGGGGCCTGGGCTCGGACACCACCAAGGACCCGGGACCGTGGGAAGGCGAGCAGCGCAACATGTGGAAGCCGACCCAGCAGGAGGGGCTGTGGTTCCACGGCGGCAACCTGCACCAGTCGCGCTACTACTCGCTCTACCTCGCGCTGCAGCTCAAGGCCCGCACCGAGGGCATCCCCACCCCCGTCTACGGGCTGCCGGAGGTCCACCACACGGCGTGAGCGGGCCGCTCACCGTCGAGCCGCAGCCCGGCGCGCGCCGCCGACGCGTGCCAGGATCGCGGCATGGCTGCACCGACGCAGGACGTGTCCCAGCACTGGATCGGCGGCGAGCACGTGGCCGGCGGCGCCGAACGGATCGAGGTGGTCAACCCGGCCAGCGGGGAGGTCGTCGCCGCGGTTCCCGCTGGCACCGCGGCCGACGTGGACCGGGCCGTCGCCGCGGCGCGGGCCGCCTTCGCCGAGTGGTCCACCACCGACGTCACCGAGCGAGCCGCGGTGGTCCAACGGATCTCCGACGGGCTCAAGGCCCGCGGCGGCGATGTCGCGTCGTCGGTGAGCGCGGAGATGGGCTCACCGATCACGTTCGCGCGAGCCGTGCAGGCCGGACTGCCGGTGGCCACGTCGGCCGGGGTGGCGTCTTTGGCCGCGACGTTCGGATGGACCGAGGAGATCGGCAACTCGCTGGTCGTGCGCGAGCCGGTGGGCGTCGTCGGTGCCATCACCCCCTGGAACTACCCGTTGCACCAGGTCGTGGCCAAGGTCGCGCCGGCTCTGCTGGCCGGCTGCACGGTGGTGCTCAAGCCGAGTGAGGTCGCGCCGCTCAGCGCGGCCATCCTGGCCGAGGTGGCCGCCGAGGCCGGGCTGCCCGCCGGCGCGTTCAACGTCGTGCACGGGGAGGGCCCGGTGGTCGGCGAAGCCATCGCCGGGCACCCGGACGTCGACATGGTGTCGTTCACCGGTTCCACCCGGGCCGGCAAGCGCGTGTCGATCGTGGCGGCCGACACCGTCAAGCGGGTCGCGCTGGAGCTGGGAGGCAAGTCGGCCAACGTGATCCTCGACGACGCCGACCTCGCGAAGGCCGTCAAGGTCGGGCTGGGCAACGCGTGGATCAACGGCGGCCAGACCTGCACGGCGTGGACGCGCATGCTGGTGCCGGCCACGAAGCACGACGAGATCGTCGAGATGGTCACCGCGGCCGCCGCGCGGTACACCGTCGGCGACCCCGCCGACGAGACCACCCGGATCGGGCCGATGTCCTCGGCCGTCCAGCAAGAGCGGGTGAACGGCTACCTCGAGCGCGGCGTCGCCGACGGCGCCACGGTGGCGTTCGGCGGCACCGGCGCGGTGGAGGGGCTGGAGCGCGGCGCCTACGTCCGTCCGACGGTCTTCGCCGACGTCGCACCGGACGCCGCGGTGGCTCAGGAGGAGATCTTCGGGCCGGTCCTCTCGGTGATCCCGTACGCCGACGAGGAACAGGCCGTCGCGATCGCCAACTCCACCGTCTACGGGCTCGCCGGCGCGGTGTTCGGGGAGCCGGAGCACGCGCTCGCGGTGGCCCGGCGGATGCGCACCGGCCAGGTGGACGTCAACGGCGGCGCGTTCAACCCGATGGCGCCCTTCGGCGGCTACAAGCAGAGCGGCAACGGCCGCGAGCTCGGCCGGTTCGGACTCGAGGAGTTCCTCGAGGTGAAGTCCATCCAGCGCTGACCCGCCCCCCGAACCCGTCGAGAACGAGGTTGTGGTGATCGAAAGGCCTTGTTGATCACCATAGGTTCGTGCTCGACGGACAGGGGCGGCACCGGGTGCGCGGCCCGGGTCTTGGCCGGTCGCTACCCTGGCGGCCGATGAACGCCCCGCCCGAGGACACCCCGACCCGCGTCGGCGGCCGGTACCGGCTCGACGAGCGGATCGGGGCCGGGGCGATGGGTGCGGTGTGGCGGGCCACCGACGAGCTGCTCGACCGCACGGTGGCGGTCAAGGAGCTGCTCGCGGCCGCTGCGCCACCCACCGCCGCCGGAGTGGACGCGCTCGAGGAGTCGCGGCAGCGCATCCTTCGGGAGGGTCGCATCGGCGCCCGGCTCCAGCACCCGCACGTGATCAGCATGTTCGACGTGGTCGTGCACGACGACCGCCCCTGGCTGGTGATGGAGTACCTCCCGTCGCGGTCGCTCGCCCAGGTGCTCTCCGAGAAGGGACCGATGGAGCCGCGGGAGGCCGCCGAGGTCGGCCGCCAGGTCGCCGACGGGCTGGCCGCGGCGCACGTCGCCGGCGTGGTGCACCGCGACGTCAAGCCGGGCAACGTGCTCATCGCGTCCGACGGGCGCGTCAAGCTCACGGACTTCGGCGTGTCCCGGGCCGTCGACGACGTGCAGCTGACACGCACCGGCCTCATCGCGGGCACCCCTGCATTCCTGTCGCCGGAGGTCGCCCGCGGGCAGGCGCCGACCGCCGCCTCGGACGTCTTCGCGCTCGGCGCCACCCTCTACGCCGCGGTGGAGGGACACCCGCCGTTCGGGCTCGACGACAACGCCTACGCCCTCCTGCACAAGGTCGCCGGCGGGATCGTCGAGCCGCCGCGGCAGGCCGGGCCCCTGACCGGCGTGATGATGCGGCTCCTCGCAGCCGATCCGGCCGACCGCCCATCGGCGGCGCAGGCCCGCGACGCGCTCGCCGCGGTGGCCGCGGGCCGGGCCGTCGGCGCCGGCACCGGGGCCACGACCACGGCGATGATGGCGGCTCCCGTGCCGCCTCGACCGGCTCCGGCTTCGGAGTACCCGGACCACGTCGACGCCGAGCCGCCGGAGCGTCGGAGCCGCGTCCCCCTCATCCTCGGCGTGATCGCCCTGCTCGTGCTCGGCGGCGGGGTGGTGGCCGCGATCCTGGCCGGCCAGTCCGGGAACGGCGCCGTCCCGCCCGCGCCGTCGACCACCACGGCCGCCGCGCCCACGACGGGCGCTCGGTCGACGACGACACCTGCGCCCACCTCGGCGCCCACGACCACGGCGACCACGACGACGACCGCCCCTCCGTCGTCGAGCGATTCGACGACTCCCACGACCGAGCCAGTCGCGTTCGTGCAGAACTACTACGGTCTCCTGCCCGGGAACACCGGCGCGGCGTTCGCGCTGCTCAGCCCGCAGGCGCAGAGCGCATCCGGGGGGCGGAGCGGCTTCGAGAACTTCTACGCGGGCATCCGATCGGTGAGCGTGCAGGACGCACAGCAGACCGGGGACAACACCGTCAGCGCGACGGTGGTCTTCCAGAAGACGAACGGCACGATCACCAGCGAGCCCTACCGCTTCGTGATGACCACCGACGCCGGCGGCTCGACGATCATGCAGTCGTTCAGCCCGGCGTAGACCGGGAGGCCGGGACCTGAGCCGCAAGGGTGCAGCGAGGTCCCAGAGACCTCGACACGGTCGCTCCCCCTCACGCGGTGCGCTCGTCGACCTCCACCAGGTTCGCCGACACCCATCGCACGACCTCGCGCACGAACACGGCCCGGTTCTCGGTACCGCGGACCTCGTGTCCCTCGTCGGGGAACAGCAGGAACCCCGGTGACGCCCCCCGCTCGCGCAGCGCGTCCACCACCTGCTGCGCCTCGACGATCGGCACGTTGGTGTCGTGCGCCCCGTGCACCACGAGCACCGGCGCGGTGATCCGGTCCACGCGGTGGAGCGGCGACAGCTCGTACAGCAGGCCGGCGTCGAGGTCGGGGTCGCCGTACTTGCTGGTGGCGGCCTCGGCGATCCACGGCTCGGTCTGCGCGTAGAACGTGGCGAAGTCCGAGATCCCGCAGATGTCGATGCCCACCCCGAACAGGTCGGGGAACCAGGCGAGGGCGGCCAGCGTGAGGTAGCCCCCGTAGGACCGCCCCGACACGCCGATCCGGCCGGGGTCGGCGAGCCCGGCCGAGACCAGGAAGTCGGCGGCCGCGCGCACGTCGGTGATCGCGGCGAAGCGGCGCTCGTGGTCGTCGGCGGACGCGAAGGTGCGCCCGTACCCCAGCGAGCCCCGCACGTTGGGGGCGAAGACGGCCACGCCCTCGGCGACCAGCGCCTGGAACAGCGGTTGGAAGGTCGGGCGCTCCTGCGCCTCCGGCCCGCCGTGCAACCAGAGCAGCGTGGGCAGCGGCCCGAGCGCGCCGCGCGGGCGGAACAGCCAGCCGGCGAGCCGGAGCCCGTCCTCGGCCACGAACTCGTGCAGCGTGGGAGCGACCAGCGGATGGCCGGAGTCGGAGCCGCCCGGCAGCAGCGGGGTGGGGTCACCGGGCACGTCGAGTGCGATCCGGCTCAGCCGCGGGGTGGTCGTCGGCCCCTCGCTCGCGACGAGCAGCGCGTTGCTGTCCCGGGTGAACGCGGCGCCGGTGACGACCTCCCCGGGCGGCGGCGCGACCGGCTCGAGCAGGCCGGAGCGCAGGTCCAGCAGCTCGGTCTCGCTGCGGCCCCCCACGTTCCAGGACAGCGCCGCGCGGACGCCGCTCGGGTCGAGCGCCACGAGGTCGAGGTCGTCGTCGGGCCGCTCGGCGATCGTGTACACGGAGGAGACGCCGCTGCTGCCCCGCAGCGTCACCGCGAGCAGTGCCGGGCGCTCGCGGCCGGCGTCGGTGTGCACGTAGAGCTGCCGGCCGGTCACCGCGAACCGCGCATCGGCGACCGTGGCACCGGCGCCGGGCAGCAGTTCGGTCCGGCGTCCGGACCACAGGTCGACCAGCTCCAGGCTCCGGGCGCCGCGGCGGCCCAGCCGGACGACCGCGCGCCGAGCGTCGCCGCTCACCGCGCACACCCGGGCGGCGGGACCCGCTGCGATCACCGTGGAGGTGCCGTCCCGCAGGTCGACCAGGCAGGCCTGCCCGTCGCCGGCCCCCTCCGGGAAGACGGTGACGCCGAGCTGCCGTCCACCGGGCGACCACGAGCCGAGGGTGACCGCCGCGGCGCCGGGCGCCAGCTCGCGGATCTCCGCGCCGTCCGGACTGACGAGGTGCACCCTGGTGCGCTCGCCGCCGTCCGGCGCGATCTGCACGGCCAGCCAGAGGCCGTCGGGTGACCAGTTCAGCGCCTGCACGTCCCCGGGGACGGTCAGCGCCCGCTCCGGTTCGACGATCGGCCCGCCGTCGGTCGGCAGCGTCGACACCCACGCCCGCGGGCGGCCGTCACGGTCGGAGATCCAGGCCAACATGGCGCCGTCGGGAGAGGGGACCGGATCGGAGTAGCCCGCCGCGAACAGGGCGGCGGTGAAGGCGTCGCCCGAGGTGGCGCGGGCCAGGCGCCGCTCGGTGAAGTCCGACACCCCGATCTGGTCCATGCGCTACAACCCCCTCTCCTGCAACCACATCTCCAGCAGCGCGACCTGCCACAACGCGTTCGAACCCAGGTTCGTCCGCCTGGTGTTCGGGTCGGCCAGCATCGCGTTCAGCCAGTCACTCCGGACCAGCCCCCGCGCCTTCGCGACCGGATCGGTGACGGCGTCGCGCACCCGGTCCAGGAACGGGCCCTCCAGGTGCCGGATCGCCGGCACCGGGAAGTATCCCTTCGGCCGGTCGATGATGCCGTCCGGCACCACGCCCCGAGCCGCCTCCTTGAGGACGCCCTTCCCGCCGTGGGCGAGCTTGAGCCCCGGCGGGCAGGCGGCTGCGAGCTCCACGAGCTCATGGTCCAGGAACGGCACCCGAGCCTCCAGCCCCCACGCCATCGTCATGTTGTCCACCCGCTTCACCGGGTCGTCGACGAGCATGACGGTGGAGTCGAGCCGCAGCGCCGCGTCGAGCGTCTCGTCGGCCCCTTGCGCGCCGAAGTGCTCGGCGACGAACGCCCGGCTGGGGTCACTGCCGAGCAGCCACTCCGGCTCGAGGATGTCGGCGAGCTCGGCGTGCGGACGGTCGGTGAACGCCGCGGAGTAGGCCTCGACCGCGCGCTCGCGGGGCACCCCGGCCAGCGGTGGGTACCAGTTGTAGCCGGCGAACACCTCGTCGGCACCCTGTCCGGACTGGACGACCTTCACCGACTTCGCCACCTCCTGGGACAGGAGGTAGAACGCGACGCAGTCGTGGCTGACCATCGGCTCGGCCATCGCGACGATCGCCTCGTCGACGGCGGGCAGCATCCGGTCCGGGTCGACCAGGATCTGCTGGTGGTCGGTGCCGAAGTGCTCGGCGACGACGTCGGAGTACTCGAACTCGTCGCCGGTCTCGCCGGCCGCGGCGTGGAACCCGACGCTGAACGTCTGGAGGCCGGTCTGCCCCTCGGCCGCGAGCAGGGCGACGACGAGCGACGAATCGAGCCCGCCCGAGAGCAGCACCCCGACGGGCACGTCGGCCACCATCCGCCGGCGCACGGCCTTGCGCAGGCACTCCAGCACGGCGTCGCGCCAGTCCCGCGCGGACATGCCGGCGTCCTCGGGTCGTCGCACGTGTGCCGGTCGCCAGTACACGCGTTCGGTACTCGTGCCGTCCGGCCGGATCGTCCGGACGGTGGCCGGCGGCAGCTTCCGGATCCCCGCGAGGATCGTCCGCGGCGCCGGCACCACCGAGTGGAAGGTCATGTAGTGGTGCAGCGCCACCGGGTCGATCGACGTGTCGATCCCGCCGCCGGCCAGCAGCGCAGGCAGTGCGGACGCGAACCGCAACCGGTCCGGCCCCTCGGCGAGGTAGAGCGGCTTGATCCCGAGCCGGTCCCGGCCCAGGGTGAGCACGCCGCTGTCGCGCTCGGACACCGCGAACGCGAACATCCCGAGGAACCGCTCCACGCACGCGGCACCCCATCGCGCGTACGCCTTGAGCAGCACCTCGGTGTCGGAGGTGGAGAAGAACCGGTGGCCCGCCGCCTCGAGCTCCGCGCGCAGCTCGCGATAGTTGTAGATGCATCCGTTGAACACCGCGGCCAGCCCCAGCTCGGCGTCCACCATCGGCTGCGACCCGCGCTCGGACAGGTCGATGATCTTCAGTCGACGGTGGCCGAGTGCCGTCGACCCGGCCGCGTGCACGCCCGAGCCGTCCGGGCCGCGGCGATGCATCGCCGTCGTGATCCGGGCGACGGCCTCCACGTCCGGGGGGCCACCCCCGGTGAGCCCCGAGTACCGGATCTCGCCGGCGATACCGCACATGGACATGTCCTCCCGGTCGCGGCCCGCGCTGGGTCGCCGGCGCCGCGAGATGAGTGGACGATGCCGCGGCCCACCCGCGCAAGCTGCGACACGTTTCGAGCACGTGACCGCCGCCGCTGCGGCGCCGTACGGAGCGGGGCTGTCGAGCCGGACCGGGCCGTGCTGAGGTGGGCGCCATGGGCGAGCTCGGCGTGGTGTTCCGTCCGCAGTCACGTCCCGAACGGCTGCGTGCGGTCGTGCGGGCCGCGCAGGAGGCGCAGGTGTCCGAGCTGTGGCTGTGGGAGGACTGCTTCCTGGAGGGTGGGCTGACCACGGCGACGGCAGCGCTGGCGTGGTCGTCGGAGTTGCGGGTGGGTGTGGGTCTGCTGCCGGTGCCCCTGCGGAACCCCGCCCTGGCCGCGATGGAGATCGCCACGCTGGCACGGTTGTTCCCGAGCCGGTTCCTGCCTGCTCTCGGGCACGGCGTTCTCGACTGGATGGCGCAGGTGGGGGCGTCGGTGCCGTCGCCGATGACCCTGCTGCGCGAGTACACCGCCGCGGTGCGCGATCTCCTCCACGGCCGGACGGTCGACGTCGACGGCCGGTTCGTCCGTCTCGACGGGGTAGCGCTCGACTGGCCACCGGACGATGTGCCGCCCCTGCTCGTCGGGGCCCGTGGGCCGAGGACGTTGCGACTCGCCGGGGAGCTCGCCGACGGCGTGGTCCTCGACTCGGGCGTCACCCCCGACGGCGTCCGCGAGGCACGGGCGGTGATCGACGCCGGTCGGTCGGCGGCGGGTCGCACGGGCCGGGCGCGGGTCGTCGTCTACGTCGAGGTGGATCCGAGCCTCACGGGGCTGGAGCCGCAGGTCGTGGACACGGCCGGGGCACTCGCCGCCGCCGGCGCCGACACCGTCGTCTTCCAGGGCACTGCGGACGCCCCCGATCCGATGCCGCTCATCGCGGCCTGCGCGGCAACGCGCTCGTCGCGCAGGCCGAGCACCTGACGGGGTCGTCGACGTCCGGGCCCGGCCGAGCGGCTCCATCAGGACCGGGAAGGGGAGCCAGGGGGCCGAGCGCGGCGAGACGGCTCAGCGCAGCACCCAGGTGTCCTTCGCCCCGCCGCCGCGTGAGGAGTTGACGATCAGGCTCCCGGCAGGAGCCGCCCGGCTCAGCGCCGCGGGCGTCACCTCCACCTGCGTGCCGGTGCCCCAGCGCGACTGCAGCACGAAGGCCCGCAGGTCCACCGCCCGCGGCTCCAACTTGCCCTCCGAGAAGGTCGGATGGGTCGAGAGCATCACCAGGTCCTGCGCCACCCAGGCGGCGGGGTCGCTCCGGATCGCCTCGGCCACCTCGGCCAGCTCCGTGCGGCCGGCGTGCGGCCCGATCACGATGCCCTCACCGCCATAGCCGTCGACGGGCTTGAGCACCAGCTCGTCGAGCCGGTCCAGCACCTCGGCCCGGCGGTCCGGGTCGACGCACGGGTACGTCGGCACGTTGTCGAGCAGGACGTCCTCGCCCAGGTAGTAGGAGATCATGTCCGGGACGTAGGCGTAGACGAGCTTGTCGTCGGCCACGCCGTTGCCCATCGCGTTGAGCAGCGCGACCTTTCCCCTGGCCACGGCGTTGCACATCGCGCGGCCGATGGGACGCAGGTCGGCGCCCTCCGCGGCGAGAAGCGTGCGTTCGTCGATCCGCCGGTAGAGGGCGGACAGGCGCCGCCGCGCTCCGGTGCCCACCAGGTACACGCCGTCCTCGGTGACCTGCAGCTCGCGCGCGGTGACCAACGGGACGTCCATCTGCTGGGCCAGCAGCCGGTGCTCGAAGAACGCCGAGTCCGCCGGGCCCGCGGACAGCAGCGCGACCTCGTCGTGGCCCGGCTCGTCCGGCTCGGTGGCCGACAGCAGCGCCGAGCGGAGCTGACCCGGCACCGGCTCCAGCCCGACGACGCCCGCGGGTGCCTCGAGATCAGGCATCACGCTCCGGATCAGGCGTCGGCTCATGATCGAGTAGCCGATGCCCGACGGCACCCGCAGGTTGTCCTCCAGCACCAGCCAGCGATCGGCCCGGTCGCGGACGAGGTCGATCCCGGCCACCGCGATGCGCACCGCGTCGTCCGGGAAGAGCTTGCCCAACCGGCTCCAGCCCGGGGAGCCGTCCACGACCTGGGCCGGGATCAGGCCGTCGGCCACGATCCGGCGTGCGCCGTAGATGTCGCGGACGAACGCCTCGAGTGCCCGCACCCGCTGCGCGAGCCCGGCGGTGAGCCCGGCCCAGTCGTCGGCCGTGACGATGCGCGGCACGAGGTCCAGCGGGAAGAGGCGGTCCGGTGCGCCGTCGGCCACCCGGAACGTCACGCCCCGGGCCCGCTGCTCTGCACGCAGGGCCGACTCGGCCGCGAGCAGACCGCGCGGCCCCATCCGGTCCAGGGTCCGGAACATCCAGCCGTAGTGCGGCAGGACGGTCCCGACCTCGCTCACCGCCTCGTCGAAGGCCGTCGGGTGGTAGGCGGTGAGCAGCTCAGGTGACACCGGGACCGACGCGGGCGGCTCCGGTGCCGGCAGGCGACCCTGGGTGCGCGCGATCAGGGCGTCGACCACGTCGGCGAGATCGCCGCGGCGCCCGAACACACGCCGCTGGCCCGCCGCCGCACTGCCGCGCGCCAGCGTCGCCTGCGAGAGCTCGAGGACCTGCTCCCAGTCGTCGAGGGCCTCCAGCTGGGGCCGGAGCTCGGTGACGAGACGACCGATCAGCTCCGGCGGGGGCACCAACGATGGCCCGGCCAGGTCGACGAGGTCGCCCTCCAGCCCCGACCGCGCCGCTCGCCAGCTCGCCGCGCGGAGCAGCTCGTGGCGGGACTCGGGCAGTGGCAGCCCGGCGTCGAGGTCCTGGCGCGCCCGGCCGACCAGCGCGCGGAACAGCCCCGCGATGAGCACCACGTCGTCCACATAGGGGCACGCGTCGCAGACCCGCAGCTCGACGGTCGGCAGATGGGCACTGGGCCGGATGTCGAAGTAGACCATCCCGGGGTCGCTGATCGTGCCGGAGGCGATCAGTTCCGCGACCATCGAGTCGTAGTCCGCGGCCGTCTCGACGTGGCCCGGCGGGCCGGCGGTGGGCCAGCGCGACCACACCATGCTGCGGTAGCTGGCATAGCCCGAGTCGCGGCCGCGCCAGTACGGCGAGCTGGTCGAGAGCGCGAGCAGGGCGGGCAGGAACGGCGCCACCCGCCGGACCACCTGCACGGCCACGTCCCGGTTCGGCACGTCGACGTGCACCTGCGCCCCGCAGATGTGCTGCTCGCTCACGAGCAGCTGGTACTCGTGCTGCATCCGCTCGTAGCGGGCCCCGGCCGAGATCGCGTCCCCGGTCTGGTCGGCCAGCGGAACCGTTCCCGCGGCGACGACACCCAACCCGAGCGGCGTGGCCACCGTCGCCAGCGCGGCCCGCAGCCGCTGCAGGTGATGACGCAGCTCGTCGAGGGTGCCGCACACCGGGGTGTTCGTCTCGACGAGGGAACGCTGCAGCTCCGGCGCGAACTCGGCGCCGTCGAGCTGGGCCAGCAGCGCGTCGACCTCGGGCGCGGCCCGTCGGGTCTCCAGGTCGACGACGTGGAACTCCTCCTCCACGCCCAGCAGCGGGAGATCGCTCATGGCCGTGACGCTAGGACGCGTTTGTTACGGATGCGGTTCGCCGGAGCGACTCGGCGTCGGATCGTCACTCGGGCAGCCTGCACGGTCGGGTCAGGCGGCGCACCTGCCGGGGTACCCCGGACGATCGCCGCGCCTCGACCTCGCAGCGCTCGCTGACCGGACCCGCCCGGCCGGGGTGGCCGGTAGCGTCCGCCGACGTGAGCGTTCAGGAGGTGCTCGGCCGGGTGGGCCTGCCGATGCCGGTAGCCGAGCTGGCGGCCCGGCGGTGGGACGTCGTGGTGGTCGGCGGCGGACACAACGGCCTGACGGCGGCGGCGTACCTCGCCCGGGCCGGCCGCTCGGTGCTCGTGCTGGAGGCGGCGGAGCAGCTCGGCGGGGCGGCGACGCTCCAGCGTCCGTTCGCCGATCCCGGTTACCTGGTCAGCCCGTGCGCGTACGTCGTCGGGCTGCTGCATCCCGCGGTCGTCGTCGAGCTGGAACTGGCGAGGCGCGGCTTCGACGTGGTGCTGCTCGACCCCAGCCTGTGGTGCCCCTTCGACGACGGCACGTCGGTGGCGCTGTGGTCCGACGCCCGCCGCACGGCGGCCGAGATCGGCGCCCTCGCTCCCTCCGACGTGGAGGGCTACCTCGCGTACGAGTCCCTGTTCGAGCGGATCAGGACGGCGCTGCGCACCGGACCGCGCGACACCTGGGTCGGCGACAGCCCCGACCGCGCCGAGCTGGGCGAGCTGCTCGCCGGTGATCCCGAGGCCCTCGAGGTGCTCCTGCACCGGTCGATCGCCGACGTCGTGGAGGCCCACGTCGCCGACGAGCGGCTCCGCGCACTGCTGCACGGGCAGGGTGTGATCGGGACGTGGGCCGGCCCGCGCGACCCGGGCACGGCCGGGGTGCACGCCATGCACGCCATGGGCACGCTCGCCGACGGCCGCTGGGGCTACGTGCGTGGGGGCACGGGTCGAGTGTCGTTCGCACTGGCCGACGCGGCGAGCGCGCACGGTGCGGTGCTGGCGTGCGGGGTGGAGGTCGCCGCGATCGAGCCCGGCGAGGGGGTGCGGTTGCCGAGCGGCGAGATGGTGCGAGCGGCCGCCGTCGTGTCCAACGCGGATCCGAAGCGGACGACGGCGCTGTGCCTGAACGGGGCCGGGGCGGGCGATGTCCCGGACGAGTGGCGCTCCCGGGTGGCGACCTGGCGCTCGTCCAGCCCGGTGTTGAAGATCAACTGTGCGTTGCGGCGGCTGCCCCTCTTCCCGGCCGCGCCCGCCGCCGACCTGCCCCACCGCTCGATGGTCACGATCACGTCCGGCATCGATGCGACGCAGGCCGCGTTCGGCCGTGCCTGCGAGGGGCACCCGGCGCCGTCGTGGGCCGAGGTCTACTTCCCGTCCTCCTACGACCCCTCGGTCGCGCCGCCCGCCCGGCACGTCATGAGCGTGTTCGCGCAGTACGTCCCCTACACGCTCGCCGATGGCTCCTGGCCGGCGCGGCGCGAGGAGATCGGCGACTCCGCGCTCGCAGAGGTGGCCCGGTTCGCCCCCGACCTCCTCGACTGCATCGAGGAGCGGGAGGTGCTCGGTCCTTCCGACGTCGAGGCGCGGATCGGGCTCACCGGCGGCCACATCTTCCAGGGCGACTGCCTGCCCGACCAGATGTGGGA
Organism: uncultured Actinomycetota bacterium; assembly: GCA_963711715.1. Taxonomy (GTDB): domain Bacteria; phylum Actinomycetota; class Actinomycetes; order Mycobacteriales; family Pseudonocardiaceae; genus Pseudonocardia. The sequence continues at coordinate 59,148 of CAVQFJ010000018.1, forward strand.
GCGCCGCTTCGCCCCCCGCACCCCGGTGCCCGGGCTGTACCTGTGCGGTGCCGCCACCCATCCCGGCGGCAGCGTGATCGGGGTGAACGGGCGCAACGCGGCGATGGCGGTGCTGGCCGACCGCTGCTAGCGGATCCGGCGGCCGGTCTCCGCGCAGGAGTAGCCGCCGAGAGACTCGACCTCCTTGCGGAAGTCCTCGCGGCCGAGCAATGTCCACAGTGGCCGCAACAGATTGGAGTCCACGTCGGACGGTCGGAGCACGAGGTCGTAGGGCTCCTGGGCCACGGGCACGAAGTCCAGCCCGAACGCCCGGGCCGCCGCGAGGATCCCGAGACCGGCGTCGGCGCTTCCGGCGGCCACGGCCGCGGCCACCGCGAGGTGCGTGTGCTCCTCGCGGTGGTAGCCGGTGATCCGACCGGTGTCCAGTCCCCGCCGGGACAGCTCGTGGTCGAGCAGGGCGCGGGTGCCGGCTCCGCGCTGGCGGTTGACGTACCGCACATCGTCGCGGACCAGGTCGTCCACTCCGGACAGCCCGAGGGGGTTGCCCGGCGGAATGATCAGGCCCTGGTCCCGGTGCACCAGCCGGACGACGGCCACATCGGACGGTTCGAGCAACCGGTCCACGTAGGGCAACGTGTACTCGCCCGTCGACGGGTCGAGCAGGTGTGACCCCGCGACGTGGCACAGCCCGTCGCGCAGCGCCACCAACCCACCGAGCGACCCCACGTTCGACGACGCGAGGGTCGTGAGGGGGTCGTCGGCGCGCAGCGCGGAGGCGGCCACGTCGAGCACCAGGTCGTGCGACCCGATCGCGACGATCGTCGCAGCGATCTCGGCCAGCCCGCGCAACAACTCGACCCGCACGTGCTCCCCGGCGTGGTGGCCCTCCTGTCCCGCCGGTACCACGAGCAGCCCGTCGGCCCGCACCAGCGAGGTGAGCACACCGGCGCCGCGCGGGAGTGGCGTGGCCACGACGTCGCCGCCGACCCGGCCCAGCCGCACCCGTACCCAGTCGTCCATCCCGAGCGGAGAGGCCAGCTTGCGGGCCAGCCGTGCCGTCGTGGACGGCCGTTCGCGCGGCGCGGCGCCCTCGAGCGCGGCCAGCAGGGGCCCGGCGAAGATGTCGAAGGTCAGCGAGGCCGAGACGGGGAAGCCCGGCGCGCCGAGGACGGGTGTGGCCCGGTCGGGACCGGTGGGGACGGCCCCGAGCACCACCGGATGGCCGGGGCGCACCGCCACGCCGTGCACGGCGAGCGTGCCCGCGGCGGCGACCACCCGCGCGGTGTAGTCGTCGCGGCCCGCGCTGGACCCGGCGATCAGGACGACGAGGTCGGCGTCCGCCGCGGCTGCCCGCAGCGCGTCGGTGATCGCGGCCGGGTCGTCGCGGACGATCGACGTGACGCGGGCGTCGCATCCGAGCTCGCGGGCCTGCGCGGCGAGCATGAGCGAGTTCGTGTCGAGGATCTCGCCGGCCGCGGTCTCGGTGCCGATCGGCCGGATCTCGTCACCGGTGGGGACGACGACCACCAGCGGCGGGCGCCGCACGGTGAGCTCCACGGCCCCCGCGGCGGCCGACGCGGCGACATCGACCGGGCGCAGCCGGTGCCCGACCGGCAGCAGCAGCTCGGTGGCGGTGATGTCCTCGCCGATCGACCGGACGTGCTGGTAGGGCGGCACGGCGGCCCGGACCTCCGCTCCGCCGGTCGTGTGGTGCACGTCCTCCCGCATCACGACCGCGTCGTAGCCCGCCGGCAGCGGGTCACCGGTGTCGACGACCGCGAAGTCGGTCAGCTCGACCGGCGTGGTCTCCGCCGCACCCACTGTGTCGGCGGCGCGGACCGCGATGCCGTCCATGGCGGCCGAGTCGAAGGCGGGGGAGGAGCGGCGCGCCCACACCGGCTCGGCGGTGACCCGACCGACGGCCTCGCCGACCGGCACGCGGATGGCGTCGACCCGCGCCGGGCAACCGGCCTGGAGGCAGACCCGGCTCCAGGCCTCCCGGGCCTGCGCGGCCGGGACGTCGGACACGAACGGGCTGGTGGCCACCACTTCGCCGACGGTAGCCCGCTGACCGAAGAGGCGCCGCGCCGGAGGGCCGTGGACGAGCAGCTGTCGTGGACGAGCAGCTGCCGCGAGCCCTGCTCAGCGGTAGAGCGTCACCTCGACCTCCGACCCCGCGTCCAACCCGGTCGCGGGTCCGGGGACGACGATGCAGCCGTCAGCGCGCGTGAGCACCGAGAGCAGCGCGGACGGCCCGAGGACCGGCTCGGCGACGCCGTCGCGCACCCGCACCTGGACGACGTCGACACGGCCGGCGACGGACGCCAGGTCCCGCGAGAGCCGGGCCCGGGTCGACGGCTCCGCCGGCCGTCGGTCGCACCCGGCCAGCCGCCACACGAGCGGCACGCCGAGCAGTCGGAACACCACCAGGGCGGAGAGCGGGTGGCCCGGCAGCCCGATCACCGGCACGGGCGCCCCGTCCGGTACTGCGCACTCCGCCAGCAGCGTCGGCTTGCCGGGCTTGAGGGCGATCCCGTGGCACCAGATCCGGCCGAGTGCGCCCACCGCAGCGGCGGTCTCGTCGCGAGCGCCGACCGACGACCCGGCCGAGACGACCACGAGGTCGACACCCGGCAACGTGGCGCGCAGCGCCGACTCCAGGGCGCCGGCGTCGTCGGCGACGATGCCGGTGGAACGGGTTCGCCGCCGGCGTCGAGCACCAGTCCGGCCAGCGCCGATGCCGTCGCGTCCCGAACCTGTCCCGGCCGAAGGTCCACGGTGGACGGTGGGACGATCTCGTCCCCGGTGGACACGATCGCGACCCGCGGCCTCGCGTGCACCGCGACAGTGGTGATCCCCGCGGCGGCCAGCAGGCCGAGGTCGGGAGCCCGCAACGGCCGCCCGCCGACCACCAGCACACCTCCGGCCGCCACGTCCTCGTCGGCCCGGACCAGCCCGGTACCGGGAGCGGCCGGCCGCGTCACCTCGATGGTGCCCGGCATCGTCTCGGCGGTGTGCTCGACCATGACGACGGCATCCGCCCCCGCCGGCAGCACGCCGCCGGTCGGCATCGCCACCGCGGTGCCCGGCGCGACCACGACACCGGGTGCGATCCCCATCCGCACCGCGCCCGCGAGGTCCAGGTAGGACGGCAGTCCTTCGGACGCGCCGTAGGTGTCGGCGGCACGCACGGCGTAACCATCGACAGTGGACTTGGCGAAGCCGGGCAGGGCTCCGGCTGCCCGCACATCGGAGGCCGGCACCCGGTGCAGCGCGTCGGCCAGCGCGACGTCCTGCACCGTCGTGCGGCGGGCCGGCCGGAATCCGGCCAGCGCATCGTCGACCGTGCGGGCGGTGAAGAACTCGCGCCCGCCCGTGGACCGGGTCACCGGCGGGCCGGGCAGCGGCGGGCGACTCACCGGTCGGGTTGGTCCGAGGCGCCGCCGGGCTTGGGGTGGTCACGGGCGGCCGCGCCGCCCTTGTCCAGGCCGAGCACGCTCACCACCGGCCCGAGCGCGACCTGGCCCAACCCGCAGATCGACGTCTTGCGCATGGCCTCCTCGAGGCGCAGGATCCGGTCCCGCTGATCGTCGTCCAGAGTGGACGATCCGGCGGCGAGCACGCTGCGCAGCAGCTCGTGCGCCTTCGACGACCCGACGCGGCACGGCACGCACTTGCCGCACGACTCGTCGCGGAAGAACCGCAGCACGTTCGTGGACGCGGCCAGCAGGTCCGTGCCCTCGGCCAGCACCACGAGCGCGCCGGAGCCGAGCATGGTGCCCGCCTCGGCGAGCGTGTCGAAGTCCAGTCGCAGGTCGAGCTGGTCGGGCCCGATGAAGTTGGACGACGCGCCACCCGGCTGCACCGCGCCGACGGCCGCGCCGCCCGGCACCCCGCCGGCGAGGTCGATCAGCTCACGCACCGTGGTGCCCATGGGGACGCAGTAGACCCCCGCCTGCTCGACGTGGCCGGAGACCGCGAAGAACTTCCACCCGATCGAGTCGTCGAGTCCCTGGTCGCGCCACCACGTCGCGCCGCGTTGCACGATCACCGGGACGTCGGCGAGCGTCTCCACCGAGTTGATCACAGTGGGCCGGCCGTGCAGACCGTAGTTGCCGGGGAACGGCGGCTTGTTGCGCGGCTCGCCGCGATGGCCCTCCATGCACTCCAGCAGGGCGGTCTCCTCGCCGAGGATGTACCCGCCGGGGGAGACGAAGACGTCGACGTCCAGCCGGCGCCCGCTCCCGCAGGCGTCCGGCCCGACGATCCCGGCCTCGCGCAGCGCGTCGATCTCCTCACGAAGGACGTGCTCCTCGGGGCCGTACTCGTGCCGGATGAAGACCCAGCCCTCCTCGGCGCCGACGACGGCCATGCCCACGAGCAGCCCCTCGAGCACGAGGTGCGGCTGGGTGGCCAGGATCTGACGGTCCTTGAACGTGCCGGGCTCGGACTCGTCGGCGTTGCAGATCGCGTAGGTGGTGCCGCGCGTCGCGCCGCGGACCAGCTTCCACTTCTGCCCCGTCGGGAACCCGGCCCCGCCCATCCCGCGCAACCCGGAGTCGGACAGCGTCGTGATGACGTCGTCGGCGTCCAGCGACCCCACGAGCAGGGCGCGAAGCGTCTGGTAGCGGTCCACGACCGAGGATCCGGCCGGGTAGGGGTCGTTGGGCCAGGGCTCGGTGCGGTCCGGGGCCGCGGCCGCCGCGCCGACGCCCCGACCCCGCGCACCCGTGACCAGCGCATCCACCTCGGCCACCGGCGCCGGGCGCTCGTTGACCGCGACGGCGGGCGCGATGTCGCACCGGCCGAGGCAGGACACCTCGACGAGCTCGACGTCGTCGTCGCCGCCGTAGCGCTCGCGCAGCTCCGCGATCCTCGCGTCGCCGTCGCGCAGGAAGCACGGCAGGTCGTGGCAGAGGTGGAGGGCGACCTTCGCCGGCGGTTCGGTGCGGAAGTGCGGGTAGAACGAGATCAGGCCCTCGATCTCGTAGCGCGGCCGGCGGGCCTCGCGGGCGAGCTCCTCCAGCTCCTCGCGCGGCAACCAGCCCAGCCGGGACTGGATCGCGTTGAGCGCGGGGATCAGCGACGGCCCGGGGAACTTGCCGGCCCGCGCCTCCACCCCGGGGACCCGGCGCGCCCGGACCTCCGCGGCCTGGTCGGTCACCTCCGTCATGGACGGCCCTGTCCGTTCGGCGCCGGGCCGAGGGCCTCGACCTGGACCGCGCAGAACTTGAACTCGGGGATCTTCCCGACCGGGTCGATCTCGTCGATGGTCAGCAGGTTGGCCGCGGCCTCCCGGAAGTGGAACGGGATGAAGCAGTTGCCCAGCTGCTCGCGGTGGCTGATCCGCACCAGCAGCTCGATCGATCCCCGCCGCGACCGCACCCGGACCATCTCGCCGTGCGCGAGTCCACGGTCGGCCGCGTCCTTCGGGTGCAGGTACACCTCGGCGACGGGGGAGATCGCGTCCAGCGCGTAGGAGCGCCGGGTCATCGATCCGGTGTGCCAGTGCTCGAGGAGCCGTCCCGTGTTGAGCACCAGCGGGTACTCGGCGTCCGGAAGCTCCTTGGCCGGCAGCCACTGCGCCGGCACCAGGTGCGCGAGCCCGTCGTCGGTGTTGAACTTCTCGTCGAACATGACGATCGTGCCGTCGCTGTGCTCGGGGTCGGCGTTCGGGTACAGCTTCCCGGAGAGACCGAGGTTGGAGTACGCGAGGTTCGTGTACGACGGCATGAGCGCGACCATCTCGTCGAACACCTCGCCGGGCGAGTCGTAGTGCCAGTCCAGCCCGACGCGACGCGCGATCTCCTGCTCGATCTCCCAGTCCGGCCGGGCCTGGCCCGGCGGGTCCATGACCTTGCGCCCGAGCTGCACCCGCCGGTCGGTGTTGGTGTACGTGCCGTCCTTCTCGAGGTAGGAGGTGGCCGGGAGGATCACGTCGGCGAACTCGGCGGTCTCGGTGAGGAAGATGTCCTGCACCACGAGGAAGTCGAGCGCCGAGAGGGCCTTCCGCACCTTGTTGATGTTGGGGTCGGAGAGGAACGGGTTCTCCCCGAGCATGTACATGCCCCGGACCCCGCCAGGCCGGAGCACCGAACCGATGATCTCCGTGACGGTCATCCCCTGGTTCGGGTCGAGGGCCGTACCCCAGGCCTCCTCGAACCGCAGCCGTGTCGCATCGCTGTCGACGCCCTGGTAGTCGGGGTAGAACATCGGGATCAGCCCGGCGTCCGAGGCGCCCTGCACGTTGTTCTGCCCGCGCAACGGGTGCAGCCCGGTACCCGGACGCCCGACGTTGCCGGTGATCGAGCACATCGCGATGAGGCAGCGGGCGTTGTCGGTGCCGGTGGTGTGCTGCGAGATCCCCATCCCCCAGTAGACGACGCCGGCCCGGGCCTCGCCCCAGAGCCGCGCGACCTCCCGGATCGTGTCGGCGTCTACGCCGGTGATCTGCGCGGCCCGCTCCGGTGGGTAGTCGGCGACGGTGCGGGCGAGCTCGTCGTAGTTGGACGTGCGGTTCGCGATGAACTCGCGGTCGATCAGCCCGAGCCGGATCACCTCGTGCATGATCGCGTTGTAGAAGGCCACGTCGGTGCCGGGCTTGAGCTGGACGTGGTGGTCGGCGTGCTCGGCCACCGTGGAGGCGCGCGGATCCACGTAGACGATCTTCGTGCCGCGCCGGCGGGCCTGCTTGAAGAACGAGCTCGCGACCGGGTGGTTGGCCGTCGGGTTGGAGCCCGTGATGATCACGACGTCCGCGTTGACGACGTCGCCGTACGTGGTGGACACCGCACCCGAGCCGACGCCCTCGAACAGGGCCGCGACGCTGGATGCGTGGCAGAGCCGGGTGCAGTGGTCGATGTTGTTGGTGCCGAAGGCCGTGCGGATGAGCTTCTGGAAGAGGTAGGCCTCCTCGTTGGAGCACTTCGCGGACCCGAACCCGGCGATCGCACCCGGGCCGCCGGCGGCGTGCATCTCCCGCAGGCGTCGGGCGACGAGGTCGAGCGCCTCGTCCCAGCTGGCCTCGCGGAAGTGCGGCAGGACTTCGTCGTAGTCGACGAGCCCGCCGGGCTTGCGGCCGCGGTCCTTGCCCGGGCGGCCGTCCTCGTCGTTCTTCCGACCGCCGCCGCTGCGGTTGCCGCCCGAGCCGTTGCGGCCTCGGTCGTTGTGGGTGCCGCCGTGCCCATCGCCCCGGACGTCGGCCGACAGCGGACCCTTCGGATAGGACGAGTCGACGCGGATCAGCGGCACGGTGAGGCGCTGCGGGGACGCCGCGTAGTCCCAGCCGTAGCGCCCCTTGACGCACAGCCGGCTCTGCGATCCCGGCTGGTCGCGGCCATCGGCGAACGAGATCGCCCCGCGCTCCCGGTCGACGTAGTAGGTGAGTGCACAACCCACACCGCAGTACGGGGCAGACCGAGTCGACGGCGTCGAGCTCCTCGCGGGGCCGGATCGGGATGTCGCGGATCGGCTTGTTGGTGAGCGCCCCGGTGGGGCAGGCCTGGACGCACTCCCCGCAGGTGACGCAGGAGCTGGCGCCCATCGGGTCGTCGAGGTCGAAGGCGATCCGGGTGGAGTAGCCCTTGCCTGAGCGGCCGATGACGTCGTTGCCCTGGATGTCGTCGCAGGCCCGCACGCAGCGGTCGCAGAGGATGCACGCGTCGTGGTCGACGTCGATCACCGGGTTGGACGAGTCGAGGCCGCGCCCGGAGCCGCACGGTAGCTCGGTGGTCTCACGGGCGACGCCGAAGCCGTCGGCCAGCGCCAGGAGCAGGTTGTCGCCCGTGGTGGTCTGCTTGGGGTCCTCGGCCCGGAGGGGTTGGTCGGACACCAGCAGCTCGGTGAGCGTGGCCCGGCTGCGCTCGAGCTCGGGCGACGAGGTGACGACCTCCATGCCTTCGTCGCAGGTTCGCACGCACGCGGCGGCGAAGACCCGGCCGCCGGTGTCGACGACGCACATCCGGCAGACGCCGACCGGGTCGTAGCGCTCGTCGTGGCAGAGCACCGGGATGTCGATCCCGGCCGTCCGCGCGGCGTCGTAGATCGTCGTGCCCTCGTCGACGGTGACCTCGTGGCCGTCGATGGTGGCGGTGACGGTCGGCACCGCCACCGAGGGCGGTTCCTGCAGCGCGGTCATGACGTCCCCGATCGATGGCGATGTGCCTGTTGAGACTAGATGACCGGCCCCGGGATCGGCTCGCATCGACGGTGGTCATCCGGGGCGGCCGGTGCGCAGTGCAGGCGGACCGGCGCTGCTCGTCGGGCGGACCGAGGGCCGTTCGGGGCCGTGATCACCGTCCGGGGACCAGCAGCCGTGGCTGGTGCGGCCGCACGTCCCCTAACGTTGATCATGACGAGTACGTGGGGGCGCCTGGTGGGCGCTGGCCCGTCGTGGGTGCCGGGGCGCCGGTGAGCGCTCCCGCAGGTGGGGGCAGTGCGTGATCGACATATCGGGACCGGGAACCGCGTCAGGCACCGCTGCGGGTCCCGAGCCGATGATCACGGCTACGAATCGAGGCCACCGCCGGGGCCCTCCGCTGACCGGCGGTCAGCTCGCGGCCACGGGGACCCACCGACCGTCGGCTGCGTCGACCTCGAACGGCTCGGCGTCGGACGGCTGGTCGAACTGCGTGTGGTGCAGCTCGGCGTAGCGGCCGCCGCGGGCCATCAGCTCGGCGTGGGTGCCGCGCTCGACGATCCGGCCCGCCTCCAGGACGAGGATGAGATCGGCCGCGCGGATCGTGGAGAGCCGGTGGGCGATCACGATGGCCGTGCGGCCCTCCAGTGCGGCGCCCAACGCCTCTTGCACGGCCGCCTCCGAGGTGGAGTCGAGGTGCGCGGTGGCCTCGTCGAGGACTACGACCCGCGGATGGACCAGCAGCAGCCGAGCGATGGTGAGCCGCTGGCGCTCGCCGCCGGAGAGCCGGTAGCCGCGTTCACCGACGACCGTCTCGAGGCCGTCGGGCAGCGATGCCACGAGCTCGCCGAGCCGGGCGCGACCCAGCACGTCCCACAGCTCCTCCTCGCTCGCCTCGGGCCGGGCGAGCAGCAGGTTGGTGCGGATCGTCTCGTGGAACAGGTGACCGTCCTGGGTGACCAGGCCCAGGGCTGCCCGCATCGTGTCGAACGACAGGTCGCGGACGTCGACCCCGCCGACGCTGACCGCGCCGGCGTCGACGTCGTAGAGGCGGGGCAGCAGCTGCGCGATCGTGGACTTGCCGGCGCCGGACGATCCGACCAGTGCGATCATCTGCCCGGCCTCGGCGCGGAACGACACCTCGTGCAGCACCTCCTCGCCGCCGCGGGCGTCGAGCTGGGCGACCTCCTCCAGCGACGCCAGCGAGACCTTGTCGGCGGCGGGGTAGCCGAAGCTGACCGACCGGAACTCCACCGCCAGCGGGCCGTCCGGCAGCGGCCGTGGCGCGGCCGGCTCGGCGATCAGGGGCGGCAGGTCGAGCACCTCGAACACGCGCTCGAAGCTCACCAGCGCGCTCATCACCTCGACGCGCGCGCTGGCCAGCGCGGTGAGCGGCGCGTAGAGGCGGGTGAGCAGCAGGGCCAGCGCCACGACGTCGCCCGGCGCCATGCCGCCGGTGATCGCGATGTAGCCACCCAGGCCGTAGACGAGCGCGAGCGCCAGCGCCGACACGAGGGTGAGAGCCGCGACGAAGATCCACTGCACCATCGCCGTGCGCACCCCGATGTCGCGCACGCGGGCCGCACGGGCGACGAACTCGCGCGTCTCGTCGGCCGGGCGGCCGAACAGCTTGATCAGCGTGGCGCCGGGCGCGGAGAACCGCTCGGTCATCTGCGTGCCCATGGCCGCGTTGTGGTCGGCGGCCTCGCGCTGCAGGCGCGCCAGCCGGCGGCCCATCCGCCGGGCCGGGAGCACGAAGACCGGCAGCAGCACGAGCGCGAGCAGCGTGACCTGCCAGGACAGGCTGAGCATCACCACGAGCGTGAGCGCGAGCGTGACGAGGTTGCCGACCACCCCGGAGAGGGTGTCGCTGAACGCCCGTTGGGCACCGATGACGTCGTTGTTGAGCCGACTGACCAGGGCGCCGGTGCGCGTACGGGTGAAGAAGGCGATGGGCTGGCGCTGCACGTGGTCGAACACGGCGGCGCGCAGGTCGAGGATCAACCCCTCGCCCAGTGACGCCGAGAGCCAGCGCGCGGCGATGCCGACCCCGGCCTCGGCCACCGCGATCACCGCGATGAGCCCGGCCAGCGCGACCACGGCACCGACCGGGCCGCCGACCACGATCGCGTCGACCACCCGGCCCGCCAGCACCGGCGTGGCGACCGCGAGTACCGCGCCGACCACGCTGAGCACCAGGAACGCGGCCAGCGGGCGACGGTGCGGGCGCGCGAAGGCGAGGATGCGGCGCAGCGTGACCATCGAGAACGGCCGCTTCTCGTCGTTGTCGTGCGCGGCCTGGTACATCGAGCGCCAGGCCACCATCTCCATGCTCATCGGGGGCCTCCGCGGCTGCCCGGTGATCCGTTCACGAACCCGCTCATCGAACCTCTTCTCGCTCGTCGTCCAGTGTGCCGGGGAGCACCGACACTTCTCGCGCCCGGCCGGGCCGCACTCGACGTCCACACGGTAGGAGTTGAAGCGCGGTGGAGGTCAAACCGGCAGGTCGGCGACCGTCAGGCGTCGAGCAGCAGGCCCTCGAGGGCGGCCGGGTGCGGGCGGCCGAGCGGGTCCAGTCCGCGCCCCGCGTAGTAGCCGTCCACCATCGACTGCAGCCGCTCCGCGGTGAGCGTCGCGGTGCGACCCGAGCCCAGTTCGAGGGGGGTGTCGAGCATCCGCCGGGGCAGCGTGTCGTCGGCCGCCGTGGCCCCTTCTCGCAGGTTGAACACCCGCTTGGCCAGCACGATCCGCTGCCCGGCCGCCTGCAGCTCGTCGGCGGTGACGTCCCATCCCGTGACGGGGGCGAGCAGCGCGGCCCACTCGTCGAACGGGTCGGTGAACACCCCGCGCAGGAACTTGCAGAGGATCATCGAGTCCATCACGGCGGCGCGGTCCTCGGTGCCGATGGCTGCGCTGACGTGCGCCGCCCCGCCCGCGAACCGGTCGACCGCCCCGGACAGGTCGGCCTCGTAGGCCCCGGACCGGTTGTGGTCGGCGCCGCGTGCGTTGACGGCCAGCCCCAGGGCCATCGACTGCAGCGAGCGAGGTTCGTATCCCGGCAGCTCCAGCCCCTTGACCTGCGGCGCGAAGTCGATCGAACCCTGACCGACGACCTCGGCCGCCGCGCGGGAGCCGAGCGCCAGCAGGGCACCGAGCCCGTCCGCCCGCGAGCCGAGGAGGTCGAGGGCGCGCAGCAGCGCGGACCCGTCGCCGAACCGCAGCCACGGCGCGTCGAGCAGCCCGCGCTCCGCGCACTCCATCGCCCAGGCGATGGTGCCGCCGGCGGAGATGGTGTCGATGCCGAGCTCGTCGCAGCGGGCGCTCGCCGCGAAGACGTCGTCGGGATCGGACACCCCGCACAGCGGTCCGAGCGCGAACACGTTCTCGTACTCCATGCGCTGGCTGCCGCCGCCCTTGCGCGAGTAGATGTGCTCGCACCCGATGGAGCACGACGCACAGCTGTTGCGGGCCACGCCGCGCAGCTCGTGCAGCTCCTCGGCGGCCAGCCGGGGCGCGTCGGCGAACGTCGCAGCGGTGAAGTTGCGCGTCGGCAACGTGGAGACGGCGTTGAAGGCGAGCAGGTTCGCCAGGGTGCCGAGCTCGCGGTACTTCGCCGTTGCCGGGCCGAAGCTGCGCTCCCGCAGGTCCTTCGCCGCGGCGAGCACGGCGGCCGGCTCGGCCACGTCGACTCGGGTGCCGGCCTTGACCAGCACCGCCTTGATGTTCTTGGCCCCGAGCACCGCACCGAGCCCGCCGCGCCCGGCGTGCCGGCCGTCGTGACTGATCGTGGCGAAGCGCACGCCGCGCTCACCGGCCGGGCCGATCGAGGCGGTCCGCCAGCCGCGGCCGAACCGCTCGCGCACCGCCTTCTCGGCGTCCGCCGCGGGCATCCCGGCGAGCTCGGGAGCAGGCTCCAGCCGCACCCCGGTCGCGTCGACCATGAGGACGGACAGCGCGGTCGCCTTGCCCCGGACGGCGATCGCGTCGTGCCCGGTGAGCTTGCCCGAGATCGCGAACTGGCTCGATGCGAGCGCGTCGGTGATCATGCCGGTGAGCGGGGACTTCGCCAGCACGGCGAACTTCGCGCTGGTGGTCAGCGGGGTGCCCACCAGCGGCGAGAAGACGAACAGCAACGGGGCCGCGGGGGCGAGCGGGTCGATGCCGACGGGGGCGAGCCGGTGCAGCAGCCAGGTGCCGAGACCGACACCGCCGAGGTAGCCGCGGAGCACCCGGTCGTCGATCTGCAGGGTGGTGCCGATCGCCGAACCGCCCGAGACGTCGACGACGAGGGCCCTGCCGAAGTAGCCGCCCGCCGCCATGTCCTCGACTGTAGGCCGGTTGGTCAGCGGGAGTGGCCGTGCCGCGATACGCGCACGGGTGCGCCGGTCGGTGGTTCGCAGCCGGCGCAGGGTGGCCTCCCTGCGCCGTGATCGACGGTTCGGGACCAGCAACCGCGTCATCCGCGGCTCCGGGTCCCCAAACGCAGATCATCGGCAGCGCGGCGTCCCCGAACGTCGATCACGCGCTCCGCGACCCGGAACGTGTACGGGCTCCGCGACCCGGGGACCGGAGATCCGGCGTCATCCTCCCGCGTCGGCCGAGAGGAAGGCCACCGCGTCCCCGGCCACCAGCGGCAGCTCGGCGTCCCGGCTGATCTGGTCGCCGTTGAGCGCGGCGACGACGTGCCGGTCCAGCACGAGCCCGACGGCCGACGCGGCCGCGCCGAGGGTGGCCGCGTGCACCACGCGCGGCCCCCGGTGCCCGCCGGAGGCGAGCGCGCCGTAGCGCTGCACCGTGACCGGCGGCGCGGGCCGGTCGCGGGCCTCCGCGTAGTCGTCGGGCTCGTTGACGTTGAGCAGTGAGTCCAGGGCCGGGTCGCTCGCCGCCAGCGCGGGGTCGGCGAGCAGCGCGGCGTCGTCGCGCCGCAGCACGCGGACGTCCTCGAACAGCATCGCCGGCCGCATCCGGCCGGCAGCGATCAGTGCGACGACGCGCGGGGCGAGCGCCGTGCGGTACGCGGCCGCGAGCGGCTGCGGGTACCCGCGCGCGACGGGCAGGACGACGTCGAGGTCGGGGCCGAGGTCACTCAGCACCCGGCGGACGAAGGCAGGGTGCAGGAAGGGCAGGTCGGTGGAGCAGACGAACGCCACCTCGGCCCGGTCGCCGACGGCCGCCAGTCCGGCGGCGATGCCCTGCAGCGGTCCCCGCCCCTCGACCGGATCGTCGACCACCTCGACACCCGGCGGCAGCGGCGGCAGGTCCTGCCCCGGCGCGCGGACGACCACCACCGGACCGTCGACGGTGCGGGTCAGCAGGCTCGCGGTGCGTCGGAGCAGGGTGGAGCCGTGCCACTCGAGCGCCGCCTTCGGCTCGCCCATCCGCGACGAGCGGCCGCCGGCGAGCACCACCCCGGCGGGCCCGTCGCCGGCGGGAGCACCACAGGGAGTGGGAGCACCCTCGCCGACCCGGGCGTCGTCGGCGCCCGCAGCACCATCGCCGGCCGGGGTCACGCACGCGATGGTAGGCGGCCGGGCACGGCCCGACGCGGCGTGTCGGCGGTGTCTGGGAGGCTGATCAGCGGGTACGGCTGGGCGATCGGACGCCGATCGGGCGGTGCGGTGCCGACGAACTGGTGAGGAGATGTCGTGACGACGACGGACCGGCCCCAACGGGGCCGCGGGGCGGCGATCGGCGAGGGGCTGACCTGGACCGCGCGGTGGAGCCTGCGCGTCCTGCTGGTGGCCGCGGGCGCCGTCCTGGTGTGGCTCCTGATCGCGCAGCTGTGGTCGATCGTGCTCCCGACGTTCCTGGCGGTGATCCTCGCGACGGTGCTGTGGCCGCCCACGGCGTTCCTGCGGCGCCACAGCTGGCCACCGGCGCTCGCCGCGGCCGCCGTGGTGCTCGGCAGCCTCCTGCTGCTGGCGGGGTTGGTCGCCCTCATCGGCACGTCGGTGTCGAGCAGCATCCCGGAGATCGCGCGGAGCGCGTCGCGCGGGATCCAGTCCATCCAGGAGTGGCTGTCGGGTCCGCCGCTGAACCTGGCCCAGAGCCAGCTCGACGCGGCCCTGCAGCAGGTGACGAGCCAACTCCAGCAGAGCGTGTCGACGATCACGTCGAGTGTCCTCACCGGGCTCGGCGGAGTGGCGTCCGGGCTGGTGACGGCCCTGCTGACGCTGGTACTCGCGTTCCTGTTCGTGAAGGACGGGCCGCGGTTCCTGCCGTGGCTGCGCGGAGTGGCGGGCGACGGGGCCGGCGGGCACCTGGCCGAGGTCCTGCAGCGCGTCTGGAAGACCGTCGGCGGGTTCATCCGCACCCAGGCGCTCGTCAGCCTGGCCGACGCCGTGCTGATCGGCACCGGACTGCTGATCGTCGGGGTGCCGCTGGCGCTGCCGCTCGCGGTCCTCACCTTCCTCGGCGGGTTCATCCCGATCGTCGGTGCGGTCGTGGCCGGCGCCCTCGCCGTGCTGGTGGCCCTGGTCAGCAACGGGTTCACCGCCGCGCTCATCGTGCTGGCGATCGTCCTCGCGGTACAGCAGATCGAGGGCAACGTGCTGCAGCCGATCCTGCAGTCGCGCAGCCTCGGGCTGCACGCCGCGGTGGTGCTGCTCGCCGTCACGGCCGGCAGCACCCTGTACGGCATCGCCGGAGCCTTCCTCGCGGTGCCCGTGACCGCCGGAGGGGCGGTCGTGCTGCGGTACCTCTCCGAGCGGACCGACGCGCGGGCGGCCGGCGGCCCGGCCCCGCGGGTGGATCCGCCGCTCGAGACCGTCCAGACCGTCGTGGCGACGCCGGGCGCGGAAACGCCGGACGCGACGGTGCCCGATCCGGACGCCGACGAGCCCGCCGGTCCGGCCACCCACACCGAGGACGTTCCGGCGCCCGAGGACGCCGACGAGGACGAGGACGCCGCTCGCCCTCGTCAGGAAGATCCGTTTCCGTCCGCCGCCGGCAGAGCGGCGCCACGCGGGAGGTCAGCGATGAGTCCGGTCGACGAGATCATGTCCCAGATCCCTCTTGACCGGTTGGCGGGCGAGCTGGGGGTCGACGAGGCCACCGCGGAGCGAGCCACCCGGCAGGCGGTGCCCGCCCTGCTCGGCGGGATGCAGGCGAACACCCACGATCCGGGCGGGGCGTCGTCGTTCGCGCGGGCCGTCGAGCAGCACGACGGCTCGCTGGTCGACGGGGGAGTGGACCTCGGGCAGGTCGACACCGCCGACGGCGACAAGATCGTCGGGCACGTGTTCGGCGGGCAGCGTGACCAGGTCGTCCACCAGCTGGGCGGGGTCGGCGGGGTCGGCGGACAGGACCTGATCGCCAAGTTGATGCCGATCCTCGCGCCGATCGTGATGGCGTGGCTGGCCCGCAAGATCGGGGGCGGCGCCGCGGTGCCGGCCGACGCCCCGGCCGGCGGTGGCGGGATCGGCGACGTGTTGGGCGGGCTGCTGGGCGGCGTGCTCGGCGGGGGCGGCGGCGCGGGCCGGTCGGGCGGGCCGGACCTGAGCGACCTGCTCGGAGGCCTCCTCGGCGGTGGCCGGCGCTGACCCGCTCCCGTCGAGAGCGGGTCAGACGACCACCCGGATCGGACGGCCCCGGGTGTCGACCTCGGCACCCAGCACATCGGCCTCGCCGCGCACCCAGCGCGCCGCCGACCAGGCCGCGGCGAGCGCATCGAGCACGTCGTCGAGGCGCGCTCCGCCGGGGAGATCGGCCAGCGCGCGGGCGGGGTCGACCCAGCGGGCCAGCGCCGCGATCCGCTGCCCGGCACCGCGGGCGGTCCGCTTCGGTGCGAACGCGACGTCCGGCGCGAGTGCCCGCACCGACAGCTCGGGGTGCACCTCGATGACGTGATCGGGCCGCTCGAGGGCGTCCCACTCGCGGATCTTGGGCCCGATGTGGAAGACCTGCAGGCTGATCGCACGGCCGGTGAGCGCGCGCGCCACCGCACACGCTGCGACGTGGGTCGGCGCGTCGAGCACCTCCCGCGGGGGCGCGGGGAACACCGACGACCGCGCCCGTCCGAGTGCCCGAGCCGCCGCGTCGTCGCACGCTCGCCGGGCCGATCCGGCGGGCAGTCCGAGCGGGATGTCCACGCCGACCGCCGCACAACCGGCCGTGGCCGCCAGCACCGCGGCGGCGTCCGAGACCACCGACCACGTGACGCGGCCCGGCACCACCCGGGCGACCACCCAGCCGCCCGGAACCCCGTCGACCCCCGCGACGGCGGCGATAGGGCAGGATCGTCCACCGTGCGCGTCTACCTCGGCTCCGACCACGCCGGCTTCGAGCTCAAGACCCACCTGGTCGCGCACCTGACCAGTCTGGGTCACGAGGCGATCGACGTCGGCCCGGCCCACTACGACCCGGACGACGATTACCCGCCGTTCTGCGTGGAGGCCGCCCGCCGCACCCTCGCCGACCCCGACAGCCTCGGCGTCGTGATCGGCGGATCGGGCAACGGCGAGCAGATGGCGGCCAACGCCGTGCCGGGGGTGCGGGCCGCGCTGGCGTGGAGCCTCGAGACGGCCACGCTGGCCCGCCAGCACAACGACGCGCAGGTCGTCTCGGTCGGGGCGCGGATGCACAGCCTGGAGGACGCGACCGGGTTCGTCGAGGCCTTCGTCAGCACGCCGTTCTCGCACGGCGAGCGCCACCAGCGGCGGATCGACCTGCTCCTGCAGTACGAGCGCACCGGCACGCCCCCGCCGCTGCCGCCCGACCAGATCCCCGAGCCCGGCTAGCGATGCCCGAAGGCCACACGCTGCACCGCTTGGCCCGCCAGCACCGCCGCCGCTACGCGGGCAGACCGGTCGCCGTCTCGAGCCCGCAGGGCAGGTTCTCCACCAGCGCGGAGATCGTCGACGGGCGGGTGCTCGAGACCGTCGAGGCGCACGGCAAGCACCTGTTCCTGCGCTACGGCCCGGACCTGGTCGTGCACGTCCACCTCGGGCTCTACGGCCGCTTCGGCGACGTCCGCCTCCCGCTGGAGGGCCCGCGCGGGCTCGTGCGGATGCGGATGGTCGGCGCGACGCACTACGCCGACCTGCGCGGACCGACGGCGTGCGAGCTGATCACCGACGCCGAGGAGGAGGCGATCCACACGCGGCTCGGCGCGGACCCGCTGCGCGCCGACGCCGACGCCGACCGCGCCTGGGCCCGGATCTCCCGCTCACGGGCGCCCCTGGCGACGCTCCTCATGGACCAGACGGTGATCGCCGGGGTCGGCAACGTGTTCCGCGCGGAGGCGTTGTTCCGGCACGGCCTGGATCCCCAGCTGCCCGGGAAGGCGCTGTCCCGCGAGCAGTGGGACGTCCTGTGGGCCGATCTCGTCGCCATGCTGCGTGCGGGCGTGCAGCGGGGCAAGATCGAGACGCTGCGGCCGGAGCACGACCCCCGCCTGCTCGCCCCGGCCGACGGCGGGGCGATGTGCGCGCGGAGGGTCTACGCCTACCGGCGTACCGGGCAGCCGTGCCTGGTGTGCGGAACGCCGATCGCGCACCACAAGCACCTCGCCCGCAACCTGTTCTGGTGCCCGACCTGCCAGCCGGCCGTGTCGGCGTGAGCGGTTGCGCGCACTCCCTCAGGGCAGGAAAGCCACTTTACTGCCCTCTCAGGACAGCAACGTGGCTTTCCTGACGGGCCGGGTGATCACGCCTGGCCTCCCAGGACCGCCGCGACCTCGCGCGGCGTGGTGATCATCGCGTCGTGTCCGGCGGCGAGCGTGTCGAGACGCCAGGACGGATCGTCCCCGGCCGCCGCGGCGAACCCGGCGAAGCTGTCCGCGCCGGGCTTGACGGTGCAGTGGACGAAGTGTCGCGACACGTCGGGCAGCGCATCGGGCGGCAGCGGGTCGGTCAGGGCCCGCACGGGATGGGGGCGCAGACGCGGCCGCACCCAGGCCCGGTCGGCGGCATCGGTGATCGCCCAGCCGTCCATCGCGAGGTCGTAGTCCAGCTGGATCCGGCCGATGTCGTCGACGGAGCCGAGGAAGTGCTCGGCGCGCTGCGGAGGCAGCAGGTCGATCACCGACTGCCCGGGCGCCGGGACGAACGCGTCGAGGTAGAGGAGCTCGCGGAGCCGCTCGGGACAGCGCTGCGCGACGCCGGCGATCACCGCCCCCGCCGAGCTGTGCCCGACGAGCACGACGTCGTGCAGGTCGTCGAGCTCCAGCACGGCGACGACGTCCTCCACGTGCGTGGTCAGACCGGTGTCGGGCCGGCCGAGGTGGGTGCGCACGCCGAGTCCGGTCAGCGTCGGCGTGTGCACCTCGTGACCGCCGGACCGCAGCAGCGGCGCCACCCGGCGCCAGCACCACCCGCCGTGCCATCCGCCGTGCACCAGCACGAACGTCGTCACGAGCGGCGCTGGTCCGGCGGGGGGAAGTCGGCGTGGCGGTGCACGAGGCGCCACTCGCCGTCGACCCGACGGAGCACGTGCGTGACGCGCAGCCGCATCGGTCGCGGCTCGCCCCCGTCGACGCGCACCACGCCCTCCTCGGTGCCGACCGTCACGGCGACGGTGCCGTCGGCGTGGACGACATCGAGCCGCGGCACCAGCGCACCATCGGAGAACCGGCTGCCGACCCACTCGAAGGTCGTCGTGACGGCGTCGTGACCGCGTTCGATCGGACCCCAGGCGCCGAAGAGCGTGACGTCGGGCCCGTGCTCCCATAGGGCGGCGTAGGGGCCCGGGTCGCCGGAGCCCATCGCCGCGAGGCCATCGGCCATGCGGTCGAGGGCGAGCCTCAGGTCGTCGGAGACGGTGATCGTGCTGGTCATCGGGCTTCCTCCCGCCAGGGTGCACGCCAGTCCGGCGCTTCCCACCCGGGCATGATGTAGATCGTCTCGTGCACCACGAGCTCGTCGCGGAACTCGAGGATGTTCACGGTGAACTGCGGCTCGCCGCCGTCGTAGCTGATCGAGTTCTCGACGATCCACAGGTCACCGCCGCCACGGATGCTGCGGATCACGAACTCCAGCGCCGCGGGATACTGCTCCCGCCACTCCTGGAAGTTCCGCTTCCCGACGAACCGTTCGCCGGACTGCGGGAACTCCAGGATCGCGTCCTCGGCGTAGATCTCGTGGGCGATGTCCTGGTCGGAGCCCCCGAACTCCCAGTGCCGGATCAGCGCGGCGCGCACGCGGTCGTCCAGGCCGCCGTCCGCCCTACCGGCCTCAGCGCCGTCCACATCGCCGTCCACAGTGGTCATCGCGACCTCCTCATCGCAGCCGGACCGGCAGCTCGACCAGCCCGTTCATCAGCAGGCCCGGCGTTCGTACCAGCTCGGCGGCCGGCAGCGCGAGCCGCAGTCGGGGGTACCGGGCGATCACCGCGCCGAGTGCGATCCGGGCCTCCAGCCGGGCCAGCGGCGCGCCGAGGCAGTGGTGGATGCCGTGCCCGAACGCCAGG
The DNA here is from genome assembly GCA_963711715.1 of uncultured Actinomycetota bacterium. Taxonomy (GTDB): domain Bacteria; phylum Actinomycetota; class Actinomycetes; order Mycobacteriales; family Pseudonocardiaceae; genus Pseudonocardia. The sequence continues at coordinate 78,691 of CAVQFJ010000018.1, forward strand.
TGCCCCCGCTGCGACGTGTCGGGGCGGGTCACGTCGAGCCGGTCGGCGTCGGGGAGGCGCGCCGGATCGCGGTTCGCGGCCAACAAGGAGATCACGACCACCTCGCCGGCCGGCACCGTCACGTCGCCGATCTCGACCGGGGCGACGGCGAGCATCGGGATCGCGGACTGCAGCGGGCCGTCGAAGCGCAGCAGCTCCTCCACCGCGGCCCCGATCCGCTGGGGCTCCGCGCGCAGCAGCGCGAGCTGGTCGGGGTGGGTCAGCAGCGCCCGCACCCCGTTGCCGATGAGGTTGACGGTGGTCTCGTGCCCGGCGAGCAGCAGCAGGTAGACCATCGAGGTCAGCTCGTCCTGCGTGAGGCGGTCGCCGTCGTCGTCGTGCACGGCGACCAGCGCGGAGAGCAGGTCGTCGGCCGGCTCGCCACCGCTTGCGCGCCAACAGGTCCCAGACGTAGTGCACCAGCGCGGTCGCCGCGGCGGAGTAGGCATCGAACCCCGCCAGCGCGCCCGCGACGAGGGGCCCGGTCCACGACCGGAACTCGGCGCGGTCGCCCTCGGGGATCCCGAGCAGCTCGCAGATCACGGTGATCGGCAGCGGGTAGGCGAACTCCGTAATGAGATCGACCTCGTCCCGGCCGTCGAGCCCGTCGAGCAGCTCGTCGGTGAGCGCCTCGATGCGCGGGGCCAGCCGCTCCGAGCGGCGCCGGGTGAAGGCCGCCGAGACCAGCCGGCGCAACCGGGTGTGGTCGGGCGGGTCGAGGGCCAGCATGTGGTGGTCGATCGCCGAGGCGACGGCCGACGGTAGCTCGGCGATGAAGGGACCGTGCCCCGGGCCACCCTTCACGACGCGCGGGTCGGTCAGCAGGGCGCGGGCCGCGTCGTATCCGGTCACGAGCCAACCGTCGGCCCCGTGCGGCAGCCGGATCCGGTGCACCGGGCCCTGCGCGGCGAGGCTGTCGTAGGCCGCGTGCCGGACGCCGTCGGCGACGGCGGTGAACGGGTCGATCTGGGTCGTTCCGGTCATCCGAACAACAGCTCCTCCCGAGCCCGGAACCGCGGCTCGAAGATCTTCAGCAGGACGCGCAGTGGCCACGGGGCGTCCGCGATGAGCGACGGTCGCTCCTCGGGGGTGGCGTGCCGGACCGCCCACGGCACGAGGAACGGCAGCAGGCTCGGCCGCAGGTTGTCCCGGAAGCGCTTCTGCAGACGCTCGTAGTCCTCCACGCGGACGAACTCGGTGATGAGCGGGAACACGTCGCGCTCCTCGTCGGCGACGTGCCGGACGAGGAGGTCGGTGATCTCGCGGAGGACGGCGACGAGCTCGGGGTGGAGCGGGTGCGCGCGGCGAGCTCACGGGCGCGGTGCAGCAACGGGTCGAGCCGCTCGTGGTCGTCGGTCAGCGGCACGAGCTCCGCGCGCTCCGCCGCCACGGCCACCAGGAACGGCCAGACGTCGTCGTCCTCGACGTGGTGGTGGCTCTCGATCTCGCCGGAGACGGCGCCGAGGTAGTAGCGCAGGGCGGACATGCGGGCCGGGTCGGGCCGGTCCACCAGCTCGGCGGCGGCGGTGGCCAACCGATCGAGGTCCACGGTCATGGCGCGGTGGACGATGCGGTAGTCGATCAGGTCCGGCACGGGTTCGTCCGGACCGCGACGGGTGATCTCGATCGATGTCATGGGAACCATCCAATCCGTGGCGAGGCCGGCCGGAATCGGTGACGACTACCGAGATTCCCGGGTCGAGGCGCGCGGCGACCGACGGTCACCGCCCCGCCCTCGGCCGCGGTACGGACCGGAGTGCAGCGGGCCGGGGGCGGTGTCGATGCCCCGATCGTCGTCCGGGGACCGGGAACGGCGATATCCACGGCTGAGGGTCCCGAGCTGGTGATCACCGGTCGGTGCGGCTCCCGGATCGGTGATCACTGCCGAGCCCGGGTCCCAGATCGGCGATCACTGCCCGGCGCGGGTCCCGGGTCGGTGATCAGCTCCCGTTGCGGCCGCCTCGAGCACGTGCACCCCGGCACCGGTCGGTACCACCCGGGTCAGCGCGAACCCGGCGACGTCGAGCAACGCCGCGTACTCGGCCTCGGTCCGCTCACGGCCGCGCAGCAGCGCCAGCATGTGCAGGTCCATCCGGATCGCGGCCGGATCGTCGACGGCCCGCTCCGGCAGCACGGCCTCGACGAGCAGCAGGGCGGCACCCACCGGCATCGCCCGCCGGCAGGTGCGCAGGATCCGGACGGCATCAGCGTCGTCCCAGTCGTGGATGACGCGCGAGAGCAGGTACGCGTCGGCACCGGCAGGTACCTCGGTGAAGAAGTCGCCGCCGGTGGCGGACAAGGTCGAGGTCTGCGCCACCTCGGGACGGTCGAACAGGATCCCGTCGAGGTCGGGGACGGCGGCGAGGATCGCGGCCAGCAGGACGCCCGAGCCCCCGCCCACGTCCACCAGCCGGCGGAACCGTCCGAAGTCGTAGGCGGCCACCACCGCCGCGGCCTCCCGCGTCGACCGGGTGGTCATCGACGCCTGGAACGCGGCCGAGTCGGCGGGTCGGGCGGCGAGGTGGTCGAAGAACGACTCGCCGTGCACCAGCTCGAACGACGAGGTGCTTCCGGTCCGCACCGCGTCGAGCAGGCCGGTCAGCGCGCCGTAGTAGAGCCGGCCACGCGCCAGCACCGCCCCGCGCATCGAGCCGGGCGCACCATCGACCAGCAGCGCACCGGCGGGTGTCAGGCCGAAGCGGCCGCCGGGAAGCTCGTCGAGCAGCTGCTCGGCGGCGAGCCCGCGGAGCACCCGGTGCAGGGCGCGGGCGTCGGCGTGCACGGCCGTCGCGAGCTCCTCGGCCGACGCGGGGCCGACCGCCAGCACCTCGGGGACGCCGAGTGCGACCGCCACGTGCAGCAGCTGCGTGGCCAGGAACCCATCGGCCAAGCGCGCGACCCGAGCGGCGGGATCGGTCAACCGGTCGCCTCCCGGCGGGCGCGGCGGGTGGCGAGCGCCATCCGCACGAGGTAGAGCGGTGAGGGCGGCGTCCACCCGAGCTGGGCACTGGTGCCCAGGTCATCGCGGTTCGCCCAGTGCTCGATGCACAGGCCGTCCCGCATGCGGAACCAGTGCGTCTGGGTGGTGGCGAACGTCCGTCCGGTGGCCGGGAACGCCTGGGCGGGACGGGCGTCCGGGCCGTACGCCACGAACGTGCCGGTCTGCCGGCCGGACATCGTGGCGTGCACCACGACGAGGTCGTCCTGCTCGACGACCTCGTGGACCGTCCAGTTCAGGTCCGAGTAGGCCGCGCGCAGCCAGAGCGCGGTGGCGTGGAACGCGGCCGCTCCGCGGCCCCGGCTGGCCGGTGGCTCGGACACGTCCTCCAGGTTGCGGGCGTCGGGGTGCACGATCGCCTCGAACTCGGCGAGGGTGCCCGTGGCCATGAGGTTCAGGAACCAGGCGTAGCGCGCCACACGCGCGTCGTGTGCAGTCTTCATGCCACCGTCCTAGCTGAGCCGCGCCCGCGTCCCATCGGTAGCGACTACCGAAACTTCCGGTTCTGCCGGACGACGTGCGTAGTCAGAAGTCCCCGCCGCCGAAACCGCCCCCGAAGTCGCCACCGCCGAAGTCCCCGCCGCCGTCGAACCCACCGCCGTCGCCACCGGCATCTGCCCCGACGTCACCCTGGGCGTCGTCGGAGGCGGCGCCGTCGGCGAACCCGTCGGCGTAGGCGACACCGGACATCCCCGAGAACATGGTGGTGAACAGCAGCGCCGAGCCGACGCCCCAGGCGCCCGCGGCCAGGGCCGGCCGCCACCACGGCTCGGAGTACCAGCCCTGCGGCACCGGGCGCCCGGCGACCGTGCCGCCCGGGTAGTAGTGCGAGTTGCGGCGCGACGGCGAGGGGGAGGCGCTGTAGGCGTGGCCCTCCACCTCGACCTCGCGGTCCTCGCTGACCGCGCCCGCACGCTGCTGGCCGGGCAGCGGCGGAAGGTCCGGACCGGGATCGAGACCCATCGCGGTGCGTGCCGCGCGTACGTAGTAGAGCCCCTCGTAGGCCGTCTCGGTGACCTGACGGGCCTGGACCGTGCTGCGGGCCTGGTCCATCTGCGAACCTGCCGCGGTGTAGCGCTCGGCCGCGTCGGCGAGAGCCTGCTTGGAGGCCTCGTCGGAACCCACGAGGTTGAGCACCTGCCCGCCGAGCCGCTCGACCCAGCGGCGGGCCTCGGACTTCGCGTCCTCGAGCTCCCGGGCCTGTGCGGCCGACCTCTGGCGGAGCAACCAGACCACACCCACGACCACCAGCGCGAGCACGACGACGGTGAGGATCGTGCCGGTCACGTCCACCAACTCCCCTCGGACCGCTCGGTCGGAGAACGGCCATCGCACGCGCATCGTTCCCGCTCGGCGACGTTCGCGCTACGCGTCTACGCTGCGCGCCGTGCCCGACCCCAAGCAGATCGAGTGCTGGATGACGGACATGGACGGCGTGCTCGTCCACGAGGGTCGGATGATCCCCGGCGCCGACGCTTTCGTGACGCGGCTGTGCGACACCGGCACGCCGTTCCTCGTTCTCACGAACAACTCGATCTACACCCCGCGCGACCTGCAGTTCCGGCTCCGTTCCAGCGGGATCGACCTGCCCGTGGAGTCCATCTGGACCTCCGCGCTCGCCACCGCGGCCTTCCTGGACGACCAGCGGCCCCAGGGCAGCGCCTACGTCGTGGGGGAGGCGGGGCTCACCACCGCGCTACACGAGATCGGCTACGTGCTCACCGACAACGCCCCCGACTACGTGGTACTGGGCGAGACCCGCACCTACAGCTTCGAGGCCGTGACCACCGCGGTCCGGCTGATCCGCGACGGGGCGCGCTTCGTCGCCACCAACCCCGACCCGACCGGTCCGTCCAGCGACGGCGTGCTGCCCGCGACCGGTGCCGTCGCGGCGCTGATGAGCCGGGCCACCGGCACCGATCCCTACTACATCGGCAAGCCGAACCCGTTGATGATGCGCGCAGCACTCAACCGCCTGCAGGCGCACTCGGAGAGCACGATGATGATCGGTGACCGGATGGACACCGACATCGTCGCCGGGCTGGAGGCCGGGATGCGCACGGTGCTGGTGCTCACCGGCATCATGCAGGCCGATGACATCGACCGCTATCCGTACCGGCCGAGCCGCGTGGTGAGTTCCATCGCCGACCTGGTGGACGAGATCTGATCCTCCAGGGCCCCGGCCCCGGCCGGGCCCACGCCGACGGGCACGCCGACATGGACCCGGGGCCGATGGATGGAGGGGCACCACCGGCCAGGGCGGGGGAAGTCGCTGCCCGACGGTGCTGCCGGTCGGGCAGTCGGGGGATCTCCCTGCCCCCGGTCGTGCACTCGGCCCGCCTGGAGCGGGTGTTAACTGCGTGGTCGAGCGCGATCACGACGCGAAAATGACAGGGGTGTCATTTACCCTCGCAGCATGGATCTCACGATCACGACATGGTGGAGCTGCCCGGGCTGCAGCGTCGATGCGGAGCTCCCGCTGGGGACCGTCTCCGGATGCCAGGTGCCGTGCCCGGACTGCGGTGACGCGATGGCCGAGCAGTGGCGGTGGGACGCGGCGGCCTGAGCGCTGTCGCGATCCGGCGGTGCGCCGCCGTCAGATGGGCTGAGTCAGGTTCACGGCGTTGCCGTCGGGGTCCTCGACGTGCGCGACCCGCTGGCCCCACGGCATGTCGTTGGGCCGCCCGCGGGTCCGTCCACCGTGGGTCTCGATCCGGTCGAGGACGCGATCGACGTCGTCCACGTCCACGCTGAGCAGTATCCGGCCAGCGGTGCCCGTCTCGGCGTCTGCGACGGCGACCAGGCCCAGGTCGGAGTCCCCGATCCGGACGCCGACGTAGAACGTCCCGCCGCCCTCCTGGGGTACCCGGGAGGTCTCCACCGCCTCGAAGATCGACGTGTAGAACCCGAGCAGGCGATCCAGGTCGGGGGTGATGATCACTGGCTGGATGGTGGTCATGGGTCCTCCGTCGGCCTCGGGAGCGTCCTGGTGTGGAGACCGAGCCGCGACGGGCAACTCATCTGTCGCACCACGATCCGATGCGGGCGGGTCGACCGCGGGTCGCGCGCTGGAGGAGGTACCGCTGTTCGGGCACGCTGAGCGTGCGCTGGGCGGCGCGGCGGTAGTGCTCGCGCGCGGCGTCGAGCTGCCCCGTGCGCTCGAGCAGGTGCGCGCGGACGGCGTCGACGCGGTGGTGCCCGGCGAGGGCGGGGTCGTCCGCGGCCGCGTCGAGCTGCGCCAGCGCGACGACCGGCCCGCGGACCATGGCCACGGCGACGATGCGGTTGAGCGTGACCATCGGTCCCGGCGCGAGCGCGGCGAGCAGCTCGTAGAGCCCGAGGATCTGCCGCCAGTCGGTGTCCTCGGCGCGCGGCGCCTCGTCGTGCACGGCGGCGATCGCGGCCTGCAGCTGGTAGGGCCCCGGCGCGTGCGGTGGCCAGCGTCGCCGTGATCAGATCGACGCCCTCGGCGATCGCGGCGGCGTCCCAGAGCCCCCGATCCTGCTCGGCGAGCGGGACCAGCGCGCCGTCCGGGCGGGTGCGCGCCGGACGCCGGGCGTCGGTGAGCAGCATGAGCGCGAGCAGCCCCGCCACCTCGCCGTCGTCGGGCAGGCGGGCGTGCAGCGCGCGGGCGAGGCGGAGAGCCTCCCTGGTGAGCTCCACGCGGTGCAGCGCCGGGCCCGAGCTGGCGGTGTAGCCCTCGTTGAAGATGAGGTACAGCACGTGCAGCACCGCGGGTATCCGCCGGTCCGCTCCGCGTCGCGCGGCTCACGGAACTCGGCCCCGCTCGCCTTGATCCGCGCCTTGGCGCGGCTGATGCGCTGGGCCACGGTGGCCTCCGGTACGAGGAGCGCACGGGCGATCTCGGCCGTGGTCAGCCCGCCGACCGCGCGCAGCGTCAGCGCCACCTGGGACGGCGGGGTCAGCGACGGGTGGCAGCACAGCAGCAGCAGCGTCAGCGTGTCGTCCTCGGCCGGACACCGGGCCGGGCTCGGGCGCGGCGAGCGCCGCGTCGGTCTCCTCCCGGCGCCGCCGCGCGGACTCGTTGCGCCAGGTGTCGATGAGCCGCCGCGTCGCGGCAGTGATCAGCCACCCCTGCGGGTTGGCGGGGAGCCCGTCGGTGGGCCACGCGAGCGCCGCGGCCAGCGAGCGCCTCCTGCACCGCGTCCTCGCAGGCGTCGAACTGGCCGTGGCGCCGCACGAGGATGCCGACGACCTGCGGCGCGAGCTCCCGCAGCAGGTCCTCGACCCCGCTCGGGTGGCTCACACGTCCCAGCTGCTCATGTCGAGCACCGGGCGCACCTCCACCAGCCCCCACACCGCGTCCGGGAACCCGCGCGGCGATCTCCACCGCCCGGTCGGACGACTCGCAGTCGACGAGGTAGAAGCCGGCCAGGTGCTCCTTGACCTCGGCGAACGGGCCGTCGGTCGTCGTCGTCCGGCCGTCACGGACGGTGACGCGCTTGGCCAGCGCCGGGTCGGCGAGTCCCTCGGACACGATGAGCTCCCCGGACGCCGCGAGCTCGTCGGTCAGCGCGAAGTGGCCGCGCCCGAACTCCTCGCGTTGAGCGTCGGTGAGCCCGTCCCAGCGCTCGAGGAAGTGGGGGTTGCTGAGGACGAGGATCAGGTACTTCACGACTGGCCTCCGGAATCGTCGGAACATTCTGCTACCGCTGTGTCGAGACCGCCGTCCTGGTCTCGACATCCCGGTGAGAGCGCCCACCGGGCTCTCCCACGACCCCGATCTCGCACACTGCGCCGGCGCGGAGGAGACCACGATGAGCAGCACCGACAGCACGGCCCGATCCGGCGCCGAGCAGCGGATGATGGACCACGACTTCGCCGCGGTCCTGCAGAAGAGCCCGAGTCCGGGCGGCTGGACGTACGTGGTGATGGCCGGATCGGCCGAGTTCTTCGGCACGCGCGGGCTGGTCAAGGTCCGCGGCACCGTCGAGGGCCACCCCTTCCGGAGCGCCTTCATGGCGCTCGGGGACGGCACCCACAAGCTCCCGGTGAAGGCCGACCTCTGCCGGGCCATCGGCAAGCGTCCGGGCGACACGGTCCACGTCCACCTGCACGAACGACTCCGCTAGCCATCGATCCGAGCCGCCGAGCGCGGTCCGTCCACAGGAGAGGAGAGAAGAGAGATGACCGGTCCGAACGTCCTCGCCGTCCTGGTGGCCACGCTGGTCGCGTTCGGGATCAGCGTGGCGTACTACGCGGCTGCCGGAACGCGGTTGGCGCAGCTGTCGCCGGCCTACGTCGAGCCCGGCGGGGCGGCAGCTGCGACGATCGCCCTCGAGCTGCTCCGCAGCCTGGTGGTGGCCGTCGCGGTCGCCGCCCTGGTCGTCGGTCTCGGCCTCGACGCCCTCGGCCCGGCCCTGGTTCTCGGGTTCGGCCTGTGGGTAGCGTTCCCGGTCGTCCTCCTGCTCGGATCCGTCATCCACGAGCGGGTGCCCCCACTGCTCGCCGCGATCCACGCCGGCGACTGGCTGCTCAAGCTGGCCGCCGTCGCCCTCATCGTCACCGTCTGGCGATGACGAGAACTCCCATCCGGAAAGGGACTCCGATGACCACCACGCACGCGACGATCGGCAGCGTGCGTTCGCTCGACGGATCGACGATCGAGTTCGAGCGCACCGGGACCGGACCAGGTCTCATCCTGGTGGACGCCGCCGGGCACTACCGCGGCCTCAGCTCTTTCGGCGGGCTCATCGACCTGCTCGCGCCCGCGTTCACGGTCTACCAGTACGACCGTCGCGGTCGCGGGGGTAGCACCGACACGGTGCCGTACGCCGTCGAGCGTGAGGTCGACGACCTCGCCGCGCTGATCGACGACGCCGGTGGCTCGGCGTTCCTGTACGGCTTCTCGTCCGGCGGGCTGGTCGCCCTCCATGCCGCCGCGGGGGGTCTCGCGATTCCGAGGATGGCGCTGCTCGAGCCACCGGTCGCGTTCGACGAGGATCGCTCGTCGCAAGCGGCATTCACCGCAGCGCTGGCCCAACGGCTGTCGGTGGGACAACGCGGAGCCACGGTGGAGTTCTTCCTCACCAGCGTCGGTGTCCCCACCGATATGATCGCCGGGATGCGCGGGTCCCCGTCCTGGTCGGCGATGGAGGCCGTCGCGCACACGCTGGTCTACGACAGCATGATCAGTGAGGCGACCTGCGGGCGGCTCCTGGCGTCGGTGACCGTCCCCACCCTCGTCCTCGAGAGTGCGGGGAGCAGTGACGACCTCACCGGGATGGCAGCGACCGTCGCCCGGGAGCTACCGCACGGCTCCCACCGGAGCCTGGCCGGTGCGTGGCACGGGGTTCCCGACGACGTCCTCGCGCCCGTGCTGACCGAGTTCTTCGCGCACTGAGTGACTGCCCGGGGTTCGCCATCGCCGTGGGCTCGCCCGGTGAACGTCAGGGAATGGAGAGGTCATGGGCAGGGTCATCGTCGGGGCAGTGGTCTCCGTGGACGGATTCATCGCCGACGACAACGACCGCGTCGGCGCATTGTTCGACTGGTACAACAACGGGGATGTCGCCATCACGTTGGGGGACCCGGACCGGGTCTTCCACGTGAGCGAGGCGAGTGCGGAGTACGTGCGCCGCGAATGGGGGAACGTCGGCGCCGTCGTCATCGGGCGGCGGCTCTTCGATCTGACCAACGGCTGGGGTGGCGTGCCCGCCACCGGCGAGCACGTCTTCGTGGTGACCCACGAGGCGCCCACGGACTGGCCGTTCCCCGACGCGCCGTTCACGTTCGTGACCGACGGTGTCGCGAGCGCGGTCGAGCAGGCCGTGGCGTTCGCCGGTGATCGTGATGTCTCGGTGGCAGCCGGCGAGATCGGCGGCCAGGCCCTCGCCGCCGGCCTGGTCGACGAGGTGCACATGAACGTCGTGCCGATGGTGTTCGGCTCCGGCCGGAGGTTCTTCGGCCGCTACGACGGCGGTCAGCGGCGGCTGGAGGACCCCCGGACGATCGAGGGCGACCGGGTGTCACACGTCATCTACACGGTGTCCGGGAAGTGATCTCTCCGACCGGATGCGGACGGGTGGCGGTCCTGAACCTGTGTCGTGCCGCGTTCAGGGGACGATCTCGCTGTCGTGGCGCCGGTAGATCTCGGCGAGGCGTACCGGATCGGGCGGCCCGGACGCGGGGAGAGCTGCCCCGATCTCCTCCATGAAGCTCAGGGCGCCGGCCGGGCTCCAGACCCCGAGGACGGCGGCCGGCTCGTCGGCCGGGTTGGCGAAGGTGTGCCGCATCCCGCGGGGAGCGAGGATGAGGGTCCCGGCGGGCGCGGGCCGCGGGTCACTGCGCCCCGTCGTCATCGTGAGCGCACCGCTGAGGACGTAGATCGCCTCGTCGAACCCGTGGTGGACGTGGGCCGGCGGACCGGCGAAGTTCGGGGGCACCGTCAGCTCGCAGAAGGCGAGGCCCTCGCTCTCGCCCAGTACCCGGAGAACCTCACCGGCGTACGGGATCAGTCGGGTGGGGCTGGTCGGCGCGGGGTCCACGGGCGACAGCCTGCCGCGGCTGCGTCGGCGGGGCTAGCAAGAACCACCAGCCCCACAAAAGAACCGTGAACGATGTCGCGAGACACGTGTGCCCGATGTCCCGCGACATCACAACGTCGGGGTGGCGGGATTTGAACCCACGGCCCCTCGCTCCCAAAGCGAGTGCGCTACCAAGCTGCGCCACACCCCGTGGCCTCGCCGGACGACGGACCGTGGACGAGCCTAGCGTGCGGGCGGCCAGCGGCTGGGCGGCGCGGACGCCGCGGGGTCGCGCGGAGGGCTCGGCTACGCTGGCCGGTGTACGGCGCAGTGCGGGCGTAGCTCAATGGTAGAGCCCCAGTCTTCCAAACTGGCTACGCGGGTTCGATTCCCGTCGCCCGCTCCATCGGTCTCTCGTGACTACGGGGCGAACGGGTCGGCGCCCGCCTTCGGCGGGTGATCGCCGTGGCGGTGCACGATGCGCCACTGCCCGTCCTCGCGGCGGTAGATGTGGGTGACCCGGAGGGTGTAGGTCGCCGGCTTCCCGTCGGCGACGACGGTCTTGTGTTCGAAGCCGACGGTGTAGGCGAGGTCCGCGCTCGCGCCGGCGGCCACGAGCTCGAACCGGTAGTCGCGGAGGTCGGAGAAGCGCTCGGCGAGCCACCGGTTCGTCTCGCTGACCTCGGCCCATCCGCGTCGGCTCTTCGCGGCTCCGAACAGGGTCACCGGGTCGTGGGGCGACCAGGTACGTGAGCGCGGTTCGGCGTCTCCGCGGCAGAGCGCGTGTTCGGCGGCCAACTGGCGCGGGAGCATCGCGGCCAGGAACTCGTCGACCTCGGATACCATCTCCACCATCTCCATGCAGTAACTATGGATCGAATACAGTGAGGATGTATCAGATGGCGAGCGGCGTCAAGAGGCGGTACGACTCCACCCGACGCCGGCAGCAGGCGCAGGAGAACCGCGGTCGGATCCTCGCCGCCGCCCACGACCTGTTCGTCGAGCAGGGTTACGGCGCCACGACGATCGCCGAGATCTCGGGAGCCGCCGGAGTCGCCGTCGAGACGGTCTACGCGGCATTCCGGAACAAGCCCACCCTGCTGCACCGCGCGTGGGACGTCGCGGTCGGCGGCGACGAGCAGGACGTGCACCTCCTCGAGCGGCCCGAGATGCGCGCCGTGTTCGCCGAGCCCGACCTCCGCACCCGGTTCACGCGTTTCGCCGCCGTCAACACGGCCATCATGCGGCGCACCGCTCGCCTGCGTCGGGCCGTGCAGGGCGCCGCCGGCACCGACCCGGCCGCCGCCGAACTCCTCGCCGAGATCGACCGCGCGCGGCTCGACGCGATGGGCGTGCACGCCGCGGCGGCTGCGGCGACCGGCGAGCTGGCCGTACCGGAGCAGGAATGCCGCGAGATCCTGTTCGCCACCACCGACGGGTCGCTGTGGTACAGCCTCGTCGAGCACTGTGGCTGGTCCGACGAGCACTACGCGGCCTGGCTCGGCCACCTCTGGGTGACGTCGATGGTCACGCCTGCACACCGGCCCTGACCCGAAGGCGGCAGCGGGCGGCAGCGCGCCCTGCTCCACCTCAGGGCGTCGACGGCGGCGGGACGAAGCCCTCGGTGACCTCGCCGAGCAGGCGCGCGAAGGCGATCGTCGTCCGATCCTCCAGGTACGGCCCGATGATCTGGACACCGACCGGGAGACCGTCCTCCGTGCGCCCGGCCGGGGCGACGGTCGCGGGCAGCAGGGCCGCCGAGGCCGGTGCGATCCAGCTGAACAGGTCGAGGTAGGAGCGTTGCTCCCCGTTGACGGCGATGGTTCGCGCCGCCATCGGGTGGGTGTGGTCGTGCGGGATCGCCGGAACCGCCGTGATCGGGGTCATCATGACGTCGAAGCGGGTGAAGAAGCTGCTCCACGCCGCGCGCTGCTGCTGCCGCCGCTCGTTCATGATCGCGCGGTCGCGTGCGCTCACCGTCATCATCCGGGCGTAGCGGGCCACCGGATCCTGGTCGTCGCCCGCGGCCGCGGCGCCGGCGACCAGAGCGTCGTAGACGTGCTCGGGCAGGCCCGCGTTGATCTGGGCACCGAGCAGCGGCAGGTAGGTCGTGACGGCATCGGACAGGGTCAGCGCCGGTCGCGCTCCGGTGTCGACGGCCACTCCCGCCTCGCGCAGCGCCGCGACCGTCGCCTCGAGGCGACGACGCACCGCGGGATCGACCGGGCAGGCGTCGTCGTCGAGCCAGGCCGCGACCCGGAACCCGTCGAGGCTCTGCGCTCTGGCTCCTGGCAGCGCGAGGCGCCACGCCGTCGCGTCCCAGTCGTCCGGCCCGGCGAGCACGCTCATGGCGAGGTCGAGGTCCTCGGCGCTGCGCGCGAGGGGTCCGCCCACGCCGAGGTCGGGGACCGACAGCGACCCGGGTGGGCCGGGGATGTGGCCGCGCATCGGCACCACGTTCCAGGACGGCTTGTGCCCGTACACGCCGGTGTAACCGGCGGGCGTCCGGATCGAGCCGCCGATGTCGCTGCCCAGCTCGAGGGGCGTCATCCCGGTGGCCACGGCGACCGCGGCGCCTCCGCTCGAGCCCCCGGACGTCCTCGTCGGGTCCCACGGGTTGTTCGTCGTCCCCCACACGTCGTTGTAGGTCTGCACGTCCATCGCCATCAGCGGCGTGTTCGTCTTGCCGAACACGACGGCGCCGGCCGCCCGCAACCGAGCGACGGCGGCCGCGTCGGCGGCCGGCTCGTGGTCCGCGAACGCAGGCGCGCCGGCGGTGGTGGTGAGCGCGGCGGTCTCCCACGTGTCCTTGACCGTCATCGGGAGACCGTGCAGTGGCCCGAGCTCCAGGCCTCGGTCGCGGGCATCGTCCGCCGCACGAGCGGCCGCCCGCGCCCCGTCAGGATCCAGCGTGACCACGGCGTTCAGCGGTCCGTCGACGGCCGCGACCCGCGCGAGCTGCACCTCGAGGGCCGCAGCCGACGTGATCTCCCCCCGACGGATGCTCGCGGCCAGCTCGGTCGCCGTGGTGAAGGGGTTGGTCATCGGGTCGCCTCTCGGTGCCGGCAGGAGGACGAGTATGGCGGGCGGCGGTTCGAACCGCGGGGGGAACGCGGCACGGACGCCGGCCGTCACGAGCGGACGGACCTCCTCACCAGACGTCACCGTCCCGCCAGTCACAGGTGAGCTCGCCGGTCAGGTCCAACGGGATGGTCACGGGCAGCACGAAGACGCACCCGTCCTCGTCCGCAGTGCGCCGGGCTCCGGCCGGGGTAAGGGCGTAGGTCGGCCCCTCCCAGCGCTGCCAACCGAGTGCGGCGTAGAACGCGGCACCGTCGTCGCTCGCCGCCAGGGCCCCCAGCTCGTACGCGCCCCGCACCACACGCTCCAGCGCCCGCACCATCGCGGCGGCGTGCCCGCGGCGGCGCCGGTCCGCCCGTACCCCAACCCCCTCGACGTAGCCGGTTCGCAGGGCCCTTCCGTGATGCAGCAAGCGCCGCTGGACCACGGATGCGTGTCCGACGAGCTCGTCGCCGTCCCAGGCGAGGGCGTGGATCCCGCCCAGGCAGTGCTCCCAGTCGTCGTCGGTCAGGCCCCCGTCGAAGACGCCGTCCAGGAGGCTGCGGGCCGCGTCGAGGGTGGACGCGTGCAGCTCGGCGGTGTGGTGGGTCCGCACCTCGCTCATCAGGTGATCGTCGCAGGGTGCGTGCGAGGATCGGTAGGAGCTGGTAGACTCGAACACGTGTTCGAACAGGTCGCCGTGGACGAGTCGCCCGTGGAGGGCGCCGAGTGGTGGCTGCCCGAGTGGCGCAGTGATCTCGACGACTCGTGCCTGAAGCCGTCCGACGGTATCGAGCCGCCGTACTCACCGGCGCAGATGCGCCCCTCCGGGTGGCTGGCGCTGGAGCTCGACACCTCCACCCTGGACGTCGAATCCCTCGACGACCGTGAAGTGGTCGACGCGATCGTCGGGTTCGATCGAGTCGCATCGTGGGCGTCGGCGCGCCAGGCGCGCCTGCTGGCCGAGTTCGCCCGTCGCCGCCCCGGTGACGACCCGCAGGCGATCAGCTCTGATCGGCCCGCGATCACGAGCCGCTACGCGCCCGACGAGATCGGGCTGGCGCTGAACCTGTCCCGCGGCACCGCGATGAGCCGGCTCGCGCAGGCCACTCAGCTCGCGAGAACACTGCCCGACACGCTCATCGCATGGGAGGAGGGTCGGCTCGACCTCCCCAAGGTGCGGGCCATCACCGATGCCACCTGCTTCCTCGCTCCCGACCTCGCCGCGGACGTGCAGGATCGTGTTCTCGCGCGGGCGCCCGAGCAGACCGCCGCGCAGCTGCGTGCTGCCCTCGCCAGGGCGGTGCTGGCGGCCGACCCCGAGGGTGCTGCCGCCCGGCACCGAGAGGCGCGCAAGGACCGTCGGGTGTCCGTCGGGCAGGAGAGCGAGGGTATGGCGACGCTCTGGGCCATGCTCTCCGCGCCGGATGCCACCTCCGCCTACCAGTGGCTCACCCGCCTCGCCCGGGGGCTCGGCGCCGACGATCCCCGCGGCATGGACGCCCGTCGCGCCGACCTCCTGGCCGATCTTCTCACCGGTGGTCTGACGATCGTCCCGGACCAGTCGGGTCCCATCGAGCAGGACGAGCCGAACAGGGAGCCTGCCGACGGTGGGGGCTGCGTCGCGGAGAGCGGCTCGGCGCCGAGCGCCGGCCCGGAGGACGCGGGTCCCGGGCGGACGGTGCTCCGCCCGGTCGCCCCGGGAAAGCCGTTGGTGCATGTCGTCATGCCGTTCGGCACGCTCACCGGCGCCGACGACCAGCCCTGCGAGCTCGTCGGCTACGGCGCCATCCCGGCCGACGTCGCCCGTGAGATCGCGGCGGACGCCGTGTGGCGGCGCCTGGTCACCGACCCGCAGTCGGGCGCCCTGCTCGACCACGGCCGCACCGCCTACCACCCGCCTGCGGCGCTGGCCGACTTCGTCCGGGCTCGCGACGTCCACTGCCGCTTCCCCACCTGCCGCCGCCGGGCCATCGACGCCGAGCTCGACCACGCCGTGCGCTTCCCCGACGGCCCGACGAGCGAGCCGAACCTGTGGGGCGGCTGCACCCACCACCACACGCTCAAGCACCGAGCCGGCTGGCAGGTCACCCTGCACGACGATGGTCGCCTCACCTGGACCACGCCGACGGGGCACACCTACACCAGCTGGCCGCACGACTACCGACCCGACCCACCACGGACGGCCCGCCCGCCCACCGGGCCGGACGTACGGCCGGATCGCCCACGCCCCGCGAAGGGGCCGCCGTCGACGTCGTCCCCCTGGGACGACATCGGTCTGGCCCGCTCAGCGGTCGTCGACGGTACCGGCGACGATCCGCCACCGTTCTGATCCGGTAACCGCGGACCCGGGGCTCGATCACCCCAGGGAGGCGGCGAAGTCGATGATCCGGGCGCTGACCTCGGCAGGGCGTTCCTGCTGGGTCCAGTGGCCGCACCCCGGTAGCACGACGGCGTCGCGCAGGTCGACGACCGAGCGTCGGACGGTGCTCGCCAGCGCGTCGACCGGCACCCCGGCCACGACAAGGTCCTCGTCACCCACCACGTAGAGCGCGGGCGGGGTGATCGGCGCGCCGCTCCACGCCGCCGTCAGCTCCCAGTTCCGGTCGATATTGCGGTACCAGTTCAGCCCGCCG
Organism: uncultured Actinomycetota bacterium; assembly: GCA_963711715.1. Taxonomy (GTDB): domain Bacteria; phylum Actinomycetota; class Actinomycetes; order Mycobacteriales; family Pseudonocardiaceae; genus Pseudonocardia. The sequence goes on from CAVQFJ010000018.1 coordinate 94,911, forward strand.
GTGAAGCCCCGCTCGCGGTACTCCCGCACGTACACGTCCAGGTCGACATCGGTGAGCCACGTCGGGAGCTGCCCGGGCTCGGGGCAGGCGTCGAGGAAGCCGCCGCCCGGCTCCACCATGAGGTCGGTCGGCGTCGCGCCGCCCGAAGCCCGCGAGAGCAGGCGGCGGAACGTCGCGCGCGGATCGGCGGCCAGCTCCGCGTCGGCGACACCGGGGATCTGGAAGTGGAGCATGTAGTGGCCAGGGCCGTGGCGCGCGGCGAGGCCCTCGGTGGGAGGGGAACCGCTGCGCGGCAGGAACGGCACCGACAACCCGATCACGCCCCGCACCCGGTCCGGCCGCAGCAGCGCGGTGTGCCAGGCGACCGGCGCTCCCCAGTCGTGCCCGACGACCACCGCCCGCGCGGTGCCGAGGACGTCGAGCACGCCCACCGCGTCCCCGACGAGGTGGAGGATCGTGTAGGCCTCGACAGCAGCCGGCGCGTCGCTGCGCCCGTAGCCACGCTGGTCGGGGGCGACCACGCGAAGGCCGGCGGCCGCGAGCGCCGTGAGCTGGTGGCGCCACGAGTACCAGCACTCCGGGAAGCCGTGCAGGAGGAGGACGACAGGCCCGTCGGGCGGTCCGGCCTCCGCGAGGTGCAGCCGCAGACCGTTGACCTCGACCGTGCGGTGGGTGATCTCGAACGTCGTGGTGTCCATCGGCCGCGAACCTACGCGGGACGGCGGCGTGCGGGATGGCGGCGAGGCGAGACCGGCACGCAGTGGCGCACCCATACTGCGGGGATGCGCGACGACGTCTGGGTGGCCGAGGTGGGCGTGGACAATGCGGCGTGGCTCGCGGCGGAGAGCCGCACCGCCCGGCTCGCCAGGGAGTACCGGCCCCGCGACCTCGGCGACGGTCGGGTCGAGCTGAACGCCCGCGCTCTCGGCGCATCGCGCGAGCTCGGCGAGGAGGAGGACGGCTACATCACCGACGACGGCGACGGCCTCCGGGTGTGGATCGGCGACGATGCGTTCGAGCTGGAGCTCGTCGAGCGCTGAGCTGCTCGTGCACTGTCGTCTGTTCAGACCAGTGGACGGTCCGTCGGCGCGATCGGGCGCGGGAGGACGTCGCGACCGGTGAGGTAGGCGTCCACTCCAGCGGCCGCTGCTCGGCCCTCCGCGATGGCCCACACGATCAGCGACTGCCCACGTCCCATGTCCCCTGCGCTGAAGACACCGTCGACGCTGGTCATGAAGTCGGCGTTGCGCGCGACGTTGCCCCGCTCGTCGAGCTCGACGCCCAGCTCGGAGAGCAGCTTGCCCTTCTCCGGCCCGACGAAGCCCATCGCGAGGAGCACGAGCTGGCACTCCAGCTCCCGCTCCGTGCCGTCGACCGGCACGAAGCGACCGTTCTCGTCGCGGCTGACCTCGACGAGCCGCAGCGCCCGGAGCTTCCCGTCCCCGTCGGCGACGAACTCGGTGGTGTTCACCGAGTACAGCCGCTCGCCGCCCTCCTCGTGGGCCGACGACACGCGGTAGACCATGGGGTAGGTGGGCCACGGCATCATGTCGGTGCGGTGTTCCGGGGGAGTGGGCATGATCTCGAGCTGGGTGACCGAGGCGGCGCCCTGGCGGTGCGAGGTGCCGAGGCAGTCGGCGCCGGTGTCGCCGCCGCCGATGATCACCACGTGCTTGCCCTCGGCGGTGATCGGCGGCGCGTCGATGTCGCCCTGCTGCACGTGGTTCGCCCACGGCAGGAACTCCATGGCCTGGTACACGCCCTCGACCTCGCGGCCGGGCACCGGGATGTCGCGCCACGCCGTGGCCCCGCCCGCGAGCACGATCGCGTCGAACTCCGCGCGCAGGCGGTCGACGGTGACGTCGACCCCGACGTCGACCGAGGGGCAGAACCGCGTGCCCTCGTCCTCCATCTGTTGCAGCCTGCGGTCGAGCCGCTTCTTCTCCATCTTGAACTCGGGGATGCCGTAGCGGAGCAACCCGCCGATCCGGTCGGAGCGCTCGAACACCACGACGTCGTGCCCGACCCGCGTGAGCTGCTGCGCGGCGGCGAGCCCGGCCGGCCCGGATCCGACGACCGCCACCCGCTGACCGGTCCGCACGGCGGCGGGCTGGGGCGGAACCCACCCCTCGTCCCAGGCCCGATCGATGATCTCGATCTCGACCTGCTTGATGGTGACCGCATCGCTGTTGATCGCCAGGACGCACGCGGCTTCACACGGCGCAGGGCAGAGCGTGCCGGTGAACTCGGGGAAGTTGTTGGTGGCGTGCAGGCGCTCGGTGGCCTCGCGCCAGTCGCGCCGGTAGACCAGGTCGTTCCACTCCGGGATGAGGTTGCCCAGCGGGCACCCCTCGTGGCAGAACGGGATGCCGCAGTTCATGCAGCGTCCCGCCTGCTTCTCCAGGTGGTCGTGCGGGAAGTCCTCGTACACCTCGCGCCAGTCCCTCAGGCGGAGGTCGACGGGGCGCCGCGTCGGGGCCTGGCGGGGGGTGGTCATGAACCCCTTCGGGTCACCCATGCGCCGCCTCCATGATGGCTTCATTGACGTCACGGCCGTCGCGCTCGGCCGCCTCCCGGGCCTGGAGCACCCGCTTGTAGTCCTTGGGCATGACCTTGCCGAAGCGCTCGACGGCGTCGTCCCACTCGGTGAGCAGCGCACGCGCCACCGCCGAGTCGGTCTCGATGTGGTGGCGCTCGACGGTGTCGCGCAGGAAGGCGCGGTCGTCGTCGTCGAGCGGCTCGATGTCGACCATCTCCGGGTTCACGCGCTCGCCGGCCTGGCTACCGGGAGCGAGGTCGAGGACGTAGGCGACGCCGCCGGACATCCCGGCGGCGAAGTTGCGGCCGATCCCGCCGAGCACGACCACACGGCCACCGGTCATGTACTCGCAGCCGTGGTCACCGACACCCTCGACGACGGCCAGCGCGCCCGAGTTGCGCACGCAGAACCGCTCGCCGACCACGCCACGGACGAAGATCTCGCCGGACGTGGCCCCGTAGAGGATCACGTTGCCCGCGATGACGTTGTCCTCGGCCGCGAACGGCGCGGACGGGTCGGGCCGCAGCGTGAGCCGCCCGCCGGAGAGGCCCTTGCCGAAGTAGTCGTTGGTATCGCCGATCAACCGCAGGGTGATGCCGCTGGGCACGAAAGCCCCGAAGCTCTGCCCGGCCGAACCCGTGAGCGTGACGTCGATCGTGCCGTCCGGCAGCCCCTCCCCGCCCCAGCGGCGGGTGAGCTCGTAGCCGAGCATCGTGCCGACCGTGCGGTTGACGTTGCGCACCGGCAGGTCGAGCCGGACCCGGTCGCCCGAGGACAGCGCGCCCTCGCACAGCTGGATCAGCGTGTTGTCCAGCGCCTTCTCGAGCCCGTGCTCCTGGTTCCGGGTGCGGTGCCTCAGGGTGCCGGGCGGCAGCTTCGGGGTGTGGAAGATCGGTGAGAGGTCGAGCCCCTCCGTCTTCCAGTGCCGGACGGCGTCGTCGGTGTCGAGCACCTCGGCGTGCCCCACCGCCTCCTCGACGCTGCGGAAGCCGAGCGCGGCCAGGTACTCCCGCACCTCCTGGGCGATGAACTGCATGAAGGTGACGACGTACTCCGGGCGGCCGTCGAACCGCTTGCGCAGCTCGGGGTTCTGCGTGGCCACGCCCACCGGGCAGGTGTCGAGGTGGCAGACGCGCATCATGATGCAGCCGGAGACCACCAGCGGTGCGGTCGCGAATCCGAACTCCTCCGCGCCGAGCAGGGCGGCGATGACGACGTCGCGCCCGGTCTTGAGCTGGCCGTCGGTCTGCACGACGATGCGGTCGCGCAGCCCGTTGGACAACAGCGTCTGCTGCGTCTCGGCGAGTCCTAGCTCCCACGGCCCGCCCGCGTGCTTGATCGACGACAGCGGCGAGGCGCCGGTGCCGCCGTCGTGCCCGGAGATGAGCACGACGTCGGAGAACGCCTTGGCCACCCCGGCCGCGACCGTCCCGACCCCGATCTGCGATACCAGCTTCACGTGGATGCGGGCCCGCGGGTTGGCGTTCTTCAGGTCGTGGATGAGCTGCTTGATGTCCTCGATCGAGTAGATGTCGTGGTGCGGCGGCGGCGAGATCAGCCCGACCCCTGGCGTGGAGTACCGGGTCTCGGCGATCCAGGGGTAGACCTTGCTCCCGGGGAGCTGGCCGCCCTCGCCGGGCTTGGCCCCCTGCGCGATCTTGATCTGGATGTCGTCGGCGTTCACGAGGTACTCGCTGGTGACCCCGAAGCGACCCGAGGCCACCTGCTTGACGGCGCTGCGTCGGGAGTCGCCGTTGGGGTCGGGTGTGTAGCGGTCGGAGTCCTCGCCGCCCTCGCCCGTGTTGGACCGGCCGCCGAGGCGGTTCATCGCGATCGCGAGCGTCTCGTGCATCTCCTTCGAGATCGATCCGTAGGAGATCGCGCCGGTGCCGAAGCGCGTGACGATCGACTCGACCGGCTCGACCTCCTCGATCGGCACCGGCGGGCGTCCGCTGTCGGCGAAGGTGAAGAGCCCGCGCAGCGTCATCAGCCGGTGCGACTGCTCGTCGACGGCGCGGGTGTAGGACTTGAAGACGTCGTAGCGACCCTGTCGCGTGGAGTGCTGCAGCTTGAAGACGGTGGCCGGGTTGAACAGGTGCAGCTCGCCCTCGCGCCGCCACTGGTACTCGCCACCCACATCGAGCGACCGGTGGTGGGCCCGCACCTCGTCGCGGGGGAAGGCCCGCCGGTGCCAGCGCAGCACCTCCTCGGCGAGGACGTCGAAGCCGACGCCACCCAGGCGCGACGTGGTACCGGTGAAGCAGGCCTCGATGACCTCGGGACCGAGCCCGACGGCCTCGAAGATCTGCGCGCCGGTGTAGGACGCCACGGTGGAGACGCCCATCTTCGACATCGTCTTCCGCACGCCCTTGCCCAGCGCCTTCACCAGGTTCTTGGCCGCAGTCGGTGGGTCCACTCCCGGGATGTCGCCCCGCTCGGCGAGGTCCTCGACGGTGGCCATGGCCAGGTAGGGGTTGACCGCCGCCGCGCCGTACCCGATCAGCAGCGCGATGTGGTGCACCTCGCGGGCGTCGGCGGACTCGACGATCAGTCCGACGCGCGTGCGTGTGCGCTCGCGGGTCAGATGGTGGTGCACGGCCCCGGTGAGCAGCAACGACGGGATCGACGCGCGGTTCCTGTCGATCCCACGGCTGGACAGGATGAGCAGCCGTGCGCCGTCCTCGATGGCCTGCGACACCTCGGCGCGGATCTCGTCGAGCCGACGGCGCAGCCCGCCGCCCCCTTCGGCGGCGTCGAACGTGCCGCGCACCGTGTAGGAGCTGAACCCGGGGTAGTCGCCGTCGTCGTTGACCCCGATGATCCGGGCGAGGTCGTCGTTGCCGAGCACCGGGAACGGGAGCACGATCGTGCGGCAGCTGGCGGCCGTGGCGTCGAGCAGGTTCTGCTCCGGTCCGAGCTGGCTCTGCAGGGAGGTGACGAGCTCCTCGCGGATGGCGTCCAGCGGTGGGTTGGTGACCTGCGCGAACAGCTGCGTGAAGTAGTCGTAGAGCTGCCGCGGTCGTTCCGAGATCGGGGCCAGTGGCGCGTCGTTGCCCATCGAGCCGATCGGCTCGGCACCGGAGGCGGCCATCGGCTTGAGGAGGACGTTGAGCTCCTCCTCGGTGTAACCGACCGACTGCTGGCGGTGGGTGAGCGCGGCGTGGGTGGGCACCTCGCGCTCGCGGTCCGGGAGGTCGTCGAGCCGGATGAGGCCGGCGTGCAGCCAGTCGGCGTAGGGGTTCTCGGCGGCCAGCGCGTTCTTGACCTCGGCATCGTCGACGATGCGACCGGCAGCGGTGTCGACGAGGAACATGCGGCCGGGCTCCAGCCGACCCTTGCGGATCACGGCGGACGGCTCGACGTCGAGGACGCCGACCTCGGAGGCGAGAACGACCGTGCCGTCCTCGGTGACCCACCAGCGGGCCGGGCGGAGACCGTTGCGGTCGAGCACGGCGCCGATGAGGGTGCCGTCGGTGAACGTGATGAGGGCGGGTCCGTCCCACGGCTCCATCAGCGTGGAGTGGAACTCGTAGAACGCCCGGCGCGCCGGGTCCATCTCGGCGTGGTTCTCCCACGCCTCGGGGATCATCATGAGCACCGCGTGCGGCAGGCTCCGCCCTCCGAGGTGCAACAGCTCGAGGACCTCGTCGAACGTGGCCGAGTCGCTCGCGTCGGGTGTGACGATCGGGCTGAGCCGCTCGAGGTCGCCGGGGATCAGGTCGGACCGCAGGAGGGCCTCGCGGGCGGCCATCCAGTTCCGGTTGCCGCGGAGCGTGTTGATCTCACCGTTGTGGGCGACGTACCGGTACGGGTGCGCGAGCGGCCACGCCGGGAAGGTGTTGGTGGAGAAGCGCGAGTGGACCACGGCCAGCGCGCTGGTGACGCGCTCGTCGGCGAGATCCGGGTAGAACGCCACGACCTGCGGCTCGGCCAGCATGCCCTTGTAGACGATGGTGCGGGGCGACAGGCTCGGGAAGTAGACCCCCGTGGCGTGCTCGGCGCGCTTGCGCAGGCAGTAGGTGCGGCGCTCCAGCTCGATGCCGGAGGGCGGGTCGGCATCCGTGCCACCGGTCTCGACCCCGGCCACGAACAGCTGGCGGAACGACGGCATCGCAGCACGCGCGGTGGGTCCGATGTCGGCGCCGTCGGGGTCGACGGGCAGCCCGCGCCACCCGAGCACGCGGAGGCCCTCCTCGGCGGCGAGCCGGTCGATCTCGGCCACCGAGGCGTCGGCGTCGGCCTGCTCGACGGGGAGGAACGCGATGCCGACGGCGTAGGCGCCGGCGGCCGGGAGGTCGAAGTCGACGACCGCGCGGAAGAACTCGTCGGGGATCTGGATGAGGATGCCCGCGCCGTCACCCGTGTTCACCTCGCTGCCCCGCGCGCCGCGGTGCTCCATGCGCAGCAACGCTGTGATCGCCTTGCGCACGATGCCGTGATCGCGGCGTCCGGTGAGGTCGGCGACCATGGCGACGCCGCAGGCGTCGTGCTCGAAGTCGGCGGCGTAGAGCCCCTTCGACGGCGGGTTGGCAGCCAACGGAGCCTCCTGTCGTCGCAGTACCCGACGGTGGGCGTCGGAGACGATGTGGTGGGTGGACGGGGGACCGAGCCGCACACCCGGCGGACAGGAAAGTTCTGCCCGGGCGAGTGGCATGACACCGTGCCGGAACCCGGTTGTGAACGCCCGGACGCCGGCACGACGACCGGTGCCCGTGGTGGGGCGTCGGCCTGCTGTGACACGCGGGTGCGAGCGCACGCGTCGGCGGGTGCGGGATCGCGGAGAACAATGTCGCACGCCACCGCGACGATTCGCCAGTGATGCGTGTAGTGACCACGGTGACCAGCTACGGAGCCGCCCCGGGATCCGCACCGCAGGTATCGTGTTGCGTCACCGCCGGGCGGACGCGCGCGATGCGTCGGGGGAGGATGGCGGGGTGGATGCGCGCGGGGTGCTCGCCGACGTCGCCGGGTTCGGGGCGTTCTTCGTCGTCGGCACCGATCCCGCCGAGGTCGCCGACCCGACGTGGCGGCCGGTCGACGATCTGTGGAACGACCCGCAGCCGCTCCGCGACCGGATCGCGCACGTGCGACGAACCCTCGGAAGCGATGACCGAGTGGCTGCCTCGATCGCCTTCCAGGGCCTCGCGGCGCGGCTGGTCTCGGCACCGTTCGCGGCCGTCGTCGGGCACGGGGTGCTGCCCCGGCTGACCGCCCGGGCCCTGCACTGGAGGCCGTCGGCGTCCGGGCCGTGGCCGTTGTGGTGCGCCGACCCCGCCCTCGTTCCGGTGCCTGACGCCGACGAGGCGGCCGACGCCGTCACCGCCGCCGTCGTCGACGAGCAGCTCACCCCGCTGGTCGCGGCGGTGCGGGAGCGGGTCCCGATCGCGGACCGGGTGCTCTGGGGGAACGCGGCGTCGGCGGTCGCCAGCGGCAAGCGGCTGGTGGCTGCGCAGCGTCCGGCGCTGGCCGACCGGGCCGCGGCGGTGGCGGAGCGGCTCCTCGCGACCGGTCCACTCGCCGGCACCGGGAAGTTGCGCCCGCCCGTCGGCCCGGACCGGCACTGGTCGTTCCGTCGACGGAGCTGCTGCTTGTACTACCGCGTGCCCGGCGGCGGGCTGTGCGAGGACTGCGTGCTGATGGACCGGCGCGCGGGCTGAGCGAGCGCGCGCTCCGGCGACCCGGAGATGTCGTGGTCAGTCGAGGAGGACCTCGGCGACGGTGACGCTCACCGCGACGTCCAGGCCGGTGTAGGCGGCCACCGCCGCGGCCACCTCGCGCTGCACGCTCCCGATCAGGTCGCGGCAGTTGTGGCCGAGCCGCGTCACGATCGTCACGGAGACCTCGACGGATCCGGCGTCCCCGCCGACGCTCACCCCGTCCGCCGGCAACCAGGAACCCTCCTGCCCGAGCACGGCATCGGCGATCCCGAGCAGGGCCTGGGCCAGGTCCGCACGCAACGCCACCACGCCGGGCATCCCGCGGGCGGTGTGCGCCGCCACCTTGGCGAGGACCGCGTCCCCCACGTGCACCCGCACGGCCGGGGGCCCGCCGACCGGGCCCCTCGCCAGCTCGGTCATGTCGGCCCGTCCCCGAACACGTCGACCACGGCGATGTCCACCCGCACCACGGGCATCCCGAGCGCCTGCTCGCCCGCCGCGATCACCATCTGGCGCACCCGGGCCGTGACCGACGCCAGGTCGACCCCGAAGCGGGCGGCCACGGTCATCGCCACGGTCGCGGCGTGCGGCGGTGCGCCCTCCTCCGCGAGCTGCTCGATGCGGCAGCTCCGTGCCCGGAGCCCGACCATCCGGTCCACCGTGTGCCGCAGGACGGCGGCGGCGGCGGGACGGCTCAGCCGGGCCGGGCCGTGCGGCGAGGGCAGTGTGAGGACGTCCTGGGAGCGGAAGTCGGTCAGCACGGCACCCATGACGCGGTTCAACACCGACGGTGGCGGTTCGAGCTCCTGCGCCGCCATCCGGTGCACGATCGAGTCCAGGCTCCGTGCGTCGGCGAACGCTGCGGTGCAGTGCGGGCAGCCCCGCTCGTGGTCGTCGAGCGGCGTCCCGGCCCTGGCGCGGTCCCACACCGTCGCGGCATCCCGTCCGCACGCCAACGGCTCGATCGGGCTGCCGGCCGCACGGTCGTTCGCTCGCGGTCTCATCGCCACGATCGCATCACCCCAGCCAGCCGCACCCGCGCGCGGTGGATCCGCCCGCGCACCGCATCCTCGCTCGCGCCGGTGATGTGTGCGATGTCCGAGTAGCCCAGGCCCTCCAGCTCGCGCAGCACCCAGGCGATGCGCAGGTCGTCGCGCAGGTCCTGCACGGCCCGTCCGAGCGCGGCCATCCCGGCGTCGAGCTCGGCGGTGCGTTCGGGGGAGTCGGGCGCGGGCACGCGGTCGGCGACCACCTCGACGGGCACGGGTCGGCGACGGCGCAGCATGGCGACACACCGGTTGGTGAGGATGCGGTACATCCACGTGGAGAACGCCGCATCGGCGCGGAACCGGCCGATCCGGCGCCACGCGTCGAGCAGGGCCTCCTGCAGTGCGTCCTCGGCCTCGCCGGGGTCGCCCATCACGCGCACGGCCAGTCGGTAGAGCGCCGCCTGGTGCCGCCGGGCGAGCGCCTCGAACGCCCGGGCGTCGCCCTCCTGCGCCCGCACGACCAGCGTGGGTTCGTCGAGCAGCTGGTGGGGGAGGGTCGGGAGCTCGGCCGGCGGTCCCCGGTCCACCCAGCCGCTGATCGCAGCCACCGAACTCCGTTCGCCTGAGCGGGACGCCGGCGCCCGTCGTCGAGCCGGCGTGCCACACGGTAGTCCTCGGCCGACGCCCTGTCCGACATCTCGCGCGGCCAGTCAGGACGCCTCGCAGCCGCCCTGACCGTTCCCGGAGCACGGCACCTCCGCGAACCACGGCACCTCCGCGAACCACTGCGGATCGCCTCGACCACTGCCCGGACCACCGCATCTACACTGCGACGATGTCCGAAGCCGGCACCGACGACGCGAGCCGGGTGGCCGAGGCCGTGCTCGCGCACCCCGCCGTGGCCCGCCTGGACGGCGGGCCGTTCGGCACGGTCGCCTCCCTGCTACCCGGACGTCGTGTCGTGGGTGTGCGGATCGGCATCGGCGACGAGCCCGTCGAGCTGGCCGTCGTCGCCCGGTTCGGCATCCCGCTGCCGCTGCTCGCCGAGGAGCTCGGGGCCGTGGTGCGCGGGCTGCTCGGCCCGGTGGCGGTGGACGTGACGTTCTCCGACGTGGTGTCCCCGCCCGCCACCGCCGTGCGGGTCGAGCGCCGCTGAGCGGGCTGCTCGACGGCGCCGGCCGGGCGCCGGTCGGGCGGGCGCCGTCGGCTGCGGCGTCTCGCCTAGACTCGCGAGGACGACCGGCCGCGCGCTGTTCGCGCCGGCGCCCGCGGATCCGGTCGAACGCGGTCGGCACTGCCGCCATCCGAGATCGTCACACCGAGGAGCACCCACCGTGAAGAGCACCGTCGAGCGGCTGAGCCCGACGCGAGTCCGGATCAACGTCGAGGTGCCGTTCGACGAGCTCAAGCCGGACTTCGACCGCGCGTACAAGAAGATCGCGAAGCAGGTCCGCGTCCCCGGGTTCCGCCCGGGCAAGGTGCCGGCCCGGATCATCGAGGCCCGGCTGGGCCGCGGCGTGGTGCTCGAGGAGGTCGTCAACGGCGCCGTGCCGGCGAAGTACTCCGAGGCCGTCACGGCGGCCGAGGCGCTCACCCCGATCGGGCGCCCGGACATCGAGGTCACCGAGATCGCCGACGGCGACAAGCTCGCGTTCACCGCGGAGGTGGACGTCCGGCCCGACATCACGCTCCCCGAGCTGGACGGGCTGCGGGTCACGGTGGACGACGTCGAGGTCACCGACGCCGACGTCGCCGAGCAGCTGGAGAACCTCCGCGCCCGCTTCGGCACCCTCACCGGAGTGGAGCGGCCCGCGAGCAAGGACGACTTCGTCCTCATCGACCTCTCCGCCACCGTGGACGGACAGCCCGTCGAGGAGGCCACCACCAGCGGTTTCTCCTACCAGGTCGGCCAGGGCGGGCTGATCGACGGCATCGACGAGGCCGTCGAGGGCCTGTCGGCGGGCGAGTCGGCCACCTTCCCCACCACGTTGGTGGCGGGCGAGCACGCGAACTCCGAGGCCGACGTCACGGTCACGGTCACGGCGGTGAAGGAACGCGAGCTGCCGGCCGCCGACGACGAGTTCGCCCAGCTCGCCAGCGAGTTCGACACCCTCGACGAGCTCACCGCCGACCTGCGCGAGCGCTTCGGCCGGGTCCGCAGGATGGAGCAGGTCACGCAGGCCCGCGACCGGGTGCTCGACGCGCTGGTGGACGGCACCGAGGTGCCATTGCCGGAGAGCGTCGTCACCGCCGAGGTCGACTCCCGCCTGCACGACGCCGTCCACGGCTTCGACCACGACGAGGAGCGGTTCGCCGAGTTCCTCTCGGGCCAGGACAAGACGCGCGAGCAGTTCGACGCCGAGGCCCGCGACGACGCCGAGAAGTCGGTGCGCACCCGGCTGGTCCTCGACGCGCTCGCCGACGCCGAGCAGGTCGCGGTGAACGACCAGGAGCTCACGGAACGGATCATCTTCCAGGCCCAGCAGTACCAGATGCCGCCCGAGGAGTTCGTGAAGCGGATCCAGGAGGCCGGCCAGCTCGGCGCGATCTACGCGGACGTCCGGCGCAGCAAGGCGCTGATCGCGGCCGTCCGGGCGGCCACCGTCACCGATGCGTCCGGATCCCCGGTCGACATGTCCGAGCTGCTCGGCGACGACGACGACACGGACGTGGCCGAGGTGTCCGACGACGAGGTCGCCGGCGACACCGCGGCGGAATCCGATGTGGACACCGTTGCCGGCGCCTCGAGCGGGGAGCCGGCACCCCGCTCCGGCTGAGCGCGCCACATCGCTCCACGCCCACAGCGAACAACCGGGCCGCACGCGGCGGGTCTCCCGCCCGCCCGCGTAGGGTCGAACCGAGAGCACGCGAGCTGACCAGCACAGATGAGCAGAGAAGCAGAGAAGAGAAGGCAGGGTGACGTGAAGCAGCAGGAACCCGCGGGAGCGGCCATGCGGCGGGGCGGCGCGCCGTCGTCGATGACGCTGTCCGACTCGGTGTACGAGCGGCTGCTGCAGCAGCGGATCATCGTGCTCGGCCAGCAGGTCGACGACGACATCGCCAACCGCATCGCCGCGCAGATGCTCCTGCTGTCCGCCGAGGACCCGACGGCGGACATCTCGCTCTACATCAACTCGCCCGGTGGGTCGGTCACCGCCGGGATGGCCATCTTCGACACGATGGAGTTCATCGAGTGCGACGTGGCCACCTACGCGATGGGGCTGGCCGCCTCGATGGGGCAGTTCCTGCTCTCGGCGGGGGCGCGAGGCAAGCGCTACGCGTTGCCCCACTGCCAGATCCTCATGCACCAGCCCTCGGCCGGAGTGGGCGGCACCGAGTCCGACATCTCCATCCAGGCGGAGCTGTTCAAGCGCCACAAGCGTGAGATGGCCGAGCTGATCGCCGGGCACACCGGCCAGACCGTCGAGAAGATCGTCGCCGACTTCGACCGGGACCGCTGGTTCTCCGCGCAGGAGGCCCTCGAATACGGTTTCGTCGACCATGTGATCTCCCGTGCCGGCCAGCTGCCGGACGCGGTGAGCGAGAACGGGAGTGCCCGGTGAGTTTCGAGATGCCCACGTCTCGCTACGTGCTGCCGTCCTTCGTCGAGCGCACGAGCTACGGGGTCAAGGAGTCCAACCCGTACAACAAGCTGTTCGAGGAGCGCATCATCTTCCTCGGCGTGCAGATCGACGACGCGTCGGCCAACGACGTCATGGCGCAGCTGCTGTGCCTGGAGTCGGCCGATCCGGACCGCGAGATCAGCATGTACATCAACTCGCCGGGCGGGTCGTTCACGTCGCTCATGGCCATCTACGACACGATGCAGTTCATCCGGCCCGACATCCAGACGGTCTGCCTCGGGCAGGCCGCGTCGGCGGCGGCCGTGCTGCTCGCGGCGGGCACCCCCGGGCGCCGGCTCGCGGTCCAGAACGCGCGGATCCTGATCCACCAGCCCGCCACCGAGGGCTTCTACGGCCAGGTCTCGGACCTCGAGATCCAGGCGGCGGAGATCTCGCGGATGCGCAAGCTGCTGGAGTCCACCCTCGCCAAGCACAGTGGGCGCACGCCCGAGCAGGTGCGCGAGGACATCGAGCGCGACAAGATCCTGACGGCCGAGGAGGCCAAGGAGTACGGGATCGTCGACGAGATCATCCAAAGCCGAAAGCTCTCCGCGGCCTGACGGCGCCGGCTCGGTACGGGCCGATCCGCCGATCGCGACCGCCCGCCGACACGTGCCGAATCTCCCGGGAGCTGGTGCTCCCGCCGGGACGTGTCGGACGGGTACGGTCACGATGGCCGCGCCTGCCGGGCACGCCGGACGGGGTAGCGCTAGATGAGAACTGGGGTCTGCACTCATGGCACGCATCGGTGACGGCGGTGACCTGCTCAAGTGCTCGTTCTGCGGGAAGAGTCAGAAGCAGGTCAAGAAACTGATCGCCGGCCCGGGCGTCTACATCTGCGACGAGTGCATCGATCTGTGCAACGAGATCATCGAGGAGGAGCTGGCCGAGGCCGGTGAGGTCAAGCTCGACGAGCTGCCCAAGCCCGCCGAGATCCACGACTTCCTCGACCAGTACGTGGTAGGGCAGGGCCAGACCAAGCGCACGCTCTCGGTGGCGGTCTACAACCACTACAAGCGCATCCAGGCCGGCGACAAGGGCCGCGGGGCCGACGGCGACGGCGTCGAGCTGGCGAAGTCGAACATCCTCATGCTCGGCCCCACCGGCTGCGGCAAGACCTACCTGGCGCAGACGCTCGCCAAGCTGCTCAACGTCCCGTTCGCGATCGCCGACGCCACCGCGCTCACCGAGGCCGGGTACGTCGGCGAGGACGTCGAGAACATCCTGCTCAAGCTGATCCAGGCCGCTGACTACGACGTCAAGCGGGCCGAGACCGGGATCATCTACATCGACGAGGTCGACAAGATCGCCCGGAAGTCGGAGAACCCGTCGATCACCCGGGACGTGTCCGGCGAGGGCGTGCAGCAGGCACTGTTGAAGATCCTCGAGGGCACCACGGCGAGCGTGCCCCCCCAGGGCGGCCGCAAGCACCCGCACCAGGAGTTCATCCAGATCGACACCACCAACGTGCTGTTCATCGTGGCGGGGGCGTTCGCGGGGCTCGAGAAGATCATCGGCGACCGCGTCGGCCGCCGCGGGCTGGGCTTCGGCGCCGAGATCCGGTCGAAGAACGACCTGGACTCGGCCGAGAGCTTCGGCGACACCATGCCCGAGGACCTCATCAAGTTCGGCCTGATCCCCGAGTTCATCGGCCGCCTGCCGGTCGTGGCCTCGGTGACGTCGCTGGACAAGGACGCCCTGGTCAAGATCCTCACCGAGCCGCGCAACGCGCTGGTGAAGCAGTACCAGAAGCTCTTCGAGATGGACGGCGTCGAGCTGGAGTTCACCGACGACGCCATGGAGGCCGTGGCCGACCAGGCCATCCTCCGGGGCACCGGCGCCCGTGGCCTGCGGGCGATCATGGAGGAGGTCCTCCTGCCGGTGATGTACGACATCCCGAGCCGCGATGACGTGGCCAAGGTGGTCGTCACCGAGCAGACGGTGCGCAGCAACGTCAACCCGACGATCGTCCCGCGCACCCCCGCCCGCCGCGAACGCCGCGAGCGGTCCGCGTAGCCCGGATCACGTCGCGGTCGGGGTCGGCCCGCTCGGCATGCGGTAGCGCCGCGCCGAACCGTTGTGGCTGACGATCAGGGGCTTCGACGTCCGAGGCCCGTGATGCCAGCGGTTGCAGGGTGCCCGACCCCCACCTAGCGTCACGCCGACCTGTGACCGCGACGACGCGAAGGGGTTTCCCATGGCCGCCGGGTTCCTGCAACGCGAGCGGATCGTCGCGCCGCCGGGGTGGAGCCGCTGGCTGATCCCGCCGGCCGCGTTGTCCATCCACCTCGCCATCGGCCAGGCCTACGCGTGGAGCGTGTTCAAGACAGCCCTCGAGTCGACGCTCCTGGAGGGCAACCCCAATGCGGGCGTCCTCAGCGCGCTCCCGTTCACCCTCGGCATCATCATGCTCGGCCTGTCCGCCGCGCTGTTCGGGACGAAGGTGGACGCGAACGGCCCGCGCTGGGCGATGGCGGCCTCCTCCGCGTTCTTCGTCGGCGGCTTCTTCATCTCGGCCATCGGCATCTGGCTCGGGCAGTACTGGCTGGTGATCGTCGGGTACGGGTTGGTCGGCGGCATCGGACTGGGCATCGGCTACATCTCACCGGTCTCCACGCTGATCAAGTGGTTCCCCGACCGGCCGGGGCTGGCTACGGGGATCGCGATCATGGGCTTCGGCGGCGGCGCACTGATCGCCTCGCCGCTCACCACCCAGCTGCTCAAGGCCTTCGGTGGCTCCGGCGAGAACGCCCAGGCCGGCGGCGTCGCGTGGACCTTCCTCGTCATGGGGCTCATCTACCTGGCCTTCATGTCGGTGGGTTGGCTGCTGATCCGGGTGCCGGCCGAGGATTGGAAGCCGGCCGGCTGGGACCCCGCGCACGCCCCGAAGGGCGTCATGATCAGCACCGGCGACGTCTCGGCCGCCAACTCCATCAAGACGCCGCAGTTCTGGCTGCTGTGGGTGGTGCTGTGCTTCAACGTCACCGCGGGCATCGGCATCCTCGAGCGGGCGTCGCCGATCTACCGGGACTTCTTCCCCGACGCCTCGTCACCGGAGGCTCTCGCCGCGGCCGCGGCCGGGTTCGTCGCGATGCTGTCGCTGGCGAACTCGATCGGCCGCATCCTGTGGTCGAGCACGTCGGACTACCTCGGTCGCAAGAACATGTACCGGATCTACCTCGGCGTGGGCGCGTTGCTCTACCTGGCCCTCACGCTCATCACCAACACGAACAAGGTCGTGTTCCTGCTCTGCTCGATCCTCATCCTGTCGTTCTACGGCGCGGGGTTCGCGACCGTGCCGGCCTACCTGCGTGACCTGTTCGGCACCTACCAGGTGGGCGCGATCCACGGCCGGCTGCTGACGGCGTGGTCCGTCGCGGGTGTGCTCGGTCCGCTCATCGTCAACGCGATCGCCGACGCGCAGATCGCGGCGGGCGTCGAGGGACCGGGCCGCTACACCACGGCGTTCTACATCATGATCGCGCTGCTGGTGATCGCGTTCGTCTGCAACGAGCTGATCAAGCCCGTGAACGACAAGTTCCACGAACCGAAGAGCGGGACATCCACCACGGCAGGAGCACAGGCATGAGTACACGGGCGGAGTCGGCGGACGGGGCCGTGAACCCCGTGCTCATCGGGCTGGCGTGGCTGTGGGTGCTGATCCCCCTCGGTTACGGTCTCTACCAGCTGGTGATCAAGATCCCGGCGCTGTTCGGGACCTGACGTCACTCGAAGGGGCGATCCCGGGGCCATCCGATTAGGGTCGACCCGTGAGTGAGAGCAGCGACGCGACCGCCCTGTCCGAGTGGGTCACCGCCGTGGTGCAGCAGGTGGGCCTCGAAGGGGCCCTGGACAGCGGGACGACCGTCGACATGGTGCTGGACCTGACCTCCGACGTCGCCCACGGCGTCAGTCGGCCGGCCGCTCCGGTGACCGCGTTCCTCATCGGGGTGGCCGCGGGTCGCGCCGACGACCCGGCCGTCGCCGCCCGGGACTACGCCGAGAAGGTCGGTCACCTGGCCGAAGGATGGAGCAGCGACACCGAGCGCGCTGCCCCGGCCAACGACCAGGCGCAGCGGGCGTGACCTGGACGGTGATCACGTAACTGGCCGCGGTGCCCGATCGGAACGCCTGATGCTCAGGCCGTGACGTCGAGCTCCGCGATGATCCTGCTCGGCCGCAGCCGGACGAGGAGCTCCCCCGGTACCCCGTTGCGGCGGCCGAACTCCTCCGCCCGGTCCGGGCCCATGTAGCGCGCCCCGATCGCGGTGGCCACGCGCACCAGCTCGTCGAGGTCCTCCGACACCTCCGCCGTGCCCTGCACCTGCACGAACGCGTAGGGCGGCTCCTCGAGGTCCACGCAGAGCGCGAGTCGCGGGTCGCGTCCGATCGCCCGGCCCTTGGCCGTGTCGGCACCCGTGGTGAACAGCAGCTCGGGGCCGTCGTCCGGGCCCTCGACGACGAACCACACCGGCGCCACCAGCGGGCGGCCGTCGCCGGCGGCGAAGCCGAGCTTGCCGGTGCGGGTGCGTGCGGTCAGGAACGCGCGGGCGTCGGGGGAGAGTGTCGCCATCGGTGCACTGTAGATCGGACCCGGAAGTCCGGGACGCTGACGGGCATGGCGTGGCCTCCGGCCCGGGGGGAGGATCGCGGTATGCGAACGGTGTGCGGGACGGCGCGGAGGGTGCAGACGCTGATCGGGCGCGGCCGGTCACCGGGCCCCGCCATCCCGCAGGTGCGCCCCCTCGCCGGCGGGCGACGGCCGCTGCTGACCGACCGGCCCGGCGAGCAACGCCGTGGCGGCGCCCGGTTGGACCAGGTCGACGGCACCACGTGCGGCAGTGTCGTGCTCGTCGCGCTGTCCGCGTGGGCCGATCCGGCCGAGACACTGCGCCTGGACGGGACACTGCGCCTGGACGGGACACTGCGCCTGGACGGGGAGCGCACCGCAGGCGCGGTCACCGGATCGGGGGCCGCGGCCGGGGCGACGGCCGGCGTCGCGGTGGGGTTCGGGGCCCGCTTCGACGCACGTCAGAAGCAGGTGCACCGGGAGTCGACGAGGTTCTGGCCGCAGTCGCTCGGCACGACGCCGTGGGGGATGGTCGGGTGGCTGCGGCGGCACGCGCCCGGCGCCGGGCCGTACCGGGTGCGCCTCGTCGACGACGTCTCCGCGCCGGATCTCACCGACGCGCTCGACGCGGTCGGGGGTGCGCTCTCCGCCGCCCGGCCGGTGCCGCTGCTCGTGGGGTCGCTGGTGCCGCGGCACTACGTGCTGGCGCTCGGACCGCAGGACGGCGACTGGCTGGTGTACGAGCCGACGAGCGGGCAGGTGCGGGTGCTCTCGCCGGATCTGGTGCGGTCCCGTCGGCTCGCCCCGGTGCTCGGCTTCGACCGCCTCCACGCCGTCCTGCTCCCGGCCTGAGCGGGCGCGTGCGGAACAACCCCGCCGTGGACGACCCCGCCGTGGGCGGCTCGTAGACTCGTCGGGGTGACCGAGACCCTCCCACCGCGCACGGCCGACCTCCCCGCCCAGTGGAACCCGGGCGAGGTGGAGGGCGGGATGTACCAGCGGTGGGTGGACGCCGGCTACTTCACCGCCGACGTGCACAGCGACAAGCCGCCGTTCAGCATCGTCATCCCGCCGCCCAACGTCACCGGCAGCCTGCACATGGGCCACGCCTTCCAGCACTCGCTGATGGACGCGCTGTGCCGGCGCCGTCGCATGCAGGGCTACGAGGTGCTCTGGCTACCCGGCATGGACCACGCTTCGATCGCCGTCCACGCGCTGGTCGAACGGGCCCTGGCCGAGGAGGGCACCAGCCGCCGCGAGCTGGGCCGCGACGCGTTCGTGGAGCGCACCTGGCAGTGGAAGGCCGAGCACGGCGGCAAGATCCTGGCCCAGATGCGCCGGCTCGGTGAGGGCGTCGACTGGACCCGTGAGCGGTTCACCATGGACGAGGGCTCCAACCGCGCCGTCCACACCATCTTCAAGCGGCTCTACGACGACGGGCTGATCTACCGCGCGAAGCGGATGGTCAACTGGTCGCCCGAGATGCGCAGCGTGCTGTCGGACGCCGAGGTCATCCACCGGGAGGTGGAGGGCGAGCTGGTCTCGATGCGCTACGGGGACGGGGACTCGAGCGTCGTCGTCGCCACCACTCGGGTCGAGACGATGCTCGGCGACACCGCCGTCGCCGTCCACCCCGACGACGAGCGCTACGCCCACCTCGTCGGGCGGGAGATCGAGCTGCCGCTCGTCGGGCGGATGATCCGGATCGTCGCCGACGAGCAGGTCGACCCGGCCTTCGGCACGGGCGCGGTGAAGGTCACGCCGGCGCACGATCCGAACGACTTCGAGATCGGCCGCCGCCACGACCTGCCGATGCCGACGATCATGGATGAGTCGGGCGTCATCACGGGCACCGGCACCCCGTTCGACGGGATGGACCGTTTCGCGGCTCGGGTCGCCGTCCGCGAGGCGCTGCGCGCGCAGGGCCGGATCGTCGCGGAGGAGCGGCCCTACCTCCACAGCGTCGGACACGCCGAGCGGGGCAAGAAGGAACCGGTCGAACCGCGGCTGTCGCTGCAGTGGTTCGTGAAGGTCGACCCGCTGGCCGAGGCCGCCGGCGACGCCGTGCGCCGCGGGGACGTCACCGTGCACCCGGCGGAGCTGGAACCCCGCTACTTCGCCTGGGTCGACCACATGCACGACTGGTGCATCTCCCGGCAGCTGTGGTGGGGCCACCGCATCCCGGTCTGGTACGGGCCCGACGGCGAGGTCGTCTGCCCCGGCCCCGACGAGGTGCCGCCCGCGGGCTTCGTCCAGGACGACGACGTGCTCGACACGTGGTTCTCCTCGGGTCTGTGGCCGTTCTCCACGCTGGGCTGGCCGGACGAGACGTCCGACCTGGAGCGCTTCTACCCCACGTCCGTGCTGCTCACCGGCTACGACATCCTCTTCTTCTGGGTCGTCCGGATGATGATGTTCGGGCTCTACGCGATGGACGGCGTCCGCCCGTTCGACAGGGTCGTGCTCACCGGCATCATCCGCGACGCGCACGGTCGCAAGATGACGAAGTCCAACGGCAACGTCATCGACCCACTGCTGTGGATGGACGCCTACGGCACCGACGCGCTGCGCTTCGCCCTGGCGCGGATCGCCAACCCGGGCGTCGACGCGGGTATCGGCGATGACAACGTCGCGGCCGCCCGCAGCTTCGGAACCAAGCTGTGGAACGCCTCCCGGTTCGCGCTGTCGCACGGCGCATCGCCCGCGTTGCCGCTGCCGAGCGAGCCGACCGACGCCGACGCCTGGATCCTCGGCCGGCTGCGCGAGGTCCGCGAGCAGACCGACGCGCTGCTCGAGGACTTCCAGTTCGCGAAGGCGGTCGACGGGCTCTACCACTTCACCTGGGACGAGCTGTGCGACTGGTACCTGGAGCTGGCCAAGGTGCAGCTGCGCTCCGACGATCCCGCCACGGCCGACGGCACCCGTGCCGTGCTCGGGCACGTCCTCGACGCGCTGCTGCGGCTGCTGCACCCGGTGATGCCGTTCATCACCGAGGCGCTGTGGCAGCCGCTGACGGGTGGGGAGTCGGTCGTCGTGGCGCCGTGGCCGGTCGACGCCGGGGCGCCGCCGGATCCGGTGGCCGCCGCCCGGGTCGAGAACGTGCAGCGGCTGGTCACGGAGGTCCGCCGGTTCCGCACGGAGCAGCGGGTGCCCGACGTCCGGCGCGTCGCCGCCCGCATCGTCGGGCTGGACGAGGCCGGCCTCGCCGGGCACCGGGCGGCCGTCTCGTCCCTGGTCCGGCTGGTGGAGCCGGGGCCCGACTTCGCGCCGACGGCCACCCTGGAGGTCGTCCTGACCACCGGCACCGTCCTCGTCGAGCTGGACACGTCGGACGCCCTCGACGTCGCCGCCGAACGGGCCCGGCTCGGGCGCGACCTCGCCGCCGCCGAGAAGGAGCTCGAGCAGGCCGAGCGCAAGCTCGGCAACCCGAGGTTCGTGGAGAAGGCGCCGACCGAGGTGGTCGACGGGATCCGAGCGCGCCGGGCGGCCGCGGTGGCCGAGATCGCCCGGGTCACGGCCCGGCTCGCGGTCCTGCCGGCATCGTGACCGAGCTTGCGAGGTCACCATTCAACACAGCACCGCCGGGCACGGCGGCGACGAGCGTCAGCGGGGAGCAGACGTGACCGAGCTTGCGAGGTCACCATCCAACACAGCACCGCCGGGCACGGCGGCGACGAGCGTCAGCGAGGAGCAGACGTGACCGAGCTTGCGAGGTCACCATCCAACACAGCACCGCCGGGCACGGCGGCGACGAGCGTCAGCGAGGAGCTGACGTGACCGGGCCCGAGGGTGACGGCGAGGTCCCGACCCACGAGGACGCCGTGATCTCCCACGTCCTCGACGCGATCCGCGGGAGCGATACCCCCGACGTCGTCCCCGAGACGTCCAGCGTGGCCGACTTCGCGGAGTTCCTCGCCGTCGAGGCCGCCCTGGACCGGCGCTGGCCCGAGACGGTGATGACGCCGTCGCTCGACCGGATCTCCGCGCTCGTCGACGTGCTGGGCGAGCCGCACCGCGGCTACCCCGTCGTGCACCTGACCGGCACGAACGGAAAGACGTCGACCGCGCGGATGATCGACGCCCTGCTCACGGAGATCGGCCTGCGCACCGGGCGCTACACCAGCCCGCACCTGCAGCGCGCCACCGAGCGGATCAGCATCGACGGCCGACCCGTCACGCCCGAGCGCTACGTCCAGGTCTACCGGGACGTCGCGCCCTTCGTCGAGCTGGTCGATGCGGGCGAGAGCGAGCAGTTGTCGAAGTTCGAGGTGCTCACGGCGATGGGCTTCGCGGCGTTCGCCGACGCGCCGGTCGAGGCCGGGATCGTCGAGGTCGGACTGGGCGGGCGCTGGGACGCGACCAACGTCGTCGACGCCGGCGTCGCCGTGGTCACCCCGATCGGCCTGGACCACGCCGAGTTCCTGGGGCTCGACGTCGTCGCGATCGCGAAGGAGAAGGCCGGGATCATCAAGGCGGGAGCGGTGGCGGTGCTGGCCGCCCAGGAGGACAAGGCCGTGGCCGAGGTGCTGCTGGAGCGCTGCGTCGAGGTGGACGCCCAGGTGGCGCGCGAGGGCGCCGAGTTCGGGGTGCGCGAGCGCGAGATCGCGGTGGGCGGGCAGCGCATCACGCTGCAGGGTCTCGGCGGCACGATCGACGACATCTTCCTGCCGCTGCACGGGGAGCACCAGGCCCGCAACGCGGCGCTGGCGCTGGCCGCCACCGAGGCGCTCGTCGGGGCCGGACCGCACCAACCGCTGGACCCGGACGTCGTCCGCGCGGCCTTCGCCGGAGTGTCCTCACCCGGCCGGCTCGAGCGACTGGCCGCCGGTCCGGGGGTGCCGACCGTGCTCTGCGACGCCGCGCACAACCCGCACGGAGCCCGCGCGCTCGCGGCCGCCCTCACCACCGAGTTCCGGTTCACGCGGCTCGTCGGCGTGATCGCGGTGATGCGCGACAAGGACGCCAGGGGCATGCTCCAGGAGCTGGAACCAGTGCTCGGCGAGGTCGTGGTCACGGCGAACTCCTCGGCGCGCACCATGGACCCCGACCAGCTCGGCGCGCTCGCGGTCGAAGTGTTCGGCGGTGACCGCGTCAGCGTCGAACCGGTGTTCGCCGACGCCGTCGCGCAGGCCGCCGAGCTGGCCGAGGAAGGCGGCGAGTCCGGGGTGGGTGTGATCGTCACGGGTTCCGTCGTGACCGCGGGTGAGGCACGTGCGCTGTTCGGGAAGGAGCCGTCGTGAGTCAGCCCGCGCGAGTGGGTCCCGACCCGATGAAGGGGCTGCGGGGTGTCTTCGCCGCCACCCTCGTGCTCGAGTCCATCGTGGTGCTGCTCGCGCTGCTGGTGCTGCCGAAGTTCGGCGGTGGCGGCACCCCGGCCGGGCTCGGGGTCATCGCCGCCGTGGCCGTCGCCATGATCGTCGCTGCCGGGTTGCAGCGGCGCCCGTGGGGGCTGGGTCTGGCGCTCGGCCTGCAGGTGGCGATGATCGCGTGCGGTCTGCTCGTTCCCGCGCTGGGTGCGCTGGGCGTCGTGTTCGCGCTCGTGTGGGGTGGGCTGCTGCTGCTGCGTCGCGACGTCGCCGGGAAGATGGCGCGCGGCGAGCTGCCCGCTCAGCAGATCCGGGAACCGTAAGAACATCCGCCTGCCGGACCGGGCACAGTGGGGGAATGGCCACGTCCACTTCCACCTCCACGTCCACGCGCCCGCGCTACCGCCGCCCCGTCGTACTGGTCGGGCTCGCCGTCGGTGCCGTGCTCGCGGTGGTGGCGCTGTCGCTGTTCCAGCCCTGGAAGCTCGTCGTGGACCAGAGCGTGGACGAGGCCCCGCCGCTCGCTGCGGCGCCGTTCGCGCCCGTCCCCGCTGCACCCGAGGCGGCGCCCGTGGTCCTCGCGCGCGGGGAGTTCCTCAGCCACGAGCACGCGACCACCGGCTCGGTGGTGGTCCTGGGCCTGCCCGACGGTTCCCGGGTGCTGCGGCTGGAGGACCTCGACACCAGCAACGGGCCGCTGCTCAAGGTGTGGATCACCGACGCGCCGGTGGTCGCGGGCCGGGCCGGCTGGAACGTGTTCGACGACGGTCGGTGGGTGGACCTCGGTGATCTGAAGGGCAACGTCGGCAGCTCGAACTACCCGCTGCCGGCCGAGGTGGACCTGGCGGAGCTGTCCAGCGTGAGCATCTGGTGCGAGCGGTTCAGCGTCTCGTTCGGCGCCGCCGCCCTGGAGCCAGCCGCAGCGGGGTGACGGGCGGCCACGGCGCGGGCACCGGTCGTCGATACGCTCGGCGGGTGACGGAACGCACCCTGGTCCTGGTCAAGCCCGACGGCGTCGAGCGCAAGCTGATCGGCGAGGTCCTCGCCCGCATCGAGCGCAAGGGCCTCGACATCGTCGCCCTCGAACTGCGCACCGTCGACCGTGAGCTCGCGAGCCAGCACTACGCCGAGCACGACGGCAAGCCCTTCTTCGCGTCGCTGCTCGACTTCATCACCTCCGGTCCGGTGCTCGCCGCGGTGGTCGAGGGTCCGCGGGCCATCGCCGCCTGGCGCCAGCTCGCCGGCGGCACCGACCCGGTGGACAAGGCGACGGCGGGCAGTCTGCGCGGCGACTTCGCCCTGGAGACGCAGTCGAACCTCGTGCACGGCTCGGACTCCGCCGAGAGCGCCGCCCGCGAGCTGAAGCTCTGGTTCCCGCACCTGTAGGCGCCGCCGGCCGCGGGATCGACCGTGACCGGAGCTCGGCTGCGAGCCGGGCGTCCTGTCGGGGCCGCGGGCTACCGTTCCTGTCGTGGGGGACGGGCTGGTCCAGGCCAGGGGGCTGCGCAAGCAGTTCGGTGACGTCGAGGCCGTGCGCGGCATCGACGTCGACGTCGCCAAGGGCGAGGTGTTCGGCTTCCTCGGCCCCAACGGTGCGGGCAAGTCGTCCACGATGCGGATGATCGCCTGTGTGTCACCACGCACCGGCGGCACGTTGCAGGTGCTCGGCATGGACCCCGGGCCCGACGGTCCGCGCATCCGCGCCCGCATCGGCGTGGTCCCGCAGCTCGACAACCTCGACAACGAGCTGACCGTGCGCCAGAACCTCCAGATCTACGGCCGCTACTTCGGGTTGCCGCGGGCGCTGGTGCGGGCCAGGGCCGCCGAGCTGCTCGAGTTCGCGCGCCTCACCGAGCGCGCCGACGAACCGGTCGAGCCGCTCTCGGGCGGGTTGAAGCGGCGGCTCACCATCGCCCGCTCGCTGATCAACGACCCGGAGCTGCTGCTGCTGGACGAGCCCACGACCGGGCTCGATCCGCAGGCTCGCCACCTGCTGTGGGAGCGGCTCTACCGGCTCAAGCGCGAGGGCGTCACCCAGATCATCACCACCCACTACATGGACGAGGCCGAGCAGCTCTGCGACCGCCTCGTCGTCATGGACGACGGCGTGATCGTGGCGGAGGGCTCGCCCGCCGAGCTCATCGGCCGGTACTCCACCCGCGAGGTCCTGGAGCTGCGGTTCACCCCCGAGCTGCGCCCGGCGATCGACGCGCTGTCGCCGCAGGTCGAGCGGGTGGAGGAGCTGCCCGATCGGCTCCTGCTCTACACCGGCGACGGCGAGCACGCGCTCAGGGAGGTGCAACGCAACGGGGCACGTCCGCTCTCGGCGCTGGTGCGCCGCTCCACGCTCGAGGACGTGTTCCTGCGCCTCACCGGTCGACGCCTGGTGGACTGATGGTCGTCGTGGACGGCACCCGGCCGGACCGGGCGGTCCCCGGCCACGGGCAGGGCGTGCTGCTCGTGATCGAGCACTTCTGGACCTGGTACCGGCGCAACTGGCGGGCCACTGCCGTGTCGTCGGTCCTGCAGCCGCTGCTGTTCCTGCTGGCGTTCGGCGTGGGCTTCGGGTCGCTCGTCGAGGGCACCGGCCGGGTCGCCGAGGCCACCGGGGGCGTGGAGTACCTGGTGTGGCTGGCGCCGGCGCTGTTGGCGGTGTCGGCGGTGCAGAGCGCAGCCTTCGAGTCCACCTACCCCGTGCTGTCGGGGTTCAAGTGGTCGCGGATCTTCCACGCCATGACGGCCGGCCCGATCACGCCAGGGCAGATCGCGCTGGGTCAGATCGGATGGACGGCGGCGAAGATCGCCGGTTCCGGGGCGATCTACGTCGTCGTGATCGCGGCGGTCGGAGGGGTCACGAGCCCGGGCATCGTGGTCTCGCTGCTGGCGGCGGTGCTCACCGGCACGGCGGTCGCCGCGCTGGTCACGGCGTTCTCGGCCACGGTGCAGAGCGAAGGTGCGGCCTTCGCCGCGATCTTCCGGTTCGTCGTGATCCCGATGACGCTGTTCTCCGGCACGTTCTTCCCCGTCGACCGCCTCCCCGACTGGATCGAGCCCATCGCCTGGGTCTCACCGCTGTGGCACGGCACCGTCCTGGCCCGATCGGCCGCGCTCGGACAGTGGGAGCCGCTGGCCGCGCTCGGTCACCTCGCCTACCTGGTCGCGCTCGTCGCGGTCGGAGCCGGTCTCGCCACCCGCCTGTTCACCAGGCGGCTGACCCGATGACTGAGCTCGTGCCCCGTGCGCCGTCGGCCGTGGTCTGGTTGCTGCCGGCGGGCAGCTATGCAGGCCGCTCCCGCGCGTTGCTGGTCCGCTCGGCGACGGCGTCTCGCCGGGCCTGGCTGACGTTCGTGTCCGGCTTCTTCGAGCCGGTGTTCTACCTCCTCGCGATGGGTCAGGGCCTCGGCTCGCTCGTCGGCACGCTGCCGGGTCCGGACGGCGCCCCGATCAGCTACGCCGCGTTCATCGCGCCGGGCCTGCTCGCGGCGTCGGCCATGAACGGTGCGGTGTTCGACTCGACGTTCAACGTGTTCTTCAAGCTCAAGTACGCCCGGCTGTACGACGCGATGCTGGCCACGCCACTCGGACCGGTCGACGTCGCACTCGGCGAGATCGGTTGGGCACTCATCCGGGGCGGGCTCTACGCCGTCGGCTTCCTGACGGTGATGGCCGGGTTCGGGCTGATCGTCTCGCCGTGGGCGCTGCTCGCGCTGCCCGCCGCGCTGGTGGTGGCGTTCGCGTTCGCCGCCGTCGGGATGGCCGCGACGTCGTACATGCGGTCATGGCAGGACTTCGATCTGGTCACCCTCGTGGTGCTGCCGATGTTCCTGTTCGCCACCACCTTCTACCCGCTGTCGGTGTACCCGCGGTGGCTGCAGATCGTGGTGGAGTGCCTGCCGCTGTTCCACGCGGTCGAGCTGATGCGCGCACTCACCACCGGCGTCGTGCACGTCGGACTGCTCGGGCACCTCGCCTACTTCGCGGTGATGATCGCGGTCGGGATCGCTGTGGCGGCCCGACGGCTGGAGGTCCTCCTGCGACGTTGACCCTCCGATCCGACCACCCGGCGTGGCACGGGTGGCTGGGCGCGCGCGGGGGGTCGAGAATGGCGCCATGACGGTCACCTCGCGGCGCCCCGCCCTCGCCGATCTCGTGCGGAGTGCCGTCGTCGCGCTGCTGGCCGTCATGCAGGTCGTCGTGTCGGGCATCGGGGGCAGCGGTGTCGGAGGAGAGTCGGTGGGCGTGGTGGCCAACGACTACGCCACCCCGCTGCTCGCCGCCGGCTGGGCCTTCGCGATCTGGGCGCCGATCTACACCGGATTCCTCGCCTATGCGGTCTACCAGCTGCTCCCGAGCCAGCGCAGCCGCCCGATCCACCGCATGACGGGCTGGTGGCTGGCCGCGTCGGCGGTGTTCAACGCGGGGTGGATCGTGGCCTTCGCCGCGCGCTGGCTGCCGCTGGCCGAGCTGCTGATCGTCGCCCTGCTGGTCACCCTCGCGGTCGTGTTCGGTCGGTTGAGCCGAGAGCCGGCCAGCGGCGTGCTCGAACGGGTCGTCCTGCGCGGGACCGTTGCGCTCTACACCGGGTGGGTGTCGCTGGCCACGGTGCTCGGTACCGCCGCCACCGGCGTCTGGATCGGCCTGCCGGGCGAGGGGGCACTGGCGGTGGTGGCCGCGGTCGTCGTGCTGCTGGTCGCGGCCGCGATCGTCGCGTGGGTCGTCCTGTCCGCCACCGCGGTGGTGGCCTACGCCGCCGCGTGCGTGTGGGCACTGACGGGCATCGCGCTGAACGACCCGCCGGCGGCCGTGGTCGTCACCGGAGCCGTCGCGATCGTGGTCGTGCTCGGGGCGACCCTCCGCCGGGTGACCACGGCCGGCAACCCGGTCCGCGCCGCCTGGGGCTGAGCCGGGGGCTACCCTGGGCCAGCGTGACCGGCGACCTCGCAGTTCCCCGAGAGGGCCCGCCCTCCGCGGCCGCCGACTCGCGCTCCGCGTCGGTGTTCCCCGTCCTCGAAGCCCTGTTGCCGCGGGTCGCCAAGCCCGTGCAGTACGTCGGCGGTGAGCTGAACGCGCACGTGAAGGACTGGGCAGCGGCCGCGGTGCGGTGGGCGCTCATGTATCCCGACGCGTACGAGGTGGGGCTGCCCAACCAGGGTGTTCAGATCCTCTACGAGGTGCTCAACGAGCGGGCCGACGCCCTCGCCGAGCGGTGCTACGCCGTGTGGCCCGACCTCGAGGCCCTGATGCGCGAGCACGGCGTGCCGGCGTTCACCGTCGACGGCCACCGTCCGCTCGGCGCGTTCGACCTCGTCGGGGTGAGCTTCGCCACCGAGCTCGGCTACACCAACCTGCTCACGGCGCTCGACCTCGCCGGGATCCCCCTGCACGCCGTCGAGCGGTCCGCCGACCATCCCGTCGTGGTCGCGGGCGGGCACGCCGCCTTCAACCCCGAGCCGGTGGCCGACTTCGTCGACGTCGCGGCGATCGGCGACGGCGAGGAGATCGTCGGCGAGATCACCGACACCGTCGCCGGGTGGAAAGCGGACGGGAGCCCGGGTGGGCGTCGGGAGCTGCTGCTCCGGTTGGCGGCCGTCGAGGGCTGCTACGTGCCGTCGATGTACACCGTCGACTACGCCGACGACGGCGCCATCTCCGCGGTCACGCCGGCGCACGAGCGGGTCCCGCGCACCGTCACCAAGCGCACCACCACCGACCTGGACTCCTGGCCGTACCCGAAGGCCCCGCTGGTGCCCCTGGCCGAGACCGTGCACGAACGGGCGAGCGTCGAGATCTTCCGCGGCTGCACCCGCGGCTGCCGGTTCTGCCAGGCGGGAATGATCACGAGGCCGGTGCGGGAGCGGTCGCTGCGGGGGATCGGCGAGATGGTCGACGC
This sequence comes from uncultured Actinomycetota bacterium, assembly GCA_963711715.1. Classification (GTDB taxonomy): domain Bacteria; phylum Actinomycetota; class Actinomycetes; order Mycobacteriales; family Pseudonocardiaceae; genus Pseudonocardia. The sequence continues at coordinate 123,485 of CAVQFJ010000018.1, forward strand.
CTCGGTCCGCGCCAGCGGGTTCGACGAGGTCGGGCTGCTGTCCCTGTCCAGCGCCGACCACTCCGAGATCGCGGACATCACCAAGGGCCTGGCCGACCGCTACGAGGGCACCAACACCTCGCTGTCGCTGCCGTCCACCCGCGTCGACGCGTTCAACATCGACCTCGCCAACGAGATCAGCCGCAACGGCCGCCGCTCCGGGCTCACCTTCGCGCCCGAAGGCGGGTCCGAACGGATCCGGCGGGTGATCAACAAGATGGTGTCGGAGGACGACCTGATCCGCACCGTGTCGGAGGCGTTCGCGCAGGGCTGGCGGCAGGTCAAGCTCTACTTCATGTGCGGGCTGCCCACCGAGGAGGACGCCGACGTCCTCGAGATCGCCGGGATGGCGCACCGGGTGATCCGGGCCGGGCGGGAGGCGTCCGGGCGCAACGACGTGCGCTGCACCATCTCCATCGGCGGGTTCGTGCCCAAGCCGCACACCCCGTTCCAGTGGGCTGCACAGGCCCACCCCGACGTGGTCGACCGTCGGCTGCGCGGGCTGCGCGCCGCGGTCAACGCCGACCGGAAGATCGGCCGCAACATCGGGATGCGCTACCACGACGGACAGCCGTCGTTGATCGAAGGCCTGCTCGCCCGCGGGGACCGGCGCGTCGGGCGGGTGATCGAGCGGGTCTGGCGCGAGGGCGGTCGGTTCGACGGTTGGAGCGAGCACTTCTCCTACGACCGCTGGACCGCCGCCGCCGCCGGCGAGCTGGAGCCGCTCGGCGTATCGCTGGCCTGGTACACCACGCGCGAGCGGAGCCGCGACGAGGTCCTGCCCTGGGACCACCTCGACTCGGGGCTGGAGCGCGACTGGCTCTGGGACGACTGGCAGGATGCGCTCGACGGGCGTGAGCAGGACGACTGCCGCTGGACGCCGTGCTTCGACTGCGGGGTGTGCCCGTCCACGGGCACCGACATCGAGGTCGGGCCGAGCGGCACCACGCTGCTCCCCCTGACGGTGGTCGACTCGGCGGCAGGCGCGGCACGCGGTGCCGGCGCGGGCCGCTGACGAGCGGCGCGGAGATCGCCGACGAGCGACGTGGCGCCGGTCCCATCGGCCGGCTCCTAGAGTGACGTCATGGCCCGCGTGCGTCCCGGCGAGGCGGCGAACCCCGCCCCGCCTACCGTGCAACGCGTCCGCGTGCGGTTCGCGAAGCGCGGCCGGATGCGGTTCCTGTCCCACCGCGACGTGGCGCGCAGCGTCGAGCGCGCGGTCCGCCGGGCCGCACTACCGGTCGCCCACTCGCACGGCTTCAGCCCGCATCCGCGCCTGTCCTGGTTCGGCGCGGCGCCCACCGGGTCGGCGAGCGAGGCCGAGTACCTGGAGATCGGCCTGACCCGTCCGGTCGATCCCGCCGCGCTGGTCACCGCGCTGGATGCAGCCTTGCCCGACGGCCTGGACGTGCTCGACGCGGCGGTGGCCGGCGGGGCCGCGCTGGCCGAGCGCATCGACGGGAGCCGCTGGCGTATCGAACTGCCCGGTGTCGAGCCGGATGTGCTGCGCACGGCCATCGCGGCGCTCGTGGCGCGGGATTCGGTCGTGATCGAGCGGGTCACCCCCTCCGGGCGCCGCCAGATCGACGTGCGGGCGGCGCTCGTCCGGGCCGAGGTCACCGACCCGCCGACCCCGCCGTCGGCCGGCGCGCGCCCGACGACCGCCGGCCGTGAGGGAACCTGTGCGACAATGACGGCGGTCGTGCGGCAGACGACACCCGCCGTTCGACCCGACGACGTGTTGGGTGCACTCGACGTTGTCGCAGGCCTCAGGCCACCGGTGCCCGCGAAGGCGACCCGGATGGCCCAGGGACTGCTCGACGACCGAGGCGAGCTGGCCGATCCACTCGGCTCCGACCGGGCCACCCCCCGGGCCTGAGCCGGCAGGTCGGCACCGGCGCCCCTGCCGGTACCGAGGCGCCGTCGAGGACGAACCGCCCCACGGGGCGGAGCCGGACCAGAGATGTGCTCTCCGCGCACCGCGCGGGGAGAGAACTGAACGTGCCCCTGCGCGGCCGCCTCCACCGGAGGCGCCCGGGGGCGGAGGAGTTGGATGTCGAACAACGATGCGCCCGCCGGTGGTCCCGGCGGGCCGGTCACCGTACCCGCGCTGGCCGAGCTGCCCAACCGGATGCGGGTGCACGCGCTGGCCCGGCTGATCGGGCGCACCAGTCGCGAGGTCATGGCCGCTCTTGCCGAACTGGGCGTCGAGGTGCGCAGCGCACAGTCGAGCGTCGACCGCACGGCGGCCGAGCAGGTCGTGGCGGCGCTCTCACCGGCGGTGGGTGAGCCGGCGCCGTCGGACGCCGAGCCGGTGACCACCGATGCCCCGGACGACGACCCGGCGGCCCCGCTCGTCCCGCTCTTCGCGCCCCCCACCCCGGTGTTCCAGCCGCCCACCCGGCCCGCGCGCTCCCGTCGGCGGGCCGCGGCGCCGGAGGTTCCGGCCGGCGTCGACACCTCCGAAGGGGACACTCCGTCGCAGGACGGTCCTGCGGCTGCTGCCGTCGAGGAGCCGGGGCCTGCCACCGTGCCCGTGGCCGAGCCCGAGGACGACGAGGACGCCGCGGCGCGACGGCGCCGACGCCGCGGTCGCCGCGGCCGGGGCCGTGGGCGCGGGGCGGAGGGCGACGACGCTGACGAGGGCGGCGAGAACGGCGGCGCCGACGCCGGCACGCCGACCGACCAGCCCGACGACGAGTCCGCGGACGGCACTGACGACAGCACCGAGGACGCCGCCGACGACCCGGGTGAGACCGACGGCGAGTCGGCGGGATCACGCCGGCGCCGCCGCCGTCGCCGCCGGAAGGGTGCGGGCGACGACAACGGCGCGCTCGCCGACGATGTCGACCCGCCCAACACGGTCGTGCGGGTCCGCCAGCCCCGCGAGCAGCGATCCGACGACGCCGACGGCGACGGCGTGCAGAGCGTCCGCGGGTCCACGCGGCTCGAGGCCAAGCGTCAGCGCCGCCGGGACGGTCGCGACGCCGGTCGGCGTCGGGTGCCGATCCTGTCCGAGTCGGAGTTCCTGGCCCGTCGCGAGTCGGTGGACCGCTCGATGGTCGTGCGCGAGCGCGGCGACCGCGTCGAGATCGCGGTGCTCGAGGACGAGATCCTCGTGGAGCACTTCGTCGCCACCCGGGGCGGGGCCGGCGAGTCCATGGTCGGCAACATCTACCTGGGTCGGGTCCAGAACGTGCTGCCGAGCATGGAGGCCGCGTTCGTCGACATCGGCCGCGGTCGCAACGCCGTGCTCTACGCCGGCGAGGTCGACTGGGACGCGGCTGGGCTCGGCGGCAAGGCTCGCCGCATCGAACAGGCCCTGAGCAGTGGTGACAGCGTGCTCGTGCAGGTCACCAAGGACCCCATCGGCCACAAGGGCGCCCGGCTCACCACGCAGATCAGCCTGGCCGGCCGCTTCCTCGTCTACGTGCCCTCCGGTGGAGCGGCCGGGATCAGCCGCAAGCTGCCCGACATCGAGCGCAAGCGGCTCAAGGACATGCTCAAGGAGATCGTTCCCAGCGAGGCCGGAGTGATCATCCGCACCGCCTCGGAGGGTGTGAGCCACGAGGCACTGGAGCGCGACGTCCGGCGCCTGCAGGCCCAGTGGGAGGTCGTCAAGGGCAAGGCCGAGCAGACCGGGCCGAGCAAGCCCAAGGCGCCGGTGCTGCTCTACGAGGAGCCGGACCTGCTGATCAAGGTCGTGCGCGACCAGTTCAACGAGGACTTCTCCCGCCTCGTGGTCGAGGGCGACGACGCCTGGGACACCCTGCAGAACTACGTCGGGCACGTCGCGTCCGAGCTCGCCGACCGCCTGCACCGGCATGTCGGGGTGAAGGACGTCTTCGCCGAGTACCGCATCGACGAGCAGCTGCTCAAGGCACTCGACCGCAAGGTGTGGCTGCCGTCGGGCGGCACGCTGGTGATCGACCGCACCGAGGCCATGACGGTCATCGACGTCAACACCGGCAAGTTCACCGGCTCCGGGGGCAACCTCGAGGAGACGGTCACGCGCAACAACCTGGAGGCGGCCGAGGAGGTCGTCCGTCAGCTGCGGCTGCGCGACATCGGCGGCATCATCGTCATCGACTTCATCGACATGGTGCTCGAGGCCAACCGGGACCTCGTCCTGCGCCGCCTCACCGAGTGCCTCTCGCGGGACCGCACTCGCCACCAGGTGGCCGAAGTCACTTCGCTGGGCCTGGTGCAGATGACGCGCAAGCGCGTCGGCGGTGGCCTGCTCGAGCACTTCTCCACGCCGTGCGAGCACTGCCGCGGCCGCGGGGTGGTCGTCACCGCCGAGCCGATCACGGAGGAGAAGCGGCCCGACGCCGGGCGCGGGGACGGCCGACCCGAGCGTGAGCCCTCCGGCCGCCGCGCCCGGGGTGGCCGCGCCCGCCGCGGAGACGACGAGGACCGCGTGGGCCCGGACAGCGGGCGGGACCGACGCCGCGCCGGTCGGGCCGAGGACGAGGTCGATCCCGGCGATGCGTCGGTGGACGTCGGGGCACCCGCGGCCGAGCCGGCCGCCCGCCCGACCCCGGCGCCCCCCACGGTGGCTGTGGAGGCGCCGGTCGTGGAGGTGCCTGATCCGTCGGCCGCCGACGCTCCGGTCGTGGACGCTCCCGCGGTCGACGGGCCGGTCCTGGATGTGCCGGTCACGACCGCGGTGCCCGACACCGAGCCGCCGGCTGTGCCCGTCGGGGTCGAGGCGGTCACGCACGACTCGGTGGCCGATCCGGTGGCCGACGCGGTCGAGGAGGTCGTCGTCGAACGTTCGATGGCCGAGCAGACCGGCCGCGCGGACGCCACCGGCGTCGACTCCGCCGTCACCCCCGACGTCGACTCGGCCCCCGGCGGGGCCGAGGGGAGACAGAACGGACACGCCCGACCGCCGCGTCAGCGACGTGGCCGGGTCACCCGCACGGCGGGCGCACCCTCGGCGACCGGCGGTGACGCGCCCACCGTCGCGGTGGTCACGGTGCCGGCCGCGCCGGAGGACGAGACGATCGCTTCCGTCCCGGCCGTCGTCGCAGCGCCGCAGCCGGCGCCGGCCGCCACCCGGCCCCGGCGCGGCCGCCGGGCCGCATCACGCCCGGCCGGCCCGCCGCCCGCCACGGAGGGTGGCGGCGGTGTCACCACCGACACCGGTGCCGCGGCCGATCCGTCCGCCGGCAGCGGCGCCACCGGGGGAGACCCGGTTTGACCCTGCTCGCCGACCTTCCGTACCCTGGGACACCTGCGCCGCGCTCTGTCGATGGGCGCGGCTCGCGCAGGAGTGATCCTGCGCTTCGTCCCCCGAGCTCCAGGAGCAGTGCGTCGATGTACGCGATCGTCAAGACCGGCGGCAAGCAGTACAAGGTGGCCGTCGACGACGTGCTCACGGTCGAGAAGATCGACGGTGCACCTGGCACGGAGATCACGTTGCCGGCTCTGCTCCTGGTGGACGGTGACGACGTCACGACCGACGCGGAGGCGTTGGCCGGCGCGTCGATCACCGCCACGGTCGTCGAGCACACCAAGGGTCCGAAGATCCGCATCCACAAGTTCAAGAACAAGACCGGGTACCACAAGCGCCAGGGGCACCGTCAGCCGCTGACGAAGGTCCAGGTCACCGGCATCGCGACGTAGAGGGAGACGCAGCCATGGCACACAAGAAGGGTGCGTCCAGCTCACGCAACGGGCGCGACTCCAACGCGCAGCGGCTCGGTGTGAAGCGCTTCGGTGGTCAGGTCGTCGGGGCGGGTGAGATCCTCATCCGCCAGCGCGGCACCAAGTTCCACCCGGGCAACGGGGTCGGCCGCGGCGGCGACGACACGCTGTTCGCGCTGGTCGAGGGCGCGGTCGAGTTCGGGTACACCAAGGGCCGCAAGGTCGTCCACGTGGTGCCGGCGCAGGCCTGAGGTCGGTCGCACACACCAGTTCTGCATCGGCGGGCCGCCCTCGTGGGTGGCCCGCCGTTCGTCGTCCGAGAGGGAGTCATGGCCAGGTTCGTGGATCGCGTGGTGCTGCACGCCACCGCGGGCGCGGGCGGCAATGGCTGCGCCTCGGTGCACCGCGAGAAGTTCAAGCCGCTCGGCGGCCCTGATGGCGGCAACGGCGGGCGCGGCGGCTCGATCGTGCTGGTCGTCGACCCCGGCGTGCACACCCTGCTCGACTTCCACCACCGCCCGCACGCGATGGCGCGCAACGGCAGGCAGGGGCAGGGTGGGTTCAAGGCCGGCGCGAACGCGGAGGACCTGGAACTGCGGGTCCCCGACGGCACGGTCGTCTTCTCCGCCGCCGACGGGGAGATCATCGCCGACCTCGTCGGCCCCGGCACCCGGTTCGTCGCGGCCGAGGGCGGCCGTGGCGGGCTGGGCAACGCCGCACTCGCCTCGGCGGCGCGCAGGGCACCCGGGTTCGCGCTCCTCGGCGAGCCGGGGGAGGCCCGCGAGCTCGTGCTGGAGCTGCGGTCGATGGCCGACGTCGGGCTGGTCGGTTTCCCGTCGGCCGGCAAGTCGTCGCTGGTCGCGGCGCTGTCCGCGGCCCGCCCGAAGATCGCCGACTACCCGTTCACCACGCTGGTGCCCCAGCTCGGGGTGGTCCGCGCCGGCGGCGACGCCGAGGTGTTCACCGTGGCCGACGTTCCGGGGCTGATCCCGGGGGCGTCCGAGGGTCGTGGTCTCGGGCTGGACTTCCTGCGCCACATCGAACGCTGCTCGGTGTTCGTGCACGTCGTCGACTGTGCGACGTTCGAACCCGACCGCGATCCCGTCGCCGACGTCCAGGCACTCGAGGACGAGCTGGCCCGCTACACCCCGGCGCTGGGCGGCGAGCTGTCCGACCGGCCACGGCTGATCGCCCTCAACAAGATCGACGTGCCGGACGCGCGCGAACTGGCCGAGCTCGTCACCCCCGAGCTGACCGCGCGGTTCGGTTGGCCGGTGCTCCCGATCTCCACCGCGAGCCGGTCCGGGCTGCGCGAGCTGACTTTCGCCATGGCCGAGCAGGTGCGGGCCCACCGGGCGGCGCAGCCGGTCCTCGAGGCCACCAGGATCGTTCTCCGTCCCACGGCCGTCGACGACGCCGGTTTCACGGTCGAGGCCGACCAGGCGCTGCCCGGTGGATTCGTCGTGCGCGGGACGCGGCCGGAACGCTGGATCCGCCAGACGTCCTTCGACAACGACGAAGCCGTGGGCTACCTCGCCGACCGGCTGGCCCGGCTCGGGGTGGAGGAAGCGCTCGCCGAGGCCGGCGCCGAGCCGGGGGCGCCGGTCACGATCGGCGAGGTGACCTTCGACTGGGAGCCGAGCACCCCTGCGGGCGTGGCCGTGCTGATGTCCGGTCGGGGCACCGACCGGCGGCTCGACCGCACCAGCCGGGTCGCCGCGGCCGCGCGCAAGGCGGCCCGGATCGAGCGGCGCCAGCACCACACCGACGAGGAGCTGCTCGCCGACCGGCCGGACGAGGCCCCCACCGACCCATGAGCCGCCGCCATGACCGGCCCAGCTGTCGTCGCGCGGAGGAGGACCGGTGACCGCGCGCGCGCAGCTCGCCCGGGCCCGGCGGCTGGTCGTCAAGGTCGGGTCCTCCTCGCTCACGAGCCTCGACGGCGGGATCGATCCGTCCCGCCTCGACGCACTCGTCGACGCGCTCGCGGCGCGCCGGGCGGCGGGCAGCCAGGTCGTGCTGGTGTCGTCGGGGGCGATCGCCGCGGGGCTCGCGCCACTCGGGCTCTCCCGCCGGCCCCGGGACCTCGCCACGCAGCAGGCCGCCGCGGCTGTCGGGCAGCTCCTGCTCGCACAGGCCTACGGGGCGTCGTTCGGTCGGCACGGTCACGCGATCGGCCAGGTGCTCCTGACGGCCGATGACATGGTCCGCCGGGCCCACTACCGCAACGCCCAGCGAACGCTCGAGCGACTACTCGGGTTGGGCGTGCTGCCGGTGGTCAACGAGAACGACACGGTGGCCACCGACGAGATCCGAGTCGGTGACAACGACCGGCTGGCCGCCCTGGTGGCGCACCTGGTCGGCGCCGACGGACTCGTCCTGCTCTCGGACGTCGACGGACTGTACGACGGGGATCCGCGACGTCCGGGTGCGCGGCAGCTCGCCGAGGTGCAGGTGCCCGCGGACCTGGACCCCGTGCGGGTCGCCGCGCCGGGTGCGGCCGGCCTGGGCCGTGGCGGGATGGCGACCAAGATCACCGCCGCGACCATGGCGGCGGCGTCGGGCATCCCGGTCCTGCTCGCCGCGGCCGAGGACGTCGCGGCCGCCCTCGACGTCTCGGACGAGGGCCCGAAGACCGGCACGGCCTTCCGGCCGTCGGGCCGGCGGCTCTCGGCGCGCCGGTTCTGGTTGCGGCACGCCGCCGACGTGCGCGGGTCGCTCCACCTGGACGCCGGCGCGGTGGCGGCGGTCATCGACCACCGGCGGTCGCTGCTGGCGGCCGGCATCCACGGGATCTCCGGTGACTTCGTGGCAGGTGACGTCGTGGACCTCGTCGGGCCGCACGGGGTCGTCGTCGCGCGCGGCGTGGTGGGTTTCGACGCGGCCGAGCTGCCGGAGCTGATCGGCCGCCGATCCCGGGACGTCGCACCCGAACAGCGCCGCGAGGTCGTCCACGCCGACGACCTGGTCCCGCTGCTCCCCTGACCCGTTCTGCGCCCGTTCTGCGCTCGCGTCGAGGTTGTCGTCCGCCGCCGGCCCGACCACACTCGGGCGGATGGCCGCCGCCGACCGCGCCCGCGCCCGGCTGGCCGACGCGCTCCGCACGGCGCAGCGCATCCGCACGCCGGCGGTCGAGGAGGCGTTCCGGACGGTCCCGAGGCACCTGTTCCTGCCCGACGTCTCGACGGCGGAGGCCTACGCCGACGAGGCCGTGGCCGTGCAGCACGTCGACGGCGTCGCGACGAGCTCGGCGTCGCAGCCATCGATGGTGGCGATCATGCTCGAGCAGCTCGGGCTGCGGCCCGGGCACCGCGTTCTCGAGATCGGCGCCGGCACCGGCTACAACGCGGCGCTGATGGCGCGGATCGTGGGCCCGGCGGGTGCGGTCGTGGCGGTCGACATCGACCCCGAACTCATCGGGTCCGCCGGTCGGCACCTGGACGCGGCCGGCTGCCACCGTGTCGAGCTGATCTGCGCGGACGGGGCGCTGGGCCATCCGGCGGGAGCGCCGTACGACCGGATCGTGCTCACCGTCGGGGCCGCGGACATCCGCCCGGACTGGGTGGCGCAGCTCGCGTCCGGTGGCCGGTTGCTGCTGCCGCTGGCGGTGCGCGGCAGCCAGCTGTCGGTGGCGCTCGACCTCGGTCCGGACGGGCTGCTGCACAGCGACTCCGTGCGCAGCTGCGCCTTCATCCGGCTGCGCGGGATCGGGGCGGGCACGGACGCCACCGTCCGCCTCGCGAACGGCCTGCTCGCGCAGGTGCCCGACGACGCTCCCGTGCCCGTCGATCCCGATGCGCTCGCCGTGGCCCTCGAGGATCCCGGCCCGGAGCGCGGGGCGCCGGTCCCGCTGACGCTCATGGACGTGTGGGACGGGTTCGGGCTGTGGCTGGCGCTCACCGAGCCGGGCACGGTCCGCCTGCTCACCGACGGTGGCCATCCGCTCGACCAGCGGACGTTCCGGCCCGGATCCGGTGGTGGTGCGACCGTCGCGCTCGTGGAGGACGCCGGGGCCGCCGTGGTCGTGCGCGGCCGGCGAGGGACGGCGGTGCAGGCCTACGGCCGGCGTGGCGAGGTCCTCACCGAGCGCGTGCTGGGTGGTCTGGAGCGCTGGAACGGGGCGGGGTCCCCGAGCTCCGCGGAGCTGGAGATCCTCGTCGCGCCCCGGACGCACCCCGGGCCGGGGGACCGGGCCGGGACGGCGAGGGTGCAGAAGGAGCACTCGACGGTTCTGGTGCGTTGGTCGCACCCGGCCAGCCGATCCGATCCGGCCCGTTCGGCACCCTGATCGGGCCCGTGACGGGGACGTCAGGAGCCGGGCGTGAGCAGCACCAGCGGGATCTCGCGCTGCGTGCGCATCTGGTATCCCGCGTAGTTCGCGTACCTGCCCGCGATCTGTGGCCACATCCGCGCGCGTTCCTCGGCCGTGGCGATGCGCGCGCGGGTCGGCTGACGCGGGCCGCCCTGGACGGCGACCTGGACGTCGGGCCGGTCGCGCAGGTTGAGGAACCAGGCCGGATGGTGGTCGTCGCCCCCGCGCGACGCGACCACCACGTAGGCGTCACCCTCCCGCAGCGGAGCGGTGAGCAGCACCGAGCGGGGCTCGCCGCTGCGCCGGCCGGTCGTGGTGAGCTCCAGGACCGGCATCCCCCCGAAGTCGTAGCCGAACCGCCCGCCGGTGATCTTCAGCAGGAGCCGGTGCACGGTGTTCATGGACTTCAGGACGGTGTCGGAGGGCACCCGGCCGACTATAGGCGGACTGCTGACCCTCCCGGTGCGGGTCAGAGCAGTTCGGCGATCAGTGTCGCGGCGTGCGTGGCACCGTGCGTCCCGACCGGGCGGTAGTCGACGGTGGAACCGATCTCCTTCTCGATGGCCGTGGCGATGTCGTCGATCGTGGCGGTGGCGTAGTCGAGGTGCCGGCCGGCCCGGTGGCGCTCGAGGCGGTGCCGGACGTGGAAGTTCTGCTCGAAGTGGTGCGCCAGCGGGAAGTACAGGAACGGTCGCCGCCCGGCCGTCAGCTCCATGCAGGTGGTCAGCCCACCCTGCACCACGGCGAGATCACAGGCCGCCAGGTGCAGGTGCAGGTCGGGCACGTAGCCGCGGACCTCCAGCCCGGGGTGGGTGGGCAGCGACATCGGGTCGATCCGCGGGCCGGCCACCACGACGGTGCGCAGCCCGTCGATGCGGCGGGCCGCGACCGGGTGCGCGGCGATGACCTTGCGCAGCAACGCCTCGCCGACGTCGGTGCCACCGACCGTCACCAGGCACACCTGCTCGTCCGGCGCGTAGCCGAGCTCGGCGCGGAGCGCGGTGCGATCGGCGTGCGCGGCGGGGTCGAAGCCGGTGACGTACCCGGCGAACTCGAAGTTCTCCTCGGTCCACTCCCGGATCGTCGGCAGTCCGGGGCCGAAGCTCGCCGGCACGACGTCCTCCGGGTCACCGATGAAGATCGACCGATCGCGGATCCGGCGGAACCGCGCCCGCTGCTCGATCATCTCGGCGTTGTAGTCGGCAGTGAGGCGCGCCTCGGCGTCGCCCCCGTCGGGCATCGGCAGCCAGCCCACGAAGTCGGTCATCCAGACGAACGAGGTGTTCTTCAGCTCGGGGTTCTCGTGCAGGAAGTAGTCGATGTCCCACGCCTCGTCCCCGAGCCACGCGTCGTACGGCTCGTCGGCGACCAGGTCGGCGAAGACCATGAAATTGTTGACGAGCGTGTCGTCCATCCGCCGGATCGCCTGGAACGCGTGCAGGTCGTGTTCGGCCGCTTCGCTCTCCAGGGCGGCCGACTCGCTGGCGAGGAAGGCCGACGCCGGGTGGATGCGCTCCCCGTGGGCGGCGAGCACCGTGGTGACCGGGTGCTGGGCCAGCCAGTCGATCTGCAGATCGGGCTGCAGCCGGCGCAGCTCGTCGGCGATCGCCACGTCACGACGGGCGTGTCCCAGACCGAGCGGCGAGGACACGTACAGCACTCGCCGGGGCCGGCGCATCGCCCGCGTCCACGCGCTGTTCCGCGGTGGTGGAAGGACCACCGAGTCGACGAACTGGCGCACCAGCCGGTTGACGACCACCGGATCCCGACCATGCGGGCAGTGGCCGCCACCCTCCACCGTGACCAGGGCGCCGCCGGTCACCTCGGCCAGCCGTTCGCCGCGGGCGTGCGGCATGATCGCGTCCTCGTCGCCGTGCACCACGAGCACCGGGCAGCTGACCTGCTCGCACACCGCGGCGAAGCTCTGCCGCCCGCACGCGGTGAGACCGTAGGTGGCGTCCACGAGCGTGCCGGGATCGGTCTCCTTCCCCCACCCCACACAGTCCTCGATCTGCTTGGTGGAGTGGGGCTCGGTGAAGGCCTTCTCGAAGAAGAACTGCAGGAAGTCCTCGTAGTCCTGGTGCCAGTAGTACGCGTTGTACTTCGCCCACCCGTCGGTCACGTCGTAGTGCTCGTTGAACCGGTACACCTTCCGCTCCGGGCTCTGCGATGCCAGCGGCACGGCAGGAGTGATGGCGAACAGCCCCAGCACCCGCTCCGGATGGTCGACGGCCAGCTGCACCCCCCACAGCCCGCCGCAGGAGACCGAGACCAGCACCGCCTTCGGGGTGTCGGTCGCGTCCAGGACGGCCAGCGCATCGGCGGCGAACTCCACGTGGGTGTAGTTCTCCGAACCCCGGGGCCGGTCGGATGCGCCGGTGCCGCGGCCGTCGAACGTCACCACCCGGTAGTGCCGGGCCAGGTAGGGGATCTGCGCCTTCCAGAACCGCGAGGGTACGACCGACCAGGTCGGCAGCAGCACGACAGTGGGATCGCCCTCGCCGTACACCTCGTAGTGCAGAGTGACACCGTCGCGCTCGACGAACCCGTCGCGCACCGGCTCGAGTGCTCGCATCAGAACGTCCTCCTCGCGTCCTCGCCGTCCTCCCATGCGCGGATCAGCGCGCCCACGCGGCGCAGCGACGAGCGGATGGGGATGGTCTGTCGGTCGACCCCGAGCAGCAGCAGCGCCTCGGACCCGAGGAAGGCGTTGCCGATCAGGCCGGCCACCTCCTCGGCGGTGAACGGCCCCAACGGCCCGTGGTCCGCCTCGGCCCGGCGCAGGGCGTCGACCATCACCTCGTACCAGCCGACCAGCATCACCCGTACCGCCTCGCCCACCTGGGGCTCCGACCAGCCGGCGGCGATCATCTCCTGCAGGACGCGGACGTAGCCGGACTCGAGGTCGTCCTCGAGGTAGTCGCAGGCCTGCTCGTAGCGCTGCCACAGCGGCCTGTCGTCGGAGTACATCGCACGCTGACGATCGAGGCGGCGTCGTGTCTCCGTCTCGAGCAGCGCGAGGATCAGCCCGTTCTTCGACCCGAAGTGGTAGTGCAGCTGGGACAGCGGCACTTCGGCCTCGGCCGCCACCTTGCGGGTGGACATGTTGGCGTAGCCGTCGGCCAACAGTCGCGTGCGCGCCGCGTCGAGGATCGTCGTGCGGGTGCCGCCCTCCAGCTGTTCCGTGGTCATCCGCGTCCCTTCGATCGATCGACCGACTGGAGTCTGAACCACATTTGCCTTCTCCACAAGGCTTGACAGCTCCGTGGGCCGTCGGCACCCTGGGCTCGCTCGGTCGATCGACCGAATACCGACAGATCATTCTTGAGGAGCACGAGATGACCACCACCACCGAGAGCAACCCGGTCCGCAACGGGGTCGACACCGCAGCGCTGTTCGGCACCATCGATGCCGTCAAGGGCCAGCCCGAACTGGCGGCGTTCCGGTTCCGGGTGTCCAACGAGTGGCAGCGCGGCACCCACAGCCGCAGCACGATCAGCGGCTTCTACGGCGCCGGGCAGGAGCTCGAGCACGAGCAGGTCACCCGACACGACGCCGACCACCCCAAGGTCCTGACCGGCGCCGACAACGGGCCGTCGCCCGTCGAGTACCTCCTGCACGGCCTGGCGGCCTGCCTGACCGCCGGGATGATCAACATCGCCGCGGCGCGCAACATCGCCCTCACCGAGGTCACCTCGACCGTCGAGGGGGACATCAACCTGCTCGGCATCCTGGGCCTGTCCGACCAGGTGCGCAACGGCTACGAGCAGATCCGGGTGACGTTCATGGTCACGGGGGACGCGCCGGAGGAGAAGCTCCGCGCGCTCGTCGAGCAGTCCCGCGCGCGCTCGGCGGTCTACGACGTGATCACTAACGGCGTGCCGGTGAGCATCGACGTCCGGACCGGCTGAGCCCGGGTCCGGTCGACAGGAGCAGCGGCGATGCGTTCCCACCGCACCGAGACGGTCATCATCGGCGGCGGCCAGGCCGGGCTCGCCGTCAGCGCCCATCTCACCGGTGCGCAACGCGACCACGTCGTCCTGGAGCGAGGACGGGTCGGGGAGCGGTGGCGCACGCACGGCTGGGACTCGCTGCGGCTCCTCACGCCGAACTGGATGAGCCGGCTGCCCGGGTGGTCCTACCGCGGCGACGAGCCGGACGGCTACATGCCGCGGGCGGAGCTCGTCGACCACCTCCAGGGGTACGCCGACGCGTTCGGCGCGCCGGTGCGCCCGCACACCGAGGTGAGGTCGGTGAGCCAGGACGGCGCCGGCTACCGGGTGCGCACCGACCGGGGGGACTGGTCCACCCGCCACGTCGTGGTCGCGAGCGGGGCGTGCGCGCAGCCGTTCGTCCCGGCGGCCGCGACGCCGCTGACCGCCGAGGTCGTGCAGCTGAGCCCGCGCGGGTACCGCAACCCGGACCGGTTGCCGCCCGGCGGCGTTCTCGTCGTCGGCGGTTCGGCGTCCGGTGTGCAGATCGCCGATGAGGTCCGACGGTCCGGGCGCTCGGTCGTGTTGTCCACCGGCCGGCACACCCGCGCGCCGCGCAGCTACCGGGGCATGGACATCTGGTGGTGGCTCGAACAGCTCGGTCGCCTGGACCGGACGATCGAGCAGATGCGGTTCCCGGGTCGGGCGCGCCGAGAACCGTCCCTGCAACTGACGGGCCGCCGGGGTGAGGACCTCGACCTGGCGGTGCTCGCCGAGCGGGGCGTCGTGGTCACCGGCCGGCTGGTTCAGGCCGAGGGCTGCTACGTGCGGTTCGCCGATGACCTGCACCGCACCACCGCAGCCGCGGACGCCGGACTGCGGCGGCTGCTCGACGCGATCGACTCGCACGTGGTGCGGCACGGCCTGGCGGCCGAGGTGCTGGCCCCCGCGGCCTACTGTCCCGTGCACCTCGCCACCGGACCCCGGGGCCTCGACCTCGTGGGGGTCGGGATCCGCACCGTGATCTGGGCCACGGGCTACCGACCGAGCTATCCCTGGCTGCACGTGCCGGTCCTCGACCGGCTCGGGCAGATCCGCCAGCACCGGGGCGTGACCCCCGCGCCCGGGCTCTACGCCGTGGGGCTGCGATTCGGCCAGCGCCGCAGCTCCGGCCTCCTCGACGGGGTGCGCCACGACGCGCGGGCGGTGGTCGCACACCTCACCGGCCGGCCCACCGTCGGGGACCCGGATACCGGCCCGTTGCGGGACACCGGCGCTCGGGCCTGCGGCGCATTCCGGGCCTGACGACGATCGGCGCTCCTCAGCTGGCCTGCGCGAGTGCGAACGGCAGCACTGCGGTGGCTCCGGCCCGGCGCAGCAGGCGCGCAGCCACGGTGATCGTCCAGCCACTGTCGATGACGTCGTCGACGAGGAGCACGGGACCGTCCGGCACGGCGAAGCCCGGCTCGTCGAACGCGTGCCACACCGCCGCCAGGCGCTGTGCCGAGTTGGCGTGCTCGCCCGGCTGCGGCCCGGCCGGCGCGAGCATGCCCAGCAGCGGAATGCGCCCGATCTCGGAGATCCGGCGGGCCAGGTGTTCGAGCTGGTACGGACGGGTGCGCGAGCCGATGCCCACCACGCCGACCGGCCGCTCGACCCACCCCCACCCGGCGAGCACCCGCACGCAGGCGTCGAGCACGTCCTTCGGGACCGGCGCGTCGGTGACGTCGGTGCCTGGGCCTGCGCGCTGCGGCCCCGAGGCGCCCACGAGCTCGCGCAGCCGCGTGCCCCACCCGATGTCGGAGAGCCGCCCGATCACCCGGCCGGTCTCGGACAGCTCGCCGGTCGAGATCCGTCCGGAGACGGGTAGGCCCAGCTCCGCCATGCCGGACGGCCACTGCTTGCGGGGCGGCACCTCGACGCCGGGGCGGGCGAGCCGCTCCCCGGCCGCGGCGGCGGCTCCGGCATCGACGTCGGCACTCCACGCCGGACCGGCGCAGTTGTCGCAGCGCCCACAGGGCGCGGCGTCGGGGTCGTCGAGCTGGCGGCGCAGGAACGCGAGCCGGCACTCGCGGGTGTCCAGGTAGTCGAGCATGGCCTGCTGCTCGACGCGGCGGGCCTCGGCGATGCGGCCGTGCCGTTCCTCGTCGTAGACCCACTCCCGCCCCGTGGTGACCCAACCGCCCGTGACCCGCCGCGCGGCCCCGTCGGAGTCGAGCACCTTGAGCAGCATCTCCAGGCGTGTGCGCGAGAGGTCCACGCGCGTCTCGATGGTCGCGGTGGACAGTGGCTCGGGACCGAGGACCCGCAGCGTCTGGCGGACCAGCGGCTCGGGCGGGAAGGCGAGGGAGGCGAAGTACGCCCAGATGTCCCGGTCCTCCCGGCCTGGCAGCAGGACGACCTCCGCCCGTTCCACGGCGCGGCCGGCCCGGCCGATCTGCTGGTAGTACGCCACCGGGGAGGCCGGCGCTCCCAGGTGCACGACGAAGCCGAGATCGGGCTTGTCGAAGCCCATGCCCAGCGCGCTGGTGGCGACGAGGGCCTTGACCCGGTTGGCCAGCAGGTCGCGTTCGGCGGCCAGGCGCTCCTCCGGCGCGGTCTTGCCGGTGTAGGACGCGACCGGGTACCCGCGCTCCCGCAGGAACTCGGCCACCTCCTCGGCCGCTGCCACCGTGAGCGTGTAGACGATGCCGGCGCCGGGCAACGCGTCGAGCTGCGCGGCGAGCCATCCGAGGCGCTGCGCCGCCGTGGGCAGCGCCACCACCGCCAGCCGGAGGCTCTCGCGGTCGAGCGACCCCCGCAGCACCAGCGTCTCCCGACCGTCGCCGCGATCCGCCCGACCCAGCCCGAGCTGCTCGGTGACGTCGGTGACGACCCGGTCGTTGGCCGTGGCCGTGGTAGCCAGCACCGGGATCCCGGGGGGGAGCTCGGCGATGAGCGCCCGCAGCCGGCGGTAGTCGGGCCGGAAATCGTGGCCCCAGTCGGACACGCAGTGGGCCTCGTCGACGACGAGCATGCCGGCACTGGCGGTGAGCCGGGGCAGCACGCGATCACGGAAGTCGGGGTTGTTCAGCCGCTCCGGGCTGACGAGCAGGACGTCGACCTCGCCCGCCTCGACCGCGGCGTAGGTGCGCTCCCACTCGGCGGTGTTGGCGGAGTTGACGGTGGCCGCGCGGATGCCGGCCAGGGCTGCGGCGTCGATCTGGTTGCGCATGAGCGCGAGCAGCGGCGAGACGATCACCGTCGGGCCGGCTCCGGCGGCCCGCAGCAGTGCGGTGGCCACGAAGTACACCGCCGACTTCCCCCAGCCGGTGCGCTGCACGACAAGTGCGCGCCTGCGGTGCTCGACCAGCGCGCGGACCGCTGTCCACTGGTCGTCCCGCAGCCGGGCGGCCGGGCCGGCCAGGGTGGCCAGCACGGCCTCGGCCCGCGCACGGAGATCCTGCGGCGTCGGAGCGCGCTCGGTCGGGAGGACGTGCGGTGTCGTCGTCACGTGGCCATGGTGGAGGACGGCACCGACAGTCCTCCGGGCGGTCCGGTCGACGTGTCACAGTTGTGAACGACTCCGTCGATGGCCGTGCTCCCGGTGATCGGGGCTCCCGGTGATCGGGGCTCCTGGCGATCGGGGCTCCTCGCGATCGGGCGCCCGGCGATCGGGGATCTGGGCCGATCGGCAGGACCCGGGGCAGGATGAGGCCGTGAGCGCATCCCAGCCCCCGCTCTTCCGGTCGGTCACCGACGTGGCCGAACGGCTCGAGGGCGTGGGCTACCTGGCCTCGACCGCCGTCGCCACCACGGTGTACCTGGCCGACCGCCTCGGCAAGCCGTTGCTCGTCGAGGGTCCGGCCGGTGTCGGCAAGACCGAGCTGGCGAAGGCGGTCGCCGAGGCCACCGGGGCCGGGCTGGTGCGGCTGCAGTGCTACGAGGGGATCGACGAGGCACGAGCGCTGTACGAGTGGAACCACGCCAAGCAGCTGCTGCGGATCACCGCCGGGCAGGGCCGGGAGTCCTGGGACGAGACGCGCGACGACGTCTTCTCCGAGGAGTTCCTGCTGCCGCGGCCGCTGCTCACGGCGATCCGCCGCTCGGAGCCGACGGTGCTGCTGGTCGACGAGATGGACAAGGCGGACGTCGAGGTCGAGGGGCTGCTGCTCGAGGTGCTGAGCGACTTCCAGGTGACCGTGCCCGAGATGGGCACCATCACCGCCACCCGCCGGCCGTTCGCGCTGCTCACCTCGAACTCCACGCGCGAGCTGTCCGAGGCGCTCAAGCGCCGTTGCCTGTTCCTGCACCTCGACTTCCCCGACGCCGACCTGGAACGCCGCATCGTGCTGTCCCGGGTGCCCGACCTCGCGGAGTCCCTCGTCGACGCCCTGGTGCGCACCGTCCGGGTGCTGCGCGGGTTGGAGCTGCGCAAGTCGCCCTCGGTGGCCGAGACGATCGACTGGGGCCGCACGTTGCTCGCCCTCGGCCTGGACACCCTCGACGACGCGGCCGTGCGCGCGACCCTGGGCGTCGTCCTCAAGCACCAGTCGGACGCGGTCAAGGCGGCGGCCGAGCTGCGGCTCAACTGAGTCCGGCCCGTTCCGACCGCCGCCGGGCCGGGCATGATGGCACCGTGGACGTGGCGGCGAGGATCGGGTCCGAGCACGGGTTGCCCGGTCACCTCGTCGAGTTCGTCGCGGCGCTGCGCCGGCACGACGTCGCGGTCGGCCCGGGCGAGACGATCGATGCGGCGCGCGTCCTCGGGGCGCTCGACCTGCTGTACCGCGAGCAGGTCCGCGAGGGTCTGGCGGCCGCCCTGCTCCGCCGCTCCGGCCAGCGGCAGACCTTCGACACCCTCTTCGAGCTGTACTTCCCGCGCGCGGTGGGGGTGGGCAGCGGCGAGGTCGAGGTACCGCGCGTCGGGGACGCCGAGGAGGGCCCGGTCGACGTCGATGCCCTGCGCGACGTCCTGGCCGACCTGCTGCGCGACGGCGACACCGCCGCGCTCGCCGAGCTGGCCCGCGCGGTCGTCGACGCGCTCGGGCGCTCCGGCGCCGCCGGCTCCGGCATCCGCGGAGCCGGCGGGCAGCCGAGCTGGTCGGCCTACCAGGCCCTGCGGGTGCTCTCGCCGGAGACGCTGCTGGCCCGGATCATCGCCGATCTCACCGACGGTTCCGACGAGCAGGGCGCGTTCGCCGACGAGGTGCTGCGCCGCGAGATCCGCGATCGGATCGCCCGGTTCCGCTCCATGATCACCGACGAGGTGCGTCGGCGCACCGCGGAGATCCGCGGCCGGGAGCAGGTGGCGAAGACCGCGGTGCCCCGCCAGATCGAGCAGGTCGAGTTCCTCTCCGCGCACGCCGAGCAGCTCGCGCAGCTGCGGCGCACGGTGCACCCGCTGGCGCGGCGGCTCGCGTCGCGGTTGGCCGTGCGCCGCAAGCACAGCAAGCGCGGGGTCCTCGACATGCGCCGCACGCTGCGCCGGTCGATGTCCACCGGTGGGGTCCCGATGCGGCCGGCGTTCCGCACCCGCCGTCCGGGGCGACCGGAGCTGGTGGTCCTCTGCGACGTCTCGGGCTCGGTCGCGGGGTTCAGCCACTTCACGCTGCTGCTGGTGCAGGCCCTGCGCGAGCAGTTCAGCAAGGTGCGGGTGTTCGCCTTCGTCGAGCGCGCCGACGAGGTCACCCACCTGTTCGCGCCGGGGGCCGAGCTGTCCGGCGTCATGCAGCGGGTGCTGCGCGAGGCCGACCTCGTCGCGTTCGACGGTCACAGCGACTACGGCAGTGCTCTGGGCAGCTTCGCCGAGTTCCACGGCGATGCGATCACGTCGAGGAGCTCGCTGCTGATCCTCGGCGACGCCCGGACGAACTACCGCGACCCGAACCTGCGAGTGCTCGGGCGGCTGGTGGGACAGGCGCGGCACGCCCACTGGCTCAACCCGGAGCCTCGCCGGCAGTGGGGCAGCGGCGACTCCGCCGCGCTGCGGTACGCCGACGTGCTGCCGATGCACGAGTGCCGCACCGCGGCCCAGCTCGCCGTCGTCGTGGAAGCGCTGCTCCCGGGCTGATGCGGCCGCGGGTCTTGACGGCGGTGCGGCTCCCTCGGCAAGGTCCCGGCCGGGGGCCGGCTCGCGCCGGGGTCGGGTCACCGGGCGGAGGTGGCCATGACCGCAGTGCGCACATCGCGTTCGGCGCGGATCGCGATCGGCTCGGTCGTCCTGCTGGCCGCTCTCGCCGGGCCGCTGCTGGCCGTGCCGACGGCGGGGGCTGCCCCGTCGTCGGCGCCGACGGCGGATGCCCCGAGTGGCTGTGACGAGCCTCAGGGCGCGGTGGAGGAGCTGCTGGAGTGCGTGACGCTGGAGGGCGTCCGCCGGCATCTGCTGGCCTTCCAGGACATCGCCGACGCGAACGGCGGGACCAGGGCGTCGGGCACACCCGGCTACGACGCGTCCGCCGAGTACGTGGCCGACGAGGCCCGCCGCGCCGGCCTTGACGTCACCACCCAGGACGTCGAGTTCCCGTTCTTCGAGCTGAACAGCGCCGCGTTCGCGCAGGTCACGCCGACGTCGATCACCTACGCCGACGGAACGGACTTCGCCACCGCGACCTTCTCGGGCAGCGGCGACGTCACCGGCACCGCGGTGCCGGTGGACGTGGTGCTGCCGCCCACCGGCGGTTCGACCAGTGGCTGCGAGGCCACCGATTTCGCCGGCTTCCCGCCGGGCGCGGTCGCGCTCATGCAGCGGGGCACGTGCGAGTTCGGGGTCAAGGCCACCAACGCGGCCGCAGCGGGCGCCGCCGGTGCGGTGATCTTCAACGAGGGCGACGCACCCGACCGCACCGGGGTCGTCGAGGGCACGTTGGGTGCGCCGATCGCGATCCCGGTCGTCGGCACGACGTTCGCGATCGGGGAGTCGTTGCCGAACACCGAGGTGCGGCTGCAGATCGACGCGATCAGTGAGAACCGCACCACCACCAACGTCCTCGCCGACACGCGTGACGGGCGAGGGGACGGCCCGGTGCTGATGGTCGGGGCGCACCTCGACTCGGTCACCGAGGGCCCGGGGATCAACGACAACGGCAGTGGCAGCGCCGCGATCCTCGAAGTGGCGACGTCGATCGCGCAGGACACGGCCGTCGGCGTGCGTTTTGCCTGGTGGGGGGCCGAGGAGCTCGGGCTGATCGGGTCGACGTTCTACATCGGGTCGCTCCCGCCCGCCGAACGGCAGCGGATCGTCGGCTACCTCAACGCCGACATGGTCGGCTCGCCCAACCCCGTGCGCTTCGTGTACGACGGCGACGACTCCGACCTCGTCGGAGCGGGCCCCGGCCCCACCGGATCAGCCGCGATCGAGGACGTGTTCGAGACGTTCTACGCCGACGGCGGGCTCGCCTACGTGGGCACCGACTTCGACGGCCGCTCGGACTACGGACCGTTCATCGAGGCCGGTATCCCGGCCGGCGGGCTGTTCACCGGCGCGGAGGACGTCAAGAGCCCCGAGCAGGCCGCGACGTTCGGGGGCACGGCGGGGACCGCGTACGACCCGTGCTACCACCAGGCGTGCGACACGATCGCCAACATCGACGACTCCGTGCTGGACCAGAACGCGGACGCGCTCGCCTTCGCCACGCTGACGCTGGCCGCCGGTCCGGGTGTGCTCACGGCCGGACCAGCGCCGCCCGCGTCGCCGGGACCGGCGGGCGGAGGTGGCCTGGCTCCGGCCGGCGCACGGTCCTGATCGCATCGATCGAACTGATGTTCGATCGATGGTACGGTCGACTCCGTGACGCACGATCTGGCCTGGCAGCCCTCGCTGCTCGACGACGCCGTCGTCGAGATCCCTGCGGGCTTCCACGGGGTGCGGCGCCGAGAGCTCGCCGACGGCGCGTGGGTCGATCACGGGCCGTGGTGGTACCGCGGGGCCGACGCGCTGTTCGCCCGGTTGCTCGCCGACACCCCCTGGTCGGGACGCGACGTGCGGATGTACGACCGGATCGTCACCGAGCCGCGGCTCACGCACCGGTGGCACCTCGACCACGGTCCGTCGCCGCCCCCGGAGCTGCGCGAGATGGCGATCGCCCTGGGTGAGCGGTACGGGGCCGAGTTCACCCAGGTCGGTGTCAATCTCTACCGGGACGGGTCCGACAGCGTCGCGTGGCACGGTGACCGCGTCGCCCGCGAGCTCGCCGAGGCCACCGTCGCCCTCGTCTCGCTGGGCGGCGTCCGGCCGTTCCGACTGCGGCCCGCCGGTGGCGGTCCGTCCCTCACGTTCCTGCCCGGGCCGGGGGACCTGCTGGTGATGGGCGGCAGCTGCCAGCGCACCTGGCAGCACTGCGTGCCCAAGACGCGGGTGGCGGGGCCGCGGATCAGCGTCCAGTTCCGGCACGCCTACCCGGAGTGACAGGGCCCAGATCGACAGGGCCCCGGAGTGACAGGGCCCCCGGAGTGACAGGACCGGAGCGCGATCTCCGCGAGTACGCTCCGCGGGTGCAGCGCAAGATCGGCGTGATGGGCGGCACCTTCGACCCGATCCACCACGGGCACCTGGTGGCGGCCAGCGAGGTCGCCGGCCGCTTCGGCCTCGACGAGGTCGTCTTCGTCCCGACCGGACAGCCGTGGCAGAAGGTCGAGCGCGAGGTGAGCCGCGCCGAGGACCGGTACCTCATGACGGTGATCGCCACGGCGTCGAACCCGCGGTTCTCGGTCAGTCGCGTCGACATCGACCGCGACGCCCCCACCTACACCGCCGACACGCTGACGGACCTGCGCGCCGAGCACCCCGACGCCCGGCTGTTCTTCATCACCGGCGCCGACGCCCTGGCCCAGATCCTGTCCTGGCACAAGGTCGACGAGCTCTTCGAGCTGGCGCACTTCGTCGGCGTCACCCGCCCCGGCTACGAGCTCGGTGACGACCACCTGCCCGACGGGTCGGTCACGCTCGTCGAGGTGCCGGCGATGGCGATCTCCTCGACCGACTGCCGGCGCCGAGTCGTCGAGGGCCGGCCCGTCTGGTACCTCGTGCCCGACGGCGTGGTGCAGTACATCTCCAAGCGCCGCCTGTACCGGACGGGCCGGGGGGCTGGTCCGAGGTCGTCCGGTCCGTCGCCCTAGCGCGGGGGGACGCGCACGCTGGTCATCAGCACCGTCGTGCCCGCGGGGTCACGGGACAGTTCCACGGCGTCCATGCAGGCGTGGATCATCAGCAGGCCGAACCCCGGGTCGGGGTCCGCCGGGCGGGAACGCCGGCGGTCGTCCGACACGCCGACGACGACGCGGCGACCCCCGTCGGCCTCGGCGAACCGCCGGGCGGCCACCCGCACCTCGGCGCCGACGGGCGCCTGCTCGACGGCGTCCGACACCGCCTCGTTGACGGCCGTCACGATGTCGTCGACCTCCCGCGGCGGCCAGCCGAGCGCCGCCAGCCACCGTCGGAACCGCTCGCGCACCACCGAGAGCGACACCGGGTCGGCCATCAGGACCATCGAGATCACGTCGTCCGCGATGGGCGGACCTCCTGCGACGAGCACCGGCACTCCCGCTCAGCCCGCCACGGCCTCGTCGATGGTGGCGAACAGCGAGAGCACGTCGTCCAACGCCATCGTCCGGATCGGGTGCATCACCGAGCGGGTGCCGGTGGCGACGATCCGCAACGGTGCACCGGAGCGGCGCGCCTCCTCGTCGAGCGCGACGAGCAGCCCCAGGCCCGATGAGGACAGGAAGTCCACCGCCGACAGGTCCAGGACCACGGGCCGCCCGGGCGCCTCCTGCAGCGCCGTGCTCCCGGCCTCCATCAGCCGGCTCCCCGTGCTCAGGTCGACCTCCCCGTGCACGACGAGCACCGGGCACCCGTCCCGGTCGTCACGGGTGATCGTCATCAGCAGTTCGGTGGGCGGCACGCCACCGAGCGGGCCAGTCATGGGGGCGAAGCGTACAGATGCCTGCTCGCGGCCCGTCCGGAGCGGTACCGGCTCCGGCATCGACTCCCGTGGAGGACCGGGCGGCCGACTCCGGGTCGTGCCGCCCGAGCTGGGATGATGGTGGTGACGAGGTGGTCCGCACCGGCCCACCGGAGAAGGGGAACGGTGACGGCGACCGACCAGGCGCTCGACATGGCCCGCGTGGCGGTGTCCGCGGCGGCGGACAAGAAGGCGCAGGACATCATCGTGCTCGACGTGTCCGACCAGCTGGCGATCACCGACTGCTTCGTGATCGCGTCGGCGCCGAACGAGCGGCAGGTCCAGGCGGTCGTCGACGGGGTCGAGGAGAAGCTCCGCGAGCACGGGGCCAAGCCGACCCGGCGCGAGGGCGCCCGGGAAGGGCGCTGGGTGCTGTTGGACTTCGTCGACGTCGTGGTGCACGTCCAGCACACGCAGGAGCGCGGCTACTACGGGCTCGACCGGCTCTGGAAGGACTGCCCGCGCATCCGGTTCCCCGAGGCCGACGGGCCGGTGGCCGAGGACGGCGACGGGTGATACGGCGCCTGGTCCTGCTGCGCCACGGCCAGACGGACTTCAACGTCGCGGGCCGGATGCAGGGCCACCTGGAGTCGATGCTCACCGACTCGGGCCGGGCCCAGGCGTTCGGCGTGGCCCCGGAGATCGCGCGGATGGGGCCCGACCGGCTGATCAGCTCGGACCTGCGGCGCGCCGTGGACACCGCCGACGTGGTCGGCAGCGCCTGCGGTCAGCCCGTCAAGCTCGACTCCCGGCTCCGCGAGACCCATCTCGGTAAATGGCAGGGTTCGACGGTCGCCGAGATCGAGCAGGCCTGGCCGGGGGCGATCTCGACGTGGCGCTCCGACCCGATGTGGGCGCCGCCGGGTGGGGAGTCGCGGGTCGACGTGGTCCGGCGCTCGCGGCCGGTCGTCGACGAGCTGGACGAGGAGTTCGCGACCGATCCCGATGCCACGGTCGTGCTCGTCGCACACGGCGGTCTGATCGCAGGGCTGGTCAGCGGCCTGCTCGCGCTTCCGACGTCGGCCTGGCCGTCGATAGGCGGGATCGGGAACTGCCGGTGGGCGACGCTCGCCCGCCGACACGACCACCCGCGGTGGAGGCTCGCCGGTTACAACGTCGGCGCCGTTGCGTGATCGAGTCCGCGAGGTCACCCTCCGACCTGGCCTGCGCCGACCTGCGGAGCGCGCTCGGCGGCGGCCACTCGGCCGTTGCGTGCCCCGTGCTCTAGGGTGCGCCGTGCCCGTCACCGTCGTGACCGACTCGACCGCCTACCTGCCCGCGGGAGTCGTGGAGGAGCGGGGCATCCGGGTGGTGCCGTTGGAGGTCCGGCTCGGAGCCCGCGTGGGCCGCGAGGGCGTCGACATCGGCGCGGCCGACGTCTGCGCCGCCCTCACCGATCGGCGCGTCGACGTGCAGACCTCACGCCCCACCCCGGCCGAGTTCGTGGCCTGCTACCGCACCGCGCTGGACGCCGGGGCCGACGCCGTGGTCTCGGTGCACCTCTCGCGGGAGCTGTCCGGGACGTGGGAGGCGGCGCGGCTGGCCGCGGAGGAGATCGGTGCGGAGCGGGTCCGGGTGGTCGACTCGCGCGCAGCCGGCATGGGCCTGGGCTACGCGGTGCTCGCCGCGACCGACGCTGCCGGCGCGGGAGCCGACGCGCCGCTGGTGGAGTCGGCCGCGGCGGAGGTGGCGGCCCGCTGCCGGATGTTCTTCTCGGTGGACACGCTCGACCGGCTGCGTCGTGGCGGCCGGATCGGTGCGGCCACTGCGCTGCTCGGGACCGCACTCGCGGTGAAGCCGCTGCTGCACGTCGTGCAGGGCCGGATCGTGCCGCTGGAGAAGGTGCGCACCACGGCGCGGGCTGCGCAGCGGCTGGTCGAGCACGCCGTGCGCGCCGCTGGGGACGGGCCGGTGGACCTGGCCGTGCACCACCTGGGAGCGGCCGCCCGGGCGGACGAGGTGGCGGCGCGGCTGCGGGAGCGGCTGCCCGACGCGGCCCGGCTGCTGGTGTCGGAGGTCGGCGCGGTGATCGGTGCGCACGTCGGCACGGGGTTGCTCGCCGTCGTGGTGGTGCCCGGGCGCTGAGCCGCGGGATGCCAGGTGGTGAGGGGGTGGGCGCCGCCCCCCGGTGACCAGTCTGGCGGTGGAGGCCGACGGGTCCGTGCAGGCTCGGTCGGGGGGTGCCGAGTTGTCCCCAACGCGGCCCGGTGGTCCACAGGTCCGACCGGCGCCGAGGCCGGGCGGGATCCCGGACCTAGCGTCGAGGCGTGCCTCGACGCGACTCCGTCCCCCGGCTGGTGTCCGTGCTGGGCGGGGGCGGCAGGCCTCCACCTCCGGAGAGCCCGTCCACGCGGCGGGGCCGATGGGGGAGCCACGATCCGCCGACGGTTCCTCTCGTCGTCGAGCCCCTCGTCGGTGCCTCGCCACCGGCGGGTGGGGCCCGCGGACCGGTCGGGCTGCTGCGGCGGCTGCTGCCCGTCGCCTGGCAGGGCGCGCGGATCGACCCGGGGCGGCCGGGAGCCACGGCTCTCGCGCTCGTCGCCGCGGCGGCCGCGGTCGTAGCGGCCGTCGGGGTCTGGACGGATCGGCCGCAGGCGGAGCCCGTGGGCGGGTTGCCCGCCGTCGTCGTCGGCGAGGGGCAGAGCGCCGCCGCGCCCGGCGCGGTGCCCGGTGCCTCCCCGGCCCCGCCCGCCCCTGCCGGCCCGTTGGTCGTCAGCGTGTCCGGCAAGGTCGTCCGCCCGGGGCTCGTCGAGGTGCCTGAGGGAGGCCGGGTCGCCGACGTCCTGGCGGCCGCGGGTGGTGCCCTGCCGGGCACCGACCTCACCACGCTCAACCTGGCCCGCCGGGTCTCCGACGGCGAGCAGGTCGCGGTCGGCGTGCCGGCCGCCCCCGACGCCGCTCCGGGGCCCGTGGCCGGCGCGAACCCTGGCTCGTCGGCGGGCAGCGGTACGGGCGGAGGTGCGAGCGGACCCGCCGCGAAGGTCGATCTCAACGCGGCCTCGGCCGAACAGCTCGACGGCCTCCCCGGGGTCGGTCCGGTCACCGCCCAGCGCATCCTCGAGTGGCGCACCCGGCACGGCCGGTTCGCCCGGGTGGAGCAGCTCCGCGAGGTCGAGGGCATCGGCGAGCGACGGTTCGGGCAGCTGCGCGAGCTGGTGACGGTCTGATGCGTTCCGCCGAGCCGGAGGAGCCCCGACGCCCACCCGACCTGAGACTGGGCCTCGCGGCCCTGTCGGCGTGGGCGGTCGTCCTGATCGGGGTCGAGCTCGGCCCGGTCGCCGGGCTCTGCGCCACCCTGCTGACCGGAGCCACGGCGATCGCCGCCGGGCGCAGAGGGTGGGCGCCGGCCGTCCTCGCCGCGACCGGATGCGCCGCCGCCGCCGGCCTGACGGTCACAGCCCACACCGCGCTCGTCGTCCACCACCCACTGCGCGCCTCCGCCGAACGCGCTGCGGCGGCCACGGTCCAGGTGGTGGTGCGTGATGATCCCCGACCGGTCCGCGGCCACCGGCCCGGCTCCCGGCCGGGCAGCGAGGCACAGTTCCTGGTACCGGCGGTGCTCACGCGGGTCGAGGTCGGCGACGACCGGTGGACGACGGGGGGCCGGGTGCTCCTGATCGTGCCCGCGGAGGGGTGGAGCGCACTGCTTCCCGGGCAGGCCGTCACGGCCGACGGTCTGTTGGCCCCGGCCGGCCGCCGCGACCTCACGGTGGCGGTGCTCCGCGTGCGGGGTCCGCCACGCGAGGTGACACCGCCGTCGTGGTGGCAGAGCGCGGCGGGCGGGCTCCGCACCGGGCTTCGGGAGGCCTCCGGTGTTCTCCCGCCCGCGCCGGCGGGGCTGCTGCCCGGGCTCGCGATCGGGGACACCGCCGGGCTCACCACGGAGGTCGAGGACGACTTCCGGACCGCGGGTCTCACCCACCTGCTCGCGGTCTCCGGCGCCAACCTCGCCATCGTGGCCGGAGCGGTGCTCGCGCTGATGCGGCTGCTGCGGACCGATCCGCGGCTCGCCGCCGTGCTGAGCGGGGCCACGATCGTGGGGTTCGTGGTGCTGGCGAGACCGTCGCCGAGCGTCGTGCGGGCCGCCGCGATGGGGGCTGTCGTGCTGCTCGCGTTGGCGCTGGGCCGCGACCGCTCCGCGCTCCCGGCGCTGGCGGTGGCCGTGCTGGTGCTGCTGCTCGTCGATCCGGCACTGGCGGTCGACCCCGGGTTCGCCTTGTCCGTTTCGGCCACCGCGGCCTTGGTGCTGCTGGCGCCCGGTTGGGCCGACGCGATGCGCCGCCGAGGGATGCCGGGCTGGGCCGCGGAGGCGCTCGCGGTCCCGGCCGCCGCCTTCCTCGTCACTGCGCCGCTGGTGGCCGGGTTGAGCGGAGCGGTCAGCCCGATCGCCGTGCTCGCCAACCTGCTCGCCGTGCCCGCGGTGGCCCCGGCCACCGTGCTCGGAGTGCTCGCCGCCGTGCTCTCGCCGCTGGGGACGACCGTGGCCGCGGCGTGCGCCTGGGCGGCCGGGCCGGCGGTGTGGTGGCTCGTGGAGGTGGCGGACCGGGCAGCGGCGGTACCGGGGGCGGCGCTGCCGTGGCCGGCCGGGGTCCTCGGTGCGGTGTTGCTCGCGGTGCTCGTGCTCGGCCTGCTCGGGCTCGGTCGTTCGCCGCGGTGGCGGGCTGTGCTGTTCGCGGTGGTGCTCGGGACTCGGGCTCGTGGTGGTGCCCACCCGGCTCGTGACGCCGGGCTGGCCCCCCACCGGATGGGCCGTGGTGGCCTGCGACGTCGGGCAGGGTGATGCCGTCGTCCTGGCGACGGGTCGGCCCGGGTGGGCGGTCCTGGTCGACACCGGACCGGAGGACGGGCTGGTCGACGCGTGCCTCGACCGTCTCGGGGTGCAGGCGCTGGCGCTGGTCGTGCTCAGCCACCTCCACGCCGACCACGTGGGTGGCTTGGACGGCGCGCTGCGCGACCGCCCTGTGGCGGCAGTCGCCGTCGGACCGGTCCGCGAGCCGCACTGGGCGCTGCGCGAGGTGG
The DNA here is from genome assembly GCA_963711715.1 of uncultured Actinomycetota bacterium. Classification (GTDB taxonomy): domain Bacteria; phylum Actinomycetota; class Actinomycetes; order Mycobacteriales; family Pseudonocardiaceae; genus Pseudonocardia. Next base: position 152,380 of record CAVQFJ010000018.1, read on the forward strand.
CGCGCAGCGCGGCCACCGCCGGCGCACCGCTGCTGGCGCTGGCGGCCGGGCGCCGCCTGCAGTGGCCCGGGCTCACACTCGACGTGCTCGGCCCACAGCACCCGGATCCGTGGACCGACCCCGATGACGGCAGCGCGGTCAACGACGGCTCGCTGGTGCTGCGTGCGTCCACGGGCATCGGTACGGCGCTGCTGACCGGCGACGTCGAGCTGGCCGCCCAGGCCGACCTGCTGGCGTCCGGAGTCGACCTCCGCGCCGACGTGCTGAAGATGCCGCACCACGGCTCCCGCTACACGTCGGTGGCATTCCTCAACGCCGTCGCGCCGCGCGCCGTGCTGGTCAGCGTGGGGGCCGGGAACCGCTACCGGCATCCCGACCCGGGCCTGCTGGGCGGGCTGGAGCGGGCCGGGATCGCCGTTCGCCGGACCGACACGGGCGGGGACGTCGCGGTCGTGGGCCGGTCGGGCGGCGCCGACGGCACGCCGACGGCGGGCGGGCCCGCTCCGGGCGGCTCCCCGGCGGACGCCGAACTCGTCACCCGGGGCGATCCGCTTCCCGCCCGTCGCCGGCGGGCGGCGCTCAGACCCCGCGGCCCTCCAGCGCCTCGCGGACGGCCCGACTGGTGGCGGGCACGGTCGCCGTGGGACCGATCTGGCCGGCGACGGCATCCAGCGTCTTGAGCCCGTCGCCGGTGATCAGCAGCACGGTCTCGGCGTCGGGGTCGAGCTGTCCGCTCGCGAGGAGCTTCTCCGCGGTGGCCACCGTGACCCCGCCTGCGGTCTCGGCGAACACGCCCTCGGTGCGGGCGAGCAACCGGATCCCGTCCACGATCTCGGGGTCGCTGACGTGCGCGATCGCGCCACCCGTGCGACGTACGGCGTCGAGGACGTACGGGCCGTCGGCGGGGTTGCCGATCGCCAGCGAGCGGGCGATGGTGTCCGGGCGCACGGGCTGCACCACGTCGTGGCCGTCCTCGAAGGCCCGGGCCACCGGCGAGCAGCCGGTCGCCTGCGCCCCGAACACGCGATAGGGAGTGGGCTCCACCAGACCGAGCGCACCCAGCTCGAGGAAGCCCTTGTCGACCTTGGTCAGCTGCGAGCCCGAGGCCACCGGCACCACGACCTGCTCGGGGAGCCGCCAGCCGAGCTGCTCGGCCACCTCGTAGCCCAGGGTCTTGGAGCCCTCCGCGTAGTACGGCCGGACGTTGACGTTCACGAACGCCCAGTCCTCGTGGTCCGCGGCGAGTTCCGTGGCCAACCGGTTGACGTCGTCGTAGTTGCCGTCCACCGCGAGCAGCGTTCCGTCGTACACCGCGGTGGTGAGCACCTTCGCCTGCTCGAGCGACGACGGGATGAGCACCACCGACTCCCAGCCCGCGCGGGCCGCGGCGGCGGCCACGGCGTTGGCGAGGTTGCCCGTGGACGGGCACGCGAGGACCGAGAACCCGAGCTCGCGGGCGGCCGCGAGCGCTACGGCCACGACGCGGTCCTTGAACGAGTGCGTCGGGTTGCCCGTGTCGTCCTTGATCCACAGGTTGCGCAGTCCCAGCGCCGCACCGAGGCGATCGGCCTTGATCAGGCGCGTGAGTCCGGGCTCGGTGTTGGGGTGCACCTGCACGTCGGAGGGCACCGGGAGGAGGTGGCGGTAGCGCCAGATGGAGTTCGGGCCGGCCTCGATCGAGGCGCGGGTGACCGAGCCGAAGTCGTAGGCCACCTCGAGCGGCCCGAAGCACTGCGGGCAGGCGAACTCGGCGGCGAGCGGGATGTGGTGGCCGCACTCACGGCACGACAGCGCTCGGGCCGGGCCGAGATCGAGGGTGGGGGACGCGGAACCGTCCCCGGACAGGGACGTCACCGTCAAGGTCATCGAAGTCTCCTCATCTTCCCCGCGTTGTGCGGGTCGGAATTGGCACCGTGGTCGGGCGCGTGACGCGCGCTCCGCCGGTTGCCGGGGCTTCAACGGGCCGTTCCCTCTGCCCCTCTGGATGAGCCATGTGCAGTTGTGGCCGCGGCACCGGGTGCGGCAGCAATGGTCACGGTACGGGACGCGGGGACGAACGCCCACGCCGTCCCGTGATCTGGGAGCCGGCTCACGTCCTGTCGGTGCGGTGCGCGAGCATGGATCCATGGGTCCCGCGCCGGTCCGTCTCCTCCTCGGCGAGGAGGAGCTGCTGGTGGAGCGCGCGGTCGACGAGATCGTGGCCGAGGTCCGCACCACAGACCCCACCGCCGAGGTGCGCCGCATCCGGGCCGGCGAGCTCACCCCGGTCGACCTGGCCGAGAGCCTCAGCCCGTCGCTGTTCGCCGACGGGCGCGTGATCGTGCTGCAGGCCGCTCACGAGGTGGGCAAGGACCTCGCCGCGGCCGTCGTCGAGCAGGCGGCGGACCCGGCGGAGGGCGTCGTGCTCGTCGTCGTCCATGCGGGGGGTGCTCGCAACAAGGCCCTGGCCGACGCGCTGCGCCGCGGCGGAGCAGTCGTCACCACCTGCGACAAGATCACCCGGTACGAGGAGCGGGCCGACTTCGTCCGGGCCGAGGTACGCAGGGCAGGGGGTCGCATCGCCCCGGCCGCCGTCGGGGTGCTCATCGAAGCCGTCGGCTCGGAGCTGCGGGAACTGGCGGCCGCCACCAACCAGCTGGTCGCCGACACCGGGGGCACGGTCGACGAGCAGGCGGTCCGGCGCTACCACCGCGGCCGGGCGGAGGCATCAGGGTTCGCCGTGGCCGACAAGGTGGTCGCCGGTGACCGGGTGGGCGCGCTGGAGGCGCTGCGCTGGGCACAACTGCTCGGGGTGCCGTCGGTGCTGGTGGCCGACGCGCTCGCCGACGCGGTGCGCACGCTGGCGAAGGTCGGTTCCGCGGGCCGCGGCGATCCGCACCGCCTGGCCGGCGCTCTCGGCATGCCGCCCTGGAAGGTCCGCAAGGCGCAGCAGCAAGTGAGGTCCTGGCGCCCGGAGGGCCTGGCCGACGCGTTCGCCGCGGCGGCCGAGGTGAACGCCGACGTCAAGGGCGCGGCCGCCGACCCGGGCTACGCCCTGGAATGCGCGGTGCTGCGCATGTGCGCGGCCCGCGAGCCGCGGTGAACGGGCACTCGAGCGGGCCGCTCAGGCCGAGAGGGAGGAGACGCGCCGAGCCATCGCCGACTTGCGGTTGGCGGCCTGGTTCTTGTGGATGACGCCCTTGCTGGCCGCCTTGTCGAGGGCCTTCGACGCGGCGCGCTGCAGCTCCACGGTCTTCTCGGTGTCGCCGGAAGCGGCGGCCTCGCGGAACCGGCGCACCGCGGTGCGCACCGCCGAGCGCACCGACTTGTTGCGTTGCCGGCGCTTCTCGTTGGTCTTGACCCGCTTGATCTGGGACTTGATGTTGGCCACGCGAATGCCTCGAGTTCTTCCTGCCGCTGGACTGCACGCTCGTTCTGGTCTGCACCGGCAACGGGGATCGTGCGTGCGCGCCGGGCGCTCAGCTGTCCATGCTACAGCGCGGCGTCGGCTCGACGTGCGCGGCCCAGCGGCAGCAGGGCGAGGAACGCGGCGACCGCGCACGTCCCGGCCACGCCGATCGCCCAGCGGTACCCGCCGGTGATGTCGATCAGCAGGCCGCCGAGCGGGGGGCCGAAGAGCGCACCGATCGCGCCCGAGGTGTAGATGAGGCCGACGAGACCCCCGAGCCCGCGCACCCCGAACAGCTCGGCGATCACCGTCGGCTGGAGGGCGATCCAGCCGCCGTAGCCGACGCCGAGCACCACCGCGAAGGCGAGCAGGGCCGGGAACGACCCCGCGACGAGCCAGATGACGAAGCTGGAGGCCAGGATGGCGAAGCTCGCCCGGAACGTGCGGATGCGCCCGATCCGGTCGGCGAGCGCCCCGATCGCGAGCCTGCCGACGACGCTGGCGACCCCGATGACCCCCACGAGCGCGGCCGCGCTGACCGGGTCCACCCCGACCGAGACGGCGAACGACGGCAGGAACACGAACGGCACGAACAGGGCCAGCGACGACAGCACCGTCGCCGCGTACATCGCGCGGAAGTCGACCGTCCGCACCAGCGCGCGGACAGGCAGCGACGGCCCCGCGGGCGGCTCGGGCGGGCGCCGAGCCACGAACGCGCAGCCGACGAGCAGCAGCGCGCCCGTCACTCCGAACAGGATGTGGGTCTGCCGCCACCCGTGGGCCGAGATGAGGGTCGCGGCGAGCGGGGCGCCGACCAGGGTCCCGATGCCGATCCCCGCGACCGCGACGGCCAGCGCCACCGCGCGGCGGCGGTCGAACCACGCCCCCACGACCGCCACCATCGGCACGTACCCGCAGGCGACCGCGACACCGACACCCAGCCCGTAGCTGAGGTAACCCAGCCACAGCTGCGGTACGGCCGCCGTGACCAGCAGCCCGGCGGCGAGGGAGGCCGCCGCGACGAGCAGCACGGGCCGCGGCCCGAAGCGATCGACGGCCCGCCCGCTGACCGACCCGAGCAGGAACCAGCAGCAGGCGGTGACCCCGAACACGATCGAGGTGGCGCCGTTGCCCGTGCCGAACTCCGCGGCCATCGGGGCGAAGAACGCCCCGAAGCTGTACGCGACGCCGAAGACGACGGCCATCGCGACGAACGCCGCGGCGACCGTGATCCACCCGCTGGCCGAATCCAGGACGGGATCCGCCACCGGCCGCGTCGCCACGGGCGGAGCGTACGTCGCCATCGGCCCACTGTCGCCGCGCGGCGGGACCACCTCGTCGAGCGTGGGACGATGGAACTCTCCGTACCCGAAGGAACCGTGAGTGAGTTCGTTCTCCGACCAGACGTTCACCCCGCCGGAGCTGATCCGGAACTTCTGCATCATCGCCCACATCGACCACGGCAAGTCCACCCTGGCCGACCGGATGCTGCAGCTCACCGGCGTGGTCGAGGGGCGCGCGATGCGGGCCCAGTACCTCGACCGCATGGACATCGAGCGCGAGCGCGGCATCACGATCAAAGCGCAGAACGTACGGCTGCCGTGGGCGGTGTCCCTGGCGGACGGCACGAGCACCGAGCACGTCCTGCACTTGATCGACACCCCGGGGCACGTGGACTTCACCTACGAGGTGTCACGGGCGCTCGAGGCCTGCGAGGGCGCGATCCTGCTGGTCGACGCAGCCCAGGGCATCGAGGCGCAGACGCTGGCGAACCTCTACCTGGCCCTGGAGAAGGACCTCACGATCATCCCGGTGCTCAACAAGATCGACCTGCCCGCCGCCGACCCGGACCGCTACGCGGCGGAGATCGCCCACATCGTTGGCTGCGAGCCCGACGACGTGCTGCGAGTGAGCGCCAAGACCGGGGACGGCGTGCGTGAGCTGCTCGACGAGGTCGTCCGCCTGGTCCCGGCGCCCGGTCGGCGACGCCGATGCCCCGGCCCGGGCGATGATCTTCGACTCCGTCTACGACACCTACCGCGGGGTGGTCACCTACATCCGCGTGGTCGACGGCCGGATCACCCCGCGCGAGCGGATCAGGATGATGTCCACCGGCGCCACCCACGAACTGCTCGAGGTCGGCATCGTCTCACCGGATCCGAAGCCGTCGGCCGGCCTCGGGGTCGGCGAGGTGGGCTACCTGATCACCGGGGTGAAGGACGTCCGGCAGTCGAAGGTCGGCGACACGGTGACGAGCCAGCGCCACGGCGCGGCCCAACCGCTCACCGGATACCGCGAGCCGCGCCCGATGGTGTACTCCGGGCTCTATCCGGTGGACGGCTCCGACTACCCCGAGCTGCGCGACGCGCTGGACAAGCTGCAGCTCAACGACGCGGCCCTGACCTACGAGCCGGAGACGTCCGCCGCCCTCGGATTCGGCTTCCGCTGCGGTTTCCTCGGCCTGCTGCACCTGGAGATCACCCGGGACCGGCTGGAGCGCGAGGCCGGGCTCGACCTGATCTCGACCGCGCCGAACGTCGTCTACCGCGTGGTGCTCGACGCGGGCAGCACGAAGGGTGAACGGAACGGGGTCAGGGAGCTGACCGTCACCAACCCGTCGGACTGGCCGACCGGCCGGGTCGCCGAGGTCTACGAACCCGTCGTCAAGGTCACCATCCTGGCCCCGTCCGAGTACATCGGCGCGATCATGGAGCTGTGCCAGTCGCGGCGGGGGCAGCTCGGCGGGATGGACTACCTGTCCGAGAGCCGGGTGGAGCTGCGCTACACGATGCCGCTGGCCGAGATCATCTTCGACTTCTTCGACGCGCTCAAGTCACGCACCAGGGGCTACGCCAGCCTCGACTACGAGGAGGCCGGTGAGCAGCGTTCCGACCTGGTGAAGGTGGACATCCTGCTCCAGGGCGAGCCGGTCGACGCCTTCTCGGCGATCCGGCACACGGACTCCGCCTACTCCTACGGCACGTCGATGACGTCCAAGCTGCGCGCGTTGATCCCGCGCCAGCAGTTCGAGGTGCCGATCCAGGCCGCGATCGGATCCCGGATCATCGCGCGCGAGAACATCCGCGCCATCCGCAAGGACGTGCTCGCGAAGTGCTACGGCGGCGACATCACCCGCAAGCGCAAGCTGCTGGAGAAGCAGAAGGAGGGCAAGAAGCGGATGAAGACCATCGGACGGGTCGAGGTGCCGCAGGAAGCCTTCGTCGCCGCGCTCTCGACGGACTCGGACGGAGACGCGGGCAAGGTCAAGAGGTAGTGAGGCTCGGGGAGGGGAGCCGGCGGGGGAGGGGAGTCAGTTGCTGCGGTTGGCCAGGGTCTCGAGGAGCTCGGCGAGCTGGGCGCGTTCGGGCGTGTGCGATGCACCGATCGCCTCGCCCGCGCGTCGCTCGACGCTCCCGCAGACGCGTTCCACGACGGCCCGTCCGCCGCCGGCGAGATGGACGAGCACCCGGCGGCGGTCGATGGGGTCGGTACGGCGGTAGGCCAGCTGCGCCGAGACCAGCCGGTCCACCACTCGGGTGGCGGTGGGAGCGGGCAGAGCGGTGTGCGAGGCGATCTCACCCATGCTCCGACCACCCCCGCGGGCCAACATCAACAACACGCGCCAGCCGTCCCGGCTGACGCCTTCCGCCGAGGTGACCGGGGACAGCGCGGTGGCGACCGCACGGTCCAACCGGTCGAGCAGCTCGACCAGACCTGTCACTCGCGGCGCCGGGGCGTAGACCGTTCCCGACGCCATACGACTCGATGGCTCAGACACGGTTACTTACTGTACGTGCTGAAAAGACCCCCTCATGCTCTCAGTTTCACGATCGGCGAGACGAACGGCCTGCTCAGCGCGCCGAACGGTCCTGATTCGTGAAGACGATCTTGCCTGCGGTGTCCCCGTCCAGCATCGCGCGGAAGCCTTCCTCGGCCCGATCCAGCGGCAGCTCGAGCCCGATCTCGGGTGAGATGCCGGCTGTTGCCACGAAGGACAGCAGGTCAGCGAGCTCGTCGCGGGTGCCCATCGTCGACCCGAGGACGCGCAGCTGCAGGAAGAACAGGCGCTGCAGATCGGCTCCCGGGTTGGGTCCGCTCGTCGACCCCGAGACAACGATCACACCGCCCGGCTTGAGCGCCCGCATCGAGTGCGACCACGTGGCGTCACCAACGGTCTCGAACACCGCGTCGACCTTGCCCGGCAGCCGCTCGCCGGACGGGAACGTCACGTGCGCTCCGAGGCCCTCGGCGAGGGCCCGTTTCGCGTCGGTGCGGCCGGTGACCCAGACCCGCATCCCGGCGGCCCGCCCGAGCTGCACCAGGGCCGTGGACACCCCGCCGGACGCACCCTGCACGAGCATCGTCTGCCCCGGCCGCAGCCCCGACTTCACGAACAGCATGCGGTACGCCGTCAGCCATGCCGTGCCCATCACCGACGCCTGGACCGCGGTGAGCCCGTCGGGCAGGGGTATGGCGTTCCGGGCCGGGACGACGACCGTGTCGGCGAACGTCCCCTGGTGCTTCTCGGTGAGCAGAGTTCGCCGGGGGTCGAGCGTTTCGTCGCCGTCCCACGCCGGGTCGCCGATGATGGAGTGCAGGACGACCTCGGTGCCGTCCGCGAGCCGGCCCGCGCCGTCGCAGCCGAGGATCATCGGGAACTGGTCGGGCTTGATGCCGACCCCGCGCAGCGTCCAGATGTCGTGCATGTTGAGGCTCGCGGCCGTGACCGCGACGGCCACCCAGCCGTCGGGCACCTCCGGTTCGGGTCGCTCGCCCACGGTGAGCGAGTCGAGCGGGGCGTCGGCGTTGGGCTCGGTGGCGTAGACGGCGAACATGTCGGGCAACCTAGAGCACATCGCGGGGACCGACGCTCCGGGCGACGATCCTGAGGGACACCGAGGAGCCCGTTCCGCCCCCCGCTACCGTGGGCACGTGACACGCGCCGTGGCGAACTGGTGGGACGGGGTCGAGCTGTGGCTCACCCAGCTGCCGTTCCCGCTGCAGGTGGTGCTGGCCATCGTCGTGCTGGTGCCCGGGTGCTGGGCCGTGTCGGCGGTGGTCGACCGGCTGCTCGACGTGGCCACCACGCGGGTCGCGGCCCGGCGGCTCGGTCGCGGCGGGGCGTGACGCCGAGCCCATTCAGCTCTAGGAGGTTCGGCCCGCGGCGGCGGCGAGGGCGGGCAGTACGTCGGAGCAGCCGGCATGCACCCGTGCGACAGCGAACTCGTCACCCCGGGTGACGCCACGGTTGACGATCACCACCGGCACGCCGTGCTTGTGCGCGTGGCGGACGAATCGCAGACCCGACATGACGGTGAGCGATGACCCGGCCACGAGGAGTGCGCCCCGCCCAGCGGCCACGGCGTCGACCCGCGCGTACGCCAGCGCTACCCGCTCGCGCGGCACGTTCTCGCCGAAGAACACGACGTCGGGCTTGAGGACACCGCCGCACTCGGCGCAGGGGGCGATGCGGAAGCCGCCGACCGCATCCAGCTCGGCGTCGCCGTCCGGTGCGGACTCGACCGCCGCTCCCGCCGCTGCGACGAAACCGGGGTTGAGCTCGACCATCCGCCGCTGCAGTGCCGTGCGCGGGCTGCGGTGGCCGCAGTCGAGGCACATGACGTCGGCGATCCGCCCGTGCAGGTCGATCACCGCGCGGCTGCCCGCCGCCCGGTGCAGGCCGTCGACGTTCTGCGTGATGAGCCCGTGCAGTACACCGGTGCGCTCCAGGTCGGCCAACGCGCGGTGACCGTCGTTCGGGGCGGCGTGCGCCATCCGGGCCCATCCGACGTGGCTGCGGGCCCAGTACCGGCGTTGCGCGACCGCTCCGGACACGAACTCCTGGTAGGTCATCGGGGTGCGCCGCGGGGAGCCGGGGCCGCGGTAGTCGGGGATGCCGGAGTCGGTGGAGAGCCCGGCACCGGTGAGGGCGACGAGCGGCCGCCCGGCCAGCACGTCGAGCGCCGGGTGCATCCGGGGCTCCAGCAGGTCCACGGCTCCAGGGTAGAGGCGGTGCAGCCCGGTCCGCCGGGCGCAGACGCCGGTTGCCGCATGATCGCTGGTTGGGGACGCCCGGCTGGGCATGATCGCCGGCTGGGGACGGGGGCTGAGGCATGATCTTCAATTGGGGACGGCGCACCGCACCACAGGCGGCTGTGCGTCCCGGCCCGTTGATCAGCGTTGCTCCCCGCTGGACCGCCGGTCGTCACCGCCGGCCCGTCGTCACCGCGCCGGCCGTCACCCGCGCCCGTTCGTCACCCGCGCCCGTTCGTCACCGCCGCCAGCTCGGGTCCCGGCCGGCCGCCCCCAGCGCCCGGTCCAGCGCACTCGCCTCCTCCGGTACCGGCACCTCGGCGGCGAACCACCCGCCCTCGCGGCCCATGGGCGCGATCGCGAGCACGCCCTCGAGCACGGCCTCGCCCAGTCCGGACGGCACGTCGAGCTGTTGACCGGTGCCGGCCGCGACGTCCCACGCGTGCACGACGAACTCCGCGGTCATCATCGAGCCGACGGACCCCGCGGGCATGGGACCTCCCCCGAAGGTCGTCTCGCCCTCCCAGGCGTGCGGGTCGGCCCAGGCCCTCGCGGTTGCCCGGCCCTGCTCGGCCGCGCGAGTCGCCCACTCGTGCTCGGGCACGTCGACGAGGTAGGGCGCTCGATCGGTGCCCGCCCATTCCGGGTCCCACTCCTGGCGGTCCGCAGCGCGCCGGGCGAGCAGTAGCCCGAACGCGAGGTGGCTCACCACCTGGCCGACGGTGTACTCCGTGCACGGGGTGGGGTCGGCGAATCGGGCCGGATCAGCACGGCGGATCGCCTCGACGGCGACGTCGATGCTCTGTCGCATGTGGTCTGCATGGTCCATGCCACGAGTCTGCGGGCCCGGCTCGCCGCGGTATTGCACGAACGCGACAACCCGCGTCGGATCGACGAGCGAGCCGATCGGAGCCCGTGGCAGGCTCGTGACGCGGTCACCCGGGCGGGACGGCCCACCCCGGCGGCCGCTTCTCCGCGAACGCCCGCATGCCCTCCTGACCCTCGTCGCCCGCGAAGAACCCTGCGGAGAGCTCCAGCATCTCGGCGAACTCGTCGCCCATCCGTGCCGGACGTTCGCGACGCAGCAGCTCCTTGGTCGCAGCGAGCGCGCCCGGCGCGCCGAGGCGGAGCATGTCGACGTAGCGCGCGACCTCGACGTCGATGTCGAAGGCGGGCACCGCGCTGTTGAGCAGCCCGATCTGCGCGGCGGTGTGGGCGCCGAAGGTCTCGCCGGTGAGGAACAGCTCGTGCGCCGGACGGGGGAGCAGCCGGGGCAGCACGGTCACCGAGATGATCGCCGGCACGACACCGATGCGGACCTCGCTGAACGCGAACGTCGCGTCCTCCGCGGCCACCGCGATGTCGCACGCCGCCACCAACCCGACCCCGCCCGCCCGCGCCGGACCTGTCAGCCGCGCGAGGACGGGGGTGGGCGAGGTCCAGATCCGTTCGAGGATCGCGGGGAACTCGGTCACGCCCTGGGCCTGTGCCCCCGCCCCTCGCGCCTCCTTCAGGTCCATCCCCGCGCAGAACACCGCGCCCGTGTGGGTCAGGAGGATCACCCTGGCGCCGTCGTCCGCGATCGCGTCGTCGAGGTGCGCCAGCAGCTCCTGGCGCAGCTGCGAGGACAGCGCGTTGCGGTTGTCCGGTGAGTCCAGCGTGATCGTCGCGACGCCGGCCGTGACGTCGAGGTGCACGAGCTCGGTCATGCGCGGGACGGTATCCGCTCAGTCGTGGTCCAGGGGTGGATGGCGGTGCAGGGCGCTGCGGGTCATCGCCAGCTCGTGCGCCACCTCGGCGGCGATGAGCTCGGCGTGCAGCTCCACGTGGTCGACGTGCAGAGCGAGCGCGCGATGGCGGCGCACGAGCTCGTCGAGTGAGCTCAACAGGCGGTCGGCGATGCGCCTGCGGGCGTCGTCGCGGGTGGACGTGGACATCGAGGCTCCTGTGGTGTCGGGCGGACCGGGTCGGCGGTCGGACGACACCGCGCGCCTGCGTGTCGGCACAGGTCCCGGTCGCGCCGCCTGGTGAGCAGCGGTGACGGGGACGAGGGAGCCATCGGATGCCTACGCAGAGACGCCGGAGCGGTGCCGGACGGCCGACCCGGGGCTCACGTCGCCACCGCCAGCCCCCGCGCCCGCAGGATGCGGCGCTCCAGCGGCCGGAACACGAGCAGCTCGATCCCCACGCCGACCAGCAGGATCAGGAAGATCGCCGCGATCACGCCGGACATGCTGTTGAAGTCGCTGCCCTGCTTGAGGTACGCGCCGAGCCCCACGCCGAGCTGCGGTGACGTCGCGATGATCTCCGCGGCCATGAGGGAGCGCCACGAGAAGGCCCAGCCCTGCTTGCAGCCTGCGAGGTAGCCGGGCAGCGCGGCCGGCAGCAGGATCAGCCGGGCCGAGTCGATCCGCCCGGCGCCCATCACCTGCCCCACCCGCGGCAGGATCGGCGGCACCTGGTCGATGCCGGCCACCAGCCCGTTCGCGATCGACGGGATGGCGCCGAGCAGCACGACGAAGTAGATGGTGGTGTCGGTCAGCCCGAACCAGAGCACGGCGGCGGGCACCCAGGCCACCGACGGCAGGCTCTGCATCCCGGCCAGCAGCGGCCCGATCGCGGCCCGCACCACCGGCACCCTCGCCACCAGCAGCCCGAGCGGCGTGGCGATCACGACCGAGGCGAGGAAGCCGAGGACCGCGCGGTGCACGGAGGTCCAGATGATCTCCCAGATCCGCCCGTCGGCGACGGTCTCGGTGAACTCGCGCCAGACCGCGAGCGGTGCCGGGAGCTGGAACTCCGGGTACAGGGCCGACGCCCAGACCGCCTGCCAGGCGCCGACGAACAGCGCCAGCGCGATCAGCGGGGGCAGCCCGGTGGTCAGCGCCCGGCGCAGCAGGGGCCGGCGCTGTTCGGCCGGGGTGTCGAGCGCGTCCAGCCCGGCGCCGACCGACGCACTGTCGGGCGCACTGTCCGGCGCGGCATCGGCCGGGCGGACCTCGGTTGCGGGCGGGGGCACCGGTGCGCCCTCGACGGACCGCGTCCCGGCCGTGGGCGGGGCCTCAGGCACGGGCATGGGTGGAGATCACCTCCCGCAGCCTTCCGGTGATGTTCGTGGTGAGCTGCTCGCGGTCGGTGCCGGCGTCGTCGACGTCCCATTCCCGTACCACCGTGCCGGGCCGCGACGACAGCAGGACGACTCGCTGCCCGAGCCGGACGGCCTCGCGCACGTCGTGGGTGACGAACAGCACGGCGGTGCGGGTGGCCGTCCAGATCCGCAGCAGCTCGCCCTGGAGGAAGTCCCGGGTGATCGCGTCCAGTGCCGCGAACGGCTCGTCCATCAGCAGCAGGCCACCCCCGGCGCCCGCCGCGGACGTCGCCGCGAGGGCACGGGCGAGTGCGACGCGCTGGCGCATACCGCCGGACAGCTCGTGCGGTCGCTTGCGCGCCTGTCCGCCCAACCGCACGAGGTCCAGCAGCTCGGCGGCGCGCGCCCGGCGGGCGACGCGGCCGATGCCGGAGAGCCGCAGCGGCAGCTCCACGTTGCGTCCGGCGTCGAGCCAGGGCAGCAGCGCGGGTTCCTGGAACACGACGGCCGGCCGGGCGCTGTCGACGCTGACGGTTCCTGAGCTCGGCTGGTCCAGCCCGGCGACGAGGTTGAGCAGCGTCGTCTTGCCGCAGCCCGACGCGCCGAGCAGGACGACGAACTCGCCCGGCTGCACCGTCAGGTCGACGCCGGTCAGCGCGGTGACGGCGTCCGCCCCGCGGCCGAAGGCCTTGCTCACGCCCCGCAGGTCGACGGCGGCCCGGTGCTGCGTGCCGGCCGGGCGTTCGAGGGTCGCGGTCACGGCGTCGCCTCCGCTGAGATGGACGAACGGCACTCTCGTCCGATCCGGTGGGACGACAGTGCCGTTCGTCCGAGGGGGTGCGCAGGGCGGTGGGTCACGAGCTGCCCACCGGTCGGTCGAGGCCGGCGGCGTCGACCGTCGGGCTGCCGGCAGCCGACAGTTCGGCGTTGAGCGGGCCGACGTCGACGAAGCCGGTCAGATCGGTGGGTGTGTCGGTGATCCCGGCGGTGGCGCTGTCCTGCGCGAGCTGCGGGAACGTGGCGGCGAGGGGGTTGGGGTCGAGCGTGATGTTCGCGAAGGCCCGGTCGATCACCGGCGCGGCAAGCGCGTTGCCGGTGAGCTTCTCGAGCCCTCCGTTCACGACCGCCTTGGCCTGCACCGGATCGGTCCCGGCCACGTCGAGGGCCTTCAGGTGGCCGCGAACCAGCGCCCGCACGGTCTCCGGGTACTGCTGCAGGAACTCCGTGCGGACGATCATGACGGTCGTGGGGAACTTCCCCTCCGGCCAGAGCGTGCTCTCGTCGAGCAGGACGGTCGCACCGGCGTCGAGCACGAGCCGCGAGCTCCACGGTTCGGGCAGCCAGCCGCCGTCGACGGTGCCCTGCCGGAACGCGTCGAGGGTGCGAGGGTTCTCCAGGTTGGCGATCTTGACGTCGTCAGGGCCGCCGCCCGCGGTGAGCCCGTTCTCCTTGAGCCACTTCTTCAGGGCGATGTCCTGGGTGTTTCCCAGCTGTGGGGTGGCGATCGTGCGCCCCTTGAGCTGCTCCGGGCTCGTGATCTCGGGTTTGACCACGAGCTGGGCACCGCCCTCGGTCGCCCCGGCGACCAGCCGGACGGCGGCGCCCTCGGACTTCGCGAAGGCGTTGATGGCCGGGCCCGACCCGATGTACGTCGCGTCGAGCGAGCCCCCGAGCAAGGCGTTCACCGCGTCGCCGCCGGCGTTGAAGGTCTGCGGGGTGAGGGTGGTGGATCCCAGCTCGGCGCCGAAGAGACCCTGCTCGACGGCGATGATCGCCGGGGCGTGCGTGACGTTGGGGAAGTACCCGAGGCGCACCTCCTGAGCCGTCCCTCCGGCCGCGGGCGCCGGGGCCTGCGTCTGCGCGGGTTCGGCCCGCGAGCACGCGGTGGCGGCGAGCAGGGCGACGAGCGTGAGGATCACGGCGGGGCGACGGCGCGAGGACATCGGGGGTGGTCCTGTTCTGGGGTGCTGGTGGTGGCCAGGGCGGGATCGGACGCGACGGCACCGCGGTGCAGCGGCGCGTCATCGCGCGCGGCCGGGCAGGCGGTACGGAGGGTCAGCGACAGAGCTCGTCGAAAGCGTGACCGCGACGGGACGGCCAGAACAGCTCGAGATCGGTGGTGAGGGACATCGACGCCGGTCCCGTTCGCCGCGCGACGGCGTGACCAGGCCGCGCAGGCGTTCTCATCACCCCGTCATCGTGCGTTCCGCCGGTCTCCAGGACAACACCGCGTCCGCGCTGCGGGACGCCGGCGGAAATGTCCGTACTTCTGGTCCACCCAGCTCAGGACGTCGAACCGAGCGGAACGGCGTCCGGCGTGACAGGTCTCACGCGGTGCGCACGCTCCGGCACCGTCCGCCAGCCAGCCCGCTCGTCAGCTCGCGACGAGTCGGGCCAGGGGACCGGAGGCGGCGGCGTAGCGGTCGGCGACCTGGGCCGCGACGGCGGGGTGCGCGGCGAGCGGGGCGGCGACGCGGACGTCGGAACCCGCGGCCCGCGCCGCGCGCACGATCCGGTCCGGCAGCAGCCCCGGCGCCAGGATCCACTGCGTCACGGCGATGCGGCGGGCTCCGCGGGTCTCCAGCAGCGCGATCGCCTCCGCGACCGACGGCCCGACGGTCGTCGCGGCGAAGGCGGCCAGGGCGCCGCACCAGCCGAACCGGGCGGCCCAACCGGTTGCGACCCGTTCGACCAGCGCGTTGGCCCGGGCGTCCGACGAACCGATCGCCGCCACCACGACGCCGAGCCCGGGGTCGCGCAGCGGGCCGGCGACGGCCGCCAGGCGGTCCAGGGCGGCCGTCTCCAGGCCGTTGTCACCGCCCGAGCCCGCCGCCGGGTCACCGGCGCCGCCCAGGACCTCCGCCGTCGTCACGTCGAGGCGGGGATGCCGGCGAGCCGCCTCGGCGACCTGCGCGGGCACGTCGACGCGGGCGTGGAAGGCGTGGCCGAGCAGCAGTGGGACCACGACCGCGCGCCGGTGCCCGTCGGCGGCCACGGCCGCGAGCACGTCCGGCAGCCGGGGCGCGGAGTGGTCCAGGAAGCTCGTCCGGACGTCGAGCTCGGGGTGCTGGCGGCGGACCTCGTCGGCGAGCGCCGCAACCGCTGCCGCGGAGCGCGGATCGCGGCTCCCGTGCGCGACCGCCACCAGCACCGGCGGTACGGCCCCGCCCGTCCGGGCGTCCGGGTCCGCGCCGGGTGCCCGCCCGCCCGTCACCTCGTCCTCGCCTGCTCGGGGACGAGCACGAGCGGGGCACCGACCATGCCGGCCGCGAGCGTGCCGCCGGTGGGCGGGTCGATGAGCAGGAAGCTGCCGGTGGCGCGCACGTCGGCGTAGTCGTCGACGGGCAGCGGGTCGGCGGTGCGCAACGCAACCTTGGCGATGTCGTTGATCGAGAGCTGCCCGGGTGGCGCGACGTAGGAGACCGATTCGATGTCCAGCCGCTCGCCCAGCGCCTCGATGATCACCGGCGTCGTCCGCGTGCCGTGCTTGAGCAGCAGCCGGGCCCCGGGGCGCAGCGGTGTCGTGGCGAGCCAGCAGACGGTGGCCTCGAGCTCGGTCGTGACCCGCGGTGGCGCGGCGGGGGAGGCGAGGACGTCGCCGCGGGAGATGTCGATGTCGTCCGCGAGCAGGATCGTCACGCTGCGGCCGGCCCCGGCGACCTCGAGGGGCCCGTCGGCGGTGTCGACGGCCGCGACGGTGCTGCGAGCGCCGCCCGGCAGCACCACGAGCTCGTCGCCGGGGCGCACGGTGCCGGCGGCGACCCGGCCGGCATAGCCGCGGTAGTCCGTCGAGCGCCCCGCGCCGCCCGGCGGCCGGATCACGTACTGCACCGGCATCCGGAAGGATGCGCTGGCCTCAGGGCCGGCGACGGGAACGGACTCCAGGTGGCCGAGGAGCGTCGGGCCCTCGTACCACGGGGTGTGGTCCGAGGGCTCGACCACGTTGTCGCCGTGGAGCGCCGACACCGGGATCGTCACCACGGCGTCGTCGGCGAAGCCCAGTCCACGAGCGAGCCCGCCGAAGTCCTTGGCGATCGCGGAGAGCACGGCCTCGTCGTACCCGACCAAGTCGATCTTGTTGATCGCCAGCACCAGCCGGGGCACCCGGAGCAGGGCGAGCACGGCGGCGTGCCGGCGCGTCTGCTCGACCACACCGTGGCGGGCGTCGACGAGCAGCACGGCCAGCTCGGCGGTCGAGGCGCCGGTGACGGTGTTGCGCGTGTACTGGACGTGCCCGGGGGTGTCGGCGAGCACGAACTCGCGGGTCGGCGTGGCGAAGTACCGGTAGGCGACGTCGATGGTGATGCCCTGCTCGCGCTCGGCCCGCAGACCGTCGACCAGCAGCGAGAGGTCCGGAGTGGACAATCCCTTGTCGACCGACGCGCGCCGGACGGCCTCGACCTGGTCGGCGAGTACCGACTTGGTGTCGTAGAGCAGCCGCCCGACCAGCGTGGACTTGCCGTCGTCGACGCTCCCGGCCGTGGCGAACCGCAGCAGCTCCTTCATCATCATCACCACCACCCCCCCGCCTCCACCGCCACCTAGAAGTACCCCTCACGCTTCCGGTCCTCCATGGCCGCCTCGGACAGGCGGTCGTCGGCGCGGGTGGCGCCACGCTCGGTGAGCCGCGATGCCGTGACCTCGGCGATGACCTCGTCGAGCGAGGACGCGGTGGACTCGACCGCGCCGGTGCACGAGCCGTCGCCGACCGTCCGGTAGCGCACCTCCTTGCTCTCCAGCACCTCCGTGCCCTGCGGCCCGCCCCACGGCCCCTCGGCGAGCCACATCCCGTCGCGGTGGAACACGTCGCGGCGGTGCGCGAAGTAGATCGAGGGCAGCTCGACGCCCTCCCGCCGGATGTAGCGCCACACGTCGAGCTCGGTCCAGTTGGAGAGCGGGAAGACCCGGACGTGCTCGCCGGGAGCGTGCCGACCGTTGTAGAGGTCCCACAGCTCCGGGCGCTGGGTGCGCGGGTCCCAGCGACCGAAACCGTCGCGCAGCGAGAGGATCCGCTCCTTGGCCCGCGCGCGCTCCTCGTCGCGGCGCCCGCCGCCGAACACGGCGTCGAACCGGCGGGAGTTGATCGCGTCGAGCAGCGGCACGGTCTGCAGCGGGTTGCGGGTACCGTCCGGCCGTTCCACGAGGCGGCCGTCGTCGATCCACTCCTGGACGTGCGCCACTTCCAGGCGCAGCTGCAGGCGGGCCACGAGGCGGTCCCGGAAGTCGATCACCTCGGGGTAGTTGTGCCCGGTGTCGACGTGCAGCAGCGGGAACGGCACCGGGGCCGGGGCGAACGCCTTGACCGCGAGGTGCACGAGCAGCGTGGAGTCCTTGCCGCCGGAGAACAGGATCACCGGACGATCGAACTCCCCGGCCACCTCGCGGAAGATGTGGATGGACTCCGACTCGAGCGACTGCAGTGCGTCCATCGGGGGAGCGGTCATGCGTGCAGCCCGCACTCGATCTTCGCAGTGCCCGACCAGCGTCCGCTGCGCGGGTCGGCGCCCGGAGCGGGCCGCGCGGTGCACGGTGCGCAGCCGATGCTGGGATAGCCCTCGCCGACGAGCGGGTTCACCAGGATGGCGTGCTCGGCGATGTATTCCGCCATGTCCTCGTCGCTCCACGCGGCGAGCGGATTGATCTTGATCAGCCCGAACTTCCCGTCGAACGTGATCAGAGGGGTGTCCGCCCGGGTCGGGGCCTCCACCCGGCGCACCCCGGTGACCCAGGCGTCGTACCCGGCCAGGGTGGCCTGCAGCGGAGCGACCTTGCGCAGCGCGCAGCAGCGGTCCGGCTCGCGTGCGAAGAGGTCCTTGCCCAGCAGGGCGTCCTGCTCCGCCACCGTGTGCTCCGGGGTGGCGTTCACGATCCGCACGTCGTGAACGGTCTCGACGGCGTCGCGGGTGCCGATCGTCTCGGCGAAGTGGTAGCCGGTCTCCAGGAACAGCACGTCGACGCCGGGCCGCGCCGCAGCGGCCAGGTCCACCAGCACCGCGTCCTGCATGTTGGACGCGACGACCAGGCGGTCGCCGAACGTCGCGGCCGCCCAGCCGAGCAGCTGCTGGGCGGTGGCGTCCGGGCCCAGCTCGGCCGCGCCGCGCTCGGCGACGGCGCGCAGGTCGGTCTCCGTCGCCAGGCTCACCTCGACACCTCCGGGATCCCGACACCCGCGAGCTTGACCGAGAACGTCCGCAGGCAGTCCGCGCAGTACCAGGCCCCGTGGGGCACCTTCTCGGTCTGCTCGGCCGGCCGCAGGTCCTCGTCCCCGCAGTACGGGCAGTAGAAGGGCACGGCTCGTTCGGTCATCCGGGGTTCACCTGAGGTCCTCCTCGGTCGCCCGGCCGACCCACTGCGCGAACCGCTCACCCGCGGTGCGCTGGGCGACGAAGCGGCGGACGACGCGATCGACGTAGTCGGTCAGCTCGGTGCTGGTGACCTTGAGCCCGCGCAGCTTGCGACCGAAGCCGGCGTCCAACCCGAGCCCGCCGCCCAGGTGCACCTGGAAGCCCTCGACCTGGTGGCCATCGGCGTCGGTGACGATCTGACCCTTGAGGCCGATGTCGGCCACCTGCGCGCGGGCACAGGAGTTGGGGCAGCCGTTGAGGTGGATCGAGAGCGGGACGTCGGGATGGACGTCGGCCAGCCGCTTCTCCAGGTCGTCGACCAGCCGGATCGCGCGCTCCTTCGTCTCGACGATCGCGAGCTTGCAGAACTCGATGCCGGTGCAGGCCATCGTCGCGCGCCGCCACGGCGACGGATCGGCCTGCAGGCCCAGCGCGGCGAGCTCGTCGGTGAGCACCGTGAGGTTCTCGTCCGGCACGTCGAGGACGACGATCTTCTGCTGCGGGGTGAGCCGCACCCGCTGCGACCCCGCCTTCTCGGCGGCGTCGGCCAACGCGACCAGGGTGCTCCCCGCGACCCGGCCGGAGGCCGGGGCGACGCCCACGTAGTTGCGCCCGTCGACCTGGCGGTGCACGCCGATGTGGTCGATCGGTGCGGCGGGCGTCGGAGGCGCGGGCCCGTCGGCCAGCGGCCGGCCCAGGTACTGCTCCTCGAGCACGCGCCGGAACTCCGCGGCGCCCCAGTCGGCCACCAGGAACTTGATGCGGGCGCGGTGGCGCAGGCGGCGGTAGCCGTAGTCGCGGAACACCGCGATGATCCCGGCCCAGACGTCGGGCACGTCGTCGAGCGGCACCCATGCGCCCAGCCGCTGAGCGATCTTCGGGTTGGTCGACAGGCCGCCGCCGACCCACACGTCGAAGCCGGGGCCGTGCTCGGGGTGGACCACGCCGATGAACGAGACGTCGTTGACCTCGTGGGCCACGTCCTGCTGCCACGAGATCGCGGTCTTGAACTTGCGCGGCAGGTTGGAGAACTCGGGGCTGCCGATGTGGCGGGCGATGATGGCGTCGATCGCCGGGCGCGGGTCGAGCTCCTCGTCCACGGAGATGCCGGCGACCGGCGAGCCGAGGATGACCCGCGGGGTGTCGCCGCACGCCTCGGTGGTGAGCAGGCCGTGCCCTTCGAGCTTCTGCCAGATCGCCGGCATGTCCTCGATGCGGATCCAGTGGTACTGGACGTTCTGCCGGTCGGTGACGTCGGCGGTGTCGCGGGCGTAGGTCTGCGAGACCTCACCGACCGCGCGCAGCTGCTCGGTGGTCAGGGCGCCGCCGTCGATGCGGACCCGCAGCATGAAGTAGGAGTCGTCGAGCTCCTCGGGTTCCAGCACCGCGGTGCGGCCGCCATCGATGCCCGGCTTGCGCTGGGTGTAGAGGCCCCACCAGCGCATCCGACCGCGCAGGTCGGCGGGATCGATCGAGTCGAACCCGCGGTGGGCGTAGACGTTCTCGATCCGCGCGCGGACGTTGAGGCCGTCGTCGTCGCGCTTCGTGCGCTCGTTCGGGTTCAGTGGCTCGCGGTGTCCGAGCTTCCACTGGCCCTCGCCGCGCTTGGGCCGGGCAGGAGTGCGGGGGGGCGGCAAGGCGGTGCCTCCGGATCACAGCGCGGACGGGGCCTGATCGGTCGGGCCGGGCGCTGGGTGGTGGTGTGGTCGGGCGCGGGAGCTCAGATCCGTCGACAGAGCGCGCTGCTCACCCGGCGCAGGTCGACGTGGCGGCGGGCCACGAGGCGCAGGGTCAGCGCCGACGACCCGTTTGCGGGGTGCATCGGCGCCGTCATGCCCCCAGGGTGCCACCTGGCCGGTCGGCGATCCATGGGCGTCCGGATGCTGGGAGGTGGCTCACACCACGCCAGTGCTCGGCCCACTCCACTGCTCGGCCCACTCCACTGCTCGGCCCACTCCACTGCTCGGCCCACTCCACTGCTCGGCGCGGATCCCGCCGCCGGCACTACCGTTGCGGAGGTGCCGTTCGGGATCTACGTCCACGTGCCGTTCTGCGCGGCGCGGTGCGGCTACTGCGACTTCAACACCTACACGCCGACGGAGCTGGCCGGCTCGGGCGCGTCCCCGGACGGCTGGCTCGAGGCCGTCCGCCGCGAGCTCGACCTCGCCGCCCGGACGGTCGGGCGGCGGTCGGTCGACACGGTCTTCGTCGGCGGTGGAACACCGTCGCTGCTCGGGGCGGTGCGGCTGGGCGCCGTCCTCGACGCGGTCCGCGAGACGTTCGGGCTCGCGCCCGGCGCCGAGGTGACCACGGAGTCGAATCCCGAGTCGACGTCGCCGGAGTTCTTCGCCGGGATCGCCGACGCCGGGTTCAGCCGGGTGTCGCTGGGGATGCAGTCGGCCGCGCCGCACGTCCTGCGGGTGCTCGAGCGGCGACACACCCCGGGGCGGGCCGTCGCCGCCGCCCGGGAGGCGCAGGCGGCCGGACTGGCGCACGTCAACCTGGACCTGATCTACGCCACCCCGGGCGAGACCGACGACGACCTGCGCGCGTCGGTGGACGCCGTGGTCGAGGCCGGGGTCGACCACGTCTCGGCCTACGCGCTGATCGTGGAGGACGGCACGGCGCTGGCCCGGCGGGTGGCCCGTGGCGAGGTGGCCGCCCCCGACGACGACGTGGCCGCGGCGCGGTACGAGCTGATCGAGGACCGGCTCTCGGCGGCCGGGCTGGCGTGGTACGAGGTGTCGAACTGGGCCGCGTCGGCCGACGCCGCCTGCCGGCACAACCTGGGCTACTGGCTCGACGGCGACTGGTGGGGAGTGGGCCCCGGGGCGCACTCCCACCTGTCCGGCGAGCGCTGGTGGAACGTCAAGCACCCCGCGCGGTACGCGGCGCTGCTCGCCGAGGGGGCCTCCCCGGCCGCGGGCCGCGAGGAGCTCACGGACCCCGAGCGCCACACCGAGCGCGTGATGCTCCGGCTGCGGCTGGCGTCCGGCTTGCCGGTGGACCTGCTCGACCAGGCGGGCCGCGCCGCGGCCGGCCGGGCGGCCGCGGACGGCCTGCTGGAACTCCCGGCGCTCGACGCAGGCCGGGCCGTCCTGACCCGCCGCGGCCGGTTGCTGGCCGACGGCGTGGTGCACGCGCTGCTCGCCGGCGCACCGGAGACTTCCCGCACCCCATCCTCCGTGCGCGGCGCGCCTGGTCAGCGGGCCGTGGCCAGGAAGACGTAGCGGTTGAGGCTGAACAAGTAGTCGCCCTCGTCATCGCGGGCCCGCAGGTCTGAGGTCCACGCCGCGACGTCGTCGGAGGTCAGGCCGTGGCGCCCGGTGACGAACGTCGCGATCAACTCCATGATGTTCGCGCTGAAGGTCTGCTCGTGCAGCTGGGGGTTGAACAGCACCACGACCCGCTGGGCCGTGATCTCGAAACCGGCCCGCCGCAGCAGCCCGGGCAGCGTGCGGGGCAGGTGCGGATGGACCAGGTGCTCCGCCCACGCGGCGACCACCCGCGCGTGCCGCTCCCGGTCGGCCGCGTGCCACACCAGGGAGTCCCAGTCGGTGTCGAGGATCAGCGCCCGCCCGCCCGGGCGCAGCACCCGCCGCAGCTCGGCGAGCGCGCGTGGCATGTCGGCCACGTACTCGTACACCTGCGTCGCGACCCCCGCGTCGAAGGCGCCGTCCGGGTAGGGCAGGGACTCGGCGGCGCCCTCGTCGATGCGCAGCCAGGTCCGGTCCCCGGCCCGGGCCCGGGCCAGCGCGTTCATCGGCGCGCTCGGGTCCAGCCCGCGTACCGTCCCGTCCGGTCCGACCGCCGCGGCGATCGACGCGGCCAGGTACCCCGGACCCGAACCGATGTCGAGCACCCGCTCACCCGCCTGCGGGGCGAGCAGCGTCAGCACCTCCGCCCGCTGGGCCACGACGTCGGGGGTCGCGTAGAGGTGTTCGGTGCGGCGCGCAGCTGCGGCGTCGAACTCCAGGGTCATGGCTGCTCCGCAGGGTCGGGTCGGCCAGCGTAGACCCGTCGGCGCGTGCTGCCCGCGATCGACGGAGGCGGCCCGAGGGCCGGCGGTCACGGTCCGCGGACCTCGCGCAGCACCCGACGCACCGCCTCCAGGCTCCGCTCGACGTCGTCGTCCGTCGTCCGCCAGTTGGAGACCGAGATCCGCAGCACCGCGACCCCGTGCCAGGTCGACGGCGTCATCCACGCGGTGCCGTCACGGAGCAGGCGACGAGCGACCTCCCGCGTCACCTCGTCGGTCCCGAAGGTCACGCACACCTGGGTGAAGACGACATCGTTGACCACCCGGACGCCCGTCATCGCCGTCAGACCCTCGGCGAACCGGCGGGCGTGGGCGCAGAACCGCTCGACCATCTCCGCGACGCCGTCGCGCCCGAGCGACCGCAGAGCGGCCCACACCGCGAAACCCCGCGCGCGACGGGACAACTCCGGCACGCTGGAGAACGGGTCCGGACGTTCGTCCTGGATGAGGTAGGCCGCCTGCACCCCCATCGCGGCGTACAGGGCGGCGTGGTCGGCGACGACGGCCAGCCCGCTGTCGTAGGGCACGTTCAGCGTCTTGTGCGCGTCCGTGGCCCACGAGTCGGCGTGCTCGACGCCGGCGGTCAGTCCCCGGAACCGCGAGCTCGCGGCGGCCCACAGACCGAACGCCCCGTCCACGTGCACCCACGCGCCGTACCGGTGGGCGATCTCGATCGCCGCATCGAGCGGGTCGAACGAGCCGCTGTGCACGTTCCCGGCCTGCAGGCAGACGATCGTCGGGCTGCTGCGGAGCCGGTCCAGTGTCGGGGCGAGCGCGTCCAGCCGCAGCCGGCCCTCCTCGTCCGCCGGCACCACCGCGCTGCGGGCCGGCCCGAGGCCCAGGTACCGCAGGGCGATGTCGACGCTGTCGTGCCGCTCGGCACCGACGACGACCGTGACCGGCGGCGCACCGCCGAGGCCGTCCGCGTCGACGTCCCAGCCGACCCGCTCGAGGACCGCGTGGCGGGCCGCGGCGAGGCAGGTGAAGTTGGCCATCATCGCGCCCGTCACGAATCCCACCGCGGCGCTCGACGGGAGTCCGAGCAGGTCGAGCAGCCACTCGCCGGCCACCCGCTCGGCGCCGGCGGCGGCCGGTGAGGCCGCGAGCATCCCGGCGTTCTGATCCCAGGTGGAGGTCAGCCAGTCCGCGGCGAGGGCGGCGGGCAGCACCCCACCGACCACCCAGCCGAAGAAGCGGCCCGCCGGCATCGCCACCACGCCCGGCTCGGCCCCGGCGACGAGCTGCTCGACCACCCTCAGCGGTTCGGCACCCTCGTCGGGCAGGGGCCCGCCCAGCGCCTCGACCACCCCGTCGACGTCGGTGCGGGCGGCCACGGGCCGATCCCGCAGGCCGCTCAGGAAGCCCGTCGCCTCCTCGACCGTCCGCTCCCACAGCTCGCGCTCGTCGGACATCGATCGCTCCCGTGTCGTTCTCCCGCGGGCCAGGTCGCGCCTACCGCCTCGCTACCAGGGGACGTCGAGCGTGGGGTTGCGGTCGAAGAACCCGTGCGGCCGCAGGACGAACCCGCAGCTGTCGACCGGCATGACCGGCCAGTCCTCGGGACGGGGCACGTGGGTGACGCCGAAGGTGTGCCAGAGCACGACGTCCTCGCCGTCGAGGGAGCGGTCCGCTGCGGTCCACTCCAGCACCCCGGCCCCACCGGGGTGCTGGTTGACGAACTCGCCGGCCGGGTAGCGCTCGTCAGGGGCGTAGCGGGTGACCCAGAGGTGCTTGGTGGCGAACGCCGCCCGTCGGCTGATGGACGCGGTCGGATCGGCCAGGAGGGTCGGCTGGCCCTCGGGCCGCAGCACGTAGCTCGTGGGCTGGCCGAGCCGGTTGGTGTGCTCGGTGCTGGAGATCCGCCAGGTGCGGCCGACCGATCCGTCGGCGGTCCGGGCGGAGTCGACCTCGCTGCCGATCCGGGTGATCGCGCGACCGAAGGCGTTGCCGTAGGGGTTGTCGGGACCGGTGAGCGCGCGGCGGATGTCGACCTCGTCGACCGCGTTGGCCACGCCGTCGACCGTCATGTCGAGCCGGGCGCAGAAGAAGTGCTGGTGCAGCGGGGCTCCCAGCCCCGGCGCGACCTCGGTGCTCCACTCACCGCGCTCGTCGTAGGCCGAGGTGAACAGCACCCCGGTGGACTTCACCTCGAGCTCGATCGTGCCGTCGAGGTACAGGTACCAGTAGAAGCCGTAGTCGTAGTTGCCGACGGTGACGAAGAACGAGATGACCAGGCGCCGCTGACGGCGGGTCTCCGCGGACTCGGTGAAGAGGTCGGTGTGCTTCCACAGCACCCCGGCGTCCTCCTCGTGCATGCAGACGGCGTTGGCCACCGTGCGGGGCTCGACGGCGGAGTCGGCGAGGACGGCGTCGAAGTAGTGGATGTGCCCGACGCAGTCGCACCCGAGCGCCAGCGAGTTGACCTGCTGGCCGAGCAGGTACTCGCCGACGTCGAAGTAGTTCTGCCAGAACCGGACCGGGCCGGGGTCGCCGTAGGGCACCACCATCTCGGCCACCGACGCCCGGTAGATCACCGAGCGGTCGCGGTCACCGTCGCGGAAGGAGAGCTGGTGCAGGACCAGTCCCTCGCGGGGGTCGAACCCGACGCGGAAGGTCCACCCCTCCCAGGACACGACGTCGCCGTCGACGGTGAAGCTCGGCCCCTCGGGCTGGGTGATCGTGATGGGGCGCTGGGTGGTGCGGGGTGGCCCGGTGAAGGCCGGGTCGTCGAAGTTGCCCTCCTCGGCCGGCACCGGCAGCGTCGC
Organism: uncultured Actinomycetota bacterium; assembly: GCA_963711715.1. Taxonomy (GTDB): domain Bacteria; phylum Actinomycetota; class Actinomycetes; order Mycobacteriales; family Pseudonocardiaceae; genus Pseudonocardia. The sequence continues at coordinate 178,037 of CAVQFJ010000018.1, forward strand.
GGTGTCGACCAGCTCGACGACCTCACGGCTGATGAGGTCGACGTAGGCGACGACGCCGTCGATCGGGTGTGCCCACGGGTGGTCCGACGGGCGGTGCTGGAGGAACGACAGCACGCGCAGGAGGCGGCGGCCCTCCTCACCGGGGATGTCGAACGCGCCTGCGGTCAACGGGCACGGGCAGACCAGGGAGAGGTCGGTGATCCCGCGCTTCGCCATGGCATCGCGCCAGCCGGGATCGGCCTTGACGATCTCGTCGACGGCGACGAACTCCTCGAGCATGATCGGCGGCTGGCCGTCGACGAGGGGGTCGAGGTCGGCGACGCTGGCGATCTCGCCGCGGGTGAGCGAGACCACTGCGGACCGCGAGACGCCCGTCGCGGTGTCGAGCAGCGCGGCCCGCACCCGACGGTCGACCCGGTCGCCGGGCGCGAAGGCCAGGACCTCGTGCTTGGGCGGTTCCTCCAGCGCCAGGACGGGACAGCGGGTCGTCGCGTCGAGCAGCCCGGCGTCGGACAGCAGGACCTTCGCCGCGGTGATCTCCTCGGCAGTCAGCCGGTCGAGCGGGTGGCGGACGGCCGTGGCGCGGCCCTCGAGCATCTGATCGGTGGTCACGGCAGACCAGTCTGCACTACGAGCGGGGCAGTGGCGGCAGGTCGAGCTGCTCCTCGTCCAGCTCCGGGGCCAGTGCGGCGTGCCCGATGCCGGCGTACACGTCGGGCCGCAGGGGCCGCAGGATGAAGCCCCAGATCAGTCCGACGACCGCGGCGGCGAGCACCAGCGCGGGCAGGGCCCATCGCAGTGGCGACGTCGGATCGCCCAGCAGGGAGTCGAAGTTGTAGACGAGCACGACGACGAGGGCGCCGAGCACGACGACCGCGAGGCTGGGGGCGATCGTGCGCTGCCACCGCGACGCCCCGCCCGGATGCTTCTCGAAGTACCCCACGACGGCGGCCGACGTTCCGGTCATCAGCGCCACCACGCCCACGGCGGCGAGGCCGCTGAACCACGTGAACATCTGCAACAGGGGGTCGCCGCCGTTGATCGCGAAAAGCACGACGACGACCAGCGCGATCAGCGACTGCATCAGCGAGCCGGCGACGGGGCCGCCGGACCGGGCGCCCACCGTGTCGAGGACCTCCGGGAGCACCCGTTCGCGGCCCAGGGCGAACAGGTAGCGGGCCACGCTGTTGTGGAAGCTCAGCAACGCCGCGAACACGCTGGTGAGGAACAGGACGTTGGCGATGTTGGCCACGTTCTCGCCCCAGTGCTCGGCGAGCGCGCCGAACACCAGGCCCGGGCCGTTCTCGGTCGCGGCGGTCTGCAGGTTCGCCGGGCCGACGGTCACCGTCATCGCCCACGCGGACAGCGCGTAGAAGGTCCCGGTGAAGCCGAGGGCGATGAACGTGGCGCGACCCACCGTGCGTCCCGGGTCGCGGCACTCCTCGCTGTAGATCGCCCCGGACTCGAAGCCGATGAACGCCGCGATCCCGAAAGCGAACACCGCGCCGACCCCGGGGACGAACAGCTCAGCGGGCTCGAGCCCGGCGGTCGACACGACGCCGTCGGCCGGGTGGCCGAAGGCCCCGACGTCGTAGAGCACCACCGCGATGCACTCCAGCACGAGCAGCACCGCCAGGACCTTGGCGTTCAGGTCGACCCGGAGCACGCCGAGCACCCCGACCACCACCAGGGCGATCAGGCCCCAGATCCACCAGGCCAGGTCGAGCCCGAAGGTGGTGGCCGCGAAGTCGGCCATGGCCGCGCCGAACAGGCCGTAGAGCCCGATCTGGATCGCGTTGTAGGACAGCAGCGCGACGAACGCCCCCGAGACGCCGGCCGGGCGCCCGAGCCCGCGGGCGAGGTAGCTGTAGAACGCACCCGCGTTGGCGACGTGCCGGCTCATCGCGGCGTAGCCGACCGCGAACAGGCCCAGCGCGACGGCCAGGACCAGGAACGACAGCGGAACCCCCACGTTGCCCGTGACGGCGAAGGTGGTCGTCACGCCACCGCCGAGCACGGTGAGCGGTGCCGAGGCGGCGACGGTGAAGAACACCAGGTCCTTCACGCCGAGCCGGCGGCGGCTGAGCTGGGGAACCAGCTGATGTCCGGGGCGTGGCGGCACGTGGGCTCCTGACAGCGGACAGCAGAGGACGGACGCACGGTAGTCGGCGACGCGCACGTTGGCGAGAACGGGCCGAGGTGCACCGCGCGGCTGGCCGGTTCGTCCGGTTCACCGTCCAGCCACGTACCGGTCACCCGCGAGAAACGTCCGCCCGGCCGCCGGTAAACTCGTCGCCCAATGGGCCGCACTCATCTCGCGCCGAACCTGTTCCTGACGGCACACGACTCGTTCACCGGCAAGTTGGCGGTGAGCCGGGAGCTGCTCGACTGTGGCCTGGTCGCAGCGGAGCTGGCCGATCTGATCATCCACCGTCGGCTCGACATGAGCGGTGATCGCGTCGTCGTCGCGGCGCAGCGCGGTGATGGCGGCGACGACGAGATCGGCGCCTACGTCGTGGAGAGCGTGTCCCGTCAGCCGAAGAGCCATACGGTGCGCACCTGGGTGGGTTCGCTCGGCGAGACGGTCTTCGGGCTGGTCGCCGGTCGCCTCGTCGACGACGGCGTGGTCCGTTGGGAGGCCCGCAGGGGTCCGCTGCGCCGTGGACCGGACCGGTACCCGGCCGTCGACCTGCTCAAGGCGAGCGGGCCCAAGGTCCGGCTCCAGCACATGATCAGCCATCCCGCGGACTTCGACCTCCCCGGCGCGGTCAACGCGTCCATCGTCGGCGTGCTGGGGGTCGAGCGGATCCTCGAGGTCGACGTCGACAAGAGCGTCTTCGGAGTGATCAACGCGAACCTCCCCCGGCCTCTGCAGGCGCTGATGGGCGGGCTGGCGACCTCCGTCGCCGCAGTGTCCCTCACCGTTCGACGCTGAAGGTTCGACGCTGAAGGTTCGACGCTGAAGGTTCGACGCTGAAGGTTCGACGCTGAAGGTTCGACGCTGAAGGTTCGACGCTGACCATCCGACGCTGACGTCGCGGGATCGTCAATCGCCTCGGTCGAGGAACGCCGCGCCGCGCGGCGACAGCCGGTAGCCGACCTCGAGACTCTCGGTCAGCCCGAGTTCCTTCAGCTTGCGCACGTCCCGCTTGAACGGCGGCGTCTCCCGCCCGAACCGCTCGGCGAGATCGGGGGCCCGGACCCCCGGATTCGCCGCGATCAGGTCCAGCACCGCTGCCGTCCACGGGCCGTGCCGGGACGCCCGGTCCAGCCGGTCCAGCCGGCCGGCCAGCTCGGCCCGGTCGGCGGCGGTGAGGACGTCGTGGCTCCGCAGCTCCACCCGCGGGTCCGGGCCGGCGAGCCGCAGCCCGATCCGGTAGAGACACCCGTCGCCGGTCTGCTCGGCCCGCAGGGCCGGGAGGTCGGAGAAGCCGGCCGCCCTGGCGTCGTCCGCGGTGAGGTCCGCGAGGTCGACGGCGTCGACCGACACGACCTCCAGCACCCCGACGGCCGTGCGTTGCCGGCTCCCCGGCCGCACCCGCGGTCGCTCCCACCGGCGGAACACGAGCGTGATGCTCCCCGCCGCGATCCCCTCGAGCGTCGGCCGTCGGATCAGCACGGACCCATCCTGCACCTGGGCCCTGCGGTCCCCCGAGCACCTAGACTGGTCCCATCACCACCACCGACAGGAGGAGCGCTGCGTGAACGCCGACGAGCGCCGCTTCGAGGTACTGCGGGCGATCGTCGCCGACTACGTGTCGACCCACGAGCCGGTGGGCTCGAAGATGATCGTGGACCGGCACAACCTCGGGGTGTCCAGCGCGACGGTGCGCAACGACATGGCCGTGCTGGAGGAGGACGGGCTCATCGCCCAGCCGCACACCAGCGCGGGCCGCGTGCCCACCGACAAGGGGTACCGGCTCTTCGTCGACCGGTTGGCGCAGGTCAAGCCGCTGTCCCCGGCCGAGCGGCGGGCCGTGCAGGCGTTCCTCGACGGCGCGGTCGACCTCGACGACGTGCTGCGGCGCAGCGTCCGGTTGCTCGCCCAGCTCACCCGGCAGGTCGCGGTGGTCCAGTACCCCACGCTCACCCGGTCCACGGTGCGCCACTGCGAGGTCGTCGCGCTCACGCCGGCCCGGCTGATGCTCGTGCTGATCACCGACTCCGGCCGGGTGGACCAGCGCGTCGTGGACCTCGGCGAGGTGCTCACCGACGAGGACGTGTCCCACCTCCGCAGCCTGATCAACGGCGCGCTCGCGGGCCGGCCGCTCACCGCCGCCTCCGTCGCGGTGGCCGACCTGCCGGGGGCGGCGCCCGCGGAGCTCCACGGCGTGGTCGTCACGCTCTCCACGGTGCTCATCGAGACGCTCGTCGAGCACCCCGAGGAACGGCTGCTGCTCGGCGGCACCGGCAACCTCACCCGCAACGTCGCCGACTTCCCCGGCTCGCTGCGCCAGGTGCTCGAGGCCCTCGAGGAACAGGTGGTGGTGCTGAAGCTGCTCGCCTCGGCGCAGGAACCGGGCACCGTCACGGTGCGCATCGGTGAGGAGAACGAGGCCGAGGAGATGCGCGACACGTCCGTGCTGTCCATCGGCTACGGAGCGGGCACCGTGTTGGGGGGCATGGGTGTCGTCGGCCCGACGCGGATGGACTACCCCGGCTCGATCGCGGCGGTGCACGCCGTCGCCCGGTACGTGGGTGAGATCCTGACCGGGCGCTGACGCGCGCGGCACGGTACGGAGCGAGCGAGCACGACGAGAAGGTACGACGAGCGAGAAGGACCATGGGGAACACCAGGGTGGCACGGGACTACTACGGGATCCTCGGAGTCGACACCGACGCCGGGCCCGACGAGATCAAGCGGGCCTACCGCAGGCTCGCTCGCGAGCTGCACCCCGACGTCAACCCCGACGCCGCGGCCCAGGAGCGATTCGCCCAGGTCAGCGCGGCTTACGAGGTGCTGTCCGATCCGGAGAAGCGCCGCGTCGTCGATCTCGGCGGCGACCCGCTCGGCAACGGTGCCGGGGCGGGTGGCGGCACCGGTGACCCCTTCAGCGCGTTCGGCTTCGGCGACATCATGGACGCGTTCTTCGGCGGCCAGGGCGGCGGCGGGCGCGGACGGGGTCCGCGCAGCCGCACCCAGCCCGGCGCCGACGCGCTGATCCGGATGGCCCTGACCCTCGAGGAGTGCGCCACCGGGATCACGCGCGACCTCGCCGTCGACACCGCGGTGCTGTGCTCCGAGTGCACCGGCTCGGGTTGTGCGCCGGGCAGCGCCCCGGCGATGTGCGACATCTGCAACGGCCGCGGCGAGGTGCAGAGCGTGCAGCGCTCGTTCCTCGGCCAGGTGGTCACCTCGCGGCCGTGCCCGAACTGCCGCGGCTTCGGCGAGGTCATCCCGGAGCCCTGCCGCCAGTGCGGCGGCGACGGGCGGGTGCGCTCGCGGCGCACCGTCGGCGTGCGGATCCCGGCCGGGGTGGCCGACGGGATGCGCGTGCGGCTGGCCGGTCAGGGCGAGGTCGGTTCCGGCGGCGGCCCGGCCGGCGACCTGTACGTGGAGGTCGAGGAGGAGCCGCACGAGCTGTTCACCCGCGATGGCGCCGACCTGCACTGCACGGTGCAGCTGCCGATGACCGCCGCGGCCCTGGGCACCACGCTGCCGCTGCCCACCCTCGACGGCAAGGAGGAGCTGCACGTCGACCCGGGCACCCAGGCCGGCACCGTGCGCACGCTGCGCGGCAAGGGCATGCCCCGGCTGCGCTCCTCGGGCCGCATCGACGGGCACGGCGACCTCATGGTGCACGTCGACGTCGTGGTGCCCACGCACCTCAGCAAGGAGCAGACCGAGCTGCTGCGCCAGCTCGCCACCTTGCGGGGGGAGGAGCAGCCCGACCTCGTCGGCGGCAACCGCAACGGCCACGGCATCTTCTCGCGGCTCCGCGACAGCTTCGGGCGCTGACCGGAGGGGCGGGTGAGCACACCCCCGCTGTTCCTCGTCGACGCCTTGCCCGCCGGCGACTCGCTGGTGCTGGACGGGCCCGAGGGGCGCCACGCCGCCGCGGTCCGGCGGCTGCGCGCGGGGGAGGACGTCGTGCTCGGCGACGGTCGTGGGCAGCTGGCCCGAGCCGTCGTCGATGCCGCCGGTCGCGACAGCCTGGTGCTGACGCTCACCGGTCGCGTCACGCTCCACCCGCCGGCCCTCCGCGTGCTGCTCGCCCAGGCCCTGGTCAAGGGCGACCGGGGTGAGCTGGCCGTCGAGCTCGCGACCGAGGCCGGCGTCGACGCCGTGCTGCCGTGGCGTGCGTCGCGGTCGGTCGCACGCTGGGACGACGGGCCGCGCGGGGCGCGGGCGCTCGACCGGTGGCGCAGCACCGCTCGCGAGGCCGCGAAGCAGGCCCGGAGGGCGTGGGTGCCCGCCGTCGAGGATCCGGTGGACACGTCCGCGCTGGCGCGCCGGGTCGCGACGTCCGCGGCCGCTCTGGTGCTGCACGAGGCCGCCGTCGACGGGCTGGCCGGGATCGCGCTGCCGACCTCCGGCGAGCTCCTCCTGGTCGTGGGGCCGGAGGGCGGGGTCACCGACACCGAGCTCGACGAGCTCGTGGCGGCCGGGGCGCGAGCCGTCCGGCTCGGTGCGGAGGTGCTGCGCGCCTCGACGGCCGCCGCCGTCGCGCTCGGCGCGCTGGGTGTGCTGACCGATCGGTGGTCCGGGTCGATGATGTCGGTGGATCCGCTCTGAGGTCGTGGTGTCCGACCCGGAGTGGTCGGGGTCGCGGTGTGGCCGCTGTGATCGGCGGTTCGGGACCGCGAACCGGATGAGCGGCGGTTGCCCGTCCCAGACCGGCGATCAGCACCCGGGCGGAGAATCATGATCGACGGTTCGGGGCTGGCAGCCGCATATGACGCGGCGGAACGTCCCGAGCTGGTGATCATGGCGAACTCAGGGCGGGTGCGCCCGGGCAGGCCGGACCACTCCGAAGCCGGGCACACGGATGGCGCCGCGGACAACCGAACGGCGCCCGGGGCCGAACCCCGTGCCATGCTCGCCGCCGTGCCCCGCCGCCGTGTCCTGCGTCGCTGCCTCGAGGTCGGAGCCGCCGTCGGGGCAGCCGCGCTGGCCCTGCCCACGGCCCTCGCGGCGTGTGCCGTCGCCGCGCCCATCCCAGCGGCCGCACCGGGCGTGGGCCCAGCGCGGCGCCTGGACTACGGCGGCCACCCGAGCCAGTACGGGGAGCTGACCCTGCCCGCGGGCGACGGACCGGTGCGCGGCGTGGCGGTCGTCGTGCACGGCGGATTCTGGCGGCAGGCGTACGGGCTGGAGCTGGGCCGCCCGCTGGCCGTCGACCTCGCGAACACCGGGCTCGCGGTGTGGAACGTCGAGTACCGCCGGGTGGGGGGCGACGGCGGGTGGCCGGCGACGTTCGACGACGTCGCCGCGGCGCTCGACCTGCTGGCCGGACCGGGGCAGGACGCCGCCGGGGGTCGGCTGGTGCTGGACCGGGTGGTCGCCGTCGGGCACTCGGCCGGTGGACACCTGGGCGCGTGGCTCGCCGGCCGTCCCGGCCTCCCGACCGGGACACCCGGCGCCGCGCCGATCGTGCGGCTGCGTGGCGTGGTGAGCCAGGCCGGAGTGCTGGACCTGGTCGACTCGGCGGAGCGCGGTGTCGGGCGGGGCGCGGCGCAGGACCTGCTCGGCGGTGCTCCGGACGCCGTCCCGGACCGGTACGCGCTGGCCTCCCCGGTCGCGCGGCTGCCGATCGGGGTGCCGGTGGTGTGCGTGCACGGCACGGAGGACGCCAACGTGCCGATCCGGCAGAGCGAGCGGTTCGTCGACGCGGCCCGGGACGCCGGGGAGGCCGTCGAGCTCGTCACGCTGCCCGGCGTCGACCACTTCGCGGTCATCGACCCCGCGACGCCGGCCTGGCGGGCCTGCCGGGACGCCGCGGAGCGCCTCCTGCATGCCCGCTCATGAGGTCACCTGTCCGATCGACCGAATCACCGCGGTTCGCAGGCTCCCGCACTGGCCGGGCCGGCCCGGTGTCGGCGATGCTGTCGCGGACACCCCGTCGTGATCGCCGCCGTGGTGGTCACCGACCCGAGGAGCTCGCATGGCCGTGCTGGCCGACCTGCTCGACGCGCTGCGCACCCGTCGGGTGGAGGTCGTCGATCTCACCGCGCCCCTGCACAGCGGCACCCCGATCCTGCAGCTGCCGCCGCCGTTCGCCAACGCGTCGCCGTTCGGGCTGGAGGAGATCAGCCACTACGACGACCGCGGCCCGGCCTGGTACTGGAACGACATCCGTACGTCCGAGCACACGGGAACGCACTTCGACGCCCCGGTGCACTGGGTGACGGGCAAGGACCGTGAGGACGTCGCGCAAGTGGCACCGGCCCGGCTCGTCGCCCCGGCCGTGGTGCTGGACTTCGCCACGCAGAGCGCCGCCGACCCGGACTTCCTGCTCGAGGTCGACGACGTCCGGTCCTGGGAGGAGCGCAACGGCCCGCTGCCCGACGGCGGCTGGCTGCTCTACCGCACCGGCTGGGACGCCCGCAGCGAGGACCCCGCCGCCTTCTTGAACGCGGATGACACGGGCCCGCACACACCGGGCATCTCGGCGGAGTGCGCACGCTGGCTCGCCGAGGAGTCACCGGTGCTCGGCGTCGGCGTCGAGACGGTGGGCACGGATGCGGGCGGCGCACACGCGTTCGACCCGCCGTTCCCGTGCCACTCCTTCCTGCTCGGCGCCGGGAAGTACGGGCTGACCCAGCTGCAGAACTTGGCCCGGTTGCCCGCCACCGGGGCGGTGGTGATCACCGGGCCGCTGCCGATCGTCGGTGGGTCGGGGAGCCCGGCGCGGGTGCTGGCCCTGGTCGAGACGTGACGGCCCAGCTCCCTCCGGAGGAGGCCCCGGACACGGTCGCCCACCTCGTCGGCCGGGTGATCGCCGAGCTCGGCGTCGGCCACGCGTTCGGTGTGGTCGGCAGCGGCAACTTCCACGTCACCAACGCCCTGCGCGCGGGCGGCGTCCCGTTCGTCGCCGCCCGGCACGAGGGCGGGGCGGCGACGATGGCCGACGCCTACGCGCGCACGAGCGGCCGGGTGGGCGTGCTGTCGGTGCACCAGGGCTGCGGACTGACCAATGCGATGACCGGGATCACCGAAGCGGCCAAGAGCCGCACACCGCTGCTGGTGCTCGCGGCCGACACGGGTGCGGCGGCGGTGCGGTCGAACTTCCGGATCGACCAGGATGCGCTGGTCCGCGCGGTCGGGGCCGTGGCCGAGCGGGTGCACTCGCCGTCGTCGGCGCTCGCCGACACCGTCCGGGCCTACCGCACGGCCGTCGAGCAGCGACGCACCGTCGTGCTCAACCTCCCGCTCGACGTGCAGGCCGCCGACGCCCCCGGCGAGCGCCAGGTTCCGTCGCTGCCGACCCTCGCCCGCGTCCGGCCGGCCGCCGATGCCGTCCGTGCCTTCCACGCCCTGCTGCACGCGGCGCAGCGCCCGGTGTTCGTCGCGGGCCGGGGAGCGCGCGGGGCGCGGGAGGAGCTGCGCGCGCTCGCCGCCGCCACGGGTGCCCTGTTGGCGACGTCGGCCGTCGCGACCGGCCTGTTCCACGACGACCCCTGGGCACTGGGGATCTCGGGTGGGTTCGCGTCGCCGCTGGCCGCGGAGCTGATCGCCGGCGCTGACCTCGTCGTCGGGTGGGGCTGCGCCCTGAACATGTGGACCATGCGCCACGGCGCGTTGATCGGACCGGACGCCCGCGTGGTGCAGGTGGACCTGGACGCCGATGCGATCGGCGCGAACCGGCCGGTGGATCTCGGAGTGCTCGGCGACGTCGCCGCCACCGCCACCGACCTGCTCGCCGCGTTCCCGAGACGGCGCACGGGCTACCGCACCGAGGACGTGCGCGCGGCGATCGCGCAGCGGGTCCGTTGGCGCGACGTGCCGCACGAGGACCTCACGGGGCCCGACGGGATCGACCCACGGACGCTCTCGAGAGGGCTCGACGACCTGCTGCCCGCCGAGCGGGTGGTGGCCGTCGACTCAGGCAACTTCATGGGCTACCCCAGCGCGTACCTCGCTGTGCCCGACGAGTGCGGCTCCTGCTTCACCCAGGGCTACCAGTCCATCGGGCTCGGGCTGGCCACCGCGATAGGCGCTGCGCTGGCCCGGCCGGACCGGCTGGCGGTGGCGGCGCTGGGCGACGGTGGCGCCCTGATGGGGGTGTCCGAGCTGGAGACCGTCGTGCGGCTCGGCATCGCGATGGTGGTCGTGGTCTACGACGATCGGGGGTACGGGGCCGAGGTGCACCACTTCCCCCACGACGACCTGACCACCGTCCGCTTCCCGGAGACCGACATCGCCGCGATCGGCCGGGGCTTCGGCTTCGAGGCGGTGACCGTGCGCGCTCCCAGCGACCTGAAGGGCGTGGCGGATTGGGTGGCCGGCCCCCGGACGGCTCCGTTGCTGGTGGACGCGAAGATCGCGTCGGACGGCGGCTCGTGGTGGCTCGCCGAGGCCTTCCGGGGACACTGAGGCTTTCCGGGACGCTGGGGCCTTCCGGGGACGCTGGGGCCGTCCGAGCCCCTCGCTACCGTGTGCCGGTGCTGCTCACCGCCGAAGGCTCCGCGCTGCTGCTGGTCGACCTGCAGGAGCGCCTCATGCCCGTCATCCACGATGCCGACTCGGTGGTCGCGAACGCGGTGCGGTTGGCCGAGGCCGCTCGGCTGCTCGACGTGCCGGTGTGTGCCACCGAGCAGAACCCCGGCGGGCTCGGCCCGACCGTGGAGCCGCTCGGGGCCTACCCGCAGCTCGTGCTGCCCCGGACCGCGTTCGGCGCCGTCGCCGACCCGGGGTTCGGGACCCTGCTGCCGCCCCGGACCGAGGAGGTCGTCGTGGCGGGGTGCGAGGCGCACATCTGCGTCCTGCAGACCGTGCTCGGCCTGCTCGCCGCCCGGCGCCGGGTGCTGCTCGTGGCCGACGCGATCGGCTCGCGCAACCCGGCGAACCGGGACGCGGCGGTCGACCGGATGCTGCGCCACGGCGCGGAGGTCGTGACCACGGAGATGGTGCTGTTCGAGTGGCTGCGCGACAGCGCCCACCCGCAGTTCCGCGAGGTGCAGCGGCTCATCAAGTAGGCGTCACACGCGCGTGTCGGGGTAGGCGGGAAACACCTCGCCTCTTGCCCGGCGCGCGACGGTAGCATCGAGCCAGGTTCGCGCCATGGCGGATCTCGAGCAGATGCAGGAAGCAGGCGGCTGGCACGTTGACCGAGCTTGCGAGGTCACAATTGGCAGAGCACTGTCGGTCACGATGCCGGCGAGCGCCAGCGAGGCGGTTTCGTGACTGGTAGCGAAACCTCGGTCCAGTCCCGCATGGCCGTTCCCGATGCCGCTCTGCTCGCGCTGCTGGGCTCCCGCGACGAGAGCCTGCGCACCGCGGAGGGCATGCTCGACGCCGACGTCCACGTCCGCGGCAACGAGCTCACCCTCACCGGTGCCCCGGCGGAGGTGGCCTTCGCCGAGCGGGTCTTCACCGAACTGATCACGCTCGCCGAGCGCGGCCAGCAGGTGTCCACCGACGCCGTCCGGCGCACCGTCGAGATGCTCGGCGACGGCGCGGCCGACGATCCCTCTCGCCTCGGTGAGTCGCCGGCCGAGGTGCTCAGCCTGGACATCCTCTCGCGGCGCGGCAGGACGATCCGGCCCAAGACGCTCAACCAGAAGCGCTACGTCGACGCGATCGACGCCCACACGATCGTCTTCGGGATCGGCCCCGCGGGCACCGGCAAGACCTACCTGGCGATGGCCAAGGCGGTGCAGGCCCTGCAGGCCAAGATGGTCAACCGGATCATCCTCACCCGGCCGGCCGTCGAGGCCGGGGAGCGGCTGGGCTACCTGCCGGGCACGCTCTACGAGAAGATCGACCCGTACCTGCGCCCCCTGTACGACGCACTGCACGACATGATCGACCCCGAGTCGATCCCGAAGCTCATCTCCGCGGGCACGATCGAGGTGGCGCCGCTGGCGTACATGCGAGGTCGGTCGCTCAACGACGCGTTCATCATCCTCGACGAGGCGCAGAACACCACGCCCGAGCAGATGAAGATGTTCCTCACCCGGCTCGGGTTCGGCTCCCGGATCGTCGTCACCGGGGACGTCACGCAGGTCGACCTGCCCGGTGGCACGCGCTCCGGGCTCACCGTGGTGCGCGAGATCCTCGGCGACCTCGACGACGTGCACTTCTCGCAGCTCAGCAGCAAGGACGTGGTCCGACACCGCCTGGTCGCCGATATCGTCGACGCGTACGCGCGCTGGGACGCCGGCAACGAGCGCCCGAACCTCCGCTCCGCCGCTCCCCGCACGGGCCCGCCGCAGGACCGCCGCAGCCGCCGACGCTGACGCCCGGCGCTGACGCCCGGCGCTGTGACGACGCCACCACCGGTGGCAGTGGTCATGATCACCGGCCAGCTCAGCGGTCGCCCTCGGTAGTGACCGGCGCCGACGAGCGCTCTGCACTTGCTCGGTGGCCGACCTCCCCTCATACTGCTCGGTATCGGAGTAACTCGGCTGAGGAGCGACAGTGATGGTCGTCAGTGTTGCAGGCTCGGGGGCGGTTGCCGACGCACCGGTGCCGTGGTCAGCGGGTGAGCGGTGACCTTCACCCGGCTCGCCACCGAGCGCGGTGGTTTCGGGATCCGCCGCCGTGGCGAATCCGGTCCGTGGGTGGTGTGCCTGCACGGGTTCCCCGACGACGCCTCCACCTTCGACGGCCTCGCCGTGTCCCTGGCCGAGGCCGGGTACCGGGTGGCGGCGGTCAACCTCCGGGGGTACGCGCCCTCGCCGCTCGACGGCTCGCTCGCCCTCGACGACCTGGTGGACGACCTCCTGGCCGTGGTCGACGCCGTCTCGCCCGACGCGCCGGTCGCCCTGATCGGTCACGACTACGGCGCCCAGCTCGCCTATCCGGCGATGGCCCGGGCCCCGCACAGGTTCACCGCCGCGGTGCTGCTCGCGGGCGCCCACCCCGCCGTCGTGCAGCGAAACGCCCGCCGCTCGCTGCGCCAGCTGTGGACGAGTCGCTACATCGTGTTCTTCCAGTTCGGCTCCTTCGCCGACCGGCGGGTCGCCCGCCACGACTTCGCCTACGTCGAGTCGCTGTGGCGACGGTGGGCGCCAGGTTTCACCGTCCCCGCCGAGCACCTCGACCACGTCAAGGCCACCCTCGCCGCCAGCATGCCGGCACCGGTGGCGATGTACCGCGGCGGCGGGTTCGACGTTGACGAGCAGGAGATCCGCGTGCCGACCCTGTTCGTCTGCGGGGCACACGACGGATGCGCCATGCCCTCCATCGCCGACGGGCAGGACACCCTGTTCGCTGACGGCTACCGGGCCGAGACCTGGACCGACACCGGCCACTTCCCCCATCTCGAACACCCCGGCCGCACCGCCGAGGCGGTGATCGACTGGTTCCAGGCGTCGACCGCAGCCGGACCAGCGCCCGAGCCTGCGCCCGGACCGGCGGCGCCGAGCAGCGAGCGCGACGCCGGGAGAGCCCGGTGACCGCCACGATCCACCCGCGGGGAACATCCCGGCGCTATCGGTGGTGGCACGCCGCCGCGGTCGGTGTCGTCGCGAACCTGGCCAGCGCACTTCCGGCCGGCTACAACGGCGATGAGGACTTCTACGCCGAGCTCAACACCCCACCGGGCTCGCCGCCGGGGTGGCTGTTCGCGCCGGCCTGGGCGGTCAACAACCTGCTCACCCTGTGGAGCAACGTGCGGGTGGCCAACCTGCCACCGGAGACCGCGGGCCGCCGAGCAGCGCTGATCTCCGAGGCCGCCACGTGGGGACTGTTCGCCTCGTTCTCGGGTCTCTACTTCGGCTTGCGCAGCCCGGTCCTGGGCGCGGTGGACACCGTGGCCGGACTGGCGACCACCACCCACGGTGTCGTGGCCACGGCCAGGGTCGACCGCACGGCCGCGCGGGCCCTGGTGCCCCGGCTGCTGTGGCTGGCGACCGCGTCCTACGTGTCCACGGCCACCGCACTGCGCAGTCGCGACGATCTCCTCGGATGGGAGCCGAAGACCCTGAACGGCTGATGCGGCACCCGAACGACCGGGTGCGCGGTCCCCGCGGCCTACTCGGTCCCCGCGGCGGTGGCGCGGAAACGGGTTCGCTCGGCCACCGCGGTCAGGTAGCGCGCGATCGCGGCCCGCTCGTCGTCGGTGAACGTCGCCGCGACCTGCTCCAGGTCGGCGAACAGTGGACTCAGTTCGTCGATCATCTGGGCGACGGAGTCGTCATCGGGTTCGAGGACCACTCGACGCCGGTCGCCCACGGCGGGTCGGCGGTGCAGGTGCCCGGCCCGTTCCAGGCGGTCGGCCAGCTCGGTGCCCGACCCGGTGGAGATGCCGAGGCGCCCGGCCAGCTCGACCGGCCCGGGCGGGCGCTGCGCCTCCATCACGTAGGTCATGGCCGCGTACTCGATCGCGCGCAGGCCCAGGCGTCCGGCGAGGTAGCGGTCGAGTTCGCCCTGGGCGCGCTGCAGCTCGCGCAGCGCCCAAGACACCTCCGACGCCTCGACCCGCCCCCGTTCCCGCCGACCCACGGTGTCGTCTGGCGTCCGCTCCGTCACGGAGCCATCATACGTCCGATTCTGTTACTCTGAAACGGAGCTACTTGAAAACGGAGGAACCACGTGACGGACAACCCCGGCCCACCCGCCACAGCGGCTGACTGGACTGCCACGCGGTTGCGGGCGCTGCTGATCCTGGTGTGCGCCGCACTGGCCGTGGTGCTCGCCGCGAACGCGGCCCTGTCGATCGCGCTGCCCGACCTGGCCGGCGACACCGGCGCCGACCAGTCCGAGCTCACGTGGATCATCGACGCCTACGCGCTGGCCTTCGCTGCACTGCTGCTCCCCGCGGGCATCGCGGCCGACCGGATCGGCCGACGCACGGTCCTGGTCACCGGGCTGGCGGTCTTCGCCGCCGCCAGCGTGGCCTCGGCGTTCGCCAACGACCCCGCGGGGCTCATCGTCCTGCGTGCGGTGGCCGGAGTCGGTGCTGCGGCGGTGTTCCCGGTGACGCTCTCCGCGCTGGTCGATGCCTACCCCGCCGACCGTCGCGCGTTCGCGGTCGGCGTGTGGTCCGGCGTCAGCGCGGCCGGCGCCGTGCTGGGCACCCTGGTCGCCGGGGTGCTGCTGGAGGTGTTCTGGTGGGGCAGCGTCCAGCTCGCCTTCGGTGTCGTCGCCCTCGCGCTGGTCCCCGGCCTCGCCCGGATCGTCGCCCAGCACCGCGACCCGACCCTGTCGCTCGACCCGCTCGGCGCGCTGCTGTCCGCGGTCGCACTCACCGGCCTGGTCTACGGCGTCATCCAGGCACCCACCCGGGGCTGGACCTCGACCGAGGTGCTCGCCGCCCTCGGAGCGGGGGTGCTCGCACTGGCCGGGTTCGTCGTCCACGAGCTGCGCTCCGCGGCGCCGTCGCTCGACGTACGGCTGTTCGCCCGTCGTGGTCTGGCCGCCGGGGCGCTGCTGGTGTCGCTGCAGTTCTTCGCCTCGCTCGGGCTGTTCGTCCTCGCGCCGCAGTACCTCCAGATCGTCTCCGGCTACACCCCGCTGCAGTCCGCGCTGGCACTGCTCGTGATCCCGGTCGGGGTCGGGGCCGGGACCGGGCTCACCGCACCCCTGATGACGCGGTTCGGCGCCCGCTGGCCGGGCGCGTCGGGCCTGGCGGTCATGGCCGCCGGCTTCGCCGCCCTCGCCACCGTGGCCCCCAAGGACGCCGCACTGTGGCAGCTGGCCCCTGGCCTCCTGCTGTTCGGGCTCGGGTTCGGGCTCGCGGTCACGCCGGGCACCGTGCTCATCCTCGACGGGCTGCCCGCCGATCGGCGCTCGGTGGCCAGCGCCGTCAACGACATCACCCGTGAGGTCGGCGGCGTGGTCGGGATCGCCGTGCTCTCCAGCACCCTGATCGCCACCTACCGCACCGACATCACCCCTGGGCTGGTCGCGTTCCCCGACGGGCTGCGCGCGGCCGCCGCCGACGGCGCCGGCACCGCTCTCGGTATCGCCGACGGGCTCGGCCCGGCCGGCCCGCAGTTGGCCGCCGCCGCTCGCGCGGCGTTCGCCGCCGGCTTCTCCTCCGCGCTGTGGGTCGCCGCCGCGGTCCTCGTCGTCTCGGCTGCGGCATGCGCCGCACTCGCCCCGGCCCGCAGCGGTCCCACCGACACTCCGCCGGGCACAGGCGCTGTGCCCCGGACCCTCGCTCGGGATCCTCGGGGCGGTCAGCCCGGCAGGTAACGGTCGATCAGGTCGTTGCGGAAGGTCCCTTCCGGGTCGTGGGCGCGCAGCAGCCGCTCGGCGTCGGGCAGCCGTGGCCAGAGTGCGCGCACGTCCTCCGGTGCGGTGCCGAACAGCTTGCCCCAGTGCGGCCGGGCGGCGAACGGCCGCAGCGCCGCCTCCACCGCGGCCACGGCGGGGAGTACCGCGGCGGTGTCGGAGACCCAGGTGAAGTGGACGCCGACGGAGTCGCGTCCCTGCGCCGGGGACAGCCAGAGATCGTCGGCGGCGACGGAGCGGATCTCGGACACCTGCAGCACCGGTGCGATCCGATCGCGCACGCCGTGCAGCGCGTGCAGCGCGTCGACGATCGCCGGGCGTGGCAGCAGGTACTCCGACTGCAGCTCGTCGCCGCTGCTGGGGGTGAAGGCCAGCCGGAAGTGCGGCAGCCGCTCGTACCACGGCCCGGGCACGCCCAGCTGCGGGGTGCAGTGGACCGGGTCCACCCCGCGCAGCAGGTGCCGCGGGCCATCGGCCGGGGTCATCCCCAACCAACCGGCCGCCGGCGCCGGTTCACCCTCGAGCTGCTTGAGCCAGACCTGGTCGAAGCCGGTGTCCGTCCAGTACGTCACCAGGCTGACGCTGTACGCCGCGGCGAGGACCTCCTCGACGTCCGCGAAGCCGCGCAAGCCCTCGTAGACGCGCTGCCGCACGGTGAACGCCGGGACCACGTCCAGCGTCAGCCGGACGACGACGCCCAGCGCGCCGAGCGCCACGACGGCACCGAGGAACCCGTCCGCGCCGCGGGCCAGCGTGCGCAGCTCGCCGTCCGCGGTCACGAGCTGCAGTGCGCTCACGGCCGTGGCGAGGACCCCGTTCCCGTCACCGGAGCCGTGGGTCCCGGTCGCGCAGGCGCCGGCGATCGAGATGTGCGGCAGGGAGCCCAGGTTGGGCAGGGCGAGTCCGGCTGCATCCAGCCGTCCGGCCAGCTCGCCGTAGTTCATACCGGCGCTGACCGTGACGCTGCGCGCGGCATGGTCGATCCGCACCTCCGGTGGAAGGCCGGCGACCGTGACCAGGTCGCCGGGGGTGTCGGCGATCGCGTTGAAGGAGTGACCCGTTCCCAGCGCCCGCACGTGCCCGCTCGCCGCGACCAGGTCCTGCAGCTCGGCCACGGAGGTGGGTCGGTGGAAACCGCGAGCGGAGAACACCACGTTCCCGGCCCAGTTCGACCGGCGTCGTGCGATGACCACGCCGACCAATCTAGGCGCGCCGCCCGCCTCCGGTGGATCAACGCCGGCCGGCGGAGACCGGCGGGCGACGGACTACGCTGGTCTCCTGTCCGGAGTGGAGAGCAGGGGGTGGAAGGTGACCATCGAGGTCTGCAACGAGTCCGGCGTCGCCGTGGACGAGTCGCTGATCGCCTCGGTCGCCCGGCACGCTCTGGACGCGATGCACGTCAGCCCGGCCGCCGAGCTCAGCGTTCTCGCCGTCACCACCGAGGTCATGAGCGAGCTGCACGAGCGCTGGATGGACGAGCCGGGACCCACCGACGTCCTGTCCTTCCCGATGGACGAGCTGGCCGGGGAGTCCCGTCGCCCGGACGCCCCGGAGATGGGACCGGCGTTGCTCGGCGACATCGTGCTCTGCCCGGAGTTCGCCACGAAGCAGGCGCGCGCGGCCGGGCACGGGTTGGCCGACGAGCTGCAGCTGCTGACGGTGCACGGGGTGCTGCACCTGCTCGGGTACGACCACGCCGAGCCCGAGCAGGAGCGCGAGATGTTCGGGCTGCAGGGCCGGCTGCTCGCCGGCTGGCGCGCCGCCAGGGAGCACGCTGCCGCGCGCGACGCGCAGCGCCGCATCGACTCCGCGGTGCTCGGCACGGTCGGGCTCGAGGACACCTGATCGCCGTGGCCGAGCTCGCGAGGTCACCATCGGACACAGCGCCGTGACCGGCACCGTTCAGCTGATCGTCGTCGCCGTCCTGCTGGTCCCGGTGGCCGGGCTGTTCGCGGCGGCCGACGCCGCGCTCGGCTCGGTGTCCCGCGCACGCGTCGAGGCGCTGGTCCGGACCGGGCGACCCGGAGCACGGGCGCTCGCCGCGGTGGCCGCCGACCGCCCGCGGCACGTCAACCTGCTCCTGCTGCTGCGGCTGGCCGCCGAGATCTCGGCCACCGTGTTGCTGACCGTGGCGCTCGTGCAGATGATCGAACCGCTGTGGGCGGGAGCGCTCACCGCGGCCGGCATCATGCTGGTGGTCAACTACGTCCTGATCGGCGTCGGGCCGCGCACGCTCGGGCGCCAGCACCCGTACCGCGTCGGGATGCTCGTCGCGGCCCCGATCCGGGCGCTCGCCACGCTGTTGGGGCCGCTCACGAAGCTGCTGATCCTCCTGGGCAACGCGATCACCCCGGGGCAGGGCTTCCGGCAGGGGCCGTTCTCCTCGGAGGTGGAGCTGCGGGAGCTCGTGGACATGGCGAGCAGCAGCGGCGTCGTCGACGAGGACGAGCGGCAGATGATCCACTCGGTGTTCGAGTTGGGTGACACGCTCGTCCGGGAGGTGATGGTGCCCCGTCCCGACGTGGTGTGGACCGAGCGCGACACCCCCGTGGACAAGGTGCTGCGGCTCGCCCTGAAGAGCGGCTACTCGCGGATCCCGGTGCTCGGGGAGAGCATCGACGACATCGTCGGAGTGGCATACCTCAAGGACATCGTCCGCGCGCAGGCCGAGGCCGACGACGGCCGGACCGCCGCGCTGCCGGCCGTGATGCGCGCCGCCGTGTTCGTACCCGACAGCAAACGCATCGACGAGCTGCTCAAGGAGATGCAGGCCGCCCGCAACCACATGGCCATCGTCGTGGACGAGTACGGCGGCACGGCCGGGGTGGTGACGATCGAGGACATCCTCGAGGAGATCGTCGGCGAGATCACCGACGAGTACGACACCGAGGAGGTGCCCGACGTCCAGCAGCTCGACGGACGCCGGCTCCGCATCTCGGCGCGGCTGCCGGTGGAGGACCTCGCGGAGCTGTTCCCCGGGGTCGACGGCGCCCACACCGCCCTCGCCGAGGTGGTGCGGACCGCGGACGTCGACACGGTCGGCGGGTTGCTGGCCCAGCAGCTCGGCCGGGTGCCGCTGCCGGGGGCGCACGCCGAGGTCGCCGGGCTCCGGCTGCTGGCCGAGGGCGGGAAGGATGCCCGGGGCCGGATCCGCATCATCTCGGTGCTGGTCGACCCGGTCGAGCGCAACGGCCCCGACGACGGATCGGGCGGCGCCGGGAGCCGTCGGGAGGAGAACGGTGTCGCGCAGCCCGGATGATCCGCGGGCGGCCGAGGACAACAAGATCGTGACGTTGGCCCGGTCGGCCCGAGCCCGTACGGGAGCCGCCGAGGGCGCCGCGGTGCGCGACACCGACGGCCGCACCTACGTCGCCACGTCGGTCACGCTGCCGTCGCTGCAGCTCACGGCCCTGCAGGTGGCGGTGGCCGCCGCCGTGTCCAGCGGAGCGCCCGGCCTGGAGGCCGCCGCGGTCGTGACGCCCTCGGACACCGTCGATCCCGCGTCGCTCGCCGCGGTCCGCGACCTCGCCCCGGGCGCGCACGTGCTGCGGGCGGACGCCTCCGGCGCCGTCGTCGAGATCACCGCCGCGGTCGAGCGACCGGCGACATGACCACTCCCACCTTCGACGTCGTGGTGGTCGGCGGCGGCATCGTCGGCCTCGCCACGGCGCACGCGGTGGTCCGCACGGGGCGGTCGGTGGCCGTCGTCGAGCGCGAGCCCCGGCTCGCCGGTCATCAGACCGGCCACAACTCCAACGTCATCCACTCCGGGCTCTACTACGCCCCCGGCGGTCTGAAGGCGCGCCTCGCGGTGGCCGGCTGCGCCGAGACCGTCGCGTTCTGCCGCGAGCACGAGCTGCCCCACGAGGTCACCGGCAAGCTCGTCGTCGCCACCGAACCGGAGGAGCTGCCGCGGATGGCCGAGTTGGCCCGGCGGGGGACGGCCAACGGCGTGCCGGCCCACGAGCTGGACCGGGCCGGCATGCGCGCGCACGAGCCGCACGTCCGGGGGATCGCCGCGCTGCACGTCCCCTCCACGGGCATCTGTGACTACCGGCTGGTCGCCGAGAAGCTGGGCGAGCTCGTCGCGGCGGCGGGCGGTGAGGTGCACCTCGGCCGGGCGGTGCTCGGGCTCGCACGCCGGTCGTCGGACGTCGTCGTGCGCACCGGAGGCGGTGACCTGCTCGCGGGGCACGTGGTGGTCTGCGCGGGGCTGCGTGGCGACGAGGTCGCCGCGGCCTGCGGAGCCGATCCCGGCGTCGCGATCGTCCCGTTCCGCGGCGAGTACTCCGGCTTCGGCGACCGGGCCGCGTCGCTCGTCAGGGGGCTCGTGTACCCGGTGCCCGATCCGGCGTTCCCGTTCCTCGGGGTGCACGCCACCCGGGGGATCGACGGGCAGGTGCACGCCGGCCCGAACGCGGTGCTCGCGCTGGCGCGGGAGGGCTACTCGTGGGGCACGGTCCGGCCGCGGGAGCTGATCCGGTCGCTCGCGTACCCGGGCACGCTCCGGCTCGCGCGCCGGCACTGGCGGTACGGGCTGGGCGAGGTGCACCGCTCGCTGTCGAGGAGGGCCATGGTCACGCAGATCCAGCGGATGCTCCCCGACGTCACGGCGTCCGACCTGCATCCCGCCGGCGCCGGGGTGCGGGCGCAGGCCGTGCGACGCGACGGCACGCTGGTCGACGACTTTCTGTTCGTCGAGCAGGGCCGGGTGGGTGGCGGGCGCGGACCGGGCTCGGTGCTGCACGTGCTCAACGCCCCGTCCCCCGCGGCCACGGCGGCGCTGCCCATCGGCCGCGAGATCCTGGAGCGCCTCACCGGCGAGCGGATCGCCCCGCTGATGGCTGCATGACGACCTTCGCGCCGGTCCCCGACGGCTTCCGGTCCGGGTTCGCCTGTTTCGTCGGCCGTCCGAACGCGGGCAAGTCCACGCTGACCAACGCGCTCATCGGAACCAAGATCGCGATCACGTCGAGCCGTCCGCAGACCACCCGGCACGCGATCCGCGGCATCGTGCACCGCCCCGACGCCCAGCTCGTGGTGGTCGACACGCCCGGGCTGCACAAGCCGCGCACGCTGCTGGGCAGCCGGCTCAACGACGTGGTCCGGGAGACGTGGGCCGAGGTCGACGTCGTCGGCTTCTGCGTGCCGGCCGACGCCGCGGTGGGTCGGGGCGACGAGTTCATCGCCGGCGAGCTGCGGTCGGTCGCCGGCCGCACGCCGGTGTTCGGGATCGTCACCAAGGCCGACATCGCGGCGCCCGAGCAGATCGCCGCGCGGCTGACCGAGCTGAACGGGCTGATGGAGTTCGCCGAGGTGCTGCCCTGCTCGGCGGTGGACGGCTACCAGGTCGACCTGCTGACCGACCTCCTGGTCGCCCGCCTTCCCGAGGGCACGCCGCTCTACCCGGACGGCGAGCTCACCGACGAGCCCGAGGAGACGCTGGTCGCGGAGCTGATCCGCGAGGCCGCGCTCGAGGGCGTGCGCGACGAGCTGCCGCACTCGATCGCCGTGCTGATCGAGGAGATGGTGCCGCGCGAGGGCCGGCACCCCGACGCACCGCCGATGCTGAACGTGCACGCGACGATCTACGTCGAGCGTTCGAGCCAGAAGGGGATCGTCATCGGCAAGGGTGGGGCGCGGCTGCGGCAGGTGGGCACCGACTCCCGCCGGCAGATCGAGGCCCTGCTCGGCACGAAGGTGTTCCTCGACCTGCACGTCAAGATCGCCAAGGACTGGCAGCGGGATCCGAAGCAGCTGCGGAAGCTGGGCTTCTGACTGGCCGCCCTTCGGTGGCCCGCCCGAGCGCGTGTCGGGCGCCGTAGGGTGACGACGTGGCCCTGTACCGCGACACCGGCGTGGTACTGCGGGTGCAGAAGCTCGGGGAGGCCGACCGGATCGTCACGTTGCTCACCAGCCGGCACGGGAAGATCCGCGCCGTGGCCAAGGGGGTGCGGCGCACCCGGTCCCGCTGGGGAGCCCGGCTGGAGCCGTTCAACCACGTCGACGTGCAGTGCTACACGGGTCGCTCGCTCGACATCGTCACGCAGGCCCAGACCGTCGACGCCTTCGGGGCCGGCATCATCGGCGACTACCCGCGCTACACGGCGGGCTGCGCGGTGCTGGAGACGGCCGATCGGCTCGTGTCCGAGGAGGGTGACCCGGCGCTGCGGGTCTACCTGCTGCTGGTCGGGGCGATCCGGGCGCTGTCCGCCCGGGAGCGCGACCCGTCGCTGGTGCTGGACGCGTTCCTGCTCCGCGCGATGACGCACGCCGGCTGGGCGCCGGCGATCAGCGAGTGTGCCCGGTGCGCCGAGCCCGGCCCGCATCCGGCGTTCAACGTCGCCGCGGGAGGGGCGGTGTGTCCGCGCTGCCGTCCGCCGGGGTCCGTGACACCGTCGCCGGAGACGTTCACGCTGCTCGACGCCCTGCTGCACGGCGACTGGGGCACCGCCGACGCCACCGGCCCGGTCACCCGGCGCAGCACCAGCGGGCTGGTGGCCGCGCACCTGCAGTGGCACCTGGAGCGTCAGCTGCGCTCGCTGCCGCTGGTGGAGCGGCGGGCCACACCCGTCAGCCTCGAGACGAGCGTTCGCGCTGCTGGGGGCCGTCAGCACAGCGAGAACGGTGCTCTCGACGCCCCGCGGTGAGCCAGTCCAGGACCGCCCGGTTGACGATCTCGATCTGGTCGGGGTGGTCGCGGTAGTCGTGCTGGACCGGCAGCACGATCATCTCCCTTTCCGGGCTCCCACACTCGTCGTGCAGGCGGCGGACGGCGTGCACGGGGATCACCTCGTCGCGGTCGCCGGCGACGAACAGGATCCGCTGTCGCAGCGTGCGCAGCGCGGCCGGCAGGTCGTGGGCGAGCGCGTCCTCGACCACTGAGTACGGCACGACGACCTCGCCGCCCCCGCGCACGAACCGTCGCTCGCCGTCGCCGCGCCAGGTGTCCTTGCGCCGGTCGTAGTCCTCGGGCCAGATGAAGCACCGGGTCGGCATGAGCGCGACGACGTCGGTGACTCGAGGGTCGATCGCGGCGGCGAGCGTGGCCAGCAGAGCGCCGTAGCAGTGTCCGACCAGCGCGACCCGATCCGACGGCACCAGGTCGAGGAGGCCGGCGATGTCGGCGAGCTGGGTCGTCGGGCCCAGCTCGCCGGCGGCGCCCGAGCCGGGCCCGCTTCCCCGGGGATCGAAAGTCAGCGCCGTGTAGCCGCTGGTGGCCAACGCCCGTGCCACCGCCTCTGTGCCCGGAGCGGTCGCGCCGTCCAGGAAGCCGGGTACGACGACGGCGGAGCCCCGCGGCGCGTGCACGGAACGAACGGTGACGACGAGCTCCTCGGTCGTGCGCACCGCGCTCCGCCCGTCCTTCCGTCGAGTCCGACGGGCCCGGGTGGCCGTCAGGCGATCAGGCCGGCGAGGCTACCGCTGAGGCCGAGATGCTCGGCGGCCGATTCCACGTCCTCGGCGGTCTGCAGCCGCGCGAGGCCCTCCTGCCACCCGACGAGGTCTGCCCGCCACCGTCTGACGTAATCCGCGCAGCGGCGAGCCGAGAAGGTGCGCAGACGCCGCTCCGCGGCGTCGAGGGAGCGCACTGCCCGGAAGGCGGTCACACCCGGTCGCGCGGCCAGCCGCTCCGATGCGGACCGGATGAAGTCACGACGTGCGACCAGGAACTCGGCCCAGTACGTCTCGTCCAGCAGCCGGCCCGGGTCGGTGTCGTGGAGACCGGCCATCGCGCCCTCGGCGATGACCTCGCCGAACTCCTCGGCTCGGGCCCGCCCCGTGTCGTCGAACGGTTGGTAGCGCCGTTGGGTGACGCGATCGAGCCGGCCCACCCTCCGCTCGGCGACGGCGTCGTAGAGGAAGAGCCAGTCCTCGTTGTAGATGTTGGGGAAGAAGCCGAACGGCTCGGTCGTGTCGATGAGCAGGGCCGAGGCTCCGACGAAGACCTCCTGCTCACCACCGGCCAACCTGTTGGCGTGGCAGACCACCGAGTTGTCGGGGAACCGGTCGACGGTCAGACCGATCGCGACGGCGGCGCCGAGCCGGTCGGCACCGCTGTGGATCAGCCGGGCGTCGACGTCCGTGATGTCGTCGTCGAGCATGAGGACCGTCGTCCAGCCGACCATCCGGGCGATGAGCAGCGCCAGGTTGCGCTTGGTGCTCAGCGCGCCGTGGCGCCAGTCGCGGGGGTCGGCCCGGGGGGATGCGGTACCGGGCAGCAGCGGATGGCCGAGGTCGTCCGGGATGGTGAGGTGCTGCCACTCCAGATCCGGCCACTCTCCCGCCGCAGTGACGGCGAACTCGGCCGGGTCCGCGCGGCCCGGGCTGCACATCACCAGCAGCACACAGCGCAGCTCGGCGGCGAGGCGGGCGGCAGGCCGCAGGTGGTCGGCGGTTCGTCCGGCCGGTACCACGATCGCGTCGACCGGACGAGGCGGCCCGGCGTCGAAGTCCCGAAGCAGCCTTCGGTGGCTCTGTCGATGAACGGCCGGCATCCTGCGTCGACAGTAACCCAGCCGGAGCTCCGATCAGGAAGCTGCGAGGTCGAGCTCCAACAGCCTGTTGCCCTTCTCACGCAAGTCGGGCGCTGGCACGGTGGCGTCGCCCGCCATCCGGACCCGCATCAGCATCGCGAATGCGGACGTGTCCGTGAAGGTCTCGCGAAGGTAGGCGGCGTTGTTGTCACGCTTGGTCCGGTCGGTCAGGCTCCGCACGGCGCCGTAGACGCCGCGGGTGAACACGCCGCTGCACACCGTGAACGTCCCCGCGGTGAAGTGCGGGTTGGGCACCCGGGCCAACAGGCCGACGTCCTCGACCACGCGGCCGCCCACCAGCACGGGCTCGAAGCGCTCGGTGCTGCCGTCCTCCAGGTCGACCTCGAAGATCTCGCCCTCGAGATCGTCGTCGTCGACGTCGGACTGCCGCACGGGAAGGGTGTCCTTCGGCAGCAGGCGACCTGCGCCCTGGCTCTGCGCGATGTTGCCGAGCACCACCACGTGGGAGCTGAGATCGTCGTCGGTGTAGTTGTCGCCGATGCGGAAGCGGACGTCGCTGTCGGGGTTGAGGCGCCGGATGTGCCCCCACAGCTCGACGAGGGAGTCGAGGTCCGCTGCGGTCCGCAGCCGCATGTAGTTCGCCTCGGCCGGATCGGCGTACCGCCCGGCGGACTGCTCGCTCAGGCGGCCGCAGAGGATCCGCACCGGTTCGCCGTCGGGGAACCGCCAGAACGCGGTGGGCGGTGCGGCGGGAACGGTGGTCGCGGTCGCTTCTGCGGCCCGCCTGAGGTCGGTCAGCTCGGTGTTCAACTCGGCGAAGGTCCTCCGCTCGGACGGGTTCAGGAAGTCGAGATCGACCCGGCGGGGAGCGTCCGGGTCGAGCCAGCGCGGTGAGGCGAAGAAGATCGCGTAGTCGCGCAGGCGCAGCACCGGGGGGACGGTGCCGTTCTCGTAGGAGGAGACGCTGGGCGAGGTCACGCCGATGGCCGCGGCAACCCTCGACTGGTTGATCGGCCGACCCGACCAGCCGGTCATCCGCAGCTCGCGCAGCCGCGCGCTGAGGGGAGAGGGTCGGGTCACCGCGTCACCGTCTCCGGAGGCCGCGGCGTCAGGTGAAATTCAGCCCAGCCACTGAAGATCGGCATGGCGCCGGATCCTCGCACCCGGTGTGCGTCGTGGCAAGACGCCACTCGGCCACAGTACGACAACGACGTTCGTCCGGGCGGGCGACTTTTCGCTGCCCATGCTCCGGTGCGATCGCCCATCTGCCCTACCATCCGGCCTCCCTGCTCTCCTGGTGCCGTCCTCGCGTCGACGGCCCTACCCCTTCGGGGGGAATCTCAGCTGATTTCAGCTTACTCGTGTTGAAGTCAGCTATGGTCAGCACGCTTGATTGAATCGAAGCACGAGGCTCTCGGGATGACGCAGCGGGGTGCAGATCGGTTCCGGTGCGGCAGTACGCGCAGTCCGCGGCCCTGATCGGCAGGAGGCAGCAGTGTCCGTCCACGATGTGCTCGCCGCCGCGCCCTCCGGCGGCAGATCGCTGTCCGGCGTCGTCATCGTCGCCCTGGTCATCGTCGTGGTGCTGCTCGTCAGAGCGCTGTCCGCCAGCACCCGCGGCCTCGTCGACGTGGCGTTGATCGCGGGTCGGGTGATCGCCAGGACGATCGTGCCCATGATCGTCGCAGGGCTGGTGCTGGTACTGCTGGCCGTCATGCTCGTCACCGGGCTCCCGAACAGCGGCCGGAGCGCGCCGTCCGTCCCGACCGTCGCGCCGGCCTCGCCCACCGGCGGAGCGGACAGCCCGGCCGACGGGCCGGTCCCGGTGGTGAAGGAGCCGGTCGCGCCCCCGGCCGGACCGGCCGTGGGCTAGCGGCGGCGGTCGGCACCCGGTGGCCGGCTCACTGCCGCGCGAGAGCACCGGATCTGACCCGCTCCGGTGCACCGATGGGTCCCACCGCCCGCGGACCGAGGTCACCGCGAACCGACCGGGCGGCCCCACCCGTAGGGTGCCGACGTGCCCCGGTTCCAGCCCCCGGCCCCGCACCCGTCGGGCGCCCGCCCGCCGGCGGTGCCGCGCGAGCTGGTGCCTCGCCACGTCGCGCTGGTGATGGACGGAAACGGGCGCTGGGCCAACGCGCGCGGCCTACCGCGGGTCGAGGGACACCGGCGCGGCGAGGCGTCGCTGATGGACGTGGCGCGCGGCTGCATCGAGATCGGCGTGCGGTGGCTCTCGGCGTACGCGTTCTCCACCGAGAACTGGAAACGCAGCCCCGACGAGGTGCGCTTCCTCATGGGCTTCAACCGCGACGTCATCCGGCGCCGGGTCGACGAGATGCACGCGATGGGCGTGCGCGTCCGCTGGGCGGGGCGACGGCCGCGGCTGTGGCGCAGTGTGATCCGGGAGCTGGAGGTCGCCGAGGAGAAGACCCGCGCCAATGACGTGCTCACCCTGACGATGTGCGTCAACTACGGCGGCCGGGCGGAGATCGCCGACGCGGCGCGGGCCGTCGCCCACCTCGTGGCCGAGGGCCGGGTCAAGCCGGAGAAGGTGGACGAGAAGCTGCTCGCCCGCCATCTCGACGAGCCGGACATGCCCGACGTGGACCTGTTCGTGCGCAGCTCCGGCGAGCAGCGCACGTCGAACTTCCTGTTGTGGCAGTCGGCCTACGCGGAGATGGTCTTCCTGGACACCCTGTTCCCCGACTTCGACCGCCGCCATCTGTGGGAGGCCGTCGAGATCTACGCGCAGCGCCACCGCCGGTTCGGCGGGGCAGCCGAGGCTCGCTCGCCGGGGCCGAGCATCGAGCACCGAGGCTCGCTCGCCGGGGCCGAGCATCAACACCGATCTCCCCGGGACGGCGTCGTGACCGGCGCGATCACCGACATGCTCGCCGTCGCCCGCACAGCGCTGGAACGCTTCCACGACGTCACGGTGGACGACGACGGGGCGCTCACGTTCGCGCACGGTGGCGTGGTGTGCGCGGTGCAGGGCCTGGAGCTCGAGGAGGGCCTGCCCGTCCTCAACATCACCTGCGTGGTGGCCTGGGACCTCCCGATCGAGACCGACATCCCCACGAGGGTGGCGCTCGGTGCCGGTGAAGGTCTGTTCGGTACGCCGCGGGTGATCCGCGGCGAGAACGGCTGGGACGTCACGCTCCGGTACGCGTTCCCGGCCGCCGGGCTCGAGGACAAGGCGATGGGAACGCTGCTGATGCTGGTCGTCAGCAGCGCGTCGAGCCTGCGGGCCGAGCTCGCGGGCGGATGATCCGCTGAGCTACCCGGAGTCAGGCTTCGGCGGAGAGGTGCACCAGCGGGAGCCGGCTGAGCTCCATCGGCGTGAGCTGTCCGGCCGCGCCGAGCACGCGGTTCTGCGCCGCCTGCATCCGGGCGTCCACCAGGCCGCTCAAGGCGTAGGCGACGCGGCCGAGCAGCCGCACCGTGGTGTCGTCGACGATCGGGCGCGGGGTCGAGATCACTGCGACGCCGGTCGGTCGACCGTCGTTGGCCTGCGCCGCTCCGATCGTGAACGACTCGCGCGGGTTCACGTGCCGGGACGCGTAGTGGTCACGCAGCTTCTTGACCATGCTGTGGAACTCACCGACGTCGCCGTCCAGGCCCAGTTCGGCCAGGTCGGTGTCGGAGAGCACGGCCGCCCGGCCGGAGAAGCAGCGGACGTAGCCGATCAGGGCGCCGCTCCACAGGGCCTCGACCAGCGCGGTGTCCGTGTCCACTCGCACGGGCCCGGTTTCGGGTGAGTTCAGCGCCGTGACCAGGTGCTCGCAGCACCGCAGCACGTACTGCAGGTCCTCGAACACCGCGGCGAGGCCGGCCAGCTCCGCTGCCTCCTCGCCGTCGAGCCGGCGGACGGTGCTCGGCGCCGCGGCCGTTGCTCCGTTGGTGCTCGCCGCGTCGTCCACGACCGCCTCCTCGCGTTGGAGGCGGACGCTAGCCGCCGCCATCGGCAGCGGATGTGTCGATCTGAGACGGACGCCGGATCACCGCGCGCCGGCGCACACCCGGCAGAGCCCGAAGATCTCGGCGGTGTGGCTGAGCTCGGAGAACCCGTGCGCCTCGGCCACCCGCGTCGCCCAGCTCTCGACGTCCGGGCCTTCGATCTCCACGGTGCGCCCGCAGCGGCGGCACACGAGGTGGTGGTGGTGATCGGCCGTGGCGCAGCGGCGGTACACGGCCTCGCCGGTGCCGGTGCGCAGGACGTCCACCTCGCCACCGTCGGCGAGGGTCTGCAGGGTGCGGTAGACGGTCGTCAGGCCGATGCCCTCGCCCGTCCGCCGGAGCTCCTCGTGGATCTCCTGGGCGGACCGGAAGTCGTCGAGCCGGTCCAGGAGTGCCGACACCGCCGCCCGTTGGCGGGTGGAGCGCAGCACCCTGGTGGTCGGGGCCTGCGCGCCACCGGTCACCGGCCCTCCTCGGCGTGGGCGACCGCGTCGACGACGATGTGCGCGAGGTGGTCGTCCACGACGGAGTAGACGACCTCGCGGCCCCGCCGTTCGCCGTGCACGACCCCGGCCGCCTTGAGCACCCGCAGGTGCTGGCTGATCAGCGGCTGGGTGACGCCGAGGGCGTCGACCAGGTCGTGCACGCACCGGCTGGACTCGAGCAGCTGCAGCACGATCGCGATCCGGACCGGCGCGGCGAGCGCCCGAAGCAGGTCACCGGCCACGGCCAGGGTGCGCGGGGTGCGGATCGGCGCCGCGGCCGCCGAGGGGTGCGTCGGCGCGTGGCTGTCGTCGTCGGGGTCGGTGAGATCCCGGACCGGAGTGGCTCCGGCTCCCGCGACGATCGACATCGGTCCCCATCCCCGAGGACGACGGCCACGCCCCCCGGTGGTCCAGCACTCCCGGGCCGCGTCCCTATCGTAGGCGTCCGGTGGGATGCTCCGGACGTGCTGCTGGTGTGCCGCTTCACCGTGTCACCCGTCGACGCCCCCGCGTTCCTGCGCCGGGCCCGGCGCGCGCTGGAGCTGCTCACGGCGGCTGAGGGTTGCCTCGGCGGCGAGCTGGGTCGTTCGGTGGACGAGGCGGACCGGTGGGCGCTGACCGTGCGGTTCGCCTCGATCGACGCCTACCGCCGTGCGCTGTCGCCGTTCGCGGTGCGCGAGCACGTGGTGCCGCTGCTGTCCGAGGCCCTGGCCGAGGAACCGATGACCTACGAGACCCTCCTGACCTCGACCACGGGACGTTCACAGATCCACGAGAGCCTCCTCGCGGAGTAGCCCGCCCGGCCTCGGCAGGAGGTCGGCGACCCACGCCAATCACTCGGTGTACCCGGAGCCTGCGGACCCCGCTCCGCCGTGTTGATCGCCGACCTGGGGCCGTCAGCCGTGCTGGGTACCGTGGTCGCCACCGCGCGTGAGATGCACCCCACGGGGCTCGGTCCGCCCGGCAACCCCCATGACGTCGATCTCACCCGCCAAGAGGTCGTTCACACCTCGAGGGGCGCTCACCGGTGCGGACCGCATCCACCGGGCCTTCACCCAGCCGCTCCGACCGCTCCGGCCCTGAGTCGGACGCGGGCGGGGCCGGCGCAAGCCGGTCGTTACGCTGGGCCCTTCGCGCCCGTCACCCCGCATCCTGGAGATCCTGCCGTGCCCAGCAAGCCCTCTTCCGCCAAGATCGAGACGATCGTCGCGCTCGCCAAGCGCCGCGGATTCGTCTTCGCCTCCGGCGAGATCTACGGCGGCACCCGCTCGGCCTGGGACTACGGGCCCCTCGGCGTCGAGCTCAAGGAGAACGTGAAGCGGCAGTGGTGGCGCAGCATGGTCACCGGCCGGGACGACGTCGTGGGCATCGACAGCTCGGTGATCCTTCCCCGGCAGGTCTGGGTGGCGTCGGGCCACGTCAACGCCTTCACCGACCCGCTGGTGGAGTGCCAGCACTGCCACAAGCGCTTCCGCGCCGACCAGCTGGTCGAGGAGTACAACGAGCGGACGGGCAAGGCGGTCGCCGAGGACGACCTGTCCGAGGTGCCGTGCCCGCACTGCGGCACCCGGGGTCAGTACACGGCGCCGCGCGAGTTCAACATGATGCTCAAGACGTTCCTCGGGCCGGTGGAGTCCGAGGAGGGCCTGGCCTACCTGCGCCCGGAGACCGCGCAGGGGATCTTCGTCAACTTCCTCAACGTGCAGACCACCTCGCGCAAGAAGCCGCCCTTCGGCATCGGGCAGATGGGCAAGAGCTTCCGCAACGAGATCACGCCGGGCAACTTCATCTTCCGGACGCGCGAGTTCGAGCAGATGGAGATGGAGTACTTCGTCGAGCCGGGCACGGACGAGGAGCTGCACCAGTACTGGATCGACGAGCGCACGAACTGGTACGTCGACCTGGGGATCGCGCGGGACAACCTGCGCCACTACGAGCACCCCAAGGAGAAGCTCTCGCACTACTCGAAGCGCACGGTGGACGTCGAGTACCGGTTCGGGTTCCAGGGCCAGGAGTGGGGTGAGCTCGAGGGCATCGCCAACCGCACCGACTTCGACCTCACGACCCACTCCAACCACTCGGGTGTCGACCTGTCGTTCTACGACCAGGCCAGTGGCACCCGCTACCGGCCGTACGTGATCGAGCCGGCGGCCGGCGTCGGCCGCTCGATGATGGCGTTCCTCGTCGAGGCCTACAGCGAGGACGAGGCCCCCAACGCCAAGGGCGGGGTGGACACCCGCGTGGTGCTGCGCCTGGACCGCCGGTTGGCGCCGGTGAAGGCCGCGGTCCTGCCGCTCTCGCGCAACGCCGACCTCTCCCCGAAGGCGCGCGACCTCGCCGCGCAGCTGCGCAGGACCTGGAACGTCGAGTTCGACGACGCCGGCGCGATCGGCCGCCGCTACCGCCGGCAGGATGAGATCGGCACGCCGTTCTGCCTCACGGTCGACTTCGACACCCTCACCGACCAGGCGGTGACGATCCGCGAGCGGGACTCGATGACCCAGGAGCGGGTGGCGCTGGACCGGGTGGAGGGCTACCTCGCGGCGCAGCTGCTCGGCTGCTGACGGCCGCGGGAACCGTCGGACCGGGCCGCTACCCTGACGATGTGACCCCGTCCACCGGGCTCCGCGAGCTCGGGGCCGCGCTGCAACGTTGGTCCGGCGAGGGAGCCGGCGGCGGGGTCGGGGTGGTGCGGGTGCTGGAACGCCACGGTTTCGGCACGGTCGAGAGCGGCCAGCTCCTCGCGGGCACGGCGGCTGGAGCGGTCGCGGGCGTGCTCTACCGCGGGGCGCTCGACGCTGAGGCCCGGCCACTCGTGGCCGCCGCGGCCGGATCGGCGCAGACCCGGGACGCGCACGTCACCGAGACCGCTGCCCTCGACGCCGGACTGGCCTGCAGCGGGGGTGCCACCCTGCTGGGCCATCCCCTTCCCGCCGGGCCCGCCGCCGCTCTGGGCGACGCCCTGCAGCGTGCGGTGCCCGCCGCGCTGATCTCCACCGCGGACGGCGCGGCGGTCCTCGTGCTCACCGGGCCGGAGCTGGCGGACGCGCACGGTGGGCTCGGTCGCGCCGATCTCGACGACGCCGCCGTCGGCGCCGCCCGCACGCTCCTCCGGCGGGGAGCGACGGTCACCGAGCGGGTCGAGGAGGGCGCGCTGCTGCTCGACCTGTGGGTGCCGGTGCCGTCGGTGCTGGTCGCGGGCACGGGCGCGATCGCCGCCGCCCTACTGGCGCAGGCGGGCCTGCTCGGCTGGACCGCGCGCCAGGAGACCGACCTGGCGGCCACCCGGGCTGCGGTCGCCGAGTTCACCGACGCCGACGTGCTCGTCCTGCTCGACCACGCCCCGGCGTTCGACGTCGTGCTGGTCGAGGGCCTGCGCCGCGGGCGCGGTTTCCTCGGTGCGCTCGGGTCGCGCCACACCCAGTCCGCCCGCCGGGAGCGGCTGCTTGCGGCCGGGCTCACCGAGGCCGAGCTGGGTGCGCTGCGTGGCCCCGTCGGCCTGGACCTGGGCGCTCGCACCCCGGCCGAGACGGCGGTGTCGATCGTCGCGCAGGTCGTGGCCGCGCGGTCCGGCCGCTCCGGAGTCCCGCTCACCGCCAGCGAGCACCGGATCGGCGGATGAGGGCACCGCCCCCGCACGCGTCGACAGTGCCGGTGCGGGGCTCGCGCGGCCCCCGTCCGGCCCCGCAGCGCGCGGTGCCCCGACCGCGCGGATGGGTGTTCCGGGTGCTCGTCGGGGCCCTGGTGATCGGGGCGTTGATCGTCGGGGGCACGGCCTTCCGGGTGTGGCAGGTGGCGCGGATCGACGAGCAGCGGCCGGTCGACGCCGTCGTGGTGCTCGGCGCCGCGCAGTACGACGGCGAGCCCAGCTCGATCTTCGCCGCCCGGCTCCGGCACGCCGAGGGCCTGTACCGCGACGGCTCCGCCCCGCTCATCGTCACCGCGGGCGGGAGTCGCGAGGGCGATCTGGTCACCGAGGCCGAGGCGGGCCGGCGCTACCTGCTCGGGCGGGGGGTACCGGCCGGGGCGGTGGTCGCGGTCGGGGAGGGCTCGGACACCCTCGGCAGCCTGCAGGCGGTGGCCGCACGAGCGGAGCGGGACGGGTGGAGCAGCGCGCTCGTCGTCAGCGATCCGTGGCACTCCCTGCGCGCCCGGACGATGGCCCGTGACAGCGGCCTGTCCGCGTGGACGTCGCCGACCCGCAGCGGGCCCGTCGTGCAGACCCGCGAGACCCAGCTGCGGTACATCCTGCGGGAGACCGGAGCCCTGCTGTACTACCGGCTGACCCACGCCTCGGTCGACACCGAGACCAGCGGACTCGGCTGACGCGTGGAATCCGGGCCCGTGGCGGACCGGCTCGCGGACGGCCGGGAGCTCGGCCCTGCCCACGAGCGCGGCCGGGATCTCGACCGTGACCCGGGCAAAGACCGGGACCGTGACCCAGACAACGACCGTGACCCAGACAACGACCGTGACCCAGACAACGACCGTGACCACGATCGCGCGCGACGCGAGCCCGAGCCACCGAAGGGCGCGGGCCGCGTGGACCGCCGCAGCCCGTTCGCCCGCGACCGCGCCCGCGTCCTGCACTCCGCTGCGCTGCG
The DNA here is from genome assembly GCA_963711715.1 of uncultured Actinomycetota bacterium. Taxonomy (GTDB): domain Bacteria; phylum Actinomycetota; class Actinomycetes; order Mycobacteriales; family Pseudonocardiaceae; genus Pseudonocardia. The sequence continues at coordinate 211,926 of CAVQFJ010000018.1, forward strand.
CCGGCTGGCGGGTAAGACCCAGGTCGTCGGTCCGGGCGAGGGAGCCGAGATCACCGGCGTGCCCCGCACGCGGCTCACCCACTCGTTGGAGGTGGCGCAGATCGGCCGTGAGATGGCCGAGGAGCTGGGGTGCGACCCGGACGTCGTCGACACCGCCGGGCTCGCCCATGACATCGGGCACCCGCCCTTCGGGCACAACGGCGAGCGGGCCCTCGACGAGTTCGGTGCGGCCTGCGGCGGGTTCGAAGGCAACGCGCAGACGCTGCGGATCCTCACCCGGTTGGAGCCCAAGGTCGACGGCGGCGGGCTGAACCTCACCCGCGCGTCGCTGGACGCCTCCTGCAAGTACCCGTGGGTGCAGCGACCCGGCGTGCGGAAGTTCGGCGCCTATCTCGCCGACGCCGCCGTGTTCGCGTGGGTGCGCGACGGTGCCCCCGACGGTCGGATCTGCCTCGAGGCCCAGATCATGGACTGGTCCGACGACGTCGCGTACTCGGTGCACGACGTCGAGGACGGCATCCTCGCGGGGCGCATCGACCTGGCCGCCCTCGCCGCACCCGGTGAACGCGCAGCGCTGGTGCAGCTGGCGGCGGACCACTTCGGCGCCTCGGTCGGTGGCGATCGGGTCGCCCTCGCCGAGGCCGCGGACGCGCTGCTGGCCCTGCCCGTCGTGGAGGCCGTCCGCGGATTCTCCGCCTCCTCGGCCCCGGCCGCGGCCTACGTGGCGCTCAAGCGTCTCACCAGCGAGCTCGTCGGGCGGTTCGTGCTCGCGGCCACGGACGCGACGCGGGCGGCCCACGGGGACGGGCCGCTGCGCCGCTACCGCGCGGACCTCGTCGTGCCGCCCGGGGCCGGCGCCGAGGTGGCGTTGCTCAAGGCGGTCGCGCTGCGGTACGTGATGAGCGATCCCGACCGGCTCGCGATGCAGGCCCGCCAGCGCGAGCTGCTCACCGAGCTGGCGGAGGCCCTGCTGGCCGGCGCTCCGGACACCCTCGACGCTGCGTTCGCCGAGGACTGGACGGCCGCCGCGGACGACGCCGCTCGCCTGCGAGTGGTGCTCGACCAGGTCGCCGTCCTGACCGACCAGCAGGCTCTGGCGCGGTATGCCGGGCTCGCCGGTGCGGGACGGTCGGGGTGAACCCGACGGCGTCGCCGTCCGTGTACCCCATGGGTCCCGGAGGTTCCGCGGCCCGTGGAAAGGTGCCAGCCATGCGCATCAGTGGGAGCCGGTTCGGTCGGCTCGGGGTGATCCTCACGTGTGCCCTCGCCATCGCCGCCTGTGGCGGTCAGCCGGCGCAGCCCGCGGCCGCTCCGGGGCCCACGGACCACGCCGCTGCCGGCCACGGCTCGCCCGGCCAGCACGGCGGTGCTCCAGGAATCCTGGAGCTGTGGGCGGTCCAGACCGGCCCGCTGGGTGTGGTGGTCACCGACGGCGCCGGCCACCTGATCTACCGCTCCGACAAGGACAGCAGCCAGCCGCCCGCCTCCGCCTGCACGGGCTCGTGCGTCACCGCGTGGGAGCCGGTGGTGATCACCCAGGGGCCGCCGGTCCTGCTCGGCGTCGACGAGTCGAAGGTCGGCACGGTCGCCCGACCGGACGGGGGCGCTCAGGTCACGCTGGCCGGGTGGCCGCTATACCGGCGGGCGGGCGAGCAGCCCGGACTGCAGACCGCAGGCGCTGACGGCACGGACGGTGTCTGGTTCGCCGTCGCCCCGGACGGCGCGAAGGCCGCCGAGTCCTGAGCGTGGTCCGGACGCCACGGCCTCCGACTGTCACGAACGGCGGTCCCGTCCCGTCCAACCGGTGACGACGACCCGAGGAGGACGGAATGGGACGCATTCCCGCGGTGCCCGCGGCTGAGGCCGGGGTGTTCGGACGGCTGGCGTACCGGCTCGCGCGACGGCGGTTCGGCGACGTGCCCGAACCCGTCGCCGTGGCCCGCCACCACCGCAAGCTGTTCTGGGCGGCGATCGTGAGCGAGTCGGCGTACCTGCGGGCGGCCGTCGTCCTGCCGGCCCGGATCCGCGAGCTCGCCGTGTACCGCGTCGCCACCGTCGTGGGGTGCTCGTGGTGCGTCGACTTCGGCACGATGCTGCAGCGCCTCGACGGGCTCGACGTCGAGCGGCTGCGAGACGTGGACGACTACATGCACAGCCCGCTCTACGAGCCCGTCGAGCGGATCGCGCTCGCCTATGCCGATGCGATGACCGCGCAGCCGATGGCCGTCACGGACGCGCAGGTGGCGGAGCTGGAGGCGGTGTTGGGTCGGGCCGGCCTCATCGAGCTGACGCAGGCGATCGCGTTGGAGAACATGCGGGCCCGTGCGAACCACGCGCTGGGGATCACCGATCAGGGGTTCGACGCGGCCTGCCGGGTGCGAGCTTCTCGGGGTTGAGCACGCCGTCGATCGCCGCGATCCGCCTCGGCGCGTTCATCGCCCGGCCAGCGCGTCGGCGAGCACCTCGGGCTGGCTCAGGTAGACCTCGTGCTCGTCGGCCTCGTCGACGACCAGGGCGGGGCGCCCGAGCTCGGCCGCGAGCCGTTCGGCGATCTCGGCGTGGATCGGGCTCGTGCCCTTCCCGACCGCGATGGTGATCAGGTCGGCCGGCAGCTCACCGGGGGCGAACGCGTGCGCGGTGATCACCTGCCCGTCATCGCGCAGCACCGCCTCCGCGTTGACCCGCATCGCCGCCACCGCCGGTGAGTCGAGATCCGCCCGGCCCTCGGACAGGACGTCGAGCATCACCAGGTAAGCGCCGTCCCAGTCGTCGGGGTGCGCGGCCAGGTGGGCCTCGATCGGTGCCATGATCCCCGCGTGCAGGTCGGCGCCGTCGGGCAGGACGCCGAGCGCGGCGGGCTCCCAAGCGATGACCTCGGTGACGACGTCCGGGTGCCGGGAGGCCACGGCGAGGGCCACGACGCCACCCGAGCTGAAGCCGAGCACGGTGGCCGGGACGGCGTCGAGCGCGCGGAGCAGTGCGGCCGCATCGTCGGCGTGCTGCGCGACGCCGCCGGCCGGCCAGCCGTCGCGGGTGCTGCTCCCGGTGCCGCGGCGGTCGTACCAGATCACCCGGCGGCCGCGGGCGGCGAAGGCCTCCGCCTGCGGGGTGAGCATCCCGGCGTCCTCGGCGCCACCGTGGATGAGCAGCAGCGGTGGACCGTGCCCCGCGGTGTGGTACCCGAGCTCCATGGTGCAGCCTTTCGCTTTACTCGACGCATATTGAACATGCGCTAGAGTAAGCGAATGTCGTCGACCGAGCAAGGGCGTCGTCCCTACAACGCAGAGGGCCGGCGAGCCCAGGCCCGCGCGACCCGCGAGCGCATCCTCGAGACGGCACGCGTCCTCTTCGTCGAGCAGGGCTACCCGGCCACGTCGATCGCGCAGATCGCGGCCGCGGCCGGGGTGTCGGCGCCCACGGTGTTCGCCGGCTTCGCCTCGAAGGTCAACCTCCTCAAGGAGGCGGTGGAGAGCGGGCTCGTCGGCGACGCCGCCGCGGTGCCGCTGCATGAGCGCCCACAGATGCGCCATGTCCACGATGGGGGCACGGCGGAGGAGGTGCTGCGTCGCCTGGCCGCGCTCATCGCCGACGTGGCTCCGCGCGCGTCCCCCATGTATTTCGTCCTCCGCTCCGCCGCCGATACGGACCCGGAGATCGCCCGGCTGGCCCGGATGCTCGACGAGCAGCGCCTGGCGGGGGCGACCCTGCTCGCCACGACCGTCGTCGCCCGCCTCGGGGACGACGACCCGGCCCGCCTCGCCGAGGTGCGCGACACGATCTGGACGCTCAACTCCCCGCTGCTCTACGGCCTGCTGGTCGTGGAGCGGGGGTGGTCGGCGGAGCGGTACGGAGCCTGGATCGACCGCGCCCTCGCCGCGCTCGTGCTGTGAGATCGCCCGCCCACGCCGGGAACTAGACTCGCTCCCGTGGCGGGCCGGATCCGGGACGAGGACATCAGGGAGGTCCGCGACCGCACTCGGATCGACGAGGTGGTCGGCGAGTACGTCGCCCTGCGCCGCGCCGGTGCCGGTTCCCTCAAGGGCCTGTGCCCCTTCCACGACGAGAAGAGCCCCTCGTTCAACGTGCGCCCGTCCCACGGCACGTTCCACTGCTTCGGCTGCGGTGAGGGCGGCGATGCCTTGGCGTTCATCATGAAGATCGAGGTCCTGGGCTTCGTCGAGGCCGTCGAGCGGCTGGCCGACCGCGTCGGGCTCCGGCTCACCTACGAGGGCGGCGGCAGCTCGGTCCAGCGCGACCGCGGGACGCGCACCCGGCTGCTCGAGGCCAACAAGCGGGCCGCGGAGTTCTACTCGGCGAAGCTGCACACCCCGGAGGCGTCGCCCGCTGTCCAGTTCCTCACCAGCCGGGGGTTCGACTCCGCGGCCGCCACCCAGTTCGGCTGCGGCTACGCGCCGGCCGGGTGGGACACGCTCACCAAGCACCTGCTGGGCGAGGGGTTCTCCCTGGACGAGCTGACGAGGGCCGGGCTGTCCAAGGAAGGCAGGCGTGGCCCCATCGACCGCTTCCACCGACGGTTGCTCTGGCCCATCCGCGACCTCGGCGGCGACGTCGTCGGCTTCGGCGCGCGCAGGCTCTTCGACGACGACGGCATCGAGGCGAAGTACCTCAACACCTCCGACACACCCGTGTACCGCAAGACGCACGTGCTCTTCGGGCTCGACCTCGCCAAGCGCGAGATCGCCAAGCGGCGCCAGGTGGTCGTCGTCGAGGGCTACACCGACGTGATGGCGATGCACCTCGCCGGCGTGCCGACCGCCGTCGCGTCCTGCGGCACGGCCTTCGGCGCCGAGCACGTCGCGGTCATCCGCCGGTTGATCGGCGACGACTCGTTCGATCTCGGCGAGGTCATCTACACCTTCGACGGCGACGCGGCCGGGCAGGCCGCCGCGCTCAAGGCGTTCGAGGGCGACCAGAACTTCGCCGCCCAGACGTTCGTCGCGATCGCGCCGGACGGCAGGGACCCCTGCGAGCTGCGCCAGGCCGGCGGCGACACCGCCGTCCGCGACCTGGTGGCCCGCCGGGAGCCGCTGTTCGAGTTCGCGATCCGGTCCATGCTGCGCGACCACGACCTCGACCGCGCGGAGGGCCGGGTCGCCGCGCTGCAGCGCACGGTGCCGCTGGTGGCGCGGATCCGACGTGAGGACCTGCGCGACGAGTACGCCCGGCGGCTCGCCGGTTGGACCAGCTGGGACGACATCGCGATGGTCGTGCGCCGGGTGCGGGAGACCGCGGGGGTGCCGGCCGAACCCGTCCGGGGCCAGCGCGGCCAGCAGGCCCGGGCGGTCGCTCCACCCCGGGACGATCCGCGCCTGCACCTGCAGCGGGAGGCGCTCAAGGCCGCCCTGCAGCTGCCCGCCATCGCCGGACCGAGCTACGACGAGCTGCCCGAGCAGGCCTTCACCCACCCGGCGCTGGCCGCGGTGCACCGTGCCGTGCAGGCCGCCGGCGGCGTGTGCGGGGGCCGGGACGGGCACGCGTGGCTGGAGGCGGTGCGCGCCGAGTGCCCGGTGGAGACGCGGCCGCTGGTCACCGAGCTGGCCGTGGAACCCCTCGAGCTGGCCCGTAAGAACCCCGGGCGCAACGCCGTCGGGGCCCGCTCCGACACCGAGGAGGTGCGGTACGTGGCCAGCGTCGTCGCCGGTGTCCGGCTCGCGCTGGTGGAGGCTCAGGTCGCCGAGCTGAAGGCCCGCCTGCAGCGCACGAACCCGATGGAGGAGACCGACGCCTACCACCAGCTCTTCGGCGATCTCGTGCCACTGGAGCAGTACCGGATCGCGTTGCGGGACAAGGCGATGGGCGGCGTCCAATGACGCTGCGGGAGGCCGTCCGCCGGCTGCTGGGCCGAGACCCGCTGCCGGACGGCTTCGCCGGACACCTCGACGCCGAGGAGCACGTCCTGGCGTCGGCCCGGTTGGTCGGAGGTGAGCCACTCGTCGCCACCTCGCTGGGCCTGTGGCTGCCGGGGCACGACGGCGAGCGGCGGCTGGGCTGGCACCTGATCAGCAAGGCGTCCTGGCAGGACGGGGCGATCACGCTCGTCGAGGCCACGGAGGTCGAGACGGCCGGGGGAGCGGTGCTGATCGCGGACCTTCCGGTGCAGCGCCTGCGGCCGGTCGAACCGGGCCGGGTGCCGGAGGTCGTGCGCGAGCGGGTGACCGCCTCGATCCGGTCCCGCCACCACCGCGAGCTACCCGCCGAGACGCGTTCCGCCGACGCCCCGCAGGGTGGTGCGTGGTTCGTCCAACGCAAGGTTCCCGGGCGCGACGGCACGATGCTGCAGGTGCGCGCCGACCCCGGCACCGACCCGGCCGCCGTGCGCCAGGTCGCCGCCGATGTCGCTCGTACGCTCGGCCGTGCGCGGTGACGGGCACCCGTTGGGAACCGTCGCTCTACCTCGACTTCGACGACCACCGGGCGCGCCCGTTCCACGACCTGCTCGCCCGCATCGGGGCTCCCCGGGTCGGGCCCGGCTCGCCACGGCGCGTGGTCGACCTCGGCTGCGGTCCCGGGCACCTGACCTCGCTGCTGAGCGATCGGTGGCCCGAGGCCAGGATCACCGCGCTCGACTCCTCCGCGGACATGGTGGCGGCCGCCAGGGAGCGCGGCGTCGACGCGCAGCAGATCGACGTCGTCGACTGGACGCCCGAGCCCGACACCGACGTCGTGATCAGCAACGCGGTGCTGCAGTGGGTGCCCGAGCACCCGCAGCTGCTGCCGCGATGGCTCGGCGCGCTGCCGGCCGGTGCCTGGTTCGCGCTGCAGGTGCCGGGAAACTCCGGCGCGCCGTCGCACGCGCTGGTCCGGGAGCTGCTCGCCGAACCCCGGTGGCAGGGGGCGGCCGCCATCCTCGGAGGCGACACGGTGCCGGGCCCTGCCGACTACGCGGACCTGCTCGCCCGCGCCGGAGCTGCGACCGACGCCTGGGAGACCACCTACCTGCACCACCTCACCGGTCCGGACCCCGTGTTGCAGTGGATCAGCTCCACGGCACTGCGGCCGGTGCGTGACTCCCTCGACGCCGACGCCTACGCGGCGTTCCGCGCCGAGCTCGCCCCGCGGCTGCGGGCGGCCTACCCACCCCGACCCGACGGCACGACGTGGTTCCCGTTCCGCCGGATCTTCGCGGTGGCCCGCGTCCCCGTGGTGGCCACCGGGTCGTGATCGTCGTGAGCGCACGGCCACACAGGACACGACCTGCGTGAGCGTGCGGTAACGACGATCATCTGCCGCCGCGCCGGAATGCTCGGGCGGGGTACGTTCGTTGCTGTCAGCGGACCGTCGCGTGCCGCCGCAGCGTGCAGGAGTGTGAATGGCCAAGCCCGTCCTCATGACCGTCGACGACGACCCCGGCGTGAGCCGGTCGGTGGCGCGCGATCTGCGCCGCCGCTACGGGCAGGACTACCGCATCGTGCGCGCGGAGTCCGGCCGCGAGGCGCTCGAGGCGCTGCGCGAGCTGACCCTCCGCGGCGAGCCGGTGGCCGCGATCCTGGCCGACTACCGGATGCCGGAGATGAACGGCATCGAGTTCCTCGAGCAGGCCATGGACGTGGCCCCGCGCGCCCGGCGGGCCCTGCTCACGGCCTACGCCGACACCGACGCGGCCATCCAGGCCATCAACGTCGTCGATGTCGACCACTACCTGCTCAAGCCGTGGGACCCCCCGGAGGAGAAGCTCTACCCGGTGATCGACGCGTTGGTCGAGACCTGGCGCGCGGTCGGGGTCCGGCCGGTGGACGAGATCCGGGTCGTCGGGCACCGGTGGTCGGCGGAGTGCTTCGCGGCGCGCGACTTCCTGGCGCGCAACTCGGTGCCCTACCGCTACTACTCGATCGACGAGCCGGAGGGCGCGCGGCTGCTGGAGGCCGCGGGCGCCAGCTCCGGACGACGTCCCCGTGGTGATCACCACCGACGGCACGGCGCTGCGGGCGCCGAGTGAGGCCGAGATCGCCGCCGCCGTCGGGCTGACCACCGACCCGGCCACCGACTTCTACGACCTCATCGTGATCGGGGGTGGTCCGGCCGGGCTCGGCAGCGCGGTCTACGGGGCGTCGGAGGGCCTGCGCACCGTCCTCGTCGAGCGGCAGGCGACCGGCGGGCAGGCCGGGCAGAGCTCGCGGATCGAGAACTACCTCGGCTTCCCCGACGGCGTCTCCGGCGCCCAGCTCACCGACCGGGCCCGGCGGCAGGCGGCCAAGTTCGGCGCCGAGGTGCTCACCGCGCGCGACGTCGTCGGGTCTGGAGGCGCGCGGGTCGGCCCGCGTCGTCCGGTTCGGGGACGGCAGCGAGATCGCGGCGCACTCCGTCGTGCTCGCCACCGGTGTCTCGTACCGCAGCCTGGACGCTCCTGGCGTCGCCGACCTGACCGGCCGCGGCGTCTTCTACGGCTCCGCCGCGACGGAGGCGCCGGCCTGCTCGGGTCAGGACGTCTACATCGTCGGCGAGGCGCCAACTCGGCCGGCCAGGCCGCGGTGTTCTTCTCCAAGCACGCCGCCACGGTGTCCGTGCTGGTACGCGGGACGAACCTGGAGGCGTCGATGTCGACCTACCTCATCAAGCAGCTGGACGCGATCGACAACGTCGTGGTCCGCACCAGCACCGAGGTGGTGGAGGCGTGCGGCGACGGTCACCTGGAGCGGCTCGTGCTCGGTGACCGGGCCAGCGGCGACAAGCAGACGGTGGAGGCCGGGTCGATGTTCGTGTTCATCGGAGCCGCGCCGCGCACCGACTGGCTCGACGGTGTGGTCGAGCGGGACGCCCGCGGCTTCGTGCTCACCGGCCCCGACCTGGTCGTCGAGGGGAAGCCGCCGGCCGCCTGGCGACTGGACCGCGACCCGTACCACCTCGAGTCCAGCGTCCCCGGGGTGTTCGTCGCCGGGGACGTGCGGGCCGAGTCGGTCAAGCGTGTCGCGTCGGCGGTCGGCGAGGGCGCGATGGCCGTGACGCTGGTGCACCGGTACCTGGCGGACCAATGAGCGAGCCAACGGCGCAGACCGCCGGCACCCACCTCACCCACGAGCAGCTCCGCGAGCTGTTCCTGTTCAGCGAGCTCACCGACGACCAGCTCGCGTGGGTGGCCGAGCACGCCGACATGATCGAGGTGCCCGCGGGCGAGGACATCGTCGTGGAGGGCGAGACGGCGCGGTGCTTCCACGTCCTGCTGTCGGGCACGATCGCGATGAGCCGCAACATCGCCGGTGACACCGTCGAGACCACTCGCACCGACTACGAATGGCACCAAAGGCTTCCAATTCAGCCTTTCGCGCGCCTTTCACGCATCACCACAGACGAGTGGAATGTCGATCGGGCGGAGTTTGCCGAATCGGCACGCACTTCGATATCGATGCCAGACTCCGCAATGAGCCTGCCCAAGTATATGCCGGATTTTCCGGGGTTGTCCGGATGCGATGTTATAAACCCGGTCCGGCTCGGCATCCAGGTCCAGAACTGCGGAACTTGCATATGCGCGCACCACGTCGCGAACATCAAGGAAGTCGCGCTCGGCTTCGAGATTTCCCACATGAATGATCGGTTCGGGTTTGCTCGATTCGATCTCGGCGACCTGGCGTGCGAAGGCAGGGATGACGTAGGCATCGGACTGACCGGGGCCAGTGTGGTTGAACGGGCGAAAGCGGATGGCGCGCAGACCGTCATATGTCATTTGCCCGATCATCATGTCTGCGGCCGCCTTGGTGGCGCCGTAAACCGTCATCGGCAGAAGCGGCGCACTTTCCGTCACCGGGCCGGCCACGCTCAGGAACGAAGCGCCATAGGCCTCCGAACTGCCGACATAAACGAACCGGGCCTTCGGTGCATGGCGCATCACTGATTCGGCAAGGTTCATCGTTCCCGTAACGTTGACGTTCCAGGCATGTCGCGGCGCGTCGCGTGCATCGGAAGGCAACGCGACCGCCGCCAGATGGACAATCGCGGTAGGCTGCGCCACGCGGACAGCTCTGTCGACGGCTTCCCGGTCCAGCAAGTCGATCGCGTTTCGCTGGCCTTCGCGGTGGCCAAAGGCAAACACCTGGGAGGCAGTGTGTTCCCGCTCCAGCAGGTGCAACAATGCCGAGCCCACAAACCCGCTTGCCCCGGTTATCAGGATGCGATCCGTCAAGCTACCGCCCATAACTAAAAAGTGGTTTTGCTCAACTCAGAGCCTGCGTGGGTTTGTGTGGCGCTCGAGATCGGCATCGACCATTTCCCGGATCATATCCTCCAGCGGGATTTCCGCTTCCCAACCCAGTTTCCGCTTGGCCTTCGCCGGATTGCCAAGCAGCACTTCGACTTCGGCCGGCCTGAACAACGCCGGATCTATGACAAGGTGATCATCGATGTTGAGCTCGGCATGTTCGAATGCAATGCGGCACATGTCGCGCACCGTCGTCGTCCTGCCAGTGGCGACGACATAGTCATCCGGCTGGTCCTGCTGCAACATTAGCCACATGGCGCGCACATAGTCCCTCGAGTGACCCCAGTCGCGCTTAGCATCGATGTTTCCAAGCCGCAATTCCCTATCCTTACCCTTCTTGATGCGCGCGACCGCATCTGTAACCTTGCGGGTTACGAATTCAATGCCTCGAAGCGGTGATTCGTGGTTGAACAAAATGCCGCTGGAGGCATGCAGCCCGAAGCTCTCACGATAGTTGATTGTTATCCAGTGGCCGTAGAGCTTCGCCACCGCGTACGGAGAACGTGGATGGAAAGGCGTGGTCTCCGACTGCATGGGTTCCTGGATGAGACCATACATTTCGGACGACGAGGCCTGGTAAAAGCGGGCCTCGGGCGACTCCAGGCGGAGCGCCTCCAGAACATTGGTCACCCCTATGCCGGTGACGTTCCCCGTCAGGATCGGCTGCTGCCACGATGATTTGACAAAGGACTGGGCGGCAAGATTGTAGACTTCATCCGGCCTTACGTCACAAATCGTCGGACCAGGCCGGACAAATCCGTCAGATTTCCGTCGACGATCCTGACATCTTTCTCGATGCCGAGCCAATTCAGGCGTGTGGTGTTCACGTCGGCGGTGCTCGACCGCCTTGCGAGCCCGTGGACTGCGTATCCTTTGGCGAGCAAGAGCTCTGCAAGGTAGGCGCCGTCCTGCCCGGTGATGCCGGTTACCAAAGCTGTCTTCGTCATCAACACTCTCGATCGTAGTTGCTGTGTTCAGTCCGCGCGTCACACCCCGTGGTCATGGGGCTATCAGCAACGGACGAATATATCTTCAAAGCGCACGAAGTCACCCCTCGCCGTATACTCGCCGCATTAAACTTCGATCCTGTCCGCGGGGTGTAGCTTATCGGTAGCTAAGCCGCTCGCGAGCGCGCACCTCAATAGCTTTAGCGAGCGAGCGGCGTAGCGGCGGTCATCGATTTCCGGTAGGGCGGGTTGTGGCACAACCTGATTTGAGGGATCGACGACCAATGATGAAAACTGCGCACCTTAAGACCCCCGTTTCCAATCTGTTGCGCGAGACAAACGGCTTTGCCGCCCAAATGTCAAACGGCCTATTGACCCCCTTAGGACAGCTACCACATTAAGTAAATCGCAAGTCGTCGTTTTGGCCGGCAAATTCGCGGCCGGATCGAAGAAAGCGACAGCACTTATTTCTGTGAGTGTCCACTAGTGGAGTGGCTGCTTGGTCTGCCGGACTTTCTGATTCTCGAACTGCGTCGCCAATCAGCTCGCTTCGTGTCTCTGGCGCGGCGACTGGCCTGGAGCGGTCTCGCCGTAATCTTCATAATCATTCGCCCGATCATGCGTTCAGCCCGGCCGACCTCACGTAGCGGGCGCAGTCGGCAACCGGCTCATGCGCCTGGCGGAGTGCGTCCTGGGGTAAGAATGGTGATTGCCGGCGCCGGATCGCGCTGCCCGTGCCAGGATGTTGATGATGACGGGGGGACGAGCAGACATTCTAGGGCACCAGTCTTGAAAACGTATGCCAAACGGCCCTCAACCCGGGCGTTCGCTGCGGCCCATCCGACGCTCACGGCCGGTCATCCGCCATAGCTGGTGGCTCGCTCGGCACGCGTTCGCCGCGGGCGCGCTTGCGGCTCCATTCCGAAACCAGCGCTGCTTCCTTGGGACCTGCAATCGTCGCCTTCGGCTGAGGCGTGCTTGACCCAGCGGCGGTCGAAAAGGCCGCATCGTAAGTCTTCTGATAGCTCTGATAGGCCACTTTCAGCGAATCGGACTGCGTCGTGACGGGGCAGGCGCCAGCTGGATTGAAGGTCGCGCCGGCGCCGACCGTCTGGTTGAAGACGTAACGCTTCTCGCAGACATCGACCTTTGGCGGCACCTTTGTGATCTCGAAATAATCGTAGCCTTCCTTGAGCATGTTCCAGAACGCGTAGTTCGGATCCTTGCGATAGCGCGCCATATTGGCCGCCGTCATGCGGAAGGGAAATGCCTCGATCTGGAATTCCCTCTGGCCGCCGCGGAAGGCGTCGCGCCCGAAGGCGTAGATCTGCTCGATCTGCGCGTCGGTCATCGAATAGCAGCCCGACGAGGAACAGGCGCCATGCACCATAAGGTTCGAGCCGGTGTGGCCCAGCGCGCGGTCGTAGGCATTCGGATAGCCGATGTTGAACGCCAGGTGATAGTTCGACCATTGGTTCATTTGCGCGGGCCGGACCGTATAAAACCCTTCCGGCGCCTGGCGGTCGCCCTCGGTGAATTTCGGCCCGAGCTGCCCCGACCACTTGCAGATGTTGTACTCGGCGATGAGATCGTAGCGCCCGTTGTTCTTCTGTTTCCAGATCTCGAGCTTGCCCTCTTCCTTGAAGATGCGCGCCATGACGGGCGACCAGCGGGTCATCCCCTTCGCCTTCATCTCGGCGAGGATCTTTTGAGGTAGCTGCTTTTCCGCGTTGGGGTTCACCCCGCGCAATGTCGTATCCGTGCAGCCGGCCAAGGCAAGGGCTGCAACCATCAAACCGGCGCGTGCGACATTGGCAAGCATGCATACGAGCATACCCCCCGGGGCGGCCACCCCCCACCCCCAAACAGACCCCCTACTAGCGCGAGCTCAGCGGCGCCCTAAACGCCGGGTCCATCGCATCGGCCCCGCGCGGGATCGGACATTCCTCTGAATATGTCCTCTCGCTCTTTCGGACCCTTGCTATTCGTTACAGCGACGGATCGGCCGACCGGCTCGACTTATCCCGCTGGTCGGCAATATGCGGCAGAACCTGCACAGCCGTTCCGATCGGGCAACGCTGATAGAGATCGATTATGTGCTCCTGCATCATGCGAATGCAGCCACTCGAGGAGTCCGTGCCGATATTCCACGGCTCCACCGTACCATGCAGGCGATAGCCTGTGTCGACGCCGTCGCGATGAAGATACATAGCGCGCGCGCCAAGTGGATTATCGGACGCCCCGCCCGCGATGAAGGGCGGCAACTCCGGCCTTCGCTCCAGCATCTCCGGCGGAGGCGTCCACTTCGGCCATAGCGCCTTGCGGTCGATCGTCGCGTGGCCGTACCACTTGAAGCCTTCGCGGCCGACCCCGACGCCATAGCGGATCGCCGTGCTGTTCTCCATGATGAGGTAGAGCATGTGGTTGATCGTATCGACCACCACCGTGCCTTGCGGCTCCGAACTGAAATATTTGACGACCTGCTTTTGCCACTTCTTGTTGATCTTGCGGAAGTTGGTGGTCCTGTAGCTGACGCCATTGTCTGCGGCGGTCCCCGCGAAATAGGCGCTGGCCAACTCCGCCGCCCAAACCGGCACGCCGCCAGCCGCCGCTGCCACCGCCGCCAGCCCGCCCGCCATCACTTCGCGTCGAGTCGTAATCATGAGCACATCTCCTTGAGAGCTACCGACGACGCATCACACGCTGTCACGGGTGGATGGGCCGCGATTGGAGTTTGATACACCGGCCCAACAGTATCAAGCGGACCGAAAATGGAAAAGCCGTTTCTCGCGGCCTGCGCCGCTTCTCTCGATTCGCGGCGCAATTCGGAAAATAGCGTTTCATCGGTCAGGGTTTCCTCTCGAAAGGCTCCCGCCTTTGGCTGCATATCCAAACAGAACGGACCGTCAGAGGTTCCACAGTAGCGCAAGATTTGCTGGCGGTTCTCCGATGCTCTTGCCGCTCCCTGTCACATTCACGCCAAATTGAACGCGACGGCTCCGGCTACCTGCCGCAATGAAAAGCCCGGGTTGCGGAAATAAGGATCACATCCGGACAGCATGCTGGGGAACTCTGCGCCAGCAACGACGAGTAATTTTCTAAGGTCGCGCCGGCCGTCAATGTCGAAGGGACATTTGGTTTTGGTGCGGCCAACGCAGACCGGCAAGCCCGTCGCCGCAGCTGGGGGCAACGCCCGATGGGCAGGGCCTCCCGGTCGTTGCCATACGCAAAAGGGCTAAAATGCTCGATGGTTTCATTTTACCAACTGCAGCCTGAACCAACACGCGACACGGTCCACGGGTCCAAGTCCGGCGGAAGGTGCAACATAAAAAAACCCGGCCATGTCTTCAGCGGCCGGGCTATAGACGTTGTGAAGCGCGCCCCAAAATCGGCCGGCGTCGAGTTCATCGCGGAAAACGGCGGCGGGCCGGGTGCGGCTGAAGAACGGTCATTTGCCGAAGGGAGCAGCCGAATGAGCAACGGATCAAATATTGCTGCCGCGGTACTA